>NZ_CP021645.1:3110000-4310000 GCF_006384975.1 Pseudomonas oryzihabitans
GCTTCGGCGCCATCCTGCTCGACGCGGGCCAGGATGTGAACGCGGTGATCGCCACCAGCAGCTCTATCGATTTCGCGGCGCAGACGCTCTGAGCGCGCCCTGGATGGCGGATGCCGAGGGGCACCACCTGATCCAGTCGTTCCACTTCGGCCCGGCTGTGGCCCACGTGACCAACGTCATCCTGTCGTTCAAGGGCAAGACGGCGAAGCTGCAGGGCCTTGGCCAACGCACTCTGGTGAAGCGATCGCTGCCGGAGGGCCCTCCATACCGCACCTGTTTACACCGCACAGTGAGCGGGGTGATCGAGAACGCCCTGTGCCTTGAGAAACAGGGTGGCCAGCGGATGTTCTAGATCGGCGGGATCTACAGCCACTCGCTACGTGAGCTCGAGGATCTGTTCCAGTTCAGCCACGGGCGCAATGACCTGGTGCAGCAGAAGAAGCTCCTGAAGGACTACCGCGGCTACGAGCAGTACCAGGAAATCGCCAAGGCCACCCAGGACGCAGAAATGCAGCGTTCGGTGCGGATTATCGAGGCGTACTTCGACCTATCCAAGCGCATCGAGCAGCTACGGCGCTACTCGGCGGCCAGCGCCGCACCTGGGAGGCATCCACCCAGCGGATCGGCCAGACCGTGGCGAAGGCCTGCTGGAATTAAATGGTTTGTCTCCTTCCCCCATGACCGTTACCACCAAGAGCATCCAGGATAGCGGCAGGATCATCCGCTGGAGCTGGAAGGCCGGCGTGGTGGCTAGCCCCGACTGGTGCCGAACCCACGCTGTCGATCCCCATAGGTCTTGGTAGCACTCTTACACAAGTAGCTTGCTCGATAGAAAAGCTCTGGCAGCTCATCGACATCTCCTCGACGAATCTCCCGATCAACAAAGTACTCGGCATTCCTAGGAACCTCTAAAAGCCCATTCGCTTGCTCGACCGGTATGCCCAGTGCACTTGCCCAGGACTCTTGCATTCGGCTTATCATGTTCACACGCTTTGAACGTAGCCGTCCCATCGTGTAGTAGGCATCTCGGTTTAACAGAATCAGCAGATGGTAGTGCTGCCGACCCGCGTGACCCACCTCTCTTGCCCAAACGTACCTGACCTTGCATCCACGCGAGTAGCCTCGCTCAGCCACCCGCTCTTGGTGGTACTCGATCTTCTTCGTGAACGACTCAAAGAACCTGCTGATGATCCGATTCGTATAGACGTGGCCGGGAAGCTCGACGCCTCGGGGCAAGCGGAGATCCACTCTGAAAGCCAAGATCCTCGGATACTCAGCCAAGGCCAGCTCAATAGTGTGCTTGAGATCAGACAGGTACTCACGAATGTATGGGCCTTTGTCTTCCTGAAGAGGAAAGCCCTCGTAGGTGTCGTCGCAGTGCAGATGAAGGTTGGTATTGGCAGGATGACGGAGCAAGTAACGTTGAATGGTATCGGTATCATTTAACATGGTTATGACCTCTTATCAGTTGAGTTTCATAACCTCTACCTGTTGTGTATTTTTTAACCCTTACCTTTGCTCATCTGATCTATTGGTGCTCCGGGCGCCATGTATTGCTAGCCATTCAAGTATTGAGTAGTAGCTAGTAAAAGCATAATACCCGCACCGCACTTGCCTTCTCCGAGCTGCTCGGGCAAACCACCTCAATTATCAGGCCACAGCTGCATTTTTTGCCGAGATCAGGTTCCGGAGATAAATCAAACCGATGAGGCATAAACTAAATATCGGAACTTAACCTTAAGGGCAGCAGTGTCAACACTAACACGACTTGCTATGGGTACAGAACAATCATGGGCGGAATAGCGGCACAAGCACCATGACCGGCGTTGGCCGGTCATGGTGCAAGTTGCAGATCTAGCTGGCCATGCTCAGATGATTAATGGCGCGCGCAGTAGCTCCCTCTGCTAAGTCCCGCTCCTCAATCCTGGCCAGTATCCAATCTTGCACCTCGCCACCAACCCAGCCGACGCAACGGTCGCCCAATGGTACCGGTTTCGGAAACGTACCTTCCGCGATGTATTTGTAGATTGTTGATCGGGCAAGTCCGGTCGAGTCGATGACTTCTTTCAGACGGATGATTCGCATGAGCAAGCTCCTCTGTATGGCTCAGAGGATTGGCAAACTTAGTAATAAAAGACTGAAACTCTTTGGACGACATTACTTATCGCACCTGCAAGTCCTATTTTTAGAGAATCGGCTCTTTGTACTTTTTAATCCCACTAGGCTCGGCCCTTTTCTAGCTCTCATCGCCATCACCCTTCCGGCCACGCGTACCCGATGTCATCTAAGCCCAGTACCACGAAGGCTATTCTAAGCATCGGCATCTAAAAACACCGATGCTTAGACGCGGAAAATCATCAAAAGCAGATGAGCAAAAGGCCAAAGCATGCCATGAACCGCTTAAAATTGGAGTTTCGAGGCAAAATTTGCTGCACATTAACCCTAGAAAAACCACTGAAAACCTGAAGAATATACATAGAATTATTCTAGAATCGCACTAGAATGAGCGTAGAATCATGGAAATTCGCATGCACGCCTGGAAGGAGATGGAATCAAGTGGAAAATAAAAACAGCTCCAATCGCAACGAGGCTGATGCCCTAAGCGAGCTCCTAAAGGAGCCGCATCAAAATCGTCGCCACGACATATGGCTGTGGCTATACCTCTACTACCAAAGACGTCTAAATCTGGACCTACGCACCTGCAATGGTATAACCATGCGTGACGAACTAGCCAAAAACCTGGAAAAACGCAAATATCTCTTAAGTCGTATCCCCCAAGAAAAAGATCGATATCTACTTCCGAATGAAACACTGAACTGGATCGAAAATAATGAACGGCAGCTCCTATGGCTGACCCGTCAGATCCAATACATCAGTGACATGCGACTACCCATTGGCTTGATCCACCTAACCGGGAGGGATCGCCTTATCGGTTTGATTGACATATGGGATATCGAAATCTCTGAAAAAGAACGCGGAATCGAAAACCTTCATTGGGACTGGAAAAGACACACAGCCAAGGACATTGACTTTGTTTGGTTTGCCGATAAAAAAGAGAGCGAAAAGCGATGCCTCTGTGCATGGGAATGGCTCAAGAAAAATTACCTCTCGATGCAGCGTTTTCAGGTCCCTATCAGCAACTATCCGGAGCTCCTGATCTTCTTTGACGGCGCCAATCTAAGCCCATACGAACAAACAGCCATGATTCGAGATATCAAGAAACGATGGAGTCGCAAACAGTTTGATGAGCGCGCCGCAGACAAGAAACAAATTAATTTCATGCTTTCCAAGACAGTTATAGCTCAGCTCGATGCACTGTCACAAAAACACGACTTAAAACGGGCACAGATAGTTGAAATGCTCGTAGCAATGGAAATTGAAGCAGGTGTATATCTAGATAAAGGTTAGAAATTTAAACCAGGACATATCACAAAGCCACCTAGCGAAGCGCCACATATATCGGCTGCATCTGAGCGACTGACAAAAATATTGGCTCTACCAAATAGGAGAAAGAGCATCCTCATTGAGGACCAGCCCGTACTGAGTGGAATCTTCCGGCCTATGTGTTCAAATAGAGCATGGCTTGATTTGCAAGAAGTATTCAGCCGTAATCGCGGGTAGGCTAGCGGTGTCGCGATTGGCAGGGATGGCAAAGTTGTCTAGGGCGAACCGCTAAGTTAGATGCTGACCCCTCATGAAGGCGAACAGGCTCCTAAGCTCACTCATCGGTTAGCTCTTGAGGCTCAGCAAGGCGATACTCATGCCAAGGTGTGGGTAAATTTGTGGGTCAAAACCTACTAAATTTTTTTATTGTTTTAAATCAGCAAGTTAAAATAGCAAAAGGCCGACCACAAGCCGGCTTTTTTGCGCCTGCCGTTCGAGCAACTCGGGCAGACGTCTAACGCACCGACGACCGGTGGTGTGGCCTGGGTTTCGCCAGACACCCGCGTAGAGCCCTTGCGCCTCGCTTGATCGCGGAGGTTGTCCGGCAGAGTGAATTCACCAGAAACTCGCAGCCGCTCGGCAAGGTCGACCGGGGACGAGTCGCTCCCGGGCCATCACCATGTCACGTCGCCTACGCCTACCTTTCTATATCCTCATTGGCCTGATCGCCCTGCTGCTGTGCCTGCACCTCGCCGCGCCCCTGCTGATTCGTCACTACCTCAACGAGAAGCTGGCGGACATGGGCGACTATCGCGGCCAGATCAGCGACGTCGATCTCGCCTGGTGGCGGGGCGCCTATCGCATCGAGGGACTGGAGATCGTCAAGGTCAACGGCAAGGTGCCGGTGCCCTTTCTCAAGGCGCCGAGTATCGACATCGCGGTGAGCTGGCGTTCGCTGTGGCAGGAGCATGCCATCGTCGGGCGTATCCTCTTCGAACGCCCCGAACTCAACTTCGTCGATGGCGGCGCGCGCAAGGAACAGTCGCAGACCGGTGAGGGCACCGACTGGCAAGCCCAGGTGGACAAGCTCATTTCCATCACCCTCGACGAGGTGCGGGTGGTCGATGGGCGGGTGACCTTTCGCAACTTCAATTCCAATCCCCAGGTGAATCTGGCGGCGACCGACGTCAACGCCAGCCTCTACAACCTGACCAACGCCGCCGATGCCCAGGGCGAACGCATCGCTCGCTTCGAGGGCAAGGCCGCCATCCTCGGCAATGCTCCGCTGGAGGCCAGCGCCCGCTTCGATCCCTTCAAGGACTTCACCGATTTCGATTTCCGCCTGCGGGTGACCGACATCGACCTGCCCAAGCTCAACGACTTCGCGCGCGCCTACGGCAGATTCGATTTCCGCGCTGGCAGTGGCGACGTGGTGGTGGAAGCCAAGGCGGTGAACGGTCAGCTCAGTGGCTACGTCAAACCCCTGATGCAGAACGTCGACATCTTCGACTGGCAGCAGGACGTCGAGAACCGTAACAAGAACGCCCTGGAAAGCGCCTGGGAAGCGGTGGTCGGCACCGCCCAGACCCTGCTCAAGAACCAGCCCCGCGACCAGTTCGCCACCCGGGTGGATCTCTCCGGCAGCGTGAAGAACCAGGACATCAGCCCGCTGCAGGCCTTTTTCAATATCCTGCGCAATGCCTTCGTCCGGGCCTTCAGTACGCGGTATGACGCGGATTGAAGCTTCCGTAGGTTGGTGCTGAGCGCAGCGAAGCCCAACAGATTAGCTTCTGGCGTCTAGTCGCCCTCACCCCAGCCCTCTCCCAGAGGGAGAGGGGCGGCTGGGCTCCGTAGCGTGGAAAACCGAGCAGCGTTTTCCACTAACTCACACTGGCGCCAACGGTGGATAAGGCTGCGCCGTTATCCACCCTACCCGTATGCCCCCGTAGGCTGGCGCTGAGCACAGCGAAGCCCAACACCCCTCAACCGATAAACAACCGATACGCCGGATTCTCCGTCTCGTCCCAATAGCGATAGCCGATGGCGTCCAGGGTGGCCAATAGCTCGTCCCGCTCGGCATGACTGGCTTCCAGCGCGGCGAACACCCGACCATCGGCTGCGCCATGGTTGCGGTAATGGAACATGCTGATGTTCCAGCGGCCGCCTAGCCGTTCGAGGAAGTCGAACAGCGCTCGGGGCCGCTCGGGGAATTCGAAGCGGAACACCTGCTCCTGATCCACCCGCGCCGCATGGCCGCCCACGGTGTGGCGGATATGCAGCTTGGCCAGTTCGTTGTCGGTCAGGTCCAGCACCGGGAAACCCTGGTCGCGCAGCCCTTGGAGCAAGGCCTCGCGCGGATCGCGCTGGGGATGGGTCTGGACGCCGACGAAGATGTGCGCCTCTTCGCCGGTGTGGTAGCGGTAGTTGAATTCGGTGATCTGCCGCCGGCCCAGGGCTTCGCAGAAGGCGCGGAAGCTGCCCGGCCGCTCGGGGATGGTCACGGCGATGATGGCTTCGCGCTGCTCGCCCAGCTCGGCGCGCTCGGCCACGTGTCGCAGCCGGTCGAAGTTGATGTTGGCACCCGAATCGATGGCCACCAGCACCTGGCCGCCGCTGCCTTCGCGCTCAGCGTATTTCTTGATCCCGGCCACGCCCAGGGCGCCGGCCGGTTCGGTGATGGAGCGGGTATCGTCGTAGATGTCCTTGATCGCCGCGCAGATCTCGTCACTGCTGACGGTGATGACTTCATCCACATAACGCCGGCAAACCTCGAAGGTGTGGTGACCGATCTGGGCCACGGCCACGCCATCGGCGAACAGCCCGACTCGCGGCAACACCACCCGCTCGCCCGCCGCCAGGGCCTGCTGCAGGCAGTTGGAGTCGTCCGGCTCGACACCTATGACCTTGATCTCGGGCCGTAGGTATTTGACGTAGGCGGCGATACCGGCGATCAGGCCACCACCGCCTACGGGGACGAAGATGGCATCCAGGCGACCAGGGTGCTGGCGTAGGATCTCCATGGCCACAGTGCCCTGGCCGGCGATGACGTCCGGGTCGTCATAGGGCGGGACGAAGGTGTAGCCCTGCTCCTCGACCAGGCGCAGGGCCTCGGCCAGGGCGTCGGGGAAGGCGTCGCCATGCAGCACCACCTCGCCGCCGCGCGATTGCACGCCGATGACCTTGAGCTCCGGCGTGGTCCGCGGCATGACGATGATCGCCCGCACCCCTAGTTCACGGGCCGCCAGGGCCAGGCCCTGGGCGTGGTTGCCGGCGCTAGCGGCGATCACCCCGCGGGCCTTTTCCTCGGCCGATAGGCTCGCCAGCTTGGTGTAGGCGCCGCGGATCTTGAAGGAGAACACCGGCTGCAGGTCTTCGCGCTTGAGCAGCACCTGGCAGCCCAGCCGCTCGGACAGCGCCCGCGCCGGTTGCAGGGGCGTTTCGATCGCCACGTCGTAGACGGGGGCTTCGAGGATCTTGCGGGCGTAGCGCTGCAAGAGATCGGTGGCGGGTTCCTGAGAGGTCATGGCGCGACCTCCAGCTGGGCGTCCAACAGCCCAGTCCCATAGGAGTTATCTACCGCACAACGCCACTGGTCATCAGCTTCCCGTCGAAAGACATAGGTAGCCTGACGCCGCGCCACGGGCTGCTCTTCCGATCCCAGCGCCAAACGCGCGAGGACTAATGCCGTGTCACCCGTGGCCAGAACCTGAAAAGAGGATTGCCGCACCTGCAAGTCATCACCGAAATGCGCGGCGATGCGCTCGAAGGCACCGATGATAGCCATACGGCCACTCACTTGGAGCCCTGGCTTGAGCACCAATAGGGCATCCTCGGTATAGAAGTCGGCCAGCGCCGCGAAATCGCGACTATTGATGAGGGCATCTGCTCTCTGGATTCGGGCACACAGCGCAACGGTAGACATAGAGCTCTCCTGGTCTTCGCATCGGGCCCAGGAGTCAGAAAGTACAAACCCGCCTCTTGGGCGGGTTTGGTTGCGCAGCTAACGCTGTCCCGCCATCAGGTAATGGCGGTAATAATGCTGGGGCGTTGGAGGCTGCGCGTTTTCATGACCGTTACCCTAGGGCCTGGCCGGGCACGGCGTCAAGCGGCGCCGATGGCTGTGGCACAATGGCTGACCTGTTGCCAACTTCCCGCGACCCGATCGCCTCTGTCGAGAATCCCGATGGCCCGCAAAAAAGCTCCCGACTTCGAACAATCCCTGGCCGAACTGCAGACCCTGGTGGAACGCCTGGAAAGCGGCGAGCTGTCCCTGGAGGACTCCCTCGGCGCCTTCGAACAGGGCATCCGTCTGACCCGCGAATGCCAGGGCGCCCTGGCCCAGGCGGAGCAGAAGGTGCAGATCCTGCTGGAAAAGGATGGCGAACTCAGCGCCGTGCCCTTCGCCCCGGCCGGGGACGACGCATGATCGAGGCCTACCAGCAGCGCTGCCAGACCCGCGTCGACACTGCCCTCGCCCCGCTCTTCACCGCCCCGCGTGCCGAACTCGCCCGGCTCTATGCGGCCATGGCCTACAGCGTCATGGGCGGTGGCAAGCGGGTGCGGCCGCTGCTGGTCTATGCCGCCTGCGAAGCCCTGGGTGGCGATCCGGCGCGCGCCGACCAGGCCGCCTGCGCGGTGGAACTGATCCACGCCTATTCCCTGGTCCACGACGACCTGCCGGCCATGGACGACGACGACCTGCGCCGCGGTCGGCCCACCACCCACAAGGCCTATGACGAGGCCTGCGCCATCCTCGCCGGCGACGGCTTGCAGACGCTGGCCTTCGAGACCCTGCTGGCGGCGCCCCAGGACGCCGCGGTGCGGCTGGAGATGGTCGCGGTGCTGGCCCGCGCCAGCGGCCCGGCGGGCATGGTCGGCGGTCAGGCCATCGACCTGGAGTCGGTCGGCCGGCGCATCGACCAGCCGGCGCTGGAAACCATGCATCTGCACAAGACCGGCGCCCTGATCGCCGCCAGCGTGCAACTGGGAGCCCTGGCCAGCGAAGCCGCCAGCCCTGCCGATCAGGCCGCCCTGGCCCGCTATGCCCAGGCCATCGGCCTGGCCTTTCAGGTCTGGGACGACGTGCTCGACATCGAGAGCGATACGCAAACCCTGGGCAAGCGCCAGGGCGCCGACCTCGCCCGCGACAAACCGACCTACCCAGCCCTGCTCGGCCTGGAGTCCGCCAAGGCCTACGCGCTGGAACTACGCGATACGGCCCTGGCCGCCGTCGACCACCTGGGCGAGCGCGCCGCGCCCCTGCGCGCTCTGGCCCGCTACATCGTGGAGCGGCGCAACTAAGCGCTCGCTCGCGGAAAAACTCATGACCAGGGTCGCATTTGCCGTCCCGACCGTTGTCACAGGGGCATAACAAGACGCCCTGCCCGCTGTTGGGATGCCACGCGGGCATCGGGTAAACTGCCTAATTCTCTGCGCAAAGTGATCAGCCAGATGCCCAAGACGTTTCACGAGATTCCCCGCCAGCGTCCCGCGACGCCCCTGCTCGACCGCATCGACTCGCCAGTCCAGCTGCGCCAGCTCGGTGATGCCGAACTGGAAGCCGTCGCCGACGAGCTGCGCGCCTTTCTCCTGTGGACCGTGGGCCAGACCGGCGGTCACTTCGGCGCTGGCCTGGGCGTCATCGAGCTGACTGTGGCCCTGCACTACGTCTTCAACACCCCGGAAGACCGCCTGGTGTGGGACGTCGGCCACCAGGCCTATCCGCACAAGATCCTCACCGGTCGCCGCGAGGGCATGGCCAGCCTGCGCCAGAAGGACGGCCTGGCCGCCTTCCCGCGGCGTAGCGAGAGCGAATACGACACCTTTGGCGTCGGCCACTCCAGCACCTCCATTGGCGCCGCCCTGGGCATGGCTATCGCCGCCCAGCTGCAGGGGATCGAGCGCAAGTCGGTGGCGGTGATCGGCGACGGCGCCCTGACCGCGGGCATGGCCTTCGAGGCGCTCAACCACGCCTCGGACACCGGCGCCAACATGCTGGTGGTGCTCAACGACAACGACATGTCCATCTCGCGCAACGTCGGTGGACTGTCCAACTACCTGGCCCGGCTGCTCTCCAGCCGCACCTATCAGCACCTGCGCGAGAACGGCAAGAAGGCCCTCTCCAAGCTGCCCGGTGCCTGGGAAATCGCCCGCCGCACCGAAGAGGCCGCCAAGGGCATGCTGGTACCCGGCACCCTGTTCGAGGAACTGGGCTGGAACTACATCGGCCCCATCGACGGCCATGACCTGCCGACCCTGGTCACCACCCTGCGCAACCTGCGCGATGCCAAGGGTCCGCAGTTCCTCCACGTGATCACCCGCAAGGGCAAGGGCCTGTCCATCGCCGAGGCCGATCCCATCGGCTACCACGCCATCACCAAGCTGGAGCCGCTGGACGCCAAGCCCAAGCGCCCGGGCGCGCCCAAGTACTCCAATATCTTCGGTGACTGGCTGTGCGACATGGCTGCCGCCGATCCCAAGCTGGTGGGCATCACCCCGGCGATGAAGGAAGGCTCCGACCTGATCCGCTTCGCCGAGTGCTATCCCGAGCGCTACTTCGACGTGGCCATCGCCGAGCAGCACGCGGTGACCCTGGCCGCGGGTCTGGCCTGCGACGGTATGAAACCGGTGGTGGCCATCTATTCCACCTTCCTGCAACGCGCCTATGATCAGTTGATCCACGACGTGGCGGTGCAGAACCTCGATGTGCTCTTCGCCATCGACCGCGCCGGTCTGGTGGGCGAAGACGGCCCGACCCACGCCGGCAGCTTCGACCTGGCCTACCTGCGCTGCATCCCCGGCATGGTGATCATGGCGCCCAGCGACGAGAACGAGCTGCGCCGCCTGCTCACCACCGGCTATCGCCACCAGGGCCCGGCCGCGGTGCGCTATCCCCGTGGCAGCGGCCCCAACGCCGCCCTGGATCCGGGCCTGGAGCCCCTGCCCATAGGCCAGGGCGTGGTGCGGCGGCGCAGCGGCCTGAAGAGCGGCACCAAGGTCGGCTTCCTGGTCTTCGGTGTGCAACTGGCCGAAGCTCTGCAGGTCGCCGAGCGCCTGGACGCCAGCGTCGCCGACATGAGATTCGTCAAACCCCTGGACGAGGCGCTGATCCGCCAGTTCGCCGCCGATCACGACCTGCTGGTCACCGTCGAGGAGAACAGCGTCATGGGCGGCGCCGGCAGTGCGGTCAACGAATTCCTGCAAGCCAACGCCCTGGTCTTGCCGGTGCTAAACCTGGGCCTGCCGGACAGCTACATCGAACACGCCAAGC
Organism: Pseudomonas oryzihabitans; assembly: GCF_006384975.1. Taxonomy (NCBI): domain Bacteria; kingdom Pseudomonadati; phylum Pseudomonadota; class Gammaproteobacteria; order Pseudomonadales; family Pseudomonadaceae; genus Pseudomonas; species Pseudomonas oryzihabitans. The sequence continues at coordinate 3,120,655 of NZ_CP021645.1, forward strand.
CCACCGAGATGCTCGCCGAGTGCGGTCTGGATGTGGCCGGGATCGAGCGCGCGGTGCGCGAGCGCCTGGCAACCCTGGAAACGGCCCAACCCACCGCCTCGCCGCGCCTGGCCGGGGGCGCCTCGGCCTGACTGGCGCACCGCTGATCCGGCGCTGCCAACGCCTCGTCAAACCGCTCTAGCACGGGGCTAAAGCCCGACCCATGCTGGCCGATGACCTGAATCATCTCGGCAGCAAGGATAGATGTGATGAGCGATATGGACTTGAGCGGTCGAGAGCGCCGCTGGCTGCCCTGGCTAGGTCGCAATGGCAAAGTGGCCCGCAGTTGGGCCTGCCTGCGCAACGGAGGCCGCCAGGAGCGCCTGGAAAAGACTTTCGCGGGCCTGGTCAGTACCCGCCGTGACCTGTTACTGACCTGGACCCAGCGGCACTGGCAGCAGCTGGAACGCATCGCCAGGGTGCTGGAAATCGGCTGGCCACAGCTGGACCCGCGCAGCCTGGACGAAGCGCTGCTCCATCTCGCCGATGCCTCAGAACTGTTCGTGGTAGATACCCAGGGGCTGATCCTCGCCTCCACGGCGCGCCAGCGCCAGGGCAGCCGTCACGATGCCGCCGCCCTGGCTCGAGGACTGCAAGCCCCCTTCCTGCAAGGCCCCTATCGCGATCCGGTCACCCTCGCCCTGGGCCCGACCACCTCGGCCTTCCACGACGCCGTTACCCTGATGTTCCACCAGCCGCTGCGCCAAGCCGGCAAGCCGCTGGGTTGTCTCTGCCTGCGCCTGCCCAACGATGTCCTCAGCGATCTCATCCAGCGCGAGGCCGGACACGTCTTTCCGGATTCCGGCGACAACTACCTGTTCATGGTCAAGGCGGTTGCCGATCCCAGCATAGCGCCTGGCACCGCGCTGTCGCGCTCGCGCTTCGAAGACGCCACCTTCACCGCCGGCGACAATCTCAAGCAGGGCGTCGCTACCCCCTTCGGAACGGTACGGATCCGCGAGCACACCGAATTCGAATTGAAATTCACCGCACCGGCGACCAAGGAACTGCACCCCGGCGTACGCGAGACCATTCGCAAGGGACGCAATCTCTTCGTCGCCTATCCAGGCTATTCTGACTACCGCCACGTCCCGGTTATCGGTGCTGGCCTCACCCTGCAATTGCCCGGTTCGCCGGATACCTGGGGCCTGCTCTGCGAAGCGGATCTGGAAGAAGCCTATCGCGGCGGCAGCCTGACCCAGCACCTGCTACTCGGCGCCCTGCTACTGGCCGGCGGGGCCTGGGGCCTGCAAGCGGCCCTGAGTCTCTGGCAACCGGCCTGGCAAGGAGCCTTCGGCCTGGGCAGCGCCGCCCTGGCGCTGATCCTGTACGCCGGCCTGGTGGTCGGGCCCTGCACCCGGCGTCTGCAACGCCTGGGCGACTTCTTCCTCGACATCGCCGAATGCGGCGCCAGTCTCGACCAGCGCCTGGATCGCCAGGGCTTTCGCGCCGACGAGACCGGTGAATTGGCCATCTGGATCAACAGCTTCGTCGACCGTCTCGATACCTCGTTGCGGACCGTCAAGCAGGTCACCCGCGCCCTGAGCACGGATGCCGAAGGCCTGCAACGCGGTGCCCAGCACGCCAGCCAGGAAGCCGAACAGCAGCGTCAGGCGGCCGAGGCCAATGCCCAGGCCATGCAGACCATGCTCAAAGGCAGCCAGGAGATGGCCATCCACGTGCGTGACAGCAGTGGCCTGTCGGTTCGCGCCCGCAGTGGCAGCGATCACGGCAACCTGCTGGTGAGCCAGGTGGCACGGGATCTGGAAACCCTCGATGGCACCATCGGCACCTCCGCCGGGACCATAGGCGCGCTGAACGAGCAGACCCATGCGGTGCGCCATGTCACCGATACCATTCGCGGCATCGCCGAGCAGACCAACCTGCTGGCGCTCAACGCGGCCATCGAGGCGGCCCGCGCCGGCGATCAGGGGCGCGGCTTCGCCGTGGTGGCCGACGAGGTACGCCGCCTGGCCAATCACTCGGCGGATTCGACCCGGGAAATCGCCAGCATTCTCGACCAGATCCGCGCGCTGTCGGAACAGGCGGTGGCGGCCATGCAACGCTGCAAGGAAGACGCCCAGACCTCGCGCACGCGCTCGGACCAGGCTCAAGCAGCGCTCGGCGCCATCGACCGCGATGTCGGCGCCCTGCAGGAGCACCTGACCCATATCAGCCATACCCTGGAAGCGCTGGACGCCAGCGGCAACCAGTTGCAGGTCCGCACCGAGGCCAGCCTGGACCAGGCCCGGCGTAGCGCCGAGCTGGCCCAGGCGACCCTGGGCGCCAGCCGCAACGTGGATCAGCAGGTACTGGAGCTGCAGGAGGCCGCACAGCGCCTGGAGCCGGCGCGCACGGCCGGTTGATCAGGACTCGGCGGTCTCTTCGTTCTGATGCAGATTGCCGAGCATGTGACCGAGCTTGCCGGCCTTGGTCAGCAGATAGCGACGATTGTGCGGATTGAGGCCTTCCTGCAGCGGCACCCGCTCGGCCACCGGGATGCCCAGGGCCTCGAGCGCCTTGACCTTGCGCGGATTGTTGGTCATCAGCCGCAGCGCGGTCACGCCGAGGTGGTCGAGCATCGGCTTGCACAGGGCGTAGGTGCGCTGGTCGGCACCGAAGCCCAGGCGCTCGTTGGCTTCCACGGTATCGGCACCGGCATCCTGCAGTTCATAGGCGCGGATCTTGTTGAGCAGGCCGATGCCGCGCCCTTCCTGACGCAGGTACAGCAACACGCCACGCCCGGCTTCGGCGATGGCGCGTAGCGCGGCTTCCAGCTGGAAACCGCAGTCGCATCTCAGGCTGAACAGGGCGTCGCCGGTCAGACACTCGGAATGCAGCCGTCCCAGGACCGGTTCGCCGTCGGCCACGTCACCGAAGGTCAGGGCGACGTGTTCCTTGCCATCGGTTTCGTCGAGGAAACCGTGCATGGTGAACAGGCCGAAGGGGGTGGGCAATTGGGAGGCGGCGACAAAGACGACGGACACCTGCGGGCTCCTGGCGGGGAAAGACGTACATTGTAACCTTTTCCCCAGGCCCGGCGTCATCGCCAGGGGTTATGACGACGACACGTAGCGATCTATCAGAGCCTGTTCATAATCTCGCGAGCTAGATCCAAACAAGGCCTAGGCGGCCCCACGAAAAGGGCTGAGGAAGCGGATCGGACTCGCGCTCGAGTTTACGAGTGGTAAATGAGCATTGCGACGGGGCCGCCCAGGCGGGGCTGGCCTTCCAGGCCATTTTCAACGCGGTTTGGCCGACGCGCAGCAGATTATGAACAGGCTCTCAGCGCGCCTGGACGTAGAGGACACCCTGAGCCTCGCGCCAGCCGACCCGGTTGAGGAAGCTCATGCCCAGCAGACCCTGGCTGGGATAGTCGCCCTCCAGCACCATGGCCTCCACGCCCACCACCTCGACATCGCCCAGCCGCACCTGGGTGAGGGTGGTGCGCCAGGCGCGGGCGTGACCGCTGGCGGTCTCTACCCAGCCCGGAGTGCCGTCGCGATACTTGATACCGAGCTGATCGGCCTGGGCGCCGCTCAGGGCAACGCTGGTGGCGCCGGTATCCACCAGCAGCGCGACCGGTCGGCCATTGATCGAGGCAGTGACCTGGTAATGGCCGTTGTTGCTGCGGGGGATGCTGAATTCCCGACGCTGCGGGGTGCTGTAGCCGTCGCTGTATTCGCGGTCGAGGGTGAAGGTCTGGGTCCGGCCGTCGATGCGCAGTACCGCTTGCTGGGCATCCGCGCTGATCACCTCGACGTCATCCAGCCGCTGCCCAACCTTGAGCAGCTTGCGCTGGCCGTTGACGTTGACCACCGCCGCCCCGTTGAACAAGCCCACCACCCTGACCTGGGGCTGCGCCCAGGCGAGCGTACCAACGGCCAACAAGAGGCCGCACGCGCCCAGTTTTTTCACTGCCCTGCTCCTTGGGCCTGTGTCTCGTCAGCCGACGAGATGACCCCAACCGATATGTAGTCCCTGAACCACGAGCCAGGCGATCACGCCGGCCAGCACATCGTCGACCATGATGCCGACGCCGCCGCGGACATTGACATCCAGCCAGCGGATTGGCCAGGGCTTGCAGATGTCTAGCACGCGGAAAGCGACGAAACCCACCAACAGCCAGACCAACCCCGGTGGGGCCAGCCAGAAGGTGATCCAGATGCCGACCATCTCGTCCCAGACGATGCCTTCGTGGTCATGCACGCCCAGCTCCCGGGCGACCTTGCCGCACAGCCAGCAGCCGAACAGGGTCAGGGCCACCAGCAGCAACGGATAGCTCCAGCCAGTGAGCAGCTGCCACAGCGGCACGAAGGGCAAGGCAATCAGCGAACCCCAGGTGCCGGGCGCCTTGGGCAGGGTGCCGGAGCCCAGGCCGAAGGCCAGGAAGTGCCAGGGATCGCGCCAGACCGAAGGGGGGACCGGCTGGGCGGGGGCTTGCTGTTCGCTCAAGGAGGGACTCCGCTCGAAGGCGTTAGAAATGTTGGAAACCGGCCTGTACCGGCGTCATGGGCTGGCCCAGAGTATCGAGTACCGTGACGCCACTGCCCGCCTCGACCCGACCGATCACCTGCGCCTGGGGCCAGGTGGCGGCCAGGGCCGGAGCCTGGTCCGGCGGCAGGGTGAAGACCAGCAGATAGTCATCCCCAGCGCCCAGGGCCAGGCGCAGCACCTCGTCCGCCGGGAAGAGTTCGGCCAGCGCCGCACTGACGGGCAGCCGTGCCGTCTCCAGCACCAGCCGGACCCCGGAGGCCGTGGCGATGTGGCCACAGTCGGCCACCAGGCCGTCGGAGACATCCTGGGCCGCCGTCGCCCGGCCGCGCAGCCAGAGACCGAGACCGAATTGCGGCTGCGGCGCCCAGTAGCGCGCCAGGAGCTGCGCACTGGAGGGCCCGGACGGCGCGCGCTGGCCCAGCACGAAGGGCAAGGCCCCACCCGCCTCACCAGGCGCACCGCCCAGACACAGCAGGTCGCCCGGTCGGGCACCACTGCGCAGCAGGGCCTGCCCGGCCGGCACTCGGCCGAAGACCGTGAGGGTAAGGGAGAGCGGACCGCGGGTGGTATCGCCACCCACCAGGCGCAGGTCGCACTGCTCGGCCATGGCGCCGAGTCCCTTGGCCAGCGCTTCCAGCCAGGCCGGCTCGACGGTCGGCAGGGTCAGCGCCAGGGTGAAGCCCAGGGGCGCCGCACCCATGGCGGCCAGGTCGCTGGCGCTCACCGCCAGGGCACGCTGGCCGAGTTCGAAGGCATGCGGACAGGGATCGGGAAAGTGCACCCCGGCGGTCAGGGTATCGGTGGATACCGCCAGTTGCTCGCCGGGCGCGAGCGCCAGCAGGGCGCAGTCGTCACCTATGCCCAGGGCCACGCCGGGACCGCCGCGGGCGCAGGGCGCCGCGGCGAAATAACGGCGGATGAGTTCGAATTCACCCATGCCGGCGCGAACGGATCAACGCTTGCCGCGCAACTCGGCGCTACGCAGCTTGGGCGCCAGCTTGTCCAGCACGCCGTTGACGAACTTGTGGCCGTCGGTGGCGCCGAAGATCTTGGCCAGCTCGATGCCTTCGTTGATCACCACGCGATAGGGTACGTCGATGCGCTTGAGCAGCTCGTAGCAGGACAGCCGCAGCACGGCCAGCTCGACCGGGTCGACCTCGTCCATGGCGCGGTCCAGGCAGGGCAGGATCAGACCGTCGATCTCGCCCTTGTTGGCCGGCACGCCGTGGAGGATTTCATGGAAGTAGGCGCCGTCGACCTTGGCGAAATCGTTGTCGACGCGAAATTGCGCCTCGATCTCGTTGATCGCCTGGCCCGCCATGTGCCACTGGTACAGCGCCTGGACCGACAGGCTGCGCGCTTCGCGACGGGCAGCCAGTTTGCCGGTGGGGGCTTTCTTGCCCGCGGGCTTGCCGGCCGCGGGCGGAGTCAGATCGCCGCTCACTTGGCCTCCAGCTGCGCCAGCAGGCTGACCATTTCCAGGGCGGACAGCGCGGCTTCGGCGCCCTTGTTACCGGCCTTGGTGCCGGAGCGCTCGATGGCCTGTTCGATGGAATCAACAGTCAGGACGCCGAAGGACACCGGTACGCCGAATTCCATGGAGACCTGGGCCAGGCCCTTGGTGCACTCGCCGGCCACGTATTCGAAGTGGGGGGTGCCGCCGCGGATCACCGCGCCGAGGGCGATGATGGCATCGAATTCGTCGCGCTGGGCGATCTTCTGCACCGCCAGCGGGATTTCGAAGGCGCCGGGGACGCGGATGATGGTCAGGTCGTCCGGCTTGATGCCGTGACGGACCAGGGCGTCGATGGCGCCCTGCAGCAGGCTCTCGACGACGAAGCTGTTGAAGCGGCCGACCACCAGGGCGAAGCGGCCCTGGGGAGCGATGAAGGTGCCTTCAAAGGTCTTGATGTTCATGTGCGGGTCCAGTTGTCAAAGAGCCGGACGGCCGGCAATGGCCAGGCCGTCCGTGGAAATCCAGGTGAAGCGCGCCACACCACCCGGGCAGGCGCGCCAGGCGGAAGGGTCATTCTTCAGGAGGTAGATAGTCTACTACTTCCAGGTCGAAGCCGGATATGGCGTTGAACTTCATCGGCGAGCTGAGCAGGCGCATCTGCCGAATGCCCAGGTCGCGCAGGATCTGCGAACCGGCGCCGACGGTGCTGTAGGTGGACAGCGCCTTGGGCACCGGCAGCGGCTCGCGCAGATGCGCCAGCAGGTCGTCGCCCTCGATGGAATGACCGAGCAGCAGCACCACCCCGGCGCCTTCGCGGGCGACGCGCTCCATGGCGCTGCGCAGACTCCAGCGGCCCGGTTGGTGCACCTGCAGCAGGTCGCGCAGCGGGTCCATGTTGTGTACCCGCACCAGCGGCAGCTCCTGGCTGGCCAGATCGCCGCGGATCAGCGCCAGATGGACGTCGCCCTCCACCTCGTCACGGTAGGTCACCAGCTTGAAGGAGCCGAGTTCGGTCTCGAGCTGTTGCTCGTCGATGCGCTTGACGGTGTGCTCGTGCAGCAGGCGGTAGTGGATCAGATCGGCGATGGTGCCGACCTTGAGGCCGTGCTGCTCGGCGAAGGCTTCGAGTTCGTCGCGACGGGCCATGGTGCCGTCGTCATTCATTACCTCGCAGATCACCCCGCTCTCGGCGAAACCGGCCATGCGCGCCAGATCGCAGGCGGCTTCGGTGTGGCCGGCGCGGGCCAGGACGCCACCGGGCTGGGCCATCAGCGGGAACATGTGGCCGGGGCTGACCACATCGCCGGGCTTGGCGTCCTTGGCGATGGCGGCCTGCACGGTACGGGCGCGGTCGGCGGCGGAGATGCCGGTGCTGATGCCCTCGGCGGCCTCGATGGAGACGGTGAACTTGGTGCCGAAGCCGGAGGCGTTGCGGCTGGCCATCATCGGCAGGTTGAGGCGCTCGCAGAGGCCCTTGCTCATGGGCATGCAGATCAGGCCGCGGGCGTGGCGGGCCATGAAGTTGATGTGTTCGGCGGTGACGCATTCGGAGGCGATGATGATGTCGCCTTCGTTCTCGCGGTCCTCGTCGTCCATGAGGATGACCATCTTGCCCGCGCGGATGTCCTGGATGATGTCTTCGATGCTGGAAAGTGCCACGGTGTCGTCCTTAGCGCTGCAGATAGCCGTGTTCGGCGAGAAAGTGTTCGGTGACGCCGCCCTTGGTGGACTCGGCGGCCTTGTCGCCCAGCAGCAGGCGCTCCAAGTAGCGGGCCAGGAGGTCCACCTCCAGATTCACCCGGCGACCGGGACGGTAGTCGGCCATGATGGTCTCGCCGAGGGTATGGGGCACGATGGTCAGCTCGAATTCGGCGCCGTCCACCGCGTTGACCGTGAGGCTGACGCCATCCACGGTGATCGAGCCCTTGAGGGCGATGTAGCGCGCCAGCTCGGCCGGCGCGCGCAGGCGGAATTGCACGGCGCGGGCGTTATCGGCGCGCGAGACCACTTCGCCGAGGCCATCCACGTGGCCGCTGACCAGGTGGCCGCCGAGCCGGCTGGTGGGCATCAATGCCTTTTCCAGGTTGACCTTGCTGCCGGGCTTGAGGGCGCCCAGGCTGGTCAGGCTCAGGGTCTCGCGACTGACGTCGGCCCAGAAGCCGTCGCCGGGCAGGTCCACGGCGGTGAGGCAGACGCCGTTGACGGCGATGCTGTCGCCGAGCTTGACGTCGGCAAGGTCCAGCTTGCCGGTGGCGACGTAGAGGCGCACATCCCCGCCCTTGGGCGTCAGGGCGCGGATCTCGCCGAGGGCTTCGATGATTCCGGTGAACATCAGCTCAGGCCTCCTGGAGGCGGAGCCGAAAAGGCAGTGCAGATCGACATCGACGAACTCCTGTTTCGGTGAAAAAACAGGGCGCACGGACAGAAGGGAACATGCAGACGGACAAAGGGCTCGCACCCCTGCCAGGCGAGGCTATCCCGTTCTCTCTCATCCGGACTATGACCGTCGGCCCCGGAATCCAACCGGGTCTGCTGACCTCCCCCGCCGCAGAGAACGAAGGAGCGCTCGCGGGCTCGTCCCGATTGGATCGGGCATCACCGCCGGTGGGGAATTGCACCCCGCCCTGAGAACTTGCCACTCCAAGGTGGCGCAGGTTTTGTAACACAGTTTGCGGCCGGGGGGCCAGGGGCCTCAGGTATCGCGTAGCGGCCGGGCGATCAAGTGCAAATCCGCGCCGACCGGAGTCGCGCTGACGATCCTGAGCTGCGGCGCCTCGGCCAGGTGCTCGAGGGGCCAGTCCAGTAGCGGGCGGGCGCTGGAGCCGAGGAACTTGGGCGCCAGGAACAGATGGTATTCGTCGACCAATCCGGCCCGGGCGAAGGCCCCGGCGAGGCGTGGTCCGGCTTCCACCAGAACATCGTTGACCTGCTCGGTGCCCAGCTGGGTGAGCAGGGCTGCCAAGTCGACCTGACCGGCGGTGCCCGGCAATGCCAGGTAGTCGTGACCGGCGGCGGCATAGCCCGGATCGTCCGAGGCCAGGCCTGCGACCCGCGCCGCGCCAGCCTGGAAGAAGGGTGCCTCGAGCGGCACCCGGCCGCGCCCATCCACCAGCAGCCGCTGCGGCGTGCGCAGGGTGGCCAGGGCCAGGTCTTCGCCGGTCAGGCCCAGTTCGCTCGGCCGCACGGTCAGGCGGGCGCCGTCGGCCAGCACGGTGTCGGCACCGGTGATCACCACCCCGGCTTCGGCCCGCAGCCGCTGCACGCTCTGCCGCGCCGCCGGGCCGGTGATCCATTGGCTCTCGCCATTGGCCATGGCGGTGCGGCCATCCAGGCTCAGCGCCAGCTTGACCCGCACGAAGGGCCGGCCGGTAAGCATGCGCTGGATGAAGCCGGCATTGAGCGCCCGTGCCTCGGCTTCCAGCACCCCGGCGCGGGTGGCGATGCCCGCAGCGGCGAGCCGCGCCAGGCCGCGCCCGGCCACCAGCGGATTGGGATCGGTCATGGCCGCCACCACCTCGGCCACGCCAGCGGCGACCAGGGCGTCGGCGCAGGGCGGGGTGCGGCCATGGTGACTGCAGGGTTCCAGGGTCACATAGGCCGTGGCACCTCTTGCCGCTTCGCCCGCCTGGCGCAGGGCATGCACCTCGGCATGGGGCTCGCCGGCCTGGCGATGCCAGCCCTCGCCCACCACCTGGCCGTCGCGAACGATGACGCAACCCACCCGTGGATTGGGCGCCGTGCTGTAGCGCCCACGGGCCGCCAGCGCCAGGGCACGGGCCATCCACTGTTCGTCGTTTACCACGGTCGGGCCGCTCATACTGGTTGCTTACCCGGGTCCTGGGCCAGGCGCTCGATCTCGTCGCGGAATTCGGCGAGGTCCTGGAATTGCCGATAGACCGAGGCGAAACGGATATAGGCCACCTGATCCAGTTTGCGCAGTTCGTCCATCACCAACTCGCCCACCACCCGGGAACGGATCTCCCGCTCGCCGGTAGCGCGCAGCCGGTGCTTGATCAGGGCGATTGCCTCTTCCAGGCGCTCCACGCTCACCGGCCGCTTCTCCAGGGCGCGCTGCATGCCGGCGCGCAACTTATCCTCATCGAAGGGCTGACGGGTACCGTCCTGCTTGATCAGTCGCGGTAGGACCAGTTCGGCGGTCTCGAAGGTGGTGAAGCGTTCCTGGCAGGCCAGACACTCACGCCGCCGGCGCACCTGCTCGCCGGCCGCAACCAGCCGGGAATCCGTGACCTTGGTGTCGTGGGCGCCGCAGAAGGGACAATGCATGGGAGAGTCGATCGCCGGAAGGGAAAGTCTTCATGGTAACCCAACGTCCTCCACCGGGAACCTCCGGGTACCGGACGAATCGACAGCCAGGGGCCGCTGGGCTATAAGAACGCGCTGGTTTTGCGGTCTCCCTGTCGGACACCCCAGCCTCCCGTGCAGCCCTCGCCGGCCGCGACCTACGGATCCTGCCATGACTCCACGCCCTTTCCTGCCCCTGCTGCTCACCGCCCTGCTGGCGGCCTGCTCCAGCCCATCCGAAACCCCGCCGGCACAACCGACGGCCCCGACCGTGGTTTCGGACCCGGTAGCCGACGCGCCAACGCCGGCCAATATGCGCGAAGTCTCCGGCGTACTGCGCAATAGCCAAGGGCTGGTCCCGGCTGGCGCCCAGGTGGAAATCGCCCTGCTGGCGGTCAATGCCAAGGGCTTGCCGCAGCGGCTGCTGGCCAGTGAGACGGTGATCGGCAAGGGGGCGCCCCTGGCCTTCCGCCTGCCCTTCAACCCCGGTCTCTTCCCCACTCGTCCGGATCTCAAGGTGGAATTCCACGCCCGCCTGATCCAGGCCGGCCAACTGGCCAGTTTCTTGCCGCCGGTGAACGTAGGCGGGCCGAACAGCCAGAACCTGGGCGAACTGGTGCTGAACCAGACGCCGTGACACCGCCCGCCAGCCTCGCCACCGCCCTGGTGGCACTGCTCGGCGACGCCCGTCTCAGTCTGCAGGCGCTGCCTGGCTGCGACCTGTCGCTGTGGCTGATCGACCCCGCCAACATGGCCCGGGCCTTTTCCCCCGCGGAAACCCAGCGACTGCTGGAGGCGCCACCCTACTGGTGCTTCTGCTGGGCCAGCGGCCTGGCCCTTGCCCAATGGATCGCGGCCCATCCCCAGGCCGTCGCCGGACGCCAGGTACTGGATTTCGGCAGCGGCTCGGGCATCGCCGGCCTTGCCGCCGCGCAGGCAGGTGCCGCGCGGGTGGTCTGCTGCGACCTCGATCCACTGGCCCTGAAGGCCTGCCGCGCCAATGCCGCGGCCAACGATCTCAGGATCGAGACACTGGCTGATCTGCACGCCAGTACCGAACGCTTCGATCTCATCCTCGCCGCCGATGTCCTCTACGACCGCGCCAACCTCTCCCTGCTGGCGCTGTTGCAGGATCGCGCCGAGGCGATACTGCTGGCCGACTCGCGCGTCCGCGACCTCGACCACCCTGGTTTCACCCGTATCGACGAACTGCAGGCCTGCACCTTGCCGGATCTCGCCGAGCCGGATGAATTCCGCCGCGTGACGCTCTATCAAGGCTGAGTCGGGCCACCTTGTTTCCAAGGCCGGCGCCCCCACCTATAGTGCATCTTTCGTTTGCCGAGTCCGCCATGAGCCAGGTCCCCTACATTTTCGACGCCACCCTCGATACCTTTCAGCAACAGGTCATCGATGCCTCCTTCACGACCCCGGTGCTGGTGGACTTCTGGGCCGAGTGGTGCGCGCCCTGCAAGGTGCTGATGCCGCTGCTGGCCAAGATCACCGAGTCCTATGGCGGCGCCCTGCACCTGGCCAAGGTCAACTGTGACATCGAGCAGGAACTGGTGATGAGATTCGGCATCCGCAGCCTGCCCACCGTGGTGCTGTTCAAGGACGGCCAGCCGGTGGACGGCTTCGCCGGCGCCCAGCCCGAATCGGCCATCCGCGCCCTGCTCGAACCCCATGTCCAGGCGCTGCCACCGGCCGAGGAAGATCCGCTGGAGGCTGCCCAGGCGCTGTTCGCCGAGGGTCGTTTCGCCGAAGCCGAAGCGCTGCTCAAGGCCCTGCTGGAGCAGGACAACAGCAACGCCCTGGCGCTGATCCTCTATGCCCGCTGCCTGGCCGAACGCAATGAACTGGACGACGCCCAGGCGGTGCTGGACGCGGTCAAGGGTGACGAACACAAGCAGGCCCTGGCCGGGGCCCGCGCCCAACTGACCTTCCTGCGTCAGGCCGCCAGCCTGCCCGACGTCGCCGAACTCAAGAGCCGCCTGGCCCGCGATGCCGCCGACGATGAAGCCGCCTACCAACTGGCCGTGCAGCAACTGGCCCGCCAGCAATACGAACCGGCACTGGATGGTCTGCTGGAACTGTTCCGCCGCAATCGCGGCTACGGCGACGATCTGCCACGCAAGACCCTGGTACAGGTCTTCGATCTGCTGGGCAACGACCATCCGCTAGTCGCTACCTATCGCCGCCGGCTGTACCAGGCGCTGTACTAAGCCGCTCGGTAATGGCTGCGTCACGCCAGACGCAGCCTTATCCACAACCGTGGTAATTCAAGCGCTGTGGACGATCTGTAGCGTGGAAAACCGCGCAGCGTTTTCCACTGGCCACACGCCAAGCTACCCCTGCCAGATATAGAACTGCGCCTCCCCCACCCGCTCCATGCGCACCTGGGGACTATGCCTCAGCCTTACCAGCAGTTGCTTGGCCACGCCCAGATTACCGGTCAGCTTCTCCAGGGCCACGAGGATATCCGGCCCGCTGAGCCGCCCGGCAGAGCTGAGCAGCTTCACCACCTGATCCCACAGCATATCGCCGCCTGACTTAGGTCCACTGGGCGTAGCGGTCACGGCCGGCGCGGGTGTCTCCGGCGGACGCAGGGCAGCGGCCAGGCGCTGCCAGTCGGCCTCTTCCAGCTCGACCGTCAAATCCACGGGCTGGCTGCCGATGGTTCCGCGGATGCGTACCATGGTGTTCTCCTCGTCTTGCAGAGCCCCATGCTCCCACAGCCATCGACCGACGCCAAACCGAGGTTGCAGCCCGGAAAAGCAACAACATAACATAGCGCCTCACCATCCCTTGGAAGCCGTCCATGCGCCTGCCTCTGCTATCTTTCTGTCTGGCCACCCTCATCGTGCAACCGGTGTTCGCCCACGGCACCCAGGATGAGCACGACGAGCACGAACATGGCGCCCTCGGTGCCCACGTACATGGCGAATCCCATCTCGACCTGGCTCAGACCGACACTGGCCTGGAGCTGCAGTGGAGCAGTCCGGCCGCCGATCTGCTGGGCTTCGAGCACGCGCCGCGCAGCCAAGCGGAAAAGGACGCCGTCGCCGCTCTCCAAGAGACCCTGGCCCAACCCCAGGCGTTGGTGAAGCTGCCGGCCGCCGCCGGTTGCCAATTGGCCAAGGCCAGCGCCGAGAGTCCGCTGTTCGCCAAGGACTCCAGCGCCAGCGGCCATCTGGACGTGGACGCCAGCATGAGCTTCACCTGCAGCAAGCCTGCCGCCCTCGACAGCCTGGATCTCTCCGGCTGGTTCGCCCGCTTCCCCAACAGCCACAGCGTCGAAGTCCAGGCCATCCTCGCCAGCGGCCAAAAAGGTGCCGAACTGACTGCCAAGCAACCGCGGCTGAAATGGTAAGACGGTCGTGACCACCGCGCCCCTGGTCGAGCTCCAGGATCTCGGCTTCGCCTGGCCCGGCCAGGCCGAGTGCCTGGACATTCGGCACTTCAGCCTGGCGCCGGGCGAGACGCTGTTCCTCGAAGGCCCCTCGGGCAGCGGCAAGACCACCCTGCTCGCCCTGCTCGGCGGAGTGCAGCGTCCCAATCGCGGCCAGGTACGGCTGCTCGGCCAGGATCTTGGTCAGCTCGCCACCGCCCGGCGCGACCGCTTTCGCGTCGACCACAGCGGCTTTCTCTTCCAGCAGTTCAACCTGCTGCCCTTTCTCTCGGTGCTGGAAAACGTCCTGCTGCCCTGCCAGTTCTCGGCGCTGCGCCGCGAACGCGCCAGCCAGCGTCATGGCGACCCTCAGGATGCGGCCTTGACCCTGTTGCATGCCCTCGGGCTGACCGACCCCAGTCTGCCCTGGCGCGCCGCCCGCGAGTTGTCCATCGGTCAGCAGCAGCGGGTTGCCGCCGCGCGAGCGCTGATCGGGCAACCGGAGCTGGTGATCGCCGACGAACCCACCTCGGCCCTCGACAGCGACCACCGCGACGCCTTTCTGCAACTGCTGTTCGCCGAGTGCACCGCCGCGGGTGCCGGCCTGCTGTTCGTCAGTCACGACCGCAGCCTGGCAGCGCACTTCGACCGCCACCTGACCCTGGCCCAGCTCAACGCCGCCCGGCCGGAGACCTAGGATGCCGCTCTTCCGTCTGGCCTGGGCCAGCCTGCGCAATCGCCGCGCCACCGCCTTGCTCACCGTCTTCACCATCGCCGTCTCGGTAGCCTTGCTGCTGGGGGTCGAGCGCCTGCGCACCGAGGCCAAGGCTAGCTTCGCCAGCACCATCGTCGGCACCGACCTGGTGGTGGGCGCGCGCTCCGGCGCGGTCAACCTGCTGCTCTATTCAGTGTTCCGCATCGGCAACGCCACCAACAACATCCGCTGGGAAAGCTACGAGAAACTCGCTGCCGATCCCCGCGTCGCCTGGACCATCCCGCTGTCCCTCGGTGACTCCCACCGCGGCTACCGGGTACTGGGCACCGACGGCAACTACTTCGCCCACTATCACTATGGCCGCAACCAACCCCTGCGCCTGGCCCAGGGCCGGCCTTTCGCGGACGTCTTCGAGGTGGTGCTGGGCGCCGAGGTGGCCAAGGCGCTGCACTATCGGCTGGGCGACAGGATCGTGCTGGCCCACGGCATCTCCACCATCAGCCTGACCGAGCACAGCGATCACCCCTTCACCGTGGTCGGCATCCTCGCCCCCACCGGCACCCCGGTCGACCGTACCCTGCACATCCCCCTGACCGGCATGACCGCCCTGCACCTGGATTGGCGCGGTGGCATGCCCGGCCCATCCCTCAGCGACGCCGAGGTGCGCCAGCGCGACCTCACGCCCAAGGACATCACCGCCGCCCTGGTCGGCCTCAAGAGCCGGGTGGCTACCTTCGCCCTCCAGCGCGCCATCAACGACTACAGCGGCGAACCCCTGATGGCCATCCTGCCGGGAGTCGCCCTGCAGGAGCTCTGGGGGCTGCTCGGCACCGCGGAACAGGCGCTGCTGGCGATGTCGCTGTGCGTGGTGCTCACCGGCCTGGTGGGGATGCTCACCGCTCTGCTCGCCAGTCTCAACGAAAGGCGCCGGGAGATGGCCATCCTGCGCTCGGTGGGCGCCCAGCCACGCCACCTGTTCGGTCTGCTGCTGGCCGAAGCGCTCGGCCTTACCCTGGCCGGCTGCCTAGGTGGCCTGGCCTTGCTCTACGGCGCCATCGCCGTCGGACGGCCCTGGCTGCTGGCGGAATACGGCCTGGCATTGCCGCTGGACTGGCCTTCGCTCTACGATTGGCAACTGCTCGGCGGCATCCTGCTCGCGGCCCTGGTGCTCGGCTGCATCCCGGCCTGGCGTGGTTGTCGCCAGGCCCTAACGGATGGCTTGTCCGTGCGCTTGTAGACGAGGCTCCACCATGCGCCTGGTGCTCCTGCTGTTGCTCTGCTGGCTGTCCTGGGCGCAGGCCGAACCCCGCCAACTCGCCTGGCGCGAACTGGTGCCGGCCGATGCACCGCGCTTCAATCCGGGCAGTATCGACCACGGCCTCGGTGAAGACGGCCCGGCCGCTAGCCAGCCCTGGCCGGACGCCCCTACGGTAGCCGCGCTGGACGGTCAGGAAGTGCGCCTACCCGGCTACGTGGTGCCACTGATGGTCACCGAAGAAGGCGAAGTCACCGAATTCCTGCTGGTGCCCTACTACGGTGCCTGCATCCATGTCCCGCCCCCGCCGGGTAACCAGATCGTCTACGTCAAGGGCAGCCACGACCTCTGGCTGTCCAAGCTGCACCTGCCCTACTGGGTGGAAGGCCGCCTGGGCGTGGGTACCCAGCGCAGCGAGGTAGCGGTCGCCGGCTATTGGTTGCAGGCACAGCGTGTCCTTCCCTACATCCTGAAAGGCGATGGCTCCTGAGGGAGATGTCATCTCCCTTGAGCGAGATCAAGAGTCCGCCGCATCGCCTTCGCTAGGCTGCTCCGAGCTTTTTTCAGCGTCTTCGGAGCCCTGCCATGCATCCCCTCTTCCGTCTCAGTCTGCTCGCCCTCGCCCTGGCCGCCCCCTTCGCCCAGGCCCACGAGGCCGGCGACATCATCCTGCGCGCCGGCGCCATCACCGTGGATCCCCACGAGCGCAGCTCCGACGTCAAGATCGATCGGGGCGCCCTGAGCGGCGCCAACCTCGGTGGCAAGGCGGCCATGGACAGCGACACCCAACTGGGCCTCAACGTCGCCTATATGCTCACCGACCACCTGGGCCTCGAGCTGCTGGCGGCCACGCCCTTCGAGCACCAGGTCAACATCAAGGGTACCGGGCTGGACGCCGCCAATGGCAAGCTGGGCAGCCTCAAGCACCTACCGCCGACCCTGAGCCTGGTCTACTACCCGCTGGATGCCAAGGCGAGATTCCAACCCTATGTCGGCGCCGGCCTCAACTACACCTGGATCTATGACGAACACGTCGGCAGCGGCGCCAGCGCGGCCGGCTTCGACAATTTCCGCGCCGACAATTCCTGGGGCTGGGCCGCCCAGGTGGGCGCCGATGTCATGCTCACCGATCGGGTGATGCTCAACGCCCAGATCCGCTACATCGACATCTCGACCACCGCCCACGTCGATAACACCGCCCTAGGCGCCCGCGCCAAGGTCGATCTGGACGTGGATCCCTGGGTGTACATGGTCGGCCTAGGCTATCGCTTCTAGGTTCTGTACGAAAATGCCTGTGCTCGGTGATGCTTCGTTGAAAAAGGCTTCGAAATGCTCATTTACCGCTCGTAAACTCCGCTTCCTCAGCCTTTTTCGCCTCGCCTGACCTTCGCTCGGCGACTTTTCGTACAGAACCTAAGCCAAGGCAGGCGCGCGATCTATCGTAGGTTGGCGCTGAGAAAGCTCCACCGGCGAAGCCCGACAGGCCAGGGTGTGCCCCTGGCTCCAGTCGCTAGTCCCGCAACAACGCCGCCAATCCAGCGCCCATGCTCGTGGGGCGACTGAAATCGAAGCGCTCGCGCAGGCGGCGGTTATCCGCCTTCGAATGGCGGATGTCACCCGAACGCGCCGCGCCATGGGTCACCTCTGGCAGGCCACCGAGCACCTGGCCGATCTCGGCCAGCAGAGCGTTCAGGCTGATGGTCTCGCCACGTCCGACATTCACCGCACCGGCCGCGACCTCGGGCGCTTCCAGCGCCTGCACCAGGATGTCGACCAGATCGGCCACGTAGACGAAGTCGCGGGTCTGCTCGCCATCGCCGAACACCATGATCGGCGTCTGGCGCCGCGCCCGCTCGGTGAAGATGCTAATCACCCCCGAATAGGGCGAAGACGGATCCTGCCGCGGGCCGTAGATGTTGAAGAAACGGAAGATCGCCGGCTCCAGGCCGTGCTGGCGGCGATAGAAATCGAAGTAATACTCGCCGGCCAGCTTGTCGGCCGCATAGGGCGTGAGCGGCGCCTTGGGTAGCTCTTCGTCAATGGCCTGGCCCTGGCCGTTGGCGCCATATACCGCCGCGCTGGAGGCATAGACCACCCGCTTGATCCCGGCCTTGCGCATGGCCTCGCAGAGATTCAGGGTGCCGATGAAATTGGCCTTGTGGGTACCGACCGGATCCTCGACGGACGCCTGCACCGAGGCTACCGCTGCCAGATGCACCACCGCCGCGCAGCCCGCTACCGCGGCTTCCAGCGTCGCGGCATCGGCCACGTCGCCTACCCGCAACTGCAGGCGCTCATCGTCGAGACGCAGATTCTCGCGCTTGCCAGTACTGAGGTCGTCCAGTATCCGCACGCGCTGGCCACGGGCTAGCAGCGCATCCGCCAGGTGCGAGCCGATGAAACCGGCACCGCCAGTGATCAGAATGGGCGCATCACTCATCGAAACCTACCTCGTCCTGCCGAAAGCCCTGCAACAACGCCGGCAACTCCTGCTGCCAGCGTCGCGCCTTGATCCCGAAGGTGTTGAGCAGCTTGCGGCTGATCAACACCCCATGTTGTGGCTCCTCCGCGGCATCCGCGCGCTCCTGGTGCGGCACGTCCTGCCATTCGCAATGCACCGGCCGGTCGAACTCCTGCCAGAGCGTGGCGAGGGTCTCGGCCAGGCCCAACTCCGAGACCGCTTCCTGGGCCCCGTAGTGATAGGTCCCCCATAGCGGCGCCCCGCAATCGAGCTGCTTGACGATGGCCAACAGCACCCGGGCGGCATCGCCCACAGTGGTCGGATTGCCACGCCGATCGCCCGACCGCGGAACGACCTGCTCGTCATTCATTTGCCGCAGCAGGCGTCCCAGGCGGCCGTCCATCGAGTCGTCCAGCACCCAGCCCAGGCGCAGCAGGATATGCATCGGGCAGAGAGCACGCACCAGTTGCTCGACCCGCCAGAGCGCCTCACCACGCGCGCCCGGAGGCCGCGGAAGGTCTTTTTCACTATAGCCGGCTACGCGCGAGCCATCGAAAAGCCGATAACTGGACGGCTGGATCAGCGGAATCTGGTAGTGCTGGCAGAGGCCGGCCAGCCGCTGCACCGCCAGCGCCTGGCGCTGCATCGTGGCGGGATCGAAATCCGCCGCCTGCAACCAATCGTGGTAATAGGCGAGATTGATCACGGCACCCGGACGGACGCGGTCCAGCGCCTCGGTCAGGCCGGCGGCATACCAGCCTTCCGCCGGCATTTCAGGAGCGATGAATTCGATGCCTGCTTCGGCACCTGCGGTCAGCAGCGCCTTGCCCAGGGCGCTCTCCCCGCCCACTACTAGAAGACGCATACGCATGAGTCGAAACAGCCTTCAAACCAGCAAAAACGGACGTCGAGGAATTCGACGCAGACCGGCCAACATAGCGCGTCGCGCAGGCCTTGCTCAAGCATCGGCCGTGCTCAGGGCGGGCTGCTCACGGGTTTGTTCGCGCAAGGTATGGTTGGCAGCGCTCTTGAGATTGGGCAGCAACCGGCAGATCAGCGCCAGCTGAGTGCAGACCAGCCGATAGCCATCGTCGTTGCCGTCCGCCGCAGCCTCCAGCTCATCGGCCAGGGTACTTTCTTCCTCGGCGGTTGGCGGCAGGCTGCGCCGCTCCGCCACTGCGGCGGCGATGGCCTCCATGCCCTCGGCGATCCGGGTTACGGCGCGCTCCACCAGGGCATCGTGCTCGGCCGCCTCCAACTGACGCCGATGCGCCCCCAGGGCCGACAGATAACCCAGCAGCGTATTGGATAGGGCCAGATAGCGAAAACCGGCTTCCAGATTGCGGCGGAAATGCCCGGGATCACGCAGCATGTTGGCCAGCGCCGCCGAGAGCGTCGCATCGGCGTTATGGGCATTACGACGTGCCACACGATAGTCGAGATCGTCGCGCTTGCCGGTCCGATATTGCTCGTGCAGGCGGCGCAGGTAGAGGGCATTGGTGCGTAGCGTGTTGGCCATCACCTGGTGCAACCGTCGCCCCTGCCAGTCCGGCAAGATGAAGAACACCGCCAGTACTGCGATCAGACAGCCCATCAGGGTGTCCAGCAGGCGCGGCCAGATCAGCATGAAACCATTGCCCACCTGGTTGAAGCAGAACAGCACCATCAGGGTGATGGCAGCAGTGGCGACGGTGTAGCGATCCGTCCGCGTGATGAAGAACACCAATCCCCCCACCAGTGCCAGCAGCAGCTGGATTTCCGGCTGGGTGAACAATTCCAGCAAGGCACTGCCCAGCAGCAGCCCGATCACCGTGCCCACGATTCGCTGCACCAGCCGCACCCGGGTCGCCCCATACTGCGGCCGACAGACGAACACCGTGGTCAACAGGATCCAGTAACCGTTCACCGGATGGATCAGGTGCAACACCCCATAGCCGATCATCAGCGCCAGGGCCATGCGCAGGCCGTGACGGAACAGCAGCGAGGTCGGCGTGAGTTGTAGACGGATGCGCTGGAAGACTTCCCGCAGCGAGCGCGCGGACGGGTCGAGCAGACTGGTGTCGAGATCCGCTGCCCCCGAATCGCTGGTGCCCGCTTCGGAAAACTGCCGCTCCAGGGTCGAAAGGTTGTGGCCGAGCAGATCCAGCGAGCGCAACAGACTGCGCCAGCGCGGATTCTGCTGCTGTTTGAGGTATTCCAGCGACGCCTGTAGATCAATCAATCCCTGCTGGCTCTGCTGGCCGTACTCGAAGGGCTGACCGAGTCTGATCGCCTCGCCCAGGTTGAAGCAGGCACTGGCCTGCAACTTGAGCAGGCGCTGGCAGCGAAACAGGATATCGCTATGGAAGAAGGCCTCGGTGAGCGCACTGTAGGGATAGTGCGACGAGCTGGCACGCTCGTGGATGTCCTGGGCCATGAAATACAGCCGGAAATAGCGGCCCGAGCGCGCACCGGGCCGCCCCGAGCGGCCGAAGCGATTGAGAATGGTCGCCTTGGCCTGGTTCAGCGCCTGCACCACCTTGCCATTCTGCTGCGCCAGCAGCACGCGCCGTTGATGCAGGTCGACACCCCGCACCGGCTCGAGCATCTCGGCCTTGAGCTTCAGGAAGATGCCCAGCTCGCCATAGAGCGCGAACAGATTCTGGCGCACGGGCTGATGAGCGAACAGCGCGCACCACAGCACCGACAGAACGCCATACCACAGGGCACCAGCTAGCAGATGTGCTGGCTCGTACCATAGCGGCATCTGCGTTCCCAGCCGTTGATCCACCCCGATCATGGCGTAGATCGACAGAATCACCGTGGCCTGCGCGATGGACGCATAGCGCTCGCCGATGGCGCCGAGCATGGTCAGGCTGAACGTAGCGAGTCCCAGCCCCACCACGAAGATCCAGGGATAGGGGAACAGCAACTCCACCGAGAAGGCCGCTACGGCAAAACACAGCAGCGTCACCACCAGCGACTTGAGCCGGCCCAGCCAGCTGTCGTCGGTCTCCGCCAGAGCACTGGCGATGATGCCAAGGAACACCGGCGACAGCGCACGCAGATCGCCCAGCGACCAGCAGACGGCCATGGCGCCACTCAGGGCGACAAAGACGCGCACGCCATAGCTGGCTTTTTCATGCGCCCACAATTGGCGCAAAGACACTCCGAACAGAGTCATGACGGGAGAGCTAGCCTCGAGTTTTCGCGCTTGATGCGAACCTTAGCATTGCGACGTCGCCAGAGGCGTCCGAGACAGCCTTTCCACGATTTTTTTAACGGACGAAAAAAAGCCCGGCATCAGCCGGGCCTTTTCTAGGCCTGTATCAGGCCACTTCGCTAGGATCTATACCCAAGCCCTTGGCCACACCCGTGCCGTAGGCAGGGTCGGCCTTGAGGAAATGACCGATCTGGCGCAGCTGGACGCCACGGGTCACCGAACCCAGGGCGCCGACGATATTGCCGATCAGCAAGGCCTGCTGGTCAGGGTTCATCAGGCGGAACAGTGCCCCGGCCTGACTGTAATAGTCCTCGTCCACCCGGTGATCGTAGCGATCGGCCGGGCCGGCGAAGTTCAGCGCCGGCTCGCGGTATTGCGGCGCCTGCTTGGGCGTATGACCATAGCTGTTCGGCTCGTAGTTGGGCAGGGAACCACCATTGCCATCGAAACGCATGGCGCCGTCACGCTGGTTGTTGGCATAAGGGCAGCGCGGGGCGTTGACCGGCAGCTGCTGGTAGTTGGTCCCCACCCGATAGCGCTGGGCATCGGCATAGGCGAACACCCGGCCTTGCAACATGCGATCCGGCGACAGGCCCACACCCGGCACCACGTTACTCGGCGCGAAAGACGCCTGCTCCACTTCGGCGAAGTAGTTCTGTGGATTGCGGTTGAGCTCCAGTACGCCGACTTCCTGCAGCGGATAGTCCTTCTGCGACCACACCTTGGTCACGTCGAAGGGGTTCTCAACGCGGCCAGCCGCTTCCTGCTCGCTCATCACCTGAATGCACATCGTCCAGCGCGGGAATTCGCCGCGCTCGATGGCCTGGAACAGGTCGCGCTGGCTGTAATCAGGATCGGTGCCGGCCAAACGGGCCGCCTCGGCCGGCGCCAGGTTCTTGATGCCCTGCTGGCTCTTGAAGTGGAACTTCACGAAGTGCCGCTCACCCTGGGCATTGATCAGGCTGAAGGTGTGGCTACCGAAGCCATGCATGAAGCGATAGCCATCCGGAATACCGCGATCCGAGAACAGGATGGTGACCTGGTGCAGCGACTCCGGCGACAGCGACCAGAAATCCCACATCATCTGCGGGCTTTTCAGGTTGCTCCAGGGATCGCGCTTCTGGGTATGGATGAAGTCCGGAAACTTGAGCGGATCGCGGATGAAGAACACCGGGGTGTTGTTGCCGACGATGTCCCAGTTGCCTTCTTCGGTATAGAACTTCAAGGCGAAACCTCGGGGATCGCGCTCGGTATCCGCCGATCCCCGCTCACCACCCACGGTGGAGAAACGCAGAATGGTTTCGGTCTGCTTGCCCACGCTGGCGAACAGCTTGGCGCTGGTCAGGTGCGTGATGTCCTGGGTCACAGTAAAGGTGCCGTAGGCAGCAGAGCCCTTGGCATGAACGCGGCGCTCGGGAATGACTTCGCGATTGAAGTGCGCCAGCTTCTCGACTAGATGGAAATCGTCGAGCATCAGCGGGCCACGGGGACCGGCGGTGCGAGAATTCTGGTTATCGGCCACCGGTATGCCGCTGGCAGTGGTAAGGATCTTGGTATCGGTCACGGACTGTCTCCCTCTGGATAGCGTTGGCTAATCGCGCCTGGGAGAAGTATCGCCAAGGCAATACTTTAGGACTAATTTATTGATCCTAGCGACCTGATAGAAATAACCGAAACGCTTTCACTACGGCACCCAAGCCGTCGGCCAAACGCCGGGCATGAAAAAGCCGGGCAAGCGCCCGGCTTTTTCAGGAACGAGACTGCTTACTCAGCAGCCTGCTCCACGGTACCACCGACCGGACGGTCGATCAGCTCGACGTACGCCATGGGGGCGTTGTCGCCGGCGCGGAAACCGCACTTCAGGATACGCAGGTAGCCACCCGGACGGTTGGCGTAGCGCTTACCCAGGTCGTTGAACAGCTTGCCAACGGCAGCTTTCGAACGGGTACGGTCGAAAGCCAGACGACGGTTGGCGACGCTGTCTTCCTTGGCCAGGGTGATCAGCGGCTCGGCAACGCGGCGCAGTTCCTTGGCTTTCGGCAGGGTAGTTTTGATCAGCTCGTGCTCGAACAGCGACACAGCCATGTTCTGGAACATGGCCTTGCGGTGTGCGCTCGTGCGGCTCAGATGACGACCACTTTTACGATGACGCATGATTGAAATTCCTTCCCAAACTAACGTTCGGTGAACAATGACGATCAGGCAGTAGCCTTGTCGTCCTTCTTAAGGCTTGCAGGGGGCCAGTTGTCCAGGCGCATACCGAGCGACAGACCACGGGAGGCCAAGACGTCCTTGATTTCGGTCAGGGACTTCTTACCCAGGTTCGGGGTCTTGAGCAGCTCCACTTCGGTACGCTGAATCAGGTCACCGATGTAGTAGATGTTCTCCGCCTTGAGGCAGTTAGCCGAACGAACGGTCAGTTCCAGATCGTCTACCGGACGCAACAGGATCGGATCGATCTCGTCTTCCTGTTCAACCACGACCGGCTCGCTGTCGCCCTTGAGGTCGACGAACGCAGCCAGCTGCTGTTGCAGGATGGTGGCAGCACGACGGATGGCTTCTTCCGGATCCAGAGTACCGTTGGTTTCCAGGTCAAGCACGAGCTTGTCCAGGTTGGTACGCTGCTCGACCCGAGCGTTTTCCACCACGTACGCCACGCGACGCACCGGGCTGAACGAAGCGTCGAGCTGCAGACGACCGATAGCACGGGTTTCGTCTTCTTCGCTCTGACGTGCATCGGCGGGCTCATAGCCACGACCGCGCGCGATTTTCAGCTTCATGTTCAGCGAACCGTTGTCCGCCAGGTGAGCGATGACGTGATCGCCGTTGACGATCTCGACATCGTGATCGACCTGAATGTCGGAGGCCAGAACTGGCCCCTGACCTTTCTTGCTCAGGCTCAGGGTGACTTCGTCACGGCCGTGCAACTTGATGGCCAGACCCTTGAGGTTGAGCAGGATCTCGATCACGTCTTCCTGCACGCCTTCGATGGCGCTGTATTCGTGCAGAACACCGTCGATCTCTGCTTCGACTACCGCGCAGCCAGGCATGGAGGACAACAGGATACGCCGCAGCGCGTTGCCCAAGGTATGGCCGAAACCACGCTCGAGAGGCTCGAGGGTGATCTTGGCACGGGTCTGACTAACCGCCTGCACATCGATATGGCGGGGGGTCAGGAACTCATTTACCGAACTCTGCATGGATGCACCTACTTTCTAGCCCTTACTTGGAGTAGAGCTCGACAATCAGGTTTTCGTTGATGTCGGCGGAGAGATCACCACGGGCCGGCACGCTCTTGAAGGTGCCTTCCTTTTTCTCGGTGCTCACTTCGACCCACTCAACACGGCCACGCTGGCCGCACAGCTCGAGAGCTTGAGCGATACGCAGCTGGTTTTTGGCCTTTTCACGGACAGCGACGACGTCACCGACCTTGACCTGATAGGAGGGAATGTTGACGGTCTGACCGTTAACGGTGATCGACTTGTGGGAGACCAGCTGGCGCGATTCCGCGCGAGTGGCGCCGAAGCCCATGCGATACACCACGTTGTCCAGACGGCATTCGAGCAGTTGCAGCAGGTTTTCACCGGTAGCGCCCTTGCGACGGGCAGCTTCCTGGTAGTAACCAGCGAACTGACGCTCGAGCACGCCATAGATACGGCGGACTTTCTGCTTTTCACGCAGCTGCAGACCGTAGTCGGACAGACGACCGCGACGCTGGCCGTGTTGACCAGGAACGGTTTCCAGCTTGCACTTCGAGTCGAGGGCACGAGCGCCGCTCTTCAGGAAGAGATCAGTGCCTTCGCGGCGGGACAGTTTGCACTTGGGACCAATGTAACGAGCCATTTCTCACTGTCTCCTATTACACGCGACGCTTCTTCGGCGGACGGCACCCGTTGTGCGGGATGGGCGTCACGTCGGTGATGCTGGCGATTTTGTAACCACAGGCGTTCAGGGCACGAACAGCGGACTCACGGCCGGGGCCGGGACCTTTGACGTTCACGTCCAGATTCTTCAGACCATATTCCAGAGCGGCTTGGCCGGCACGTTCGGCTGCAATCTGGGCAGCGAACGGGGTGCTCTTACGGGAGCCACGGAAGCCGGAGCCACCGGAGGTCGCCCAGGACAAAGCGTTGCCCTGACGATCGGTGATGGTCACGATGGTGTTGTTGAAAGAGGCGTGGATATGGGCGATGCCATCAACCACTGTCTTTTTGACTTTCTTACGAGGACGAGCAGCAGGTTTTGCCATGACTAGATTCCTGTCGATTCGCGGATGCGATTACTTGCGGATCGGCTTGCGCGGGCCCTTACGGGTACGGGCATTGGTCTTGGTGCGCTGACCACGGACCGGCAGACCACGGCGGTGACGCAGACCGCGGTAGCAACCCAGATCCATCAGGCGCTTGATGTTCATGTTGATTTCGCGGCGCAGGTCACCCTCGGTGAGGATTTTGGCGACCTCGTTACGCAGCTGATCGACCTGCTCGTCGCTCAGTTCTTTGATCTTGGCGGTCGGCTCGATGCCGGTGGCCGCGCAGATCTTCTGAGAGGTGGTGCGACCGACACCATAGATGTAGGTCAGCGAGATAACAGTGTGCTTGTTATCTGGAATGTTGACGCCTGCAATACGGGCCATTCAGAAAAACTCCAATTGACAGCTACCGACGCCCCGGAAGCCAAGAAAAGGGCGCGCGATATTAACGCTGTAGGAACAAATGATCAACCCGGCAGCACACTAGCTGCCGGGTTAGACGCGTGATTCACACTCAGCCTTGGCGCTGCTTGTGACGCGGTTCAGCGCTGCAGATCACGCGCACGACACCTTCGCGGCGAATGATCTTGCAGTTACGGCACAGCTTCTTGACCGATGCACGAACTTTCATGACAACTCCTCTAACCTTACGGGTAACGGATCAGCGCATGAGGCCGCTGCCGTAGCCCTTCAGGTTGGCTTTCTTCATCAGGGACTCGTATTGATGAGATACGAGATGGGATTGGACCTGGGACATGAAGTCCATGACCACAACCACCACGATCAGCAACGAGGTCCCACCGAGATAGAACGGCACGTTCGCCGCGACCACCAGAAACTGGGGCAACAAGCACACCGCCGTCATGTACAGGGCACCAAACATGGTCAGCCGGGTCAGCACGCCGTCGATGTAGCGCGCGGACTGCTCACCTGGACGAATGCCCGGAATGAACGCCCCGGATTTCTTCAGGTTCTCAGCCACGTCCTTGGGGTTGAACATCAGCGCTGTATAGAAGAAGCAGAAGAAGATGATCCCTGCACTAAACAGCAAGATATTCAGCGGCTGGCCGGGCGCGATAGCCTGAGCTACGTCCTGCAACCAACCAAGCCCTTGGGACTGACCGAACCACGAACCGAGCGACGCCGGGAACAGCAGGATGCTGCTGGCGAAGATCGCCGGAATAACCCCGGCCATGTTCACCTTGAGCGGCAGGTGGCTGTTCTGCGCAGCGAAGACCTTGCGGCCCTGCTGACGCTTGGCGTAGTGCACGGCAATGCGACGCTGCCCGCGCTCGATGAACACCACGAAGGCGATGATGGCCACAGCCACTACACCAACGATGATCAGCGCGAAAATATTGATGTCACCCTGCCGTGCCGATTCGAAGGACTGACCGATGGCGCGGGGCAAGCCCGCGACGATACCAGCAAAGATCAGCATCGAGATGCCATTGCCGATACCGCGCTCGGTGATCTGCTCACCGAGCCACATCATGAACAGAGCACCGGCGACAAAGGTGGTGACAGCGACGAAGTAGAAGCTGAAGCCCACACTGAACGCCACGCCCTGACTGGCGAGTCCTACCGACATCCCGGTGGCCTGAACGAGCGCCAGAACCAGCGTGCCGTAACGGGTGTACTGGCTGATCTTGCGACGACCAGACTCACCCTCTTTCTTCAATTGCTCCAGCTGTGGGCTGATCGCGGTAAGCAGCTGCATGATGATCGATGCCGAGATGTACGGCATGATCCCCAGTGCGAAGATGCTCATCCGCTCCAGCGCACCGCCGGAGAACATGTTGAAGAGGCTAAGAATGGTCCCCTCGTTCTGCCTGAACAGTGCGGCCAGCTGATCGGGATTGATACCCGGAACAGGGATGTGCGCACCGATCCTGTAGACGATGATCGCCAGAAACAGGAATCGGAGGCGGGTCCACAGCTCGGACATACCACCGCTCTTGCTGAGCGCAGAGAGAGCACCTTGCTTAGCCATTTATTCCTCGATCTTGCCGCCAGCTGCTTCGATGGCTGCACGGGCGCCCTTGGTGGCACCAATGCCCTTCAGGGTGACGGCACGAGTGACGTCGCCGGACAGCACGACCTTGACACGCTTGATGTCACGGCTGATCACGTTGGCGTCTTTCAGCGCCTGCAGATCGACGACGTCGACATCAACCTTGGCCAGCTCGGAGGTACGAACCTCGGCACGGTCCAGGGCTTTCAGCGAAACGAAGCCGAACTTGGGCAGACGACGGTGCAGCGGCTGCTGACCGCCCTCGAAGCCGGGAGCGACCTTACCGCCGGAGCGGGAGGTCAGACCCTTGTGGCCGCGACCACCGGTCTTACCCAGGCCGCTACCGATACCACGACCGGGACGCAGCTTCTCACGGCGAGCGCCGGGAGCGGAACGCAGATCGTTCAATTTCATGACTTAACCCTCCACACGCAGAAGGTAGTAGGCCTTGTTGATCATGCCGCGATTTTCAGGAGTGTCCTGAACTTCGACGGTGTGACCGATGCGACGCAGGCCGAGACCCTTGACGCAAGCCTTGTGATTGGCCAGACGGCCGTGGACGCTCTTGATCAGCGTGACCTTGACGGTTGCATTAGCCATGATCAGAGAATCTCCTCGACGCTCTTGCCACGCTTGGCAGCAACAGCTTCCGGCGCCTGCATGTGCTTGAGACCTTCGAAGGTCGCGTACACCACGTTTACCGGGTTGGTGGAGCCGTAGCACTTGGCCAGGACGTTCTGGACACCAGCCACTTCCAGCACGGCGCGCATGGCACCGCCGGCGATGATGCCGGTACCTTCGGAAGCGGGCTGCATGTACACCTTGGAGGCGCCATGGGCAGCCTTGACCGGGTACTGCAGGGTGGTGCCGTTCAGATCCACCTGGATCATGTTGCGGCGAGCGGCTTCCATAGCCTTCTGGATGGCGGCAGGCACTTCACGGGCCTTGCCACGGCCGAAGCCAACGCGGCCTTTGCCATCGCCAACCACGGTCAGAGCGGTGAAGGCGAAGATACGGCCGCCTTTCACGGTTTTGGCTACGCGGTTAACTTGAACCAGCTTCTCGATGTAGCCTTCGTCGCGCTTTTGATCGTTATTTGCCATGACTTAGAACTCCAGCCCGCCTTCACGAGCAGCGTCGGCCAGCGCCTTGACGCGACCATGGTACTTGAAGCCAGAACGATCAAAGGCTACCTGGGTAACACCAGCGGCCTTGGCACGCTCGGCGACCAGCAGACCAACTTTCTTGGCCGCCTCGACGTTGCTGGTAGCGCTCTCGCGCAGTTCTTTGTCCAGCGTAGAAGCGCTGGCCAGGACCTTGCTGCCGTCGGCCGCGATGACCTGGGCATAGATGTGCTGGGAAGAGCGGTACACGCACAGACGGACCGCTTCCAGTTCGCGCATCTTCAGACGAGCCTTGCGAGCGCGACGCAGTCGGGTTTCTTTCTTGACGGTCATTTGCTATGCCCTACTTTTTCTTGGCTTCTTTACGGTGGACGACTTCGTCGGCATACCGTACACCTTTGCCCTTGTAAGGCTCCGGCGGACGGAAACCACGAATCTCAGCCGCAACCTGACCTACCAGCTGTTTGTCGATACCCTTGATCAGGATGTCGGTCTGGTTGGGGGTTTCTGCGGTGATGCCTTGCGGCAGTTCGTAGTCCACAGGGTGAGAGAAGCCCAGAGCGAGGTTCAGCACCTGACCTTTGGCTTGGGCCTTGTAGCCCACACCGACCAGTTGCAGCTTGCGCTCGAAGCCCTGGCTGACGCCGATCACCATGTTGTTGACCAGGGCACGGGTAGTGCCGGCCATCGCACGGGTCTGCTGATCGCCATTGCGAGCAGCGAAACGCAGCTCACCGGACTCTTGGGTAACTTCTACGGACGGATGGACCTTCAGTTCCAGAGCGCCCTTGGCACCCTTGATCGAAAGAGCCTGACCGGCCAGATTCACTTCGACGCCCGCAGGCAGTCTTACGGGGTTTTTAGCAACGCGAGACATGCTGATTCCCCTTAGAAGACTGTGCAGAGCACTTCGCCGCCAACACCAGCAGCACGGGCTGCGCGATCAGTCATCACACCTTTGTTGGTGGAAACGATCGACACGCCCAGACCGCCACGCACTTTCGGCAGCTGATCAACGGCTTTGTACTGGCGCAGACCGGGACGGCTGCTACGCTTGAGTTCTTCGATGACAGGCTTGCCTTCGAAATACTTCAGCTCGATGGACAGCAACGGCTTGGCTTCCGCGCTGACCTGAAAATCCGCAATGTAACCTTCATCCTTGAGGACTTTGGCAACGGCTGCCTTCAGCTTGGAAGAAGGCATGCTCACGACGGTCTTTTCAGCCATCTGGGCATTACGGATACGAGTTAGCATGTCTGCTAACGGGTCCTGCATACTCATGGGCTATTAGCTCCTAATACAGAAACGAGCCTTCCGGCTCTCAAAATCACCCCTCGGCAATAGGCCGATTCGGGCGAGCCGAGCATTCTAGAGATCGGCCAGAAACGAATCAAGCCCCAAGAGGGGCTTGATTCAATTACCGCGATGAAAGGCGCTAACTGTTACCAGCTGGCCTTCACCAGGCCGGGCACGTCACCGCGCATGGCTGCTTCACGCAGCTTGATGCGGGACAGACCGAACTTGCGGTAGACGCCGTGCGGACGACCGGTCAGGCGGCAGCGGTTACGCAGGCGGCTGGCGCTGGCGTCACGGGGCTGCTTCTGCAGGGCGACCTGGGCATTCCAACGCTCCTCGGGAGAGGCGTTGACGTTACCGATGGTCGCCTTCAACTCGGCGCGCTTCTTGGCGAACTTGGCAACCGTCTGCTGACGCTTCAGCTCGCGGTTAATCATGCTTTGCTTAGCCATCTGAAGACCTCAATCAGTTACGGAACGGGAAGTTGAACGCACGCAGCAGCGCACGGCCTTCCTCGTCGGTACGAGCGGTGGTGGTCAGGGTGATGTCCATGCCACGCAGCGCATCGATCTTGTCGTAATCGATTTCCGGGAAGATGATCTGCTCTTTCACGCCCATGCTGTAATTGCCACGACCATCGAAGGACTTGGCATTCAGGCCGCGGAAGTCACGCACGCGCGGCAGGGAGATGGACAGCAGACGATCCAGGAATTCGTACATGCGATCGCTACGCAGGGTCACCTTGACGCCGATCGGCCAGCCTTCGCGAATCTTGAAGCCAGCAATGGAATTGCGGGCATAAGTCACGACCGGCTTTTGACCAGCGATCTTTTCCAGGTCAGCTACAGCGTTGTCGATGATCTTCTTGTCACCGACCGCTTCGCCCAGACCCATGTTCAAGGTGATCTTGGTGATGCGCGGAACTTCCATCACGTTACCCAGCTGAAGCTGCTCTTTCAGCTTGGGCGCGATTTCCTTCCGATAAATCTCTTTCAATCGAGCCATGGTGATCTACCTAGCAGCTTCAGGCCTGGACCGCTTTTTGGGTCGACTTGAAGATACGAATCTTCTTGCCGTCTTCGACTTTGAAACCAACGCGGTCAGCCTTGTTGGTCTCGGAGTTGAAAATGGCAACGTTGGAGACATGCAGAGGGGCTTCTTTCTCTACGATGCCACCCTGAACGCCCAGCATGGGGTTGGGCTTGGTGTGGCGCTTGATCAGGTTGACCCCACCAACGACCAGACGGTCATCGGCGAGCACCTTCAGCACCTTGCCACGCTTGCCCTTGTCCTTGCCGGCAATGACGATTACCTCGTCGTCACGACGAATCTTTTGCATGTCGGCTACTCCTTACAGCACTTCGGGGGCAAGGGAGACGATCTTCATGAACTTCTCGGAGCGAAGTTCACGGGTCACCGGCCCAAAGATACGGGTGCCAATCGGCTCTTGCTTGTTGTTCAGCAGAACCGCGGCGTTACCGTCGAAGCGGATGATGGAACCGTCGGTGCGGCGGACGCCGTGCTTGGTACGCACGACGACAGCAGTCATCACCTGACCTTTCTTCACCTTGCCGCGCGGAATTGCTTCCTTGACGGTGACCTTGATGATGTCGCCGATACCGGCGTAGCGGCGGTGGGAACCGCCGAGCACCTTGATGCACATCACGCGACGAGCGCCGCTGTTGTCGGCGACGTCAAGCATGGATTGAGTCTGGATCATGGCTCTCTACCCTTATACCTGAACGGCGCGCTCGACGACGTCAACCAGGGTCCACGCCTTGGTCTTGGCCAGCGGGCGGGTTTCGCGAATGGTGACCAGGTCACCAATGCGGCACTGATTGGTTTCGTCGTGAGCGTGCAGCTTGGTGGAACGCTTCACGTATTTGCCGTAGATCGGGTGCTTAACGCGACGCTCGATCAGTACGGTCACGGTTTTGTCCATCTTGTCGCTGACCACTCGGCCGGTCAGCGTACGGACAGTTTTTTCAGCTTCAGCCATGATCACTTACCTGCTTGCTGGTTCAGCACAGTCTTGACGCGAGCGATGTCGCGCTTCACTTGCGAGAGCATGTGAGACTGACCCAACTGGCCAGTTGCCTTCTGCATACGCAGATTGAACTGGTCACGCAGCAGGTTGAGAAGCTGCTCGTTCAGCTCCTCTACGGATTTCTCACGCAAATCTTTCGCTTTCATCACATCACCGTCCGCTTAACAAAGGAGGTTTCGAGCGGAAGCTTGGCAGCGGCCAGGGCAAATGCCTGACGAGCCAGATCCTCGGAAACACCTTCGATCTCGTACAGGACCTTGCCCGGCTGGATCTGGGCTACCCAGTACTCGACACTACCCTTACCTTTACCCATCCGCACTTCGAGAGGCTTCTTGGTGACAGGCTTGTCAGGGAAGACGCGGATCCAGATCTTGCCGCCACGCTTCACGTGACGGGTCAGCGCACGACGTGCGGATTCGATCTGGCGAGCGGTCAGACGGCCACGGCCGACAGCCTTCAGCGCGTACTCGCCGAAGCTGACCTTGCTACCGCGATGAGCCAGACCACGGTTGTGGCCGGTCATCTGCTTGCGGAATTTTGTACGCTTGGGTTGCAGCATGTTGCGTACTCCTTACTTAGCAGCAGCTTTTTTGCGCGGAGCCGGGGCTACGGGCTTGAGCTCTTCCTGGCGGCCACCAATGACCTCGCCTTTGAAGATCCAGACCTTCACACCGATCACACCGTAGGTGGTGTGAGCTTCCGCAGTGGCGTAGTCGATATCGGCACGCAGGGTGTGCAGGGGCACACGACCTTCCCGATACCACTCGGTACGGGCGATTTCAGCACCGCCCAAACGACCGCTCACCTGAATCTTGATGCCTTTGGCACCAATGCGGATCGCGTTCTGCACGGCGCGCTTCATGGCGCGACGGAACATGACACGACGCTCAAGCTGCTGCGCAACGCTCTGCGCAACCAGGGCACCGTCGAGCTCCGGCTTGCGGATCTCTTCGATGTTGATGTGCACCGGCACACCCATTCTTGCGGTCAGGTCCTGACGCAGCTTCTCGACATCCTCACCTTTCTTGCCGATCACGATACCGGGACGGGCGGTGTGGATGGTGATGCGTGCGGTTTGAGCCGGACGATGAATATCGATACGGCTTACGGACGCGCTTTTTAGTTTGTCCTGGAGGTACTCACGAACCTTCAAGTCGGCCAGCAGATAGTCCGCATAAGTGCGCTTATCCGCGTACCAGACCGAAGTGTGCTCCTTGACGATACCCAGGCGAATGCCATTGGGATGTACTTTCTGACCCATCTGATCGACTCCGTTACTTGTCCGCAACCTTGACCGTGATATGGCAAGACCGCTTCACGATGCGATCAGCACGACCTTTGGCACGCGGCATGATGCGCTTGAGCGAACGACCTTCGTTTACGAAGACGGTGGAAACCTTCAGGTCATCCACGTCGGCGCCTTCATTGTGCTCGGCGTTGGCCACGGCCGACTCCAGCACTTTCTTCATGATTTCAGCGGCTTTCTTGCTGCTGAAAGTCAACAGGTTGAGCGCTTCGCCCACCTTCTTCCCGCGAATCTGGTCGGCGACCAAGCGGGCTTTCTGGGCGGAGATACGAGCGCCCGACAGCTTAGCGGCTACTTCCATCTTCCTTACCCCTTAACGCTTGGCTTTCTTGTCAGCCGCATGACCGCGATAGGTGCGGGTAGCAGCGAACTCGCCGAGTTTGTGGCCGACCATGTCTTCGTTCACCAGAACGGGGACATGTTGACGACCGTTGTGCACAGCGATGGTCAGGCCGACCATTTGCGGCAGGATCATCGAACGACGCGACCAGGTCTTGATCGGCTTGCGCTCGTTTTTTTCCACCGCGACTTCGATCTTCTTCAACAGGTGAAGATCGATAAAAGGACCTTTCTTCAGAGAACGGGGCACAGTCGAATCCTCTACTGATTACTTGCCGCGACGGACAATCATCTTGTCGGTACGCTTGTTGGAGCGCGTCTTGAGACCCTTGGTCTTGACGCCCCACGGCGAAACCGGATGACGGCCACCGGAAGTACGACCCTCACCACCACCGTGCGGGTGATCGACCGGGTTCATGGCAACACCACGAACGGTCGGACGCACGCCACGCCAGCGAGTGGCACCGGCCTTACCCAGCGAACGCAGGCTGTGCTCACCGTTGGACACTTCGCCCAGGGTGGCACGGCACTCGGACAGCACCTTACGCATTTCACCGCTGCGCAGACGCACGGTGACGTAGGCGCCTTCACGGGCGACCAACTGAGCGGAGGTACCAGCGGAGCGAGCGATCTGAGCGCCTTTGCCAGGCTTCAGCTCGATACCGTGAACGGTGCTACCGACCGGGACGTTGCGCAGCGGCAGGTTGTTGCCGGCCTTGATGGGAGCGCCAGCGCCGGACATGAGCTGATCACCAGCAGCAACACCCTTGGGGGCGATGATGTAGCGACGCTCGCCATCGGCGTACTTCAGCAGAGCGATGTGTGCAGTACGGTTCGGATCGTATTCGATACGCTCGACGACGGCAGGGATGCCATCCTTGTTGCGACGGAAATCGACCAGACGATAGTGCTGCTTGTGACCACCGCCGATGTGGCGAGTGGTGATACGACCGTTGTTGTTACGGCCGCCGGACTTGCTCTTCTTCTCCAGCAACGGAGCGTAAGGCGCGCCCTTGTGCAGATCAGCGTTGACCACCTTGACCACAAAGCGGCGGCCAGCGGAGGTCGGCTTGCATTTTACGATTGCCATGATGCCCCCTGATTACTCGGCGCTGCTGGAAAAGTCGAGATCCTGGCCCGGCTGGAGAGCGATGTACGCTTTTTTCCAGTCGTTACGCTTGCCCAGACCACGAGCGGTGCGCTTGGTCTTGCCCTGAACGTTCAGGGTGCTGACGCTGCGAACCTTGACCTCGAACAGTTGCTCGACGGCCTTCTTGATTTCCAGCTTGGTTGCATCGGTGGCAACCTTGAATACGAACTGCTTCTGGCTGTCCGCCAGCATGGTGGCCTTCTCGGAGATGTGCGGGCCAAGCAGCACTTTGAATACGCGTTCCTGGTTCATGCCAGCAGCTCCTCGAATTTCTTCACGGCGGACACAGTGACCAGCACCTTGTCGTAGGCGATCAGGCTGACCGGGTCGGAACCCTGGACATCACGCACATCGACGAAAGGCAGATTGCGGGCGGCCAGATACAGATTCTGGTCGACAGCGTCGGTCACGATCAGCACGTCGCTCAGGCCCAGGCCGTCCAGCTTGCTGACCAGGGTCTTGGTCTTGGGCGCGTCGACGGCGAAGTCGTCAACCACGACCAGACGGTCCAGACGGACCAGCTCGGCGAGGATGGAGCGCAGTGCAGCGCGGTACATCTTCTTGTTCAGCTTCTGGCTGTGATCCTGGGGCTTGGCTGCGAAAGCCACACCACCGGAACGCCAGATGGGGCTGCGGATCGTACCCGCACGGGCACGACCGCTGCCCTTCTGACGCCAGGGCTTCTTGCCGCCACCGCTGACTTCGGAACGGGTCTTCTGGGCACGGGTGCCCTGACGACCGCCAGCCATGTAGGCGACGACTGCCTGGTGAACCAGGGTCTCGTTGAATTCACCGCCGAAGGTGTGCTCGGAGACTTCGATAGCTTGAGAGCCATTCACATTGAGTTGCATGTTCTCTCTCCTCTCAACCACGGGCCTTGACAGCGGGACGCACGATCACGTCACCACCCGGCGCGCCGGGGACGGCACCCTTGACCAGCAGCAGGTTGCGCTCGGCGTCTACACGCACGACTTCCAGCGACTGAACGGTTACACGCTCCGCACCCAGGTGACCGGACATTTTCTTGCCCTTGAACACACGACCAGGAGTCTGGCACTGGCCGATGGAACCAGGCGCACGGTGGGAAACGGAGTTGCCGTGGGTGTTGTCCTGACCACGGAAGTTCCAGCGCTTGATGGTACCGGCGTAGCCCTTACCTTTGGACTGACCAGTGACATCAACCATCTGGCCGGCTTCGAACAGGGCCACAGTGACTTCGTCACCGGCCTTGTACTCACCGTCTTCCAGGCGGAATTCGAGGACGCTACGACCAGCGGCTACGCTGGCCTTGGCGAAGTGACCGGCTTGCGCCTTGGTCACGCGGGAAGCACGACGCTCGCCCACGGTTACCTGAATGGCGCGATAGCCATCGGTTTCTTCGCTTTTGAATTGGGTTACGCGATTCGGCTCGATCTCGATGACCGTAACCGGAACGGAAACGCCTTCTTCGGTGAAAACGCGGGTCATGCCGCATTTACGACCGACTACACCAATCGTCATGTTGAGAACCTCTTGAGTGTACGGGGCTTTCACCCGCTATGGCCGCCCATTTCAGAGCGTTACACGACTGAAACCTAAAGGTTTCAGCCGAGGCTGATTTGCACTTCAACGCCAGCGGCGAGATCGAGCTTCATCAGCGCATCGACGGTCTTGTCGGTGGGCTGAACGATGTCGAGCACACGCTTGTGGGTACGAATTTCGTACTGGTCACGAGCGTCCTTGTTGACGTGCGGAGAAATCAGCACAGTGTAACGTTCCTTGCGGGTAGGCAGAGGAATCGGACCACGCACCTGAGCACCAGTACGTTTCGCGGTTTCCACGATTTCCTGGGTGGATTGATCGATCAGGCGATGATCAAAAGCCTTCAACCGAATACGGATTTGTTGATTTTGCATTTGACCTCAGACTCCAAGCTTTCCCCTCGGGCAAAAAGGTGCCCGATTAAAGGAGGCGCAATTCTAAGGATGTCGCTCACGACTGTCAAGAACGCCTCTTTTGCCATCTGTCAATTTCACGAGGCAAGAAAAAAGGCCCCGAAGGGCCTTTTTTCCGTTTCAGATCAATCGATTACTCAATGATCTTGGCAACCACGCCGGCGCCGACGGTACGACCGCCTTCACGGATGGCGAAACGCAGACCGTCTTCCATGGCGATCGGAGCGATCAGGGTGACAACCATTTTGATGTTGTCGCCCGGCATCACCATCTCGACGCCTTCCGGCAGTTCGCAGTTACCGGTCACGTCAGTGGTCCGGAAGTAGAACTGCGGACGGTAGCCCTTGAAGAACGGGGTATGACGACCACCTTCTTCCTTGGACAGCACGTACACTTCGCACTCGAACTTGGTGTGCGGCTTGATGGTGCCCGGCTTGGCCAGGACCTGGCCACGCTCCACGTCTTCACGCTTGGTGCCACGCAGCAGCACGCCGACGTTCTCACCGGCACGGCCTTCGTCCAGCAGCTTGCGGAACATTTCAACGCCGGTGCAGGTGGTCTTGACGGTGGCCTTGATGCCCACGATCTCGACTTCTTCCTGGACCTTGACGATGCCACGCTCGACACGACCGGTTACCACGGTGCCGCGACCGGAGATCGAGAACACGTCTTCGATCGGCATCAGGAACGGCTTGTCGATGGCGCGCTCGGGCTCGGGGATGTAGGAGTCCAGGGTCTCGACCAGCTTACGCACGGCAGAAACGCCCATCTCGTTGTCGTCCTGGCCGTTCAGGGCCATCAGCGCGGAGCCGATGACGATCGGAGTGTCGTCGCCCGGGAAGTCGTAGGTGTTCAGCAGATCGCGAACTTCCATCTCGACCAGTTCCAGCAGCTCGGCGTCGTCAACCATGTCGGCCTTGTTCAGGAACACGACGATGTAGGGAACGCCTACCTGACGGGACAGCAGGATGTGCTCACGGGTCTGCGGCATGGGGCCGTCAGCAGCCGAGCAAACCAGGATCGCGCCGTCCATCTGGGCAGCACCGGTGATCATGTTCTTCACGTAGTCGGCGTGGCCGGGGCAGTCGACGTGCGCGTAGTGACGGATCGCCGAGTCGTACTCAACGTGGGAGGTGTTGATGGTGATACCGCGAGCCTTTTCTTCCGGCGCGTTATCGATCTGGTCGAAACCACGAGCGGAACCGCCCCAGGTGTCGGCACAGACTTTGGTCAGCGCTGCGGTCAGAGTGGTCTTGCCATGGTCAACGTGACCGATGGTGCCCACGTTCAGGTGCGGTTTGTTACGTTCGAATTTTTCTTTAGCCACGAGATAAAACCTCTAGTCAAAGCGCTGATTAAGCTTGTTTCTTGATGATGGCTTCGGCGATGTTCGACGGAGCTTCGGCGTACTTGGAGAACTCCATGGAGTAGCTTGCGCGACCCTGAGACATGGAGCGGACATCCGTAGCGTAGCCAAACATCTCGCCCAGCGGAACCTCGGCACGGATGACCTTGCCGGTCACGGTGTCTTCCATACCCTGGATCAGGCCACGACGACGGTTCAGGTCACCCATGACGTCACCCATGTAGTCTTCCGGGGTCACGACCTCGACCTTCATGATCGGCTCGAGCAGCACGGCACCACCCTTCTGGGTGAGCTGCTTGGTCGCCATGGAGGCAGCGATCTTGAACGCCATCTCGTTGGAGTCGACATCGTGATAGGAACCATCGAATACCGCGGCCTTCAAGCCCAGCAGCGGATAGCCGGCGACGACGCCGTTCTTCATCTGCTCTTCGATACCCTTCTGGATCGCCGGAATGTATTCCTTGGGAATCACACCGCCCACGACTTCGCTGGTGAACTCCAGACCTTCCTGACCTTCGTCAGCCGGTGCGAAGCGGATCCAGCAGTGACCGAACTGACCACGACCACCCGACTGGCGAACGAACTTGCCTTCGATCTCGCAAGTGTTGCGGATGGTTTCGCGGTAGGCGACCTGAGGCTTGCCGATGTTCGCTTCCACGCCGAATTCGCGCTTCATGCGGTCCACCAGGATGTCCAGGTGCAGCTCGCCCATACCGGAGATGATGGTCTGACCGGACTCTTCGTCGGTCTTGACGCGGAACGAGGGGTCTTCCTGGGCCAACTTGCCCAGAGCGATACCCATCTTCTCCTGATCGGCCTTGGTCTTCGGCTCGACGGCGACCGAGATCACCGGCTCCGGGAAGTCCATGCGCTCAAGGATGATCGGCTTCTCGATCGAGCACAGGGTGTCACCGGTGGTGACGTCCTTCATGCCGATCAGGGCAGCGATGTCGCCAGCGCGAACTTCCTTGATCTCTTCACGGGTGTTGGCATGCATCTGCACCATACGGCCGACGCGCTCTTTCTTGCCTTTCACCGAGTTGATGACGGAGTCACCGGAGCTCAGCACGCCCGAGTAGACGCGCGCGAAGGTCAGGGTACCGACGAAGGGGTCGGTAGCGATCTTGAACGCCAGAGCCGAGAAGGGCTCGTTGTCGTCCGCATGACGCTCGTCGGTGATTTCCTCGTTGTCCGGGTTGGTACCCTTGATCGCGGGAATCTCGATCGGCGCCGGCAGGAAGTCGATCACGGCGTCCAGAACCAGGGGCACACCCTTGTTCTTGAAGGACGAACCGCAAACGGCCGGGACGATTTCGCAGGCGATGGTACGCTGACGCAGGCCGGCCTTGATCTCTTCGATCGACAGCTCGCCTTCTTCCAGGTACTTGTTCATCAGCTCTTCGTTGGCTTCGGCGGCTGCCTCGACCATGTTGGAGCGCCACTGCTCGGCATCGGCCAGCATGTCCGCAGGAATCTCTTCCTCGCGGTAGGTCATGCCCTGGTCGTCTTCGTTCCAGAAGATCGCCTTCATCTTCAGCAGGTCGATCTGGCCCTGGAAGTTCTCTTCCGCGCCAATGGCCAGCTGAACCGGGACCGGAGTGTGGCCCAGACGCTTCTTGATCTGCTCGACGACGCGCAGGAAGTTAGCGCCGGCACGGTCCATCTTGTTGACGTAGACGATGCGCGGTACGCCGTACTTGTTGGCCTGACGCCATACGGTTTCGGACTGGGGCTCGACACCGGAGGTGCCGCAGAACACCACTACCGCACCATCCAGCACGCGCAGGGAACGCTCCACCTCAATGGTGAAGTCCACGTGGCCGGGGGTGTCGATGATGTTCACGCGGTACTTGTCGTACTGCTTGGTCGAACCGGACCAGAACGCGGTGGTGGCAGCGGAGGTGATGGTGATACCACGCTCCTGCTCCTGCACCATCCAGTCCATGGTCGCAGCGCCGTCGTGAACCTCACCCATTTTGTGGTTCACGCCGGTGTAGAACAGAATCCGCTCGGTAGTAGTCGTCTTACCTGCGTCCACGTGGGCGCAGATACCGATGTTCCGGTAGCGGTTGATAGCGGTTGTACGAGCCATAAGGTCCTCGCTTGATTGGAAGCGCTAGGCTTAGAAGCGGTAGTGCGAGAAGGCCTTGTTGGCTTCTGCCATGCGATGCACGTCTTCGCGCTTCTTGACTGCGGCACCCTTGCCTTCAAAAGCGTCCATGAGTTCACCCGCCAGGCGCAGAGCCATGGACTTCTCACCACGCTTGCGCGCGGAGTCCACCAGCCAGCGCATGGCCAGGGCATTACGACGGGAAGGACGAACCTCAACCGGCACCTGGTAGGTAGCACCGCCGACACGGCGGGACTTCACTTCGACCAGCGGAGCGATGGCGTCGAGCGCTTTTTCGAAAACTTCCAGGGGTTCGGCGTTCTTGGAACGCTCTTTGACCTTGTCCAGAGCACCATAAACGATACGCTCGGCAACGGCTTTCTTGCCGCTTTCCATCACGTGGTTCATGAACTTGGCCAGGATCTGGCTTCCGTATTTCGGATCGTCAAGTATTTCGCGCTTGGCCGCTACACGACGTCTTGGCATTGATAAGCCCTCAAAACGGTCTTCAGGTTAGCTCGGGACAGATTGCCCGACCTTACTCTTATCGACTCGAACAAAAAGAAAAGGTGATTACTTCGGACGCTTGGTGCCGTACTTGGAACGGCCCTGCTTGCGGTCCTTCACACCGGTGGTGTCCAGCGAGCCGCGCACGGTGTGATAACGCACACCCGGCAGATCCTTGACCCGGCCACCGCGGATCAGCACGACGCTGTGTTCCTGCAGGTTGTGACCTTCACCGCCGATGTAGGAGGTGACTTCGAAGCCGTTGGTCAGACGCACACGGCAGACCTTCCGCAGTGCGGAGTTCGGCTTCTTGGGAGTGGTGGTGTACACGCGAGTGCACACGCCACGGCGTTGCGGGCAGTTTTGCAGCGCAGGCACGTCGGATTTCTCGACGAGACGCTTGCGTGCACTACGCACCAGCTGGTTGATAGTTGCCATCTATAGCTCCACTGATTGTCTTGCGACATAAACGAAATGACAGAACGTTAGTCCTGCCCATTTTCGGGGAACGAAAGTCTAAAGAGCTTGCAAGCTCCAGTCAAGACAAAGCCCCCGGACGCCAGGGGCGCCGGGGGCTTGGTCAAGCGACGTCGGCTACCGAACTCAGCTGGCGCTGGAGTTCAGCGCTTCGGTCAGCGCGGCTTCGGCTTCGCTGGCGCTGACGCGCTGCGGCTTGCCGAGTTCGCGCTGGCGCTTGCGCTCGCTGTGGTAGGCCAGACCGGTACCGGCCGGGATCAGACGACCCACTACCACGTTCTCCTTCAGGCCGCGCAGGAAGTCGCGCTTGCCGGTCACGGCGGCTTCGGTCAGGACACGGGTGGTCTCCTGGAAGGAAGCGGCCGAGATGAAGGACTCGGTGGACAGCGAGGCCTTGGTGATACCCAGCAGCACGCGCTCGTACTTGGCGACGAAGCGATCGTTGGCGACCAGTTGCTCGTTCTCTTCCAGGACGTGGGTCAGTTCGACCTGATCGCCCTTGATGAAGCTCGAGTCACCGGTATCGCTCACTTCGACCTTACGCAGCATCTGCCGCAGGATGGTCTCGATGTGCTTGTCGTTGATCTTCACGCCCTGCAGGCGGTACACGTCCTGGATCTCGTTGACGATGTATTTGGCCAGCGCGCTGACACCCAGCAGGCGCAGGATGTCGTGCGGGTTGCTCGGACCATCGGAGATGACTTCGCCGCGGCTGACCTGTTCGCCTTCGAAGACGTTCAGGTGGCGCCACTTCGGAATCAGCTCCTCGTAGGGATCGGTGCCGTCGGTCGGGGTGATGACCAGGCGACGCTTGCCCTTGGTTTCCTTGCCGAAGGAGATGGTACCGCTGATCTCCGCCAGGATGGCCGGTTCCTTGGGACGACGCGCTTCGAAGAGGTCGGCCACGCGGGGCAGACCACCGGTGATGTCGCGGGTCTTGGAGGTTTCCTGGGGGATACGGGCGATAACGTCACCCACATGCACCTTGGCACCGTCGCTCAGGTTGACCAGCGCGTTCGGCGGCAGGAAGTACTGGGCCGGTACGTCGGTACCCGGCAGCAGCAGGTCCTTGCCGTTGGCGTCGATCAGCTTGACCGCCGGACGGATGTCCTTGCCGGAAGTCGGGCGATCCTTGGCGTCGAGCACCTCGATGTTGGTCAGACCGGTCAGTTCGTCGGTCTGGCGCTTGATGGTGATGCCCTCCTCCATGCCGACGAAGGCCACGGTACCGTCCATCTCGGTGACGATGGGGTGGGTGTGCGGGTCCCACTTGGCGACGATGGCGCCAGCGTCGACCTTGTCACCTTCCTTGACCGAAATCACCGCACCGTAGGGCAGCTTGTAGCGCTCGCGCTCACGACCGAAGTCGTCGGCGATGGCCAGTTCACCGGAACGGGACACGGCGACCAGGGCACCGTCGGCACGTTCGACGTGCTTCAGGTTGTGCAGGCGGATGGCACCGCCGTTCTTGACCTGGACGCTGTCGGCCGCGGAAGTACGGCTGGCCGCACCACCGATGTGGAAGGTACGCATGGTCAGCTGGGTACCCGGCTCACCGATGGACTGGGCGGCGATGACACCGACCGCTTCACCGATGTTGACCTGGTGACCACGGGCCAGATCGCGACCGTAGCACTTGGCGCAGATGCCATGGCGGGTTTCGCAGGTGATCGGCGAACGCACCACGACTTCGTCGACGCTGTTGAGCTCGAGGAACTCGACCCAGCGCTCGTCGACCAGGGTGCCAGCCGGCACGATGATCTCTTCGG
This sequence comes from Pseudomonas oryzihabitans, assembly GCF_006384975.1. Taxonomy (NCBI): domain Bacteria; kingdom Pseudomonadati; phylum Pseudomonadota; class Gammaproteobacteria; order Pseudomonadales; family Pseudomonadaceae; genus Pseudomonas; species Pseudomonas oryzihabitans. Next base: position 3,163,658 of record NZ_CP021645.1, read on the forward strand.
TACCCGGCTTGGGCACGTCACGGGCGATGACTCGACCCAGTACGCGCTCACCCAGGGGCTCGACCACGTCGCCGCCTTCGATGTGCGGAGTCATGATCAGGCCGCGCTCGGTACCGCAATCGACCTCGGTCACCACCAGGTCCTGGGCCACGTCGACGAGACGACGGGTCAGGTAACCGGAGTTCGCGGTCTTCAGGGCGGTATCCGCCAGACCCTTACGAGCACCGTGGGTGGAGATGAAGTACTGGAGTACGTTCAGGCCTTCACGGAAGTTGGCGGTGATGGGCGTCTCGATGATGGAGCCGTCCGGCTTGGCCATCAGGCCACGCATGCCGGCGAGCTGACGAATCTGGGCCGCGGAACCCCGGGCGCCGGAATCGGCCATCATGTACATGGAGTTGAAAGACTCCTGATCGACTTCCTTGCCCTCGCGGTCGATGACCTTCTCTTTCGAGAGGTTGGTCATCATCGCCTTGGACACTTCGTCGTTGGCCTTCGACCAGAGGTCGATCACCTTGTTGTACTTCTCGCCCTGGGTCACCAGGCCGGAGGCGTACTGGCTCTCGATCTCCTTCACCTCGGCGGTGGCGGCATCGATGATGCGCGCCTTCTCGTCCGGGATGACGAAGTCGTTGACGCCGATGGAGACGCCGGACAGGGTCGAGTAGGCGAAACCGGTGTACATCAGCTGGTCGGCGAAGATGACGGTATCCTTCAGACCCACCACGCGGTAGCAGTGGTTGATCAGCTTGGAAATGGCCTTCTTCTTCATCGACTGGTTGACCACGTCGTACGGCAGACCGGCAGGCACGACCTGGAACAGCAGCGCGCGGCCGACGGTGGTGTCGACGATGCGGGTGTTCTTGGTCAGGCTGCCGTCCTTGTGACGGATGGTCTCGTTGATGCGCACCTTGACCTTGGCGTGCAGCGCGGCTTCGCCGGCACGGAAGACGCGGTCGACTTCCTGCAGGTCGGCGAACACGCGGCCTTCGCCCTTGGCGTTGATGGCTTCACGGGTCATGTAGTACAGACCCAGAACCACGTCCTGCGACGGCACGATGATCGGCTCGCCGTTGGCGGGCGACAGGATGTTGTTGGTGGACATCATCAGGGCGCGCGCTTCCAGCTGGGCTTCCAGCGTCAGCGGCACGTGCACGGCCATCTGGTCACCGTCGAAGTCGGCGTTGTACGCGGCGCAGACCAGCGGGTGCAGCTGGATCGCCTTGCCTTCGATGAGGACCGGCTCGAACGCCTGGATACCCAGACGGTGCAGGGTCGGGGCGCGGTTGAGTAGCACGGGGTGTTCGCGGATGACTTCGGCTAGAACGTCCCAGACCTCGGGCAGTTCGCGCTCGACCATCTTCTTGGCGGCCTTGATGGTGGTCGCCATGCCGCGGGCTTCCAGCTTGCCGAAGATGAAGGGCTTGAACAGCTCCAGGGCCATCTTCTTGGGCAGACCGCACTGGTGCAGGCGCAGGGTCGGGCCCACGGTGATCACGGAACGACCGGAGTAGTCGACGCGCTTGCCCAGCAGGTTCTGACGGAAACGACCCTGCTTGCCCTTGATCATGTCAGCCAGGGACTTCAGCGGGCGCTTGTTGGAACCGGTGATGGCACGACCGCGACGGCCGTTGTCCAGCAGAGCGTCAACGGCTTCCTGCAGCATGCGCTTCTCGTTGCGCACGATGATGTCGGGCGCGGCGAGGTCGAGCAGCCGCTTGAGGCGGTTGTTCCGGTTGATGACGCGACGATAGAGGTCGTTCAGGTCGGAGGTCGCGAAGCGGCCGCCATCCAGCGGTACCAGCGGACGCAAGTCCGGCGGCAGCACGGGCAGCACGGTCATGACCATCCACTCCGGCTTGTTGCCGGAGCCCTGGAAGGCTTCCATCAGCTTCAGGCGCTTGGACAGCTTCTTGATCTTGGTCTCGGAGTTGGTCTGCGGAATCTCTTCGCGCAGGCGGCCGATCTCGTGCTCCAGATCGATGGCGCCGAGCAGCTGGAATACGGCTTCAGCACCCATGCGGGCGTCGAAGTCGTCGCCGAACTCTTCCAGTGCCTCGAAGTACTGCTCGTCGTTGAGCAGCTGGTACTTCTCGAGGGTGGTCATGCCCGGGTCGATCACCACGTAGCTCTCGAAATAGAGCACGCGCTCGATGTCACGCAGGGTCATGTCCAGCAGCAGGCCGATACGGGACGGCAGCGACTTCAGGAACCAGATGTGGGCGACGGGCGAAGCCAGCTCGATGTGGCCCATGCGCTCGCGACGCACCTTGGCCAGGGCGACTTCCACGCCGCACTTCTCGCAGATCACGCCGCGGTGCTTGAGGCGCTTGTACTTTCCGCACAGGCACTCGTAGTCCTTGACCGGGCCAAAGATCTTGGCGCAGAACAGACCATCGCGCTCGGGCTTGAAGGTACGGTAGTTGATGGTCTCCGGCTTCTTCACTTCACCGAACGACCAGGAACGAATCATCTCGGGCGAGGCCAGACCGATACGGATGGCATCGAACTCTTCGAGTTGACCCTGGTTTTTCAACAGATTAAGCAAGTCTTTCAAGGCCTTTCCTCCTCACGGACCGGAGACGACCGACGCGCGGTCGCCTCCTCTAGGGTCTCGTGTTATTCGGTTTCCAGTTCGATATCGATGCCGAGCGAGCGGATTTCCTTGATCAGTACGTTGAAGGACTCGGGCATGCCGGCCTCCATGCGGTGATCCCCGTCCACGATGTTCTTGTACATCTTGGTCCGGCCGTTCACATCGTCCGACTTCACCGTCAGCATTTCCTGCAGGGTGTAAGCCGCGCCATAGGCCTCCAGTGCCCAGACCTCCATCTCCCCGAAACGCTGACCACCGAACTGCGCCTTACCACCCAGCGGCTGCTGGGTAACCAGGCTGTAGGAGCCGGTGGAACGGGCGTGCATCTTGTCGTCCACCAGGTGGTTCAGCTTGAGCATGTACATGTAGCCAACGGTGGTGGTGCGCTCGAAGGCGTTGCCGGTGCGACCGTCGTACAGACGCATCTGGCCGCTCTCGGGCAGATCGGCCAGCTTCAGCATAGCTTTGATCTCGCGCTCCTTGGCACCGTCGAACACCGGCGTGGCCATGGGGACACCACCGCGCAGGTTCTTCGCCAGGTCGAGGATTTCCTGATCGCTCAGGTCGTCCAGCTTCTCCTGACGGCCACCGATCTCGTTGTAGATCTCGTGCAGGAAGCCACGCAGTTCGGCGACCTTGCGCTGCTCTTCGATCATCACGTTGATCTTCTCGCCCAGGCCCTTGGCCGCGAGGCCCAGGTGGGTTTCGAGGATCTGACCGACGTTCATCCGCGAAGGTACGCCCAGCGGGTTCAGCACGATGTCCACCGGCGTGCCGTTGGCGTCGTAGGGCATGTCTTCGACCGGCATGATCACCGAGACCACACCCTTGTTACCGTGGCGACCGGCCATCTTGTCGCCCGGCTGGATGCGGCGCTTGATGGCGAGGTAGACCTTGACGATCTTCAGTACGCCCGGCGCCAGGTCATCGCCCTGCTGCAGCTTGCGCTTCTTGTCTTCGAACTTGTCGTCCAGCAGCTGGCGACGGTCGGACAGGTAGGCCTGGGCCTTTTCCAGCTGCTCGTTGTGAGCATCTTCCGCCATGCGCAGCTTGAACCACTGACCGCGCTCGAGGCCATTCAGGTACTCGTCGGTGATGACGGCACCCTTCTTGACCGCCGGACCGCCTTCGGCGACCTGACCGACCAGCGCCTGACGCAGACGCTCGAAGGTCGCGCCTTCGACGATGCGGAACTCTTCGTTCAGGTCCTTGCGGATCTCGTCGAGCTGGGACTTCTCGATGGCCAGGGCGCGGGAGTCGCGCTCGACGCCGTCACGGGTGAAGACCTGGACGTCGATGACGGTACCCTTGGTGCCTGTGGGCACGCGCAGGGAGGTGTCCTTAACGTCGCTGGCCTTCTCGCCGAAGATGGCGCGCAGCAGCTTCTCTTCCGGGGTCAGCTGGGTTTCGCCCTTGGGCGTGACCTTGCCGACCAGGATGTCACCGGCACCGACTTCGGCACCGACGTAGACGATACCGGCCTCATCCAGCTTGTTCAGCGCAGCCTCACCCACGTTCGGGATGTCGGAGGTGATCTCCTCCGGGCCGAGCTTGGTGTCACGGGCCACACAGGTCAGTTCCTGGATGTGGATGGTGGTGAAGCGGTCTTCCTGGACCACGCGCTCCGACAGACAGATGGAGTCTTCGAAGTTGAAGCCGTTCCAGGGCATGAAGGCCACGCGCATGTTCTGACCCAGTGCCAGCTCGCCCATATCGGTCGAGGGGCCATCGGCCAGGATGTCGAACTTGGCCACCTGATCACCCTTGCTCACCAGCGGACGCTGGTTGATGCAGGTGTTCTGGTTGGAACGGGTGTACTTGGTCAGGTTGTAGATGTCGACGCCGGCTTCACCGGTCTCGACTTCGTCATCGTTGACGCGTACCACGATACGGCTGGCGTCGACGGAGTCGATCACGCCACCACGACGGGCCACGACGCAGACGCCGGAGTCACGGGCGACGTTGCGCTCCATGCCGGTACCGACCAGCGGCTTGTCCGAACGCAGGGTCGGCACGGCCTGACGCTGCATGTTGGAACCCATCAGCGCACGGTTGGCGTCGTCGTGCTCGAGGAACGGAATCAACGAGGCGGCGACGGAGACGACCTGCTTGGGCGACACGTCCATCAGGGTGACGTCTTCGGGCGCCTTGACGGTGAATTCGTTCAGGTGACGCACGGCGACCAGCTCGTCGATCAACCGATTGTTCTCGTCCAGGGCCGCGGAAGCCTGGGCGATCACGTGGTTGGCTTCTTCGATGGCCGACAGGAAGACGATCTCGTCGGTGGCCACGCCGTCCTTGACCATGCGGTACGGGCTCTCGAGGAAGCCGTACTGGTTGGTGCGGGCATAGGCAGCCAGGGAGTTAATCAGGCCGATGTTCGGACCTTCCGGGGTTTCGATCGGGCAGACACGACCGTAGTGCGTCGGGTGAACGTCACGCACTTCGAAGCCGGCACGCTCACGGGTCAGACCGCCCGGGCCGAGCGCGGAGACGCGGCGCTTGTGGGTGATCTCCGACAGCGGGTTGTTCTGGTCCATGAACTGGGACAGCTGGCTGGAACCGAAGAATTCCTTGATCGCGGCGGCCACCGGCTTGGCGTTGATCAGGTCCTGCGGCATCAGGCCTTCGCTTTCGGCCATGGACAGGCGTTCCTTGACGGCGCGCTCTACCCGCACCAGGCCCACACGGAACTGGTTCTCGGCCATCTCGCCGACGCAACGGACACGACGGTTACCCAGGTGGTCGATGTCGTCGACGATGCCCTTGCCGTTACGGATGTCGACCAGGGTCTTGAGCACGTCGACGATGTCTTCGCGGCTCAGCACGCCCGAGCCTTCGATGGCATCGCGACCGATACGGCGGTTGAACTTCATGCGGCCGACGGCGGACAGGTCGTAACGCTCGGCGCTGAAGAACAGGTTGTTGAACAGGGTCTCGGCCGCTTCCTTGGTTGGCGGCTCGCCAGGACGCATCATCCGATAGATCTCGACCAGGGCTTCCAGCTGGTTGCCGGTGGAGTCGATCTTCAGGGTATCGGAGATGAACGGACCGCAGTCGATGTCGTTGGTGTACAGCGTCTCGAGACGCACGACATTGGCCTTGGCGATCTTGGCCAGCATGTCCAGGGTCAGCTCGGTGTTGCACTCGGCGATGATCTCGCCGGTAGCCGGGTGCACGATGGCCTTGGCAGTGGTACGGCCAATGACGTAGTCGAAGGGCACTTCCAGCTCGGTGATACCGGATTTTTCCAGCTGGTTGATGTGGCGAGCGGTGACGCGACGGCCCTGCTCCACGATCACCTTGCCGGTGTTGTCCTTGATGTCGAAGCTGGCGATATCGCCACGCAGACGCTGGGGCACCAGCTCCAGATTCAGGGTCTCGTCCTTGATGTGGAAGACGTTGGTGTCATAGAAGGCATCCAGCACTTCTTCAGTGCTGTAGCCGAGCGCGCGCAGCAGTACCGAGGCCGGCAGCTTGCGGCGACGGTCGATACGGACGAAGACGGCGTCCTTGGGATCGAACTCGAAGTCCAGCCAGGAGCCGCGGTAGGGAATGATGCGCGCCGAGTACAGCAGCTTGCCCGAGCTGTGGGTCTTGCCACGGTCGTGATCGAAGAACACGCCCGGGCTGCGGTGCAGCTGGGACACGATGACGCGCTCGGTACCATTGATGATGAAGGTACCGTTCTCGGTCATCAGGGGGATTTCCCCCATGTAGACTTCCTGCTCCTTGATGTCCTTGATCGCCTTGTTCGACGACTCACGGTCGAAAATGATCAGGCGAACCTTGACCCGCAGCGGGACCGCGAAGGTCACGCCGCGCAGGACGCATTCCTTCACGTCGAAGGCAGGATCGCCCAGGCGATAGCCGACGTATTCCAGGGCAGCGTTGCCGGAATAGCTGATAATCGGGAAAACGGACTTGAAGGCCGCATGCAGGCCGATATCGCGGAACTGGTCTTTGCCTGCGCCCGCCTGCAGGAATTCGCGGTACGAATCCAGTTGGATAGCCAGCAAATAGGGCACGTCCATGACGTGCGGCAACTTGCTAAAGTCCTTGCGGATACGTTTTTTCTCAGTGTATGAGTAAGCCATCAGCGTTCCCCAGCTTGGTCACCAGCTTGTTTGGCCTCTCCGACGGGAGCAGCCGGAAAATCGTGCAAACCCTTGGTTTGCCGCACCCCGAGAGCGAGGTGGATACAGCACGTTTTGGTAGGCGGATATGCTCGCCCTGCACAAAACGGCAAAAGGCCGGTGGCGTTCGCCACCAGCCATCAGCCGAACGTGAGACGTTCTGGCTGTAGACGCAAGAACCGAACTTACTTGAGCTCGACCTTGGCGCCTGCTTCTTCCAGAGACTTCTTGGCAGCCTCGGCTTCCTCTTTGGAAACGCCTTCCTTGACCACGCCCGGGGCGCCGTCAACGACAGCCTTGGCTTCTTTCAGGCCCAGGCCGGTCAGTTCACGAACGACCTTGATCACGTTCACTTTCTTGTCGCCGGCTTCGGTCAACATGATGGTGAATTCGGTCTGCTCTTCGACGGCAGCAGCGGCAACAGCCGGGCCAGCGGCAACGGCAGCAGCGGCGGTCACGCCGAACTTCTCTTCCATCGCCTTGATCAGTTCCACCACTTGCATGACGGACATTTCGGATACGGCGTTGATGATGTCTTCGTTGGTCAGAGCCATGACTCTAAATTCCTATAACAGGGTGCGGCTTCAGGCCGCAAATAATAAGAAAGACTTCGGGAAAGCGCAGCACGCACGATTAGGCGGCGGCAGCTTCCTTTTGGTCGCGAATGGCGGCGAGGGTACGAGCCAGCTTGCTGGTAGCGCCCTGGATAACGCTCATCAGCTGGGACACAGCTTCGTCGTAGGTCGGCAGCGATGCCAGTACGTCGATCTGGTTAGCCGGGATGAGCTTGCCTTCGAACGCGGCGGCCTTGATCTCGAACTTGTCCTGACCCTTGGCGAAATCCTTGAAGATACGGGCGGCAGCGCCCGGATGCTCTTGGGAGAACGCGATAAGGGTCGGGCCCTTGAAGGTGTCGTTGAGGACGTCGAAAGACGTACCTTCAACGGCACGACGCAGCAGGGTGTTACGTACGACACGCACATAGACACCGGCCGCGCGGGCCTCTTTACGGAGTCCGGTCATGGCACCCACGGTCACGCCACGGGCATCAGCCACGACAGCGGACAGGGCACCTTGGGCAGCCTCGTTGACTTCAGCGACGATAGCCTTCTTGTCTTCGAGTTTGATTGCCACGGGTTCAACTCCTGGATGTTACCGTTTCGCCCGATGGACTGGGCGGCGTTTTGGTGTCTGACTCGGTAACCGAATCGGGAGCACCATCTGCGTAGGCTAGGGTTTCCCCGGTTTAAGACCTGCGTCCCCTACGGTCTTGGACAGCCCCCGCCAGGCAGGGACCCCAATCTTGGCGCCGCACCCGAAGGCACGGCGACTTCTAACTTGCTTAGGCTTCCAGGGAAGCCTGGTCGATCTGCAGACCCGGGCCCATGGTGGAGCTCAGGGTGATGCGCTTGACGTAGATGCCCTTGGAGGTCGAGGGCTTCAGGCGCTTCAGGTCGGCCAGCAGGGCTTCGACGTTCTGCTTCAGCTTGACGGGCTCGAAATCGATCTTGCCAACGGAAGCGTGGATGATGCCGTTCTTGTCGGTACGGAAACGCACCTGACCAGCCTTGGCATTCTTGACGGCGGTCGCGACGTCCGGGGTCACAGTGCCAACCTTGGGGTTGGGCATCAGACCGCGCGGGCCGAGGATCTGGCCCAGCTGACCGACGACGCGCATGGCGTCCGGCGAAGCGATGACCACGTCGTAGTTCAGATCACCAGCTTTCATCTCGGCAGCCAGTTCGTCCATGCCGACTTTCTCGGCACCAGCGGCCAGCGCGGCTTCGGCGTTGGCACCCTGGGTGAACACGGCAACGCGAACCGACTTGCCAGTGCCGTTGGGCAGCACGGTGGCGCCGCGAACGACCTGGTCGGATTTACGCGGATCCACGCCCAGGTTCACGGAGACGTCAACGGACTCCTTGAACTTGATGGTGGACAGCTCGGCCAGCAGGGCCGCGGCTTCTTCGAAGCCGTACTGCTTGCCGGCCTGGATTTTTTCGGCGATCGACTTTTGACGCTTAGTGAGCTTGGCCATTACACGCCCTCCACATTCAGACCCATGCTACGAGCGGAACCGGCGATGGTGCGCACGGCGGCGTCCATATCGGCGGCGGTGAGATCGGCATTCTTGGTCTTGGCGATCTCTTCCAGCTGGGCGCGGGTAACGGTACCGACCTTCTGGGTGTTGGGGCGGGGCGAGCCGCTCTGAATGCCAGCAGCCTTCTTGAGCAGCACGGAGGCCGGGGTGCTCTTGATTTCGAAGGTGAAGCTACGGTCGCTGTACACGGTGATGATCACCGGGGTGGGCAGACCAGGCTCCATGCCCTGGGTGCGGGCGTTGAACGCCTTGCAGAATTCCATGATGTTGACGCCGTGCTGACCCAGAGCCGGACCGACTGGCGGGCTCGGGTTGGCTTGAGCGGCCTTAACCTGCAGCTTGATGTAAGCCTGAATCTTCTTAGCCATGTGCTACTCCAATGATGGGTTCAGCGCCCCGCGGGGCTCCCCAATTACTTGCTATATCCCAGTGACGACAAAACCCCGCAGCCTTGGCTACGGGGTGAGGGATGCGGACAACCTAGACCTTTTCGACCTGGCTGAACTCGAGCTCCACGGGGGTAGACCGACCAAAGATCAGTACCGCCACGTGGATGCGGCTCTTTTCGTAATTCACTTCTTCGACGACACCATTGAAGTCGGCGAACGGACCATCAACCACACGAACCGTCTCACCTGCCTCGAACAGCGTCTTCGGCTTGGGCTTGTCGCTACTGTCGGAAACACGGCGCAGAATGGCGTCCGCTTCGCGATCAGTGATGGGCGCAGGCTTGTCGGCAGTACCACCGATGAAGCCCATGACCCGAGGGGTGTCCTTGACCAGGTGCCAGGTCCCTTCGTTCATTTCCATCTGCACCAGGACGTAGCCTGGGAAAAACTTACGCTCGCTCTTGCGCTTCTGGCCGTTGCGCATTTCCACCACTTCTTCGGTGGGCACGAGAATGTCGCCGAACTGGTCTTCCATTTCGTGCAGCTTGACGCGCTCGATCAACGAACGCATGACATGCTTCTCGTAACCCGAGTAGGCATGCACGACGTACCAACGCTTAGCCACGGCGAACCCTTTCAACCAACGATCGTGGAAACCAGCCAACCGAGCAGGGAGTCAAGCCCCCACAACAACAAAGCCATCACGAGCACCACGGCAACCACGATCAGCGTGGTCTGAGTGGTCTCTTGCCGAGTAGGCCAGACAACCTTGCGAATCTCGGTACGGGCGTCTTTCAGCAAACCAAAGAACGCTTGCCCCTTGACAGTCTGCAGTGCGATAAAGGCAGCAATCGCAGCCAACACCAACAGACCTATGACTCGATACAGGATGGACTGAGCAGCGAAGTAATGATTGGCAACCACACCGATCACGACCAGAACGACAACCACCAGCCACTTCAGCGCATCGAAGCGCGACTCTTTGGCTTCCGCCTTGATGCTCATTGCATGAATCCTGTAAGGAGTGCCAGATCAGAATCTGGCAGGCCAGGAGGGAATCGAACCCCCAACCTGCGGTTTTGGAGACCGCCGCTCTGCCAATTGAGCTACTGGCCTGTAACTTGAATCAGGCCGACCATTATGCCGACCTGAAAGCCCAAGATCAATCGATTACTCGATGATCTTGGCAACCACACCGGCGCCGACGGTACGACCGCCTTCACGGATGGCGAAACGCAGACCGTCTTCCATGGCGATCGGAGCGATCAGGGTGACAACCATTTTGATGTTGTCGCCCGGCATCACCATCTCGACGCCTTCCGGCAGTTCGCAGTTACCGGTCACGTCAGTGGTCCGGAAGTAGAACTGCGGACGGTAGCCCTTGAAGAACGGGGTATGACGACCACCTTCTTCCTTGGACAGCACGTACACTTCGCACTCGAACTTGGTGTGCGGCTTGATGGTGCCCGGCTTGGCCAGGACCTGGCCACGCTCCACGTCTTCACGCTTGGTGCCACGCAGCAGCACGCCGACGTTCTCACCGGCACGGCCTTCGTCCAGCAGCTTGCGGAACATTTCAACGCCGGTGCAGGTGGTCTTGACGGTGGCCTTGATGCCCACGATCTCGACTTCTTCCTGGACCTTGACGATGCCACGCTCGACACGACCGGTTACCACGGTGCCGCGACCGGAGATCGAGAACACGTCTTCGATCGGCATCAGGAACGGCTTGTCGATGGCGCGCTCGGGCTCGGGGATGTAGGAGTCCAGGGTCTCGACCAGCTTACGCACGGCAGAAACGCCCATCTCGTTGTCGTCCTGGCCGTTCAGGGCCATCAGCGCGGAGCCGATGACGATCGGAGTGTCGTCGCCCGGGAAGTCGTAGGTGTTCAGCAGATCGCGAACTTCCATCTCGACCAGTTCCAGCAGCTCGGCGTCGTCAACCATGTCGGCCTTGTTCAGGAACACGACGATGTAGGGAACGCCTACCTGACGGGACAGCAGGATGTGCTCACGGGTCTGCGGCATGGGGCCGTCAGCAGCCGAGCAAACCAGGATCGCGCCGTCCATCTGGGCAGCACCGGTGATCATGTTCTTCACGTAGTCGGCGTGGCCGGGGCAGTCGACGTGCGCGTAGTGACGGATCGCCGAGTCGTACTCAACGTGGGAGGTGTTGATGGTGATACCGCGAGCCTTTTCTTCCGGCGCGTTATCGATCTGGTCGAAACCACGAGCGGAACCGCCCCAGGTGTCGGCACAGACTTTGGTCAGCGCTGCGGTCAGCGTGGTCTTGCCATGGTCAACGTGACCGATGGTGCCCACGTTCAGGTGCGGTTTGTTACGTTCAAACTTTTCTTTAGCCATCGACACTCTCTCCCTTCACGAATTGAGCAAAGCAATGCCGCCATTAAAACAAAGGCAGATATTTTCATATCTGCCTTTTAAGATGGAGCTCATGAGCGGATTTGAACCGCTGACCTCACCCTTACCAAGGGTGTGCTCTACCAACTGAGCTACATGAGCGAAACATTTGCCAGTCAAACTGGAGCGGGTAGCGGGAATCGAACCCGCATCATCAGCTTGGAAGGCTGAGGTTCTACCACTGAACTATACCCGCAGAGCCTTGACGCTCTAGCAATCTGGTGGAGGGGGAAGGATTCGAACCTTCGAAGTCTGCGACGTCAGATTTACAGTCTGATCCCTTTGGCCACTCGGGAACCCCTCCAAAGTGAGGCGGCATTTTCTTCATCTGCCCTCCCCTTGTCAAGGATTTTTTTAAAATCTCCTTAACAATCAGTGCTTTCGCTTCGCACCTTGGCGTTATCAGCGAAAGCGGGCGCAGTTTATGCAACGACGCCCAAGCATGCAACCCCCAAATGCAAAAAAAGCTTAAAAAACAAAGGCCGCCTCGAAGGCGGCCTTTGTTTACAGGCGAGCCCCCTATTACACCTGGGGACCAGCCGCCCGGATGGCCTCGGAGATACCGGAGAACTTCTTGAAGTTCTCGACGAACTTACCGGCCAGCTCACGCGCTGCCGCGTCATAGGCCTCGCCATCCTGCCAGGTATCGCGGGGATTGAGCAGAACGCTGTCCACGCCAGGCACGGCGACCGGAACGTCGAGGTTGATCACCGGCACGTGACGGGTTTCGGCGCCGATGAGCGCACCGCTCTGGATAGCAGCGATCACCGCCCGGGTAGTCGGGATGTTGAAGCGCTTGCCGACGCCGTAGCCGCCACCGGTCCAGCCGGTATTGACCAGATAGACCTTGGAGCCGAAGCCCTGGATACGCTTGATCAGCAGATCGGCGTATTCAGCCGCGGGACGCGGGAAGAAGGGCGCACCGAAGCAGGTGGAGAAGGTGGACTTGATGCCGGGACCCGAGCCCATTTCGGTCGAACCGACCAGGGCGGTATAACCGGACAGGAAGTGGTAGGCCGCCTGCTCATTATTAAGGATGGAGACAGGAGGCAGCACGCCCGTGAGATCGCAGGTCAGGAAGATGACGGCATTGGGCTCGCCACCCAGGTTGTGCTCGGCACGCTTGTCGATCAGCTCGCGCGGATAGGCGGCACGGCTGTTCTGGGTCAGGCTGTCGTCGGCGTAGTTCGGCTGACGGGTCTGCGGATCAAGGACCACGTTCTCCAGTACGGCGCCGAACTGGATGGCCTTCCAGATGACCGGCTCGTTCTTCTCGGACAGGTCGATGCACTTGGCGTAGCAGCCACCTTCCATATTGAAGACGGTACCCACACCCCAGCCATGCTCGTCGTCACCGATGAGGTAGCGGCTCTGGTCAGCGGACAGGGTGGTCTTGCCGGTACCGGAAAGACCGAAGAACAGGGTGACATCGCCCTCTTCGCCCACGTTGGCGGCGCAGTGCATCGGCAGCACGTCCTTTTCCGGCAGCAGGAAGTTCTGCACGGAGAACATGGCTTTCTTCATTTCGCCCGCGTAGCGCATGCCGGCGATCAGCACCTTGCGTGCCGCGAAGTTGATGATGACGGTACCGTCGGAATTGGTGCCGTCACGCTCGGGCTCGCAGACGAAATGCGGAGCGTTGATGATCTCCCAGGCCGGCTTGGACTGGGGGTTGTATTCAGCCGGATTGATGAACAGGCAGCGACCGAACAGATTGTGCCAGGCCGTCTCGGTACGCATGATGACGGGCAGGTAGTGCTCGACATCGGCGCCTACATGCACATGGGAAACGAATTGATCGCGCTCGTCCAGGTAGGCGCTGACGCGCTCCCACAGCGGAGCGAACTTCTCCTCCGGGAAAGGCCGGTTGATCGGCCCCCAATGGATGGCAGCGCGCGTGGAGGCCTCTTCGACGATAAAGCGATCAACCGGCGAACGCCCCGTGCGATGCCCGGTCCTGACGACCAGCGAGCCGTTGTCGGCCAGCTCTCCCTCGCCGCGCCGCAGGGATTCTTCCACTAGCTGAGCGACGCTGATATCGGTATACACGTTGGCTTTCGTCATTTCGTTCCCCATGGCCCTGGGCCGTTCCTCATGCTTGTAGTTCTTACACGGCAGAACTACACGTTGCGGGATTATGCCAGAAAGCCTTTGGGCAATTGCAACGGTTAGTGGCGGGTATTTCCTGGCGTTTGCGTGCCGCCGCCCGCAAAAATCTGCGCGATATCGGCGGCGTCGAATACCTGCTGTTCATTGCAAAACTGACAATCGACCCGAATTTTGCCCTGCTGTTCGTCGAGCAGGGTCTCGACCTCCGGCCGGCCCATGCTGACCAGGGCATTGGCGGCGCGATCACGCGAGCAGCTGCAGTTGAACGCCACGCCCTGCTCGTCGAACAGGCGCACGGTTTCCTCGTGGAACAGCCGATGCAGGATCACTTCATTGTCCAGGCCCAGCAGTTCTTCCGCGGTCAGGGTATCGGCCAGGGTAACCACATGCTCCCAGCTGTCCTGGCGCGCCTGGGCATCCTTGATGCGCGCTGGCGGAAGCTGCTGGAGCAGCAGACCGCGCGCCCGGCGGCCGTCGGCATTCAGCCAGAAGCGGGTAGGCAGTTGCTCGGAGGTGGCAAAGTAGCCGGACAGGCATTCGGCGAGATTGGCGCCTTCCAGGGGAACGATCCCCTGGTAGCGCTGGCCGTGACGCGGATCTATGGTCAAGGCCAGCACACCGTCCGGCATGAGTTCGCCAAGGGACGCGGAGGCGCTGATCGCCTCCTCTTCGTAACGGGCGATACCACGCACCTCGCGCTCACTGGAGCATTCGACCATCAGTAACGGGATGGGACCGCTGGAGCGCGCCTGGAGCACGAGCAGCCCTTCGAACTTGAGGGTGCCGCACAACAGCGCCGCTGCCGCCAGCATCTCGCCCAGCAATTGGGCGACTGGCTCAGGATAGGGATGCTTGGCCAGCACCTCGGCGTAACTGCGATCCAAGGTGGCCAGTTCGCCGCGGACGTCGGTTTCGTCGAACAGGAAGCGCTGGGTGAAATCGTGGGAAGTCATGAACTACCTATATAAAGAGGGAAGGACGCAAGCCCTGCCCCGGTGATCCAGGGCAAGACGTGAGAGCGGGCCTTCGAAGGGATCCAGCGAGCGGCGATCGACTCAGTCGTCGAAAGGATGGACGTACTCGCGAAATTGGTGAATCTGGCGGCGTTGTTTCTTGGTCGGACGGCCGTCGGTCTGCAGGCCGAGATTACCGGCCTTGCGGGCTGCGGCCGCCTGCTCGCGCGCCTTGATGCTTTCCGGCGTTTCCGTGTAGAGCTGCTGGGCCTCAGGCGCGCCGCGGCGGTCCTGAGACAGGGCAACGATCACCACGGTCTTTTCGTCATAGCCCTGGCGGATGGTGAGAATGTCACCTAGGCGCGGCTCCTTGCTGGGCTTGCAGCGCTCGCCACGACATTGAACCTTGCCGCCCTCGAGCGCCGCCTTGGCCAGCGCGCGGGTCTTGAAAAAACGCGCGGCCCATAGCCATTTATCAAGGCGCATCCGTTCTTCAGTGTGATCTACTGCATGCATCGAATAAAAGGTCCCCTGTTGGGTCTTAGACTCTTCTTTGAACTCTAAACCATCGGACCCACGCTGCAAGCGCGCCCACCGGAGAGCCATGACCACATTCTTTCCTGCCGATCTGACCGGCCAGACCCGCTGTGCGGGTTGCCAGCAATCGGAGCCCCTGGGATTCGAGTTCGACTTCGCCTACCAGCCGATCGTGGACTTGGGCAAAGGCGACGTCTTCGCCCGAGAGGCCCTGGTGCGCGGACCGAAAGGCGAAGGTGCGCTCTCGGTACTCAACCAAGTCACCGACAGCAACAGGTATCGCTTCGATCAGCTCTGCCGCACCAAGGCGATTGCCACCGCAGCCACCCTGGGCATGCAGGAGAGCCTGTCGATCAATTTCCTGCCCAATGCGGTCTATCGCCCGGAGCTCTGCATTCGCAGCACGCTGGCTGCCGCTCGTGAACATGCCTTTCCGTTGGAGCGGTTGATCTTCGAGACGGTGGAAACGGAGCACGTCTCCAGTAATCACCTGACGAACATCCTGCGCGAGTATCAGCAGTTCGGCTTCAAGACCGCCATCGACGACTTCGGCGCCGGCCATTCCGGCCTGACGCTGTTGGCCGACTTCCAGCCGGATCTGGTCAAGCTCGATATGGCGCTGATCCGCGACATCGATCAGGATCGCATCCGCCGCACCATCGTGCGTAACGTGATCGCCATGTGCAACGAACTGGGTACCCAGGTGGTGGCCGAAGGCGTGGAAACCGTCGCGGAGCGCGACTGCCTGCGCGACCTCGGCATCGATCTGATGCAGGGCTATCTCTTCGCCAAACCGGCCTTCAAACAGCTCATTGATCCGCAACATTTAGGCGGAGGGCACTGATTTCAAGGAGCAGCGATGAGCAATTCTGCCGAACTGGCCATCATCGGACTGAGTGAATGGGTGGCGCTGCCAGACCTTGGCGTGGTGGGCCTCAGAGCCAAGATCGACACCGGAGCCGCCACCTCGGCCCTGCATGCGACGGAAGTTCAGCCGTTCATGCGTGGCAAGGAACGCTGGGTGAGATTCACCGTGCACCTGGGCACCCTGGTCCAGTCGCGACACCGCCATTGCGAAGCGCCGCTCGTAGCGAAAAAGACCATTCGTAGCTCCAACGGCATCGCCCAGACCCGCTATGTCATCCGTACCCTGCTGGCCCTGGGCGAGCGGCAGTGGCCGGTGGAGTTCACCCTGGCCTGCCGCAAGAGCATGCGCTATCGCATGCTGCTCGGGTCCAAGGCGCTGATCGAAGGTGGCTTGCTGGTGAATCCCGCCGTCTCCTATGCGCAAGCCAAACCCCTGTTGTCCCTTACTCCGGCCTCCGGTGCCCCATGAAAATCGCCGTTCTCTCGCGTAATCCCAATCTGTACTCCACCCGGCGCCTGGTCGAGGCCGGCGTCAACCGCGGCCACGAGGTGGTGGTGGTCGACACCTTGCGCGCGTACATGAACATCGCCAGCCACAAACCCCAGATCCACTATCGCGGCAAACCCCTGGAGGGCTTCGATGCGGTCATCCCGCGCATCGGCGCCTCGGTGACCTTCTATGGTTGCGCGGTGCTGCGCCAATTCGAGATGCAGGGGGTCTTCCCGCTCAACGAAAGCGTGGCCATCAGCCGCTCGCGGGACAAGCTGCGCTCGCTGCAACTGCTCTCGCGCAAGGGCATCGGCCTGCCGGTGACCGGCTTCGCTCACTCGCCGGACGATGTGCCGGACCTGATTCAGATGGTCAATGGCGCGCCGCTGGTGATCAAGGTACTGGAAGGCACCCAGGGCATCGGGGTGGTGCTGTGCGAGACCGAGAAGGCCGCCGAGTCGGTGATCGAGGCCTTCATGGGGCTCAAGCAGAACATCATGGTGCAGGAGTACATTCGTGAGGCGGGCGGCGCTGACATTCGCTGCTTCGTGGTGGGCGACAAGGTGATCGCGGCGATGAAACGCCAGGCGGCGCCGGGTGAGTTTCGCTCGAACCTGCATCGGGGTGGAACGGCGAGCCTGATCAAGATTACCCCCGAAGAACGCATGACCGCCTTGCGCGCCGCCCGGGCGATGGGGCTGAGCGTGGCCGGGGTGGATATCTTGAGATCCAATCACGGCCCCCTGGTGATGGAGGTGAACTCCTCGCCCGGTCT
Source organism: Pseudomonas oryzihabitans (assembly GCF_006384975.1). Classification (NCBI taxonomy): domain Bacteria; kingdom Pseudomonadati; phylum Pseudomonadota; class Gammaproteobacteria; order Pseudomonadales; family Pseudomonadaceae; genus Pseudomonas; species Pseudomonas oryzihabitans. Next base: position 3,181,032 of record NZ_CP021645.1, read on the forward strand.
GGAGGGTATCGAGCAGACCACCGGCAAGGACGTGGCGGGGATCATCATCGAGTATCTGGAAAAGAACGCCGAGCCGGGGCTGACGCGGACCAAGGGCAAGGGTTGAGGTCAAAGGACGTTGGGCTTCGCTGCGCTCAGCCCAACCTACACAAGGCTCGCGATCATGACGAACCGCCGATGCGGGCATTCTATGGATGCCTGGGGAGGCCATCCGATCGCGGCCATGCCGGTGCGCCGTAGCGACCGCACCTACAAGCTAAATCTAACTGCGGGAGCGGTCCGCCATGGCCGCGATAGCACCCTTTGTCAGCTGGCGCTGCGGGGGAGCAGCAGACCCAGCGGCAGCAGCACGCGCGCTTCCACCCCTCCCCCTTCGCGATTGCGCAGTTCGGCGCTGCCGCCGTGCTGCGCGGCAATGCGCTTGACGATGGCCAGGCCCAGCCCCGAACCGCTGACGGTACGGGCGCGATTGCCGCGAGTGAAGGGATTGAAGATCTCCTGCAGATCCTTGGGATCGATGCCGGGACCGCGGTCCATCACGCTCAAGGCGACATAGGGTGCAGTAGCGGACCCCGCCACCTGGCCCACCACTTCGATACCGCCACCGCCGCCATGGCGTAGGGCGTTCTCCACCAGGTTGGTCAGCAAGCGCTTGAAGGAGATGCGGCGTACCGGCAGGGGCGGCAGGACGTCCAGCATCAGTCGGACCCGCTCGCTTTCCTGGTTGTAAGGCGCCACCACCTGGCGGGCCAGCTCGTTGATATTGGTGAGTTCCTGGGGCTCGTCGCGACCGTCGCGAACGAAGGCGAGGAATTGGTCGAGGATGGCGTTCATGTCCTCGATGTCACGGATCATGTCCTCGGCTTCTTCGCGCTCGGCGGGCGGCATCAGCTCCACCGCCAGGCGCAGCCGGGTCAGCGGCGTGCGCAGGTCGTGGGACACCCCGGCGAGCATGAGTTCGCGTTCGCGCCCGGCCTGCTCGACATCCTCGGCCATCTGGTTGAAGGCGTGGTAGACGTCCTGGATCTCACTGGGTGCATCGGTCTCGGGCAGGCGGACGCTACGCCCCTTGCCCAGCTCGCGCGCGGCGATCACCAGCCGGCGCAAGGGCTGGTTGAGTTGCCGGACGAAGACCCAGGCGGCGCCCACGGACAGCAGCCCGATGGCCAGGAACCAGCCGAGCACGCTCCAGATGTGCTGTCCGCGCAGGGGGTGGGCCATCAGCGGAATCTTGATCCAATCGGGACCGAGGCTTGGCGCCAGGACCCAGAGTGCCGGGCCGTGCTGGACGCGTACCCGCACCTGGGTGTCCTCGCCCAGCTCCTGCTTCATCTGACGTTCGAAAATCTCGCTGTAGGGCCAGTGGTACTCACCGGCCGGCACGGTGTCCGGCGATTCGTAGCGCAGCCCCGCAGCCTGGGCGATGCGCGGCCGCTCGGCTTCCGGGGTGGCCCAGTAGGCCCTGAGCGTAAGAGCCGCGCCGTGACTGTACTGGCGGTCGACCAGGACGTCTTCGTTGAGCAGCAGATAGACCAGGGTCAGCGCCTTGGAAAAGAGCACCGCGAGCAGGACCATCCACAGCGAGCGGGCGAAGAAACTCTGGGGAAACCAGCTGGGCGCCTTCATCGAGCGGAATTCCTGAGCGAAACGGCGCGAAAGCCATCACAACCTCTGGAGATGCGCGGTCCAGATAGACAACCAAACGGAGAAACATTCGGATACATTTGCTCGTCCATCCTTTCCCTTCAACCTGGAGTTTCTCTCGTGTCCGACATCTGCCAGACCGGCCTGGACATCGGCTTCGCCTCGCTCAGCTACGCCCAGATCGCATTTCTTGGCGTGGTGCAGGGTATCACCGAGCTGCTACCCATTTCGTCCACGGCGCACATGCGGGTGGTGCCTGCCCTGCTCGGCTGGCGCGATCCCGGCTCGGCCTTTTCCGCGGCCATGCAGATGGCGGCCCTGGCGGCGGTGATCAGCTACTTCTGGCGTGACGTCAGCGGGGTGACCCGGGGCAGCCTCGCCGCGGTGCGCCAACGCGACTTCGACAGCCCGGATTTCCTACTGGCCGTGATGATCGTGCTGGCGACCATTCCCATCTGCATTGCCGGGCTGCTGCTGGCGCCCCTGCTCAACGCCTGCGGTTCGCCGCTGCGCGGCCTCAGCGTCATTGGCTATGCCTGCCTGGGCATGGCGGTGTTGTTGGCCTTGGCCGAGCGCATCTGCCGACACAACAGGGACATCTCGCAAATGCGCCTGCGCGATGCCTTGATCGTGGGGATTGCCCAGGTCGGCGCCTTGATTCCGGGCGTCTCGCGCTCCGGCTCGACCCTGACCGCCGCCATGTTCCTCAACCTGCGTCGCGAGGAAGCCGCGCGTTTCTCCTTCCTGCTCGGCCTGCCGGCCATCGCCCTGGCCGGGCTCAAGGAGCTGGTGGTGCTCTGGCATGCGCACATCCCTGCGCAGGCCTGGTCGCTGCTGCTGGTGGGACTGGTGGTGGCGAGTCTGTCGGCCTTCGCCGCGATCTGGGGCCTGATGCGTTTTCTCGAACGCTTCTCGACCTGGCCCTTTATCGTCTACCGTGCGCTGCTGGGGATTTTCCTGCTGGTGGGCGTGCATCAGGGGCTATTCGCCTAAGAGCCTGTTCAAAATCTCGCGAGCTAGAGCCAAACAAGGCGAAAATGGCTGAGGAAGCGGAGTTTACGAGTGGTAAATGAGCATTCCGAAGCCATTTTCAACGCAGTTTGGCCGACGCGCAGCAGATTTTGAACAGGCTCTAAGCCACTGCCCAGCCGGGGCGCGATGCCCCGGCTACCTTCCCTACTTGCCGGCGCCGTCCGGCACGAAGACGTAGCCCACGCCCCAGACGGTCTGGATGTAGCGCGGCTTGGACGGATCGGGCTCGATCATCCGGCGCAGGCGGGAGATCTGGACGTCGATGGAGCGCTCCAGGGCATCCCATTCGCGGCCACGAGCCAGGTTCATCAGCTTGTCGCGGGTCAGCGGCTCGCGGGCGTGGTCGACCAGCGCCTTGAGCACGGCGAATTCGCCGGTGGTGAGCATGTGGGTCTCTTCGCCCCGCTTGAGTTCGCGGGTGGCCAGGTGCAGGGCGTAGTCGCCGAAGGTCACCACCTCGTCGGTACCGGCGGGCGCGCCGGGTACCACCGGGGCCTGGCGTCGCAGTACGGCCTTGATGCGCGCCACCAGCTCCAGCGGGTTGAACGGCTTGGCCAGGTAGTCGTCGGCACCCTGGTCGAGGCCCTGGATCCGACTGCCTTCGTCGCCCTTGGCGGTCAGCATGATGATGGGGATGCGGTTGCCGCTCTCGCGCAGGCGAGCGCAGGCGGAGAGGCCGTCTTCGCCTGGCATCATCAGGTCGAGGACGACCAGGTTGAAGACCTCGCGGGCCAGCAGGCGGTCCATCTGCTCGGCGCTTTCGACGGTGCGGACGCGATAACCCTGTTCGGCCAGAAAACGCTCCAAGAGGCGGCGCAGCCGGGCGTCGTCGTCGACGACCAGGATCTTTTCACCTTCTGGGGCAGCGGTGGTGCTCATAATAGCTCCTTGTGATCTAGCACTGGATTATGCCGTAGGCCATCCGACCGCGGCTTTGGGCCATTGTTAGCAGATTTTGCCCGGCGACGGGCGACGGTGGTGGCACAGGAAGCGGCGGCCCGATGGGCTCGGGTATACTGCCGCCCGCTTTTTCTTGTGCCAGCCAGGAAGCCCGATGGATATCAATAGCCGTATCGCCGAGGAGCTCGGCGCCCGCCCGCAACAGGTCGCCGCCGCCGTGGCCCTGCTCGACGAAGGGTCCACCGTGCCCTTCATCGCCCGTTACCGCAAGGAAGTCACCGGCAGCCTGGACGACACCCAGCTGCGTCATCTCGAAGAGCGGCTGCGCTATCTGCGCGAACTGGAAGAGCGCCGCGCGGCGGTGCTGGCCAGCATCGAGGAACAGGGCAAGCTGACGCCCGAGCTGGCCCGCGAGATCAATCTGGCCGACACCAAGACGCGCCTGGAAGACCTCTATCTCCCCTACAAGCAGAAGCGCCGTACCAAGGGCCAGATCGCCCTGGAAGCCGGGCTCGGCCCGCTGGCCGAAGCGCTGCTGGGCGATCCGACGCTGACGCCGGAGACCGAGGCGGCCGCCTACGTCGACGCTGACAAGGGCGTGGCCGACGTCAAGGCCGCCCTGGAAGGCGCCAAGTACATCCTGATGGAGCGTTTCGCCGAGGACGCCGATCTGCTGGCACGCCTGCGTGGCGTGCTGCAGCAGGACGCCATCCTCAGCGCCCGCCTGGTGCCCGGCAAGGAAACCGAAGGCGCCAAGTTCAGCGACTACTTCGAGCACGACGAGCCCTTCAAGGCGGTGCCCTCGCACCGGGCCCTGGCGATCTTCCGCGGGCGCAACGAAGGCATCCTCAGCGCCGCGCTCAAGCTCGGCGAGGAAGGCCCCGGTATCGCCCATCCCTGCGAGGGGCTGATCGCCGCGCACTTCGGTCTGAAGAACGAAGGCCGCGCCGCGGACAAGTGGCTGGCCGAGGTGGTGCGCTGGACCTGGAAGGTCAAGCTCTACACCTCCCTGGAAACCGACCTGCTCGGCGAGCTGCGCGAGAAGGCCGAGGACGAGGCCATCGCGGTGTTCGCCCGTAACCTGCACGACCTGCTGCTGGCCGCCCCGGCCGGACCGCGCACCACCCTGGCGCTGGACCCCGGTCTGCGCACCGGCTGCAAGGTGGCGGTGGTGGATGCCACCGGCAAGCTGCTGGCTACCGACACCGTCTACCCGCACGCGCCGAAGAACCAGTGGGACCAGACCCTGGCCACCCTCGGCGTGCTCTGCACCAAGCACGGCGTCGACCTGATCGCCATCGGCAATGGCACCGCCAGCCGTGAGACCGACAAGCTGGCCGGCGAGCTGATCCGCAAGTATCCGGGCCTGGGGCTGACCAAGGTGATGGTCAGCGAGGCCGGCGCTTCGGTGTATTCCGCCTCGGAGCTGGCCGCCCGGGAATTCCCCGACCTGGATGTCTCCCTGCGCGGTGCCGTGTCCATCGCCCGTCGCCTGCAGGATCCGCTGGCCGAGCTGGTGAAGATCGAGCCCAAGTCCATCGGCGTTGGCCAGTACCAGCACGATGTCTCCCAGCTCAAGCTGGCGCGCAGCCTGGACGCCGTGGTGGAAGACTGCGTGAACGCCGTGGGCGTGGACGTGAACACCGCCTCCGCCGCCCTGCTGGCGCGCATCTCCGGTCTGAACGCCACCCTGGCGCAGAACATCGTGCAGTTCCGCGATGCCAACGGCGCCTTCACTACCCGCGATGCCCTGAAGAAGGTGCCACGCCTGGGCGACAAGACCTTCGAGCAGGCCGCCGGCTTCCTGCGGGTGATGAGCGGCGCCAATCCGCTGGACGCCTCGGCGGTGCACCCGGAGACCTATCCGCTGGTGCAACGCATCGCCGCCGACACCGGACGCGATATCCGCTCGCTGATCGGCGACTCGGGTTTCCTCAAGCGCCTGGACCCGAAGAAATTCACCGGCGAGACCTTCGGCCTGCCGACGGTGACCGACATCCTCAAGGAACTGGACAAGCCCGGCCGCGACCCGCGCCCGGAGTTCAAGACCGCGGTGTTCCAGGACGGCGTGGAAAAGCTCTCCGACCTCAAGCCCGGCATGGTGCTCGAGGGCGTCATCACCAACGTCACCAACTTCGGTGCCTTCGTCGACATCGGTGTACACCAGGACGGCCTGGTACACATCAGTGCCCTGTCGGAGAAGTTCGTCAAGGACCCCTACGAGGTGGTCAAGGCGGGTGACATCGTCAAGGTCAAGGTGATGGAAGTGGACGTGCCGCGCAATCGTGTGGGGCTGTCCATGCGCATGGGCGATACTCCAGGGGAGAAGGTCGAGGGCAAGCCCGGCGGCCAGGCCCGTGGCGGCAGCGGCAAGCCCCGCGCCGACAAGGGCGCGCCGCGGCAGACGCAACCGGCACCGGCCAATAACGCCATGGCATCGCTGTTCGCCAATGCCAAGCAACTGAGGAAGTGAGCATGAGTGGTTCTCCCGTAGGTAAGGACAGCGCCTTCAGCAGTCTGCTGGGCATGACCATCCACAAGGCCGAGCAGGGCGAGTCCGAGGTGCGCATGAGCGTGCAGGACCAACTGATCAACCTGCACGGCAAGCTGCATGGCGGCGCCCTCTTCTCGCTAATCGACACCGCCCTCGGCCAGGCCAGCCACAGCCTGTTCGACGGCCGGCCGGGTAGCGTGACCCTGGAGTGCAAGGTCAACTACGTGCGCGGCGTGAGCGAAGGCGAGCTGGTCTGCCACGCCCGGGTGATCCACCCGGGCCGCAAGACCCATGTGCTGGAAGCCAAGGTCCACCAGGGCGACAAACTGATCGCCCTGGCCCAGGCGACCTTCGCCTGTCTATGACCGGCCAGACCGGGCGGTGACAAGGCGGCGCATATCGCCCTTTGCCATCACCTGAGCTACGCTGGGAGACAACTGAGCGGGTTGCGGTCTGAGGCTTGAACCCGGACCGCGGCAGTGACTGCTGCGCCCGCGTCGGCCCTGGCCGACCACCCCCATATCAGTCGGTTTCTTCTACCCTGCCCGGGGCGAGTACCGCCAAAGGAAGTTAACTTGAGCGATATCCTGTCCCGCCGCCTGGCCCTGCTCGGCGCTGACCCTTCTCTGCTAACGGCCTGCCTCCACGGCATCGAACGCGAGGCCCTGCGCATCGACGCCCAGGGCGAACTGTCCCAGCGCCCCCACCCGCGGACGCTGGGCTCGGCCCTGACCCATCCGCAGATCACCACGGACTATTCCGAGGCGCTGCTGGAATTCATCACCCCCACCGGCACCCACACTCCCGAGGTGCTGGAGGCGCTGGACCGGGTGCACCGCGCCGCGGTGGCCCAGCTCGACGGCGAGCGGCTGTGGAGTGGCTCCATGCCCTGCGCCCTGCCGGCCGAAGACCAGATCCCCATCGCCGACTACGGCAGTTCCAACATCGGCCGGCTCAAGCACGTCTATCGCCGCGGCTTGGCGCTGCGCTACAGCCGCACCATGCAGTGCATCGCCGGCATCCACTACAACTTTTCCTTGCCGGAAAAGGCCTGGGAGTTGCTACGCCAGAGCGAAGGCGATGCGCGCAATGCCCGCGACTACCAGTCGGCGCGCTACATCGCCCTGATCCGCAACTTCCGCCGCTACAGCTGGCTGCTGATGTACCTGTTCGGCGCCTCGCCGGCGCTGGATATCGGCTTCCTGCGGGGTCGGCCGCACCAGTTGCAGACCCTGGACGAGCGGACCCTGTACCTGCCCTATGCCACCAGCCTGCGCATGAGCGACCTGGGCTACCAGAGCAACGCCCAGGCCAGCCTGACGCCGGACTACAATGACCTGACCACCTACACCGAGAGCCTGAGGCGCGCGGTGGGCACGCCCTATCCGCCCTATGCGGAGATCGGCACCCACCAGGACGGCGAGTGGGTGCAGCTCAACACCAACATCCTGCAGATCGAGAACGAGTACTACGCCACCATCCGCCCGAAGCGGGTCACCCGCAGCGGCGAGCGTCCGGTGCAGGCGCTGATGGCCCGCGGCGTGCAGTACATCGAGGTGCGCTGCTTGGACATCGACCCCTTCCTGCCGCTGGGGATCGATACCACCACCGCCCTCTTCCTCGACGCCTTCCTGCTCTATTGCGCCCTGGAAGGCAGCCCGCCGCTCAACGGCGAGTGCAGCGAATGCACCGACAACTTCGCCAGCGTAGTTCGCGAAGGCCGCAAGCCTGGCCTGCGTCTGCAACGCCATGGCGCCTCGGTGGCGATGATCGACTGGGCGGCAGAATTGCTCGACCAGATCGAACAGTGCGCCAAGGTGCTGGATGCCAGCACGGGTGGCGATGCCCATCGCCAGGCGGTCGTGGCACAGCAGCAAAAATTCGCCGATGTCCGTCTCACACCCTCGGCGCGGGTGCTGCAGGAGCTGCGCGAACGCGGCGAAAGCTTCGCCGAATTCGGGCTGCGGCAGAGCGAGGTCCATGCGGCCTATTTCGCCAGTCACCCGCTGAGCGAAGGCGAGCGGGAGTGCTACGCCGAGATGGCGCGACAGTCGCTGGAAGAGCAGGCGGAGATAGAGGCGTCGCCCCAGGGGGATTTTGATACCTTCGTGGCGGCGTATCAGGCGAGTATTTTGGCGACGATTGGGGTGTAGACAGGTAGGTTGGGCTGAGACGGCTTCATCGTCGAAGCCCAACGTTACAGTGGTCGCTGAGATGCCTTGGTTTATCAATACCCTGGCTAATTATCGTGTTCTGCTGATAGCTCTTGTTTCGCCCACCCGGGCGAGTCACTTTTGCCAGTCGCGGCAAAAGTAACCAAAAACGCTGTCCCCACGCTTCGGCCCTACGCTGCGCTCCGGGTCCCCTCGCTCCGGCGCCGCTCCGGGGGTACGGCACGAAGGGGCCTCCTGCCCCTCGCGCCTTGCTCGGCGTCCTGCCTCGCATCCCCCTCCGCGACACCTACACTCGGCCTCACTGACGGGGACGGGATACCAGCCTGGGAATTCGGTGTTCAGGAGAGTCGTAGCGTTTTCCACTGGCGCGTAACGCCGATCCCTGTGGACAAGGCTTCGCCGTTGTCCACGCTACGGGTTATTCAACCAAAACTTTCAGGCTGGCGAATCGCCCCGTTCAGGAGGGCGAATGCCAGTGTCGTGGAGTGGGTCGAGCCGCATGGATGCGGCGAGAGGCCTAACGGGCCATGGACGGCCCGTGTAGGCCGACCCCGGAACGGCGCTGGTGTGAGCGGACCCGGAGCGAAGCGAAGGGCCGGATGGTCGGGGCAAGCGTTTTTGGTTACTTTTGCCGCGACTGGCAAAAGTGACTCGCCCGAGGGGGCGAAACAAAAACCATCCGAAAGCTCAGTAATCAGCTAGAAGCCAGAAGCCAGAAGCCAGAAGCCAGAAGCCAGAAGCCAGAAGCCAGAAGCCAGAAGCCAGCCAGAGCGTTGGGCTTCGACGATGGAGCCGTCTCAGCCCAACCTACGTCAGCTGCGCCCTACAGGCTCTTCTCGAAGATCTTCGAATTACGCTGGTAGTTGTACAGCGACGCCCGCGCCGCGGGCAGGCGTTCCACGCCGCTGGGCTCGAAGCCGCGCTCGCGGAACCAGTGGGCGGTCTTGGTGGTGAGCACGAACAGGGTGCTCAGGCCACGCTCGCGGGCACGCTGCTCGATGCGTGCCAGCAGGGCATCGCCGCGGCCGCCGTGGCGGTAGTCGGGATTCACCGCCAGGCAGGCTAGCTCGCCCGCCGCCGAGTCGGCGATGGGATAGAGCGCCGCGCAGGCGATGATCAGGCCCTCGCGTTCGACGATGCTGAATTGCTCGATCTCCCGCTCCAGCACCTCGCGCGAGCGACGCACCAGGATGCCCTGCTCTTCCAGCGGACGGATCAGTTCCATCAGGCCGCCGACGTCGGCGATGGTCGCCTCGCGCAGGGTTTCGAAGGGCTCCTGGGCCACCAGGGTGCCGCTGCCGGCGCGGGTGAAGAGTTCGGTGAGCAGAGCGCCGTCCTCGGCGTAGCCGACGATATGGCAGCGACGCACGCCGCCGCGGGTGGCCTGGGCGGCGGCGTCGAGCAGTTCGGCCTGGTAGGAGCTGCCCAGGCGCGCCAGATGGGTGGGAATCTGCTGCGGACCGATCTCGCGGATCAGGGCGCCGTGTTCGTCCAGGAGGCCCGGTTCGGCGCCGTAGAGCACCAGTTTGTCGGCGCCCAGGTCGATGGCGGCGCGCATGGCCACATCTTCGCAGGCCAGGTTGAAGGTTTCGCCGGTGGGGGAATAGCCCAGTGGCGAGAGCAGCACGATGGTGCGTTCGTCGAGCAGCCGGCCGATGCCGCGCCGGTCGATGCGGCGTACCTCGCCGGTGTGGTGGAAGTCGACGCCGTCCTGCACCCCCACCGGGCGCGCGGTGACCAGGTTGCCGCTGGCGACCCGCAGCCGCGAGCCCTGCATGGGCGAGGCGGCCATGTCCATCGACAGCCGCGCCTCGATGGCGCTGCGCAGGCTGCCGACCGCGTCGATCACGGCTTCTAGGGTCGGGCCGTCGGTGATGCGCAGGTCGTTGTAGAAGCGCGGCTCGATGCCGCGGGCGGCCAGGCGCGATTCGATCTGCGGACGCGAGCCGTGCACCAGCACCAGGCGCACGCCGAGGCTGTGCAGCAGGACCAGGTCGTGGACGATGTTGCCGAAGTTGGGATGGGCGACGCCATCGCCGGGCAGCATGACGACGAAGGTGGCGTCGCGGTGGGCATTGATATAGGGCGAAGCGTGGCGGAGCCAGTTGACGTAGTCGTGCATCGAGACGAAGACCCTTGATGAGTAGGCGTGAGGGTGAACGGAGGCAGGCAGGGCGTTCAGCGTCGTCGCAGCACGGGGGTTCCTCGAAGCGGGGCGGATGGGCAGGCAGCGTCAGTAGACCACCTGGAGTTTACAAAAAGTCACGCCGGGCGACCGGCCAATTCATCGAACGACAGCCGCATCACCCAGGCAATAGTGGCGGATCAGGGCCTGCAGCAGGCTCACGGTCGGCGCGATCCGGGCCAGATCCAGGTGTTCCTCGGGCTGATGGGCGCAGCTGATGTCGCCGGGGCCGAGCACCAGCACCTCCTGGGTGATCGCCTGCAGATAGGGCGCCTCGGTGGCGAAGGCCACGGCATCGGCGCGGTGGCCGGTGAGACGCTCGGCCAGGCGCACCAGCTCGGCTTCGGCCGGCTGCTCGAAGGGCGGCACGGCGGGAAACAGCGGCTGGTAGTCGATCTTCACCCCGAAGCGCTCGGCGACGGGCAGCAGGCGCCCGCGGATGACCTGGCGCAGGGCTTCCGGCTGCATGCCCGGCAAGGGGCGGAGGTCGAATTCCAGGGCGCACTGGCCGCAGATGCGGTTGGGGTTGTCGCCGCCATGGATGCAACCCAGGTTGAGGGTTGGCTGGGGTACCAGGAACAGCGGATTGCGGTACTCGCGCTGCCACTGGGCGCGCAGGTCGAGCAACTCGCCCATCACCGCCTGCATGGCCTCCAGGGCACTGTGGCCCAGTGTGGGGTCGGAGGAATGGCCGCTCTGGCCAAGGATGTCGATACGCTCCATGAGGATGCCCTTGTGCAGGCGGATCGGTCGCAGCCCGGTCGGCTCGCCGATCACCGCGGCGCGGCCCAGCGGTCGTCCGGCTTCGGCCAGGGCCCGGGCACCGTCCATGGAGGATTCCTCGTCGCAGGTGGCGAGCACGATCAACGGCTGGCGCAACTGCCGGGGATCCAGCTCGCGCACCGCCTCCAGGATCAGGGCGAAGAAGCCCTTCATGTCGCAGCTGCCGAGGCCGTACCAGCGGTCGTCGGCCTCGCGCAGCCGCAGGGGATCGCCCTGCCAGAGGGCCTCGTCGTAGGGCACGGTGTCGGTGTGGCCGGCCAGCACCAGGCCGCCGGGACCGCTGCCCAGGGTGGCGATGAGGTTGAACTTGCCCGGGGTCACCTCCTGGGTCTCGCAGGCGAAGCCCAGGGCGCCGAACCAGCCGGCCAGGCGGGCGATGACCCCGGCGTTGGACTGGTCCAGCGCCGCCTGGGTGCAGCTCACCGAGCTTTCGGCGATGAGGGTGGCGAACAGAGCTTTCAGCGCAGGCACGGTCATGGATGTCTCCTGGTCACGGCTCCATCATGGCGCCATCCGCCCTGGGATGAAACCTTCATGCGCCCAGGGGCCGGGACGGGCTAAACTAGCGCCCACGTTCTCGCCTTCCGTCGTCATGACGCGCTCGGCACGGAGCCGGACCGTTCTCTTCCGGCGCCAGGATGCTCCAATGGCCAAAGAAACCGAAATCAAGCTGCGCGCCAGTGTGGCGACCCTCGACGCCCTGCGCGCTCACCCGTTGCTCAAGAAGCGTTGCAAGGACGGCTGGCAGCGCCACGAGCTGTCCAACTGCTACTACGACACCGACACCCGCGACCTGGCCCATGCCAAGGTCGCCCTGCGCGTGCGCCGTGACGGCGACCGCTACATCCAGACGCTCAAGAGTCGCGGCCAGAGCGTAGCCGGGCTGTCCGAGCGCAACGAATGGGAGTGGCCGCTGACCGATGCCACCCTGGATACCACGCTGTTCGACGATAGCTGCTGGCCCGCGGCCCTGGCTGACCTGGACCTGCGCCGCTTGCAGCCGGTGTTCGATACCGACTTCGTCCGCGACGCGGCGGAGATCGCCTGGGGCCGGGGCAAGGCTCGCACCATCATCGAAGTGGCCCTGGATCAGGGCGAGGTCCGTGCCGGCGAGCAGCGCGAAGCCATCGCCGAGGTCGAGCTGGAGTTGCGCCAGGGCGAACCGGCGGCGTTGCTGGAACTGGCCGAGCAACTGGCCGCCGAGCTGCCGCTGATGCCTTGCGACATCAGCAAGGCCGAGCGCGGCTATCGCCTGCACGACGCCGCTAGCTACACCCTCTATCTGTCCGCGCCGGAGCTGGACGCCGAGACGCCGCTGGACGAAGCCGTCGCCCGCCTCGGCTGGCACCTGCTGGCCGGCAGCCAGCGCCTGGCCGAGCAGTATCGCTGGAACGGCCACTGGCGCCTGCTGGTGGACTGGGTACACCAACTGATCGACCTGCGCGCCCTGCTCGGCAGTCTCGGCCAGGCGGCGCCGCGCGCCAGCAGCCGTGACCTGCGCCAGGCGCTCGACGAATTGCTCGCCGACTGGCGTCCGCTGGCCGCCATTGGCCAGGACGATGAAGAGGCGCGCCGCCAGGCGCCGCAGCGCTTCGCCGCCGAGCTGGAGCGCCCGCGCTGGGGCCTGTTCTCCCTGCGCGCTGCCCGCTGGCTGCATGCCCGTGCCTGGACCGAGGGCCGTACCGGTCGTGGCGAGCGCCAGGGTGCCACGCCGCTGGGCCAGTGGTTGCCGCGCCTGCTGGCCCAGGAGGCCGCCGAGCTACCGCTGCTGCGCGCCATCACCGAGCCGGAACTGATCGAGCAGCAACTGCCCCGCCTGGAGCGGATGCAGGTCTGGCTACACCTGGCGCGTGGCGCCCTGGACCTGCCCGAAGCCGACCGGCTGTATGGCGAGCTGGGCAAGCTGGCCCCCCTGAGCGCCCATGGCGATCTCGCCGGGGTTGCCGAACAGGCCCGCCTGATCCACGGCCTGGCGCCCTGGAAAGCCCTGGCTTGAGCCGCCAGACGGCAGGAACGATCCCAAGGCCGCGCCGTCCATCCTGATGGCACAAGGCCGCGAGCGATTCCGCAACGCAAAATCGCTATGCTGGAGAAAACCACCGCCCCAGCAGCTATGGGGGCGGTAGTGGCGTCGCCCGCGGACAGGCTGTCGGATCCGGGCGACCAGCGTTCCTAGGAGTCCCGATGTCCGCCATAGCTTCCTCTTCCGCCGACCGTTGGCTCGACCTGGGCGATATCCTGCGTGAGCTGGTCAGCCAGCAGCGGATCGACCAGCAGACCGCCGAACAGTGCCTGCTGCTGCGGCGTGGCTCCGCCAATCCGCAGCAGCATCCGCTGGAATTCCTGGCGGCGCAGAGCATGGACGATCTCGCCCGGCCCGGACGCAAGCTGGATCTGGACAGCCTGACCCGCTGGCTGGCCGAGTATTCCGGCCAGCCCTTCTACCGCATCGATCCGCTCAAGGTGGATGTGGCTTCGATCACCCCGCTGATGTCCTATGCCTTCGCCCAGCGCAACAAGATCCTCGCCGTGGCGGTGAGCCCGGACGAGGTGACGGTGGCCAGCGCCCAGCCCTTCGTGCACAGCTGGGAGAGCAACCTCACCCACGTGCTGCAGCGGCCGATCAAGCGCGTGGTGGCGAGCCCCGCCGACATCACCCGCTATACCCAGGAATTCTTCCGCCTGGCGCGCTCGGTCACCGGCGCCTCGGCGGTGGAGCAGAAGAGCAGCGGCGTCGGCAACTTCGAACAGTTGGTCAACCTGGGCGCCAGCGACAGCGAGCCGGATGCCAACGACGCCCACATCGTCAACATCGTCGACTGGCTGTTCCAATACGCCTTCCAGCAGCGCGCCAGCGATATCCACGTCGAGCCGCGGCGCGAACAGGGGGCGGTGCGCTTTCGCATCGATGGCGTACTGCACACCGTCTACCAGTTCCCGGCCCAGGTCACCCTGGCGGTGGTCAGCCGGATCAAGAACCTCGGGCGCATGAACGTCGCCGAGAAGCGCAAGCCCCAGGATGGCCGGATCAAGACCCGCATGGCCGGCGACAAGGAGGTGGAGCTGCGGCTGTCGACCATGCCCACCGCCTTCGGCGAAAAGCTGGTGATGCGAATCTTCGACCCGGACGTGCTGCTCAAGAGCTTCGACCAGTTGGGCTTCTCCGCCGACGACCTGAAACGCTGGGCCAGCATGACCGGCCAGCCCAACGGCATCATCCTGGTCACCGGCCCCACCGGTTCGGGCAAGACCACCACCCTGTACACCACCCTCAAGCAGCTGGCCACGCCCGAGGTCAACGTCTGCACCATCGAAGATCCCATCGAGATGGTAGAGGACGCCTTCAACCAGATGCAGGTGCAGCCCAACATCGAGGTGACCTTCGCCAGCGGCGTACGGGCGCTGATGCGGCAGGACCCGGACATCATCATGATCGGTGAGATCCGCGACCTGGAGACCGCCGAGATGGCCATCCAGGCGGCGCTGACCGGGCACCTGGTGCTCTCCACCCTGCACACCAACGACGCGCCCAGCTCGGTGAGCCGGCTGATCGAACTGGGTGTGCCCTACTACCTGATCCGCGCCACGGTGCTGGGCGTCATGGCCCAGCGCCTGGTGCGCACCCTGTGCCCCGCCTGCAAGGCGCCCACCGAGCTGGACCCGGCCGCCTGGCAGGAGCTGACCAAGCCCTGGAACGCGCCGCTGCCGACCGGGGCCATGCAACCGGTGGGTTGCCCGGAGTGTCGCGATACCGGCTATCGCGGTCGTGCCGGGGTCTACGAAATCCTTACCCTCTCGGATAGTCTGCGCGAATTGGTGACGGGCGATACCGACATCACCGCCCTGCGCCGCCAGGCGTTCAAGGAGGGCATGCGCAGCCTGCGGTTATCCGGGGCGCAAAAGATCGCCGCCGGCCAGACCACCATGGAAGAAGTGCTGCGCGTCACGCCCCAGAGTGAACGTTAGCGCCCCTGGCGCCCCGCGAGCGGAACAAGGATAGCGAGCCGTGCAGATAACCGCCGTCAACCCTCTGGCCATGGCTGCCGAGGACCCCGAGCAGATTCGCCGCCGTCAGGCGTGGCTGGCCGATCATGGCCTGCTCGACGGCCAAGCGGAGCCGGGCCTCGAGGATCTGGTCGAGCTGGCGGCCACCCTCTGCGAGACGCCCATCGCCGCGGTCAACCTGCTGGGTGAGCACCTGCAACTGTTCAAGGCCGAGCGTGGTCTGGGCGTCGCCGAAATGCCCTTGGCCCTGTCCTTCTGTCGCCACCTGCACGCGGCCGGCGAGGCGCGGCAGATCGAGGACCTCAGCCAGGACCCACGCTTCGCCGACAATCCGCTGGTCACCGATCCCGCGGGGCTGAGATTCTATGCCGGTGCGCCGCTGCGCACGGCCGATGGGGTCTTTCTCGGCACCCTCTGCGTGTTCGACTGGCAACCACGGGAGCTGAGCACGGCGCGCCTTACCGGTCTCGACCGCCTTGCCCGCCAGGTGTTGCGCCTGTTCGAGACCCAGTCGAAGGCGACTGCGCCGACTCGCCACAGCGGCCTCGACGAGGCGCACTATCGTGCCCTGATGGACGTCAATCCGCAGATCATCTGGTTCGCCCGGCCCGACGGCACCTTCGAATACGCCAATCGCTACTGGTACGAATACAGCGGCCTGACCCCCGAACGCGCCGCCGCCGATCCCGAGCTCTGGGCCGCCACCATCCATCCCGACCATCGCCAACTGCTGCTGCGCCATTGGGGCGAGGTCCGCGCGCAGCGCATCGCCGGTAGTCTGGAATTGCAATTGCGCGATGCCCAGGGCCGCTATCGCTGGTTCGAGACGCGCACCATGCCGTTCACCAATGCCAGCGGTGAGATCGAGCACTGGGTGGGGGTGGCCCAGGACATCGACAGCCGCAAGCGGGCCGAGACGGCGCTGCAGGAAAGCGAGGCCTTTGCTCACCTGCTGCTCGAATCCACCCATGAAGGCTTCTGCGCGCTCGATCGCGAGGGCCGCACCACCCTGTGCAATCGCGCCTTCCGCCAGATGCTGGGGCTGGCCGAGGACCGCGACGGCCTGGACGAACCCCTGGAAACCCGCCTCGGTTCGGCGCGCAGCGAGGACGGCGCCCAGGCCATCCGCCGCGCCGCCCGCGACGGCGCCATCCTGCATCTGTCCGCCGATGCGCTGCTGCGCGAAGACGGCAGCCTGCTGCCGGTGGAATGGCGGGCCCAGCCGCTCTGGCGTGACGGCGAGGTCCAGGGTGCCATCTGTACCTTCGTCGACCTCAGCGAGCGCATCCGCAGTCATGACCGCCAGCGCTTCCTGCTGGAGCTGGGCGATCTGCTGCATGGCGTCACCCATACCGGCGAGGTGGCCTCGGTGCTGGGTGACAGCCTCGGCCATCTGCTGGCCGTGCAGCGCATCGGCTACGCCCGGGTCGGCCGGGACGGTAGCCTGACCATCGACAGCGACTGGCTCGACCAGGGGCGAACGCGCCGTCTGAACCTGCCCAGCCTGGCCCATTGGCACACCTCGGCGGTGGAGGAATTGCGCCGCGGCGTCATCGTCAGCGTGGAAGACAGCGCCCAGGACAGCCGGCTGGGCCAGATGCGCGAGCGACTGCTGGAGCACGACGTCCGTGCCGGCCTGGTGGTGCCGCTGCTCGCCGAGGAGCAACTGGTCGGCCTGCTGTTCCTCTACACCGATACGCCCCGTCACTGGACCATCGGCGACGTGGCCCTGGTGCGCGAAGTGGCCGAACGCATCCGCATCGTCATCGAGCGCACCGCAGCGGCCGACGCCCTGCGCGTAGCCGAACAGCGGATCGCCCTGGCCATGGACGTGGCCGACCTGGGCGTCTGGGACTACGACATCGACCACGACCTGATCAGCTGGGATGCCCGCCTGGCCCATCTGGTCGGCGCCCCGGAGCGCCGCCGCAAGACCCGCGGGGCAGCCCTGCTGCGCGCCCTGCACCCGGCCGACGCCCCTCGGGTCCGCGCCTATGTCAGCGCGGCCATCCAGAGCCAGGGCAGCGCCTACGATCTGCGCCTGACCTTTCGCGTGCGCAGCTCGCGGCAGGAAGAGCCGGTCTGGCTGAGCATCCGCGGGCGCGAACGCCTGGAGCCGGGCGGACGTCGACGCCTGGTCGGCATCGCTCGGGACATCACCCGCGAACGCCACGACGCCGACCGCATCAGCGAGACCAATCGCCAGTTGCGGCAACAGATCGAAGAACGCCGCGAAGCGGCAGCCCGCCAGCACGCCCTCATCGAGCTGGGCGACCGCTTGCGCGAAGGCGATCCGGAAAGTGCCGGGGTGGCCGTCGCCCTGGAGCTGGTGGGCGTGCGCCTGGGCCTGCGTCGCGTCGGTTACGCCCGGCTCGACGAAGGTCGCGGCACCTTCATCATGCAGCAGGTCTGGACGCCCAATGGCAGCGCCGATCATGCCCTCGCCTATCCGCTGCTCGCTCCCGACAGCCTGGGCACCCAGGAAGGCGAAGCGCCCCTGGTCATCGACGACGTCAGCCAGGACCCCCGCGCCCAGGCCAATGCCGAGCGCCTGCTCGACCTGGAAATCGCCGCCTTGGTGGACATTCCGCTCTATGAGGATGGCCGTCTACGGGCCTTGTTCGTCGCCCACGACCAGCGCGCCCGTCTGTGGAAGGAAAGCGAGGTACAGTTCCTGCGTGATGTCACCGACCGGCTCTGGGCGGCCATCTGCCGGCAGCGTTCCCAGGATGCCCAGCGTGAAAGCGAGGGGCGCTTCCGCCTGATGGCCGACAGCGCCCCGGTACTGATCTGGGCCTGCGACGGCGAAGGCCAGCTGCAATTCGTCAACCAGCGCTTCGCCAGCGAATTCGACCTGCACGATGCCGACCTGCGCGACCAAGGCTGGAGCGCCCTGCTACCGGACACGGAATGCCCGGCCTTCGAAGGCGCCTTCAAGCAGGCCATCGCCACCCACAGCGCGCTGCGCGCCGAGGTACGGGTGCGCAACGCCCAGGGCGAGTGGCGCTGGCTGCGCCTGGAAGGCACGCCGCGCCTGGAGGTCGACGGTGAATTCCACGGCCTGGTCGGCTGTGGCGTGGACATCACCGAGGCCCGGCAGACCACCGACCAGTTGGAGCAGCGCATCGCCGAGCGGACCCAGGAGCTGGGTCGCAGCCACGCCCGATTGATCGCCGAGATCTACGAGCGCGAGCGGACCGAAGAAGCCCTGCGGCAGTCGCAGAAGATGGAAGCCATCGGCCAACTCACCGGCGGTATCGCCCACGACTTCAACAACATGCTGACCGGTATCGTCGGCGCCCTCGACCTGATCCGGCTGCGCATCGCCAACGGCCGTACCCAGGACCTGGATCGCTACATCAACGCGGCGGTCAATTCGGCGGATCGCGCCGCGGCCCTCACCCATCGGCTGCTGGCCTTCGCCCGCCGGCAGACCCTCGATCCGCAGCCGGTGGACGTGCACCAACTGGTCGAATCCCTGCAGGATCTGTTGGTGCGCACTGTGGGTGAGAACGTTACCTTGCGGCTGGACCTCGCGCCCGTCGCCTGGCTCGCCCACAGCGATACCCATCAGCTGGAAAACGCCCTGCTCAACCTGGTGATCAATGGCCGCGACGCCATGCCCGCCGGGGGCGAGCTGTGCATCGCCACCACTACCCTCAGCCTGGACGCCGAGGCGGCCGCGCGCGAATCCCTCACCCCGGGTGACTATGTCCGCCTGAGCGTGACCGATACCGGCACCGGCATGCCACCCGAGGTCAAGGCCAAGGCCTTCGAGCCCTTCTTCACCACCAAACCGGCCGGCCAGGGCACGGGGCTCGGCTTGTCGATGATCTACGGCTTCGTCAAGCAGTCCGGCGGTACCGCGCGCATCGACACCGAGCAGGGCCAGGGCACCACCATCAGTCTCTACCTGCCCAGGCACGCCGAAGTCGCTGCGGCAGCCCAGGAGCAGTCGACGACCAAGGTCGCGCCACGCGCCGAAGCCGGCCAGACCGTCCTGGTAGTGGAAGACGAGTACGCCGTGCGCATGATCGTGCTGGAGGTACTCGCCGAACTAGGTTACACCGCCCTGGAGGCCAGCGACGCCGACGGCGCCCTGCCGATCATCGAAAGCGGGCAGCGGTTGGACCTGCTCATCAGCGATGTCGGCCTGCCTGGCATGAATGGGCGTCAGCTCGCCGAGATCGCCCGCGGCCGTCGGCCCGAACTCAAGGTGTTGTTCATCACCGGCTATGCCAAGAATGCCAAGGTACGCGGCGAATTCCTTGGCGAGAACATGGACATGCTGATCAAGCCCTTCGACATCGATGCCCTGGCCGAACGCATCCACAGCATGATTCAGAGCTAGCAAGGGACTCGGAACTCGTCGGACGTCTCCGCTCTCTAATGGAGACCTCAAGAAGGAGATTTCATCCATGCGCCTGAAGAAGCTTGCTCTGGTTTCCCTGATCGGCCTGCCGCTGCTGGCCGCGACCACCGCCGCCAATGCGGATGCCCGGTTCTGGCGTCATGCCGCGACCCTGGGCGCGACCTCCGGCTCGTTCTATACCACCAGCCGTGACGACCACAAGATCGTCGCCGCCACCCAGGACGACGCCAGCTCCTACCTGGCCAGCAATGGCCAGATCCGCGGCCCCTACCTGGAAGCTGCCCTGCGCGACATGCGCGCGGCCCAGCCGGGCCTGCAGGCCAGTGATAGCGATCTGGCCATGCGTATCCTGACCCAGTAAGAGCCCGCTCAAAGGGGCAGGCAAAAAAAGAACCCCGCCGGCCAGGCCGCGCGGGGTTCTTTTTTTGCTGGATTGGCGAAGCGCGAACGAAGCCCTTAGCTTTCGCTGGCCTGCCGGTAGCCTTCGGCATCCAGCAGTTTGTCCAGCTCGGCCGGATCCTGCGGCTTGAGCTTGAAGAACCAGGCGCCATAGGGTTCGCCGTTCACCTGCTCGGGTGCATCGGCCAGCGCCTCGTTGATCGCGATCACCTCGCCGCCCACCGGCGCATAGATGTCCGAGGCGGCCTTGACCGACTCCACCACCCCGGCCTGATCGCCCGCGGCAAGGGTCTTGCCGATTTCCGGCAGTTCGATGAACACCACATCGCCCAGTGCCTCCTGGGCATGGTCGGAGATGCCGACGGTGACGCTACCATCGGCTTCCAGGCGCGCCCATTCGTGGCTGGCGGCATAACGCAGGTCGGCGGGAATCTGGCTCATGAGGGGTCCTCGGGACTGGCACGGTGAAAAGGCTAGGGTAGCCTGCCAACCCTGAGGACCGCCATCGTCACCCACGCTTAATTGGGGCCGATCCGCGTGCAGCTGGTGTTGTCGACGTATTTCTTCAGCGTCGCCCACTGCGGCCGATCCACACCGTTAATGGGCTCCACCGCCAGGTTGTAATTACCCCAACCCGGGCCTGCGGCCCAATAGCTAGCCGGAATGCAGTGCTGCTTGAGGTAGGCCAGCATGTTGTCCATGGCCAGCAACCAGCGCGGATCATCGTCCGGCACGCCGAATTCGCCGATGTAGCCCTGCTTGCCGTTCTTCTTCAGCCAGTCGACGAAAGGCTTGACTCTGTTCACCCCGACCTGGGGATCGAAGCCACTCATGTCCTTGCTGGCGTATTGGCCACCGCCGTCGTTATCGAAATAGACATGGGCGGAAAAGATCAGCTTGTTCGCCGGATCCTTGAGTGCCAGCAGCGGGTCGTTCCACTGCGGCCAGCGAGCAGCGCTGGACCAGCCGTTGCCCTCGACGATGATGGGATGCACGTTGTCCACGGTGCGGATACCGTTGATGCCGTGCTGGGCGGCGGTCGGCCAGAAGGCCACGGCGTCGTGGGGCTCGTTCATGATGTCGTAGCCATAGAGCGCCGGATGCCTGCCGAAGCGGTAAGCCAGGCGGTAGGTCACATCCCAGTAGTTGAAATAGGTGACCTTGCCGGCGCCGATCACCTCGCCGCGATAGCGGGCGTAGTTGTGCAGATCGAGGATCACCTTCACGTCGTATTTCTGCGCGTAGTTGAGCGTCTGGGTGATCAGGGCGCCATAATCCGGGTCCAGCATCGAATTCAATTTGGGCTGAATGCGCTCCCAGATGATCGGAAAGCGCACCAGCTTGATGCCCTTGGCGCTCCAGTCCTTGAAGTGCTGTTCGCTGGGAAAGACATAGTTGCGGTTGTTCACGCCGGGCAGCACCTGGCTGGCGAAACCGGCACCGGAAAAGTTGAGGCCGACCAGTTCGACCGCCTGGGCCGAGGGCAACCAGGCGCTAGCCAGGGCCAGCGTACTGGCGAGACACAGCGAAACGTGGCGCAAGCGCCGGGTAAGGGATTGCATGATTGCACCTGTGGGAAGAGGTATTTCCCGCCGACCGCAAACTAGCGGGCTCTGGCGTGGACGAGTTCGGGCGGCCGCGTCCTCCTGCGGCGCCGTGTGGCGCGACTTCGTCGTCATTGTTGACGCAGCTATCGGCCTTTCCGGGCGCAGCTTGAGGAACTATTTCCCTTTAAAAACAGTTATTTAGCGCTAAAAAAGCGTCAGATTGCCGGCACTTTGGCAAAGCGCGACCGAGTGGTAGCGCTAAGATCTTGAACCGTCGGCATTTTCTGTAATCAAGACCTGGACGAGCGAAGCGGCGATGTCTCTAGTGAGACCGATCAGTCGAATAGGGTCGACTTGTAACCGCTTGTGCCAATATGGTCGCCTGGACTGCCTGGATATCCACTGTCTGCCCCACTTGGAACATTGAGCGTCGAACCGGGCTCTATCCTCCGAGCCCCTGCGAGAGCCCTTGCCATGCCCCTTTGCGCGACCTTGCCCCTGCGTTCCCTGGCACTGACCCTGGCAGCCATCACCCTGTTGGGTTGCGGTGAGCACTCCCGGCTGGAAAAAGCCGCCAGCTACGGCCCCACTCCCACGCTGCCAGAGCCGCATCCGACCTTCATGCCCACGGTGAACGTGGCGCCCGCGGTGGGCTGGCCCCAGGGCGCGCTGCCCACCGCCGCCCCGGGCACCCAGGTCAAGGCCTTCGCCAGCGGCCTGGACCATCCGCGCTGGCTCTATGTCTTGCCCAACGGTGACGTCCTGGTGGCGGAAAGCAATGCGCCCAAGCGCGACGACTTTCCCGGCGTCAAGCGCTGGATCGCCGGCCTGTTCATGAAGAAGGCCGGTGCCGGCGTGCCCAGCGCCGATCGCATCACGCTGCTGCGTGACGCCGACGGCGACGGGGTGGCCGAAACCCGTACGGTATTCGCCGAAGGACTGCACTCGCCGTTCGGCATGGTGCTGGTGGGCAATGACTTCTATGTCGCCAATGCCGACGCCCTGGTGCGCTTCACCTATCGTCCCGGCGCCACCCACCTGGACGGCCCGTCCACCCTGGTCACCGATCTGCCGGCGGGCATCAATCACCACTGGACCAAGAACGTCATCGCCAGTCGCGATGGCCAGAAGCTCTATATCACCGTCGGCTCCAACAGCAACGTCGGCGAAAACGGCCTGGACATCGAGCAGGGCCGCGCCGCCATCTGGGAGCTGGACCGCGCCAGTGGCCAGAAGCGCCTGTTCGCCGCCGGCCTGCGCAACCCCAACGGCCTGGACTGGGAGCCCACCACCGGCACGCTGTGGACGGTGGTCAACGAACGCGACGAGATCGGCAGCGACCTGGTCCCCGACTACGCCACCTCGGTCCAGGACGGCGGCTTCTACGGCTGGCCCTACAGCTATTGGGGCAAGAACGTGGACCGCCGCGTCCAGCCGCCGCGACCGGACCTGGTGGCCAAGGCGCTCACCCCCGACTACGCCCTCGGTACCCATACCGCCTCCCTGGGCCTGGCCTTCGCCAGCGCCGATACCCGGTTGCCGGAAGCGTTCCGCCAGGGCCTGTTCGTCGGTCAGCACGGTTCCTGGAACCGCGATCCGAAGAGCGGCTACAAGGTCGTCTTCGTTCCCTTCCAGAATGGCAAGCCCAGCGGTCCACCGCGCGATGTGCTGACCGGTTTCCTCAATGCCAAGGAAGAAGCCCAGGGACGCCCGGTCGGCGTAGCCAACGATGGTCGCGGCGCCCTGCTGGTGGCGGACGATGTCGGCAACACGATCTGGCGGGTCAGCGCCCAACGTCCCTGACGTCTCGTTAATCCCTCCTTAAGCGCGCCCGCCTAGGCTTGAGCCTGACCATCCTGGGGGATGGTCACCGCTCTTGCCGAGGCAGGCCCGGAGCGGTAAAAACCGTTCCACCGTCTGGGAAAATCCAATGAGAATATTGCTGGCCGAAGACGACATGTTGCTGGGCGACGGCATCCGCGCCGGTCTGGCTCTGGAAGGCGATACCGTCGATTGGGTGACCGATGGCCAGGCCGCCCAGTCCGCCTTGGAAACCGACCCCTTCGATCTGGTGGTGCTCGACATCGGCCTGCCGCGGCGCTCCGGGCTCGAGGTGTTGTCCGCCCTGCGCAAGCGCGGTGATGGCACCCCGGTACTGATCCTGACCGCCCGTGACAAGGTCACCGACCGGGTCACCGGCCTGGACACCGGCGCCGACGACTATCTGACCAAACCCTTCGACCTCGACGAACTGCTCGCCCGCGTCCGGGCCCTGACCCGGCGCAGTACCGGCCGCGCCCAGCCACTGCTGGAGCACAACGAGCTCAAGGTCGATCCAGCCACCCACAGGGTCACCCTGGCCGGCCAACCGGTCGACCTGGCCCCGCGCGAATATGCGCTGCTGCGCCTGTTGCTGGAAAACATGGGCAAGGTACTCTCGCGCAATCGCCTGGAGCAGGCGCTCTATGGCTGGGACGGCGATGTCGAAAGCAATGCCATCGAAGTCCACATCCACCACCTCAGACGCAAGCTGGGCAGCAGCCTGATCCGTACCGTGCGCGGCATCGGCTACGGTATCGACCAGCCCGAACGACCGACCTCATGATTGACCGCCCCGCCGCTTCCCTGCGCAAGAGGCTGTTGACCCTGCTGTTATGCGGGATCTTCGCCTGCTGGCTGATCGCGGCGCTGGTGACCTATCAGTTGGTGTTGCGCCAGGTGAATCGCCTGGCCGACGAAGACATGCTGGATTTCGGTGCGGCGGCCCTGCATCTGGCCACCCTGACCGAAAGCAGCGATCAGGTCCTGTCACCGGAGGCGCAGCTGCTGGAGCGCAGCCGCATGGCCATCGCCGACCTGCCGCTGTTCAAACGTCGCAATGCGCTGGGCTATCTGCTGCAAGCCGGCAACCAGCAACTCGGTACTCCGGCTCCCCCGCCGGGCCTGATCGACCAGCCCCCCGGCTTCAGCAGTCTGGTGGCCAACGGTCAGCGCTGGCGCGTGCTGCGGCTGATCAGTGGCGAGGGCAAGATCTGGATCTACGAGAACCTCGCCGACCGGCGTGGCGCCACCAACCTGCTGCTGCTCGGCTCGCTGTTCCCCCTGGGCCTGGCCCTGCCGGTGCTGGCGGCACTCATCTGGTTCGGCGTCACCCGCGGCCTCGAACCGCTGCGCCAGTTGGCGGCCCAGATCAAACAGCGTTCCGCCCAACGCCTGGAGCCGCTGCCGCTGACCCGGGTCCCCCAGGAAGCGGCGGCCCTGGTGGCCGAGATCAATGCCCTGATGCAACGCCTGGATGGCGCCCTGGAGGCCGAGCGCCGGCTGACCAGCGACGCCGCCCACGAAATCCGTACGCCCCTCGCCAGCCTCTTGACCCACACCCAGGTAGCCCTGCGCTCGAGCGATCCCCAGGCCCATGCCCGCGGCCTGGTGCAGGTCCGCCGCAGTGCCGAACGCATCAGCCAGTTGATGGAGCAGATCCTGCTGCTGGCCCGCCTGGACAGCGGTGCGCTACAGGAGCAATTCGTCACCGTACACCTGGGCGGCCTGGCAGCGGATACCCTGTCCGAGCTGGCCCCGCTGGCCATCGACAAGAACATCGACCTGGTCCTGGAAGACCAGGACGTGCAGCTCTCCGGCATCCCGACCTGGCTGGGCGTCTTACTCACCAATCTGGTCGGCAATGCCATCCGCTATACCCCGAGCGGTGGTCAGGTGCTGGTGCGGGTCGCCGCGGGAGCACCCGGCCGGGTACGGATGGATATCTGCGACAGTGGTCCCGGGGTGTCGGCAGAGGAACGAGAGATGATCTTCACCCGCTTCTATCGCAGCGAAAGCGCCGGACAGAACACCGGGAGCGGCCTCGGCCTGCCCATCGTCAAGCGTATCGTCGAAATCCATGGCGGCAGCCTGTACCTGGGCGAGGGTTTGGAGGGCCGCGGCCTGGGCGTGCACATCGAGCTGCCCGGCATCGCCTGAAGGCGATGAGTGGGCCGCTGCCGACCGGCTAAGACCAAGGCCGGCTTTCAACCAGACCGGCCAAGGGCTTACAGTGACGGGATTCGCCATCGGCGACGCGCAGTCCCGCTATCTGGAGAGCCCGGCCATGTCCATGATCCTGTACCACACTCCCGCCTCGCCCTTCGGTCGCAAAGTCGTGGTGATGCTCCACGAGACGGACCTGATCGAGCAGGTGGAAGTGGAAATCGTCCAGCAGACGCCGCTCAACCCCAATCGCGACGTCCTGGATACCAACCCTGCTGGCAAGATTCCCGCGTTGCGTCTGGCCGACGGCACCTGCCTGCACGATAGCCGCGTCATACTCGACTACCTGGATACCCTGCACCAGCGCCCGCCGCTGATCCCACGCCAGGGCCCGGAACGCTGGCGCCGGCTGACCATGGCTTCGCTGTGCGACGCCATGATGGAAGCCGCCGTGCAGATTCGCTATGAAAGCTTCATGCGCCCGCCGGGCATGCAGTGGAAACTCTGGCTGGACAACCAGCAGGAAAAGATCGCCCGCGCGCTGGACTACTTCGAGCGCGACGCCATCGCCGAGCTGGAAGGGGAATTCGATGTCGCCTGCCTGGGCATGGCCTGCCTGCTGGGCTATCTGGATTTCCGCATTCCCACCTGGGCCTGGCGCAGCGACTGCCCTCGGATCGCCGCCTGGTACGCCCGCGTCAGCGAGCGCCCGTCCCTGCAGGCGACCCGCCCCTGAGTGACGCTAGGCCTGCTGCCAGAGCCGCTCCAGGTTACGAAAGCCCCACTCCTCGGGCAGCTCCCGGCGAACGATGCGCTCGCCAGTAGGCGTGCGTGCAAGGTCCAGCAGACGCTGGGGCAAGGGGGTACGCGAGCGGGCGGAAAAGAATACCCGCACCGTGGGTGTGAGCAGGTTGTGTGGATGCTGATCGATGACCACCGCCAATTGCTCGTTGCTCAGGCGCACCAACGAACCGATGGGATAGATGCCCAGGGTTTTCACGAACGCCTGGAATACCTGCGGATCGAAATGCCCCGTCCATTCCGCCATGCGGCGGATCGACTCGGCCGGACTCCAGGCCTGTTTGTAGGCCCGGGTCGAGGAGATGGCGTCGTAGACGTCGCACACCGCGGCGATCCGCGAGAGCAGGCTGATCCTGGAGCCCGCTTGGCGATCGGGATAACCGCTGCCATCGAATTTCTCGTGGTGATGCCGACAGACATCGATGACCGCCGCGCCAGCGCCCCACTCCTGCAACAGGACAACGCCGAGTTCAGGATGGCGCTTCATCACGGCGAACTCGTCATCAGTCAGCTTGCCCGGCTTGTTGAGCACCTCGGGGGGCACCAGCATCTTGCCCACGTCGTGCAGCAAGCCGGCCTTACCGGCCAGGAAAATCTGTTCTGCGGGCAGTTCCATCTGCCGCGCCACCGCCGTCATCAGGGCGCAGACCGAAACCGAGTGGATGTAGGTATATTCATCTACCGTACGCAGACGCGTCAGACTGATCAGCGCCGTGGGATGCCGCAGCACCGAGGCCGAAATCTGCTCGACCACGTCGTTCATTTCGTTCAACTCGATGGCCTTGCCCAGGCGGACGTCCTGGAACAGTCGTGCCACCTCTTGCTTGGCGTGGTCGCTCACCGCCCGCGCCTGCGCCAGCTCCTGATGGCAGCTGGCCACGGGTTCCTGCTCGGCGCTGGCGGACGGCGGCACCACCTGGGGCGACACCAGCGGCGCGGCCGAGAGTGACGGCGCCTCGGCCAGGGTCGCGGCCAACGACGGCACGACCACCGGCTCGTCAGCGGGCGGCTGCGGCAATCGATCCAGGCCCTTGGCGACATCGATCCACACCGCCGTCACTGCACTGCCCTGGATCTTCTGCAGATCGCGTGGACTCTGAAGCAGGAAGCGCGCTTTCCAGAACGGATGGTCGATCCAGCTGCCTTCGAACCTGTGGATGTACATGCCGAGACGAACCTCGGCACTGGCAATCTTTTTCAGCATGGCGTTCACTTCGCAGCGTCCCGGCAGCAGCCGCCCTAGAGCGGATAATGGCAAAACGGCATGTCGCGCTAAAGACTATCGCACCACCTTACAGACGAGAGTATCCATGCACCTCCTGACCGGTATCACCGTCTCCCTGCTCCTGCTGCTGAACACCCTCATCCTGATCGGCCCCCTGATGCTGTTCGCGCTGATCAAGCTGCTCCCCTACGCACCGCTGCGTGATCGGTGCTCCCGGATCGTCATGAACATCGCCGAGACCTGGGCGGAAATCAACAAACTGATCTTCGCCCGACTCACGCCTACCCATTGGGATATCCGCGGTGCCGAGGTGCTGAGGCGGGATCGCTCCTATCTGGTCATCTGCAACCACCAATCCTGGGTCGATATTCCCGCCCTGATCGAGACCTTCAACCGCAAGGTGCCCTACTTCAAATTCTTCCTGAAGAAAGAACTCATCTGGGTCCCCTTCCTCGGCCTCGCCTGGTGGGCACTGGACTATCCCTTCATGAAGAGATACAGCAAGGAACAACTCGCCCGGCGACCGGAACTCAAGGGCGCGGACCTGGCCATCACCCGGCGAGCCTGCGAAAAATTCCGCCGCCAGCCGGTCACCATCGTCAACTACCTGGAGGGCACCCGCTTCACCCCCGCCAAGCATGCCGAACAGAATTCGCCCTATCGGCACCTGCTCAAGCCCAAGGCGGGTGGCATGGCCTTCGTGCTGGCTGCCATGGGCGATCAGCTGGATACCCTGCTGGACATCACCCTGGTCTATCCCGAAGGGCGGATTCCCGGGTTCTGGGATCTGCTTTGCGGGCGGGTGAAACGCGTTATCATCGATATCCGCGCGCGACCGCTGGATCCAGCGCGCTGGGCGGGCGACTACAGCGAAGATGCGCAATTCCGCGCGCATTTCCAGCAGTGGGTCAGCGAGCTCTGGGCGGAAAAGGATCAGCGAATCGAGGCGTTGCAGCAGTCCCGCTGAAATGGCGGGGCACCCCGCGGCCTGTCGACAGTCAGAGTGCGGGTAGTCGGTTGTCTCGACAAGGATCCCTCAATGCCCACCCCGACGCTGGACTCCATCACGGCTCGCTGGCTTCCCTGGCTGATCGCCGTCGCCTTCTTCATGCAGTCGCTGGATGCGACCATCGTCAACACCGCCCTGCCACGGATGGCCGCCGATCTCGGCGAGAATCCCTTGCGCATGCAGGGGGTGGTGATCGCCTATCTGCTCACTGTCGCCCTGCTGATTCCGGCCTCGGGTTGGATTTCCGACCGCTTCGGCAGTCGCCGCGTCTTCTTCACCGCCATCGCCCTCTTCACCTTCGGCTCGCTGCTCTGCGCCCTGGCGCCCAGCCTCAATCTGCTGATCGCCGCTCGCGTCATCCAGGGCCTGGGCGGCTCGCTGATGCTGCCGGTGGGTCGCCTGGTGATCCTGCGCGTCTATCCGCGCAGCGAGCTGGTGCGCATTCTCAGCTTCATCACCATTCCCGGTCTGATCGGCCCCCTGGCGGGTCCAGCACTGGGCGGCTGGCTGGTGGAAGCCGTGTCCTGGCACTGGATTTTCCTGATCAACCTGCCGGTGGGCATCCTCGGCTGCATCGCCACCCGGCGCCTGCTGCCGGACCTGCGCAGCCCGCTGCCGCAGCGCTTCGATGGCCTCGGCTTCCTGCTGTTCGGCAGCTCCATGGTGCTGATCAGCATTGCCCTGGAAGGCCTCGGCGATCTGCACCTGCCGCATGTGCGAGTGGTGCTGCTGCTGATGGCCGGCATGGCCTGCATGGTCGCCTACTGGCTCCGCGCCCTGCACCACGAGCAACCCTTGTTCTCGCCCGAGCTGTTCCGCATCCGCAGCTTCGCGGTGGGCATCTTCGGCAATCTCTTCGCCCGCCTAGGTAGTGGCGCCCTGCCCTTCCTCATCCCGCTGCTGTTCCAGGTGGGCCTCGGTTACCCACCCGCCCAGGCCGGCCTGCTGATGATGCCCCTGGCGCTGTCGGCGATGCTGGCCAAGCCCATCGCCGGCCCCTTGATCGGTCGCCTCGGCTATCGGCGCCTGCTGGTGGGCAACACCCTGCTGCTGGGCTGCCTGATCGCCAGCCTCGCCCTGCTCGGGCCCACCACGCCCTTCGTCTGGCTGCTCATTCATCTCGGCATCCTGGGCGCGGTGAATTCCATGCAGTTCACCGCCATGAACACCATCACCCTCATCGACCTGCACGACCAGCAGGCCGCGAGCGGCAACAGCCTGCTGTCGGTGGTGATGCAATTGGCCATGAGCTTCGGCGTCGCCTGCGCGGCGGCCTTGCTGGGCGGCTTCCAGGACGACTATGGCGACGTCGAGGTGCTCTCTGCCTTCCGCGCCACCTTCGTCTGTGTCGGCCTCTTGTCGATGCTGGCCGCCGGGATCTTCCTGCAGGCCTCGCGCGAGACCGGTCGGCGGGCCAAGCCGCTGGCGACGGAACCGGAAAAGAGCGCGCAGAACGTGGAATGACGCTGACTAGCGCCTGGTCTTCTACTGTTCTTCTAGTAGTACCCAGGCGCCAGAAACGAAAAACCCCGGCAGTGCCAGGGTTTTTCGTGAGCTTCGGGCGACGTCAGGTGTCAGATGACCTGTACGTGCTCTGCCTGCATGCCTTTCTGGCCCTGCACGACTTCGAAGCTGACCTTCTGGCCTTCAGCCAGGGTCTTGAAACCTTTGCCTTCGATCGCGCGGAAGTGAACGAACACGTCCGGACCGCTCTCGGGAGTGATGAAGCCGTAGCCTTTGGTTTCGTTGAACCATTTGACGGTGCCGTTCTGACGATTCGACATGACGGGTGTTGCTCCTTGGAATAACGGGTTTGTTATGACACGTGCTGGCGCGGCAGTGCGTTGCATAGACCATGCGCCCGGGACTGAGTTGCAAGGAGTAACAAGAATCGCAGCAAGGGGTGGACATCGAGCCTACCGCCTCAGGTCACGATCGACGGCGACCCAAGCAAACACAGTTCTCGAACTCTACGCCATATTTTTCTGGAAAGCGATTACCCTCCGGAGGTCGAAATCGTTTTGGATAAAAGGTCTTTTTGAGCCGGCTGAAAGGTACTGGCGAGCCGGTTTTCGACCGCCTGGACAAGGCCTGCCAACCCACTGAAACGAGGGCTTTCAGCGCTGCCAGCTCGGCTGCGCGGTGCCAGGTCGATCTCCGGATCCTGAAATCTCCCCCTGCAAGGAATACCGATGAATGTCACCCCTGTGGAACTACTGATCAGCGATTGCGATGGCGTGTTGGTCGACAGCGAAATCCTGGCCGAGCGCGTCGTCCTCGACGGCCTGGCCGCCTACGCTCCGCGCGCCGAATTGGAAGCCCTGTTGCATGGCACTTTCGGCCTGACCACCCGAGACATCTTCAACCTGGTCGAGCAACGCTTCGGCATCACCCTGCCCCCGACCTTGTTCAGTGACCTGCGCGCCCAGGCCGAAGACCTGATCGCAACCAGCGTCGAGCCCATCCCCGGCGTGAAGCGGGCCCTGGAAAGCCTCGACCTGCCCCTGGCGGTGGCCTCCAACAGCCTGAGGCACAGCGTCGAATCCTCGGTCCGGCGGGCGGGCCTGGTCGAGCGCGTGGCGGGAAATATCTTCAGTGCCGACATGGTCGAGCGCCCCAAGCCGGCGCCCGACGTCTACCTGCTCGCAGCCAGGACGATGGGCGTCGCGCCAGAACGTTGCCTGGTGATCGAGGACAGCACCACCGGGGTGCGGGCGGCCCTGGCCGCGGGCATGAGGGTCATTGGCTTCACCGGCGCCAGCCACATCCCGCCGAGCCATGGCGAGACCCTGAGCAAACTTGGGGTGACCGCGCTGATCGCCCATATGGACGACTTGCCCGCCACGGTGGCCCGCCTGCGCGAAGCGGCCAGCGGCGCCCAATGAAAGAAGGGGCCTAACGGCCCCTTCGGTTTGACGTTGAAGCTGGATCAGGAAAGGACCGAACCGGCCACCTTGGGCAGTGCCACCGGCGGCAGACCGGCCACGGCATTCCAGGCCCGGTCGCTGAGCTGGGTTTCCAGCAGCTGGCGATGAATCGCCTCGCGATGCTGATCCAGCACGATGTCCAGCGCGCGACTGGGCAGCAATTCCACGTCATCGAAGGTGAGGATCTGGCCAGGCTCCGCCGCCCGCTTGAGCACGCTGTGCTTGAGCAGACCGATCGGCAAATGATCCGGGCACTCGGCGATCTTCACGGCTTCGCCGCGCACGCTGTAGCCACCGATACCGCGCTCGATGACGTCGCCGGCCGCCATAGGTTTCTTCATGATCGCGGCCACGCTCAGGGTCGGCGTGGTGGAGTTGTTCAGCAGGATCTTGCCGCCGGCGATGACGCGACGCAGGGTCTTGCCGACCTCCAGGGAGCAGAGGTGGAAGGGGCGTACCAACACGTAGTACGGCCCCTTGCCCAACTTGAAGTATTCGATGGCGCCCGCCTGGTCCTCGTCATGGCGACCGACCACGAAGACCCCGCCCGCCGAGTAACCGCTCGGGATCACGTAGTCGACGATGGGCTTGCCCAGTTGCTCGGCCATCTGCGCCAGGATGTTCGCGCTATCTTGCAGATTGGTCGAATTCAGCCCCTCGAGCCCCTGGCGGGTGATGGTGGCGCCATAGTTGTTACCCACCACCACCTGCTCGATCTGCACCTTGGTGCCATCGGTGAAGGAAGTGGTCTGGTCGACGCTGGTGCCCTGGCGGGCGGACCAGTAGGCCATGTCTTCGGGCGTCGGGTTGTGGTTCAGATAGCCCTTCATGTTGCCGTAGACCAGCGGCTTGAAGCCCATCTGCACGGCCTCTTCGTGCAGCGCAGCCAGCGAACCCGGCTGGTCGCCCTCGGCCTCGGTGAGGAAGCCCTTGCCGGCCAGATAGGAACCCGTCGTCACCTGCAGTTCGGCATTGATGGTGACCACCTTGATGCCCGCCTCGAAGGCGCGCTCGATGATCTCGGTGCCGTGGTAGGGGTCGCCACTGCACTCCACCAGCAGGTCGCAATGGTCGACCAGATCGGCCACCGACTGGGTGAGCAGCTCGGGCAGGGGATAGTCGGTGACCGTGGCGATGGGTCGGCGAGTCAGGACGCGCGTGACGGTCATGTCGTCGTAGTGACGGCTGATCAGTCGAGCCAGGCAGCGAGAGATCATGCCGGTACCGACGATACCAATGCGGGTGACGGGGGATTGGGATGACATAGGATCGATTCCTTTCAAAGAGAATGGCGGTGGTGACCAGGACCACCAGGCGAAGTGCCGATCCCAACTACGCGTCTGATCTCTTGCAAATGGAAAACCTCTTCCATCAGAAATTCTATTGACTGGGATCAATCTTTCCGTGCGACTCGAAGCCAACTCAAAAATTCATGACTTCGTGACAGATAGCGACCAATGGACGCAGATCGCTACCTTTTTCCTAGCCGTTCATCGACGGCGCTTTCAACTCGTCGGCTCCGGATTCTCGGTGCCGACACCACCCCGTGCCCAATAGGCACGGCGGAACAGGTCACGCTCGCCCAACGCCAGCAACAGCACGGCGAAGCCCAGCATCGCCACGCCGATGCTGACGATCAGCTCCACCAGGCCGACGGGCTTGGGCAGCCAGAAGCTCGACAGGGCCACCGCGCTGCCCGCTCCGAACCAGCGCAGCAGCAGCGACAGGTGCAGGCCGTCGAGCGAATGGCGATACAGCGCCGCAGCCATGAACAGGGCCTGCAGGACGGCGCCGGTCGTGAAGGAGTAGGCCAGCCCCTGGGCACCGAAGGGCCGATAGAGGCAAGCATCCAGCGCCACGGTGATCAGCGAACTGGCCAGGGTGGCATAGAGGAAGGTCTTGGCTCTTTGCTGGGACAGCAGCGCCCGTCCCCAGAGCAGGGCCAGGCCCATCCAGGGCAGACCCAGGGCATAGGCCACGACCAGGGTGGCCGTTGCGGCGCTCTGCTCGGCACCGAAGGCGCCCCGCTCCAGCAAGACCTTGACCACCGGCTCGGCATAGCCGAACAGCACCACCGCCGCCGGGACGAGGAACAACAGCGTCCCCAGCAGGGCCTTGCGCATCAAGGCCCCGTACTTGTCGGCATTGCCTTCGTTCCAGCTGCGCGTCAGCTCGGGGAAGATCATCGCCAGGATGGACAGGGCATAGAGGGTGAGCGGGATGGTCACGATGCGGTAGGAAAACGACAGCATGGTGATGTTGCCCTCGGCCAGCAGCGAGGCAAAAAAGCGTTCCGCCAGCATGCAGCCCTGCTGTGCGCCGGCGGCGAGGAGGACCGGGGCGAAGGTCAGGGCGAAGGGGCTGCCCTCGGGCTTTTCGAACGCGACCGAGCGCTGGCCGAGATAGCCCAGGCGACGATGCTGGATGACGATCAGCAAGACCTGGGGCAGCAACATGCCGATGAACAGACTGATCCCGCTCGGCTGCAGGATGATGATGGCCAGGATGGCGCCGAGATTGAGCATCAGCGTCCGGGTCATCGGCAGGATGAAGATTCGATCCAGATTGAGCAGCGCGCCCTGGCAATAAAGGATGGCCTGCACGCAGATCAAGAGCGTGCCCACCGCGAACACCAGCTTGCCCGCCTCGACCTGCTCATCGCTCCAGCCGGGAGCCAGGGCATGCATCAGCCAGGGGCTGGCCAGGACGCCGACCACCGACAACAACAGCCCGAACAAGCCGATGCGCCAGTACAGCCAGCGACCCACCTGCTCGTACTGGTTGTTGCACCGGTCGCGGATCCGCTGCAGGTAGGGAATCATGGCGTCACGCAGGGCGAGGCCGAAGAAGCTCTCGAAGAACACCGGCAGGATCAGCGCGACGAAGATGAGATCCGCCTCCCAGCTCACGCCGAATTGCCGGGCGATCAGCAGGTCGCGCAGGAACCCCAGCAGAAAGCTGGCGACGGTGATGGCGAGGATGACGAGGGTGGAATTCACGCCTGCACCTCGGTCAGCACGGAGCGGCCAAGCGGGCTAATAAGCAGACAGGTGAAGGTGGTGGGCATGGAGGGTCTCGTTCCGTGAGCCGGAGGTGATCCGGGAAAAGCGGGCAGCGGCGCCAGTTCTGTTCAGACTCAGAGACCACCTTGCTCTCTTAAGTTTCCTGTCTCAATTTCAGGTCCGCGCAGAAATGTCGAACGATTGGCAAATTGCCATGACTACCCAGACACCAGCCGCCGAGCGGTAGTGGTTGCATTGGGAACGAAAGCCGAATACTGTATATATAACCAGATACAGATTACGAGGTGACGCATGGCCGTCGAAGTGTTGTATCGCAG
This sequence comes from Pseudomonas oryzihabitans, assembly GCF_006384975.1. NCBI lineage: Bacteria > Pseudomonadati > Pseudomonadota > Gammaproteobacteria > Pseudomonadales > Pseudomonadaceae > Pseudomonas > Pseudomonas oryzihabitans. The sequence goes on from NZ_CP021645.1 coordinate 3,215,853, forward strand.
CAGCCGAGATCCGGAGCGCCTGTTCATGGATAAAGCCGAAGCCGATCGTCACGACAAGATGCTGGAGCTGGCCGAGTCTCTCGCCAGCGTGTTGGACAAGGCCGTTCCCGGTCTTGCCGAGAAACAGTGCGAAGACCTGGGCCTGTTCATGGCCCGCAATCGGGAAGTCTTCGCCCGTGCCTTCCGTAACCAGCCGGATGCGCTGGGCGAGCTGGACCTGCCCGACTAGCAGGTTCGCCTGCCCGTCGGGTAGCCTGGGACGAGATCCGAGCTGGAGAAAGCCTCTTGTCCCTTCCCATCATTTTCGATACCGATCCTGGCGTGGACGACGCCCAGGCCATCGCCCTGCTGTTCGCCGATCCCGCCTTCGAGGTGATCGGCCTGACCACCACCTTCGGCAACGTGCCGGTGTCCACCGCGACCCGCAATGCCCTGCTGCTGACCGAGCTGGCCGGGCGCGAGACGCCGGTGGCCGCCGGCGTGGCCGAGCCGCTGGTGAAGCCGGCGGGCAACCATGCCCTGCATGTGCATGGCCAGGATGGCCTGGGCAATCAGGCACTCCCCGCGCCAAGCCAGACACCCCATGCCCTCGATGCCGCACGCTTCATCGTCGAGCAGACGCGTCTGCGACCGGGTGAGATCACCCTGGTGGCGGTGGGACCGCTCGGCAACCTGGCGCTCGCCCTGGCGCTGGACCCAGAGGTCGCCCAGCGGGTTCGGCAGGTAGTGGTCATGGGTGGCGCCGTCGTCGAACCGGGCAACGTCACGCCGGTGGCGGAAGCCAATATCTTCTCCGATCCCCATGCGGCGGCGCGGGTATTCGCCGCGCCCTGGCCGCTGACCCTGGTAGGGCTGGACGCCACCCACCGCGCCGTTCTGGATCCGCCCCGCCTGCAGCGGATCGCCGCACACCAGGGCGCCCTGGGTGAGGTGCTGGCACGCAGCTATGACTTCTATGCAGACTTCTACCGTAGCGTGAAGGACATCGATGGCTGCCATCCTCATGACAGCTGCGCCCTGGCCTTCCTGCGCCGCCCGGAGCTGTTCCGCACCGCCCGGGGTCATCTCAGCGTCGGCACCGAGGGCCTGGCGGAAGGCCAGACCTTCTTCGCCCCGGAGGGACGCCTGTATCAGGATGGGCGCTGGTCCGGCAATCCGTTGGTGACGGTCTGTCTGGACATGGACGGCACAGCCATGGTCGCCTGGATGGAAGAGGTGCTGACCGCAGCGAACGCCTAGCCGGTCACGAATCTGCGAAAGTGGCGTTCTAGAGCCTTCGGCCGCTCAAAAAGTGTGAACCATGCACGCAAAGTTGTTGCGACGCTCAGGTAGAAATCCCCCGGTGTTTTCTACCCCGCCCCAGGCGGACGACTGTGCAAAGGATTGCCCATGGTTCGCTATGACTTGCTGTTGAGTGGCAGCTGCCGCGATGACGTTTCCACCGACGCCCTGAGAGCCAGCCTCGTGTATCACCTGCGGTTGACGCTGGAGCAGGTGGAACGCCTGCTGCCCCCGGCCACCGGGATCCTCAAGCGGGACCTGCCCGCCAAGGAAGCCCTGGACTGGGTCGAGCGGCTGACCGATGCCGGGCTCCGTGTCCACCTCATCGAACGACCGGCCGCGCCGCCCACCGCTCGGGAGCCCGGCCTGCCGGCTCGCCTGGCCGCCTTGGAGACCTCGGGGCTAGCGCGCCCCGCCTTCGGACTCGGTCAACGGCTGCACCTGCTGATGGCCATAGGCATCGGCCTGGCCCTCACCCTGCTCTATCTGTTGCCCGGCCTGGCCGGACTGTCGCTGGCCGGCGCTGCGCTGTACGCCTTCGCCACGCTACTGCACCAGGATGCCATGATCGCCTGCGCCCTCGCCTTGCCGACGGCCGCCCTGGGGGCCTGGCTCGGTCTCGGCTTGCTGCTACCCCTGGGGCGTACGAAGGAGCAGGCAACCGCCAAGATGGATCTTGGCGTGGAACAGGAACCGGGCCTGCAGCGGCTGGTCGAGTCGCTCTGCCGGGCCATGCAGGTACGGCCACCACGGCGCCTGGTACTGGCGGCCGACGCGGACATCCACCTCAATGCCACGACCCGGACGCTAACCCTGGGCCTGCCGCTGATGACGGCGCTCACCACCCAGCAGTTTCTGGCCAGCCTCGGCCACGTGTTAGGGCACCAGGTGAGCGCGTTGGACCGCCTGGGCGGGGGCTTGCTCAACGCCAGCCTGGCCCGGCTCGAACGAATCGCCCAGGGACGTATCGCACCGGCGCCTCTAGCGTCGCTCACTCGAATCGCACGCGTCTGGGCCCGCCTGCTGTTCGTCGCCGGCTGTCGACTGACCCGCTCCGCCAGCCAACGCCGGGAAGCACGGGCCGATCATTACGAGGCCCTGCTCGGCGGCAGTGCGAATTTTCGGGCGACCGCGCTGCGACGTCGCCGCCTCAGCCAGGCCTGGCGCGAAGCCAGGCGCCGCAGTCTCGCCGCACCACAGGAGCAAGGCCTCGCCAGCAACCTGCTGGACCTCGTCGAGGCCCTGCTGGCCAGGCAGACGCATGCACCGGCCCTGAGTCCTGGACATAGCAGCCGCTACTGGAGCCGTCATCCCGCGGATCGGCAGCGAGTGACCTGGGTCGAGCAATTCGAGCGGCCTGGACTACTGGACGACCAACGCCCCGCCACCAGCCTGCTGGAGCACTATGACCGCTACAGCCATGCCCTGACCCGTGCGGTCTATCACCTGGCGGGACGCCGTCCGGAAGAGCAAGCGGGCGCGACGGCGGTCGATTTGGTCCCGGAACTCATTCAGGATTCGGGAGAAGAACTGCAACAGTGGAGTGGCCATGCCTGGCCCGACGCGCCTTGGCTACCCCTGCATCTACCGCTGGACCGAACGACCCGCGCCCTGGATACCGATGCCGTCCGCGAGCGGATCCAGCTGTTGGCCAGGGGCACCGGAAGCGCCTGGCAGGAAGCCGAGAAGGAAGCCCAACGCCGTTGTCTATTGGCCTTCTACGAAGAGCTGCATATCCATGATCTCGCTCGAGCCGTGCGCGGTGAAGGCAGATTCAATCCGCAGCATCCGCGGGAGTTCCGTGCCATCGACACCTGGCAAACCCCTGCTCGGCAGCAGTTGCTGGCCATAGCACCGCTCTACCGGCGCAGGATCGAGTTGGCGCTCGCTCGGCCGCTACCGGGTCGCGAACAAGCGCGCGACTGCTATCGGTTGATTGTCAAACTGGCCGAGCTGTATCCGGAAGTGGAGCGGCTGCGCGAAGCCCGCCTGCTGGTCAAGGAATAGCGGACACTGCAACGGAAACGCCAGGGTTTCCGGAGCCTCGACGAACTCTGCGACTTCGCCGAGCAGGATCACCAACGCCGGGTGATGCTGTGGCTGAATTCCCCCCTGTCACTTCCGTCCGCTATCGCCGCCACCAGTCTGGGTGATCACCTGCAACGCCATTGCCCTCGACTGGATCCTGCCCAGGACTCGCCCTCTGCCGTTTACCGCCATACGTCCAGCCTGTTGCCGGCGCTGAACGAACTCCACCGGAGCCTCTGGCTGCACCTCGCCCGCTGGTGCCGGGGCGTTGAAGCGCACCTCGACTCGTCACCGTTGCGCCGTTCGGCCTGAGCGTGGCGCAGACGAAAAAAAGGCCCCTCCTAGGGGCCTTTTCCATATCCCGGATCAGTTGACCTTGGGATCCAGCTCGCCGCGGGCATAGCGCTCGAACATGGCTTCCAGGGAGATCGGCTTGATCTTGGAGGCCTGGCCGGCGGTGCCGAAGGCTTCGTAGCGGGCGATACAGACGTCGCGCATGGCGGTCACGGTCTTGGCCAGGTACTTGCGCGGGTCGAACTCGCTACGGTTCTTGGCCATGAACTCGCGGATGGCACCGGTGGACGCCAGGCGCAGGTCGGTGTCGATGTTGACCTTGCGCACGCCGTACTTGATGCCTTCGACGATCTCCTCGACCGGCACGCCGTAGGTTTCCTTGATGTCGCCACCGTACTCGTTGATGATCTTCAGCCACTCCTGGGGCACCGAGCTGGAGCCGTGCATGACCAGGTGGGTGTCCGGGATGCGCGCATGAATTTCCTTGATGCGCTGGATCGACAGGGTGTCCCCGGTCGGCGGCTTGGTGAACTTGTAGGCGCCGTGGCTGGTGCCGATGGCGATGGCCAGGGCGTCGACCTTGGTGGCCTTGACGAACTGGGCGGCTTCTTCCGGATCGGTCAGCAGCTGGCTGTGATCCAGGGTGCCCTCGGCGCCAACGCCGTCTTCTTCACCGGCCATGCCGGTTTCCAGGCTGCCCAGGCAACCCAGCTCGCCTTCCACGGACACGCCGCAGGCATGGGCGAAGGCCACGGTCTGCTGGGTGACGCGCACGTTGTAGTCGTAGTCGGACGGGGTCTTGCCGTCGGCCTTGAGCGAGCCGTCCATCATCACCGAGGAGAAGCCCAGCTGGATGGAACGCTGGCAGACGTCGGGGCTGGTGCCGTGGTCCTGGTGCATGACCACCGGGATATGCGGGAATTCTTCCACTGCGGCCAGGATCAGGTGGCGCAGGAAGGGAGCACCGGCGTACTTGCGGGCACCGGCGGAGGCCTGGACGATGACCGGCGAATCGGTCTTGTCGGCGGCTTCCATGATGGCGCGCATCTGCTCCAGGTTATTGACGTTGAAGGCCGGAACGCCGTAGCCGAATTCGGCGGCGTGATCCAGCAACTGACGCATGCTGACGAGTGCCATTGGTGATTATCTCCCTACAAAAGGCGGTGGTGGCGCCAGCCTGCATGAGCGGCTGGCTGGGTTCAAGCGGCCGACCCCTGGCCGCCATGGATTAATCGGTTCAGCTGACATTCGCCGGCTCACGGCGTCCGGCAGCCACGGCCGATGAGGTCGTTGTTGGCGATCCAGTAAACGAGTCCCTGGTCACCACGGATATGGAAGGCCAGCAGGCCATCGGTGTAGGACTGGCCGTCGGTGGCCGGTTCGCGATTGAGGTGGCGGATCAGGCCATCGCTTTCCAGTTTGAGGTCGACGATGGACTGGCTGCGATCCACGTAGCGCCAATCGAAGGCCGCCTTGGAATCGCAGACCCAGTGGGTCCAGCCACCGGTCTGGTGACCGCCGCGACCGGCGCAGCCAGCCAGAGCAGCGGCGACCAGCACGCCGAGCAGCAGGCCGCGGGCCTTCACTGGGCGCAACCGCTGGTGGGACGACTGGCGCTGCCGGTGAGCGTATCGACGCGCTCGCTGTTCTGCGCCGTGGGCGTGGCTGCCGCCGCGGGCGGCGGCACGAAGACCGCGCAGGCCTTGTCGGCATTGCCACCGGCACAACCGGCCAACATCAGGACAGCGGAACAGACGAGCAGCGGCGTACGCATGGCAATCACTCCTGGGCGCGTTGCTGGAGAACTTCCACGGCCGGCAGCACCTTGCCCTCGACGAATTCGAGGAAGGCGCCGCCGCCGGTGGAGATATAGGAGACCTTTTCCCCGATGCCGTACTTGTCGATGGCAGCCAGGGTGTCGCCACCGCCGGCGATGGAGAAGGCGTCGCTGTCGGCGATGGCCTGGGCCAGGGTCCGGGTACCCTCGCCGAACTGGTCGAATTCGAAGACGCCGACCGGACCGTTCCAGAGGATGGTCTTGGCCGATTTCAGCAGGTCGGCGAATTGCTGGGCGCTGACCGGGCCGATGTCGAGGATCATGTCGTCGTCGGCCACGTCCTTGATCGACTTGGTGGTGGCCTGGGCGGTCTCGGCGAATTCCTTGGCGACCACCACGTCCACCGGCAGCGGCACGCTGACCTTGGCGGCGATGGCCTTGGCGGTCTCCACCAGGTCGGCTTCGTACAGCGACTTGCCGACCTTGTAGCCGGCCGCCGCGAGGAAGGTGTTGGCGATGCCGCCGCCGACGATCAGTTGGTCGCAGATCTGCGCCAGGGAATTCAGCACGTCCAGCTTGGTGGAGACCTTGGAGCCGGCGACGATGGCCGCCATCGGACGGGCGGGATTGCCCAGCGCCTTGCCCAGGGCGTCCAGCTCGGCGGCCAGCAGCGGACCGGCCGCGGCGACCTTGGCGAACTTGGCCACGCCATGGGTCGAACCCTCGGCGCGGTGGGCGGTGCCGAAGGCGTCCATGACGAAGATGTCGCACAGGGCGGCGTACTTCTTCGCCAGCTCATCGGCGTTCTTTTTCTCGCCCACGTTGAAGCGCACGTTCTCCAGCAGCACCAGTTGGCCCGGCTCGACCTGCACACCGTCCAGGTAGTCCTTCACCAGCGGCACCTCGCGGCCCAGGGCCTTGCTCAGGTAGGCGGCCACCGGTGCCAGGCTGTTCTCTTCGCTGAATTCGCCTTCGGTAGGACGGCCCAGGTGCGAGCAGACGATCACCGCGGCGCCCTTTTCCAGGGCCAGCTTGAGGGTCGGCAGGGCAGCGACCAGACGGGCGTCACTCTTGATCTGGCCTTCCTTCACCGGAACGTTGAGGTCTTCGCGGATCAGGACGCGCTTACCCTTCAGATCGAGGTCGCTCATTTTCAACACGGACATACAGGCAATCCCTTCGTTGTGCTTGTTTCAGGTGGGCTTGGCGATGCGCAGCCAATGGCCGGCGACGTCGAGCATGCGGTTGGCGAAGCCCCATTCATTGTCGAACCAGACCAGCAGATTGACCAGCCGGGGGCCGGAGACGCGGGTCTGGCTGCCATCGACGATGGCCGAATGGGGATCGTGGTTGAAATCGCAGGAAGCGTGGGGCAACTCGGTGTAGTCGATCAGCCCGGCCAGGGGGCCGCTCTGAGCGGCGTCGCGCAACAGGGTGTTGAGCGCGGGGGCCGTGGTGTCCTGGCCGACGATGCAGGTGATGTCCAGGCAGGAGACATTGACCGTGGGTACGCGCACGGCGCGGGCCTGGATGCGCCCGCTCAGCTCCGGCAGCAGCCGCTCGATGCCCCGGGCCAGGCCGGTCGCCACCGGGATGATCGACTGGAACGCCGAGCGGGTCCGCCGCAGATCTTCGGCATGGTAGGCGTCGATCACGGGCTGGTCGTTCATGGCCGAGTGGATCGTGGTGATAGAGACGTATTCCAGACCCAAGGTCTCATGCAAAAGTTTCAGCACCGGGACACTGCAGTTGGTGGTACAGGACGCATTCGAGACCAGGGTCTCGTCGCCACTCAGACTCTGCTGGTTGACACCATAGACCACGGTGGCGTCCACGTCCGTCTCACTGACCATGGGCTGGGAAAACAGCACCCGCGGCGCGCCACCGGCGAGAAAACGCCCGGCCTCGGCGCGGGTGCTGAAGGCGCCGGAGCATTCCAGCACCAGGTCGACGTCCAGCGCCCGCCAGTCCACTCGCTCCGGCTCCGTCTCACGGCGGATCTCCAGGGCCTGGTCACCGATGCGCAGCCGCTCGCCCTCCAGCGCCACCCGCCCGGGAAAGCGGCCGTGGGTGGAATCGAAGCGGGTCAGGTATTCGAGGCTGGGGCGGTCGGCCAGGTCGTTGAGGGCGACGATGGTCAACTCCGTCGCCGCACCGCGTTCGTGCAGGGCACGCAGGACACAACGGCCGATGCGACCGTAGCCGTTGAGAGCGAGGCGATAGCGGGCAGAACTCATGCGTGACCGGACTCGAGCGCTAGCGAAAGGCCGATTATGCGGGCGTTCGGCGACGAATGGGAGTCGCTACCGTAGCTGGCCTGCCGTTCTAACTACAAAAGGGTGCCCGCCTTGGCAGACGGAAGAAATTTATGCCGTCTGGCTTGGGGCTGTTGCGGTATCGACGAGAAGTCGTGGTCTGCATTGGAAGGGCTGGAGGTAGTACCAAGACCCTCAGGGCTACCTGCCTGCATGTCGCGACAGGCGCGACTTCGCCTGGAAGAAAGGTCATCGGAGGGTGATAGACCAGAGCCATGACCTGGATCAAAAACCCCACTTATTGTGTTGTAGAAATCATAAAACACCATATGTAGTATCTAGGCCGAACTTGAGGCCCAAGCCGAACTCAAAGAAAAGGACCCACGCCGCCCCGGCGAATGCCGCTTGGCGAGAGGCTTTTCCTTTGCGTTCGCCCCACTACGGACAGGAGTCAGCCATGACCATCACCATCTACAGCAAGCCCGCCTGCGTGCAGTGCAACGCCACCTACCGCGCCCTGGATCGCCAGGGGATCGCCTACCAGGTGGTGGACATCGAGCAGGACGCCCAGGCGCGCCAGACCGTGGAGTCCCTGGGTTATCGCCAGGTACCGGTGGTGGTGGCCGGTGACGACCACTGGGCCGGCTTCCGCCCGGACAAGCTCGGCCAACTGGTGGCCTGAGGCGCTCAGACCATGGGCGAGCTGCTGTACTTCTCCAGCACCTCGGAGAACACCCATAGATTCGTCGAGAAACTCGGGCTGCCGGCGCGGCGCATACCCCAGGATCCCGCCGCCGAACCGCTCAAGGCCCGCGAGCCTTACATCCTGGTGCTGCCCACCTATGGTGGCGGCGGCAGCAAGGGGGCGGTGCCCAAGCCGGTCATTCATTTTCTCAACGATCCGCATAACCGCGCCTTGATCCGCGGCGTCATCGCCGCGGGCAACACCAACTTCGGCGAGGGCTACTGCCTGGGCGGACGCATCGTCGCCCAGAAATGCGCGGTGCCCCTGCTCTACCAATTCGAATTGCTCGGGACGACGGAGGACGTCGACCGGGTGCGCACGGGAGTGAACGACTTTTGGCAACGTCAGGCCTGACCCCGACCGGCAGCGAGGCGGACTACCACGCGCTCAACGCCATGCTCAATCTCTACGGTCCCAACGGCGAGCTGCAACTCGACAAAGACCGCCAGGCGGCGCGGCAGTACTTCCTGCAGCACGTCAACCAGAACACCGTGTTCTTCCATAATCTGGACGAGAAACTCGGCTACCTGGTGGACAAGGGCTACTACGAGGCGGCGGTGCTGGAGCAATACGCGCCGGCCTTCGTCAAGGCGCTGTTCGAGCGTGCCTACGCCTACAAATTCCGCTTCCAGAGCTTCCTGGGTGCCTTCAAGTACTACACCAGCTACACCTTGAAGACCTTCGACGGCCAGCGCTACCTGGAACGCTACGAAGACCGGGTATGCATGGTCGCCCTGAGCCTGGCGCGCGGCGACGAACGCCTGGCCGAGTCCCTGGTGGACGAGATGATCAGCGGGCGCTTCCAGCCGGCCACGCCGACCTTCCTCAACGCCGGCAAGCGCCAGCGCGGCGAGCTGGTGTCCTGCTTCCTGTTGCGCATCGAGGACAACATGGAGTCCATCGGCCGCGCGGTGAATTCGGCGCTGCAGCTCTCCAAGCGTGGCGGCGGCGTGGCTTTCCTACTGAGCAACGTGCGCGAGGTCGGGGCACCGATCAAGCGCATCGAGAACCAGTCCTCCGGCATCATCCCGATCATGAAACTGCTGGAAGACGCCTTCTCCTACGCCAATCAGCTGGGTTCGCGCCAGGGCGCCGGGGCCGTCTATCTCAATGCCCACCACCCGGACATCCTGAGATTCCTCGACACCAAGCGCGAGAACGCCGACGAGAAGATCCGCATCAAGACCCTGTCCCTCGGCGTGGTCATCCCCGACATCACTTTCGAGCTGGCCAAGCGCAACGCCGACATGTACCTGTTCTCGCCCTACGATGTGGAGCGGGTCTATGGCGTGCCCTTCGCCGACATCAGCGTCAGCGACAAGTACGCGGAGATGGTGGCCGACGCGCGCATCCGCAAGCGCAAGATCAACGCCCGGGAATTCTTCCAGACCCTGGCGGAGATCCAGTTCGAGTCCGGCTATCCCTACCTGATGTTCGAAGACACGGTGAATCGCGCCAACCCCATCGCCGGGCGCATCAACATGAGCAACCTTTGCTCGGAGATCCTCCAGGTCAATACCCCCAGCCGCTTCGACGAAGACCTGGGCTACCAGCACGTCGGCCAGGACATCTCCTGCAACCTGGGCTCGCTGAACATCGCCCGCACCATGGATTCGCCGGACCTGGGCCGCACCGTGGAGACCGCCATCCGCGGCCTCACCGCCGTGTCGGAGATGAGCGACATCCGCTGCGTGCCCTCGGTGGCCGCCGGCAATGCCGCTTCCCATGCCATCGGCCTGGGGCAGATGAACCTGCACGGCTACCTGGCCCGCGAGCGCATCCACTATGGCTCGGCGGAAGGCCTGGATTTCACCAACCTCTATTTCTACACCGTCACCTACCACGCGGTGCGTGCCTCCAATCGCCTGGCCATCGAACGCGGCCAGAGCTTCCAGGGCTTCGCCGATTCCAAGTACGCCAGCGGCGAGTATTTCGACCTGTACGTTAACGGCGACTTCACCCCGCGCACCCCGCGGGTGGCCCAGCTGTTCGAGGTCGCCGGCATTCGCCTGCCGACTCGCGAAGACTGGCAGGAGCTCAAGGCGTCGGTGATGCAGCACGGCCTGTTCAACCGCAACCTCCAGGCCATCCCGCCGACCGGCTCGATCTCCTACATCAACCACTCCACCTCGAGCATCCACCCCATCGTCGCCAAGGTGGAGATCCGCAAGGAAGGCAAGCTGGGCCGCGTCTACTACCCGGCACCCTACCTGGCCGACGACAACCAGGAGTACTACCAGGACGCCTACGAGATCGGCCCGGAAAAGATCATCGACACCTATGCCGAGGCCACCCGCCATGTCGACCAGGGGCTGTCGCTGACGCTGTTCTTCCGCGATACCGCCACCACCCGCGACATCAACCGGGCGCAGATCTACGCCTGGAAGAAGGGCATCAAGACGCTCTACTACATCCGCCTGCGCCAGGCCGCCCTGGAAGGCACCGAGGTGCAGGGCTGCGTGTCCTGCAGCCTGTGAGGAAATCGCCATGAACGCATCCGTCAAAGCGCCGCGCCTGAATCGCATCAACGCCATCAACTGGAACCGCCTGCAGGACGAGAAAGACCTGGAGGTGTGGAATCGCCTGACCGGCAACTTCTGGCTGCCGGAAAAGATCCCGCTGTCCAACGACATCCCCTCCTGGGCGACCCTGACGCCCAAGGAGCAGCAACTGACCATCCGCGTCTTCACCGGCCTGACCCTGCTGGACACCATCCAGAACGCCGTGGGCGCCCCGACCCTGCTGGCCGATGCCGTCACCCCCCACGAGGAAGCGGTGATCGCCAACATCGGCTTCATGGAGGCGGTGCATGCGCGCTCCTACAGCTCGATCTTTTCCACCCTCTGCTCGACACCGGACGTGGACGAGGCCTATCGCTGGAGCGAAGAGAATCCCTACCTGCAGACCAAGGCCGACCTGATCCTCGCGCGTTACCACGCCGAGGACCCGCTGCTGCGCAAGGTGGCCAGCGTCTTCCTGGAATCCTTCCTCTTCTATTCGGGCTTCTACCTGCCGATGTACTGGTCCAGCCGCGCCAAGCTGACCAACACCGCCGACCTGATCCGCCTGATCATTCGCGACGAGGCGGTGCACGGCTACTACATCGGCTACAAATTCCAGCAGGCCCTGGCCAAGGAAAGTCCGGAGCGCCGCCAGCAGGTCAAGGACTTCGCCTACGAACTCCTGCAGGACCTCTATGACAACGAAGTGGCCTATACCGAGGACCTCTACGACAGCGTCGGCTGGAGCGAGGACGTGAAGAAATTCCTCCACTACAACGCCAACAAGGCGCTGATGAACCTGGGCTTCGAGGCGCTGTTCCCCAGCAGCATGACCGACGTCAGCCCGGCGATCCTGGCCGCCCTGTCGCCCAGCGCCGACGAGAATCACGACTTCTTCTCCGGCTCGGGCTCGTCCTATGTCATCGGCAAGGCGGTGAGCACCGAGGACGAGGATTGGGATTTCTGAGCCCAATCGCCCCTGCTGGTCAGCCCCCTCTCCCGCTGGGAGAGGGTTGGGGTGAGGGTGCCCCTCGCGACGAAGCCCTCAGTGGAAAAGGCTGCGCCGTTTTCCACGCTACGGCGCTGAGCCGGCCGCCTGCTCCGACAAGCCCCCTCTCCCTCTGGGAGAGGGCTGGGGTGAGGGCAACCCTCGCGACGAAGTCCTCAGTGGAAAAGGCTGCGCCGTTTTCCACGCTACGGTGCTGCGATAGAAATGTCCCAACCCACCTCAGCGGTCCCGTCCGAAAACGGCCAGTCACTCCTACCCGGCGGTGCTAACCTGCCGCCATGAACGCCTTCCCCGACATCCCTGCCTTCGAACGCGCCCGCCTGGCGCGGGACCCGCGCTTCGACGGCCTGTTCTACACCGCGGTGCTCACCACCGGCATCTATTGCCGGCCGGTGTGCCCGGCGCAACCGCCGCGGCCGGAGAACGTCAGCTACTACCCCAGCGCCGCGGCCGCCGAAGCTGCCGGCTATCGGCCCTGCCTCAGATGCCGCCCGGAACTCTCCCCCGCCGGCGGCCATTGGCAGCGCGGCGACGCTACCCTGGCCCGCGCCCTGCGGCTGATGGACGAAGGCCTGGACGACGGCGGCCTGCCCGCCCTCGCCGCCCGCCTCGATCTCGGCGACCGTCAGTTGCGCCGCCTGTTCGTCGAACGCCTGGGCGCGGCGCCCCTGGCGGTGCTCACCACCCGCCGCCTGCTGTTCGCCAAGCAATTGCTCAGCGAGACCCGGCTGCCCATCACCGAGGTGGCCCTGGCCGCCGGCTTCGGCAGTCTGAGACGCTTCAACGACGCCTTCCGCCGCGCCTACGGCCTGGCCCCCAGCCAGTTGCGCAAGGGCCAGGCCGCCGCTTCACCCGTCCTGGTCCTGCGCCTGGCCTATCGACCGCCCTACGACTTCGCCGCCCAGCTGGATTTCCTGCGTGGCCATGCGCTGCCCGGCGTCGAGGTGGTGGACGACGTCAGCTACGCCCGGGTGATAGGCACGCCCGAACGCCCCGGCTGGCTGCGTCTTTCCGCCTGGGACGCCAGCAGCCCGGCGCTGCGCCTGGAACTCCACGGCGCCGCCCCTGGCGAGCTGCAGGCGGCGGTCGCGCGCATCCGCCGCATGTTCGACCTGGACGCCGATCCCGAGGCCATCGCCCAGGGCCTCGCCGTCGATCCGACCCTGGCCGAGCTGGTGGCCCGCCGCCCCGGTCTGCGCCTGCCCAGTGGCTGGGACGGCTTCGAGATCGCCGTGCGCGCCGTCATCGGCCAACAGGTCAGTGTGGTGGCCGCCACCACCATGACCGCGCGGGTGGTGCAACGCTTCGGTCGGCCCTGGGGCGAACCGGCCCAAGACGCCAGCCAGCCCCCTGCCGGCCTGCATCACTTCTTCCCCACGGTGGACGCCCTCGCCGATGCCGCCCTGGAAGACCTCACCGGCCTCGGCCTGATCCGCGCCCGCGCCGGCACCCTGGGCACCGTCGCTCGGGCCTTGCGCGCCGGCGAGGTGGATTTCGACAGCGGCCGCATCCTGGACGACTTCACCCGCCGCTGGGTTGCCTTGAAGGGCATCGGTCCCTGGACCGCCCAGTACATCGCCCTGCGCGCCCTGGCCCATCCCGACGCCTGCCCGGTGGAAGACCTGGTGCTGCAGAAAAGATTGGCGCCACCGGGCGAACGTCTCACCGCCAAGGCCCTTTATGCCCGTGCCGAGGCCTGGCGGCCCTGGCGCGCCTATGGGGTGATGCAAGTCTGGCGCGAGGCCACCTGGAAGGCGCCCGCCAATGCCCCTGCCGAACCCGTCCCCACCCGCCTCGCCAAGGAGTCGCCGTGATGATCGCCTACTGCCTGTTGGACAGCCCCATCGGCACCCTCACCCTGGCCGCCGACGACAGCGGCCTGCGCGTGGTGGAATTTCCCGAGAATCGCTACCTGGCCAAGCGCGACGCTAGCTGGGTCGCCGCCGAACATCCGACCTTGGCCCTAGCTCGCGAGCAACTCGGCGAGTATTTCGCCGGCCAGCGCCAGGTGTTCGAGCTACCACTGGCGCCACGCGGCACCCCCTTCCAACTGGAAGTCTGGCAAGCCCTGGCGCGGATTCCCCATGGCCAGACCTGGAGCTACGGCCAGTTGGCCAGCCATCTCGGCCGCCCCCAGGCGATGCGTGCGGTGGGCGCTGCCAATGGCCGCAATCCGCTGCCCATCGTGCTGCCCTGTCACCGGGTGATAGGGGCATCCGGCGCCCTCACCGGCTTCGGCGGCGGCCTACCGACCAAGCAATTCCTGCTGGAATTGGAAGGGGCCTTGCCTGCGCCGAGAGATCTGTTCGCCTAGGCCTAGGCCGCTACTGCGCAAGAATTCGCCTGTGAAACCGCTCTAGAATGCAGACTTCAGCACTTGAGCCGGCGTGCCTTCGCTGATCAGAATGGGGCTTTCGATTCGCAAGGACGCGATGCGATGTTTAGCCCGGCCAATGCCCCGCCGTTCACCCTGACGCTGGAAGGCGTCGCCCACGACTTCCAGATCCTCGCCTTCGACGGCACCGAAGCCATCGGCCAGCCCTATCGCTTCCAGCTCGAACTGGTCAGCGAAAGACCGGACTGGCCACTCGAAGCGCTGCTCCATCGCCGCGCCTTCCTCAGCCTGGCCGCAGGCGACAGGGGCATCCATGGCCAGATCGCCGCCATTGCCCAAGGCGATTCCGGTCAGCGACTGACTCGCTACCACCTCGAACTGGTGCCGCGCCTGGCCTACCTCGCCCATCGCGTCAATTCGCGGATCTTCCAGCAGCGCAGCGTCCCGCAGATCCTCACCCAGTTGCTCGAGGAGCACGGCATCCTCGAAGGCGACCACAGATTCGCCCTCGGGCCGACGGTCTATTCGCCGCGCGACTACTGCGTGCAGTACGGCGAAAGCGATCTCGCCTTCCTCACTCGTCTGTGCGAAGAAGAAGGCTTGCACTATCACCACGAACACTGCCGCGACGGCCATGTACTCGTCTTCGGCGACGACGCCACCGGCTTTCCCCGGCTGGCCGCCACCCGCTACCTGCCCGGCAGCGGCCTGGTGGCGGACGAACCCGTGGTGCGGCGCTTCGACGTCGGCCTGCAGACCCGCAGCAGCGCCACCACCCTGCGCGATTACGACTTCCTGCAGCCGCGCCTGCGCCTGGAAAGCGGCACGGACACCGCTACGCCGCCCGCCTTGGAACATTATGGCTTCCCCGGTCACTTCACCGACCGCGCCACCGGCAAGCGCCTGAGCGGCCGGCGCCTGGAAAGCCTGAGGGTCGACGCCCAGCAGGCCCATGGCAAGAGCGACCAGCCCAGCCTGGTGAGCGGGCATTTCCTGCCGCTGGAACAGCATCCCCGCGGCGACTGGAACCAGCTCTGGCTGTTGACCGAAATCCATCACCAGGGCCGGCAGCCCCAGGTGCTCGAAGAAAGCATTACCAGTGACGACAGCCATCCGACGGACGACGGCTTCCGCCAGGGCTATCGCAACACCTTCGCTGCCATCCCCTGGACGGTGCCCTTCCGCCTGCCCCTGCACCATCCCAAGCCACGGTTGTTCGGCGCCCAGAGCGCCGTGGTCACCGGCCCGGCCGGTGAAGAGATCCACTGCGACGCCCTGGGCCGGGTCAAGGTGCAATTCCACTGGGATCGCGAGGGCCAGGCGGATGAGCGCACCAGTTGCTGGCTACGCGTCGCCAGCGGCTGGGCGGGCAACGGCTACGGCGCCCTGGCCGTGCCGCGCATCGGCATGGAGGTGCTGGTGGGCTTCCTGGAAGGAGACCCCGACCAGCCTCTGGTAACCGGCTGCCTCTACCACGCCGAACACCGGCCGCCACTGGAACTGTCCAAGGACAAGACCCGCAGCAGCTTCAAGAGCCTGAGCAGCCCCGGCGGTGGTGGTTACAACGAATTGCGCATCGAAGATCGACACGGGCAGGAAGAAATCCACGTCCACGCCCAGCGTGACTGGGACGAACGCATCGGCCACGACCACCGCAGCGAGATCGGCAACGAACGCCACCAACGCATCCGCGCCAGCAGCTACAGCGAATTCCACGCCGAGGAGCACCGCATCACCCATGGCGAACGCCGTACCGAGGTCCGCGCCGACGACCACCTGAGCATCGCCGACAGCCAGCACCTGCGCCTGGCCACCGGCCTGTTCGTCGAGGCCGGCAGCGAGATCAAGCTCCAGTCCGGCCAGAAGATCGTCCTCGAAGCCGGCGCGAGCCTGACCCTCAAGGCCGGCGGCAGCTTCGTGCAACTGGATGCCGGAGGCGTCACCCTGGTGGGAGCAAGCATCAGGGTAAATCCCTGACGACGGCCCGCCTGCATGTCCAGATACGAAACAGCGCAGACCTCCGCTGAATTTCACCCATAAAAAAGCCACGCATCAGCGTGGCTTTTTTGCACTACGACCCGCGACCTTTAGTCTTCCAGCAGTTCGCCAGCCACCGCCAGGACGTTGTCCAGGGTGAAGCCGAAGTGCTCGAACAGCGCGGCCGCCGGAGCGGATTCGCCGTAGGTGTGCATGCCGATGATGCGACCATCGAGACCGACGTACTTGTACCAGAAGTCGGCAATGCCGGCCTCGATGGCGATGCGGGCGCCGACTTCCACCGGCAGGACCTGCTGGCGGTATTCGGGGCTCTGGCGGTCGAAGACGCTGGTGCTGGGCATGGAAACCACGCGCACGTTGCGCCCTTCGGCGGTCAGGCGGTCATAGGCCTGCACGGCCAGGCCGACTTCGGAGCCGGTGGCGATGAAGATCAGCTCGGGCTCGCCGACGCAGTCCTTGAGCACGTAGCCGCCGCGGGCAGCGTTGCCCAAGGTGGCCTCGTCGCGCAGGTTATGGGCCAGGTTCTGGCGGGAGAAGATCAGCGCGCTGGGGCCGTCACGGCGCTCCAGGGCAGCGGTCCAGGCGATGGCGGATTCCACCGCATCGGCCGGGCGCCAGGTGTCCAGGTTGGGGGTGTAGCGCAGCGAGGCCAGTTGCTCCACCGGCTGGTGGGTGGGGCCGTCTTCGCCGAGGCCGATGGAGTCGTGGGTGAAGACATAGAGCACCCGCTGCTTCATCAGCGCCGACATGCGCACCGCGTTGCGGGCGTATTCCATGAACATCAGGAAGGTGGCGCCGTAGGGCACCAGGCCGCCGTGCAGGGCGACGCCGTTCATGATGGCGCTCATGCCGAATTCGCGCACGCCGTAGTGGACGTAGTTGCCGCTGGCGTCTTCGGCGGTGACGCCCTTGGCGCCTTTCCACAGGGTCAGGTTGGAACCGGCCAGGTCAGCGGAGCCACCGAGCAGCTCGGGCAGCAGCGGACCGAAGAATTGCAGGGCGTTCTGGCTGGCCTTGCGGCTGGCGATGGTCTCGCCCTTGGCGGCGACCTCCTGGATGAAGGCGGCGGCGCGCTCGGCGAAATCGGCGGGCAGGTCACCGACCATGCGGCGCTTGAACTCGGCGGCCAGCTCCGGATGGGCGGCAGCGTAGGCAGCGAAGCGACCGTTCCACTCGGCTTCGGCCGCGGCGCCACGGGCCTTGGCACTCCACTCGGCGTAGATGTCGGCGGGGATCTCGAAGGGCGCATGGGGCCAGCCGAGCAGCTCGCGGGCACCCTGGATCTCGTCGTTGCCCAGGGGAGCGCCGTGGCACTCTTCCTTGCCCTGCTTGTGCGGAGCGCCGTAGCCGATCACGGTCTTGCAGCAGATCAGCGTCGGCTGGTCGCTCTTGCGGGCGGTGTCCAGGGCGGTCTTGATCTCGTCGGCGTCATGGCCGTCGACGTTGCGGATCACCTGCCAGCCATAGCTTTCGAAGCGCTTGGGGGTGTCGTCGGTGAACCAGCCTTCGACCTCGCCATCGATGGAGATGCCGTTGTCGTCGTAGAAGGCGATCAGCTTGGACAGGCCCAGGGTGCCGGCCAGGGAGCAGGCCTCGTGGGAGACACCCTCCATCATGCAGCCATCGCCGAGGAAGGCGTAGGTGTGGTGGTCGACGATGGTGTGGCCATCACGGTTGAACTGGGCGGCCAGGACCTTTTCCGCCAGGGCGAAGCCCACGGCGTTGGCGATACCCTGGCCCAGCGGACCGGTGGTGGTCTCGATGCCCGGGGCATAGCCGTACTCGGGATGGCCCGGGGTCTTGCTGTGCAACTGACGGAAATTCTTCAGGTCGTCGATGGACAGGTCGTAACCCGACAGGTGCAGCAGCGAATAGATGAGCATGGAGCCGTGGCCGTTGGACAGCACGAAGCGGTCGCGGTCGGCCCACTTGGGGTTGGCCGGGTTGTGCTTGAGCTGATCGTGCCAGAGCACCTCGGCGATGTCGGCCATGCCCATGGGCGCGCCGGGGTGGCCACTGTTGGCTTTTTGCACGGCATCCATGCTGAGGGCGCGGATGGCGTTGGCTCGATCACGACGGCTGGGCATTGCGGTGTCTCCTGGCAGAGGCAGAGCGAAGGGGCCGTCATTCTGGCCCAGCCAGGGCACTTCCAGCAATCGGCGCGGTCAGGGCCGCGCCGAATCACCAGGCATCCTTATTACGAGGCATCACGAGGCGGGACAGTCGGCCTCGCCGTCGGCGGCGACGAAGCGCCGCGCCACCGGCTCGATGAGCGCCGCCAGCTGGCGCAGGGCCGCCCGATGGGCATCCACCAGGGACTGGTAGCTGTCCCCGGCGGGCGCTTGCAGGCGGCTGCCGCAGGTCAGCACCCGGTCACCGGCCGGCGTGGCTAGCCGCAGGGTCCAGAGGCCTTCTATGCGCGCGAAGCCGCCGGGCACCGACTCGAAGCGGCGCACATCGAGGTTGATACGCAATACCGGACTGCCGCCACCCCGCGGGGCATCACCCAGGTCCAGGGTGCCCAGGCGCGCCTGCAGATCGGCCGACAGGGCGCTGCGCACCTCGTCGGCCAGGGGCGCGATCCAGCGCTGGTCCTCCAACAGGGCGATGCCATCGCCCTGGCGGATCACCAGTTGCGGCTGATCCACCTGCGGCGGCACGGTAACGCCCTGCAGGGCGAAGCGGAACGGTGCCGGTGTGCCGCTGGCCTGGGGGTCGGCGCTGCTGGTGAGGGTGTGATAGGTCAACGGGGCCTTGGCCGCACAGGCGGCCAACAGCAGAGGCAGAGCCAGGCAAGTCAGGCGCTTCATGGCAGTTTTCCTTTGACGGCATCGCGGGAGCCCGGCTCGAGCTTGGGCGGCGGATCGGTCACCAGACCGCGGATCAGCGAATCCGGATGGCGGCTCAGGTAGTCGCCGAACACCCGCAGGGAGCGCGCCATGCGTTGCACTTCCTCGAGCGTCTGGTTGAGGTTCTGCTGCACGGGCGAATCGGCGCCGAGGGTCTGGCTGGCGCTGCCGGTGAGTTGCTGCACCCCCATGAGGGTGGTGGTCATCTGCGGCAGCACTCCAGTGTTGAGCTGCTTGAGGGTGCCGCTCAACTGCGCCAGGCTGGTATCGAGATTCTTGCCGATGGAGTCGAAGGGGATCTTGTCGATCTTGTTGACGATGCCCGCCATCTGCTCCTGCAAGCGGTCGAAACTGCCGGTGACGGTGGGGATGACCAGCGGCTGCGCCTTGGGATTGAAGGCCACCTTGGGCGCATTGGGAATGAAGTCGATGGAGATGTAGAGCTGTCCGGTGAGCAGGTTGCCGGTGCGGGCCTGGGCACGCAGGCCGCGTTCCACCCAGCCGGCGAACAGCTTGCCATCGCGGTCCTGGGCCTCGATACGCTTGCCGACCTCGCCGAGGCGCTGCGGATAGATCACCGCGCCGACGACCAGGGAGAAATCATCCTTCTTCTGGTCGTAGTCCGGCGTCAGGGACACCACCCGACCGATGTTCATGCCAAGGAACTCCACCGGTGCGCCGGTGGCGAGGCCCCGCAGGGACTGCTGGAATCTCATGCGGATGTAGTGCGGTTCGCCGTCCGGCGGCGCCAGGGCGCTGGTCTGGTCATCGAACAGGGCGTAATGGGTGTCTTCCGGGGCTTCCTGCTGGTCCTTGGGCCAGTCCGGGGTGACGAAGGCGATGCCACCGGCGACCACCGTGGCCAGGGATTGGGTATTGAGCTTGAGCCCGCTGGCGCTGAGGGCCACGTCCACGCCGCTGGCGTTCCAGAAGCGGCTATTGGTGGTGACGAAGCGGTCGTAGGGGGAATCGATGAAGACCTGGGCGTCAACGCCCGTGCCTTCTCGGTTCAAGTGATAGGACACCACCCGCCCGACCTGGATACGCCGGTAGTAGATCGGCGAGCCCACGTCCAGGGAGCCGAGATCATCGGCGGTGAGCAGGAAACGCTTGCCCGAGGCGCCATGGATCAGCGCCGGTGGCTGCTCCAGGCCGCGGAAGTCGTAGTGCTTCTCGGTGGAGTCGCCGATGTCGGCGCCGATGAAGGGGCCCGAGAGCAGGGTGTCGACCCCCGAGACGCCACTCACGCCGAAGCGTGGCCGCACCACCCAGTAGCGGGCCCCCTGGGTGGCGAAGCCTTCAGCGGACTTCTCCAGGTCGATGGTGATGATCACCCGGTTGCGATCGGGCGCCAACTGGATATCGGTGACCGTGCCGATCACTACGTTCTTGTACTTGACCTGGGTCTTGCCGGCTTCCAGGCCCTCGGCGGTGAGAAAGGTCACCGTGATGGCAGGCCCGCGCGACGCCCAGCTGTGGACGACCATGGACAGCCCGATCAGGGCCGCCACGATGGGCACCAGCCAGATCAGCGAGACGCTCCAGCGACTGCGGCGTACCTCGGGGGTAGGCGCCAGGGCGTCGGGTTCATGCCTGTCCGTCATCGTTCACCTCTGCATCCCAGATCAAGCGGGGATCGAAACTCATCGCGGCGAGCATCGTCAGCACCACCACGAAACCAAAGAACACGATACCCAGGCGCGGCGCCGCCGAACTCAGGGCACCGAAGTGCACCAGCGCCGAGACCAGGGCCACGACGATCACATCGAGCATCGACCAGTAGCCGATCAGCTCGACGAAGCGATAGAGCCGGGCACGCTGGGCCATCGCCCAGTCACTGCGCCGCTGGCAGGTCACCAGCAGGGTGCCGAGCACCAGGAACTTGATGGACGGCACCGCCACGCTGGCGATGAAGATGACCAGGGCGACGCCCCAGGAGCCGTTCTCCCAGAATTCGATCACCCCCTGGAGAATGGTGCTCTCCGTGCCGCGCCCCAGGGTACCGGTGAACATCACCGGCAGGGTATTGGCCGGGATATAGAGGATCAGCGCGGCGATCAGGTAGGCCCAGGTCTTGGCATAGGCGTTCGGCTTGCGCGGGTGCAGCGCCGAACCGCAACGCGGGCAGCCGGCCTTGCGATGCTGCGGCGCCGTGCAGACGTTGCCGCAGACGTGGCATAGGCAGAGACCGAGCTCGGCGGCGCGCGGCGGCAGCTGGGGCGCGCTCATGGCTCACGCTCCCCGACGGCGTCCCACAGCGGATGCAGATCGCGCTTGGCGATGATCAGCAAGACCACCATCAGCCCGATCATGCCGAACAGGCCCATGCCCACCACCACGTGCAGCAGGCCGGCCAGCTTGATCACTGCCACCAGGGCGCCGAGCACGAACACCTCGATCATGCTCCAGGGGCGCAGGTAATGCAGGGTGACCATGGCGGTGGCGAAGCCGGGGGCGCGACGACCGGCCTGGGCGAAGCCGAGTACCCAGAGCAGCAGCAGGATCTGCAGCAGCGGCACCACGAACAGGGTCATGGCCACCACCAGCGCCATGGGTCCGGCGAAGCCGCTGCTCATGGCCACCACCGATTCCAGCAGCGTCGCCTCGCTGTGCAGGCCGCGAAAGCTCAATTGCAGGATGGGGCCGACATTGGCGATGACGAACAGCACCGCCGCGGCGATGGCCAGCGCCAGCAGGCCCTGGATATCGAGCCGACTGGCGCGATAGAGCAAGGCGCCGCAGCGCAGGCAATGCGCCCGCTCACCCACCGCGAGCGGTTCGAGGCGATGCACCGAATCGCAGTGCTCGCAAATCACCAGATGGGTGCCTGGCGCGGGCGCGGAGGAAGAGGGTGGCTGGGCGGACATGAGACGGCCTGGATGGCGCTCCCTGAACGAAATCTGCATCTTTGACGCGTTAGCGCCCCCGGAGTTACCGCGCGGGGTGCAACGATAGCCAGTCGACCGGCGGTGGCATCTTACCTACATCTCCGCACGTATGCGCGCTTCGTCACCACGGACAAGTATCAAAACTTTTTGATGCTTTTCTTGCGACGGATTCGACGGGTCTCTAGACTAGCGCCCCATGAATCCGCTCCGCGTGCCGGCGCTCGGCCGAGACCCAGGTGACACCCTCGCCGCCCTGTGCAAGGCCGGCGGCGATCCCCTGCGCCTGAACGTCTTGCGCGCCCTGCACAGTGCCTCCTTCGGCGTGCTGGAGCTGGCGCAGATCTTCGATACCGGCCAGTCCGGCATCAGTCACCACCTCAAGGTACTGGCCCAGGCCAAGCTGGTGGCGACCCGTCGCGAAGGCAATGCCATCTTCTATCGCCGCGCCCTGCCCCGTCCGGGTAGCCTGGGCGGTTCGCTGCACGCCGCGCTGCTCGAAGAGGTGGATGCCCTGCCCCTGCCGATGCAGGTGCAAGCGCGGATCGGCGAGGTGCATGCCCAGCGTGCGGCGGTGAGTCGTGACTTCTTCGCCCGGGTGGCGGAGAAATTCCAGGCCCAGCAGGACCTCATCGCCAGCCTACCGCAATATCGCGATGGCTTGCTCAGCCTGCTTGATGCCCTGGCGCTGGAGCCGCACGGTTGCGCGCTGGAAGTGGGACCGGGCGACGGTGCCTTCCTGCCCGACCTGGCCCAGCGCTTCGCCCAGGTGCTGGCGGTGGACAACAGCCCGGCGATGCTCGAACTGGCCCGCCAGCGCTGCCAGCGCGACGGCCTCGCCAACGTCGAGCTGCAACTGGCCGATGCCCTCGCCGAGCCGCTGCCCCGCGCCGATTGCGTGGTGCTCAACATGGTCCTGCATCACCTGGCCGCGCCGGCAGCCGCCTTGCAACGCCTGGCGCTGTGCGTGGCCCCTGGCGGCAGCCTGGTGATCACCGATCTCTGCCCCCACGACCAGGCTTGGGCACGGGACGCCTGTGGCGATCTCTGGCTCGGCTTCGACCAGGACGAACTGGCGCGCTGGGCGCAGGCCGCAGGGCTGGTAGCCGGCGAAAGCCTTTACCTCGGCCTGCGCAATGGCTTTCAGATCCAGGTGCGGCAATTCGCGCGCCCGGATCAGGGAAACACCCCGTCATGAGGCCAAGCGGCCAATGGCGGGCGGACCGGGCGCCCACGGGCGTCATGTCCAGCAAGGAAACTGCTGTCTCGACCGGCCTTCGGGCCCCTACCCCTTGGTAATTTAGGAACCGTTCGATGAGCGAATATTCCCTGTTCACCTCCGAGTCCGTCTCCGAAGGCCATCCGGACAAGATCGCCGACCAGATCTCCGACGCCGTGCTCGACGCCATCATCACCCAGGACAAGCACGCCCGCGTGGCCTGCGAGACCCTGGTCAAGACCGGCGTGGCCATCGTCGCCGGCGAAGTCACCACCTCCGCCTGGGTCGACCTGGAGCAACTGGTGCGCGACGTCATCGTCGACATCGGCTACAACAGCTCGGACGTGGGCTTCGACGGCGCCACCTGCGGCATCGTCAACATCATCGGCAAGCAGTCGGTGGACATCGCCCAGGGCGTCGACCGCAGCAAGCCGGAAGACCAGGGTGCCGGCGACCAGGGCCTGATGTTCGGCTACGCCTGCAACGAGACCGACGTGCTGATGCCCGCGCCCATCACCTTCTCCCACCGCCTGGTGGAGCGGCAGGCCGAGGCGCGCAAGTCGGGCCTGCTGCCCTGGCTGCGTCCGGACGCCAAGTCCCAGGTGACCTGCCGCTACGAAGGCGGCCAGGTGGTCGGCATCGACGCCATCGTGCTGTCCACCCAGCACAACCCCGAGGTCAAGTACGCCGACCTGCGCGAAGCCGTGATGGAGCTGATCGTCAAGCACGTCATCCCCGCCGAGCTGCTGCACAAGGATACCCAGTTCCACATCAACCCGACCGGCCAGTTCATCATCGGCGGCCCGGTGGGTGACTGCGGCCTGACCGGCCGCAAGATCATCGTCGACAGCTACGGCGGCATGGCCCGTCACGGCGGCGGCGCCTTCTCCGGCAAGGACCCGTCCAAGGTCGACCGCAGCGCCGCCTATGCCGGCCGCTACGTGGCCAAGAACATCGTCGCCGCAGGCCTGGCCGAGCGTTGCGAGATCCAGGTGTCCTACGCCATCGGCGTGGCCCAGCCCACCTCCATCTCGATCAACACCTTCGGCACCGCCAAGGTCAGCGACGAGAAGATCGTGCAGCTGGTGCGCGAGCACTTCGACCTGCGCCCCTACGCCATCACCACCATGCTCGACCTGCTGCACCCGATGTATCGCGCCACCGCGGCCTACGGCCACTTCGGCCGTCATCCGCAGGAAATCACCGTGGGCGATGACACCTTCACCACCTTCACCTGGGAACGCACCGACAAGGCCGACGCCCTGCGCGCCGCCGCCGGTCTGTAAAGCGCCCCACGGCGAAAGCCCCGGCCACCTTTGGTGCCCGGGGCTTTTTTCTGGGTCTGCCAAAGGGGTCCCAGCGCTTTCTTGCGCCAGTCCACAGGCTGGCACGGCCGATGCAACCTCTGGACGTCTGGCGGTCAGAATGCCTCGTCGTTTACAGGAGTCTGCTCATCCATGTGGCTGTTCATCACCAATTTCGGCGATTCCTCGGTGATGCTTCCCTGCGCCCTGCTCATCGCGCTGTGGCTGCTGGCCGGCCTGTCCGCGCGGGCGGCATCGCTCTGGTTGCTGCTGTTCGGTGCCGCGAGTCTCCTCGTGGCCCTGTCCAAGGTCGCCTTCTTCGGCTGGGGGCTGGGCATTCCGCGCCTGGACTTCACCGGTTTCAGTGGCCACTCCATGCTGGTGGGCAGTGTGCTGCCGGTGCTCGGCTGGCTGCTGGCCGGCCGGGCGCGGCCAGCGCTACGGCTGACCGCGACGGCCATCGGCGCGGTAGGCGCGCTGCTCATCGCCGTCTCCCGGGTGGTGCTGGGCTATCACTCGGTCTCGGAAGTGGTGACCGGCCTGCCCATCGGCTATGCCGCCAGCGGCAGTCTGCTCTGGCTGCTACGCGGCCAGCAGGTGGTGCTCAACCCGCGTCAGGCCGCCCTGGGCGCGAGTCTGCTCCTGCTGCCGCTGCTCTTGCTGCACGGCACCAACGCCCCGACCCAAAGGGTGCTGGAACGCCTGGCGGTGAAATTCGCCGACGAACAGAACCCCTGGACCCGCGCCCACCAAAGAGCCGGCGTGGCACCGTTGCAGAACTGATCGGTCAGACGTGGGTAAAAAGACGCCAGAAGGTGGCCGCAGAGGCGATGCGAGCGGTACCATGGGCGTCTTCGTTTTCTCCGTAGTCTCCTGGCGTGGCAAGTCGCGCCTTGAGTGAGAGCCCCGCCCATGAGCCTCTGGCCCTTCATCACCAACTTCGGCGACGCCACCCTGATGCTGCCCAGCGCCCTGGTCGTCGGTGTCTGGCTGGCCCTGGGTAGCGGTATGCGTGGCCTGCTGTTGTGGTTCGGCCTGTTCGCCGCCGCCTGCCTGCTCACCGCCGCTACCAAGATCGTGTTCTTCGGCTGGGGCCTGGGCAGCCGCGAATTGAATTTCACTGGTATCAGCGGCCATTCCATGCAGGCCGCCAGCGTGCTCCCCATGCTGGCGTGGCTGCTGTCCGGCCTGCGCAAGCGACGCGTCCTGGCCTTCTGGCTCGGCGCGGCAGCCGCGGTGCTGGTGGCCTATTCGCGGGTTCGGCTGGGTTATCACTCGCCCTCAGAGGCCATCTCCGGGACCGTTCTCGGTCTGGCGGTCGCGGCCCTGTGCCTGCGTCTACTACCGGAGCCGGCCGCCCTGCCGCCCGTGCAGGGACGGCCCCTGGCCTTGAGCCTGTTGCTGCCCTTGCTACTGGTACAGCACGGTGAACACGCCCCGACCCATACCTTGATGCAAAAGCTGGGAACCCTGGCTGCCGGCAACGATCGTCCCTACAGCCGGGCCGATCTGCATGCCCAAGCCTATTCGTCGATAAACTAACGTCATCCTTCTAGGCTCCTAGTGTTATAGGGAGAACGGTGCGCCAGAGGCGCGCATCGCCATGACTGTCGCTCGCTATCGCCCGGAAGACCAAGATGCGCCCACGACGGATCCTGCTGTCGCTGCTCTGGCTACTCGGACTGCCGCTCCCGCTGAGTGCAGAGCCGCTACAGCTCTATACCTGGGAAGGTTATTTCAGCGGGACCCTCTTGCAGCGCTGGGCGAAAATCGCCGACCGGGTGCAGGAAATCCATTTCGACAGCGGCGATGTGCGCGATGCCACCCTGGCGGGTGGCGATGCCGATATCGACCTGGTGGTGATCAACGCGGTGAGCGCCAACCGCCTCGGCCGGGACGGCCTGCTGCTGCGCCTCGACGAACGCAACATTCCCGCGCTCCGGGAAATCGATCCGCGTTGGCGCAACAGTTGTGGCGACTATGCCGTGCCCTATGTCTGGGGCACGCTGGGCCTGCTCTATCGTGCCGACCGGCTGGCCACGGCGCCCGACTCCTGGCGACAGCTGCTGCAACCCGCGGCAGCGCTGGACGGTCACATCGCCATGCTGGAAGACCATGACGACCTGCTGGTACCCCCGCTGATCACCCTGGGCGCAGCGATCAACAGCAACGATCAGGCGCTGCTCAAACGCAGCTTCGCCCTGCTCAAGGCCCAGGCACCCGCGGTTCTCACCTATCAGTACGTGGTCACGGCCATGCACAATCCGGCCTACAGCGACCGCATCGATCTGGCGCTCGGCTACAGCGGCGATCAACACCTGCTGAACATGGCGACATCCGGGCAACCCTGGCGCTTCGTCACGCCGCGCGAAGGTACCCTGCTCTGGGTCGATTGCCTGGCCATTCCCAGCCACACGGAGCACCAGGCCGAAGCCGAACGCTTCCTCGATTTCCTCAACCAGCCCGAGAACGCCCTGTTAGCCACCACCGAACTGCACCTGGCTACCGTCAACGCGGGCGCCCTGCGACTCTTGCCCGAGGCATTGCGCAAGGACCCCACCCTGTTCCCATCCGACGAGGTGCTCATTCACAGCCAGACCTTCCACGAAGGCCCGGTGGACGTCTCACAGACCCGACAACGTATCGCTGGCGCCCTGGTAGGTCGGCATGAGCCTCAATAGGCGTGCGCTACTGCTGATTCTGCCGGTCGCCCTGCTCTGCAGCCTCACGCTGGTCAGTCTGGGTTACAAGGTGCAGCGCGAGGCGGTGATCGGCCTCGAACGCTCGCGGCTCAACCACGATCTGGGCGCTCTGGTAACCGCTTACCATGAATACGCTCATTTCAGCCGCAGCCTGCTGTACGCCCTGTCCAACAGCCCGACCCTTGGTGCCTTTCTGCGTCAACTGGATGTCCCCTATCGCAAGGAGGCCATGGGCACCCAGATCCAACAGACCGTCACACAACTCGTCGGCAGCGATGTGCCGTCGCGCATCTCCTTCGCCATCGCCCGTCCGGATCGAAGCCTCGCCTACTACTACGAGTACAGCGACGATCCCTTCGCTCAGTTGAATCCGGCTCAGCGGCGACTACTGGAGCACCCCGCAAACAATTCGGAGTCCCTGGCTGAACGTCACGACGACCTGATCGAAGAAGACGGCCAGGCGTTGCTGGTCGCCAACACCGCGATCCTGCCCAGTACCGGCGCCGCGCCCATGCCCAGCCAGCGCGACCAAGCCATGACCCTACAACTGGCGGTGCGCCCAGACCGCATGGAAAATCTGCGCCACCGACTCGAACTCGCCTATGGCGCCCCCCTGACCATCACCTCGACGCCGCCGCCGATGCCAACGGGTCTCGCCGCGATGGAGCAACTGTCGCCCAGGCGCTACGTCCAACTGATCCCGGATCCGCGCCTACTGGAAGATCGCCTGACGCAACTGGCAACCCTCTACTTCGGCGGTGGCCTGGCGGTGACACTGATCTGCTTCCTGATCCTGGTGGTGCTGATCCGACGCTACATCACCGAGCCCGTTGCGCGCCTGGACAGGCAACTGACCGAAGTGCTGGATGGCGAACGCCAATCGCTCGATACGCCTCAAGAACCTGGCGAAATCGGTCACCTGGGCGGCAACATGAAGCGGCTGCACGACAATAACCTGACCATTCTCACCCAGCTGCGCAACGCCTTGCGCACCGATCCCCTCACCCAGATCGGTAATCGCCGTCACTTCCAGCTGACCGGCGAGCAATGGCTGGCCGAGGATGCCGCCCCCACGACCATCGCCCTGCTGTGCTTCGGCCTCGACCACTTCAAGTCGGTGAACGACCGCTTCGGCCATGCCGCTGGCGATGCCCTGTTGCGTGCCCTGGCACAACGCACCCAGGGACTCATCGACACCCAACCGGAATTCGGCGGGGCGGTGTTCACCCGCCTGGCCGGTGACGAATTCGCCATCCTGATGCGCGGTGAGCGGGCGGGCTTGCATGCCCTGCAACTGGGTGAGCAACTGCAACGCGCCCACCACCACGGCACCCTGCTGGGCGAGCGGCGCTATGCGGTCAGTTTGAGCCTCGGACTCACCGCCCTGGAAGATCCGCCGAACCTGGCGGAACTGCTGGCTCAGGCGAATCTGGCCATGGACGAGGCCAAGGCCAAGGGCGGCAACCAGCTGGTGCGCTTCACACCCCAGCTCGCCGCCCAGCAGCGCCGATTGGATCTGCTCGACGAACAGCTGCGCCAGCTGGATCCGGATAGCGAATTCCATCTGGAATACATGCCCGCCGTGGATGCCCAGGGGCGGGTACGTTCGGTCGAAGCCCTGGTGCGCTGGACGTCGCCGACGCTGGGCAAGGTCTCGCCGGCGGAATTCATTCCCATCGCCGAACGCCAGGGCCAGTTCCGCTGGATCGATCGCTGGGTCATCGACCGTGCCTTCCAAGACTACCCCGAGCTGGCCGAGGCCCTGGGCGTACAGCCGATCCTGTCGATCAACCTGTCCTCCGCGCAACTGGATCAGGCCGACATCGTGCCCTACCTCAAGGAACGAGCTCGGTACCACCGGGTGGATCCCACGCAGATCGAGCTGGAGTTCACCGAGACCTTCGCTGCGGAACTGAACGAGTGCACCCTGACCCTACTGCGGGAGCTACGCAGCGCCGGCTTCCGGGTCGCCATCGACGATTTCGGCGTGGGCTACACCTCCATCCAGCAGGTCACCGACTATCCCGCCGACACCATCAAATTCGACCGCCTCATCGTAGAGCGCCTCGGCCATCCCGGCAACCAGGCCAGTCTGGATGCCCTCGTCGCCTTCTGCCATGCCCGCGACGCCCAGGTGATCGCCGAAGGCGTGGACACCCTCCTCAAGCAGCAGTGCCTGGAGCAGGCCGGTTGCGACCTGCTCCAGGGCTTCCTGATCTGCCCGCCGCGATGCCTGCACGACCTGCGCGAATGGCAACGCCAGCGTCAAGGCCTTTCGAGCCGCGCCTAGCGTGATGCTTCGGAATTCATCTACACAATTCTGGCGGCGCTCTTTGCCCGCAGCGGCGGATCGCCCTGGGGGGGCGTTGCCACCCCTCGCCATAGCCCTGCCATGACTCGTCGCGGCGCCTGGCCCAGTCGGAGCGCCGAACCGTCCCAAAATCACTCGCCCAGTCTTGCGCGAACGTTTGAAACACCACTGTAGATGCCGTCGATACGAAGCCTAGTCTTGCATCGCGGCCATGGGCCGCTCCTACGGATACATCGGGACCCGTAGGAGCGGCCCATGGCCGCGATGCAGAGGCTACGGGCCCATAGGCCTACTACTAAAGCCCTCACTGACCTAGCCTGCCCGCCTCGCAGCCGGTGCTGGCGCATTCGCGCAGGCGCTCCTTGAGCATCTCCAGGCGGTTCTCGGTGAGGGTGACGGCGCAGTCCAGATTGACGAAGTAGCCATCGGCCTCTTCACGGGAGCACTGGCTGTCGCGCTGCTTGATCCAGGCGAGCTGGCCCTGCTTGAGCAGCGCCTGCTGGTCGACCGGCAATAGCTTGCGCAGCTCGCCGTAAGTCTGATTCAACGACTTGTCGCTCTGGGCGAACAGATTGCTCGCGCAGTAGACGGTATCGAAGGCGTTGCGCGGCGTACCGCAGCCGGCAGCCTGGGCACCGGTGACGAGGGCGAGACCGGCCAGGGTCAGGGTGGCGGCGAAGGTGATTTTCAACATGGCAGCATCCTGCAGCTAGGGCCGTCCGACGTGGCGCACCCGAGGCCGCCAACGCTAGCAAAAGCGCGGCCCGGCGCCCACGGCGAGCGCTGTCGACCGCGGCACGCGAGCAACAAAAAAGCGCCCGAAGGCGCTTTCTTGCATTACCGAAACGCGATCAGACCTTGGAACGCTCGAAGCGCTTGCGGTCGTTCTCGTTCAGGTACTTCTTGCGCAGGCGGATGGACTTGGGCGTCACTTCCACCAGCTCGTCGTCGGCGATGAATTCCAGCGCCTGCTCCAGGGTGAACTTGATCGGCGGCACCAGGGCGATGACTTCGTCCTTGCCCGAGGCGCGCATGTTGTCCAGCTTCTTGCCCTTGGTGGGGTTGAGCACCAAGTCGTTGTCACGGCTGTTGATGCCGCACAGCTGGCCTTCGTAGATCTCGTCGCCCGGGGCCAGGAACAGCTTGCCGCGGCTCTGCAGGGTTTCCAGCGAGTAGGTCAGCGCGGTACCGGTGGCCATGGACACCAGCACGCCGTTCTGACGGTTGCTCACTTCGCCGGCCTTGATCGGGCCGTAGTGGCTGAAGGTCGAGGTCAGGATGCCGCTGCCCGAGGTCAGGGTCAGGAAGTTGTTCCGGAAACCGATCAGGCCACGCGCCGGGATGGTGTATTCCAAGCGGATACGGCCCTTGCCGTCGGGGATCATGTTGGTCAGATCGCCCTTGCGCAGACCCATCTGTTCCATCACCGAGCCCTGGTGCTGCTCTTCGATGTCGATGGTGACGTTCTCGTAGGGCTCCTGCTTCTCGCCGTCCTTCTCGATGATCACCACTTCCGGACGGCCCACGGCCATCTCGAAGCCTTCACGGCGCATGTTCTCGATCAGTACCGACAGGTGCAGCTCGCCACGGCCGGAGACCTTGAACTTCTCGGCCGACTCGCCCGGCTCGACGCGCAGGGCCACGTTGTGCAGCAGCTCCTTGTCCAGGCGGTCCTTGATGTTGCGGCTGGTGACGAACTTGCCTTCACGACCGGCGAAGGGCGAGTCGTTGACCTGGAAGGTCATGCTCACGGTGGGCTGGTCGACGGTCAGCGGCGGACGGGCTTCGACGTTCTGCGGATCGCACAGGGTGTCGGAGATGAACAGCTCGTCCATGCCCGAGACGCAGACGATGTCGCCGGCTTCGGCTTCGGCCACTTCCACGCGCTGCAGGCCGGAGTGGCCCATGATCTTGAGAATACGACCGTTACGCTTGCTGCCGTCGTCGCTGATGGCCACCACCGGGGTGTTGGCCTTGATGCGGCCACGGGCGATGCGGCCGATGCCGATCACGCCCAGGAAGCTGTTGTAGTCCAGCTGGGAGATCTGCATCTGGAAGGGACCGTCCACATCGACCTGGGGCGCCGGGACGTGGTCGACGATGGCCTGGAACAGGGCATCCATGTTGTCGTCCATCTTCTCGTGGTCCAGACCGGCGATGCCGTTCAGGGCGCTGGCGTAGACGATCGGGAAGTCCAGCTGCTCATCGGTGGCGCCGAGGTTGTCGAACAGATCGAAGATCTGGTCGATGACCCAGTCCGGACGCGCGCCGGGACGGTCGATCTTGTTCACCACCACGATCGGACGCAGGCCGGCCTTGAACGCCTTCTGGGTCACGAAACGGGTCTGCGGCATGGGGCCGTCCTGGGCGTCGACCACCAGCAGCACGGAGTCGACCATCGACATCACGCGCTCCACCTCGCCACCGAAGTCGGCGTGGCCGGGGGTGTCGACGATGTTGATGTTGTAGTCCTTCCACTTCAGCGCGGTGTTCTTGGCCAGGATGGTGATGCCACGTTCCTTTTCCTGGTCGTTGCTGTCCATCACCCGCTCGTTTTCCGCTTCTTTGCGGTCCAGGGTGCCGGACAGGCGCAGCAGCTTGTCGACGAGGGTGGTCTTGCCATGGTCGACGTGCGCGATGATGGCGATGTTGCGTAGATTCTCGATCACAGTGGTGTTCTCGGTATAGAAATGAAGGAGCTTCAGCCAGCAGGCTGACAGCTGGAGATTGCAAAGACGCGAAACGCGGCCGACGGCGTGGGGCCGGCCGGCTAGCGGAGGTCGGGAGGGCGGTGGCGGATACTGCCACCCAGCAGGCCCGGCTGCTTAGGCCGGACGATAAACGCGCACATTGGCGTGCCCTTCGGTGAGCAGGTGATGGGCGTGCAGCCGGCTCATCACCCCGCGGTCGCAATAAAGGAGGTACTGGCGGCTGTCGTCCAGTTCCTTGAAACGGCTGTTCAGGGCGAAGAAGGGCATGGCCTGCACTTCGATGCCCGCAAGTTCCAGCGGCGCCTCTTCCTGGGCGTCGGGATGGCGGATGTCCACCACGATCTGACCTGGCAAGGGCTGTGCCAGCTCTTCGACCTGCACGTCCTTGCCCAGCTCTTCGATCACCTTGTCGACGGTGATGAAGCGAGCGCGCTCCAGGGCGGCGTCAAGCACCGCCATGTCGAACTTGCCTTCCTCGTGCTCCACCCGGAAGCCCTTGGCCTTGGTGGTGGGATTCACCGAGATGACGCCACAGTATTCCGGCATGTGCTTGGCGAAGTCGGCGGTGCCGATGCGCTCGGCGGTATCGATGATGTCCTGCTTGTGGCTGGCCAGCAGCGGGCGCAGCACCAGGGTATCGGTGGCCTTGTCGATCACCGCCAGGTTGGTCAGGGTCTGGCTGGAGACCTGGGAGACGGCCTCGCCGGTCACCAGCGCCTCGATCTGCAACTGCTCGGCGATGCGGCTGGCGGCACGCAGCATCATGCGCTTCAAGATCACGCCCATGTGGCTGTCGTCGCACTGGGTGAGGATCTGCCCCACCACCTCCTCGAAGGGCACGCTGATGAACAGCACGCGCTGGGAGCGACCGAATTTCTCCCACAGATAGTGCGCCACTTCCATCACGCCCAATTCGTGGGCACGCCCGCCGAGATTGAAGAAGCAGAAGTGGCTGACCATGCCGCGCCTCATCATCTGGTAGGCGGCCACGGTGGAATCGAAGCCACCGGACATCAGCACCAGCACCTGCTCCAGGGCCCCCAGCGGATAACCGCCCAACCCCTCGTGATGCTGGTCGATGATGAACAGCTTCTGGTCGCGGATCTCCAGGCGAACGTTCACCTCGGGATTCTTCAGGGCGATGCCGGCACCGCCGCAGCGCTCGCGCAGACCACCACCGACGTAGCGCTCCACGTCCATCGAGGAAAAGTCATGCTTGCCGGCGCGCTTGCAGCGCACCGAGAACACCTTGCCACGGACCCGCTCGCCGAAGTGGCGCTCGCACAGGGTGAGGATGGTCTCGAAGTCGCCCAGCGGATACTCGTGCACCTCGAGGAACTGGCCGATGCCGGGGGTACAGGCCAGGCGCTGCTTCATCTCCGCCAGCAGGCGCGGCTCGCTGACCGCGGTGTCGAGGGTGACGTTGTCCCACACCCCATCGACCAGCACGTCCGGATCCAGATCACGCAGCACGACCCGAATGTTCTTCACCAGCTGGCGAATGAAATTCTTGCGTACCGGACGACTCTTGATGGTGATTTCCGGAAAGACCTTGATGATGAGCTTCATGAACGGGAGACGGCGTGCGGGAAACGCGAAAGAAAAGGGCCAAGATCATACCTGAAAACCGCCGCGGACTCGAATCGAGCCGACAAAATCACCTAAAGCCCCATTTAAGTGCATTTCTAAAATTCAAAGCACCAAACAGGTGCGATCATGCGGCATCGACAGGCCTGAAAACGCCGCGAGATACGGTGGCAAGCCGCTCCAGCCCATTTGAGGGCACTGGCATACAACTTGCTCTCTTGTGAGGCAGCCGCCCCTGAGCCAGCATAGGGCGCTTTTCGTCGAATGCCGGTCGTGGACCGCGCAGCACGGGAGCGCCCCTCAAGGGCACAGCTGATACCGGGAGTACCGCCAACCGCTCCCGGCCGAAATTCCTCTGGAGGAAACCATGTCGAAGGCTGTTCAACTGATCAAAGAAAACGACGTGAAGTGGGTAGACCTGCGCTTCACCGACACCAAAGGCAAGCAGCAACACGTCACCATGCCGGCGCGTGACGCGCTGGACGAGGACTTCTTCGCCCACGGCAAGATGTTCGACGGCTCCTCCATCGCCGGCTGGAAAGGCATCGAAGCCTCCGACATGATCCTGCTGCCCGACGACAGCACCGCCGTCCTGGACCCCTTCACCGAAGAGCCGACCCTGATCCTGGTCTGCGACATCATCGAACCCTCGACCATGCAGCCCTACGAGCGCGACCCCCGCGGTATCGCCAAGGCCGCCGAGGAATACCTGAAGTCCACCGGCATCGGCGACACCGTGTTCGTCGGCCCGGAGCCCGAGTTCTTCATCTTCGACGAAGTGAAGTTCAAGTCGGACATCTCCGGCTCCATGTTCAAGATCTTCTCCGAGCAGGCGTCCTGGAACACCGACGCTGACTTCGAAAGCGGCAACAAGGGCCACCGTCCGGGCGTCAAGGGCGGCTACTTCCCGGTTCCGCCAGTCGATCACGACCACGAAATCCGTACCGCCATGTGCAACGCCCTGGAAGAGATGGGCCTGACCGTGGAAGTCCACCACCACGAAGTGGCGACCGCTGGCCAGAACGAGATCGGTGTGCAGTTCAACACCCTGGTCAAGAAGGCCGACGAGACCCAGACCCTGAAGTACGTCGTGCACAATGTGGCCGATGCCTACGGCAAGACCGCCACCTTCATGCCCAAGCCCCTGTACGGCGACAACGGCTCCGGCATGCACGTGCACATGTCCATCTCCAAGGATGGCAAGAACACCTTCGCCGGCGAAGGCTATGCCGGTCTGTCCGATACCGCCCTGTACTTCATCGGCGGCATCATCAAGCACGGCAAGGCCCTGAACGGCTTCACCAACCCGTCCACCAACAGCTACAAGCGTCTGGTGCCCGGCTTCGAAGCCCCGGTCATGCTGGCCTACTCGGCCCGTAACCGTTCCGCCTCCATCCGTATCCCCTATGTGTCGAGCCCGAAAGCCCGCCGCATCGAAGCCCGCTTCCCGGATCCGGCTGCCAACCCCTACCTGTGCTTCGCCGCTCTGCTGATGGCTGGCCTGGACGGCATCCAGAACAAGATTCACCCCGGCGATGCAGCCGACAAGAACCTGTACGATCTGCCGCCGGAAGAAGGCAAGAAGATCCCGCAGGTCTGCGGCAGCCTGAAGGAAGCCCTGGAAGCCCTGGACGCCGGTCGTGCATTCCTGACCAAGGGCGGCGTCTTCACCGACGAGTTCATCGATGCCTACATCGAGCTGAAGTCCGAGGAAGAGATCAAGGTGCGTACCTTCGTGCACCCGCTGGAATACGACCTGTACTACAGCGTCTAATCCCGCTGCGGTAATTGAAAAGGCCTCCTTCGGGAGGCCTTTTCTTTGCGTGCGGAAAACCGTCGCGACCGACGCCACCGCGGGAAGGCCGAGCTGCCTACCTACGCACCCAGCGTGCCTGCTACCCTTGATCCCCATCGCCCGGCCGAGATTCCGCCATGCCTCGCCTGCTCGCCTGCTGTCTGTTCTGCCTCGCCTGCTCCGCCCAGGCCGCGATCTACAAGTCGGTCGATGCCGAAGGCAATACGGTGTTCAGCGACCAACCCTCGGCCAATGCCACACCGGTGCAGGTGCCCCCCACCAATACCGTGGGCAATCCCCAGCCGGCGCCAAGCATCCCGAGCGCCCCCGCGACTGTGCCGTCCGCAGGCCCGGCCTTCAGCCGTCTGGAGGTGAATCTGCCCAACGACGAGGCTATCCGCGCCAACAATGGCACCTTTGCCGTGGGGGTCTCCCTGGAACCGGCACTGAAGGCGGGCCAGAGCCTGCAACTGCTGGTGGATGGCCAGCCCTATGGCAGCCCCGGCCAGAGCACCCGCTTCGGCGTCACCAACCTGGAGCGTGGCGAGCACCGCTTCGCCGCCCAGGTCCTCTCGGGCACAGGCGAGGTGATCCAGACCAGTGCCGAGAAGACGGTCACGGTGCAACGCATCAGTGTCAACAGTCCCGCCCGCTGATGAGCCGCGTTCTCGCCCTGCTGCTGCTCTGCGTCCTGCTACCCGCGCAGGCGGCGGTCTACAGCTATGTCGACAAGGACGGTAATCGCGTCTACACCGACCAGCCGCCCAAGGGCGTCAAGGCCACCCGGGTGCCGGTGAGTACCACCAACAACCTCAACCAACAGGGCCAGCCGACCCGCAAGCTGAGTCCGACGCCAAGCGCGCCGGTGGCGAAGACGCCCAAGCCCGCGCCCTTCCGCTACCAGATGCTACGCATCCTGGTCCCCGAGCCCGACGCCACCGTGATCGATCAACAAGGGCAACTCATCGTCAGCCTGGTGAGCGAGCCGGAGCTGCAACCGGGCCACAGCTATCGACTGCTGCTGGATGACAAGGAAGCCGGTGTCGGCCGCAGCCCGGTCTTCCCGCTGGACAACCTGGACCGCGGCACCCATCAGCTGGTGGCGGAAATCCTCGCGGCCGATGGTAACGTGCTGGAGCGCACCCCGGCCCAGCCCTTCCACCTGCGCCGCCCTTCACTGGAGCAGAAGCGCCGTGCCCATCCGTGCGCAGCGGCGGATTGGGGCAAAAGACCGGAATGCCCACTCGACATGAAGCCGCCCGAAGTCAAGAAATCCTGGCTACCCTTCCTGTAACGCCCCATATTGGTGCTCTTTTCCGTCGCGCACCATCTTGATACAAATCCTAGGCAGGTTGCCGAGGCGCACGGCGGCTGTTAGTGCACGTTACAGCTATCTGCCCTAACTCGGGGCGTCTTGGTTTGCTTCTTGCATTTTCCTATCGTCTCTATAGCGCTGTGGCCTCTCATGCCTACCGACGTCATCCATCGACTCCTGCTCGACAACCTTACGACCGCGGTCATCCTGCTGGATGCGGAGTTGCGGCTGGAGTACATGAATCCGGCGGCCGAGATGCTGCTGGCCATCAGCGGCCAGCGCAGTCACGGTCAGTTCATCAGCGAACTCTTCACCGAATCGCCCGAGGCCCTGCAGGCGCTGCGCCAGGCGGTGGATCATGCCCACCCCTTCACCAAGCGCGAGGCTTTGCTGGTTTCCACCTCGGGCAACAGCCTGACGGTGGACTACGCGGTGACGCCCATCCTGGACCGCCACAACACCCTGCTGCTGCTGGAAGTCCATCCGCGCGACCGCCTGCTGCGCATCACCAAGGAAGAGGCGCAACTCTCCAAGCAGGAGACCACCAAGCTGCTGGTGCGCGGCCTGGCCCACGAGATCAAGAATCCCCTGGGCGGCATCCGTGGCGCCGCCCAGTTGCTGGCCCGAGAGCTGCCCGAGGAATCCCTCAAGGACTACACCAACGTCATCATCGAGGAAGCGGACCGCCTGCGGAATCTGGTCGACCGCATGCTCGGTTCCAACAAGCTGCCCAAGCTCGCCATCACCAACGTGCACGAGGTGCTCGAGCGGGTCTGCAGCCTGGTGGAAGCGGAAAGCCAGGGGTTGATCAACCTGGTGCGTGACTACGACCCAAGCATTCCCGACCTGATGATCGATCGCGAACAGATGATCCAGGCCGTGCTCAACATCGTGCGCAACGCCATGCAGGCCATCTCCCAGCAGAACGAGCTGCGCCTGGGCCGAGTCACCCTGAGAACTCGCACCCTGCGCCAGTTCACCATCGGCCACCACCGCCATCGCCTGGTGTGCAAGGTGGAGATCACCGACAACGGTCCGGGCATTCCCCCGGACCTGCAGGAAACCATCTTCTATCCCATGGTCAGCGGCCGCCCCGACGGCACCGGCCTGGGACTCGCCATTACCCAGAACATCATCACCCAGCACCAGGGCCTGATCGAGTGTGAAAGCCATCCCGGCCACACCGCCTTCAGCATCTTCCTGCCGCTGGAATAACGAGGAGCACGCATGAGCCGTTCGGAGACCGTCTGGATCGTCGACGACGACCGTTCCATCCGCTGGGTCCTGGAAAAAGCCCTGCAACAAGAAGGCATGACCACCGTCGCCTTCGACAGCGCCGACAGCGTCATGACCCGCCTCGGTCGCCAGCAACCGGACGTGGTGATCTCGGACATCCGCATGCCCGGCACCAGCGGCCTGGACCTGCTGTCGCGCATCCGCGAGATGCACCCGCGCCTGCCGGTCATCATCATGACCGCCCATTCCGACCTGGACAGCGCCGTGGCCTCCTACCAGGGCGGCGCCTTCGAGTACCTGCCCAAGCCGTTCGACGTCGACGAGGCCGTGGCTTTGGTCAAGCGCGCCGGGCAGCACGCCCAGGAGCAACAGGGCTTCGCCGAGCCGGCGCACCTGACCCGCACCCCCGAGATCATCGGCGAGGCGCCGGCGATGCAGGAGGTGTTCCGCGCCATCGGCCGGCTCTCGCATTCCAACATCACCGTACTGATCAACGGCGAATCCGGTACCGGCAAGGAACTGGTCGCCCACGCCCTGCACCGCCACAGCCCGCGCGCCGCGGCGCCCTTCATCGCGCTGAACATGGCCGCCATTCCCAAGGACCTGATGGAGTCCGAGCTGTTCGGTCATGAAAAGGGCGCCTTCACCGGCGCCGCCGCCCAGCGCCGTGGCCGCTTCGAGCAGGCCGACGGCGGCACCCTGTTCCTCGACGAGATCGGCGACATGCCGGCCGACACCCAGACCCGCCTGCTGCGGGTGCTGGCCGATGGCGAGTTCTATCGTGTCGGCGGCCACACCCCGGTCAAGGTGGACGTGCGCATCATCGCCGCCACCCACCAGAACCTCGAAGGCCTGGTGCGCGAGGGCAAGTTCCGCGAGGACCTCTTCCATCGCCTCAACGTCATCCGCATCCATATCCCGCGCCTGGCCGATCGCCGCGAGGACATCCCCGCCCTCGCCCGCCACTTCCTGGCGCGTGCCGCCCAGGAATTGGCCGTGGAGCCCAAGACCCTACGCGGCGAGACCGAGGAATACATGAAGGGCCTGCCCTGGCAGGGCAACGTGCGCCAGCTGGAGAACACCTGCCGCTGGATCACGGTGATGGCCTCCAGCCGCGAAGTCCTGATCGACGACCTGCCGCCCGAGCTGCTCAACCAGCCCCAGGACGCCGCTCCCGCCGCCAACTGGGAACAGGCCCTGCGGCAATGGGCCGACCAGGCCCTCACCCGCGGCCAGTCCAGCCTGCTGGACAATGCCGTACCGGCCTTCGAACGCATCATGATCGAGACCGCGCTCAAGCACACCGCCGGCCGCCGCCGTGATGCCGCCGTGCTGCTCGGTTGGGGGCGCAATACCTTGACGCGCAAGATCAAGGAATTGGGCATGAAGGTGGACGGGCCGGATGAGGATGGGGAGGACTGAGGGTTCTCTACGGTGCCGTAGGCTGGGCTGAGCGTAAGCGAAGCCCAACGTTTTGGACTATTGGTGCCCTAGCCGGTTACCGAGTTTTGGTGGTACTTCTTATTTCGCTCTCCCGAGCGACTCACTTTTGCCAGTCGCGGCAAAAGTAAGCAAAAACGCTTGCCCCGACCATCCGGCCTTCCGCTGCGCTCCAGGTCCGCTCACACCAGCGCCGTTCCGGGGTCGGTCCAGATGGGCCGTCCATGGCCCACTGGACCTCTCGCCGCATCCATGCGGCTCGACCCACTCCACGACACTGGCGTTCGCCCTCCTGAACGGGGCGATTCGCCAGCCTGAAAGTTTCGGTTGAAGAACACGTAGCGTGGACAACGGCGAAGCCTTGTCCACAGGGATCGGCGTTATGCGCCAGTGGAAAACGCTGCGCGGTTTTCCACGCTACAAGAGAAAGTAAATACCGAAGCCTCAGGCTGGCGCCTCCGTCCCCGTCAGTGAGGCCGAGCGTAGGTGTCGCGGAGGGGGATGCGAGGCAGGACGCCGAGCAAGGCGCGAGGGGCAGGAAGCCCCTTCGTGCCGTGCCCCCGGAGCGGCACCGGAGCGAGGGGACACGGAGCGTAGCGGAGGGCCGAAACGTGGGGACAAGCGTTTTTGGTTACTTTTTTGGCGTTTGAAAAAAGTGACTCGCCCGGGTGGGCGAAATAAAAACCCTCAGCAAACCGCGATGATCAGCTTAGGCCGTGATAAGCCCAAACCCAAAACGTTGGGCTTCGCTAACGCTCAACCCAACCTACAAAGTCGCCCCAAAACACCCAACCCAAAAACTTGGCACACCTCCTGCAATATCCTAGGTAACTACCCTTTTGGGGACCTCGGTACAGGCAGGCTGGGGAATCCCCTCTTTTCTTCTCGAGGCCATCACTCCGTGTGATGGCCTCTTTTTTTGCCTGCAAAAAACCTGAAACCCTGTGCTAGAGCGGTTTTTCCGCAAAAAGAGCTGCCTCATGGCCAGGCGAACAGCCGAATTTAGCAAGCCGCCCGAAACGCCATTCCGCGTTCAGCTCTGGTGCATATCCGTGCGCTTTGCCTAATAACGGGGCATTTCAGGGCGCCAGCGGGACCTCGATCTTGAGCACCCAGTTTTCGCCGTCCTCTAACAACTGATCGCCGGCCTGTAGGGGGCCACCAACGCCCACCAGCAACACCTTCAGATCCTGGCCATCCTGGCGCACCGTCCAGGAAAAGCTACCGCCTGGGCGCACCACCCGGCCCTGGCGCTCACCGCCGTCCCAGCGTGCCCGTGGCAGGCGCAGGCTGAGGGCACCCTCGGGACGGTAGCGTTCGTAGAACAACGAGCGATCGGCGGTGATCAGCAATTCGAAGCGTCCCGGCTCCTGCCGCGTGTCCACTCCCAGGATGACCGGCCGGCGGGCCTCGGCCGACCAGGGGTCGGGGTGATTACGCTGGTACATCAACTGGCCGATGATCATGCCGAACAGGCCGGCACCCAAGGCGGCCGAGGCCAGCCAGAGCGTCAGCCGTTGGCGCTGGACGCGCCATTCAGCCTTGAGCAATTCCGGGTTTTCCACCCGCGCCAATTCGTCCTGGCGTGCCCGGTGTTCACGCAGCAGTAGCTCGACCAGCCGTTGCCAGAGGTTCATCGACCTGCCCCGCTCGCGACGGCGCGGCGGCGGCGCAGTACCATAGGCGCTTTGCCAGGCGCCCTGCCCTTCATGTTCGACATCATCCTCTACCAACCGGAAATTCCGCCCAATACCGGCAACGTCATTCGCCTCTGTGCCATCACCGGCTGCCGCCTGCACCTGATCGAGCCGCTGGGCTTCGCGCTGGACGACAAGAAGCTGCGTCGTGCCGGCTTGGACTACCACGAGTGGTCCACGGTGCGGACCCACGCCAGTCTCGCGGCCTGTATAGCAGATTTGCAGCCGCCCCGACTGCTCGCCTTCACCACCAAGGCCAGCCATCCCTTCACCGAGATCGCCTATGCACCGGGCGATGCCCTGCTGTTCGGTCCTGAGAGTCGGGGGCTGCCAGCCGAGGTGTTGGAGTCGCTACCGCCCGAGCAGCGGCTGCGCCTGCCGATGTTGCCCAACCGGCGCAGCCTCAATCTATCCAACACCGTGGCCGTGGCCGTTTACGAAGGTTGGCGCCAACTGGGCTTCGCCGCACCGCCGGGCTGACCGCTAGAACCTTCCGGCCAGACGCGTCGTCCGATGGTTGATAGGCACATCGCCCTACAGCCATGCGAGGCGCACCATGAGCAAGATCGGCAAACCCAAGGTTGAACGCTATGACGCCCCTTCCGGCGGCTGGGGCTCGGCCCGTTCGGTGACCGAGATCGTGCTACGCGAGCGGGTGCCGCTGAAATCGGGCGCCCTGCTCGCCAAGCAGAACAAGCACGGCGGCTTCGGCTGCGTGAGCTGCGCCTGGGCCAAGCCGGGCAAGCCCCATCCGCTGGAATTCTGCGAGAACGGCGCCAAGGCTACTGCCTGGGAGGTCACCAGCAAGAGATGCGGGCCGGAGTTCTTCGCCCAGCATTCGCTGAGCGAATTGCGCGGCTGGCGTGACCACGATCTGGAAGAGGTTGGTCGGCTGACCCATCCGTTGCGCTACGACGCCGCCAGCGACCGCTATCGCCGGGTCAGCTGGGCCGAGGCCTTCGCCGACATCGGCGCCGAACTCAAGGCGCTGGATCCGGACTCGGTTATCTTCTATGCCTCCGGCCGCGCCGCGCTGGAAACCTCCTACCTCTATCAGCTCTACGCGCGCCTGTACGGCACCAACAACCTGCCGGACAGCTCCAACATGTGCCATGAGAGCACCTCGGTAGCCCTGCCCAAGAGCATCGGCGTGACCGTGGGCACCGTGACCCTGAATGACTTCGCCCAGGCCGATTGCCTGCTGTTCTTCGGCCAGAATCCGGGCAGCAACAGTCCGCGGATGCTGCACGACCTGCAAGAAGCCCGTAAGCGCGGCGCGCCCATCATCACCTTCAACCCCTTGCGCGAACGCGGTCTGGAAACCTTCGTCAATCCGCAGTCGCCGGTGGAGATGCTCAGCGATCACCCCACCCAGATCAGCACCCAGTATCACCAGCTCAAACCGGGTGGCGATATCGCCGCCCTAGCCGGCATGTGCAAGGCGCTCCTGGCCGCCGATGACGACGCCCGCGAGCAGGGCCGCCCTGCCGTGCTCGACCATGCCTTCATCGCCGAGCACTGCCACGGTTTCGCCGACTTCTGCGAGTGGCTGCAGCGCCAGGAATGGCCGCAGTTGGAGCGGCAGTCGGGTCTCACCCGTAGCGCCCTGGAAGCGGCGGCCGCCGTCTACGGTCGTTGCCAGAAGGTCATCGGCATCTATGGCATGGGCCTGACCCAACACCGCCATGGCGTGGAAACCATCCAGATGCTGACCAACCTGCTGCTCATGCGCGGCAATATCGGCAAGCCCGGCGCCGGCATATGCCCGGTACGCGGCCACTCCAACGTCCAGGGCCAGCGCACCGTGGGCATCACCGAGAAGCCGGAACTGGCGCCGCTGGACCAGCTCGGTGAACGCTTCGGCTTCACTCCACCGCAGGACAAGGGCCGCAATACCGTGGAAGCCTGCGAAGGCATCATCGACGGCTCGGTGAAGGCCTTCATCAGCCTGGGTGGCAACTTCCTGCGGGCCATTCCCGAGACCAGTCTGATGGAGCCGGCCTGGCGTACCCTGCGGCTGTCGGTACAGATCGCTACCAAGCTCAATCGCAATCACCTGGTACCGGCGGACAAGACCTACCTGCTGCCCTGCCTCGGTCGGACCGAGATAGATCGCCAGAATGGCGTGGAACAGGCCCACAGCACCGAGGATAGCACCGGTTGCATCCACGGCTGGCGTGGCGTGGCCGAGCCGCCCGAAGGCGACCTGCTGTCCGAACCGGCCATCGTCGCCGGCCTGGCCAAGGCCACCCTGCCGGACAATCCCAAGGTGACCTGGGATGCCTGGGTCGCCGACTACGGCCTGATCCGCGACGAAATCGCCCTCTCCTTCCCGGAGATCTTCCACGACTTCAATGCGCGGCTCTGGGAGGTAGGAGGTTTCCATCGTCCGCTGCCCGCAGCCAAGCGCGAATGGAAGACCGAGACCGGCAAGGCCAATCTCATCGTGCCGCGCAGCCTGGAAGAAAATCCGGACATGCCCGCCGCTGGACGCGATGTCCTGACGCTGATGACGCTGCGCAGCAACGACCAGTTCAACACCACCATCTACGGCTATCACGATCG
Source organism: Pseudomonas oryzihabitans (assembly GCF_006384975.1). Lineage (NCBI taxonomy): Bacteria > Pseudomonadati > Pseudomonadota > Gammaproteobacteria > Pseudomonadales > Pseudomonadaceae > Pseudomonas > Pseudomonas oryzihabitans. The sequence continues at coordinate 3,259,692 of NZ_CP021645.1, forward strand.
TTTCCGTGGCGTGAAGGGTACCCGAGCGGTGCTGCTGATGAACCGCAACGACATCGAACGCCTGGGCCTCGCCGAGGGCGACAAGGTGCAGGTATCGACGGTAGCCGATGATGGCGTACGTCGTGAGGTTGGCCCGTTGCGCGTCACGCCCTACAACATCCCGGAAGGCGCCTGCGGTGGCTACTATCCCGAATGCAACGCCCTGATCCCGCTCTGGCACCATGCCGAAGAGAGCAAAGTCCCGGCCGCCAAGGCCATTCCGGTCCGGTTGAACAAGCTGATCGCAGCGAACGACGGTAGCTTTCCGGTGGAGCCCGCAGGTTATGGCGCCCAGCAATGAGGCCGGATAGCGCTGATCGCGCCTGAGCCGAGGACTGTGCGGCTGCTATGACGACGCTGTCGTAGCAGCCTGGGCGATATAGCTCGACCGCTATCGGCATGGGGTAGGTTTCTCACCTGTTCCGACATCAGTCGATACCTTGAGCTATCCTGGCCGGACAAGAACGTTGTCTGCCTAAGGATTTCTCATGTCTGCCTTGCGCCAGGGCTACGCCCTGGGTCTCACTGCCTACGGGTTGTGGGGCTTGTTTCCGTTGTTCTTCAAATTGCTGGCGGCGTTGCCGTCCCTCGAAATCCTGTTCCAGCGCATTCTCTGGTCCGCGCTGTTCAGCGCCCTGTTGCTGCTGGTCTGGCGGCACCCTGGCTGGTGGGTGGAACTACGCGCCCATCCGCGCCGCCTGGCGTGGCTGGCGCTGTCCGGCGCGCTGGTCGCTAGCAACTGGCTGGTCTACATCTGGGCGGTCAATAACGCCCATGTGGTCGAGGCCAGCCTGGGCTACTACATCAATCCGCTGGTCAACATCCTGCTCGCCCTGGTGATCCTGGGCGAGCGGCTGCGCCCCCTGCAATGGCTCGCCGTGGGCCTGGCGGTGCTGGGAGTTGGCCAGCAACTCTGGACCCTGGGACAACTGCCCTGGGTCTCCCTGGCCTTGGCCCTGACCTTCGCCTTCTACGGCCTGGTCCGGCGCCAGACGCCGGTGGCCGCCCTGCCAGGCATGGTAGTGGAGAGCTGGCTGCTGGTGCCGGTCGCCCTGGTCGCCCTGCCGCTGCTGACCCCGGGTGTGAGCCTGCAACCGGAAATCTGGCACTCGTCCCTGGGCCTGCTGATCGTGCTGGCCGGCCCGGTCACCCTGATTCCCTTGCTGTGCTTCAACGCCGCGGCGCGCAAGCTGCCCTATTCGACCCTGGGCTTTTTGCAGTACCTCGCCCCGACCCTGGTACTGATCCAGGCGGTCTGGCTCTATGGCGAGCCCTTCCCGCGCGAGCGGCTGTTCGCCTTCCTCTGCATCTGGCTGGGCCTGGCGGTCTTCAGCTTCGATCTCTGGCGCGCCAGTCGGCGCCTGAAGGCCAGATAGCAGAACGCCCCTCGTGAGGGGCGTTCGGTACCGCAGCGGAGCCGATCAGGCTTCGCCAGCGGTTTGCATGCGCGCCAGTTCCTGGGCGTACAGGGCGTCGAAGTTCACCGGCTGCAGCATCAGCGCCGGGAAGGAGCCACGCACCACCATGTTGTCCAGCGCCTCGCGGGCGTAGGGGAACAGGATGTTGGGGCAGAAGGCGCCCAGGGCGTGTGCCATGGAAGCGGCGTCCAGACCCTTGATCAGGAAGATGCCACCCTGCTGCACTTCGGCGATGAAGGCGGTCTCTTCCTTGTTCTTGACGGTCACGGTCAGGGTCAGCACCACTTCGTGGAAGTCGTCGCCCAGGGTCTTCTGGCGGGTCGCCAGGTCCAGGTTGACGTTGGGCTGCCACTCCTGGCGGAAGATCTCGGGGCTCTTGGGGGCTTCGAAGGACAGGTCGCGGATGTAGATGCGCTGAAGGGAGAACTGAGCGCCGTCTTCCTGGGCGCCATTGATTTGATCGGTCATGGTAGGGCCTTGAGTGGTGAGTGTTGGTCAGGCGGACAACAGCGGATCGAGGCGTCCGCTTCGGTCTAGGGCATAGAGATCATCGCAACCGCCGACGTGGGTAGTGCCGACCCAGATCTGCGGCACGCTGGTGCGGCCGGCCTTGCGGGCCATTTCGCTGCGCAGGGCCGGTTGGCCATCGACGGAAATCTCCCGGTAGGCCACATTCTTGCGATCGAGCAGGTGCTTGGCACGATGGCAATAGGGACACCAGGCACTGGTATAGATGACGACGTCGGTCATGCGCGGTCTCCAGTGGCCGCTGACGCGGCCACGCTAGGGGGTCACTTCACCAGCGGCAGGTTCTCTGCGCGCCAGGTGGCGATACCGCCATTCAGACGAGCGGCGGTGAAGCCGGCCTTCTGCAGATCGCCGCACACAGCGCCCGCCTGCTGGCCGGCACTGTCCACCACGATCAGGGTCTTGGCCTTGTGCTTTTCCAGTAGAGACAAGCTGCTGGCGACTTTCTCCTGAGCGATGTTCAGGGCACCGACGATATGCCCGGCGGCGAAATCCTTGCTGGGGCGGATGTCGACCACCACGCCTTCCTCGCGGTTGAGCAGCGCGGTGAGTTCACCGGTGGAGAGACTGCGCCCACCGCGACGGGTTTCGTTGAACAGCATCAGGGCGACGATGGCGATGAAGGCAGCGACGAGAAGCGGATGATGGGTGGCGAATTCGACCACCCGACCGAGAAATTCCATGATTGAGCAACTATCCGAGAAGGGCTAAAAATGCCGGCCAGTATACACAGCCCCCCGGTAGCGCCATACCCTCGCTGCCCCGGGTTATCGGCGGGTAACCTGCACACGCGAAACTGCCTCCTTGGCGGCCTGCGGCGGTCTGCTTAGGCTTGGCTTTCCTTCATTCATCGGGAATCCTGCCATGACCTCCATCGCTCTACTCGGCGCCACCGGCAATGTCGGCAGCCGCCTGCTCGACGAAGCCCTCACCCGTGGTCACCGGGTCACCGCCCTGGTACGCGACCCTGCCCGCCTCGCGCCCCGGACCGGCCTGACGGTGGCTACCGGCGACGTCACCCACAGTGACACCGCCCAGGCCCTCGCCGGTCATGAGGTATTGATCAGCAGCCTGAGATTCGCCGACGTCCCCCCGGCGACGCTCATCGATTTCGCCCGCGCCTCGGGTATCCCGCGCCTGCTGATCGTGGGTGGCGCCGCCAGCCTGAGCCTGCCGGACGGCACGCGTCTCTTCGATGCGCCGGCCTTCCCGGCGGAATATCGCAGCGAGGCCGGTGCCGGCATCGCTACCCTGGAGGCACTGCGGGAGGTCAACGACCTCGACTGGGTCTTCGTCAGTCCGCAGATGGTCTTCTTCCCCGGCGAGCGGACCGGCCACTTCCGCCTGGGCACCGACGCCCTGCTATTCGATGCCGCTGGCGACAGCCGGATCTCCTACGAAGACTTCGCCGTGGCCCTGCTGGACGAAGTCGAGCGACCCGTGCATCACCGCACTCGCTTCACCGTCGGCTACTGAAAGAGAAATGCTCCCTCGTTCGCAGCCTGACCGCCTGGGCGGGCTGTGAACGCCGAACGGCGTACCTCGGCGTTTTTTTTGCCGGATGTGACGGGCATACTAGGCGCTTCGCCCTGGAAAGCTACGACCCCGCATGCGCCGTCTTCTCGTCTCTCTTCTGCTCGCCAGCGTTCTCGCTCCTGCCCTGGCCGATGACCGCGCCGATACCCAGCGGCAGATCGAGCAGACCCGCCAGGAAATCCAGGAGATGCAGAAGGTGCTCAAGCAGGTGCAGGCCGAGAAATCCGGCGTGCAGAAGCAGTTGCAGAGCACCGAGACCCAACTGGGCGATTTGGAAAAGCAGGTCGACTCGCTGCAGAAGCAGCTGGAGAACGGCGAAAAAAAGCTTCAAGAGCTGGACGGTCGCAAGAAAAAGCTCGACCAGTCCCGCGCTGAACAACAGCAGCTGATCGCCGTGCAGATTCGCGCCGCCTACCAGAGCGGTCGCCAGGAATACCTCAAGTTGCTGCTGAATCAGGAGCATCCGGAAAAGGTCAGCCGCACCCTCACCTACTACAACTACCTGAATCGCACCCGGCTGGATCAACTCGCCACCTTCAACGACACCCTGCGCGAGCTGCGTGAGGTGGAACAAGGCATCCAGCAGGAACAGAGCGAACTGGTCGCCCGCCGCGAGGACCTGGAGAAGCGCCAGGCGGAGCTGGTCGAGGTACGCAAGGAACGTCAGACGGCGTTGGCCAAGATCAACGAGGATTACCGCGACAAGAGCCGTGAGATCCAGGCCCGCGAGCAGGATCAGGCCGCCCTGAACAAGGTGCTCAAGACCATCGAGGAAACTCTCGCCCGCCAGGCGCGCGAGGCCGAGGAAGCGCGGCAACGGCAACTGGCCGAGGCCCGCGCGCGTGAAGCTCGCGATGCGGCGCGGCGCCAGGCGGAAAGCGATACGAAAGCCCCGCGTACCTCGAACGCCCCGGACATGGCGGTGTCTAGTGCAGCACCTGCGTATGGCGGCGCCTTCGCCAATGCCCGCGGCAAGCTGCCCTGGCCGGTCGACGGCCGCCTGGTGGCGCGCTTCGGCAGCCCGCGCGGCGACGATCCCCGGGCGAAATGGGACGGGGTGCTGATCGCCGCCAGCGCGGGTACTCGGGTCAAGGCGATACACGACGGTCGGGTGGTCTTCGCCGACTGGCTAAGAGGCGCCGGCCAACTGGTAATCATCGATCACGGGAATGGCTATCTCAGCCTGTACGGACATAATCAGAGCCTGCTGAAGTCTGCAGGTGATGTGGTCAAGGCCGGGGATGCCATCGCGACCGTCGGCGCCAGCGGCGGTCAGGAAGCCTCAGCCTTGTACTTCGCCATCCGCCAACAGGGTCGCCCGACGGACCCGGTCATCTGGTGTCGTGCTCAGGGATAGTGAGACACACCCCGGTTTAGGAGCTGCACATGCCGCATCGCTTTCGTCCCACCGCCCTGGTCCTCGCCCTGTTGTTCGGTGGCGTTGGAGTCGTCCAGGCGCAATCGCCGCAGAGCGTGCCGGCAGCGGTGACCCCGGTCCCCTCGGGCACCGCCGCCGATGCCCCAGCCAGCGCTCCGCTGCCACTGGACGAGCTGCGCACCTTCGCCGAGGTGTTCGACCGCATCAAGGCCGCCTATGTGGAACCGGTCTCGGACAAGGTCCTGCTGGAGAACGCCATCAAGGGCATGCTCAGCAACCTGGACCCGCACTCCGCGTACCTCGAGCCCAAGGACTTCGCCGAACTGCAGGAAACCACCAGCGGTGAATTCGGCGGCCTGGGCCTGGAAGTCGGCCAGGAGAACGGCTTCATCAAGGTGGTCTCGCCCATCGACGATACCCCAGCGGCCAAGGCCCGCCTGCAACCGGGCGATCTGATCGTCAAGATCGATGGCCAGCCGACCAAGGGCCAGACCATCAACGAAGCCGTCGACAAGATGCGCGGCAAGCCGGGCAGCACCATTACCCTGACCATCGTGCGCAACGGCGGCCAGCCGTTCGACGTGAAGCTCGCGCGGGCGGTGATCAAGGTCAACAGCGTCAAGAGCCAGCTGCTGGAGTCGGGCTATGGCCTGATCCGCATCTCGCAATTCCAGGTCAACACCGGTGAAGAGACGGTCAAGGCACTGAACAAGCTGCGGCAGGAGAACAAGGGCAAGCTCAAGGGCCTGATCCTCGACCTGAGGAACAACCCGGGCGGCGTGCTGCAATCCGCGGTGGAAGTGGCCGACGCCTTCCTCAACCACGGCCTGATCGTCTACACCAAGGGCCGGCTGCCCAATTCCGAACTGCGCTTCACCGCCGACGCCGCCGACCCGAGCGACAAGGTACCGCTGGTGGTCTTGATCAACGGCGGCAGCGCCTCGGCCGCCGAGATCGTCGCCGGCGCCCTGCAGGACAACAAGCGTGCCATCCTCATGGGCACCGACAGCTTCGGCAAGGGCTCGGTGCAGACCGTGCTGCCGCTGAACAACGACCGGGCGCTCAAGCTCACCACGGCGCTCTACTACACCCCCAGCGGTCGTTCGATCCAGGCCCAGGGCATCACCCCGGACATCGCTGTCGCCCAGGCCAAGGTCACTCCCGAGAGCGGCGACGACGAGTACTTCAAGGAAGCCGATCTCGCCGGCCACCTGAGCAATGGCAACGGCGGCGCCGACCGTCCCACCGGCAGCAAGAAGCCCAACCAGACCCCGCGACCGCAGGATGATGACTTCCAGCTCTCCCAGGCCCTGTCGCTGCTCAAGGGGCTGAACGTCACCCATACGCCGTGAGGGTGAGACAGCTGCTGCTGGCCGGGGCGCTCGCGCTGGCTAGCGGCCTGGCCCTGGCGGCGCCCGCGCGCCTGACCATCGTCATCGACGACTTGGGCCAGAATGCGGCCCGGGATCGCCAGGTGCTGGAGTTACCGGCGCCGGTGGTCCTGGCGATCATTCCCGAGACCCAGCACGCCCCCGAACTCGCCGCCCAGGCCCATCGCGCCGGCCGCACGGTGCTGTTGCACCTGCCCATGGACCCGGCCGGCGGCCCCTATGCCTGGCATCCGGAAATGTCATCGAGCGAGCGTCTGCAACGCCTCGATCGCGCCCTGGAGCGAGTGCCCGAGGCCGATGGGGTGAACAACCACGAAGGCAGCCGCATGACCGCCGACCGACCGGCCATGGCCGAGTTGATGCAGGTACTGCAGCAGCGTCATCTGCTGTTTCTCGACAGCCGCACCAGCGCCGCCACGGTCGCCGCGGCGGAAGCCCAGAAGATCGGCCTGGCCAGTGTCTCGCGCGATGTCTTCCTCGATAACGAGGCGACGCCCGCGGCGGTGGCTGCCCAACTCGCCGAGGGCGTGCGACTGGCCCAGCGCCAGGGCAGCGCCGTCTTGATCGGTCATCCCTACCCGGCGACCCTGGCGGTGCTGGCGCAGCAGCTGCCGCGCCTCAAGGCCCAGGGCGTCGAGATCATCGACCTGCCGCAGATGATCGCCCTACGCGCCAACCAGGCCATGGCCGCACACGGTCGCGACGGGCGCTATCGCTAGGACGGCATCAGAGGTAGCGATTGGTGATGCCGTCGACCACCCATTCCTTGCGCATGGCGTCCAGCGCCGCTTGTAGGCGGCTCACCACCTCGTCGGGCGTGTCCTTGTTCAGGGCCAGATAGAGCGAGGCCTCGCGCAGGCGCAGCACGGTCTTCAACTGGGTGACGCCGGCCTGCTTGGCCAGATAGCGGCCGACCGGATCGGTGGTGGCCCAGAGATCCAGTTGCCCGGCCTGCAAGGCAGCCACGTTCTCCTGATCGCGCAGGGCGTTGATGGGAAGCAGCCCCTGGCTTTCGAGATAGCGACTGACGGCATCGTTCTTGTAGGCGCCGACGCGGTACTTGGCCAGGTCCTTGAGGCTGCCGAGCGTGATCGTACTGTTCTGCGGCGCCAGGACCACCCAGGCGGTCGGGGCCAAGGGACCGACCCATTTGAACAGGGCCTCGCGTTCAGGCGTGCGGGTGGTGGAGAAGATACCGTAGTTGGCGTTCTCCAGGGTGAGGTTGTAGATCCTGTCCCAGGGAAAACGCAACGACAGGTCGTAGGCGATCTTGGCGCGCTTGAACATCTCACGCACCAGATCGGTACTGATCCCCTCGATGGAGGCATCCCGGGCGAAGTTCTTGCCATCGACCGCCATGTTGTAAGGAGGGAAATTCTCGGTGAACAAGACCACTCGATAGTCCGCCGGTAACTCGGCACGCGCCTGGGCCATGCCCAGCATGCAGCCCAACAGTACGCCCGCGACACCCCACCATGACTTGCGCATTGCTCCTCCCTGGCCATTCCCGGCCGACCTCTAGGTTTGGTACTGCCTCACAACGAAGCCCGCTCGCCACCCTCGGTGCCCAGGCAACCCGCCACTCAGCACGTTCGCAGCAGGCGTGCTCGCCCGCTCCTGTCCGTGACACTCGTCCTCTCAAGCGGTGTACCCAGCGCCCAGGGCATCACCGACAAGTCGTCTTGCAGAAGTCGTTGTTGCCAATGCCGTCGACCCGAGCGTCCGGACTCGGCCCTTCGCCAGAGCGATAGCTAATCCTGCGCTGGTTCCAGCGGCCAGCCCTACAGATAACGATTGAAGATGCGCTGAACCTCGCCCGTCTGCCGCAGCTCGTCGAGAGCCTTTTGCAGCTTCTGTACCACCTCGTCAGGGGTCTGCTTGTTCAACGCCAGAAACAACTCACCGGTATTGAAGCGCAGCAGCGTCTTGAGCCCGGACACGTTCTCCTGCCGCGCCAGGTAGCGGCCGGCCGGATCCCCCGTGGCCCAGACATCGATCTGCCCCTTGAGCAGGCGCTGGACGTTTTCCTGGTCACGCAGGGCAAGTTCGGGAGTGAAGCCCTGCTTGAGCAGGCTTTCGGCGATGGCGTCACCCTGGTAGGCGCCGATCTTGAGCTGCTGCTGGCGCACATCGTCCAGGCTGCGCAATTGCAGGTGGCTGTCGGAGCGGCCGAGCAGTACCCAGTCATCCGGGCCGATGGGGCCGACCCACTTGAACAGGGCTTCGCGCTCGGGGAGGCGCGCCGTGACGAAGACCCCGTGGTCGGGCTGATCCAGGGCCATGCCGTAGATCCGCTCCCAGGGAAACCTGAGGGTCAGGTTGTAGGGAATGCCGGCGCGCTGGCACATCTCGCGGACCATCTCGACGGCGATGCCCTTGAGATCGTCATCGCGGGCGAAATTCTTGCCGTCGACGGCAAAGTTGTAGGGCGGGAAATTCTCGGTCAGCAGGGTGAGCTGATAGCCTTCTGGAATATCGGCCCTTGCCGTCGTGGCCGACAGCAACAGCAAGCCAGCCAAGCAGCCCCAGAATCCCTTGCGCACGCCCCTACTCCCTGCCGGCAGCGCCGGTGCTTAAGATTTTGTGGAGCGTATCACAATCCCTTTTTCGGCCAGGTACCGTTTGGCCTCGGGAATCGTGCATTCGCCGAAATGGAAGATGCTGGCGGCGAGCACGGCCGAGGCCTTGCCTTCCAGGATGCCGTCGGCCAGGTGCTGCAGGTTGCCGACGCCGCCGGAGGCGATCACCGGAATCCCCACCGCCTCGCTCACGGCGCGGGTCACGCCCAGGTCGAAGCCGTTCTTCATGCCGTCCTGGTCCATGCTGGTGAGCAGGATCTCGCCGGCGCCCAGGCCTTCCATCTTCTGCGCCCAGGCCACGGCGTCGAGGCCGGTGGGCTTGCGCCCGCCATGGGTGAAGATCTCCCAGCGCGGCGTCTCGCCGGGTGCGCTGACGCGCTTGGCGTCGATGGCCACCACGATGCACTGGGCGCCGAAGCGCGCTGCGGCTTCGCCGACGAATTCCGGGGTGAAGACCGCCGCAGTATTGATCGAGACCTTGTCCGCCCCGGCGTTGAGCAGGTTGCGGATGTCCTGCACGGTGCGCACGCCGCCGCCCACGGTCAGTGGGATGAACACCTGGCTGGCCATGCGCTCCACGGTGTGCAGGGTGGTATCACGACCCTGGTGGCTGGCAGTGATGTCGAGAAAGGTGATCTCGTCGGCGCCCTGCTCGTTGTAGCGGCGGGCGATCTCGACCGGATCGCCGGCATCGCGGATGTTCTCGAACTTGACGCCCTTGACCACGCGGCCGTTGTCCACGTCCAGGCAGGGGATGATGCGTTTGGCCAGCGCCATGTTTCTCTCCAGAAGACCGGGTCAGGTACGTTGCTGCAAGGTGGCGTGCTCCGCCAATTCAGCCTCGATAAAGGCAGTGATCATCGCCCGATAGACCTGCTCGACCACTACCGGTGACGCGCCAGCCTCGTCGGCCAGCGCCTTGACCTTGGCAATGACCTGCTCCACGCGCTGTGGCGCTCGCACGGCGGCGTCGTCCTTCTTGAAACGAGCGGCTTGGCGGACATAGGCACCACGCGCCGCCAGCAGGTGAACGATCTGCCGATCGAGTTCGTCGATCGCGACGCGAACCTCGGCCAGGGAAGCGCATTCGATCACTGTCGAGCCCTCAGACCTTGAAGTTGTCGCACAGCGCCTGGGCCTCGGCGACGTCGAGGGTACCCTCGTAGATCGCGCGACCGGTGATGGCGCCGATGATGCCCGGGCTGCGGGCGTCGAGCAGATTCTGGATGTCGCCCAGGTTGTGGATGCCGCCGGAGGCGATCACCGGGATGCTGGTGGCTTCGGCCAGGGCGCGGGTGGCCGGGACGTTGCAGCCCTGCATCATGCCGTCGCGGGCGATGTCGGTGTAGACGATGGCGCTGACGCCGTCGGCCTCGAAGCGACGGGCCAGGTCGGTGACCTGCAACTCGCTGACCTCGGCCCAGCCGTCGGTGGCGACGAAACCGTCCTTGGCGTCCAGGCCGACGATGACCTTGCCGGGGAAGGTGCGGCAGGCTTCAGCGACGAATTCCGGCTGCTTGACCGCCTTGGTGCCGATGATCACGTAGCTGACGCCAGCGCGGACATAGTGCTCGATGGTCTCCAGCGAGCGGATGCCGCCGCCGATCTGGATCGGCAGGCCGGGATAACGCTTGGCGATGGCGGTGACCACCTCGCCATTGACCGGCTGGCCTTCGAAGGCGCCGTTGAGATCGACCAGGTGCAGCCGACGGCAGCCGCCGTCGACCCACTGGGCGGCCATGGCCACGGGATCGTCGGAGAATACGGTGGAGTCTTCCATACGCCCCTGGCGCAGGCGGACACAGGCGCCGTCCTTGAGGTCGATGGCGGGGATGATCAGCATGGCAATACCTTGGCTCTCGGGGTGAGGGCGATCTAGGGCTTTTCCAGCGCCCAGATGTCGCTTTCCAGGCTGTCGACGCGCTCCCTGAGTAGGGCCTGCACGTCGGCAACCGCCTTGTTGTAGTACAGCGGCCCGCACTCGCGGGCGAAGAAATCCAGCAGTTCCTCGACTTCGAAACGCCCCAGGCGGACCTCGAAGCTATCGTCCAGCAGGGTCTGCAAGGCCGTGACCAGGCGCTGGGTCTGCTCGGGTTCGAGCGTCACCAACGGCGCGGGCGGCTTGCGCGCCATTACCAACGGCCGTCCCAGGCGAGGAAGTTGGCATAGAGCTGCAGGCCGCAGTCGGCGCTCTTCTCGGGATGGAACTGGGTGGCGAAGCGCGAGCCGTCGGCCAGGGCGGCGGCGAAGTCCAGGCCGTAGCGGCCACGACCGACCACCTGGCGCGGATTGCCGGCCTCGACATAGAAGCTGTGCACGAAATAGAAGCGGGCGCGATCGGGGATGCCGTGCCAGAGCGGATGGTCGAGCACGTGTCTGACCTCGTTCCAGCCCATGTGCGGCACCTTGAGGGCCTCGCCCTCCTCCTGCATGCCGCCTGGAAAACGGCGCACGGCACCGGGGAACAGGCCGATGCAATTCACGCCGCCGTTCTCCTCGCTGCGCTGCATCAGCGCCTGCATGCCGACGCAGACGCCGAGGAAGGGGCGATCCTGGCTGACTTCGCGCACCAGGTCATCGATGCCCTGGCGACGGATCTCGGCCATGCAATCGCGGATGGCGCCGACCCCGGGCAGGACGATGCGGTCCGCCTCGCGGATCACCGCGGGATCGCCGGTCACCAGCACCTGGTGGCTACCGGCGTGCTCCAGGGCCTTGGCCACGGAGTGCAGGTTGCCCATGCCGTAGTCGATGACGGCTACCGTCTGCATCACAGGCACCCCTTGGTGGAAGGCATGACGCCGGCCATGCGCGGATCTTCGCTGAGGGCCATGCGCAGAGCGCGGCCGAAGGCCTTGAATACCGTCTCGATCTGGTGGTGGCTGTTGACCCCACGCAGGTTGTCGATGTGCAGGGTCACCTGGGCGTGATTGGTGAAGCCCTGGAAGAATTCGAGGAACAGATCGACGTCCATGCGGCCCACGGTGGCGCGGGTGAAGGGCACGTTCCAGTGCAGCCCGGGCCGCCCGGAGAAGTCGATGACCACCCGTGACAGGGCTTCGTCCAGCGGCACATAGGCATGGCCGTAGCGCTGGATGCCCTTCTTGTCGCCAACAGCCTTGGCGAACGCCTGGCCGAGGGTGATGCCGATGTCTTCCACCGTGTGGTGGTCGTCGATGTGCAGGTCGCCGCGGCAATGGATGTCGAGGTCGATCAGGCCGTGACGGGCGATCTGGTCGAGCATGTGCTCGAGGAAGGGGACCCCGGTGTCGAAGCGCGCTGCGCCCGTGCCGTCCAGATCCAGGGATACCTTGACCTGGGTTTCCAGGGTGTTGCGCTCGACGGTTGCCTTGCGTTCGACCATAGCCTGCTCCGCGAAAATCGGTGGGCGAAAGGGCCGATATTATAGGGGCGCGGGGGCTGGATCGAAAGCGCGGCGGGACGAGGCGTTCCACCGCGAGGGGCGCCCTCGTCGGGCGCCCGCTGCCGCTTAGCTGAAGAGCGCGGCGGTTTTCTGCAGGGTGATCCAGATACCCCAGGCCAACGGGATGCCCACGGCCAGCCAGGCCAGGATGGCCAGCGGCTTGGTCTTGGGATCGGCGCTCCACTCCAGCACCTGGATGCTGCCAGCGCTGCCGTCATGGCCCTTGGCGCGCTCGACGGCGAGTTCGGCATCGGTCATGAAGTGCTTGTCGGCCACCGGACGCACCAGCAGGTTGCAGATGAAGCCCAGCACCAGCAGGCCGGCCAGGATGTACAGGGTGATGTCATACACCTGGGCGCGGGGAATGCCCATGCTCAGTTGGTACTCACGCAGGTAGTTGACCAGCACCGGACCGAAGACGCCGGCAGCGGCCCAGGCGGTCAGCAGGCGGCCATGGATGGCGCCGACCATCTGGGTGCCGAACAGATCGGCCAGGTAGGCCGGCACGGTGGAGAAGCCACCGCCGTACATGGACAGGATCAGGCAGAAGGCGAACACGAACAGCGCGACGCTGCCCAGGTGACCGGTCCAGGGCACGATGGCGTACAGCAGGAAGCCCAGGGTGAAGAAGACGAAGTAGGTCATCTTGCGGCCGATGTAGTCGGAGAAGGATGCCCAGAAGAAGCGACCGCCGATGTTGAACAGGCTCAGCAGGCCGGTGAAGCCGGCGGCGATGGCGGCGATCTGCTTGAGCTGATCGCTGCTCAGCTCACCATAGGTCAGGCCGTTGCCCAGCAGGCGACCACCGAAGACCTCCTGCAGCAGCGGCGAAGCCATGCCAATGATGCCGATGCCGGCGGTGACGTTCAGGCAGAGCACGGCCCAGACCAGCCAGAACTGCGGGATGCCCCAGATCTTGCTGACGTGCACGTGGCGGTTGGTGATCATGCCGCTGCTGGTCTTCTTGGTGGACGGCGTCCAGCCGGCGGGCTTCCAGCCGGTCGGCGGTACGCGGTAGCCCAGGGCGCCGCTCAGCATGAACACGAAGTAGATCACTGCCATGACCAGGAAGGTCTGCCAGACGCCGACTTGGGTCGCCGAGGCGAAATGGCGCATCAGCAGGTCGGCCAGAGGGGCGCCCACCATGGCGCCGCCACCGAAGCCCATGATGGCCATGCCGGTCGCCATGCCGCGCTTGTCCGGGAACCACTTGATCAGGGTCGACACCGGCGAGATGTAGCCCAGGCCCAGACCGATACCGCCGATCACGCCCGAGCCCAGCCACAGCATCCAGATCTGATGGGTATAGATGCCCAGGGCGGAAATCAGCAGACCACCGCACCAGCACAGCGCCGAGACGACACCGGCCTTGCGCGGACCGGCATGCTCCAGCCAGCCGCCGAACAGCGCGGCCGAACAGCCGAGGAAGATGAAGAACAGGGTGTAGATCCAGCCGAGCTGGGAGATCTTCCAGTCACAGGTCGCACTGAAGATTTCTTCGAAGAAGCCCATCTCCACCGGACAGGCGACGGCGGCGGTGATACCGATGGCCTTGGACAGCGGCAACCAGAACACCGAGAAGCCGTAGGCCATGCCGATGCACAGATGGATGGCCAGTGCGGCCGGCGGTACCAGCCAGCGATTGAAGCCAGGACGCGCGATGATGCGCTCTTTGGAGAGGAAAGCCGGTCGTGCCGAAGCGGCGCCGCCAGCGGTCAGCGTAGTGCTCATGGGTTCAGCCCTTTTCTAGTCTGTAGCATTCAGGCCGGTAGACATTCCCTGCACGCTTCCCCGTAAACGAGTCAAAGAAACGGCGTCAACCGACCGAAGGTGCGCGACATTAAATCGCACCCCTGGCCAACTGCCACCTTTTCTCATTTGACAGGGTACGGGCGGTGCAAGACGCCCGACGAAACGGGCGACCACCACCGCTGTCACAGGCCCGACACCCCGGTGTCATCCGGGCCAGCCCATGCCCTTATACTGGCCAGTCGCGCCATCGCCCGTCGGAACAGGAATTTCCTCGCCATGAAAGCTTTCGCCAAAGTGCTGGGTATCGTTCTCGTCGGCCTGCTGCTCTTGCTGGTCGCCGTAGGCTTCGCCCTCACCCACCTGGTCGATCCCAATGACTACAAGGACGAGATTCGTCAGCTGGCGCACGACAAGGCCAATGTCGACCTGCAGCTCAAGGGCGACATCGGCTGGAGTCTGTTCCCCTGGCTGGGCGTCGAATTGCACGACGCCACCCTTGCCAGTGCCGCCACCCCGGATCGCCAGCTCGCCCAGGTGCAGCGCCTGATCCTCTCGGTGCGCCTGCTGCCCCTGCTGCTGCGCCGCGACCTGGAGATGAGCGACGTCAAGATCGACGGCCTGGACCTCACCGCCAGCCGCGATGACCAGGGCCGCAGCAACTGGGCGGAGATCGGCCGTCCCGCGCCCCAGCCCGGACAGGCCGACGCCCCTGCGGCGGACGCCCCCGCCGCGAACGAACCCGCGACCAGCCATCGCCAACCGCTCAAGCTCAACGTCGAAAGCCTGACGATCCGCAACTCGCGCATCGAATACAGCGACGCCCGCAGTGGCGCCCACTACACCTTCGACGGCATCGATCTGCAGACCGGCGCCATCTACCCCGGCACGGCCATTCCGCTCAAGCTGGCCGGCACCGCCAGCACCACCCAGCCGCCGGTGAAGGCCACGGTGCAGCTCAGCGGCGAATTCCGCTTCGATCCGGCCAGCCAGCAATACGCCCTGGACGATCTGCAACTCACCGGCGATGCCACCGGCGAGCCCTTCAACGGCAAGCTGGTCAACTATTCCGCCAGCGGCGAACTCGCCGTTGATCGCCGCGCCCAGACCGCCGACTGGACCAGCCTCAAGCTGACCGCCAACGACCTCAAGGCGCTGGGCGATCTCAAGCTCACCGGTCTCGAGACCGAGCCCCAACTGACCGGTGGCGTCTCCATCGCCCGCCTGGACCTGCGCGCCTTCCTCGACAGCATCGGCGTCGAATTGCCGGCCATGGCCGATGCCAAGACCCTGCAGCGCTTCGAGATGAACGCCCAGCTACAGGCCAGCCGCAATGCCCTGGTGCTGAACGACTTCAACTTCAACCTCGACGACAGCACCCTCAAGGGCCGCGTCGCCGTCGACGACATCGCTCGCCGCGCCCTGCGCATCCAGCTCAGTGGCGACACCCTGGACCTGGATCGCTATCTGCCGGCCAAGACCGCCGCGGCCCGCCAGGCCAACGGTGCGCGCCAACAGGAAGTCGCCCAGGTCGACGCCAGCGCGGCCCAGGGCAACTCGCCGCTGCCGGAAGCCCCGACCCAGCACGCCTGGAGCCAGGAGACCCTGCTGCCGGTGGAGCGTCTACGCAGCCTCGATGCCAATGTCGAGCTGAGCCTGCAACAGCTGACGCTGGACCAGTTGCCCTTCGAGAACGCCAGCCTCAAGGCCACGGCCAACGACGGCCAGTTGCAACTCAGCGACCTGAGCGGCGAGCTGTTCGGTGGTAACTTCCAGGCCAATGGCACCCTCGACGTGCGCGGCGCCCAACCCCAGCTAAGCGTCCACGAACGCATCAACAGCGTACCGGTGGAGCGCATCCTGCAGGCCCAGGGCCAGAAGCCACCGGTGGAAGGCCAGCTCGACCTGGACGCCGACCTGCGCAGCAGCGGCGCCAGCCAGCGCGCCCTGATCGACAACCTGGACGGTACCGCTCGCTTCGCCCTGCGCAATGGCCAGCTCATCGACGCCAACGTCGAAAGCCAGCTGTGCCAGGGCATCTCCTTGCTCAATCGCAAGCCACTGGAACTGCCCCACGGCGGCCAGAACACCCCGTTCCGCCAGTTGAGCGGCACCCTCAGCATCGTCAACGGCGTGGCGCGCAACCAGGACCTGCGCGTCAGCGTGCCGGGACTGGCGGTCAAAGGTGATGGCGACATCGACCTGCGGACCCTTGGCCTCGACTACCACCTGGGCATCACCGTCCAGGGCGACACCAACGCCGCCGCCGATCCGGGCTGCAAGGTCGGCGAACGCTATGCCGACATCGAGTGGCCACTGCAATGCCGCGGCCCTCTGGAGCTGGGCGCCAAGGCCTGCCGCCTGGACCGCCAGGCCATGGGCCAGATCATCGCCCAGGCCGCCGGCAATCGTCTGAACGAAAAAATCGAGGAGAAGCTCGGTGATAAGATCAGTCCCGACATTCAGAACGCCATCCGGGGACTCTTGCAACGCCGATGACTGACGACGCTTTCGGTACCGCCGTACTGGCCTGGTACGACCTGCACGGCCGCAAGGACCTGCCCTGGCAACAGGCCGTGACGCCCTATCGTGTCTGGGTCTCGGAGATCATGCTCCAGCAGACCCAGGTCGCCACCGTGCTGGGCTATTTCGACCGCTTCATGCAGGCGCTACCCACGGTCGAGGCGCTGGCCGCCGCGCCCGAGGACGAGGTGCTGCACCTCTGGACCGGGCTCGGCTACTACAGTCGCGCGCGCAACCTGCACAAGGCCGCCAAGACCGTGGTCGAGCGCCACGGTGGTGAATTCCCGCGCAGCGTCGAAGCCCTGGCCGAGCTGCCCGGCATCGGCCGCTCCACCGCCGGGGCCATCGCCAGCCTGAGCATGAACATCCGCGCACCCATCCTCGATGGCAACGTCAAGCGGGTGCTGGCGCGCTACACCGCCACCCCGGGCTATCCGGGCGAGCCGGCCGTGGCCCGGCGCCTGTGGGACGTGGCCGAGCGGCTGATGCCCCATGAGCGCGTCGGCCACTACACCCAGGCGATGATGGACCTGGGCGCCACCCTCTGTACCCGCAGCAAGCCCAGCTGCCTGCTGTGCCCGGTCAAGCCCGGCTGTCGCGCCCACCTGCTGGGCCAGGAGACCGACTTTCCCGCCTCCAAGCCACGCAAGACGCTGCCGCAGCGGCACACCCTGATGCCGCTATTCGTCAACGACGACAATGCCGTGCTCCTGCAGCGCCGGCCTTCCACCGGTCTCTGGGGCGGCCTGTGGGGACCGCCGGAAGTGGCCGACATCGCCGAACTCGAAGTCCTGGCCGAACGCCAGGGTCTTACCATCGACGAACGCCAGGCGCTGCCCGGCCTGGTGCATACCTTCAGCCATTTCCAACTGGCCATCGAGCCCTGGCTGGTGCAGGTGGACCACCGCCGCCACGCCGTGGCCGAGGGCGACTGGCTTTGGTATAACCTCGCCTCCCCGCCGCGCCTGGGCCTCGCCGCCCCGGTGCAGAAACTGCTCAAGCGCGCCGCGCAGGCGCTCAAAGGAGAACCCGCATGACCCGCACCGTGATGTGCCGCAAGCACAAGCAGGAGCTGCCCGGCCTCGATCGTCCGCCCTACCCCGGCGCCAAGGGCGAAGACATCTACCAGCACGTCTCCAAGCAAGCCTGGGAAGAGTGGCAGAAACACCAGACCATGCTCATCAACGAGCGCCGGCTGAACATGATGAACGCCGAGGATCGCAAGTTCCTCCAGGCCGAGATGGACAAGTTCCTCTCCGGCGAAGACTACGCCCAGGCCGAAGGCTACGTGCCCCCCAGCGCCTGACCAACCGCTAAGCGCCCGAAAAATCTAAATTTTTTTGGGCTCGCTGTTGACACAAGGTCGAGAAACGCTTTTAATGCGCCCCGTTGCCCAGGTAGCTCAGTTGGTAGAGCAGGGGATTGAAAATCCCCGTGTCGGCGGTTCGATTCCGTCCCTGGGCACCAAAATATAGCTCCGCGGGTTCTGCTGAACCCCGGAGATCAGAAAAACCGGCCTAGGCCGGTTTTTTTGTGCCCGGAAAAAAGCATGACGGTCGCCCTGCGCGCGGTTGGTACTGCGGCCGCTCCCGCCTTCCCAGCGAACCCTGACGGATGCCACCCGCCACCCAAAGGCTCGCCCTAGAGCCTCCACAGCCCCTCGTCTCCGCAAAAAATTTTGCCCAACCCTGCTTGACTCTCTACCCACTACAGACTTCGTAATGGCGTGGCATCACCCAACCGCCACCCTTTTCGGAGTCAGTACCATGACCACCTGCAGCGACAAGCATCACGCCAACCACAGCCACCAGCATGGGCCGAATTGCGGACACACCGCCATCGAGCACGACGGCCACGTCGATTATCTCCATGACGGCCACCTGCACCACATGCATGGCGATCACGTGGACGAGCACGTCATCGAAGTCAGCGTCACCAATCCCGACCAGTGCACCCATGGCCAGAGTTCCGGCCATGCAGCCGACCATGTCCACGGCCCGGACTGCGGCCATGAAGCCGTGCCCCATGGCGACCACGTCGACTACCTGGTGGATGGCCGCCTGCACCATGTCCACGATGGCCATTGCGACGATCATGGCCCGGTGACCCTGGCTAAGTAGCCTTTAGCCGAACGCCAAGCAGGCGGGCACCCTTCCCCCCGCCACGGAAGGGTGCCGGGTCGGCGCAGCACCTCACTGCGTTCCCGCCCGACGATATCCTGTCCCCTTACCGGCTCCAGACCGTGCGAATGCCTGGGCTCAGGTCGCCGCCTCGAAGTGAATCGCCAGCCAGACGCTGGCAACCGCGGGATCGGTAAAGGTCACCCAGTGCTCGGTATGCGCCGGGATGAACAGCGTGTCGCCCGGCTGCAAGGCCACCTCGCGCCCCTCCAAGGCCACCCGCGCGGCCCCTTTGAGCAACACGACCCATTCGTCGTGCGCCTGCCGATAGGGCTCGTGGGCCGGGGTGGACTGCCCCTGGGAAACGATGCGCTCGATCCGGCACCCGGGCCTACTGAGCAAAGGTGTGAACACCTCCGCAAGAGCGGCGTCGGGCAGGTCGTTAAGCAGATTGATCATGACGTTTTTCCAGAAGCCGCGGCGGCCGTTCGCGCTATGGTCAGCAAGGCTGCTCCAGTCGTGCCGCCTGCTCAAGTCCCGGATGAATCCCCTCATCACCTCATGAGCCTTCACGATGACCGCAAAGACACTGGCATTTGCCGTAGAGAGTGGGAACGGCCCGACCTTTTCATCGCATCGTCACCTCATGAGCCGCCTTTTCGGCGATGATCCGGAACACGATTGGCAAGCGGCCTTCACTGCCGCGCCGCCAGGGTCGCTCCGCACCTTCACCGCGGGCGCGACCCCTCTTCTGCTCTCAGCGCACGGAGGCGCTTACCCGATGCCCATTCGCTTGCTCCCCCTTGCCGATCAAAGTGGCGTCCTGCCCCAGGCGATGCTCGACCCCTCCCTGGCCACCCCTACGCAGCCTGTAGTCCCGCTCTGGCTGTCGCTGCTCAGCGGTATCAGCCTGTGGCTGAATCGGCTCTTTCTCGGCCTGGTCATGGCGCTGGTCGGCTTTACCCTCTGGCAGTGGTGGCAGGGATGAAACGACGCCTGGATCAACTGGAACTGGCGATCCTGATGTGCGGCATCGGCCTCCTGGCACTGGCCCTCATCTTGGCGGTAGGCATGCAGGGTCTGGACTGGGGCTGAGCGGACCCGGCGGAGTCTTACCAGACCTTTACCTGGCCTGACGCCCGCTGACAGCCAAAGGTGTTTCATGGTGACGCGGCCCATCGAGCGCCGCGAGGAGAGCACCATGGCATCGCAAGCGTCCCTGATCCTGCTGTTGACCGCCGCCCTGACCGCCAGCGGCCTGGCAGCGGCCCACGAGCTGCCGGGCGAAGGTCCGGCGCAACGCTGGACCGTCGGCGCCGAGGCGGGCCCCGACGCGGCCGATTTCAGGCCGGTGGGCGAGTACCGACGGCATCACCGGTACCACCCCTACTACCGTAGGGATCGCTACCCCTACAGCTACTATCGCCCCTATCCGCAGCAGGAATACGTCTCGCCCCATTGGCGTCCGCTCCCACCCGGGCATTACGCCCCGCCGCCTGGTTACGAGACGCGCCCCTATTACGGTCCGCCCCGGCATTGGTGAACTGCTTGGCAGAGCCGGACTCGAATGGTGGCCTTTTGCGATGAGTAGCACAGGCAACTATTTGCCAGGGGAGCAGAATGCCATCACCCACTAGGGCTTTCAGGGCGTCGCCAACATGTATGAGAGAGACGATGTAATCTGCATGGCCTGCCTTGCAACCATGGCTGCGGCCTTTACCGGCTTCATCATGGTGATGGCACTGGTCTGATCGCCAGACAAACGAAACCCCGCCGCGGCGGGGTTTCGTAGGCGGTATGGCGCGATCCTAGATAGGACGACTGCCATATTTGCTATCGGGCTTCTTGGGCGGATCGGCAACCACATTGGCATCGATTTCCTGCACCTTGCCACCGCGCGCCAGGAACTCCTGCATGGCCTTTTCCAAGGCGTCCCGCTCGCGCTGCTTGGCCTCGACGGAGGGCAGCTCCTCGGGTTCCGCTTCCCGCTTCTTCTTCGCCTTGCTGGTGGACGCCGGCGTCTCGCCGTCGCCACTGTCCTCGGCTTCGGCGTCTTCGGTCGCCGCGGCGAATTCTTCGTTATCGCCCTCGTCTTCCTCCGCCCCCGTCTCCAGGTCGTCCTGCTCGAGATCTTCGTCGCTCATAAACCGCCTCCAAACACATTGGTAAAATCGGGCCGCGCGTTTTGACGCGACCTCCAAAGAAAAATTCCTGGCTATTCGCCTTGCAGCGTCGCGATCACGCGGCGTGCGCCACCCTGGTCCCGGTGCTCGCCCAGATAGATGCCCTGCCAGGTCCCCAGGGCCAGCCGCCCCTGCTGGATCGGCAGGCTCAGGCTGCAGCCGAGCAGGCTGCTCTTGAAATGCGCGGGCAGGTCATCCGGCCCTTCGTAGTCATGTTCATAACCGCCCTGGCCTTGGGGCACCAGTTGGTTGAAGAACCGCTCGAAGTCGCGCCGTACCGCCCCATCGGCATTTTCGTTGATGGTCAGGGACGCCGAGGTGTGCTGCAACCACAGGTGCAGCAGTCCGATCCGGCACTGACCCAGCTCCGGTAGCTGATCCAAGACCTCATCGGTGATCAGATGGAAGCCGCGCGCCCGCGCGCGCAGGGAAAAGGTCCGCTGCAGCCACATGAACAACCCCCGCCGACTGACTGGGCGCGCATTCTAGCGCGACGATCGGAAAAGCAAAGCGGTGAATGCACACCGCCGGCGTGCAGTCTAGACACAGCAGGACGACGGTTGTTCCAGCCGTATGGCAGACGCAAAAAAGGCGCCTCGCGGCGCCTTTTTCGGCTGAGTCCGGCTTACAGGTTGTAGCCGCGCTCGTTGTGCAGGGTGAGGTCCAGACCCACGGTCTCTTCTTCCTCGTTGACCCGCAGGCCCATGATCATGTCCAGCACCTTGAGGATCACGAAGGTGACGATGCCGGTGTAGATGATGGTGAAGGCCACGCCCTTGAACTGGATGAAGAACTGCGCGCCGATGTCGGTCACGGTGCCGAAGCCACCCAGGGACGGGGCAGCGAAGATACCGGTCAGCAGGGCGCCGACGATACCGCCGATACCATGTACGCCGAAGGCGTCCAGGGAGTCGTCGTAGCCCAGCTTGCGCTTGAGGCTGGTGGCGCTGAAGAAGCACAGCACGCCAGCGGCCAGGCCGATGATCAGGGCGCCCATGGGGCCGGCGGTACCAGCAGCCGGGGTGATGGCGACCAGACCGGCGACCACGCCGGAAGCGATGCCCAGGGCGCTCGGCTTACCGTGGGTGATCCACTCGGCGAACATCCAGCCCAGGGCGGCGGCAGCGGTGGCGATCTGGGTGGTCAGCATGGCCATGCCAGCGGTGCCATTGGCGGCAGCGGCGGAACCGGCGTTGAAGCCGAACCAGCCGACCCACAGCATGGCCGCGCCCACCAGGGTGTAGCCCAGGTTGTGCGGCGCCATGGGCGTGGCCGGGTAGCCTTTGCGCTTGCCCAGAACCAGGGCAGCGACCAGACCGGCGATACCGGCGTTGATGTGCACCACGGTGCCGCCAGCGAAGTCCAGCACGCCCCAGTCCCACAGCAGGCCGCCGTCACCGCTCCAGACCATGTGGGCGATGGGGGCGTAGACGAAGGTGAACCACAGGCCGGTGAAGACCAGCATGGCGGAGAACTTCATGCGCTCGGCGAAGGCACCGACGATCAGCGCCGGGGTGATGATGGCGAAGGTCATCTGGAAGGTGACGAAGACGCTTTCCGGGAACAGCGCGGTGGCCGAGGTGACGGCGTCGTGCTGCAGGCTGGACAGGAAGGCCTTGCCCAGACCGCCGATGAAGGAGTTGAAGTTGGTGACGCCCTTCTCCATGCCAGTGGTGTCGAAGGCCAGGCTGTAGCCGTAGAGCATCCACAGGATGCTGACGAGACCGGTGATGGCGAAGCACTGCATCATGACCGAGAGGACGTTCTTGGCGCGCACCATGCCGCCGTAGAACAAGGCGAGCCCAGGGATGGTCATGAACAGCACGAGTGCCGTCGAGACCAGCATCCAAGCGGTATCACCGCTATTGATGGCAGGTGCCGCAGCCGCTTCCTGGGCCATGGCTAGGCCCGGCAGCGCTACGAAAGACATGAGGGCTCCTAGCCCTGCGTACTTGCGCAGAGTCATCGTTGTTTCTCCTGGGGCTCGTTTGGGGTTGGGCTGTCGGTTTAAATCGTCAGATGGCGTCTGTGTCGGTTTCGCCGGTACGGATGCGGATGGCCTGCTCGAGGTTCACCACGAAGATCTTGCCGTCGCCGATCTTGCCGGTGTTGGCGGCCTTGGTGATGGCCTCGATGACGCGGTCGAGTTGATCGTCGGCGATGGCGACGTCGATCTTGACCTTGGGCAGGAAGTCGACGACGTATTCGGCGCCACGATAGAGCTCGGTGTGGCCCTTCTGGCGACCGAAGCCCTTGACCTCGGTGACGGTGATGCCTTGCACACCGATCTCGGACAGCGACTCACGCACGTCGTCGAGCTTGAATGGCTTGATGATGGCGGTGACTAGTTTCATGAACTTCTCCCGATTGAGTGGACTGGCCCCAGGAAAACAAACCCCGGCCCAAGTCTAGCGCAGTGACCGTCTGTTTAACCGTCGACGTGTTGATCGCCGGGGTCATGGCAAAAGCAGCCGTGGCGTGCCTCTGACCCAGGCGCCTCCGACGCTCGTCTCTGCATCGGCAGTAGCAGAAAGCTTGCCAATTTTGCGAACGGGTTACGAATTCCACGGCCTGCACGCCTCGCACGCCACCTGACGGGGCAAATCCCAAGCTGGCAGGAAACACTTTGCACCAACAATGAACAGCTCTGCGACTCGCTTAGCACCAAAGCAGTGCAGGCACTGCCAGCGGACGTCGAGGTCCACCGTGTTACACTCGGGCTTTGATCCAGCAGGGGATAACCATGTCCACGACCCGTTCGCTGTTCGATTCCCTGACCCAACAGGCCAGCCGGCTGTTCGGTCAGGACTCGCCGCTACCGAAGGCGGAAATCGAGAGTCAGTTCAAGGCCCTGCTGCAGGGTGCCCTGAGCAAGCTCGACGTGGTCAGTCGCGAGGAATTCGATGCCCAGATGGCGGTACTGGCCCGCACGCGAGCCCGCCTGGAAGCGCTGGAACTGCGCCTGACCGAACTGGAAAAGACCCAGACCAGCAGCGTTACCCCACCGGTTACCCCGGCCACGGACGTCGCGCCCGCCGACTGATCCGTGATGGCTGCGCCAGGATGGCGCAGCTTTTCGACTGGCGCACCACGATCAAGGAGAGATCATGTCGCTTGCCCTCGTTCATGCCCGCGCCCAGGTGGGCGTGGAAGCACCACCGGTGGTCGTCGAGGCGCACCTGGCCAATGGCCTGCCCGCCCTCACCCTCGTCGGCCTGCCGGAAACCGCCGTCCGCGAAGCCAAGGACCGGGTGCGTAGCGCCATCCTCAATAGCGGCTTCGAGTTTCCCAGCCGCCGCATCACCCTCAATCTCGCACCGGCCGATCTACCCAAGGATGGCGGGCGCTTCGATCTCGCCCTGGCCATCGGCATCCTGGCCGCTAGCGGTCAGTTACCCGCCCAGGGACTTGACGGCTACGAATGTCTCGGCGAATTGGCGCTGTCGGGTGCGGTGCGGCCCATTCGTGGCGTCCTGCCGGCGGCACTGGCCGCCCGCACCGCCGGACGGGTGCTGGTAGTACCCCGCGCCAATGCCGAGGAAGCCTGTCTGGCCAGTGGCCTGCCGGTGCTGGCGGTCGATCATCTGCTGGAATTCGCCGGCCACCTGAGCGGCCAATCGCCCCTCGCCCATTACCAGCCCAGCGGCCTGCTGCGCACGCCTTTGCCCTATCCGGATCTGGCGGAGGTGCAGGGGCAGCAGGCGGCCAAGCGCGCTCTGGTGGTGGCTGCGGCGGGTGCGCACAATCTGTTGCTAGCCGGACCGCCGGGGACCGGCAAGACGCTGCTCGCCAGCCGCCTGCCCGGGCTGTTGCCGCCGCTGGACGAGGAGGAAGCGCTGCAGGTGGCCGCCATCCATTCGGTGGCCGGTCCCGAACCGCTGGCGCATTGGCCGCAGCGTCCCTTTCGTCAACCTCACCATTCGGCGTCCGGTCCGGCGCTGGTGGGCGGCGGCAGCCGGCCAGGTCCGGGGGAGATCACCCTGGCCCATCGCGGGATACTGTTTCTCGACGAGTTGCCAGAATTCGACCGCAAGGTGCTGGAAGTCCTGCGGGAGCCCCTGGAAAGTGGCGAGATCGTCATCGCCCGGGCGCGCGAGCGCGTGCGTTTCCCGGCGCGCTTCCAACTGGTCGCGGCGATGAATCCCTGCCCCTGTGGTTATCTCGGTGACCCTACCGGCCGCTGCCGTTGCAGCCCGGAGCAGGTCCAGCGCTATCGCGCCAAGCTCTCCGGTCCGCTGCTCGACCGCATCGACCTGCACCTGACCGTGGCGCGTGAAAACTTGCGTCTGGGCGCCTCGCCCGTCGCCGAACTGACGACCGCCGCAGCCGCCCGTCAAGTGGCGGACGCCCGCGCTATCCAGATGGCGCGCCAGGGCCGCCCGAACGCCTTGATCGGGCTGGATCAGTTGCACCAGGTTTGTGCATTGAGCGAAGCGGATCAACGCTGGCTGGAAGGCGCTGGCGAACGTCTGAATTTATCCCTGCGTGCCCTGCATAGAGTCATCAAGGTGGCCCGGACCCTGGCCGATCTGGCGGGGCAGGCCACCATCGAGCGAGCGCAGCTGGCCGAGGCATTGCAGTATCGGGCACCGGGTTGATGTCAGATAGACGCCCCCCTCGTCTGCTACCATAGCGTTGTGCTCCGCTAAAGGCGGAAGGCTGCGGCGCTGGTATTGGCCGCCCCCGGAAACATGCAAGATGCTGCTCGCTAGTAGTCTGCTAATATCGTTTCCGTTCGCGAATCAGCTCGAGGACCTCTTCCAACTTGGAAACATGCACTACCGCTCCACGTGCACCGCCCGATGCAAGGCTGCCGTCCCGGTAGAGTTTGCATCAATGGAACAATTGACTGGGATTGATACCGTTGCGCCGAGCCATCGCCGATGACGATATGCCTAGGCTCCAGTATTTCGCGCACCACGGTCAGCTTCCCATCAACGCTGCAACGACAATGCCGCTCCTAGCCAAGTACTTCGATACTTTTGTCTTTGCTGGTAGTCAGAACTACAGTCGACTGACTATCCTTTGTGGCGAGCGGTAACCGGCGCTCTATGTCTGAGACGGCTCGTTAAGTGGTCAACGTTCAGCCATACACGTTAACCATCACGCCATAGAACCTAAGGCCTGATGTCGTATCGGACGCAATATACACCTAAAGTAGATTATCTGGGGAGTCAAAAAATAGCTCCGATTATCACGAGAATTGAGCACAGAGCTGTAAAGATTCCGTACCCGTAGATAAGGATGACTACCGGCCTCGGCCTCCCAGAGGCAGATGCTACGAGCGGACCCGCTTGGAGCCACATTAGGCCTAGCAGTAGCCCTATAGGGTAGAATCCTACTTTAACGGCGTTTCCTAACGAAATTACCGCAGGCACTGCCAAACTTGCGAGGACAATAGGCATGAGAACCACTATCAGATATGCAGCACTTATGGATGCTCTATTTTTTGACAAAAGCAGTCCTGTAGCAAATGCAGCGCTCATCCCAAAGGAAATCATACCGAGTGATTCAATTGCTAATTCATCTAAAATTTTAATTTTTAATCCTTAACAAACAATATCTACCACAGACCTTAGTGATCGTAGAATTTATCATATTGTAAAAGACATTGCAAAAACACTACGATTCTCGACGTGTTTTTCAAAGGCTTATCAAACATGAAAATCTTATCCAGGACAAAAGCAATCACTTCTACCATGTCATCCAACCGAGAAGTCGCCTGGCCCTCTTTTTTAGAGGTGGTACAAGACACTTCCAACCTAGCTTTGCTCAAGACTATAGACGAGCTAATACTTCACAGACCTTCGCTGACCGAAAGCGCTAGGATATCATATCGACACCAGTTGGGTTTTATAAAAATTATATTAGCCTCTGCAAATACAGGATCTTGTATTCGTCTGCATCTATGGGACCGAGAGGGTGTAGCCGATGAAGACATTCATTCTCATTGCACAACCTTTATATCAAGAGTAGTGCTCGGCAGCCTCGTTGAAAAATCCTACGAACTTACTGAAGGATCAAGCCACACTCGATTTAAGTACCGGCAGGGGCACGCTGCAGCAGATGGCATGACAGGAGTAATTCTCCTAAAAAGCAAAATCATGCCCTCTGGAACCATCTACCAACGTCGGCCTACCGAGTTGCACAGCATCAGTGACGTTTCAAAAAATACATTAACAGTATCTGCGTGGATGCCCCGCAATGAAGATGCCATAGTGCTAAAGCCCGAGCGCAGCGCATCAGCGGAAGACTGCACTAGTCCTGTCGGGATGCCTGAGCATGAACTATATTTTTTGTTAAAATCGATTAAAGATAGGCTAAATGGAAAATGATCCTCAATGACACCGAGATAACAAACCGCTCGAATGGCCCGAATGCACTAATCTCCCCATTCAGCTCTGAAAATCTGCGCTTAAGCTCATACGACCTGACTGTAGGAAAAGAATATTATATAGGACAAAGCGACACCGGCTCGCTGTTCGAAACACAAACCTTGAGGACTTCGCAATCTATCACCATTCCGCCTCATGCCGTATGTTTCATTTTGACGGAAGAACAAATAAATCTTAGCGATGACATAACGGCTAGGGTCTCGCTTCGTATGACACATATTTACGCGGGAATGGTTCTCACTTCACAACCCCCATTTGACCCAAATTATCGAGGCAAGGTAGTTGTAATGCTTCATAATTTGTCATCTGCGCCTTATCATTTAAAGTGCGGAGAGCGAGTTGCAACCATTGAATTCACTAAACTTATTTCGCCGGCTCAAGGCAACCGTGTACATAGATCAGTGCACAATTTGGAAGCGCAGCTATCAAAACCATTAGTTAGTAGCCTAACAGAAATTGCAAATGCATCTACATCGGTTCAAAATAAAATTAATTGGTTGAGCGGACAAATGCTCATTTTTGCTGCGCTAGTCGTTGCTGTATTGGCAGTACCCGGATTCTTTTCTTACAGCACCCTTCTAGATAGGCTCAGTGAGCAGCGTGATCAAATCAAAGAAATCAGCAAAGATATTGATGATTTCAAAAAAAAGCTCGAATCTAGTGAGTCGAATAATAATACACTTATCGAAAAACTATCAATCCTTGAGAAAAAAACACGAAACGGAACAACCCTTATTTCTCAACCAAGCTCCTCGGGAGGTGACAAACAGTGAAAACAACCATGTCTGGAATTGGGGAGAAAAACTTTCTCAGGACTTTGCTTCCAACACTCCAAGCATCTCCGAACTTTGTAAACGGATTTGGACATGACGCAAGTATAATAGATCTGGGACTTGAAGAGCTATTAGCATTCAAAATAGATCGAGCACCATACCCTGTAGCTCTAAAACAGGGTATCGGAAACTATAAAACCTGGGGACGATTAGCAGTTATCGCAAATATTAGCGACCTTCTCGCTGTTGGTGCAAAACCTAGTGCATTTATGCTTTCCATAGTAGTTCCAGGAAACTTTCATGCTGACAATGTATCTGCAATAATAGAAGGTTGCGCTGAAGCCTGTAAAGATCATCAAATTTCTTTCCTTGGGGGAGATACTAAAGAAGGAGCAGCGCCACAGGTAGTCGGATCTGCCTTAGGCACTGTTAGTAAAGAAAAATACTTTGGAAGACATACGGCGCAGTGCGGCGACTACTTATTTATTGCGGGAACTTTGGGTGGCTTTGCGGGAGCAGTCGCTTTACTAGAATCAAATAACCTAGAGGAAAAAATTGCTATTAGCTGTGCAGACAAACTCATTAATCCGACTGCGAGAATTAAAGAAGGAGCCTACCTACGCGAGAGTCTAGGCGTAGTGGCAGCCTGTGATTTAAGTGATGGATTGAGCGAGGCAATTAGTATTTTTTGCTCAAAAGAAGTAGGGATTTCGATACAAGAAACAGACCTTCCTCTCGACCCCTTGGCCAGGGCAGCCGCGGAAAAACGTAAGGTGTCAAGCTGGAAACTCGCCTTTGGCGTTGGTGACTGGTCTATCGCATGCGTAGTGCGCTCAGATGATGTTTCAAGCTTCAAAGCTGGTATAAATAGTGAGCTTGCACTGTATGAAATTGGTCAATTCAATGACTCAGGACATGTAGAAATAATAGATAGATGGGGAAAGACCCAAAAGATCCCCGATCTAGTTAATGAACATTTTCGCAAAAGGGCGGAAGATGGAAAAGATTACTCAGACACTCTGATAGGCAACAGCAAATAAATTGCCTCCTAAAGTAGCCTATATGGCCATAGCTTCTCCACATGGCACAGCAGAGTTATTTGATTGCAAGTAAAATTCCGCTCACTCCATCGAAGCTCTGAGTTTACATGCAACCAAATGCGATTACTCTGCCGACATCGATCAGCAGATTCGCACCCCTGAGTGCTCTGCGCGACGCCCTGGTCCATGTCGCGGATTGCCCTGCGCCGTCGCATCTAGATTGCCCAACCTTCAGGCGTCTGATGGAGCTCAGCGGTCGTCAGGCCAGGCGGGACATATCTCGTAAGACGCCGTGGTAAGGAAGCCGCCTTGAAAAGATCTTCTAATCTGGCATTGCTCGCTTAGGCGTCATCCCGCCTAGCGCTTGCTCCGCTCGCCAAACCGCGACTTCTCCTGCAAGTCATCCTTCAACGCCTGGTTCTCCTGCGCCAGCTCGAAGCACATCGCCCGCCACTGGTGGGCGAGTTCGCGATAGTCATCCCGTTCCGCGCGCAGGGTCGTCAGCATGCGTTCGACGGCTTGCACCGTCTCGTTCGATACGCCCATTTCAACTCTCCTTCTAAACTGTATTTGCATACAGTAGTCAGAGGATTGGACGCGGGCAAGCGGCATGTGGCTAAAGAATAAAAAAGGGAGGCCTGAGCCTAATGCCAGTCAGTTAAGCCTGACTGGCATTTTTCTTTCTGGTCGGATATTTCGAAGGCTTGGGCTTGATGACCCGCGGATAGGCACGGTAATCGCGCCTATGCGGCAGCACGAAGTGCGGTGCCAAAGCATGCAGGTCGGCGAGATAGCGTGGGATGTTGCCAGGACTGTTCAGCGAAAGGCTCAGCAGGAATTTCAGGATGGCCCAGCTGCACGCGGAGAAGCTCATCTCGCAGGGATAAACACCCGGGCACTGGCGACTCATCTGCACCATCTGATAACGCAGCAGGTTGTATCCCAGGAGCAGCCCCCAAAGCTCCTGCTCCACCATGTCCGGTGTTTTGCTGCGTAGCGTGTAGCGGCCATCGAGCAGGCCTTGCTTGATCTCTCGGTAGCCCAGCTCGATTTCCCAGCGGTGGCTGTAGAGATCGACGATCTCGTCGCAGACGAAACGCCTAGGGTCCGTCATGGAGGTGAGTATCTGGTACTGCTTGCCCTTGATGGTCTTACTCAGCAGTCGCGCCTGTAGGGTGTCCGGCAGATCGGGCCATTGTCGGCGGGCCTGTGGCGAGGTTCGAAGGCTGACCAGGGCATCCTGTTTGCCCCATGCACGGACTACCTCGTACTGGGCGCCTTTGCGCAGCGGTAACAGCCAGTGCCGTTCGTGGCCCATTCGCTGCCAGCGATGTAGCAGGCCTAACGAGTAGAAGCCCTTGTCGAACAGGGTCAGTGAATGGTCGGGCGTGCTTTCGATCAATCGCTCGGCCAGCTTCATCTCATTGCTTGCGTAAGCGTCGAAGGCGCTACTCACCAGTAGATGGCTGGTCAGCTCCATCTGACACACCATGCGGACCTGGGGAAAGCCGGTTTCACCCTGCTGATTGGTCGCCGAGCCGTAGCGCGCACGATTGTCGAGCGTATCCGGTGTACGCCAGACCACGCCGTCAACCCCGAGCAAGCGCAGTCCCTGCCAGCCCGGATGTCCGGCTGTCTCGTGCCAGCGCTGTTGGGTCAGTTGGAAGACCTAACGGACAGCGTTGACTCCCAGTCGCTGGCGGCCTTGCACCACGGCACTGGGGGCTACCAAGGGCTTCTAGCCGGGCAACATGATGTCCAACTGATTGACCACATCCCAGGCCGACAGGCGACGAAACAGGGCCAGGCCGATGACGCACCAGAGCATGGACTCCAGCGGCAGCCGACGTTTGCGTAGGGTAGCCACCCCGGCTGTTTCCAGCGCGGTCTTGATCAGGTCGGGATCGAGCAGCTCACCCAAGGCCTCGAGTGTCGTCGTGGTCGAAGACAACTCGCGAGTCATTTCCAGGGCTTGAGCAATACGCATAAAAAATCCGGTGCTTGGAATCAAGCACCGGATTCTGTGCGCCGCCAGTCAGGCGTCAAGGCCGAACTCTTAACTGACTGGCATTAGGTCTGGGCCTCCCTTCGCAATCGCCACACCGGTCATGACCGGCCAGAGCGGCCTTAGCTGAAGCGACCGACCTCGGCGCTCAGCTCTTCGGCCAGGTGGCGGAGTTCGCCGGCGGTGCCGGCCAGGCCCTCGGCGGCATCGCGCTGGGCGGCGTTGTCCACGGCGATGGCCTGGATGTTGCGGCTCAGGGCAGTGGCCGTGGTGCTCTGCTCGGCGGTGGCCTGGGCAATGCCGGAGAACTGGTCGACCGCCTCGGCGACCTGCAGGTCGATGCTGCGCAGGGCCTGGGCGACATCGGCGTTGCGCGCCAGCCCTTGCTCCATGAGACGGTTGCCTTCGTCGATGGCACCCATGGCGCGCTGGGTTTCGTCCTGTACCGCACCGATCATCTGCGAGATCTCGCGGGTGGCGGCGCTGGTACGACCGGCCAATTGACGGACCTCGTCGGCGACCACGGCGAAGCCGCGGCCCTGCTCGCCGGCGCGAGCGGCTTCGATGGCCGCGTTGAGCGCCAGCAGGTTGGTCTGCTCGGCGATCCCGCTGATGACGCCAATGATGCCGCCGATCTGCTGGGAGCGGTCGTCCAGGCCCTTGATCAGTTCGGCCGTGCTGGAGAGCGAGTCGGCGATCTGCTCCAGGGCGCCCGAGGCCCCTTGCATGGCCTGGGTACCGGTACGGGTCTGCTGGGCGTTTTCCTGCACCAGGCGCTCGGTGCGCTGCATGCCGTCGGCGATGTTCTGGGCGGTGGCGCTGAATTCCTCCACGGCGCTGGCCATGCTGTCGATCTGGCTGGACTGCTCGGCGGAGCGGCGCAGGGTTTCCTCGGAGAGCTGGCTCAGTTGCTGGGAACGCTCGGTGACCGCGCGCGAGGAGCCGCGCACCTGTTCGACGGTGGACGCCAGGGCGTCGGCCATCTGGTTGAAGCTGTGGGCGAGTTCGCCGATCTCGTCGTGGCTACGTGCCTCGACGCGCACGCTCAGTTGACCACGACCGAGGGCCTGGGCGCGTTCCACCAACTGGGCCAGCGGGCTGAGTTTGCGCCGCAGCAGCAGTACCGAGGCGGCCACGGCCAGCAGCAGGGCGATCAGGCTGCCGATGGCCAGGCGCAGGCCGACGGCATGCACGGGAGCCACCAGTTCCGCCTTGGGCAGGGTGGCGACCACGGTCCAGCCTTCGCCTTCGACCGGGGCGCTGACGCTGAGGAAGTCCTCGTTGCCGTCACTCCAGTTGAATTCGTGTTGCCGCGGCTTGGCCTTGAGTTCGGCGAGTAGCTGGTCGCTGTGCTTGGCATTGGCCGGCGGTACCAGCCAGTGGCCTTGCTCGTCGAGCAAGGCCAGGGAGCCGGTTTCGCCGATGCGCAGCTTGTTCAGTTGGGCCAGTTGCTGGGCCTGGGCATCGGTGTAGTCGAAACCGACGAAGAGCACGGCGATGACCTTACCGGCGCCGTCGCGCACCGGGGTGTACTGGGTCATGTAGGAGCGCCCGAACAGCTGGGCACGACCGACATAGCCCTGACCCTGCAAGAGGCCGGCATAGGCCGGATGCTTGCGATCGAGCTGGGTACCTATGGCGCGGGCGCCGTCCTGCTTCTTGAGGGAGGTGGTGATTCGGGTGAAGTCGTCGCCATCACGGACGAAGATGGTGGCGACACCGCCGGTCAGCCGGGTGAAGTCATCGACCAGGGTGAAGTCATTGTTCAGCGCCTTACCATCGAACAGCAGCGCGGGCGCGGTACTTCCGACCAGCGGCAGACGCTCGCCGGAAAGGCTCAGGCCGCTATCGAAACGCCGCTCGAACAGATTGGCGAGGCGCTGGGTGCTGACCTTCAGGGTGGCGAGGAAGGTGCTCTGCTGATCGGCGAGCAACTGGGCCTCACTGCTCAGGTGCTTGCGCTGGGTGCCTTCGATGGACACGCTCAAAGCGTGCAGGGCGAATAGGCAGCTGCCCGCGATGACGATCACCAGTACCAGGCTCAGGGCGAGCGCAAGTTGTCGCGCGATACTGGTACGACGGGGGGAAATGACCATAGGGTGCTCCTGGGTGTTTATGTCCCTTTAGGGCAGAAAAATGGATGACGAGGGCTATTTGCCTAGAAACCGCTCTACGACGGCCTTTTCAAAGACTCAACGGTAGTTTATCGGCTGGAGGGCGACGAACTAAAGGAAATGACGATTGTCTGGCGCCTTATTTATGGCGAAACACGCTCGGCAGTGTCTGGCTCGCGACTTCCCGCTGGAGAAAATCCGCCAGTTGGCGAAAGCGTGCCTGCCCGCGGCGCGCGCGCGGCCAGACCAGGTAGTAACCCGCGCCACTGGCCACGGCATCGGGCCAGGGCAACGCGATCAGACCGGCCGCCACGTCTTCGGCGAGCATGACCAGATCGCCGATGGAAACGCCGTAGCCGCGCGCGGCGGCGGCCATGCCCAGTTCGAGGGTGTCGAATACCTGGCCGCCGGTCACCGGCACCGCCTGGGTCAGCCCCATGGCTTGCAACCAGCGCCGCCAGTCGCGACGGTCGAAGGTGGGATGCAGCAGCTCTTCCCGTTGCAGCCGGGCCACGTCCCATACCCCGCTACGGGCCGCCGCTGGCGAACAGACCGGCACCAGCCATTCCTCGAACAGCGGCACCACCTCCCAGTCTGCCGGAAAGAGACCGTCGCCCAGCAGTACGGCGCAATCGAAGGGCTCATGGACGAAATCGACCCGGTCACTGGTCATCCAGACGCTGGTGAGTTGGATATCCAGCTGCGGACTGGCCTGCCGGAAGCGCGCCAGCCGCGTCAGCAGCCAGCGCAGCGACAGGGTGGTGGGCGCCTTCAGGCGCAGGGTGCCCTCTTCCACGGCGAGATTGCCGCAGGCGCGCGCCAGGGCCTCGAAGCCTTCGCTCAGGCCCGGCAGCAGCAGCTTGCCGGGTTCGGTCAGGACCAGGTGGCGACCGGCACGCTCGAACAGCCGACAGCCGAAGGTCTCTTCCAGGGTCCGCACGTGGCGACTCACCGCGCTCTGGGTCAACGACAGCTCCTGGGCGGCGCGGGTGAAGGAGCCGTGACGGGCCGCGGCCTCGAAGGCGCGCAGGGCATAGAGCGGCGGCAAGCGCGAAGCATGCTCGGGCATGACTCTGACTCATGGGTGGCATGGCTATTTTCCGATTGTGGAGCGCGCGCTGTGGTCGAACAATGAGTTCTTGTCGTCTGTCGCCCCTTTCCTCGAGATCGCCATGTCTTCGCCGCGCCATGAATTGCTCGCCCTGTTGCGCCTGGCCCTGCCGCTGATCGGTGCCCAGTTGGCCTATGTGGCCATGGTGTTCACCGACACCCTGATGATGGGGCGCCTGGGGCCGGCAGCGCTGGCCGGGGGTGGGCTGGGGGCGTCGGTGTATTCCTTCGTCTCGGTGATCTGCATCGGGGTGATCACTGCGGTAGCCAATCTGGCGGCGCTGCGCCGCGGGGCAGGAGACACCGAGGGCGTGGCGGCGGTGACGGCAGCGGGGATCTGGATCGCCCTGGCCCTGGCGCTGCTGGCCGGCTGCCTGCTGTGGAACATCGAGCCGCTGCTGGCGCTGGCCGGCCAGCCGGAGGAGAGTCGCCAGGCGGCAGCGGTCTTCCTGCGCTGCCTGGCCTTCGCCCTGCCCGGCCATCTGCTGTTCATGACCCTGCGTGGCTTCACCAGCGCCCTGGAGCGCCCCGGCCCGGTATTGACCATCGTGCTCGGCGCGGCCGCGCTCAATGCGCTGCTCAACCTGGCCCTGCTGCACGGTTGGGGCGGGCTGCCACAGCCAGGACTGCCGGGCATCGGCACGGTGACCGCGGTGGTGATGAATGGCGCGGCGCTGTGCCTGGCACTGTACATCACTCGGCATCCGGCCTACGCCCCCTACCGCCTCGCCCGCTACCTGCGCCGGCCGGATCGCCGTGCGCTGGCCGATACCCTTGGCCAGGGCCTGGCGATCAGCGGTACCTATGCGGTGGAAGCCTGTCTGTTCCTGTCGGCGGCGCTGTGCATGGGGACGCTGAGCACCACGGCGCTGGCAGCCAACCAGATCGCCTACCAACTGGTGTACCTGGTGTTCATGCTGCCGGCCGGGCTCTCCTATGCCACCAGCATCCGCATTGGCCAGCACCAGGGCGCGGGCCGGCCGCGCGAGGTATTGCTGGTAGGGCGCCTGGCCATCGGCGGGGGCGCCGTGGTGATGTTGGGCATCGCCGTGCTGTTCTGGTGCTTTCCCGGCTGGTTCGTGGGGCTGTTCCTGGCGGACGCCCACAGCCCGGTGGCGGAGCTGGCACGCCAGCTGGTACTGATCGCCGCACTGTTCGTCATCTTCGACGGCACCCAGTGCATCGCCCAGGGCGCCTTGCGCGGTATCCACCAGGCGCGCCTGGGCTTCTATGGTGGCTTGCTCTGCTACTGCCTGATCGGCGCCGGCAGCACCTGGCTGCTGGGCGTGCAGGCGGGCCTCGGCCCGCATGGCGTCTGGTGGGGCCTGGCGCTGGGCCTGGCCTGCGCGGCGGTGCTGCTCGCCGGTGCCTTCGAGTGGCTGATGCGCCGGCAATTGGGACCCTTCAGACGTCATCCGGCGGACACCGCCAGCGGTGTGCGGGAAGCTTCCCAGGCCGGCTGATATCTGGCGGCCGGAAACAAACAGTATTACCAATGGCCGCCCCTGGGGGCGCTGCGCTAGACTAAAGGCTTTGGACCGCCAGGCGGATTCGCCACCCGCTGACGCGGCCCCGGGATAGTTACCGATGGAACGCTTCATCGTCGCCGACGACCACCCTCTCTTTCGCGAAGGCCTGGCGCGCATCCTGTGCCAGCTGCAACCTCAGGCACGGGTAGAGCAGGCCGAAAGCCTGCAACAGGTGTTGGAGCTGGCACGCCAGGACGGGCCGCCGACCGCCTTGCTGCTGGACCTGCTCTACCCCGGCCAGGACCTGAGCTTCTCGTTGCGCGCGCTACGCCAGGAATTCAACCGCAGCACCCTGATCGTGATCTCCATGCTCGAAGACCCGACGGTGATCGAGCACATCATGGCCGCTGGCGTGGATGGCTTCATCGGCAAGGCCCTGCCGCCTACCGCCATCGCCGAGGCCATTACCGCCATCCTCGCCGGTCAGCCGGTGGTGCGCTACGCGAGCGCGACCCTGGCCGCGACGGCCACGCTGTCCGATCACCCATTGCAGGCGCTGACACCGCGTCAGTTGGAGGTGCTCGGCTTGATTACCCAGGGACTGAGCAACAAGGAGATCGCCCGGAGTCTGGCCATCTCGCCCTTCACTGTCCGTATCCACGTCTCTGCGTTGCTGCGTACCCTGGGCGTGGGGACCCGGGTGGCCGCCGCGGCCTTTGGCGCCCAGGCCGGCCTCGGGGTGCGCCGCCCGCTCAGTTAGCGGCGACGCGAGACGCCAGCAGCAGGGCGCGCAACTCCGCTGGCCGTACCGGCTTGGCCAGCACGGGAATCTCGGGGTCGCCCAAGGTCTGCTGTACGTGCGGGATGTCGTGCCCGGTCATCACGATGGCCGGGATACGCCGCCCCTGCAGCCGGTTGAGATAGGCGATGCAATCGGCGCCCGACGCGCTGCGGTCGAGATCGAAATCGGTGATCACCAGGTCGCAGGCCACGGCACCGCAGGGAATGCTGGTGGCGGTGGTGACCTCGCAGCCCCAACTGCGCAGCAGGGTCGCGGTGGCGAGCAGTACGTTGGCGTCGTCTTCGATCAGCAGCACGCGCCAGCCGGTGAGCAGTTGCCGCGGTCCGCTCGGCGGCCGCACCCGTAGCTCGGGCGCGACGGTGGCCAGGGGCAGATCCTGCAGGATGACCACGGTACCCCGCTCCGGTCGAGACTGGATGCTCAACCGCAGTTCGAGCAGCCTGGCGATGCGCTGCACGATGGACAGCCCCAGGCCGACGCCCTCGATGTCACGATCCCGCGCTTCCCGTACCCGATAGAATTCCTCGCAGAGGTGCGGCAGGTGTTCGGCGGCGATGCCGGGGCCCTGATCGTACACCGCCAGGGCCAGCCGGCCCGAGCGGCGGCGAGCGGCGATCAGCACCGGGCGCCCGGGCGCATACTTGAGGGCATTGGACAGGAGATTCTGCAGCGAGGTGAGCAGCAGCGCCGGATCGCTGTAGACCTGTAGTCCACAGCGTCGCCAGCGGATCTCCACCCCGGCCCAGCGCGCGGCCTCGGCATTCTGGCGGACCAGATCGTCCACCAGCGTATCCACGTCGACCACCGTGCGCCGGGGTTTGATCTGCTTCTGATCGAGGGTGTAGATGTCCAGCAGGGAGCGGAACAGCTGTTCCACGCCGAGCAGGGAGCGGTCGATGTTATCGACCAGCCGGCCCTGGTCCGCGCTCAGTTGGCCATCGCGCAGGCAGGCGGTGAACAGGCCGATGGAATGGATCGGCTGGCGCAGGTCATGGCTGGCCTGCGCCAGGAAGCGCGCCTTGGCCTGGTTGGCGGCCTCGGCTTCGCCCAGCGACTGCTGGATACGCGTCAGCAGGAAATACACATAGCCGGGCACCAGCAGCGCGGTCACCAGCATCATCAGCGTCACCGTGGGATAGCGCTGCAAGAAGGGCATCCCCGCGATGGTGGCACCCATGGCGGTCAGCGACAGCAGGGTGGCCAAGAGCAGATAGCCACGGCCGTAGCGCAGGCCATTGCCGACCGTGACCCAGAGCAGCACGCCGAACAGCGGCAGCAGGGCCTCGCCGCTGGTGATGGAGGAAAAGGTGATGGCGCTGAAGTCCAGACTCATGGCCAGCAGGCGGCGCCAGGGTTTCACTCCCGGTCGCCGGCGCACTTCGAAGAAGAGCGCCAAGGCCAGCAGCGTGAACAGCGCGTAGCACGCCAGGTTGGCCAAGAGGACGCCCGTATCGAACAGCCCCCAGGCCCAAGCGCCGATGACATAGACCGAGACCGGCAGGACGAAGGCCAGGCGGATCTTGGTCTGGCCCAGTTCAGGATCGCGGGCGACGACGCCGAGGGCGGATACCGACGCGCTCATGAGGCCAGATACCCCAGCTGCCAGGAACGCGGTATCAGCCGGAAGATCACCGCGAGGATGGCCGCGCAGCCGGCGCTGGCGTACCAGGCCGCCAGCCCCAGGCGCGCCTCCAGCAGGGCGCCCAGCACCCCACCGAGCAGCATCCCCAGCCAGGGCACCAGTTGTATCCCCCAGCCGCGGCGGCGCTCGCCCAGCAGCCAGCGGCCCAGGCCGCGCCCGAAACGCGACAGGGCACCGGTGACATAGGTGAGGCCAATGGGCAGGCCATAGACCTGCTCCACCACCACGTTGACCATGCCCATGGCGAACACCCCGGCCAAGAAGGCCAGACGGGCGTCCGGCAGGCTGGCCGCCACGGCCAGCAGCAGGGCCAGCAGCCCGAGCAGTACGCAGGCGCGCTGGCGGGTCAGGCGTTGCAGCAGTACGCCCCCGGCGTTGCCCAGCACGAAGACGCCGATGGCCGCGGCCAGGTGCGCGGCGGTGGACCACCGACCGGCGGCCACGTCGGTGGCCAGGCGGGTGGTGTTGCCGCTCATGAAGGAGGCGAAATCGCCGGT
The DNA here is from genome assembly GCF_006384975.1 of Pseudomonas oryzihabitans. Taxonomy (NCBI): domain Bacteria; kingdom Pseudomonadati; phylum Pseudomonadota; class Gammaproteobacteria; order Pseudomonadales; family Pseudomonadaceae; genus Pseudomonas; species Pseudomonas oryzihabitans. The sequence goes on from NZ_CP021645.1 coordinate 3,298,407, forward strand.
GGCGAGAAAACCGATGGCATCGGTCATGCCCGCCAGCAGCGACAGCCCGGCGACCAGGGCCAGGCCGACCGCGCCATGGCGGGGCGTCGCGGGCGCCGGGAGCGATTCCGGTGGAATAGGGGCAGTGGCGGTCATGGGCAGCCATCCTGGCGGGGTAGCGGAATACCGCGCTAGTGTGCGGCTTGCAATGTCCCGGCGCCAAGGGCGCAGTCGCGGAAGGTGGCTTGGGCTAGACTAGTGGACCCGCCTGGCCGGAGGCCAAGTGACTACGCCCCTGTTCGCCCTGGTACTGCTCGCCGCCCTGCTGCACGCCGGCTGGAACGCCCTGCTCAAGATCGGTCTCGACCGCTTTCTCACCGCCAGCCTGATTCAGATCGGCGCCGGTATCGTGGCGCTGCTGGCGCTGCCTTTCGTCGCCCTGCCGCCGGCCGCCGCCTGGCCCTGGATCGCCCTCTCCGCCCTGCTGCACATCGGCTACAACGCCTTTCTCGCCCGCGCCTATCGCTATGGCGACCTGGGCCAGGTCTATCCCCTGTCCCGTGGCAGCGCGCCGCTGCTGGTCAGTGGGGTGGCCTTCCTCGCCCTGGGCGAAGCCCTTTCCCCGCCGGCGCTGCTCGGCCTCGGCCTGCTGGTGACCGGCCTTGCGCTCATGGCGCTGCTCGGCGCCCGCCGCGGTACACCGCCGAGTCTCGCGCTGCTGGTTTGCGCCTTCACCACCGGTGCCTTCATCGCCAGCTATACCCTGGCCGACGCCCTCGGCGCCCGCGCCAGCGGCGATGCCGTGGCCTATGCCCTCTGGCTGTTCGCCGTGAACGGGGTGGTGGCCGCCCTGGTGCTGCGCCTGACCCGCGGTACCCAGGCCTTCGTCGGCCTGGGCCCGCACTGGCGCGCGGGCCTGGCAGGCGGGGTGATGTCGATGCTGGCCTATACCCTGGTGATCGTCGCCACCACCCGAGCGCCCATCGGCCTGGTCTCGGCGCTGCGCGAGACCAGCGTGCTGTTCGCCCTGCTGATCGGGGTGGTCTGGTTGCGTGAATCCTTGCCGCTGGGGCGAGTCTGCGCCGGCCTGGCCATCGTCGCCGGGGCGGTGGCGATCAAGCTGGCGTGAATGGCTATCCGCCTCACGGCTTGTTCGAACTGGCGTTGACACCTTCTTCGTTGTGCTCGCTGTCATGGTCATGCAGCTGGCCGGTGGGGTCCTGCAGCTGGATCACCTTGCCCTGCTGCCACCCATCGGCCCCGGGGCCGACCGCGGGCGTCGGCAGGTCGGCGCGGGCGGCCTTGGTCTCGGTGGTGGCGACGCCCAGGCGGCGATCGCGCTCGGCGAGCAACGTGGGATCGAGCTGGCCGTCGGCGGTGAAACCCATCATCAACTGGGGGACGCCGAGCGGCAGTTCCAGGTCTTGGTCGGTGTGCCAGGTATGCCAGGTCTTGCCGTAGGTGTGCACCAGCTTGTCCATCAGGCGGTGCTCGGCCACCTGGGGCACGCCGGGCGCGATCAGCTGACCGGATTTCACCTCGTGCACATGGCTATGCCACAGCGCCTTCTCGGCTTCGGGCAGGGTCTTGAACAGCCGCTCGCTGATGATGTACTCGACGCCCATCAGCTTGGCCTCGGCGACGTTGCCGTCGTAGATCACGCACTGGAACATTTCCTCGCCCAGCACGCTGCAATAGTGATGGGCTTCCATCTGGCTCTTGGGGTGGCCGTTGTAGAAGTGGAAGCCGTCCAGGTAGGTGTTGAGGGCGGCGATGGGCGGCTTGCGCTGCAGCAGATCGGCACCGGCTTCGAGGACGCGGGTATCGGGCTGGGCGGGGGCGCCTGGGGTCGGCACCGGGGAACGGGTGTCATTGGCGGCCTGGACCAGCGGGGCGCAGGCGAGCAGCAACAGAGCGGGGAACCGGAGGGCGGTCATGGCGGATTCTCGGCAGGGGCTTGCCGAGTTCGAAGGCCCGGCAGACGCCAAGGTTCCACCGCTGCGCTAGGCTCGTCATACGGCTGTCATGCAATGGCCATAAATTCGTCATCGTCCGACCGTGGCATTTCGGTATAAGCGAAACGGTCGATCAGGCCTTGCGCCTCTGGCTTTCCATCTCTGTCGAGACGACTCAATGAACGCACACAGCTCTCCGTCCGGTCATGCCCTGCGCCGCGTGGTCTTCAACAAGAAGGGCGGCGTCGGCAAGTCCAGCATCGCCTGCAATCTGGCGGCCATCAGCGCCCACGAGGGCTACCGCACCCTGCTGGTGGATCTGGACCCCCAGGCCAATTCCAGCCAGTACCTCACCGGCCAGGTGGGCGACGACCTGCCCCACGGTATCGCCGACTTCTTCAAGCAGACCCTGAGTGGCGGCAAGAAGGCCCAGGCCAATATCCACGCCACCGCCTGGCCCAATCTCGACCTGATCGCCGCCTCCGGCGAGCTGACCGAGCTGCAGTTCAAGCTGGAAGCCAAGTACAAGATCCAGAAGCTGGCCAAGTACCTGGAAAAACTCGGCGAAGACTACGACCGCATCTACCTGGACACCCCGCCGGCGCTGAACTTCTACAGTATCTCGGCGCTGATCGCCGCCGACCGCTGCCTGATCCCCTTCGACTGCGATGTCTTCGCCCAGCAGGCGCTGTACGACCTGATCGAGGAGTTGGAGGAGATCCGCGAGGACTACAACGAGCACCTCACGGTCGAGGGCATCGTCATCAACCAATACCACGCCCAGGCCAGCACCCCGCGCCAGCTGATCGAAGAACTCCAGGCGCGCGACCTGCCGGTACTGGCAGCGCCGTTGATGGCCTCGGTGAAGATGCGCGAATCGCACCAGCAGCATCGTCCGCTGATCCACCTGGACCCGAGCCACAAGTTGACCAAGCAGTATCTGGAGCTGTTCGCGCTGCTGGAAGGCTGAGGGCGCAAGAATGTTCAAGACGAGCCAGGGATAGGCGCGGCATCCTGGGCATCCCTTGCCCGCTGGAGCCCTGCCGATGCCCCCTTCCCGCCGCCGCGCCTTTGCTCAGGGCGCCTGGCAGATCCTGCCGCTGTCGCTGGCCTGCGCGCCCTGGGGCCTGCTGGTCGGCGCTCTGGCCATCGAGACCGGGCTCAGCGTCCTGGAAGGCCAGGCCTTTTCCCTACTGGTGTTCGCCGGTGCGGCCCAGCTGGTGGCCCTGGGCATGCTCAAGGCGGGTGCGGGCCTCGCCGCCATCCTGCTGACCACCCTGCTGCTGACCTCCCAGCACCTGCTCTATGGCCTGCACATGAGACGGGTGCTGGCGCCTCAGCCGCTACCCTGGCGGCTGGGCTTCGGCTTCCTGCTCACCGATGAATTCTTCGCCCTGAACCATGCCGAGCAACCGGCCAGCTTCGATCGCTGGCGCGCCCTGGGCATGGGCCTGAGCTTCTATCTGTTGTGGAATCTGTTCACCCTCGCCGGCCTGCTGCTGGGGCGGGTGCTGCCGAACCTGGGCGCCCTGGGCCTGGACTTTTCCATCGCCGCCACCTTCATCGCCCTGGTGGTGCCGCTGGTGCGCGACCTGGCCACCGTCGCCTGCGTGCTCACCGCCTTGCTGGTCTCGGTCTGGCTGCATCAGCTGCAGTGGCAGGGCGCCCTGGTACTGGGCGGGCTGGCCGGGATGAGCGTGGGCTTCGTCGTGCGCCGGCTGCGGGAGTCCGGGGCATGATCATCGCCACCCTGCTCGGCATGGCCGCCTTGGTATTCTTCAATCGCTATGTCTTCCTCGAACCGCGCCTGCCGTTGCGCCTGGGACGCAACCTGCGCACCTTCCTGGAATTCGCTGTGCCGGGGATGCTCACCGCCATCTGCGGGCCCATCCTGATCTCGGGCGACGCCTCCCTGACCGCCACCCTGCTCAACCCTTACCTGCTGGCCGGCCTGGCGGCCGTGGGGCTGATGCTCTGGACGCGGCGGGTGCTGACCACGGTGGTCCTGAGCATGGGGGTGTTCTATCTGCTGCGCTGGCTGTTGTAGCGCGCTAAGGTGGAGTCAGGCCCATGCGAGAACGTGATGAAAGAACGACAAGAAAACGCCCGCCTCTGGTCCGCCCGCGGACTGGGCGGGGTCGAATTGCTGCACGCCCAGTATCGGCGGCAGCGCTTCGCGCCCCATGTGCACGAGGGCTACGTCTTCACCGTGATCGAGCGTGGCGCCCAGCGCTTTCGCCATCGTGGCGCCGAGCACCTGGCGGCCGCGGGCAGCATGGTGTTGATCAATCCAGACGAATTGCACACCGGCGCCACGGCAGTGGCGGAAGGCTGGCAATACCGCGGCTTCTATCCGACGCTGGCGCAACTGGCGCCGGTCTTCGCCGAGCTGGGGCGCCCGCTAAAGGCCACCCCGGCCTTCGCCACCAGCGTGCTGCAGGACTCCCAGGTCAGCGCCGCCTTCGGCCATCTACATCGCCTGGCCGACCAGGGCGCCGAGGCCTTGGAGCAACAGACCGCCTGGCGCGAGGCCCTGCTCCTATTGTTCGGTCGCCATGCGCGCCTCGGCGCGCTACCGGAGCCGGGACGTGAACCCCTGGCGGTGCAGCGCGCCCGGGAGTTGCTCAGCCAGCGCTTGCAGCAACCGCCGAGTCTCGAAGAACTGGCCCAGGCGGTGGGGCTGTCGCCCTTTCATTTCCTGCGGGTGTTCCGCCGCGCGACCGGTCTGCCGCCCCATGCCTGGCTCAAGCAGCAACGCCTCACCCGCGCCCAAGGGCTGCTGCGCGCCGGTTGGGCACCACTGGAAGTGGCCTTGCAACTGGGCTTCGCTGACCAGAGCCACCTCAGTCGCCAGTTCAAGCAGGCCTACGGCGTGGCGCCTGGTGCCTATCGACGCGCCTGGCACGGCTAGGCCGCTACCGACGAACGGTCACCCGGCCAGAAGCAGCCAGCCAGAGCCCATTAAGCGGCAGCCATGGCTTGGCGCACGCTGCGCACGGAGAAACTTTTGCCGACGCCGCCAGCCTAGTCAGGGTAGGAACGGCTCTACCGCCTGTTCCCCCTGCCCTTTGCCTGGAGTCACTCACCATGAGTCTCGAAGAACGTATCCGCCAACGCGCCTATGAAATCTGGGAGCGCGAAGGCCGCCCGCACGGCCAGGATTTCGACCACTGGTTTCGCGCCAACCGCGAACTGGAAGACCAACCCGACGACAACCTGACCCAGGTCGGCGGCATCCAGAGCAGCGTCGCCCCACCGGCGCCCAAGCCACGCAGTCGCTCGCGCAAGAAAGCGACCGCGGACAACGCCTGACGCCACGGCCCGCTATTTGCGGATCATGTCGGCCGCCCGCTGCGTCGCCTCGGAGGTGCGGGTCGCCAGTTTGCGTACTTCGTCCGCCACCACGGCGAAACCCCGCCCGGCTTCACCAGCCCGGGCCGCCTCGATGGCCGCGTTGAGCGCCAACAGGTTGGTCTGGGCGGCGATGCCCTGGATGGAGCCGACGATCTCGGTGACCTTGTGCAGGTTGTCTTCCATGGTACGGTGCTGGGCTTCCTGGGCCTCGCGCAAGGCGTCCTGCTCATGGGTGGCATGGACATCAGCCAGGGCTCCCACTACCCGTAGCGGAGTGCCGTCAGGAGCGCGCTTGGTCTGGCCACGGGCGCGGAACCAGCGCACCTCGTTGTTCTTCAGCACCAGGCGATAGGTGATGTCCAAGCCGGTACGACCGGTGCGGTCGTTGGTATGCTCACGAAAGGCCTCAAGGACGCGCTCGCGATCTTCTGGATAGATGCGCGAATCCCAACTGTCTCGCACATCGGGGAATTCTTCGCGGGTTTCATAGCCGAGCAGGCGCCGGAACTGTGGGGACCACCAGTAGGACTTCGTGGGCTTTTGCGGATCCTCGTAGCTTATTGCCATGTCCCAGAGGCCATCGTTGAGCATCTCCCGCGCCAGCTCGAATCGGGTCAGGGTGACATCGAGTTCCTGGTCGCGCAGGCGCTGTTCGTGGATGTCGCGCAGCGAGCCGGCGACCCGCAACGGAACGCCGCGTTCGTCCCGCAGGGTGGCACCGGTGGCCCTCACCCAGCGGTACTCGCCGGATTTCAGGGCGATGCGGTATTGCACGTCGTAGGGCGTCTGGCCGCTGCGATCCTTCATGTGGGCGGCGAAGGCATCCAGCACATAGGCGCTGTCTTCGGGATGCAGGCGCTTCGCCCAGCTGCCGAGTTCGTTAGGGAAATCACGTTCATCGCGAAAGCCCAGCATGGCGCGGAACTGATCCGACCACCAGAAGGCATTGCGCGGATTGACCGGATCGCCGGCCACCACCTCCATGTCCCACAGGCCCTCGCTGGAGCCTTGGCTGACCAGTTCGAAGCGGGTCCCCAAGCGCTTGGCGAGGGCTTCGCTGTCGGCTACCCGGGCGGTCAGGGCCGCGTTGTCCTGGCTCAAGGCCTGCACCTGCTGCTCCAATTCGTGCTGCTGCGCCAGCAATCCCTGGATACCGTTGGCCAGGCGCGCCAGCGCGGCGGTCCCCTGGTAGGCGCCGGTATTGGAAAGCGGTGTGGCCTGCTCGGTGGCCTCGGCCAATACCGTCAGCGCACGCATGATCGAGTAATGCTTGAGCAACGCCATGATGGAATCCTCGGAAAGGGTTAGCCGCGGCAAGGACTGCGCACGAGCGAGTACAGTGTATCGGCCCGGCCGCTTCGCTCTTGAGTGCGATCTAGAGCTTTTTTCGATCGCAGGAGGGGCGTGCGATCAGCGCCAGTCGTCCAGCAGCCAGACCTCGGGCCGGTCGTAGTGGGCATCGCCGCGGTGCAGGGTGATGCCCAGGATCTCGCTACGAAAGCCGGCGGCCAGCAGCCATTGGTAGGCACCCAGGCGTGCGGTGTTGACCCCGGCCAGCAGCCGCTGCTGGCCCTGCTGCCGCGCCAGGCCATCGCAGGCGGCGATCAGACGAGCGAAGCGGTCTTCGACGCCCGGACCCGGCCGGACAGCCGCGCATTTCACATAGCACACCCCGGCCCCCGCCTCACTGCGTGGGCCGAAATGGCAAATGGCGAAGCCTTCCGCGCGGCCCTCTGCATCCTGCAGCACCAGACTCTCGCCCAGTTGTTGCTCCTGTACCGCCGCCATCTCGGCGGAGACGTCGAGCCCGGGGGCGTTGGCCTGGCCCAGCTCCGCGCAGGCCGCCAGGAGCGCGGCAGGCTCGACAGCCAGCGAAAATCTATGGGCGGGTGGTAGCGCGTGCGGCTGCACGGGGCGCGCCATCACTGCCGTCAAGGTGCGTGGCCAAAAGCCGAAGCCCTGGTAGAGCCCCAGATGGCGCGGGCTATCGGGAAAGGTGAACAGGCCGGCATGAATCAGTTGCCAGGCATCGAGTTGCGCCACCGCGGCGCCCATCAGCGCCTTGGCCACCTTGGCGTCCCAGTAGTCCGGATGCACCGCCAGAGGTCCGAGGATGCCGTGGCGACCCCAGCGGGTCACGCAGACCACGCCGACCAGCCGTTCACCGTCCTGCGCCTTGAACCAGGCGGTATGGGGCGCGGCGAAGCGACTGCGCACATAGTCCCGGTCGTTCCAGAACTCCCCCGGCTCGGCGGCGCCCATCCAGGTGGCGAAGGCCAGGCGGACCACCTCGGTGGCGGCGGGCAGGTCGGTGGCGGTGAGGGGGTCGATCAGCAGGCTTGGGGTCGGCATGGCGCGGGGTTCCTCGGGGACTCCCGGCTTGGACCGACCCTCAGCGGCTTTTGCGCCGAGCGCTCAGCGCTAGCCGTCCAGCGCGACCACCTCCTGGTCGAGCGCGCCAAACAGTGGGGCTCCGTCGGCATCCCGTGCCTCCATGTGTACCCGGTCACCGAAAGCGAGATAAGGGGTGAGCGGACGGCCATGCTCGATCACCTCGATGCTGCGACGCTCGGACAGGCAAGAGCTGCCGACCTCGCGCCACTCGGCGTTGGCCACGGTGCCCGAACCGAGCACCGTGCCGGCAACCAGGTCGCGCGAATAGGCGGCATGGGCGAGCAATTCGTCGAAGCCATAGGCCATGGCTCCGCCACGTGCCCGGCCGAAGACTTCGCCGTTGAGGTGGATTTCCAGCGGCAGGTCGATACGGCACTGCTGCCAGCGCTCGCCCAGCTCGTCCGGGGTGACCGCCACCGGCGCCATGGAGCAGCGCGGCTTGCATTGCAGCATGCCAAAGCCGCTCTTCATCTCCAGCGGCCCCAAGCGGCGCAACGACCAGTCGTTGATCTGCACCAGCAGGCGGATGTGCCCCCGGCAACGGGCGGCGTCCGCGCCCTGGGGAATGGCGTCACAGATCACGCCGAACTCGCCTTCGAAGTCGATATCGTCACGGAGATCGCCAAAGGGCACCGGCTCGTCCGGCCCCAGGAAGCGATCGGAGACGCCCTGGTACATCAGCGGCTTGCCTTCCGGATGGGTGGCGGCGAAGCCGAAGGCCTTATGCATCAATTCGCCGTGACTGGGGAAGGCACTGGCGTCGAGCCACTGCCAGGCACGTGGTAGCGGCGCCAACAGCTGCAATTGCGCCAAGGGCACTTCCCCGGCGACCGCTCCCTGTTCCAGGGCCGTGGCCTCGCGCTGCAGATCCGGCGCCAGCCGGCGCCAGTCGTCGAGGGCAGCCTGCAGAGTGGTGGCGGCCGCCGCCGGGACGGCCCGGCGATGGTCACGACTGACCAGGTGGAGACGGCCATCGGGCTGGCCGTTGGCGGCGCTGACGAATCTCATGCGGGGTGCTCCTCGTCGAGCAGGGCCACTGGGCGACACCAGCCGGCGGAACCTCGGGCCACCTTGACCGGCAGGGCGATGACGTCGAAGCCGGTGGCGGGCAGCCGCTCCAGGTTGCCGAGCTTTTCCATGTGGCAGTAGCAGGTCTCGGCACCGGCCTTGTGGCCCTCCCAGAAGCGCGACCATTCGCCATGTTCACGGATCCCGGCCATCACCGCGCCCAGCGGCGGGTCCCAGCTCCAGCCATCGGTGCCCACCAGCCGCACGCCGCGGGAGGTCAGCCAGAGGGTGGCCTCGCGACCCATGCCACAGCCGGCCGAGACGTAATCGTCATGGCCGTAGCGGCTGCCGGCGCGGGTGTTGACCAGGACGATATCACCGGGCTGCAAGACGTGACCGATACGGTCGAGCTCCGCCTCCACCTCGGCCGCCGAGACGCGATGGCCATCGGCCAAGGCGCGGAAGTCCAGCTTCACACCGCGACCGAAACACCATTCCAGCGGTACCTCGTCGATGGTGATGGCCCGCTCGCCGTTGTTCATGGTGGGGTGGTAGTGCCAGGGCGCATCCATGTGGGTGCCGGCATGGGTGGTGGTCTCGAGGAATTCGACCGCGCCGCCCTGCCCCTCCAGCAGCTTGTCCGGCGGGATGCCGAAGGCCTGCTCCAGCTCCCGCGCGCCCTCCAGATGATCGAGGTAGCGGATGCTGGGCCGCATGCCAGGGGGATCGGAAGCGATACCGGCCTGCAAGGCGACGGACAAGTCGATGATCTGGCGCATGGATTCTCCTAGTTGTCGTTATGCCTGAACGTTTGCGCGAGTTGGATGATGTCGCCAGGAAGGCTGGCCTTGACCAACAAGTTTTCGCGATGCCTGGCATCCAGCGAATCGATGCGCCACCCATTGATGCCGTCGATAGCTGGCATCCATACCTTGAACTTCCAAGGCACAAGGGATTGTTCGAATACTGGCCCCGTCGCGGCGACCCCACCCGACGCCAGGAATTGCAGTCGGCGTCGGCAAAAATAAGAACAACGGAGAACCGATGTGAAAGCCAGCCTTCCCACTCTGGCTCTGGCCTGGGCCATGAGTCCGCTGTATTGCGCTGTTGCGGCAGACGCTACCAATACCCCGCCCACCGGCGGTTTCGTCCCCACGCCCGGCATGATCACCATGAAGACCCTGATCGACGCCGGTGTCCTGGTGCCCATGCTCAGCGACGAGTACTTCGGCCTGCACCAGGCGCGGATCGGCGAGTCGCGCAACAACACCCAGTACGGCGATAACCAGTCGCCCGGCAAACCGCTGCCGCGCTTTCGCGACGACGACCAGTTGTACATCGCACCTCTGACCCTGACCCACGAGCTGCCGGCCAGCAGTGGCGCCAACTTCGTGCGGGTGGCCATCACCGGAACCAAGGCCTACGCCGACCATTCGGCGGCCCTGGAAAACGACGGCACCATCAAGCGCGCCGCGCTGCAGTTCCTCCATGCGCCCACCCCCGACCGTATCTATGGCGTGGGCCTGACCTACACGACGTACGACTTCGACAACCTGTTCAACCGCGATCCTCTGGGCAGTCACGCCAGCACCGGCTACCGGGGCTGGGGCCTGCAAGCCATGGTCGCCCAGGATTTCGCCGGACCGCTGGCGGCCTTCGCCCGCGCCGAGTACACCAAGGGCGAATCGAAATTCTCCCTGACCCAGAACATCGCCCCGGGCGTGAGCATCCCGGTCCACTACAGTGGCCAGAGCGACGACCATCTCTATCTGGAAAGCCAGCTGGTGGGCACCTGGGACAGCCGCAACGCCAGCTGGATGCCAGCCAACTGGGTGCTGCACCCGGTGTTGGGCGCTACCTTCCAGCGCGACTTCATCGCCGAGGCCACCACCAACCAGGGTACCCGCATCGGCGGCGCCGTCGGCAGCACCGAAGACTACGGCTTGGTCTTCAGCAAGGTGGTCCTGGAGAAGAAAGCCGCCTTCTCGCCCGATCTACAGGTGACACCACGCTTCACCCTGGGAGTCGAGCACGAGTACGTCAACGACCTCGACCGCTACCTGAGCGACCCCACGGCCTTGGTCTCGGGCATCGGCCTAGGCCTGAGCAAATTCGGCCAACGTCTGGACATCGACTACACCCGCCGCGACGGCCTGGACAACAAGCGCGACCTCAGCACCCTGGTCGTCGCCCTGTCCTTTGTCTTCTGAAACGCTCGCCCTGAAAGGAAAGCTGTCATGAACGCATCGCGCATACTGGTCATCGGCGGCGGCTTCGCCGGCATGGCCGCCGCCCTGGAACTGGACAAGTTCGGCGCCCAGGTGGAACTCCTCGAACAGGATCCCAACTGGCGTACCGACGGTGCCGGGATCAGCCTGCACGGGGCGACCCTGAGGGTTTTCCAGCGCCTGGGCATCTATGAGGCCTTCGCTCGCGAAGGCGGCCTGAGCAATGGCTTCGACATCCTTGAACCAACCAGCGACCGGGTGCTGGTCACCCTGCCGACGCCGGTGGTGGGTGACACCGGCTACGGCAGTGCCGGCATCATGCGCCCGCGGCTCGCCGAACTGCTGCGCGAGCACGTACGCCGGGCTGGCATCCCGGTACGCCTGGGTTACGGCTTCACCGGCCTCGAGCAACAGCCCGCCGGGGTACGGGTGCGCTTCGGCGATGGCAGCAGCGCCGAGTACGACCTGGTGGTGGGCGCCGATGGCATTCACTCCAGCGTCCGCGCCCAGGCCTTCGCCGATGCCCCCGCGCCGGCCTACGTCGGCCAGGGCGTCTGGCGCGCCCTGGTGGACTGGCCGCAGGCACTGGAGCGTCCCGGCATGTGGAGCGACGGCGAACTCAAGGTCGGCATCAATCGCGTCTCCGCTACCCAGGGCTATGTGTTCCTCACCGAAGCCCGCGGCACCACCGAACATCTCGATCCGCAGACCTTCCTCGCGTATTTCCGGGCGTTGTTGCAGCGCTTTCCCTCCCCGACCCTGCAGCTCATCGCCGCTGGCCTGAACGCACAAAGTCAGATCCTCTATCGCCCGCTCTATCAGCTGCTGTTGCCACGCCCCTGGAATCGCGGCCGGGTAGTGCTGATCGGCGATGCGGTGCACTCGACCACCCCGCACCTGGCCGCCGGCGCCTGTGCCGCTTTGGAAGACGCCGTGGTGCTGGCCGACGAACTGGCCCGAACGCCGGACATAACGGCCGCCCTGGCCGCCTTCGAGGCGCGCCGCTGGGAGCGCTGCCGGATGATCGTCACCAACTCGGCCCGCCTCTGCGAGATCGAGCGCACCCGCGGTGACCGCCAGGAACATGCGGAGTTGATGCGTCACTCCATGCTGGCCCTGGCCGAACCCGTCTAACGCATTTCCCCGGAGCCCAGGGCTGGTCTACACGGTCGCCGAACGCGAGCCCTTTTCAGACCAGCCCGGTGCACCGCTGCCCAGGAGAAATCCATGAACGCTATCGTCATCAAGCGGACGGCGCTGGCCGCCCTGCTGCTCGCCCATTGTGCCGGCATGCTCGATCTGGTCGTGCTGCCGGTCTGGATCGGTACCCTGGTGGGGCACTATCACTTCACGCCCCAGGGCGCCGGGCAACTGGTCACCCTGTTCCTGCTGGCCATGGTGCTGGCCAGCGTGACGGTGGCTGCCCGCTTCGACCGGCTACCGCGCCGGGCCCTTGCTACCCTGGGCTTCGCGATCGCCGCACTGGGCTTCGCCGCCGCCTCGCGCTACGACGCCTACCAGGCGTTGCTGATCCTGCACCTGCTGGCCGGCCTGGGCGTGGGTTGCGGCCTGAGCATGACCCACGGCGCCATGGGCCATAGCGCCCGACCGCATCGCACCTTCGCCTTCGCCGGTCTGGCCCTGGGCATCGCCGCCATCCTGCTGCTCGCCGGGCTGCCGCTGCTGATCGAACGCCATGGCGGTCAGACCCTGTTCCAGGCGCTGGCGGTGATCATGGTCGTGACCGCGCTAGCGCTGCTGGCGACCTATCCCAAACTCGGGCAGGTCGAGCACGAACCGCTGGCAGGCAAAGATCTGCGACTGAGCCGCAAGGTCTGGCTGGTGATCGCCGGTATCTGCCTGATGACCGTCAACAACGCCATGGTATTCGGTTATTTCGACATCATCGGCCGGACCCGCGGCTTCGGTAGCGGCCAGATCAATGGCGTGCTGATGGCGCTGGGGTTGGTCAACCTGATGGTGATCGTACCCCTGGCCTTGTTCCTGGAGCGCCGGGTCAGCGCCGAGCGGGCGATCCTCTGCGGCCCGCCCATCCAGATGCTGCTGGCCGCGGTGATCACCAACGTCTCCAGCTATCTGCCCTGGGCGGTGGCCGCCGCCTGCTATACCGGGGCGCAGACCGCCACCCATACCTTCGTCTTCGCCTTGCTCGCCCGCCTCGACCCGAGCCGCCGGGCGGTGGCCGCCACCCCGGCCATGCTCATGGCCGGGGCTGCCTGCGGTCCCGTCGTCGGCGGCCTGCTAGGCGAACACTTCGGCTTCGGCGCCCTGAGCCTGGCGACCTCACTGCTCGGCGGCCTGGCGCTGCTGGCTTTCCTGCTGGCCCGCGCCCAGCCGCTGCCGCTCACTGGTGCTGGCGCGCCTCAGGAATCCTGATTCCCCTGCACTACCCCGCTACGGCCGCCCTTCGCAGGGCGGCCGTTTTCGTTTGTCCACCGGTTCTAGCCCCGGTCCAGCGTGGGACCGGGACTGCGCTGATCGCGGCCATGGGCCGCTCCTACGGTGTTCTCTCCCGGCCCACCCCAGCGGGAGAGGGGACGATACAGCGCGACTTTGCGTAGCGCTGCACCTGTTTCTCGTGCAACGCTGAGACAGCGTTGGATAGGGACGATGAGCACAGGAGAGATCAGCAAGGCCCACTTCACGATCTTGCCGGGGCCGATGCAGATGGCCGCCTGCTCGGATGGCTCCCTCTCCCCTTGGGAGATGGCTGGGGTGAGGGCGCCTCTCGCCACGCAATCCACAGTGGAAAAGGCTGCGCCGTTTTCCACGCTACGGCTCTGAGACCCCTGCGCTACCCTGCTACGGCCGCGCCTTCGGAGGCGGCCGTTTTCGTCTATCCGCCGGTTCTAGCTCCGGTCCGGCGTGGGACCGGGACCTAGCTGATCGCGGCCATGGGCCGCTCCTACGGTGTCCGCTCCCAGCGGGAGAGGGGACGATGAGCGCAGGAGAGATCAGCGAGGCCCACTTGCGAGGCCGTCAGGTGCTGACGTAGCGGGTAGGGAAGAAAGAACGTTCGGCCACGGACGCCAAAGCGAACAGGCTGGCGAGGATAGCGCCAGCCTGTCGGGGAAAACGCATGGCAGGAAACGCCGCCAGAGGGGCGGCGCTTGAGATTCAGCGCGGGGCGAGGCGGCCGTCGAGCGTGTCGGCGAACCAGTCGGCGATGTAGTGCAGACCGAAGGCCATGTTGTCGGCACCCACGTGCTCCACGCCACCTTCGCGCTCGGTGAAGATCTTCAGTTCCCGCCGTGGTGAGTTCACCAGCCCCTCGTAGGCCTTATGGGCGTACTCCAGGCCGATCTGGCGATCCTTCTCGCCATGGGTGACCAGGAAGGGCACACGGATCTTTTCCATCTCGCCGTCCAGACACATCCGGTCGGCCTTGGCGAAGAAGCTCTCTTGGTCATGGGCGCCGAACACCCAGTGCACGTGCTTCCAGTAGTGCGGCACGGGATTCTCGCCCTCGCGGCGCAGCCGGCGATGCTGCACCTCGCCCCAGTCGTGGTTGGCGCCCCAGCAGGCGCCAGCGGCGAAGCGCGGCTCGTTGGCGCAGATGCGCGGGGCGTAGTAGCCGCCCAGGGAGATGCCGGTGATGCCGATCCGCGCGGGATCGACGTCGGGACGCCCGGCCAGGTAGTCGAAGGCCGGCGTGCCCCAGTTCTCCGATTGCGGATCGGCATGGAAGCCCTCCAGGCGCAGGCTCTCGCCGGTCCCTGGCTGATCCAGGCAAAGCGTCGAGATGCCCCGGCGCGCCAGTTCCCGCGGTAGATGCGACCAGTAGAGCATCTCCTTGCAGCTGTCCAGGCCGTTGAGATAGAGCACGCAGGGCGCCGGCCCCGTCACGCCTTCGGCGCGGGTGAAATAGCCCGACAGCTTGCCGTCCCGGTAGGGGAATTCGATGCGCTGGCAATTCTCGCCGCCATGGTCGATGGCGCTGAGGAAGGCGGCCTTGCCCTTGGCGTAGGTCGCCTCGCGCCCGGCATGTCCCTGGCCCTGCATGCGCTCGGCGAGCAGGTAGTAGAGCGCCGCCCGGTGCAGCTTGTCGGCGGCGGAAAAACCGGCGCCGCGCGCCAGGTCCTCGTCGGCCAGGGCCGCCAGCTTGTCGGCACCGGCCACCCAGGCTTCGAGGAACTGCACGGTGCCGACGTCTTCGCCACCCTCAGCGCGTTCCAGCAAGGGTTGGCACATGTCCATCACCTCACCGATCTTCGCTCCACTTTCCAGGGCGATGGCGACGGTCAGATTCCAGACGTAATTGGGAAAGAAATTGAACAGGGCCACGGTGTCTCCTCCAGGCAGCCGACGGATGCCGCGGCAGGACCGAGGCAGCAGCCGGCCGCAGCGACGTTCGCCTCACCTTAAGCGAGGAGGCCCCGCCGCCCGGAAACGCTTTTCATGCATCCCTCGCATTGACGGCATCGATACCTGGCCGCTCCCGGTGCAGCGCGCTGGCCGCCATGCTCAACAGTCCGCGCAACCAGCGCAGCGCCGGGTCCTGCCCCAACTGGGCATGCCACTGCACGTGCTCGACGATCCGCGGCGGGTCGAACGGTAGCGGGTGGAGCACCAGGGGTAGCCAGCGCAGTGCCTGGTCGGCCAGGGCACCGTGGACGGTGGCGATTCGGTCGGTGCCGACCAGCAAAGGCGCCAGGGCCGAGAAGCTGAAGCACTCCACGTCCACCTCCAGCCGCAAGCCGCGCTTGGCCAGGCCTGTGACGATCACGCTACTCGTGCCCACCTGGGGGATGGTGACCATATGCCTGGCCTCCAGATAGCGCTCCAGCGTCAGCGGCGCCTGGCCATAACGCCCCTGGGCCCAGGCCAGGGCGACGAAGTCGTCGCTATAGAGGGCCTCGCTGGGATGCTCGGCCGACAGCAGGATGTCCGGCGCGATGATCAGGTCGGCGTCGCCCCGATCGATCACCGCCCCCGGATCGCGCACCTGCGCCAGCCACTTGAATCTCACGCTGGCCTGCTGCCGTGCGGCCTCGGCCAGCACCCGCGGCGCCAGCACCTGCAGGGTGTAGTCGGAGAGCACGATGCGGAATTCGCGCTTGGAAGTCTGGGGATCGAAGTCCAGGTCGCTGGTGATCGCCGACTCGATGCGCACCAGGATCTCCCGCAGCGGCTGGCGCAACGACTCCGCCTTCGGCGTCAGCTGCATCTGCCGGCCGACCTGCACCAGCAGCGGATCGTCGAAGTAGTCGCGCAGCCGGCGCAACGCCGACGACATGGCCGACTGGGTCAGGTGCATCTCGTCGCTGGCCTGGGTCACCGAGCGATAGGTCAGCAGCCGATCCAGGGCCACCAGCAGATTCAGATCCAAGCGACCGAAACGCATCTTGTCCTTCCCCAGGCTCATTGTTCTTGTTGAGGTCCGGCGCTCATCCGCTGTGGCGCCCGTGCGGCCCGAGTATCTATCCGGTCAATACGACGCATCAACAACTTCTGTTTTCGCAAAACGCAGCCAATGCCTAGCCTCGCTACAGACCGCCCAAGGCGGCACGACTGAATTCTTGCGAGGACTCGACAATGCGCATCATCGGCCCGGACGACATGGTATTCGGGGTAACGGACCTGGCGGCCAGCCGCACCTTCCTGCGGGACTTCGGACTCGACGAGGTGGCGCTCGCCGACGGCGGTTACCGCTTCGAGGCGCTCGACGGCACGGCCATCACCCTGCGCCCGGCCGACGATCCCGCCCTGCCCCCGCCGTTACCCACCACCAGCCAGTTACGCCAGACCATCTGGGGCTGCGCCGATCAGGCCGCGGTGGACGAGATCGCCGACGAACTGGGGCGCGACCGGCCGCTAGTCCGCCGGGAAGACGGCACCCTGGAATGCCGCGACGACCTGGGTTTCGAGATCGCCTTTCGGGTCACCCACCGCCGGCCGCTGGACCTTGCGCCCGAGCGGGTCAATACCCCCGGAGCGGCCAGCGCGCGCCCGGCCAACGAACTGGGCAGCGACGGCAGCGTGGCGGCGCAACCGCACACCCTGTCGCATATCGTCTATTTCGTCCCGGACTACCGCAAGATGGAAGCTTTCTACCAGCGCCTGGGCTTCGTGGTGACCGACAGGTTCCTCGACGTCGGCCCCTTCATGCGCCCTCAGGCCAACGATGACCACCACTGCCTGTTCATGATCCAGACCCCACCCTTCATGCAGGGCCTGGAGCACCTGGCCTTCCATATGAAGGGCCCCACCGAATTGATGCTGGCCGGGCACCGCCTGCAGAGCAAGGGCTACGAGACCTTCTGGGGGCCGGGCCGGCACAACTTCGGCTCGAACTGGTTCTGGTACTTCAACTCGCCCCTGGGCGTGCACGTGGAATACGACGCCGACATGGACAAGCACGATGCCGACTGGCAACCGCGCAGTGCCGCGGCCAGCCCGGAGACCTCGCAGCTGTTCCTCTTCGAGGCGGTCGAAAAGTGGTATCCCAACGGCAAGCCCGCCTGAGGCGACGATGAACATCGTTCCGCGCCCCATCGTCGAGCCACTGTGCCGGCTCGACGAGCTACCGGAACGCCGCTCGCGAGGTTTCGATCCGCTCGGCGAGGGACGGGACACCCTGTTCCTGGTCCGCCTGGAGGATCGCGTCTTCGCCTGGCGCAATGCCTGTCCGCACTACGAATTCGCCCGCATGGCCTGGAAAAAGGACGAGTTCCTCAATGCCGACCACAGCCTCATCCTCTGCGGCGCCCACGGGGCGCTGTTCGACATCGTCGACGGGCACTGCGTCAAAGGTCCTTGCGAAGGCCAGCGCCTGACCGCCGTGCCCCTGGAAGTGCGTGACGGCGCCATCTATATCCTCGGTGACTACGCCCCCGGCCTGCGCAAGCACCAGCCACGCTCATAGCCACAGCACCGCCGCCCAGCCGAACACCAGCATCGGCAGGCTGAAGTGCAGGAAGGACGGCACCACGGTGTCCCAGATATGGCTGTGTTGGCCGTCCACGTTGAGCCCGGAGGTGGGGCCGAGGGTGGAATCCGAGGCCGGCGAGCCGGAATCGCCCAGGGCGCCGGCGGTGCCGATCAGGCAGACGATGGCCAGGGGCGAGAAGCCCAGGTGCAGGCACAGCGGGCCGAGGATGGCGGCGAGGATGGGTACGCTGGAGAAGGACGAGCCGATGCCCAGGGTCACCAGCATGCCCAGCAGCAGCAGCAGCAGCAGTGCGCCCAGGGCGCGGTTGTCGCCGATCAAGCCCGCGGCGCTGGCCGCCAGGTCCTTGATCTGGCCGGTGGCGGTGAGCACCTCGGCGAAGCCACCAGCGGTGAGCATGATGAAGCCGATCACCGCCATCATCTTCGCGCCCTCGCTGAACAGGTCGTCCGCCTCGCGCCAGCGCACCACTCCGGTGGCGGTGAAGACCACGAAGCCGACCAGGGCGCCGAGGATCATGGAATCCAGCCAGAGCTGCACGCCGAAGGCGGCGACCACGGCGATCAGCGCCACCGCCAGGGTGCGGCCATTGTAGGGCCGGTCGGCGCGCTCGGTGCGCGCCACCAGGCTCAGGTCATAGCGGCGTGGCCGGCGATAGCTGACGAACACCGCCAACAGCAGCCCGACCACCATGCCCAGGGCGGGCAGGAACATGGCGCGGCTGGGGTCCACCCCGCTCACGTCCACCCCGGCACGCGAGACGCTGGCCAAGAGGATGTCGTGCAGGTAGAGGCTGCCGAAGCCCACCGGCAGGAACATGTAGGGGGCGATCAGGCCGAAGGTCATGACGCAGGACAGCCGCCGTCGATCCAGCTCCAGGCGCGTCAGCACATAGAGCAGCGGCGGCACCAGCAGCGGGATGAAGGCGATGTGGATGGGCAGGATGTTTTGCGAGGCGATGGACACCGCCAAGAGCAACCCGAGCAGGGCCCAGCGCAACGAACGGCCATCCTGGGCGGCCTGCCGCTCCATCAGCGCCAGCGCCCGGTCGGCCAGCATATGGGCCAGCCCCGACTGGCTGATGGCCACGGCGAAGGCGCCCAGCAGCGCATAGGAAAGCGCCACCTTGGCGCCGTTACCCAGGCCGGCGTTGAAGGCCAGCAGGGTGCCCTCCAGCCCGAGCCCGCCCACCAACCCGCCAGCGACCGCACCGGCGATCATCGCCACCACCACATGTACCCGGGACAGACTCAGCACCAGCATGAGCCCCACCGCTACCACCACCGCATTCATCACCGACTCCGCACCACAAAAGGGCGCGCACTCTGCCGCAGCCGGCTACGGGCGTCAAAGGCAGAGGATGGATGGGCGGTGGATTGGCTTTATCCACAGCAGGCCGAGTGATGCGGGGGTGGAAAAGCCAGCGACAGCCAACGGAGTGGGCATCCGCACAGACCCTCCCTCTGGCTCCAAGCGAGATCGCGACGGGCTTCCCCCATCTATAGAAAGGAATCGCGACCTTATAGCCAATTCGTACTGAACCTTCCGGGCCGCGAAGGCGTCTGACTCGGACCTTTCAAGGTCATGACAAGGATGACTTGCCCATGGAACATGCCATCGATGAGCTGATCACCGCCTTCAGCCCACATTCCTGCCTGGCCGTTCCCCGACGCGCCGACCGGACCCTGTTGTTCACCATCACCGATACCGCCCGTGCGATCACGGTGACCAAGGCCATCCCCTTGTGCAGCCTCGAATGCAAGACCTCTCTGGCCACGGTGATCAAGGATCTGCAACGCGACCTGGATCGAGCAGCAGGCGCCCTGAGTAGCGAAAGTCTCGCCGACCTACGCCAACGCGGCCCACGGGTGCAGCGGTTCGATATCTGAGGGCGCTTTGGCGAAGGGGTTGGGAAACGCGGTGGTTTTCTAGGGACAGGGTCTGATCGCGGCCATGGCGGTCCGCCGATGCGGCCGCTCCTACGGGACATTGTAGAAGCAACTGTCTTGATCGCGTATCGCGGCCATGGGCCGCTCCTACAATGGCATCTGTGCCAGTAGGAGCGGCCCATGGCCGCGATTGCCGCTGCTAACCAGGCTCCCTCACCCCTGCCCTCTCCCAAAGGGAGAGGGGGCGGTCAGGCGCGGTGGATAAGTCCGATCAGCGCCGCCCCGTCCGGGTACTGACGTCTACCCAGACGGCCAGGACCAGGATGCCGCCCTTGACGATCATCTGCCAGTAGCTGTCCACATCGAGCATGGACATGCCGTTATCCAGGCTGGCGATCACCAGGGCGCCGAGCAGGGCGCCGTAGACGGTGCCGGAGCCGCCGCGCATGGAGGTGCCGCCGATGAAGCAGGCGGCGATGGCGTCCAGTTCGCCCATGGTGCCGGCCGAGGGCGAGCCGGCGGCCAGGCGGGCGGTGTTGACCAGGCCGGCCAGGGCGCACATCACGCCCATGAGGCCGAAGATGCCCAGCTTGATCGCCTGGACGTTGATGCCCGACAGCCGGGTGGCTTCCAGGTTGCTGCCCACCGCATAGATACGCCGGCCGAACACCGTCTGGCTGGTGATGTAGCTGAACACCCCCAGCAGCACCAGCAGGATCAGCACCGGCACCGGGATGCCATCGTAGCGGTTGAGGGTCTGGATGAACGCGGCCAGCACCACCCCGATCACCGCCACCCGCAGCACGTCGCGCCACAGCGGCGCCAGGGCGAGGTCCAGGGCCTTGCGCTTGCTGCGCTGGCGCCAGGTGAGGACGATGGCCAGGCCGAACAGCAGCACGCCCAGGGCGCTGCCCACGGCCGGCGGCAGATAGCCCTGGCCGAGGTAGACCAGTTCCGGCGACACCGGGGCGACGGTGACGCCGCCGGTGAGTCCGAGCAGCACGCCGCGAAAGGCCAGCATGCCGCCGAGACCGACGATAAAGGACGGTATCCCCCGATAGGCACTCAGGTAGCCGTTGATCAGGCCGATCAGCAGCCCACCGGCGGCCACCGCCAGTAGGGTGATCGGCAGGGGCACGTGGTAGGTGACGTCGAGTATCGCGGCCACACCGCCGAGCAGGCCCAGCTGCGAGCCGACCGAGAGGTCGATCTCGCCGGCGATGATCACCAGCACCATGCCGCAGGCGAGGATGCCGGTGATGGACATCTGCCGCAGCAGGTTGGAGAGGTTGCGCGGGGTGACGAAACCGCCCTCGGTCTGCCAGCTGAAGAACAGCCAGATCAGGGCCACGGCGATCAGCAGGGCGAGCATCTTGTAACGAGTGAACAGCTGTTTCACGGCGTGCATCAGAAGTGCTCCCGGGCTTGGGCGACCGCCCGTTCGGTGGTGCCCAGGGCGGCGGCCAGTACGCGCTCCTGGGTCAGGTTCTCGTTGGGGAAATCGCCGCGCAGCCGGCCTTCGCCGAGCACCAGCACCCGGTCGGAGACGCCGAGCACCTCGGCCAGCTCCGAGGAGACCATGACGATGGCCACACCCTCGGCAGCCAGCAGGCCGATCAGGCGATAGATCTCGTACTTGGCACCGACGTCGACGCCCCGGGTGGGCTCGTCGAGGATCAGCACCTTGGGCCGCGCCAGCAGCATCTTGGAGAGCACCGCCTTCTGCTGGTTACCCCCGGAGAGACCGGTGATGGGCAGGAAGGGGCTGCTGGTCTTGAGTTGCAGCCGGGCGATCTCGGTGTCGATGCAGGACAGTTCCGCCTCGCCGTCGATGCGGCTCAGGTGGGCGAATCTATCCAGCACCGTGAGGGTGATGTTCGAGCCCACGCCGAGGTCGGGAATGATGCCCTGCCGCTTGCGATCCTCCGGCACCAGGCAGAGACCGGCGCGAATGGACCTCAGCGGCGTGCGGGTGTCGATGCGCTGGCCGTTGAGCCAGACCTCGCCCTCGTAGCGGCCGTCGTAGGCGCCGAAGATGGCCGAGACCAGCTCGGTGCGCCCGGCGCCCACCAATCCGGCGATGCCGAGGATCTCGCCGGCGCGCACGGCGAAGGAGACGTCATCGACTCTCTTGCGCTGGGGGTTGTCGACGTCCAGGCAGGTGAAGTGGCGCGCCTCGAAGATCACCTCGCCGATCTCGTGGGGGATCTGCGGATAGAGGTTGGTCATGGCGCGGCCGACCATCTGAGTGATGATACGGTCGATGTCCATCTCGGCCATCGGCGTGGTGGCGATGTGCTTGCCATCGCGGATCACCGTGATGGTGTCGCAGATGGCCGCCACCTCGTCGAGCTTGTGCGAGATGTAGACGCAGGCCACCCCTTGCGCCTTGAGGTCGCGGATGATGTCCAGCAGCACGGCGATCTCGGAGGTGGTGAGCGCCGAGGTCGGTTCGTCGAGGATCAACAGCCGGGCGTTCTTGTTCAGCGCCTTGGCGATCTCCACCAGTTGCTGCAGGCCGCCACCGTATTGGGATACCGGCAGAGCCACGTTCATGTCCGGCACCTTGAGCCGACGCATCAGCTCGGCCGAGCGCTGCAGCATGGTGGGGTAGTCCAGCCGGCCGCCGAAACGGCGCGGCTCGTGGCCCATGAAGATGTTCTCGGCCACGGAAAGATCGGGTACCAGAGTCAGTTCCTGGTGGATGATGACGATGCCGGCCGCCTCGGACTCGGCGATGGAATGGGCTTCCAGGGGCCGCCCGTCCCAGCGGATCTCGCCTTCCCAGGTACCGTGGGGATAGACCGCCGAGAGCACCTTCATCAGGGTGGACTTGCCGGCGCCGTTCTCGCCGCACAGCCCTACGCATTCGCCCGGACGCACCTTGAGATCGATGCCGTCCAACGCCCGCACCCCGCCGAAGCTCTTGGCGATGCCGTGCATTTCCAACAGATAGTCGGCCATGGCCGCTCCTCGCCCAGAAGCCGCCCGACGCGAGGCGTCAGGCGGCCAGCCGGTGACCAGTGGTTATTTGCCGTCGATCTGGGCCTGGGTGTAGAAGCCGTCCTTGACCAGCAACTCGACGTTGTCCTTGGTCAGCTCGGTCGGCGTGAGCAGCACGGTGTCGACCTTCTTGGTGCCGTTGTCGTAGGTGGAATTGAAGCCCGGCTTCTCGCCGCGCACCAGTTGCACCGACAGCTTGGCCGCCTCGGAGGCGATCAGCTTGAGCGGCTTGTAGACGGTCATGGTCTGGGTGCCGGCGATCACCCGCTTGATGGCGGCGAGGTCGGCGTCCTGGCCGGACACGGCGACCTTGCCGGCCAGCTTCTGCGCGGCCAGGGCCTGGATGGCGCCGCCCGCGGTGGCGTCGTTGGAGGCGACGATGCCGTCGATCTTGTTGTCGTTGGCGGTCAGAGCGTTCTCGACGATGGCCAGGGCCTCGGTCGGGTTCCACTCCTTCACCCACTGCTGGCCAACGATCTTGACGTCGCCCTTGTCGATGGCCGGCTGCAGGACCTTCATCTGGCCCTGGCGGAGGATCTTGGCGTTGTTGTCGGTGGGGGCGCCGCCGAGCAGGAAGTAATTGCCCTTGGGCTGGGCCTTGAGCACGCCACCCGCCTGCATCTCGCCGACCTTCTCGTTATCGAAGGAGATATAGGCGTCGATGTCGGCGTTGAGGATCAGGCGGTCGTAGGAGATCACCTTGACCCCGGCCTTCTTGGCCTCGGCCACCACGTTGTTCAGCACCGTGGCGTTGAAGGGCACGATGACGATGGCGTCCACCCCGCGCGAGATCAGGTTCTCGATCTGCGACAGCTGGCGCTGCTCGTTGGCATCGGCGGATTGCACATAGACCTTGGCACCGAGTTGCTCGGCGGCGGCGACGAAATAGTCGCGGTCACGGGCCCAGCGCTCCAGGCGCAGGTCGTCGATGGAGAAACCGATCTTGGGATGCTGGGCGTCGGCCTGGGCGAAACCGGTGGTGCAGAGGGCGAGCAGACCTGCGAGCAGGGTGGTCTTGAAGTTCATGATTGCGTCCTTCGTTATTGTTGTTGTGGAGCGGTGAAACGGCTCTGAGTGTAACGATTCAGCAGTGTTGTACAAGCGGGCCAGAACGGCTTTTTTGTGCTGGCCCGCTCAATGGCCTCAACGGTAGAGGTAGCGGTTGACGATGCCTTCGAGCAATTCCTGGCGACCGCTCACCGGCTGGGGCGCAAGCCCCTGGGTGAAGGTGTGCTCGGCCAGTTGCGCAAGGTTCAGTTGGCCCGCGAGGATGCGCTGGCCCAGGGCCTGGTCCCAACCGGCATAGCGCTCGGCCTTGAACTTGCCCAGCGGGTCGTCCTGCAGCAGCGCCGCGGCGCGCTCCAGCGACAACGCCAGGGTGTCCATGGCGGCCACGTGGCCATGGAACAGATCCACCTCGTCCAGGCTCTGGCGCCGCACCTTGGCATCGAAGTTGAAGCCGCCGCGGGTGAAGCCGCCGCCCTTGAGGATCTCGTAGATCGCCAGGGTCATTTCCTCGACGCTGTTGGGGAACTGGTCGGTGTCCCAGCCGTTCTGCGGATCGCCGCGGTTGGCGTCGATGCTGCCGAACACCCCCAGGGCCACGGCGCTGGCGATCTCGTGCTGGAAGCTGTGGCCGGCCAGGGTGGCGTGGTTGGCCTCGATGTTGACCTTGATCTCCTTCTCCAGCCCGAATTGCTGCAGAAAGCCGAAGACGGTGGCCACGTCGTAGTCGTATTGGTGCTTGGTCGGCTCCTGGGGCTTGGGCTCGATCAGCAGGTCGCCCTGGAAGCCGATGCGGTGCTTGTGTTCCACCACCAGTTGCATGAAGCGACCCAGTTGTTCGCGCTCGCGCTTGAGGTCGGTGTTGAGCAGCGTCTCGTAACCTTCGCGACCGCCCCAGAGCACATAGTTCTCGCCGCCCAGGCGGTGGGTGGCGTTCATCGCCGTGCAGACCTGGGTGGCAGCGCAGGCGAAGATCTCGGGATTGGGATTGGTAGCGGCGCCGGCCGCGTAGCGCGGGTGGCTGAAGCAGTTGGCGGTACCCCACAGCAGCTTGACGCCGGTCTCGCTCTGGTGGTGCTCCAGCTCGTCCACCAGGCGGGCGAAGTTCTCACGGTATTCGGCGAAGCTGGCACCCTCGGGGGCGACGTCGGTGTCGTGGAAGCAGTAGTAGTCGACGCCCAGCTTGCTGAAGAATTCGAAGGCGGCGGCGGCCTTGGCGCGCGCCTGATCGAGGGGCTCGCCGGCGGCCTGCCAGGGACGCTGGAAGGTGCCCTGGCCGAAGACATCGCTACCCGGCCAGACGAAGGTGTGCCAGTAGCAGACGGCCATGCGCAGGTGTTCGCGCATCGGCTTGCCGAGCACCAGGCGGTCGGCTTCGTAGTGGCGGAAGGCGAACGGGGAATCGCTGTCGGGACCGGCGTAGCGGACCTTGTCGACGTTCGGGAAGTAAGGCATCGCGTTGTCCTTGTTCTTATCGTTCGCACCCGGCACGGCGTGCCGGCTTGCCCTGATGGTAGCGCCGCCACCTGGGCTGCCTATTGTGAAAATCACCAGAGCGGAGTGCGATTTTGCCGCTTGAGCGGTGCCGGCCAGGGTCGTAGTCTGATATCTCTCTTCGTGCGTTCCGCCGGAAGCCCGCCATGCCCAGCCAGCCGCCCGTTCATCGTGTCGCCCTGCTGTTCAACGGCAGCAAGATCTATGACCGCGGCATCCTCGCGGGCATCGGCAACTACCTGAGCGGCACCCGGGCACGCTGGGACCTGTTTCTCGAAGAGGATTTCCTCTGCCGCCTCAAGGGCATCGAGCGCTGGCAGGGCGATGGCATCATCGCCGACTTCGACGACCCTGCGGTAAGCGACGCCCTGGCCAACAGCGCGCTGCCGGTAATCGCGGTGGGCGGCTCCTATGCGGAGGCGGCCAACTACCCGCCGGGCATTCCCTATGTGGCCACCGACAATGCCGCCCTGGTGCGCTTGGCCTATGACCATCTGATCGAGTCGGGGCTGACCCGCTTCGCCTGTTTCAGCCTTCCAGCCGCCGACACCAATCGCTGGGCCGGCGAACGCGAGGCCGCCTTCGCCGCCCTGCTCCGCCGCGACGGCCTGCCCGTGGAGATCTATCGCGGGCTGGAGACCAGCGCGCCGCTGTGGGACACCGCCGTGGAACAGCTGATCGCCTGGCTGCACGGCCTGCCCAAACCGGTGGGCATCCTCGCCGTCACCGACGCCCGGGCGCGGCAACTCTTGCAGGCCTGCCTCACCGCCGGCATTTCGGTGCCGGAACAGGTGGCGTTGATCGGCATCGACAACGATCCCCTGGCCCGCACCCTGACCCGGGTGCCCCTGAGTTCGGTGATCCAGGGTACCGAAGCCATAGGGCGCGAGGCAGCGCGGCTGTTGCACCAGCGGCTGCATGGTGTGGAGCTGGGCGCGCCGCGGGTGCTGATCCCGCCGGAAGGCATCAATGTCCAGGCGTCCAGCCGGCACCAGGCGGTGCGTCATCCGCAGGTGATGCGCGCCCTGCATTTCATCCGCCAATACGCCTGCCAGGGCATCAAGACCGCCCAGGTGGCCAGCTACGTGGGCATCTCCCGTTCGGCGCTGGAGACTTCCTTCCGCCGCGAGCTGGGCCGCAGCCTGCACGACGAGATCCTTGGCTTCAAACTGGCCGCGGCGGCCCAGGCCCTGCAGGAAGGCGCGCCGAGCCTTGCGGACGTCGCCCGCCGTTGCGGCTTCACCTCGGCGCAGTACCTGCACGCGGTGTTCCGTCGTGAATTCGGCTGCACGCCGCGGCAATACCAGTCGAATCCCAGGCCCCTGGCGAGCGCCCATGAAAAAGCCCGTCCGGAGACGGGCTTTCAGGCAGCGACCGTGGCTTATTTACCGACGGTCTGACCCAGGAACCAGGCACGCTCTTCGGCTTGGTCGATCCACTCTTCCAGCAGGCTGGTGGTGGAGACGTCGTTGGCGTCGTCGGTCAGGGTGTGGGTGGTGCGCATGTAGGCGGCCAGCGACTGGTTGTCGTCATGCAGCTCGGTCAGCATCTGGTCGGCCGACAGGTCGGTGGCGTCGCTGCTGGCCAGGCGCTTGAGCTGCACCATCTGCTCCAGGGAGCGTACGGTGGGCTGGCCGATCTTGCGCGCGCGCTCGGCGATCAGGTCGGTGATGCCATACAGCTGGGTGGCTTGTTCTTCCAGCAGCAGGTGGTAGTCGCGGAAATGCGAGCCCTTCATGTGCCAGTGGTAGTTCTTGGTCTTGATGTACAGCGCGAAGACATCGGACAGCAGCACGGCCAGGGCTTCGCCTACCGCCTGCTGGTTTTGCAGGGTGGCGTCCTCGCCCTGATGGGCCTTCTGCTTGACGCTGGAAACGGTCTTCAGTTCTTGCTTGGCATTGGCAACGGCCATGAGAGATCTCCTGTCATTCTGACGTGAGTTGAAGAGGTAGGTCCGCACTCGGCGAACGTCAACGTCTGTAGGAATCGACCGCACCGGGCGAAAAAACGTTCATCGAATTTCCATATCGCCACCATGGCCAAGACGAATGGTCGCCAGCGTTGCGATTGCGTTTCATTGCCCGTCCTAGAGGCTGCGCCGCTCCCTGGCCGTCTCGCTTGTAGCTAACCCTGTAGGTAAAACCGTTTGTCAGTTCCAGCGACAAACCGATGCCGCTGCCGAACCGTCGCTCGCTCACCTCGGTCACCTAAAAGGCAAGGCACACGAACGGTCGCCAAGAGTTTTCTGTCGGCCACGACAAGGTTCTGCACACAGGTACAAGCGTATGACGACGCCCACTGATCCCGCCCAGGGACATCCCTCGCAGACCAAGGACGGTTCCGCGGCAGAGGCCCATCTGCACGATTTGAAAGAGGTCGCCCGGGACACGGTGCAAGACGCCAAGCAAGAAGGCGCCGCGCACTATGAACACTATCGCGACACCGCCGCCGACCAGCTCGGCGCCATCGCCCAGAGTGCCCAGGCAGCCGCTGACGAACTCGAAGACAAGAACACCCTGGGGCTGGCGCACTATGTCAGCGACATGGCGCAGAGCCTGACCGGTCTGGCCGAGGATTTGCGCGGCAAGAGCGCCGAACAGCTGCTGCACCAGGCCGGTACCTTGGCGCGGGACAATCCGGCGCTTTTCCTCACCGGCAGCATCGCCATCGGCTTCGGCCTATCGCGCTTTCTCAAGGCGTCCAGCCAGGCGGATACCGGCAGTACCGCGCAGCACAGCGGTGCGGACGAGCTGCCCACGCTGACCACCCCCTCGGTAGCGGCGGAAAACGAATTGGTGGAGCCGGCGGCCGGGGCCGACGTCATCCACACCAACGCCATTCCCAAGGGACCCGACGTCCATACGCCGACCACCACACGTAGCGGCGATCCCATCGGCGGCGCGGCGATCAATCCGGCCCGTAGCGACAGCACCCTCAATACCGGCACCTCATCCAGCCAGTTGGATCGACCCACCCTGAGCGGAGGCAAGCAGCCATGATCAACGAGAATCCCACTCCGCGTCCCAGCGAGGGCGATACCTCGGTGGTCGGCCTGGTCAAGCAGCTGGTCCAGGAAGTCCCGGCGCTGTTCACCAAGGAACTGGCCCTGGCCAAGGCCGAACTGGGCGAATCCCTGCGCACCACCAAGGCCGGCGTCGCCGGCGTGGCAGCTGGCGCCATCGTGTTGCTGGCCGGCTTCATCGTGCTGCTCATGGGCGTGGTCTATTTCCTCTCCCAGTACCTCACGCCCTGGGCCGCCGCCCTGCTGGTGGGCGCCGTGGTCATGGTGATCGGCTTCATCATGCTGCAGTCGGGCAAGAAGCAATTCGAGCCGTCCCACTTCACGCCTGACCGCACCGTCAACAGCCTGCAGAAGGACAAGGACGCCGTACGGAGAGCCGCACAATGAGCATCACCGATCAGATCGACGCGGAGTCCCGCAAGAATCCCGAAGAACTCGAGCGCGAGATCGACCAGAAGCGCGAGCGCATCGAAGACCTGGTGGGCGCGCTGGAAAGCCGCCTGTCGCCCGGCCAGCTGTTCGACCAGGCGCTCTCCTATACCAAGGGCCACAGTGGCGAATTCGCCCACAACCTGGGCACTACCCTCAAGGCCAATCCGGTGCCCGCGGTGCTGACCTCGGTCGGCCTGCTGTGGCTGGCACTCGGGCAGAATCGCACGCCGGCACCGGCCACGGCGGGCAGTCCGCTGAAGGACAAGCTGGCGGGCGCCCTGGATTCGGTGACCAGCAGCGCAGGCCATACCCGCGACTCACTGAACCGGGGCAGTCACGATGTCCGTGACAAGGTGACCGGCCTGGGCGATACCGTCTCGGCCAAGGCCTCGCAGACCGGCGAGCGGCTGAGCGATACCGCCGCCCAGGCCAAGGACACCCTGACCGACCAGGCGCAGCAACTCAAGGGCAGCTTCGACACCCTGCTGCGCGAACAGCCGCTGGTGGTCGGTGCCCTGGGCATCGCCCTCGGCGCCTTGCTCGGCGCCGCGCTGCCGCGGACCCAGACCGAGGATCGCGCCCTCGGCAAGCACAGCGACAAGCTGACCGCCAAGGCCAAGCAGGTAGCCAGCAGCGGCTACGAGCAAGTCAAGGCGGCTGGACAGGATGTGGCGAAGGAAGCACGCCCGGCCAGCCCTGACAGTGGCAGCCAGCAGGCGGGTACGGGGACTGCGCCCAGAAACCTGGGCAACGATCCCGATGCCGGGGTCGAGTCCATGGCGGGCTCGCCGAGGGCAGGCACCGGCAGCACACTCGGCGCCACCCAGGCAACCACGGGCATGAATGTCGGCCGTACCGCAGCCAACGGTAATACCCCTGGCGCGGTAGGTGACGAGAGTGGCATGGCCACCCCGCCGCGCAACTTCTAGCCAGGCGGACCGCCGGGGTCAGCCGCTGACTCCGGCCCATAAAGCAAAGGCGCCCGGATTTGCACTAGGGCGCCTTTGCTTGTTTCAGTGCCGCCTTAGTAACCCGGATCCGGATTCTCCTTGGGTTGCTCGGGTCGCTTGTCGTTCTGCGGACGCTGCTCTTCGCCGCCCTGGTTGAGTTCCTTGTGGGTCTCGCCGACCTTGCCGGCATTTTCCGGCTTGTGGTCGAGATCTTCGCGCTTGGCCATGATCCTCACCTCTTGTGGCTGAGTAGCTTAGGCAACGCGGCGGGGCCAGGGTGCCCCGGCCGCACCGATCAACGCAGGGGCGGCGCCATGAACTCGGGCCCCACCGGGTCCTTGACGTGTTCGGCGAGGATGGCATCGATGGCCGTCAGGTCTTCCCTGCTCAGGCGCCAGCCGAAAGCCTCGTCCAGGCCCTGCAACTGCTCGGGCTTGCGCGCCCCCCAGAGGGCGATGGTCGGCCCCTGGTCGAGAATCCAGCGGATGGCCAGGGCCAGTACCGACTTGCCGTGCCGTTCGCGGGCGAAGGCGGTCAGGGCGTCCACCGCCGCCAGATACTGGGCGAAGCGCGGCGCCTGGAACTTGGGATCGCCCTGGCGCAGGTCGTCGCCCTCGAAGCGGGTATCGGCGTTCATCCGCCCGGACAGCAGGCCACGGCAGAGGGCGCCATAGGCCAGCACCACCAGGCCGTGACGCTGGGCATAGGGCAGCACATCGGCTTCGATGGCGCGCTCGAACAGGTTGTAGGGCGGCTGCACGCTGGAAAGATTGGCGAACTGGCGGAAGGCTTCCAACTGCTCGGGCGAGTAGTTGCTCACGCCGATGGCGAGGATCTTGCCCGCCTGTTGCTGCCGCTCCAGTTCGCGGGCGGTTTCTTCGTGGGGCACCTGGGGATCGGGCCAGTGCACCTGATAGAGATCGATGCGATCAGTACGCAGGCGGCGCAGAGAATCCTCCAGCTCCTGGCGGATACGCGCGGCGCTGGCGTTGCGGCGGACCTGCTCGCCCGGCCACTCCAGGGCGACCTTGGTAGCGATCACCGCCTGGTCGCGGATGCCTTCCAGGGCCTTGCCGACGATCTCCTCGGAGCGGCCGAAGCCGTATACCGGGGCGGTGTCGATGAGGTTGATGCCGCCTTGCACGGCGCCGCGGATGGTCTCGATGGAACGGGCTTCGTCGGTACCGCCCCACATCCAGCCACCGATGGCCCAGGTACCGAGGCCGATGCGGGAAACGGGGGTATCGATACCCGGGATACGCAGGGTTTCACTCATAGAATCTCCAGGCGAAGACGCCAGTCGGAAGGGTTAGCCTTGTGAGGCTAATTCAAAAAGCGTTGAATAGGGCTCAACGAACGCTTGACCCTTATCGCGCGAGGAGTGCCCGTGCCCACCTTGAATCGCGGCGAATTGGCCGACCTCAACGTCTTCGTCGCCCTGGTCCGCCGGCGCAGTTTCCGCCAGGCCGCCATCGAGCTAGGCGTCACCACCTCGGCACTGAGCCATGCCCTGCGGCAATTGGAGACGCGCCTGGGGGTCAAGCTGCTCAATCGTACCAGCCGCTCGGTGGTGCCGACCCTGGCCGGCGCGGCGCTGGCGGAAAAGCTCGAACAGGGCTTCGCCCTCATCGGCGAGGCCCTGGGCGAGCTGGATCTGCACCGCGACGCCCCGGTGGGCCGGCTGCGCCTGAGCGTACCGCGCGATGCGGCGCGGCTGCTGGTGACCCCCACGCTGCCTCGCCTGCTGGCCGACTACCCGCAGTTGCAACTGGACATCAGCGTCGAAGACCGCCCGGTGGATATCGTCGCCGACGGCCTCGATGCCGGCATCCGCTACGGCGATACCGTGCCCCAGGACATGGTCGCCCTGCCACTCACCGACGAACTGCGCTGGGTGGTGGTGGGCGCCCCCGCCTACCTGGCCCGCCACGGGCGCCCGGAGCACCCGGAGGACCTGGCTCGGCATCACTGCATACGCCTACGCCTGGGCAACGGCGCCCTCTATCGCTGGGAACTGGGCAGCGGCGCCACGACCCGGGTGCTCGACGTGCCGGGCCCGCTCACCGTCAACGAGACCGAGACCTCGATCCAGGCCGCCCTGGATGGCCTGGGGTTGGCCTATTGCCTGGAGTGGCGGGTGGCCGAGGAGCTGCGCGACGGCCGCCTGGAACAGCTGCTGCCGGCCTGGGCCTCGCCCGGCGCGCCGCTGTGCATCTACTACCCCAGCCGGCGCCAGCCGCCGCCAGGCTTGCGCCAACTGATCGAGGCCCTGCGCCAGAGCTGGGCGCAGACGAAGCCCTGAGTCGGCGAACCAACCGGCATACGAGCGGGTCCCCTGACGACGCCCGTCGTTTCCGTGACCGAGGAGCCGCTTTTGTCCGACGCCACCGCCGCCCCGTCCGCTCTGCCGCTACCCGTGGAGCGCGAACTCAGTCCCCGCGCCCTGCTCACCGGTGCCCTGCTGGGTATCCTGCTGACCCCGGCGAACGTCTATGCCGGCCTCAAGATCGGCTGGTCGTTCAATATGTCGATCATCGCCCTGCTGGTGAGCTACGGCCTCTGGCACCGTCTGGGCCGGCGGCTTGGACAACCGGGTTGGACGCTGCACGAGAGCAATATCAACCAGACCGTGGCCTCGGCGGCGGCGAGCATCGTTTCCGGCGGCCTGGTGGCGCCCATCCCGGCCTATACCCTGTTGACCGGCCAGGAGCTGCCCACCCTGCCGCTGATGGGCTGGGTATTCGCCGTGAGCTTTCTCGGCATCTGGGTGGCCTGGTATCTCCGGCCGTTGCTGCTGGCCGATGCCAGCCTGACCTTTCCCGAGGGCCTGGCCACCCTGGAGGCACTGCGCCAGGTCTATGCCAGTGGCGCCGAGGCCCTGGCCCGGCTGCGGGTACTGCTCGGCGCCCTGGCGCTGTCGGCGATCGTCAAGCTGGTGGACAGCTTCGCCTGGGCGCTGCCACGGGTGGCGCCCTCGCCGGCCCTGGAGCGATTGACCTTCAGCTTCGATCCCTCCCTGCTGCTGCTCGGCTTCGGCGGCATTATCGGCCTGCGGGTCGGTCTCTCCCTCCTACTTGGCACCCTGCTGGCCTGGGCGGGGCTGGCGCCCTGGCTGCTGGCCAGCGGGATCGCCCAACTGCCTGCGGATGCCAGCGGCCCGCAGTACGGGGTGCTGGTGCAATGGCTGCTGTGGCCGGGGGTGAGCCTGATGGTCAGCGCCACCCTGGCCTCGCTGGCAGTGCGCCTGGCTACCCTGCCGCGCGGTGAACGTCACCGCCAGGGCTGGCGGCGGCCACGCGTCTGGCCGCTGATCCTGCTGCTGGTGGCGAGCCTGCTGGTGGTGCTGCTGCAGGTCCGCCTGTTCGGGATCGATCCCTGGCTCGCCCTGGTGGCCATCCCCCTGGCGATCTTTCTCGCCGCCATGGCCGCGCGGGTGGTGGGCGCTACCGGCATCCCGCCCATCGGCGCCATCGGCCAGCTCTCGCAACTGACCTTCGGCCTGGCCGCGCCGGGCCAGGTCAACATCAACCTGATGGGCGCCAATACCGCCGGCGGCGCGGCCGGCCAGAGCACCGACCTGATGAACGACTTCAAAGTCGGCAAGGCCATCGG
The DNA here is from genome assembly GCF_006384975.1 of Pseudomonas oryzihabitans. NCBI lineage: Bacteria > Pseudomonadati > Pseudomonadota > Gammaproteobacteria > Pseudomonadales > Pseudomonadaceae > Pseudomonas > Pseudomonas oryzihabitans. Next base: position 3,331,642 of record NZ_CP021645.1, read on the forward strand.
CGCCACCCCGGCCAAGCAGGTGGTCGCCCAATGCCTGGGCATCGCCCTGGGCGCGGTGGCCGGGGTGCTCACCTACCGGCTGCTGATTCCCGATCCCCAGGCGCTCTTGCTCAGCGCCGCTTGGCCGGCCCCGGCGGTGGCCCAGTGGAAGGCGGTGGCGGAAACCCTGACCCAAGGTCTGGGCGCGCTGGACGCGGCGATGCGCCTGGGCATCCTCTGCGGCGCCCTGGCCGGCCTGCTGCTGGGCCTGGCCGAGGCGCTGCTGGCCCCGCGCCGGGCACTCTGGCTGCCCAGTTCGGCGGCGCTGGGGCTGGCGTTCATCCTGCCGGCGTCGGTGTCCCTGATGATGACCCTGGGCGCCCTGCTCACGGCCCTGGTGCGCTGGCGCCGGCCACGCCTGGCCGAGCGCTTCGCCCTGGCCGCTGCCGCCGGGCTGATCGCCGGGGAAAGTCTGGCCGGGGTCGGGGCTGCCTTCTGGCAAATGCTCAATTCTTGAGCTGCGACATCTTGTCAACTGGACAATAATTTCCAGACGTAATGACGCGAACCTTTCATCAACCTTTCAAATCCAGTAATTTCGCGGGTTTTGGTCCGAATCAGCTTGCCAGCACAGTTTTGCAACACATAAGGTTACAAATAGTGCGACCCACCCATAGAGGTCTGGGCGCCTTGCGCGAGCTGTCTCCATAACAAACCCAATCCGAGCTAGCACTGATGGCCACCACCTCGAAAGCCAAATCCATCTTCCGCGTCGTCAGCGGAAACTTCCTCGAAATGTACGACTTCATGGTGTATGGCTTCTATGCCACGGCCATCGCCAAGACGTTCTTTCCCGGTGACGACGCCTTCGCCTCCCTGATGCTGTCGCTGGCCACCTTCGGTGCCGGCTTCCTGATGCGTCCCCTGGGGGCGATCTTCCTCGGCGCCTACATCGACAAGCACGGCCGTCGCCATGGCCTGATCGTGACCCTGGCACTGATGGCCATGGGTACCCTGCTGATCGCCGTGGTGCCCGGCTATGCCACCCTGGGCGTGGCCGCGCCGATCCTGGTGTTGATCGGTCGCCTGCTGCAGGGCTTCTCCGCCGGCGTCGAGCTGGGCGGAGTATCCGTCTACCTGTCGGAAATCGCCACCCCCGGTCGCAAGGGCTTCTTCGTCTCCTGGCAATCCGCCAGCCAGCAGGTCGCGGTGGTCTTCGCCGGCGTGCTGGGCGCCCTGCTCAACCACTGGCTGTCGCCCGCCGAGATGGGTGAATGGGGCTGGCGCATCCCCTTCCTGATCGGCTGCCTGATCGTGCCCTTCCTGTTCATCATCCGCCGCTCCCTGGAAGAAAGCCCGGAGTTCGAGGCGCGCAAGCAGCGTCCGACCTTCCGCGAGACCATGGCCTCCATCGGCCAGAACTTCGGCACCGTGCTGGCCGGCGTGGCCATGGTCTCCATGACCACCGCCTCCTTCTACCTGATCACCGCCTACACCCCCACCTTCGGCCGCCACGAACTGAACCTGACCGCTCTGGACAGCCTGATCGTCACCGCCTGCGTGGGTGTCTCCAACTTCATCTGGCTGCCGGTGATGGGCGCCCTGAGCGATCGCGTCGGCCGTCGCCCGCTACTGATCTTCGCCACCGTGCTGGCCATCCTCAGTGCCTACCCGGCGATGATCTGGCTGACCAACGAGCCCAGCTTCGGTCGTCTGCTGCTGGTCGAGCTGTGGCTGTCGTTCCTCTACGGCACCTACAACGGCGGCATGGTGGTGGCCCTGACCGAGATCATGCCGGTCCACGTCCGCACCACCGGTTTCTCCCTGGCCTACAGCCTGGCCACCGCGACCTTCGGCGGCTTCACCCCGATGATCTGCACCTGGCTGATCCAGGAAACCGGCAACAAGGCCGCCCCCGGCATGTGGCTGACCCTGGCCGCCGTGCTGGGCCTGGTCGCCACCCTGACCCTGTTCCGTGGCAAGAGCCACGGCCAGCTCAAGCCTGCCACCGCCTGACGCTGTCTCCGGGGCGGCCGCTCGCGCCGCCCTGGGAACGCTCGAAGCCGCTTCCTAGACACAGTTTGTAACCTCACCCTGCTAGGGTCACCACGAACGTTCGCACTCCGCGGACGCCGTAGTCGGAATACGCCCCGTATGGCCCTCCTCCCCCGTCGCCTGCTTGCCGGCCTCGTGCTCGGCGCCCTGTCCCTCACCGCCCAGGCCACCGAACTCAGCCACTGGCCCAAGGCGGCAGCCGAGCAACTCGATGCCCTGATCGCCGCCAATGCCAACCAAGGCAACTACGCGGTGTTCGACATGGACAACACCAGCTATCGCTACGACCTGGAAGAGTCGCTGCTGCCCTTCCTCGAAATGAAGGGCGTGCTGACCCGCGAGACCCTCGACCCCTCGCTCAAGCTGATCCCCTTCAAGGACGTCAACGGCCACAAGGAAAGCCTCAACAGCTACTACTACCGGCTGTGCGAGATCGACGACCTGGTCTGCTACCCCTGGGTCGCCCAGGTGTTCTCCGGCTTCACCCTCAAGCAGCTCAAGGGCTATATCGATGAGCTGATGGCCTACGGCAAGCCGATCCCCGCTACCTACTATGGCAAGGACGACAAGGTCGAGACGGTGGAGATCAACCCGCCCAAGCTCTTCACCGGCCAGCAGGAGCTCTATCACAAGCTGATGGAGAACGGCATCGAGGTCTATGTGATCAGCGCCGCCCATGAAGAACTGGTACGCATGGTGGCGTCCGATCCGCGCTACGGCTACGACGTCAAACCGCAGAATGTCATCGGCGTCACCACCCTGCTCAAGGACCCCGCCACCGGCGCCCTGACCACGGCCCGCAAGCAGATCGCCGAGGGCAAGTACGATCCCCAGGCCAACCTCAAGCTGCAGGTCACGCCCTACCTCTGGACTCCGGCCACCTGGTTCGCCGGCAAGTACGCCGCCATCCTCACCTACATCAGCCCCTGGAAGAAACCCATCCTGGTGGCGGGCGACACCCCGGTGAGCGACGGTCCCATGCTGTTCCAGGGCGTGGACGCGGCCAAGGGCGGTATCCACCTGTGGGTCGATCGCAAGGCCAAGTACCGCACCCAGATCGAGGCGATGATGAAGAGCAACGCCGAAGGTCAGGCCGCGAACGGCGTGGCGGTGAATGCCGACAAGCACTGGGTGATCGTCAAACCCGAAGACATCCAGTAGGCCAGCGTTCTAGGGCGGGCTAGACTGCAGGCACCCCTTGTCTGCCTTGGAGCCCGCCATGGAACACCTGGTCCTGACCGTCATCGCCCCTGATCGCCCCGGCCTGGTGGAAGCCCTGGCCGACTGCGTGGCCGCCCAGGGCGGCAACTGGCTGGAAAGCCGCATGGCCCACCTCGCCGGCCAGTTCGCCGGCATCCTCTCGGTGGAAGTGGAGCCGGAGCTGCGCAACGGCCTGGTGGAAACCCTGCAGCAACTGGCCATTCCGGGCCTGCGCATCCTGGTCGGCGAGCCCGGCCAGCCGGCGCCGGTGGGCGCCCCGCTGGTGCAGCTCGATCTCTTGGGCAACGATCGTGTCGGCATCGTCCGCGACATCACCCGCGCGCTGCACCAGGTCGGCGTCAACGTCGAACGCCTGTCCACCGAGACGCGTCCGGCACCCATGAGCAGCGAGGTGCTGTTCCACGCCACCGCCCTGCTGGCACTACCGGCCGACCTCGAACTCGAAGCCTTGCAGGCGCATCTGGAAACCCTTACCGACGACCTGATGGTGGATCTGAAGCTCTATCGGCACGGGCATGATTAACCCCGCCCTTTCTCCAACCGCCGCCTGATCCCCTCCGGCACATCCTCGGCCAGCGGCAGCCGGCCATCCGCCGGCAAGGCTTCCAGCCCGGCTTCGTCCAGCAGCACCAGCAGCTCTTCCTTGAGTCGGTTCAGGGCGAAGGCCTGCCAGGCCTCGCGTACCGAGGGGAAGAGGTCCAGTTCGTAGTCGAAGGTGCGCAGCGGTCGGCGGCTGTCCAGGGCGGCGCGCAAGAGCGGCTGGGCGTGGGGATGACGCAGCTGGTGCAGGAAGGCTTCGCGCAGTTCCAGGCGATCCTCCTGGGTCAGACGCGGTAGCGGCAGGTAGCGCTCGGGATCTTCCAGCTCTTCGCGCTCTTCCAGACTGAGGTCATCCGGGTCTAGCAGGCGCAGGGCGCCGCTGTCGAGATCGAGAAAATGGGTACCTCGCTCCCGGCTGTCGAGGGCGGCGGCCAGTTGATCGAGGTCGAGGGTGAGGGGGCGCATGGCAGGACTCCGGCACAGGCGAACAGGAGCGAAGATCTATCTCCGCTCCTGTTGCGACCCTAGCACTGGAAGCTGCGTTCAGCCCTGCCGCTGATAGGGAAAGAAGCGCCGCTCGCGCAGGTCGTGCTCGATCTGCTCCAGGCTCTTGCCCTTGGTTTCCGGCACCAGGCGCCAGATGAACAGCAGGGCCACCAGGGAAATCCCGGCGTAGAGCCAGAAGGTGTGGGCGGCGCCTAGCTGGGTCACCAGGCTCAGGGTGGTGAGGGTCACCAGCAGGTCGAAGCCCCAGTGGCTGAAGGCACCGACGCTGGCGCCCTTGCCGCGCACGAACAGCGGATAGACCTCGGCGTTGATCAGCCAGATGCAGACGCCAAAGCCGCCGCAATTGAGCATCAGGTAGGCGGCCAGGCAGGCCACCACCGTCCAGCGCTCGACATCGGTCTGGGGACCGGCGCCCTGGAACAGGTAGCCCATGATGGCCAGGGCGATGATGGAGCCGGGAATCAGCGTCAGCAGATAGCGACGACGGCCGATGCGGTCCACCAGGAAGCTGCCGACCACGGTCATGATCACCACCAGGATGGTGCTGCAACCGGTGGCCAGCACCGCGGTCTGGTCGGAGAAACCGGCCTGGGTGAGGATGGTCGGTGCGTAGTAGATCAGCGCATTGTTGCCGGTGATCTGCGAGAACATGGCGATGCCCGCCCCCACCAGCAGCGCCGGGCGCACCCAGGGCGAGAACAGATCGCTCCAGCTACCCTCGGGCGCATTGCTCACGGTCTTGATTTCGGTCAGTTCGGCCTGGGCTGCCGCCGTGCCGCCCCGCACCCGTTCCAGCACGGCCAGGGCGTCTTTTTCGCGGCCCTTGACCAGCAGCCAGCGTGGGCTCTCCGGCAGCACCGCCATGCCGGCCAGCAGGATCAGCGCCGGCACCAGGCCGAGGCCGAACATCCAGCGCCAGTGCTCGTCCAGGGCGAAGCCGGTGAAGTAGGCCACGGTGATGCCGAACACCACCATGAACTGGAACAGCACCACCAGCTTGCCGCGGTGCTCCGGCGGCGCCACCTCGGCGATGTACACCGGGATGATCTGGGTGGAACTGCCGGCCGACAGGCCGAGCAGGAAGCGCGACAGGATCAAGAGGGTGACGTTGGGCGACAGCGCCGAGAGCACCGAGCCCAGGGCGAACACCAGGGCCACCCCGATGATGGTCTTGCGCCGGCCGAGCCGGTCGGAGATCGGGCCGGTACCCAGGCAGCCGAACAGGGCGCCGAAGATGATGGCACCGGTCACCAGCTGCTTGACGGTGTCGTCCATGGCGAATTCCCGGCCGAGGCCGAGCAGGGCGACGCCGATGATGCCGGTGTCGTAGCCGAACAGCAGGCCTCCGAGGGCAGCGATCACGGCGATGAGCACGACCAGCCCCTTGCGCGGGGTGGCCGCCACGGGTACGGCTAGCGAGGGTGAGGAAGCGAGCATGGGAAATCCTTTCTTGTTCTGCCAGGGCCAGGATCGCCAGGCGATCCGCAGGACTCGCGCAGACGAGTCGTGATCAGCATGACCTAGCGAAAACCCGCGGGGTCCTAGGCAAAGAAAGGTTAGGTGAATCGTTTCACCTAACAGCAGTAGTTGTAACAGAACTTGTGAAAGGCTTCACGAAAGCTCGGATCGCCTCAGCTGCCGATGGTCAGCTCCTGGAAACGCCGTTCGGGCAAGGCCGCGGCGCCCTGGCCCTGGCGCAGCGCCTGGTCGCTCAGGCGTTCGACGAGAAAGTCGATGAACACCTTGAGCTTGGGCGGTAGATGGCGGGTCGCCGGATACAGCAGCCAGGCGCCGCCGTAGTAGTGCGGCAGGAAGGTCCAGTCCGGCAGCACCTGGACGATCTCGCCCCGCGCCAGGGCGGCCTGGGCGGTGAAGAACGGCAGGCTGCCGATGCCGATGTGATTGAGCACGGCGTCCAGCCGCACCCCGGTGTGGTTGGCGGCATAGCGCCCGCGGACGTTGACGTGGACCACCTTGGCGCCCTGGCGGAATTTCCAGCGCGAATCGGCCGGCTCCTCGCCGAGATAGATGCAGCTGTGCTGGGCCAGGTCACGCGGGTGCGCGGGGCTGCCGTGCTCGGCCAGGTACTGCGGCGTGGCGCAGAGCAGGTGCTCGATGGTGAGCAACTGGCGACCGACCAGGCCGGGCGGTGGCCGATCGGTGATGCGGATGGCCAGGTCGACGTTGTCGTCGATCAGATCGACGTAGCGGTCTTCCAGCATCAGCTGGACATCCACCGCCGGGTAGCGGCGCAGGAACTCGGGCATGTGTGGATGGATCAGGGTGCTGCCCACCGCCTTGGGCACCGACAGCCGCACGATACCGGCCGGGGCCTGGTTGAACTGGCCGCTGACCTCCAGCACCGCCCGCGCGGCCCCGACCATGTCGCTGCAGCGCCGGTACACCTCTTCCCCCGCCTCCGACAAGCGCAGCTTGCGGGTGCTGCGATTGAGCAATCGTGTGCCTAAAGCCTTCTCCAGGCGCGCCACGCTGCGGCTGGTGGACGAGGGCGTCAACCCTAGCTGACGGGCCGCCGCAGAGAAGCTGCCGCTCTCCACGACCCGTACGAAGATGGCCATCTCGCTCAGCAAAGGGAGGGGAAGACTTATGCTCACAGCGCAAAATTCCTTTGGAGGGAGGATGGATTATCACGCTTTCACCCCCTCATTAGAATGACGATATATCTCGCTTTCCTGGTAGTAGCCGTATGACCGAGCGCCTGTATTTCTTGAGCGACAGTCTGATCGCCGAGGTCGAGGTCATTGCCTGCAGCCCCGCCGAAGTGGGCTATCTGGTCGAATTGCGGGCGACGCCCTTCCATCCCCAGGGCGGTGGCCAACCCAGCGACACCGGCTGGATCGGGACCGCCCAGGTCAGCCGCGTGGTGCAGGACGGTGAACGCATCCTGCACCACACCCAGCGCGCCCTTCAACCGGGCGTCGTACTGGCGCGGGTCGATGAAGAGCGGCGGCGGCGGCATTCGCGGCTGCACTCGGCCGGCCACCTGATCGGCCACATCGGCGAGACCTATGGCTGGCAACCGGTCAAGGCTCATCACTGGCCGGGCGAAGGCAAGATCGAATTCGTGCCGGGGCTGGAACCGCAGCCCCTGGACGTCCAGACCCTGCAAGCGCAGTTCGATTCCCTGGTGGAGGAAGACCTGCCGCTACGGATCGAGGTCGATGCCGCGGGCCTGCGCCAGGTGAGCTTCGGCGAGGGCGTGGCGCGCTACGCCTGCGGCGGCACCCATATGCGCTCGTCCCGTGCCGTCGGGTCGTTGAGCGCCCTGGGCCTCAAGGAAAAGAAAGGGCGTCTGCTGGTGAGCTACGACATGGCCGACGCCTGAGCTACCGCCCACCTCACCGCAGACAGGAAGCGCCATGCTGCTCGAACTCGACGCTCTCGACACCGAGAGCCTGCACCATCTCGCCGCTGAACGCCTGTTGGCCGTGCGCGTCCGGGCCTTCGTCCCCCGCCCGCTGGCCGACGACCTCGGCCAACAGATCCTCGGTAACGGCTTCGCCAGCTATGCCAACGCCCCCAGTATCGGCCGCATCGGCATGGCCTTCTACGAGGCGGAGAACCAGCGCTCGCAGATGGACGACTACTTCGCCAGCGTCGCCCGCAATCTGGAAGAGCTGCGCCGCCGCTGTCGGCCCTATCTCAATCCCATCGACCTGGTGCGCTGCACCCTCGACGAGGCCTGGCCCGCCGGCGCCCAGCTGCAGACCCTCTGGGGCCGCAAGATGTACGTCGGCCTGTCGCGGGTGGTGAAGCCCGGGGTGCGCTTTCTCGCCCACCACGACATCTTCGCCAAGGACGCCCCCGGTAGCACGGAGGCGGAGAGCGTGGTGACTCAACTGGCCTGCAACGTCTACCTGACCATGCCCAGCGAGGGCGGCGAATTGCAGCTCTGGTCGCGCGAGCTGTCGCCGGAGGCTTTCGACGCCCTGCGCGGCGACAGCTACGGCATCGAGCCCGACCAGCTCGGCCCGCCCTGCCTGACGATTCGCCCCGAACCGGGCGACCTGATCCTGTTCAATTCCCGCCGCATGCACGCCGTGACCCCCGGCAACGACCAGCCCCGCCTGTCGCTGTCGTGTTTCGTCGGCTATCGCGGGGTCGCCGAACCCCTGACGTACTGGAGCTGACATGTCCCCCTATCTGAGCGAATTCCTCGCCTTGGCGACCATCCACTTCCTGGCGGTACTGGCCCCGGGACCGGACTTCGCCGTGACCGTACGCCAGAGCGTCAGGTTCGGCCGCCTGATCGGCCTCTGTACCGCCCTGGGCATCGGCGCCGGCATCTCGGTGCACGTGCTCTATACCCTGCTCGGCATCGGCGCCCTGATGCATGCCACGCCCTGGCTGCTGGATGCCGCCAAGGTGCTGGGCGGTGCCTACATCCTCTGGCTGGGCTTCAACCTCATCCGCAGCAAGCCCACCGCCGCGCCGCTGGACGACAGCCAGTGGCAGGCCGCCGATCTGGAACGCCAGGCACCGGGCAAGGCCTTTCTCACCGGCTTCCTGACCAACGCCACCAATCCCAAGGCCACCCTGTTCTTCCTGGCCATCTTCACCACCGTGGTCAGCGCCGAGACGCCGCTGGCCGTGCAAGGGCTCTACGGCCTGTGGATGTGCGCGGTCAACGCCGGCTGGTTCGCCCTGGTCAGCCTGCTGTTTTCCAGCCCCCGTGTTCGCCAGACCTTCCTGCGCCTGGGCCACTGGTTCGAACGAACCATGGGCCTGGTGCTGGTTTTCTTCGCCGGTCGACTGCTGTTGTCGGCGCTTTGACGTCAGCCACCCCTGTTATCTGGAGGTCCGCCATGCCTTACGTCCACCGCGCTCCCGCTGGTATTCCCACGGAAAAATTCGTCGTCCGCCTGCCCGATGGCATGCGTGAACGCATCGCCGCCGTGGCCCGTACCCATCGCCACAGCATGAACACCGAGATCGTCGCCTGGCTGGAACGCAGCCTGGTGCAGGACGGCGTGCTGGAACCCGGCAGTCTCGACCAGGACGACGACCTGCTCAGCGCCGGCGAGCAATTGCTGCTGCAACGCTTCCGCCAACTCAACGAGCGCCAGCAGAATGCGCTGATCTCGGTGCTGGAACTGGAATTACCGGTACCCCTGGCCAGCCCGGAAACCGCCTGAGCGCAACCGGCTCTTCCCCCGGGGAGAGCCGGTCGTCGGCTGGCCGGCACCTGACCGATCAGTCACTTTCAAGTCGCCAGCGGGATGGCCGATGAAGGGGTATCTCGACTCCTTACCGGTACCCTCATGTCCGCCTCCAAAGCATCCTGGCTGAGCAATCTCGGCATTTCCAAGAAACTGTCCCTGGGCTTCGGCGCCCTGCTGGTCATGGTGGCGGTGGTAGCCCTGTTCGGTTACCTCACCGCCAATACCCTGCTCGACCGCATCACCAAGACGCGCTACAGCGGCGACCTCAAGGCCGACATCCTCAATGTACGGGTCGATGAAAAGAATTATCTGCTCGACCCGAGCAGCGCCAATGTCACCCGCCAGCAGACCGACCTGACCCACGTGTCGGAAGAGATCGCCAAGGGCCTGTCCCTGCTGACCAATCCGGCCAACGTCGCCATCCTGAGCAACATCCAGCAGGAAATGAAGGCCTACCGCGAGCGCTTCGCCACCCTGCTGCAGGCCAACCAGACCAGCGCCGAGGCGCAGAAGGAACTGACCCAGGTCTCCGACAACGTCACCAAGACCTTCGACGAATTGTTCGAACTCGTCTTCGCCCCCGGCGGCAGCTACGGCACCGCCGAGCTCAAGGCCGTCGCCCAGATGAAGGCGCAGATGGTCGGCATCCGCCTGGCCATCCGCCGCTTCCTCGGCGATCCCGACGACAGCAAGGCCCAGGCGGCGCTCAAGGCCATCGATGATCTGCGCAATACCCTGACCGCCACCCAGAAGCAGATCGACGGCGATACCGCCGCGCGACTGTACAACGCCGACCAGGACGTGACCCGCTATCGCGCCTTCTTCGAATCCATCGTCGCCCAGAATCGCCAAGCCCAGACCGCCGTCACCAGCCTGCAGGACCAGGGCAACAAACTGGTGCAATTGCTCGACCAGCTGAGCGAAGGCCAGCTCAAGTCCGCCAACGCCGAGCGCCAGGCCGCCCTGCTCAAGCTCCTGCTGAGCAGCCTGGTCGCCCTGCTGATCGGCATCGCCGCCGCCTGGCTGATCACCCGGCAGATCGCCCAGCCGCTGGCGACCGCCATGGCCATGCTCAAGCGCGTCGCCGCAGGCGATCTCACGCTGCGCAGCGAGGTCGCTCGCCGTGATGAGCTGGGCGAACTGCAGCGGACCACCCAGGCCATGGCCGACGACCTGCGGCAGCTGGTCGGCGGGATCGCCGGCGGCGTGAGCCAGCTCGCCAGCGCGGCGGAAGAGCTGTCCGCCTTCGGCATGCAGACCAGCCGCGGCGTGACCCAGCAGCGTGACGAGATGCACCAGGTGGCTACCGCCATGAACGAGATGGCGGCCACGGTGCAGAACGTGGCGCAGAACACCTCCACCGCCTCGAACGCCGCCCAGACCGCCGACACCATGGCCCGTGAAGGCAGCCAGACGGTCAAGCGCGCCGCCCAGGAAATCACCCTGGCCGCGGAAGAGGTCGAGGGCCTCGGCGCGGCCATGGAGCGCCTGGACGCCGCCAGCGGGCGTATCGGCAGCGTCATCGACGTGATCAAGGCCATCGCCGAGCAGACCAACCTGTTGGCGCTCAACGCCGCCATCGAAGCCGCCCGTGCCGGCGAGCAGGGCCGCGGTTTCGCCGTGGTGGCCGACGAGGTGCGCTCCCTGGCGCAGCGCACCCAGGAATCCACCCGCGAGATCGGCGAGCTGATCGCCACCCTGCAACAGGGCACCACCGAAGCCAGCGAGCGCATGCAGGCCAGCCGCGACCGCACCCTGGGCACCGTGACCCTGGCCCAGGAGGCCGAACGCGCCCTGGACGCCATCTACCAGACGGTAGCGGAGATCCAGAATCTCAACCAACAGATCGCCACCGCCGTGGAAGAACAGAGCCTGGTGGCCGAGGAAATCAACGCCAACGTGGTCAAGGTCAGCGGTCTCGCCGAGGAATCGGCCACCGCCAATACCCACGCGGCGACCTCGATCAACGAACTGGCACGCCTGGGCGGCGACCTCCAGCAGATGGTCGCGCGCTTCCGCGTCTGAGTGCGGTTGCGGCTACGCCAGGACGGCTGGCGTAGCCGGGCTCAGAGCTTGTTCAAAATCTCGCGAGCTAGTGTGGTGTTTCAGAAGTTATCTACACAATTTTGGCGGCGCTTTTTGCCCGCAGCGGCGGACCGCCCTGGGCGGTGTTGCCACTCCTCGCCATAGCCCTGCTATGACTCGTCCCGGCGCCTGGCCCAGGAACAAAAATCACTCGCCAATTCTTGTGCGAACTTCTGAAACACCACACTAGAGCCAAACAAGGCCTAGGCGGCCCCGCGAAGATAGCTGAGGAAGCGGATCGGACTCGCGCGCGAGTCTATGAGTGGTAAATGAGCATTGCGACGGGGCCGCCTAGGCCGGGCTGGCGACCCAGGCCATTTTCAACGCAGTTTGGCCGACGTGCAGCAGATTTTGAACAGGCTCTCAGGCGCGCGGCTCCAGCATCCGCCCCTGGATACCGTCGCCGATCACCAGGAAATGGCCACCCGCGACGTGGTGCAGGGTGCGCAGCCCATCCTGGCCGCTGAAGTCCCAGTGGCCGTCACGAAAGACCCGGGTGTCGGCCTGGGCGGCGAGCACCTCGCCGAGGAAAAGGTCGTAGCGCTGCTGATTGCGCGCCTCTGGCAGCAACCGGCACTCCAGCCAGGCGACGCAACCGGCGATCCGCGGTGCGCTGATCCTTTCGCCGTCCAGGCTCTCGATGTCATAGGCGTCGAACTTGTCCACGTTCCACCCGCTGGTGTTGCCCACCGTCTGCACCAGATCCACCTGGGCGGCGCAGGGCACGTTGAGCACGAAGCTGCCCTCGGCTTCCAACAGCTGGCGGGTCCAGGTCTGCTTGTCCAGCACCACCGCCACCTTGCAGGGTTCGAAATCCACCGCCATGGCCCAGGCCGCCGCCATGACGCTGCGTTGTTCCGCATGAGCGGCGCTGACCAACACGGTAGGGCCGTGGTTGAGCAGGCGATAGGCCTTGGCCAGGGGAACGGGGGCGAGGGTGGTGGTCATGGCGAGATCCTGAGTGAGCGAGAACATCAAGACTGGGCTCTGTCTGAAAAGTGCCTGGGCTCGCGAGGCCACTCTTCGGCGGCCTTGAGTGGCGGGTTGACTAGGTCGCCGAAAGCGTCTGGTATTCATCCAGGGCGAACTGATCGGTCATGCCACTCACGAAGTCGAGCAGCATGCGATAACGGTGGTAGAACTCCCAGTGCGCGAAGTGGGCCGCCGCGGGGTCCAATTCCCTGAGTGCCTGGGTATAGGCCCGCAGATGCTTGGGCGGCAGGCGCCGCAGCAGCAGATGCTCGTGTGGCCACTGGCCACGCTCGCCGCGCGACAGCACGATGAAGTCCGCCGCGGGCAACCTGAGCAGGGGCGCGTAGCTGTCCAGCAGGCCTTGCAGGATGCGCAGGCCCTGCAACTCCAAGGTCTGGACCTCGCGATGGCAGAAGACCTGCTCCACCGCCACCTGCTTGAAGGTATTCACCACCGCTTCGTGGATGCTGCCATCTTCTAGCAGCGCCCGTCCCAGGGTGCCGGCTTCGACCGCAGGGAAATGCTCGATGAACTGGCTCGCCGCGTGGGCGACCAAGGGATGGAGCATGTTGACCCTCAGCCAGATGAAGTAGCTGCCCTGGGGATCGACCTCTTCGCGTTGCGCGATGCGCAGATTGCTCCTGATAGCTTCGGCGAAGCTACTGGGCGTGTCGCGGATGACCGTGACAGGCTCATCGACGCCATGCGGCCGGAGCTGGCCAAACTTGGCTATCAGCAGCTCGCTCAGCCGTTCGAGACTCAGGATGCCCTTCTCCACCGCGTCTTCCAGGTCCGCCAGGCAGTAGGAGATGTCGTCGGCGGCCTCCATGATGTAGACCACGGGATGCCGGGTACCCGGCGCCATGTCCAGCACCTGCCACAGCTCCTGGACGAAGGGCTCCTCGGCCAGGTAGTACCCGGGCTTCTTGTTGAGGTAATAGCCAGGCTCGCCGCGAGCGGGCTTGGGCTGGTAGGCCGGGCGGACATATTTGAGCAGTCCGGCGGTCTGGGTATAGGTGAGATTGAGCCGGAGCAACTTGACCACCAGGCGCACGGCCTGGGCGTTGCCTTCGAATTGGGCGAGATCGCTGAGCAAGCGCTCGCGCAGAGCCGGATCGTGGGGCGCGGGAACGGTCGCCTCGAACAGCGCCGCCAGGTGCCGCTCCGACCAGGCGTTGAGGGCAAATTCGCCGAAATGCCCGAAGGGTGGATTGCCGATGTCGTGCATCAGGCAGGACATCTCCACCAGGGTTTCGAGGATGCCGTCCAGCCCTTGCAGACCGTATTCGGCGGCGCGCGGCCCAAGCTCCTTGAACAGCTTTCGGACGATGTAGCGCCCGGTTTGCTGGACTTCCAGCGAGTGCGTCAGGCGGCTGCGCACGGCGGCGTTGCGCTCCAGCGGAAAGACCTGGGTCTTCTGCTGCAGACGCCGCACGGGCGCCGAGACGATGATGCGACCGCGGTCGCTTTCCAGCGCGGTTTGCACCCAGGCGATCCCGCAGTCGTCGACCTTCATGCTGGGATCCGTGGCTTGCCGCCGATAGGCGCGGGCACCGCTGATCTTGTCCCTGATACTCATCACTTCCCTCCTTGTGCGCTAGGGCATGGATTGCGCAAAAATTTGCCGATTCCGCTGGCGACCCGCAAACCTCTCCAGGCCATCGTGGTCCGACGCCAATGCCCTCTACGGGTCGACAAGAATATAGCGTTAAGGATGACCACTATGCCTGCCTTCTTCCTGAAGTCCGCCCTGGTGCTGTGCCTGCTCTGCTCGCTGGCGCTATCGGCCCAGGCGGCGCCCGCGCAACCGCCGTCGAGCGCCACCCAACCGCTGCTCTCCAGCTCGATCAACGACTTCAGCAACGAAGACTGGGATCGCGGCGTGCTGCGCCGGGTCGCTGGCCTGACCATTCCGGCGACGCCGGCCAATGTCGAGGGCTTCATCAGCGGTCGCCAGGTCCAACTGGGTGACGGCCAGTGGCGCGCCATCACCGAGGTGCAGCGGGTCGGCGACAACCTGGCGGTGTTCGTCGAGGGCGAGCCGCTGGACGCCGAGGCCGTCGGCTATCCACGGCGCCTGGTGGTGGACGACGCCCCGGGGACCGGGCGTCACCTGCAACGCCTGCCCGGGCGCTTCAACACCCCGATCAACGACTTCACCAACCAGGACTGGCTCAAGGGCATCTACCGCAAGGCGGCCGGCGTCTCCATCCCGGTCACCGAACGCAACCGCGAGGAATTCAAACCCGGCGCCATCGTCCGCCTGGCCGATGGCCAGGACTATGCCGTCACCCACGTCAGCGAATTCGGCCGCAGCATGGGCGTCTTTCTCGACAGCCCCGTGCTGCCCGGCGAAAAGTACGGCTATCCGCGCCAGCTGACCTTCGTCGCTCCCGCGCCCAAGCCCTGAGACCGGAGGGGGCGCCGCTGGTAGAATCCTTCGCCCAGCGTCGTCACCCCTCGGTCCGCCATGTCCAAGCTCAATCCCCGCCAGGCCGAAGCCGTGGCCTACATCAGCGGCCCCCTGCTGGTGCTGGCCGGCGCCGGCTCCGGCAAGACCAGCGTCATCACCCGCAAGATCGCCTACCTGGTGCAACAGTGCGGCATCCGCGCCCAGTACATCTGCGCCGTGACCTTCACCAACAAGGCGGCGCGGGAGATGAAGGCACGGGTCGCCAGCCTGCTCAAGGCCGGCGAAGGCCGCGGCCTCACCGTCTCCACCTTCCACAACCTCGGGCTGAACATCATCCGTCGCGAGTACGTGCACCTGGGCTACAAGCCGGGCTTCTCCATCTTCGACGAGGGCGACATCAAGGCGCTGCTCACCGACATCATGCAGAAGGAGTACCAGGGCGACGACGGCCTGGACGAGATCAAGAACTACATCGGCAACTGGAAGAACGACCTCATCCTGCCGGAAGAGGCCCTGGAAAAGGCGCGCACGCCCAAGGAGCAGACTGCCGCGGTGGTCTACCTGCACTACCAGCGCACCCTCAAGGCCTATAACGCGGTCGATTTCGACGACCTCATCCTGATGCCGGTGAAGCTGTTCCAGGATCACCCCGAGGTGCTGGAGCGCTGGCGCAATCGCATCCGCTACATGCTGGTGGACGAATACCAGGACACCAACACCAGCCAGTACCTGCTGGTGAAGATGCTGGTGCAGGAGCGCGCCCAGTTCACCGTGGTGGGCGACGACGACCAGTCGATCTATGCCTGGCGCGGCGCGCGGCCGGAAAACCTGATGCAGCTCAAGGACGACTTCCCCTCGCTGAAAGTGGTGATGCTGGAGCAGAACTACCGCTCCACCAGCCGCATCCTCAAGTGCGCCAACGTGCTCATCGCCAACAATCCCCATGTGTTCGAGAAGCAGCTGTGGAGCGAGATGGGCCACGGCGATCCGATCCGGGTGCTGCGCTGCAAGAACGAGGACGGCGAGGCCGAACGCATCGCCCTGGAAATCCTCACCCTGCACCTCAAGACCCAGCGGCCCTACGCGGATTTCGCCATCCTCTATCGCGGCAACCACCAGGCCAAGCTGATGGAGCTGAAACTCCAGCACCACCAGATCCCCTACCGGCTCTCCGGCGGCACCAGCTTCTTCGCCCGCCAGGAGGTCAAGGACGTGATGTCCTACCTGCGCCTGCTGGTGAATCCGGACGACGACAACGCCTTCCTGCGGGTGATCAACGTACCGCGCCGGGAGATTGGCTCCACCACCCTGGAAAAGCTCGGCAACTACGCCGGCAGCCGGGATCTATCGATGTACGCCGCTGCCGACGAGATCGGCCTCGGCGAACACCTGGACGCCCGCTTCACCGAGCGCCTGGCGCGCTTCAAGCGCTGGATGGACGGGGTGCGCCAGAACTGCGCCGGCGAAGACCCCATCGGCGCCCTGCGCAGCATGGTGATGGACATCGACTACGAGAACTGGATTCGCCAGAACGCCAGCTCCGACAAGATCGCCGACTTCCGCATGGGCAACGTCTGGTTCCTCCTGGATGCGCTGAAGAACATCCTGAAAAAGGATGAGGACGGCGAGATGACCATCGAGGATGCCATCGCCAAGCTGGTGCTGCGCGACATGCTCGAGCGCCAGCAGGAGGAAGAGGAAGGCGCAGACGGGGTGCAGATGATGACCCTGCACGCCTCCAAGGGCCTGGAGTTCCCCTATGTGTTCATCATGGGCATGGAAGAGGAGATCCTGCCGCACCGCTCCAGCATCGAGGCCGACACCATCGAGGAAGAGCGCCGCCTGGCCTACGTGGGCATCACCCGCGCCCGCCAGACCCTGGCCTTCACCTACGCCACCCGGCGCAAGCAGTACGGCGAGCTGATCGACTGCACCCCCAGCCGCTTCCTCGACGAGTTGCCACCCGAGGACCTGCAATGGGAAGGCATGGAGGAAGCCCCCCAGGAACAGAAGGCCGCCCGCGGCAACGACGCCCTGGCGGCGATGCGGGCGATGCTGAAGAAGGGGTGAGGACCGCTGCCGGCGATTGCCCCCACCCCAACCCTCTCCCTGAGGGAGAGGGGGCTAGCGCGTGCCGCCGCGAGCCGAGGCATCTCGCCTTAGGCTTCCTCGTAAAGCCACTGGCTACGCGACCAACCCACCACACCGATCAGTCCCCTCTCCCTCCGGGAGAGGGCTAGGGTGAGGGCCACCCAACACCCATATTCCCCCCAAAACAACACCGCCCCCGCTACCTATCAGGCAGCGGGGGCGGTGCAGTTGTCGCTCAGCCCTTACTTGGCGAAGCTGGTCACCATGTCGAAGATCGGCTTGGGACGCTTGAGGTCATACATCATCCCGAAGTGCCGCTCGTGGACCACCGGGTTGTTCGGCTCGTCGAGCAATTCGTAGACGTTGATCTCGGCCACCACATCCTTGTAGCTGGTGTTGAGCACCGTGAGCATCTGCTTGACGCTGTCGTAGCAGGCCTGGTCGCCGGCGCGACCGCCGTCGGTGTTGCCCTGGTAGACGTTGCCGCAGTTCATCTCGTTGAAGAACACCTTGGTCTTGTACTTGGTGGCCATGGCGCGCATCTGCCCCAGGTACATGTCCATCCAGTAACCCTTGTCGTCGAAGTAGGGGTAATAGTGGAAGCTCACATAGTCGAAGTTGAAACCCGACGCCTTGGCCTGGTCGAGGAACCACATGGCGCCGTTGCGATCACCCGGGCAGCGTGAGGTGGCGGTCTTGTCGTCCGAGTTGCAGGCCATCACGTTGATGGTAGTCTTGAGGTTGGCGCCCAGTTCGTCCGAGGCCTGCTTGATGCCGCGGTAGATGCCGACCAGGACGTTGATACGATCCTGCGCACCGGCCTTGGCATAGTCCTGCTCGTTACCGATCTCCCAGATCTTGATGTCGTTGGCGTAGCGCTTGGCCAGGGTATAGGCCTGTGCCTGGCTCAGCTTGTGGGTGATCACCGGCCGCAGGGTGATGTTGTACTTGCGCGCCAGGGCCACCAGCCGATCCAGCCGGTCGAAGTTGGTCACCAGGTACTCGCCGGAACGATAGGTCCGCAGGTTGCGCGCCGCCAGCAATTGCAGACGGGCTTCCATCTCCGCATCCGGATAGGCGTCGCTGTTGTCGTGACCCACCACCCCCAGCGGGATGTTGGCGTAGCCGGTCAGTGGCGCCGAGGAGACGGTACCGCTGGGAGCCGGCTGGACCACGTTCTGCACCGGTTGGGTCGCGGTCGAGCCGCCCTGAGCCAGGGCGGTGCTGACCTTCTTGTCGAAGGCGGTCTTGTCGTCGCCCAGGCTGCTGCGCATGACTTCCAGCGGCAGGTTGGCGCGCGCGGTGACGCCGTTGGCCAGGCGACTGGCCCAGTAGGCACTGCCGCTGCTGTCGGCGCTACGGCCATAGAGGGTCTGGTAGACCTTGTTGACCAGGGCCGCGCCACTCAGAGAGCCATAGAGCGCGGTGGATTCGCTGTTGGCGGCGAAGGTGGCCGCCACCTGCTCGACGCTCATATCGCTAGCCAGGCGCGAAGCCCAGTAATTCAGGCCACCGGCATCGGCCGCTCGACCGTAGTAGGCCAGGTAGAGCTGTTCGACGGTGGTCAGCTTGGACGAGGTCGTGGCGGTGCCGGTGGTAGCCGTGGTGCCTCCCGTGCTCGCGCCGGTCCCCGCAGTGCCCCCGGTAGTGCCAGTGCCGGTGGCAGGCGTTGCGCCGGTCGTGTTGCCGGTAGTACCGGTAGCGCCCGTACCGCCGGTGGTGCCCGCGGTCGCGCCGCCGGTGGCGGTCTCGGCCTTGGCCGGGGTGGTGGCGACGGGCGTCATCTGGGGACCGATGGCCGCGCAGCTGTCCTTGTCGAGGTACTTGGCGAGCACCGCCCACTGCGGACGCTCCTTGCCATTGATCGGCTCGACCGCCTGGTTGTAGGTGCCCCAACCCGGACCGGCGGCCCAGTAGGTGGCCGGAATGCAGTTCTGCTTCAGGTAGGCCAGCATGGCGTCAAGAATGGGCAACCAGCGCGCATCCGTGTCAGGTACGCCGAAGCCGCCGATGAAGCCGCGCTTGTTGTTGGTCTTGAGCCAGGAGACGAAGGGCTTGAGCCGGTCGACACCATAGCTCGACGCCAGGCTGGCGACGTTCAGATTGGTATCGAAGAAGGCCTGGGCCATGAAGATCAGGTTGTTGGCCGGATCGGTCAGCTTGAGCAGGCCGTCGTTCCACTGCGGCCAGCGGGAGGTGTCGGCCCAGCCGTTGCCCTCGATGAAGATCGGGTGGGTCGAGTCGGCCACGCGCACGCCATTGATTCCGTACTGGGCGGCGGTCGGCCAGTTGCTCACGGCGTCGTGGGGCTCGTTCATGATGTCGTAGCCATAGAGCGCCGGATGGGTGCCCCAGCGCTGGGCGACACGGGTCATGAGATTCTGGAAGGCCTCGTAGGGCACTTCGCCCGCGCCGATGACCTTGCCCTGATAGCGGGCGTAGTTGTGCAGATCGAGGATGACCTTGACCCCGTACTTCTGGGCATAGCCCAGGGTGCGATCGATCAGGCCGGCGTAGGTGGGGTCGAGATTGACCCCCATGGACGGTTGCAGGCGTTCCCAGAGGATGGGGAAGCGCACCAGCTTCACGCCCTTGGCGCTCCACTGCTGGAAATGGCTCTCGGCCGGGAAGATGTAGTTGCGGTCGTTGACACCGGGCAGGATCTGGGCGGCGAAGGTGGCGCCGGAGAAGTTGAGACCAACCAGGTCAACGGCCTGGGCGGAGGTGGCGAGCGAAGCGGTGGCGAAAAGAGCAGGCAACAGCAACGCCTGACGCGGCAGGCGACGGGAGATGGAGCTAAGGATTGTCATGCAAAGGAACCAGATAGGCCGAGGTGCGCGATTCGATCCGTGCATCCCACCTCGGTACAGCAGGAAAACTGCCGGAGAAGATCGTTTCCCCGACACCTGCAAAGCCTAGTGCAAGCGCTAGACCAATAAGAACCCGTGCCATCATCAAGCCGGGGTGAACGCGACCTTTTGCCAGATGTACGGTGCCGATGATGGCACTTTCGCTACCGTTTATCGGTGACTACCCAGTCACGAGAAGGGCCGACCGGAGCCTAAAGTCAGACTTGTCGGCTATCTGACGTCTCCGGACGCCCCGGCATAGCGGCGAATCAGCGCCATGACCGGTTTCGGCCGGTCCAGGTCGTAGAACAAGCCGAAGTGCCGCTCGTGGGGGACCGGGTGGGTCGGCTCGTCGAGCAGTTCGTAGACGTTGATCTCCCGGACGACGTCGCGGTAGCGGCCATTGAGTTCGGAGAGGATGGACTCCAGGCTGTCGTAGCAGCCGCGATCGCCCGGTCGGCCGCCATCGGTGCTGCCGCTGTAGATCTCGCCGCAATTGACCTCGTTGAAGAAGATCCGGGTGCGGTACTTTTCCGCCATGGCGCGCATCTGGCCCAAGTAGAGGTCCATCCAGCGGCCGCGGTCGTGGTAGTGCGGGTAGTAGTGAAAACTGATGTGGTCGAAGTCGAAGCCCGCCGCCTTGGCCTGGTCGAGAAACCACAGGGAGCCCAGTGGCTCGCCAGGGCAGCGCGCCTTGGGACTCCGGTCATGGGGATTGCAGGACATCACGTTGATGGTGGTCTCGAGTCCTGCGCCCAGTTCGTCGGACGCCCGTCGAATCCCCCGGTAGATGTCCACCAGCCGGCTGATGCGAATCCCGGCGCCGACGCGGGAATAGTCCTGTTCGTTGCCGATCTCCCAGATCTTGATGTCCTGGGCATAGCGCTTGGCCAGGGCGTAGGCCTGAGCCTGGGTCAGCTGCTGGGTGATCACCGGCCTCAGGGTGATGCGGTACTGGCGGGCCAGGGCCACCAGGCGATCCAGCCGCGGCAGGTCCAACAGCAGGAATTCACCGGACCGGTAGCTGCGCAGGTTGTAGCGGTCGAGCAGTTGCAGCCGCCGCTCCATCTGCGCATCGGGATAGGCGGCGTTGTTGTCGTGGCCCACCACGCCCAGCGGGATATAGGGCAACTCGGGCAGGACCACCGGCTCGGCGGCCCGCGCCATACCGGCCAAGGCCAGGACCAGCGTCAGACCCAGGCCAAACTGTCGCGAACGGCGGCGCATCGCAGGCTTCCTTGCAGGAGGTGAGAGCAGCGCCCGAGCATGGCAAAGCGCTGCCACCCCCTCAATGCCAGGGCTGGCCAGGCTGCGACCCCACGCACATCTCCTCGGGTTACAGTAGGTGTTCGAGCACTCCGCGCCACCGGCCCGGTGCGGGAGCGGGTCGACCGGACCCTGCAGCATCTCTTCGTCCACCAGTTGCACCACCGCGGCCAGGCCCACGCCCTGCTGCTGGCGAGCGGCGTGGCACCGCCGCAACTGGACGAATTCTTCCTCGCCCAGGACGAGCCCCTGCGCCGAGCGGAGTTGCGGGCGCTGGGGATAGATGAGCAGGAGGTATGGGGTACTGACCTGTAGGAGCGGCCGCATCGGCGGACCGCCCTGGCCGCCATAGGGCGGCGCCGATGAAGCCGAACCCCCGCTCGAACAGCTCCCTCTCCCTCCGGGAGAGGGTTGGGGTGAGGGCACCCTTGGCACCGACTCCAGGTGGAAAAGGCTACGCCGTTTTCCACCCTACGAGTTCGTGACGCAGATGCTCAGAAATTCGCCGGCGTGGTCGCGCTGATCAGCCGGGCGGGGGCGTCGAAGGGATTGCGGAAGCGATGCGGCCGGCTGCTCTCGAAGTAGTAGCTGTCGCCCGGTTCGAGGATATGTACCTCGCCCCCCACGGTCAGCTCCAGGCGGCCCTCCACCACCAGGCCGGCCTCCTCGCCCTCGTGGGCGTACATCTCTTCGCCGGTGTCGGCACCCGGCGGATAGGTCTCGTCGAGAAAGGCCAGGGCGCGACTGGGATGGGCGCGGCCGACCAGGCGCATGCGTACGGTCTGGGCACCGCTGGCGATGTCGATGAGTTCGTTGGCGCGATAGACCACCTGGGTGGGGGCATCCTGTTCCAGGTCCAGGGAAAAGAATTCCACCAGGGACATGGGAATGCCGGCCAGCACCTTCTTCAACGAGCTGATGGAGGGGCTGACGCTGTTCTTCTCGATCATCGAGATGGTGCTGTTGGTCACCCCGGCACGTTTGGCGAGTTCGCGCTGGGACAGGCCCTTGAGGGTACGGATGGTTTGCAGGCGGGCACCGACGTCCAAGGTGGTGAACTCTCCTCGACAGGGCGGACGGACCGCAGGCTAGCGCCACGAAGGCAGGTGTTCGGCATCATGGCAACGCTGTTCGAGATTTACAACACGCCAATGGCGATAGCGACCGGCGTGGGGCGCGGCAACGCGATACCCGCCCTCTCGCGAGGCTGTCTCAGCCTTGGTAGTGGCGCGGCACCCGCTTGAGGTTGCACAGCAGTTGGTAGGGAATGGTGCCGCAGCGTTCGGCCAGCGCGGCTACCGAGACCTGCCTGCCCCAGAACTCGACTTCGCTGCCTACCCCGGCCTGGGGATGATCGCTGAGATCGACGGTGAGCATGTCCATGGACACCCGCCCGATCAATCGCCCAGGGCGGCCATCGATGGCCACCGGGGTGTCGTTGGGCGCATGGCGCGGATAGCCATCGGCATAGCCCAGGGCGACCACCCCGACCCGCGTCGGCCGCTCGGTGACGAAGCGGGCGCCATAGCCCACCGGCTCACCGGCCGGCAGTTCGCGCACGGCGATCACCCGCGAGGTCAGGGTCATCACCGGCTGCAGCCGCTCGGCGACGGCCTGGGGCGCGGTGAAGGGCGAGACGCCATAGAGCATCAGCCCCGGCCGTACCCAGTCGCCGGCCGCCTGGGGCCAGCCCAGGGTCGCCGGCGAGTTGCGCAGGCTGGTAGGACCCGGCAGACCTTCGGTGGCAGCGCGGAAGGTGGCGATCTGGGCAGCGGTAGCCGGGCTATCCGGCTCGTCGGCGCGGGCGAAGTGGGTCATCTTGACGATGCCGCTGACCTTGCCGCTGGCCAGCAGCCGCTTGTACGCAGCCGCGTAATCCTGGGGAAAGAAGCCGACCCGGTGCATGCCGGAATCCAGCTTCAACCAGACCTGCAGCGGCCGTGTCAAAGTGGCGCGCTCCAGGGCTTCGAGCTGCCAGTCGGCATGGATCACCATCCACAGATCGTGCTCGGCGATGAGCGGCAACTCGTCGGCGGTAAAGAAGCCTTCCAGCAAGAGGATGGGCGCGCGGATACCCGCGGCGCGCAACTCCAGCGCCTCTTCGATACAGGCCACGGCGAAGCCATCGGCCTCGCCCGCCAGGGCGCCGGCCACCGCCACCGCGCCATGCCCATAGGCATCGGCCTTGATCACCGCCAGGGCACGGGCGTCGGAGAGTTCCCGCGCCAGGCGGTAGTTGTGGCGCAGGGCGGCGAGGTCGATGAGGGCGCGGGCGGGACGCATGGGAGGTCTCGGCAATTGAAGAGTGAGGGATGGGAGGGCTGGACGGCACCCTCACCCTAACCCTCTCCCAGGGGGAGAGGGGATACAGACGCTAGGCTTTCACCGCGGCGATGACGTTCATCTCCACCAGGATATCGGGCTTGGCCAGCTTGGCTTCTACAGTGGTGCGACCGGGGGTGGCGCCCTGGGCGACCCACTCGTCCCAGGCGCGATTCATGCCCTCGAAATGCAGGGCGATGTCGCGCAGGAAGATGGTCACCACCAGGATGTGCTGCTTGTCGCTGCCGGCCTCGGCAAGGAATTTGTCGACGTTGGCCAGGGTCTCGCGGGTCTGCTGGTAGATGTCGCCGGAAAAGTCGTCGGCCAGTTGGCCGGCGAGGTAGACGGTGCCGTTGTGGATGTTGATCTCGCTTAGGCGGCGATCAGTGTGCAGACGCTGTACGGGCATTGCGCGGGGACTCCTGGGTGGCGGAATAACGGGAAATGTCGAGACCCTCGGCGCTGATCTGCGGCCGCTTGCGACCGATCAGATCGGCCAGCAGGCGACCGGAGCCACAGGCCATGGTCCAGCCCAGCGTCCCGTGCCCGGTGTTGAGGAACAGGTTGCGATAGCGGGTGGCGCCGACGATGGGGGTCCCGTCCGGGGTGGTGGGTCGCAAGCCGGTCCAGAAACTGGCCCGGGCGAGGTCGCCGCCGCGAGGATAGAGATCCCCGGTGATCATTTCCAGGGTCGCCCGCCGCCGCGGGTCCAGGCTCAGGTCGAAGCCACAGATCTCGGCCATGCCGCCGACGCGGATGCGGTCGTCGAAGCGGGTGATGGCGACCTTGTAGGTCTCGTCGAGGATGGTCGAGGTCGGCGCCATGCTGGCATCGACGATGGGCACCGTCAGCGAATAACCCTTGAGCGGATAGACCGGCGCGCGGATACCCAGGGGCGCCAGCAGTTGCGGCGAATAGCTGCCCAGGGCCAGGACGTAGTGATCGGCGGTGAGCAGCTCGCCGTCGACTTTTACGCCGTCGATACGGTCGCCACTGGCGCTGAGTTGCTGGATCTGGGCACCGAAGCGGAACTCCACGCCCAGGCGGCGGGCTTCCTCGGCCAGGCGATTGGTGAACAGGAAGCAGTCACCGGTCTGGTCGTTGGGCAGGCGCAGACCGCCGGCGAGCTTGTGCTTGACCGCCGCCAGCGCCGGTTCGACCCGGGCCACGCCGTCGCGGTCGAGCAGTTCGAAGGGCACGCCGGAGCGCTCCAGCACGGCGATGTCCTTGGCCGCGGCGTCCACCTGCTGCTGGGTACGGAAGATCTGGGTAGTGCCCAGTTGGCGGCCTTCGTAGGCGATCCCGGTTTCCTGGCGCAGCTCGTCGAGGCAGTCACGGCTGTATTCGGACAGCCGCACCATGCGCTCCTTGTTCACCGCATAGCGGGCAGCGGTGCAGTTGCGCAGCATCTGCGCCATCCACAGGTACTGGTTGGCATCGCCGGTCAGGCGAATGGCCAGGGGCGCATGCTTTTGGAACAACCACTTCAGCGCCTTGAGCGGCACCCCGGGCGCGGCCCAGGGCGAGGCATAGCCAGGCGAGACCTGACCGGCATTGGCGTGGCTGGTCTCCAGCGCCGGACCGGCCTGGCGATCGACCACGACCACCTCGAACCCCTGGCGGGCCAGATAGTAGGCGCTGGTGGTGCCGATGACGCCGCTCCCCAAAACCAGTACACGCATTACAAGCTCCTGGCCGGCGAGAGGATTTCGCCGGCTTTCAACGGGATGAAGGCAGATACGGCAAGTATAGAAAGGCGCTGGCAGTGCTAATCACTGAAGAATTGCCTATATTCGGAGTAATTTTCCGGCAAAGCCCTCCTCGGCAGAGACCCCCTCGATGCGTACCCATCACCAGGCCAGACGCGAGCTGGACAAGATCGACCGCAATATCCTGCGCATCCTCCAGGAAGACGGGCGCATCTCCTTCACCGAACTGGGCGAGCGGGTGGGGCTGTCCACCACGCCCTGTACCGAGCGCGTCCGCCGTTTGGAGCGCGAGGGCATCATCCAGGGCTACAACGCCCGCCTCAATCCGCAGCACCTCAGGGCCGGTCTGCTGGTATTCGTCGAGCTCAGCCTGGACTACAAGTCCGGCGACACCTTCGAAGAGTTCCGCCGCGCCGTGCTCAAGCTGCCCCAGGTGCTGGAATGCCACCTGGTCTCGGGTGAATTCGACTACCTGGTCAAGGCGCGCATCTCCGAGATGGCCTCCTACCGTAAGCTGCTCGGCGACATCCTGCTCAAGCTGCCCCATGTGCGCGAATCCAAGAGCTATATCGTGATGGAAGAGATCAAGGAGACCCTGAGTCTGCCGGTACCGGATTGACGGCTGTCTGGCCATCCGCGGGATTGGCGTCTAGGCTGCGGTCTTGCGCCTGAATGCCAAGGAGGCACGCCATGGACCCGCGCGAACGCCAGCGCATCACCGCCGCCAACCGCCAGGCCTGGGAGCTGTCGGCTCCGCTCCATGCCCAGGGCGAGGAATGGGCGGATCTGCTGAGGCAAGCCGGGCAACCGGGCTTCTCGGTGCTGGACGACTGCCTGACCCGTACCCTCACCGAGTTGGATATCCGCGGCCTGAGCTGCGCCCAGGTCGGCTGCAACAATGCCCGCGAATTGCTCTCCCTGGCCGCGCTGGGCGGTCAGCCTGCCCTGGGTATCGATCAGTCGACAGCCTTTCTTGCTCAAGGCCAGCAACTGGCCACGGCGGCGGGGCTCACGCCGGCGCTGGTGGAGGCCGATATCTATGCCCTGCCCCAGGGCCTGGGGCAGCATGACCTGGTGCTGATCACCATCGGCGTGCTCGGCTGGATGCCCGACCTGCCGGCCTTCTTCGCTGCGGTACATGGCCTGCTGGCGCCGGGCGGCCGTCTGGTGATCTACGAGACCCACCCCTTCCTGGAAGTCTTCGAGCCCCAGGCGGATCAGCCTCTGCTGCCCCACTACAGCTATTTCCGCCGCGAGCCCCTGGTCATCGACGACCTCATCGCCTACGACGGCCAGGATCATGGCCAGGGCGCAACGAGCTACTGGCATATCCACACCCTGGGCACCATCGTCAGCACCTGCCTGCAAGCAGGACTTGTCTTGCGACGCCTGGAAGAACATCCGCACTCCAACCGCGAGGTGGATTACGACCTCTATGAAAACCAGGCGGCCCAGTTGCCGATGAGTTTCACCCTGGTTGCGCAACGTCCGACGGCTTAGGATTGCCCCTTCGCCTAGGTCAGTCAGACGCCTCTATGCAGCCCCATGCTCCATCCTATTACGCCGCCACCGCCAACCAAACGCTGACGTTTCCACCGTTAGAGGGTGAGATCCAGGCCGATGTCTGCGTGGTCGGCGGCGGTTTCTCCGGGCTCAATACCGCCCTGGAGCTGGCCGAGCGCGGTGCGCGGGTGGTGCTGCTGGAAGCCCGGCGCATCGGCTGGGGGGCCAGTGGTCGTAACGGCGGCCAACTGATCCGCGGCGTCGGCCACGACGTCGAGCAGTTCGAGCCGGTCATCGGCGCCGAGGGCGTACGGGAACTCAAGCGGCTGGGTTTCGAGGCGGTGGATCTGGTCCGCCAGCGCATCGCCCGCCACGACATCCAGTGCGATCTCACCTGGGGCTTCGCCGACCTGGCCAACAAGCCGCGCCACTGGCAGCACCTGCAGGAAGAGCAAGCGTCTCTCCAGGCCCTGGGCTATCCCCATGCGCTGCGCCTGGTGCCCAAAGCCCAGCTGGCCGAGGTGATCGGCTCCGCGCGCTACGCCGGCGCCCTGGTGGATGAGGGTTCCGGCCATCTGCATCCGCTCAACCTGGCCCTGGGCGAGGCCGCTGCGGCTGAGGCGCTGGGCGTACAACTCTTCGAAGGCAGTCACGTCACCCGCCTGGAATACGGCCCCAGGGTGCGGGTACACACCGCCCGTGGCCGGGTGAGCGCCGACACCCTGGTGCTCTGCTGCAACGCCTATATCGAAGACCTGCAACCTGAGCTGTCCGCCCAGGTACTGCCCGCCGGCAGCTATGTGATCGCTACCGAGCCGCTGTCCGCCGAGCGAGCCGCGCGGCTGCTGCCGGGCAACCGGGCGGTCTGCGACCAGAACGTGGCGGTGGACTACTTCCGCCTCTCCGCCGATCGCCGCCTGCTGTTCGGCGGTGCCTGCCACTACTCCGGGCGCGATCCCCAGGACATCGCCGGCTACATGAGGCCGAAGATGCTGGCGGTCTTCCCGGAGTTGGCCGATGTCCGGCTGGACTACGCCTGGGGCGGCATGATCGGCATCGGCGCCAACCGCCTGCCGCAGATCGGTCGGCTGCGCGAGCACCCCAACGTCTTCCATGCCCAGGCCTACGCCGGCCACGGCGTCAACGCCACCCACCTGGCCGGGCATCTGCTGGCGGAAGCGATCATGGCCCAGTCGGCCGGTTTCGACCTCTTCGCCCAGGTGCCCCATGCGCGCTTTCCCGGCGGGCGCCACCTGAGGTCGCCGCTGCTGGCGCTGGGCATGCTCTGGTATCGCCTCAAGGACCTGCTGTGATCCGCCTGGTCATCCCCCTGCTGCTGGCGCTGCTGGCCGGCTGCGCCACGCCGATTCCCCGCACCCCTTCCCAGGTGCTGCCCGCCGCCGGCACCGCCCTGGACAAGGAGGTGCGCGAGGCCGGCGCCAGCCACCCGGGCCTCTCGGGCTTTCGCCTGCTGGAGACCAGCACCGACGCCTTCACCGCGCGCGCCGAATTGATCCGCAAGGCCCAGCGCAGCCTGGATATCCAGTACTACATCGTCCACGACGGCCTGACCACGCGGCTGCTGGTCAACGAACTGCTCAAGGCGGCGGATCGCGGCGTGCGCATCCGCTTCCTCATCGA
This sequence comes from Pseudomonas oryzihabitans, assembly GCF_006384975.1. NCBI lineage: Bacteria > Pseudomonadati > Pseudomonadota > Gammaproteobacteria > Pseudomonadales > Pseudomonadaceae > Pseudomonas > Pseudomonas oryzihabitans. The sequence continues at coordinate 3,359,978 of NZ_CP021645.1, forward strand.
CGATACCAGCAGCGACGGCAACGACTACCAGATCGCCGTGCTGGCCGCCCATCCCAATGTGCAGATCCGCGTCTTCAATCCGCTGCACCTGGGCCGCAGCACCGGGCCGACCCGCGCCCTCGGCCGCCTGATGGAACTCAACCAGCAGCACCGGCGCATGCACAACAAGCTGTGGCTGGCCGATGACAGCGTGGCCATCGTCGGCGGCCGCAACCTCGGCGACGAGTACTTCGACGCCCGTCCAGAGATGAATTTCACTGACCTCGACCTGCTCGCCGCCGGTCCGGTGGCGCGGCAACTGGGGACCAGCTTCGACCAGTATTGGAACAGCCCCCTGAGCCAACCGGCTCGCCGCCTGCGCTGGTTCGCCCCCTCGGCGGGTGCCCTGGTGCGGCTGCGCGAGCGCCTGCACCGCTATCTCGACAGCGAGCGCACCCATGATTTGGCGCTGTACAACCGCCTACGTCGCTACGCCACCGCCCCGCAACTCGACAACTGGCTGCAGGAACTGACCTGGGCCCCCGCCCAGGCCTTCTGGGATGCCCCGCGCAAGGTGCTGGCCGAGGACGAACCGGATTGGCAACTGCTGCTGACCCACCAACTGCAACCGGTCATGGATGGCGCCCAGCATGAGTTGCTGCTGATGTCCTCCTACTTCGTGCCCATGGACCAGGGGGTCGACTATCTGGGCGGCCTGACTGCGCGCGGCGTCGACGTACGGGTACTGACCAATGCCCTGGAAGCCACGGACGTGCCGGCCGTGCATGCCGGCTACGCCCCCTATCGCACCGCGCTGCTGGCCGAAGGCATCAAGCTTTACGAGCTGCGCGCCCGCCCGGACCAGCAGAGATCCGCCCTGCCCTACCGCTTCGGCGAATCCGAATCCAGCCTGCACAGCAAGGCGATGGCCATCGATGGGCGCTGGTCCTTCATCGGCTCCTTCAATTTCGATCCGCGCTCGGTGCTGTGGAACACCGAGGTCGGCATCCTGGTGGACAGCCCGGCCCTAACCGGTCGCCTGCGCCAGCTGATGCTGCAGGGCATGGACCCGAGCGTGTCCTACGCCGTGAAACGCGTCGAAGACCAGGGCCGGGCGCACCTGGAATGGGTCACCGAACGCAACGGCCAGCCGCGGGTGCTCCACCATGAACCCGGCAGCGCCTGGCGCCGCTTTAATGCCTGGGTGGTCAAGGCGGTGGGGCTGGAACGGCTGCTCTAGGGGCCTCCCTCACCCCAACCCTCTCCCAATGGGAGAGGGGGCTGGATCGTAGGTTGGGTTGAGACAGCTCCACCGTCGAAGCCCAACAACCAGCACCCTGCCAGCCCTGTTGGGCTTCACTAACGCTCAACCCAACCTACGACTCCATCAATCTCCCTGCAAAAAATCCGGCAATTGTTCATTTTATGAACAGTAGTCGACCAAAACTTCGGCTAAGGTCGACCGCATTCTATGGCCCCGCTCCAGCGCCCGGCCGTTTTCCGCCTCGAGGATCTCCCATGAGCGCTACCGCCCTGCGTCACGACTGGACTCTCGCCGAAGTCCGCGCCCTGTTCCAGCAGCCCTTCAACGACCTGCTGTTCCAGGCCCAGAGCGTGCATCGCCAGCACTTCGACCCCAATCGCGTCCAGGTCTCCACCCTGCTGTCGATCAAGACCGGTGCCTGCCCGGAAGACTGCAAGTACTGCCCCCAGTCCGGCCACTACAACACCGGCCTGGAAAAGGAAAAGCTGATGGAGGTGCAGAAGGTGCTGGAGGCGGCCGCCGAGGCCAAGGCCATCGGCTCCACCCGCTTCTGCATGGGCGCCGCCTGGAAGCATCCTTCCGCCAAGGACATGCCCTACGTCCTGCAGATGGTGCAGGGCGTCAAGGCCCTGGGCCTGGAGACCTGCATGACCCTCGGCCGCCTGGACCAGGAGCAGACCCGCGCCCTGGCCGACGCCGGGCTGGACTATTACAACCACAACCTGGACACCTCGCCGGAGTTCTACGGCAACATCATCACCACCCGCACCTACGGCGAGCGCCTGCAGACCCTGGCCTACGTCCGCGAGGCGGGGATGAAGATCTGTTCCGGCGGCATCCTCGGCATGGGCGAGTCGGTGGACGACCGCGCCGGCCTGCTGATCCAGCTGGCCAACCTGCCCGAACACCCGGAGTCGGTGCCGATCAACATGCTGGTCAAGGTCCAGGGCACGCCGCTGGCCGAGGAAAAGGACGTCGACCCCTTCGACTTCATCCGTACCCTGGCGGTGGCGCGCATCCTCATGCCCAGGTCCCATGTGCGCCTCTCCGCCGGTCGCGAGCAGATGAACGAGCAGATGCAGTCCCTGGCCTTCCTGGCCGGCGCCAACTCCATCTTCTACGGCGAGAAGCTGCTGACCACCGGCAACCCCCAGGCCGAAAAGGACATGCAGCTGTTCGCCCGCCTCGGCATCCAGCCCGAAGCCCGCGAAGAACACGCCGACGAGGTGCACCAGGCCGCCATCGAGCAGGCCCTGGTGGAACAGCGCAACAGCGAACTCTTCTACGACGCCGCCACCGCCTGACCCCCACTCCCCGCCCTGCTCTTCCCCCTCTCCCCCTGGGAGAGGGCCGGGGTGAGGGCGCACTCTGCAACCCTCTCCACCGAGACTCCCCATGGCCTTCAACCTCGCCGCCCGCCTGGCCCAGCGTCACGCTGCGCATCTCTACCGGAGCCGACCGCTGCTGGACGCGCCCCAGGGCCCCGCGGTGGTGGTGGATGGGGAAACCCTGCTGGCCTTCTGCAGCAACGACTACCTGGGACTGGCCAACCACCCCGCGCTGATCGCCGCCCTGCGCGCTGGCGCCGAGCGCTGGGGCGTCGGCGGCGGGGCCTCGCATTTGGTGATCGGCCACAGCAGACCCCATCACCAGGTGGAAGAAGCCCTGGCCGAACTCACCGGCCGGCCGCGCGCCCTGCTGTTCTCCACCGGCTACATGGCCAACCTGGCCGCCGTCACCGCCCTGGTCGGGCGCGGCGATACGGTGCTGGAAGACCGCCTCAACCACGCTTCCCTGCTCGACGCCGGCCTGCTCAGCGGCGCGCGCTTCGCCCGCTACCAGCACAACGATCCCGCCAGCCTGGCCAGCCGCCTCGCCAAGGCCGAGGGCGATACCCTGGTGGTCACCGATGGCGTCTTCAGCATGGACGGCGATCTCGCCGATTTGCCCGAGCTCTGCCAGGTCGCCCAGCGTCACGGCGCCTGGACCCTGGTGGACGACGCCCACGGCATCGGCATCCTGGGCGCCAGCGGTGGCGGCATCGTCGAGCACTTCGGCCTGGACCAGAGCCAGGTGCCGGTGCTGGTCGGCACCCTGGGCAAGGCCTGTGGCACCGCCGGGGCCTTCGTCGCCGGCAGCGAAGAGCTGATCGAGACGCTGATCCAGTTCGCCCGCCCCTACATCTACACCACCAGCCAGCCGCCAGCGGTGGCCTGCGCCACCCTCGCCGCCCTGCAGCTCGTCCGCGAAGAGGGCTGGCGCCGTGAGCTCCTGCACACTTTGATCCAGAGATTCCGCAGGGGCGCGACGGCCCTCGGCCTGGACCTTATGCTCAGCGCCACGCCGATCCAGCCCATCCTGGTCGGCGACAGCGCGCGCGCCCTCGCACTCTCCGCCGCCCTGCGCCGGCGCGGGATCCTGGTCACCGCCATCCGACCGCCCACCGTACCGGCCGGCAGTGCCCGCCTGCGGGTGACCCTGACGGCGGCCCATCGCGAAGCGCACGTGGACCTCTTGCTCGACGCTCTGGCCCAGGCCATGGCCGAATTACCGCCTGACGCGGATAAGTGACCGACCAATGCGCGATACCCTGATCTTGCTGCCCGGCTGGGGCCTGGGCAGTGCTCCGCTGGAGCCCCTGCGTGACGAACTCACCGAGCTGGCGCCCTTTCTCGACGTGCTGATCGAGCCGCTGCCGGCGCTGGCCGATACCCAGGAATGGTTCGCCGACCTGGAGGGCCGTATCGCCGACGGCGTCTGGCTGGCCGGCTGGTCGCTGGGCGGCATGCTCGCCAGCGAATTCACCCTGCGCCGCCCAGAAGGCGTGCATGGCCTCGTCACCCTGGCCAGCAACCGCTGTTTCGTCGCCCGCGCCGGCTGGCAGACCGCCATGGCGCGCAGCGTCTTCACCGACTTCTTCGAAGCCTGTTCGCTGGACGCCGACCAGACCCTCAGGCGCTTCACTCTGCTGGTGGCCCAGGGCGCCCGCGACAGCCGCACCCTCGCCCGCCAGCTGCAGGTGACCCTGCCCGAGGTCGACCCCGAGGTGGTCCTGGCCGGCCTGGAATTGCTGGCGCGCCTGGACACCCGCGTCGCCCTGCAGGCCTTCACCGGTCCCCAGCTGCACCTGTTCGGCGCCCACGACGCCCTGGTCCCGGCCACGGCCGCCCAGGCCTTGCGTAACGAGCTGCCGACCGCCCAGATCGAGGTCCTGGAGCACGCCAGTCATGGCCTGCCCCTGGAGCGCCCGGACGAGGTGGCCTTGCGTATCCGTGAATTCATCTATGCAGGACGAGATGGCTGACGTATTGCCCGACAAGCGCCAGGTGGCGCTGTCCTTTTCCCGCGCCGCCGCGCAGTACGACGGCGCCGCCCTGCTGCAACGCCGGGTCGCCGACCGCCTCCTGGCGCAGTTGCACGCTCTAGACAAGCAAGGTTGGTTGAACCCGCAACTCTGGCTGGACCTAGGCAGCGGTACCGGCTATTGCAGTCGGGCCCTGGCCCAGCGTCACCCCCACAGTGAAGGCCTGGCCCTGGACCTGGCCGCCGGCATGCTCCGTCATGCCCGCCAGCAGGGGACCGGCGCCCGTTACCATGTGGCCGCCGACGCCGAGCGCCTGCCACTACGCGACGATTGCTGCGACCTCATCCTCTCCAGCCTGGCCCTGCAGTGGTGCGCCGAGCTGCCCACCGTCCTCGCCGAGGCGCGGCGCGTCCTGCGACCGGGCGGGGTGCTGGCCTTCAGCAGCCTGGTCGAGGGCACCCTCGCCGAGTTGCGCCAGAGCTGGGCCCAGGTGGACGACCAGGTGCACGTCAATCGCTTCCGCCCCCAGACGGCCTATGCCGAAGCCGCCAAAGCCAGCGGCCTGCAGCTGCTGACGCTGGAGGTCGCGCCCGAACAGCTGCACTTCCCGGACCTGCGCGCCCTCACCCACCACCTCAAGGCCATAGGCGCGCACAACCTCAACCAGGGTCGCCCCCAGGGGCTCACCGGCCGCCAGCGCCTGGCAGCCTTCACCCAGGCCTACGAAAGCCTGCGCCAGTCCGCCGGCCTGCCCGCCACCTACCAGGTGATCTACGTCCTGCTGCGCAAGGAATGACCGTCATGCTCGCCTACTTCGTCACCGGCACCGATACCGAGATCGGCAAGACCACCATCGCCGCCGGCCTGCTGCACCGCGCCCGCCAACAGGGCCTCGTCACCGCCGGGGTCAAGCCGGTGGCCTCCGGCTGCGAACGCACCGCTGAGGGCCTGCGCAACGGCGACGCCCTGGCGCTGCTGGGCGAGACCTCGCTGCCACTCGCCTATGCCGACATCAATCCCATCGCCCTGGAACCCGCCATCGCTCCGCACCTGGCGGCCCGCGAGGCCGGCATCGAGCTCAGCGTCGCCAGCCTGGCCATGCCGGTGCGGCGGATCCTCGCCCTGGGTGCCGACTTCACCCTGGTGGAAGGCGCCGGCGGCTGGCGCGTGCCCCTGGCTGGGCGCGAGTCGCTGTCCGATCTTGCGCGGGAACTGCAGCTGCCGGTGATCCTGGTGGTGGGCGTACGCCTGGGCTGCATCAACCACGCCCTGCTCAGCGCCGAGGCCATCCTCGCCGACGGCCTGCCGCTGGCCGGCTGGGTGGCCAATCTGGTGGCCCCGGCCACCCTGCGTCTGGACGACAACCTCGCCACCCTGCACGAGCGCCTGCCCGCGCCCTGCCTGGGCACGGTGCCGCACCTGGCCGCGGCCACCCCGGCCGCCGTTGCCGCACACCTGCGCCTGCCCGGCTGATATCAGTCTTTCGGGCGATGGCCGCTCGGCCGGGGCGACGGCAGACTGCCCTGGCCGCCGCCCTCGCGCGGCCTCTCCAGCGGATGCCGCCGTGCCTGCCATCAAGCTCTTCACCTGCCTGGGCCTGCTCGGCCTGACCAGCACTGCCTGGGCCTTGGAAAACCAGAGCCTCGTGGATCAGCGCGGCGAACGCCTGGGCGCCTTCCTGACCCAGGACGCCGACACCCGCCAGGGCAGGCTGGAGGTGGTCCAGACCGGCCGCGCCAGCCAGGCCTATCTCACCCAGAGCGCGTCCCTGGGCGACAGCACCCGCGTCGAGCAGGGCGGCCTCGGCAACTTCGCCAATATCACCCAGGCCGCGGGCGGCGCGCGTGAGGTCACCATCGACCAGCGCGAAGCCAATCAGAGCCACGCCTACGTCTACCAGGGCCATGGCCAGCGTAACCGGGTGGACATCGTCCAGGACGGCCTGCTCAACGAAGCCCTGGTACGCCAGGGTGGCGATGACCAGCAGATGCGTATCGAACAGTCCGGCGCGCGCAACGGTATCGAGCTGTTCCAGGACGGTCGCGACAGCGGTACGAGGTCGCGCCTCAAACAGGTGGGCGACGATCACGTCCAGGACGTACTGAGCCTGGGCGCGCGCAACGAGGTCGATCTGCTGCAGGGCGGCGCAGCCAACCAGGCGCAGGTCGAACAGCGCGGCGACGACAACTATGCCGGCGTCCGCCAGGGTGCGCGGCAACAGGAGCTCCGGCTGATCCAGACCGGCAATCGCAACGACGCCCGTGTCCAGCAGAACGGGCTCGCGGATCGGCCGCAACGGATTAGCGCTGTCCAGCTCGGCGATGACAACACCGCCCAGTTGCTCGTCACTGGCGAGGGCAACACCCTCGATCTCCAGCAGCAGGGCAGCCGTAACACCGCCGGGGTACTGATCGGTGGCGACGATGCACGTCTGACCCTCGTCACCACGGGCAACGACAATGCTTTCAGGGCGAACGGGGACGGCGACGACATCGAACTCAGCGTCACGCAACTCGGCGAGGGTCACGTCTTCTCCGCCAGCCTGCTGAGCGCCGCCCAGGTCGAGGCGAGCCAGCAGGGCTTCGGCCAGCGCGCTGTCATCAGCCAGTTGAGCGAAGGCAACAGCCTTAGCCTGCGCCAGAGCGGCCAGGGCAACAGCGCGACGATCCAGCAATAGCACGGATACAGGCGGTCACAGAGAACGGTGGTTTGTTGGCGTCAAAGCTGCTCTAATAGCCTTCTGACATCACCGTCGAGGACACTGTCCATGAACGTGACATCAAGCAATCCGCTCTACACTGGCATGCAGGCCTTCCAGAACGGCAGCCGCATGGTCGACAAGGCCGGCGTTGCCCTGGCCTCCCAGACGGCGCGCAACCAGGAAGAAGCCCTGGGTGCGACCACCAACAGCCAGGCCGATCTGGCCAGTCAGTTGGTCAATCTGGATGTCGGCAAGTATCAGGCGCTGGCGGGCAGCAAGGTCATGCAGACCGCCCAGGAGACCCTGGGCAGCCTGATCGATACCAAAGCCTGACCGCAACGACTTACGAAACCAGGGGCGCCCAAGGCGCCCCGTCGCGTCTTCAGCCCAGGCGAAAACGCGCCGTCGTGGCTGCCAGGGCCTGGCTGCCGCGTCCGAGTCCCTCGGCGGCCTGGCGCACCTGGCGGGCATTGCCCAGCAACCGATTGGCCGCTACGTCCACCTGCTGAATGTTGCCACTGACCTGGTCGGCGGTGACCGCCTGCTCTTCGGCCGCCGTGGCGATCTGGGTCAGGGTGTCCGACACCCCCTCCACCGCCTGGGTGATCTCTTCCAGCTTGCGGCCCAGACCGGTAACGGCCAGGGCGTCGTTCTCGGCCTGGCCACAGGCTTCGCGCATCAGCGTCACCGCCTGGGTCACGGTCTCGCTGAGGCTGCCGACCGTGCCGGCGATCTGGGCGGTGGAGGCCTGGGTCCGTTGCGACAGCGAACGCACCTCGTCGGCCACCACGGCGAAGCCGCGCCCCTGATCGCCGGCGCGGGCCGCCTCGATGGCGGCATTGAGCGCCAGCAGGTTGGTCTGCTCGGCGATGCCGCGAATGACGTCCACTACCTGGCGGATCTGTCCCGCCTGCTCGCTGACCTGCCCCATGGCCGTCGCGGTCTCGCTCAAGCGGGTATTGAGTTGCTGGATGCTGGCGGTGGTCTGCCGACTGTCCTGCTGACTGCGCGCGGAAATGTCTCGCATCTGCTCGGCGCGACCGGCAGCCTGTTCGCAACTCTGGGCGACGCCCTGGGCGGTGGCGGCCAGTTCGTTGGCCGCCGTGACGATCTGGGCGATCTGCTGTTGCTGATCCTCGACCGCGACCAGCGCATCGCCGGACTGGACCCCGAGTTGCTGGGAGGCGACGCCGAGTTGCTGGGTTTCCCGGTCTACACCTTGCAAGCTCTGGCGCAGCTGGACCACGGCCGTATTGAGCGAGCGACTGATGGTGGCCAGCTCATCGCGGCCGGCCACCTCGCTGGCCTGGGTCAGATCACCGTCGCGCAGCGAGTCGGCCAGGGTGGTGATGCCCGCGGCACCGCGCCGGATGGAAACCTGCATGCAGAGCAGCAGATAGCAGGTCAGTAGCAGCAAGCTGGCGAACAGCGCCAGGACCACGGCGAAATTGCGGATCGTCTGGCTACCGTAATAGTCCAGCCGGCTATCCAACTGGGCCAGCACCTGGCTGCGGAAGGTCGTCATCGCCGCCAGGGCACCGTCCAGGGTGCTTTCGAAGTCCGCGGGCGACAGGGTGACTTGGCTGCCAAACACCCCCGCATCGAGGGTCTTGAGACTGGCTTCCAGGGTCGCCTGCACCTTGCGATAGTCCTGAGCCCAAGACGCCAGTTCCGGCGGCAACTGGCTCTGCAGCAGATTGCCGACCTTGGTCATGCTGATCAGGGAATCGCCGATCCGGGTCCTCAGGTCACGCAGCTCCAGGCGATTCTGCAGGGAGAGGTTGCCGGCGACTACGCTGGGCTCGCCGAAACTGTCCAGACGCCCCAGCCGCTCGCTGAGATCGACCGCCTTGTCGGTGCCTAACTGCATCAGCAGATAGGTTTCCAGCCAGGGATCGAGGATCAGGCCACTGTCGGTGGCGACCTTTTCCCGCAGCGCCTGGGCCGCGGCCAAGGCCGTGGTGAAGCGATCATAGGTCTGTTGCGCGTCGAGGCTGCGCAGGCTGGTGTTGTCCAGGCCGGCGAGGACCGTCTTGAGTTGCGCCAGCAGTTGCTCCCGCTCCCGTCCCGGCATCTCGTCGGCGAGCCGCTGGCTGAGGATCGCCATGGCTTTTTCGCGCGGCGCCTGCCGGGCCTCCATGGCGGTCAGGGCCTGTTCGGCCGCGGTCGGATTCGTCGCGGCCTGGGCTTTCCAGCGCGCCGCCAGATTACGCCGCGCCATGATCTCGGTCTCCACTGCATCCAACGTCTGCAACACGTGCACGCCGGCGCGCTCGCCGGCCACGATGTCCAGCTTGGCCTTGAAGTCCAGGCCCAGCAGCCAAAGGCTGACGCCCATCGGCACCAGGAAGAGCACGAACAGCAACTGAAACTTGCGCGCGAAACCGAAGCGTCCGAGCAAGCCTATCCCTAGCGTCAACAGCCCACCCATTATTTTTCTCCTTGTTATGACCACGGGCTGCAAGGGCGACCCTTGGAGCTGCCTATGACGCGGATTATCGGCAAATTACCGCCTTTCTTGACGGATAAGGCACAATTCGCGCCCTAACCCGTCCCCCCTTCCGACCCAATGCCGTCGGGCAAGCCGTCAAAGGACCGCTCGCGTGGAACTTCTAAAAGCCAAGATCCGTACCGAAGGCCAGGTACTTTCCGAGCAGGTGCTCAAAGTCGATGCCTTCCTCAACCACCAGATCGATCCCCAGCTGATGCAGGCCATCGGCCGGGAATTCGCCCAGCGCTTCGCCGCGGCCGGCATCACCAAGATCGTCACCATCGAGGCCTCGGGCATCGCCCCGGCGGTCCTGACCGGGCTCGAGCTCGGGGTGCCGGTGATCTTCGCCCGCAAGCACCAGTCGCTGACCCTCACCGACCACTTGCTGACCGCCTCCGTCTACTCCTTCACCAAGCAGACGGAGAGCACCATAGCCGTGTCTACCACGCACCTTTCAGCCGACGACCGGGTATTAATCATTGACGACTTCCTCGCCAATGGTAAGGCGGCCAAGGCACTGATTTCGATCATCAACCAGGCGGGCGCCCAGGTCGTGGGTCTGGGTATCGTGATCGAGAAGGCCTTCCAGGCCGGGCGTGCCGAACTGGACGCCTTGGGCTACCGAGTCGAGTCCCTGGCCCGCGTCGCTTCCCTGGCCGATGGCCAGGTCACCTTCGCCGAGTAAGCCATGGCCCAGATACTGCGCATTCTCGGCGCCGATCTCGATCGCACCGAAACCTGGATCCGCTACGACAAGGCCATGTGCCTGGACTGCGTCTCCAGTTGCTGCACCCTCCCGGTGGAGGCACGCCTGTCGGATCTGATCCGCATGGGCGTGGTGGACGAGTTCGAGAAGGGCGAGCCGCTCAAGGACATCGCCAAGCGCCTCAAGAAGGAGGGGATCGTCGAACGCCTGAACGCCAAGACCGGGTTGTTCACCCTGGTGCGGCTGTCCAACAACGATTGCCTGTACCTGCATCCGAAGACGCGGCTGTGCACCATCTACGACCAGCGGCCGGAGACCTGCCGCAACCACCCACGGGTCGGCCCGCGGCCGGGTTATTGCGCCTACAAGCCGCAGAAGCTGCGTTGAATCCCTGATCGCGGCCGTGGGCCCCGTAGGTTGGGTTGAGCGCCAGCGAAGCCCAACAGGGTTGGCCTCGGTGTGCTGGCGATGTTGGGCTTCGACGATGTAGCCGTCTCAACCCAACCTACAGTCTCCTGCTCAAAACTCGCCACTCGCCATCGCCCGGACCATATCCGCGCGCTCCTCCAGGCACTCCGGGCCGGCCATGTCGAAGATCCGGCAGACCCAGGGCCGTACCTCATAGATGCTGCAGTTCATCTGTTCGCGATCCAGGGCTGCGCACCAGCCGTCGTCGAGGCGCTTCATGCGGGTGCCGGTCCAGTCTTCCTCGATGAAACGGGCCGGGACGTCGGGATCGTCGAACAGCAGCACTTCCTGGCGGCAGCACCAGGCCTGACAGCTGTCGCAGGTCACGGTAGGGGTGGTCAGATCGTGCAGGGGGATGTCGCTCATGGGCGCAGTGTAACGCCCTGGACCGCCCAGCGGTTTCCGGCCGATGGCTGGAGCAGTTAACATGCGCGCTCCTTGCTGATTGTAACCAGTTGTGACCATGCCCAAGCCTCCTCCCCGCGCCGGAGCCGCCATGACGGCCGCCCCCCGCTATCGCTTCTATGTCGTGGTCGTCGTGCTGGTCCTGCTGACCTGCGTGGTCGCTGGCCGCATCACCTATCTCAAGCTGTTCGACGCCGAGTTCCTCGGTGACCAGGGCGATCGCCGCTCGGTGCGCCACATCCCCATCCCGGTCACCCGCGGCATGATCACCGACCGCAATGGCGCGCCCCTGGCGGTCTCCACCGAGGTGGTGACCATCTGGTGCAATCCGGCGGAGATGCAGGACAGCGCCGATCAGTTGGGCCGGCTGGCCCAGGCCATCCACAAGCCCGAGGCCGAGCTGCGCAACCTGATCCTCGAGCACCCGGAAAAGCACTTCCTCTATCTGGCCCGTGCCCTGTCGCCCATCGATGGCGAGAACATCATGGCGCTGGGCATCCCCGGCGTGCACCAGATCAAGGAATACAAGCGCTACTACCCGAGCTCCGACCTGGTGGCCCAGGTGGTCGGCATGGTCAACATCGACGGCCACGGCCAGGAGGGCCTGGAGCTGGGCTTCGAAGACTGGCTGGCCGGACGCAGTGGCGTCCGCGAGGTGCTGATCAATCCGCGCGGCTCGGTGGTGAAGAATATCCGCGTGGTGCGCCAGCCGCAGCCGAGCAAGGACGTCGCCCTGTCCATCGACCTGCGCCTGCAATTCATCGCCTATCGCGCGCTGCAGACGGCGGTGGAGAAGTTCGGTGCCCAGTCCGGCTCCGCGGTGCTGGTCGATCCCAAGACCGGGCAGATCCTGGCGATGACCAATTTCCCCTCCTACAACCCCAATAACCGCGCCACCCTGCAGATCCCCAACATGCGCAACCGCACCCTGACCGACGCCTTCGAGCCCGGTTCGGTGATCAAGCCATTCAGCATGTCGGTGGCCCTGGCCTCGGGCCGCTTCAACGAGAACAGCACCGTGGACGTGGCGCCGGGCTGGATGACCATCGACGGCCACACCATCCACGACGTGGCCCGGCGCGGCATCCTGACCATGACCGGCGTACTGCTCAACTCCTCGAACATCGGCATGAGCAAGGTGGCGCTGCAGATCGGCCCCCAGCCGATCTACGAGCAGCTCGGCCGGGTTGGCTTCGGCGCGCCCATGGAGCTGGGCTTCCCCGGCGAGAACGCCGGCTATCTGCCGATGCACACCAAGTGGTCGCAGATCGCCACCGCCAGTATGTCCTTCGGCTACAGCCTGGCGGTCAACGTCGCCGAGCTGGCCCAGGCCTATTCGGTGATCGCCAACGACGGCAAGCTCACCCCCCTGACCCTGCTCAAGGATCAGAAGCAGAAGCCGGTGCAGGCCATGGACCCGAGCATCGCCCGGCGCATCCGCGCCATGCTCAACCACGTGGTGGAGGACGAGGGCGGCGTCTATCGCGCCCGGGTGCCCGGCTATCACGTGGCCGGCAAGTCCGGTACCGCGCGCAAGGCCGGTTCCGGCAGCTATACCGAGCACGCCTATCGTTCGCTGTTCGTCGGCATGGCGCCGGCCGCCGATCCCAAGCTGGTGCTGGCGGTGATGCTCGACAGCCCGACCAAGGAAGGCTACTTCGGGGGCCTGGTCTCGGCGCCGACCTTCAGCGAGATCATGTCCGGCGCCCTGCGTGCCCTGGCCGTGCCACCGGACAACCTGCCCGACACCAATACCGCCCAGCAGGCGAAAGCCGAGTCCCATTCCCACGGCTGAGCGCGGTGCGATCAGCACCCGGCCCAGAGGGGCTGGGTACGGAGTCGGAGGCCTGACGGCGCCGAAGCGGCCTAGGCGTCCTGACCCATCTCTCTCACCAGAGCAGCAGCTTCGCCACGGCGCGCCTCCAGCGCATAGTCCCGCGGGGACAGGCCAAAGCGCTTTTTGAACAGCCGTGAGAAGTGCGCAGCGTCGTTGAAGCCCGAACGCAACGCGACGGTCAGCACGCCGGGATGGCCGGGAGTGCGTAATTCGCGTGCACTGCGCTGCAGGCGCAGCTCCCGGATCAAACTGCTGACCTGCAGCGGCGCCTCGTCGAACAGACCGTACAACGTCCGCCGCGAGACCTTGAAGCGTGCCGCCAGCAGATCCGGCCCGAGCCGAGGTTCGGCCAAGTGGTCGGCGATATAGGTCTCGACCGCTTGCCGAAATGCCAGGCGCACCGGCAGCCGGTCCTGCTCCTGCGCATCGAGGGTAGCGCCCAGGGCAACGGCGAGGATACCGTTGAGTGCCGTGCTGAGCCCCTCCGCCGCCGCGTTATCGACACCCCCCTCGGTCTGCTCGAGCAGACGGGCAAACCGCGCAGCGACGAGGCCCAGCCCGCCTTGCCCGCTGACGCAACGTGCCGTGGCGCGATGCGGCGCCACGAGTCGTGAGACGAGTTGCTCCCGGGGAATGCGAAAGGACAACACGCGCCAGTCTTCACGAAAGTCGAGGCTATAAGGACGGGTGGTGTCGACGATGGAAAAGTCGCCAGGCGACACCAGCGTTTCCCGGCCATCCTGGCGAACAACGCAGGAGCCTTCGAGCTGGAAGTTCGCGAAGCAGAATTCGACAGGGTCGTGACTGATCTCTTCCCAGCGGCGGGTGACGAGCTGCGCACGTGAGGCGATTTGGGTCTGGGTACTCGACGATAGCGGCCGCAAGGCGACTTCACCCATGAAGTCCCTCAAGGATTCTTTTTGCTTGATAACCGGGTTCAGCGACACGAAGGCTTCGCATAGCACCTCACGCCAATAGCTGAAGCGGTGATCCTGCATACAGGAGCGGGTACTCCAAATCTGCGTCTCGCGTGTCATACGCCTTCACCTTGCACAGATCGTCAATTGCGGTTGCACGAGAAAACAACTCGCCCTGGTCGAACCCCGTGCCAATGCCCATTCCAGAGCACCACCGACCGTTCAAATTCCGTGCAAACGCGCTATGCCGGTGCAGCGAACCCCTGGATACAGGGGTGAATACGTAGCAATGCCGAGGCCATCCCCCTGATTCAGTGATCGAGCAAAGTCCGGGCCACAAAACCCGGTACCGGATATCTGCGTTAGACGCCTGCAGCGCTTGCGCGAATCGTCAATTCGACCTGCATGGACCGGCAAGACCCCGTGTGGGGTGCTTCCTACGATTGAGTGGCAGTTCCTTCCTTCACTCTGAAAAGGCACTTCCCATGGCAATCGACTTCCAGCTTTCCGACTTCCAGCAAACCCTGCAGGCCTCCGCGCGAGCTTTCGCCGCCGAGACACTGAGTGCGGTCGCCCCCACCATCGCACCGCTGGCACGGCCTGATGAGCGCTTCTACGCCACGCGGCCCTTCTACCAAGCCATGGCCGATGCCGGCTTCATCAAGGCACTGTTGCCCAAGGCGGTCGGCGGTACGTCGCTCTCGACGCTGGATTTCGCCCTGGCAGCCGAAGAGCTCACCACCGCCGACGTCAACGTTCCCTCGGCCTTGCTGGCCACCGGCCTGGGGCTGCACGCACTCATCCACCATGGCAGCGAAGAGCAGCAGCGGCGCTTCCTGCCGGACTTCGTCGAAGACGGTTCGCTGCTGGCCGCGTTGGCCTTCACCGAGGTCACCGGAGGCGCCAACTACGACAACCCCGATCCTTCGGTGGGAGTGCAGACCTTCGCCCGCCGCGAGGGTGACGAGTGGGTCATCAATGGTGCCAAGCACTACACCACCAATGGCACCGGTTGGGATGGCAAGGGCGCACACCTGTACAGCGTCATCTGCCGGACCGACCCGAGCCTGCCGCCCCAGCAATCGTTGGCGGTCATCATGGTCCCCGGCAACACGCCGGGCATCGAGATCGCCGGCCTGCTCGATACCATCGGCCACCGCGCGACCATTTCGCCGCGCATCCATTTCAACGAGGTGCGTGTACCCGCCAGCAACATCGTGGGCAAGCCCGGAGACGGTATCGCCTTCGTGGAAGACGCCTTCGCCTGGACTGCGGCGCTGATCGGCGCCGCCTGCGTCGGCGTGATGCGTGCAGCCTTCGACGTCGCCCTGACGTTCGCCAAGACGGACAAGCGCTCCGGCACGGTACCGGTGATCGAACACCAGAACGTCGGCTTCATGCTGGCCGACATCAAGATGCGCATCGAGGCATCGCGCTACCTGACCTGGAAGGCCTGCCACCAGCTCGAACTCAGTAAAAGGCGCAGCCGTGAGCTCGCCATCATCACCAAGACCTACTGTTCGGAGCTGTGCGTTCAGGCGGTCTATGACGCCATGCGCGTCGTCGGGGTCGATGCCTATACCGACCTGTATCCGCTGGCTGGCCTGATGCAGGACGCGCTGTGCTTCCCCCTCTACGACGGCGGCAACATGGGGGTGCGTCGCCGCCAGTTGCACACCCTCCTACGCTCGCCGCACTACGACCCCATGGCCGCCGCCGAGGCACGCGGATAAGCCCTGCGCCCACGCGCGGAAGACGCGGGCAACCGACGTCCTCACCACAACCACACGGTGGGGACGTGCCTCCCGGCTTGCGCCCTGGCACCAGGATACCGGCACCTGCCGTGTCACCGGGCAGCACGCCACCCAAGACGATGGCTTTCAAAAGGACTTTTGACGATGACTTCATCCATTGCCAGTCTGCGCAGGCTGGCCACTCCACACGACACCCGGCGCGCCTCACCCGGCAACGCGACCCGCTGGATACTGGCGTGGACCGGTCTGCTGGCGAGCAGCCTCATGCCCCTGGCAGCCCAGGCCATCGATGTGGACCCTGCCGACTTCGTTCCCGCCCCGGCAGGCACCACCGCAGGTCTGTTCTACCTGCAGCATGTCGAGCGCGACAGCCTCTATTCGCATGGCCACCAGCCCCTCGACGACCCGCGCCTGGACTCGAACATCGGCATCGCCCGCTTGGTCCACTACACCCAGATAGGCGGGGTAACGGTCGCGCCGCAGATCCTCCAGCCGTTCGGCCGCCTGGAGGCGAGTCACGACACCCAGGCGCTCGGCGATGCCAGCGGTCTGGCGGATACCATCCTGGCCATGCCGTTCTGGCTGATCAACGACCCTCAGGCACGTTCCTATCTGGCAATCGCGCCTTACCTCTTCTTGCCGACGGGTCGCTACAACCACGATCACACCCTTAATTTGGGCGAGAACCGCTGGAAGTTCGACCTGCAGGTAGGCTACGTCAAGGGCCTGAGCGCTGCCTGGTATCTCGACCTGACCGGGGACGTCATGTTCTTCGGCAAGAACGACGACTACACCGCCGCCAAGACCACCCTCGAACAGAAGCCGCTCTATCAGGGCCAGGCAGCGCTACGCTACCAATTCAGCCCGGGCGCGAATGCCTTCGTCGGACTCTCCCAAACCTGGGGCGGTGAATCACGAGTCGCTGGCGAGGATCTCGACGATGAAGCGCGCCAGCGCAAGATCACCATTGGCGGCAGCTACTTCATCCAACCGAAAACACAGCTGATGGTGTCCATTGGACGGGATCTCGAGGTGGAAAACGGCTTCAAGGAGGATGCGCGCCTCAATATCCGCTTGCTACAGATCTTCTGATCGCGATCGCTACGGCCACCCGTCCAAAACGCAGCAGGGCGACCCTTGGGGTCGCCCTGCTTTCTATTGCACCTCCAACCGTTGGCACTTGGCGTTGCGGAGACTCGCTCACGCCTCGCCGCCTAGCGTAGGTGATGTCTGAAACGTCGGATCAGCGATGCAGCACGTACTGACCGGTAAAGCGCACGCCGTCTTCGCCGTTGTCGGCGAGGATGCGCGACTGCAAGGTGATGCGGGCCCGGCCGCGGCGGCGGAAGGTGGTCTCGAAGCGCTCCCAGGCGCGTTCCTCGGGCGGCTCGCCGAAGGCCGTGGCATCGGCGGTGATGGGCCGCGGATAGCTGATCTGGCCTTCCTGGATGAGGATGTGGCCTTCCTCGATACCCGCTTCGCGCAGTCGCAGGTACAGCCAGCCCCAACCGGCGAGGACCGCCACGCAGTAGAGGCTGCCACCGAACATGGTGCTGGCGTGATTGATGTTCGCGTCCAGCGGCGCATGCAGTTGCAGGCGGTGTTCGCTCCAATCGCGGACTTGCAGGCCCAGCGCCTGGGTGATGGGGATGTCGTGGTGGAGCAGGGATTCGAGGTGACGGCAGTCGCGGCTCATGCCGGGGTCCTTACAGACAAAATTTCACTATCTGGAGCAGACGCAAGCCATGACCCAGGGGTCACGTCCTGGCGCCATTGTGCACCAAGGAAGGCCGCTCCGGGGAAATGGCGGCGGGCAGGCGGAAGCGGAAGCGGGCGCCGCCCAGGCTCGATTCGTCGATGGTCAAACTGCTGCGGTAGCCTTCGAGGATGTCCTGCACCACGGCCAGGCCAATGCCTTGTCCTGGGTGCCGGCTGTCCATGCGCATACCGCGGCGCAGCACGCTTTCGCGCCGCTCGGCCGGGATACCGGGGCCATCGTCCTCGATGTCGAGGATCCAGTGCTCGGTATGGCGCCGCGCACTGACCTTTACCTGGGTCAGGCAAAGGCGATAGGCGTTCTCCAGCAGGTTGCCGAATACCTCCAGCATGGCGGCCTCCTCGGCCTGTACCCGCAGATTGGGCGGCAATTCCAGTTCGGCCTGGACGCGCTTCTCGGCGTAGACCTTGTCCAGGGTGCTGAACAGCGACTCCAACAAGGGCGCCAGTTCCAGCGGCCGGCTGAGTACCGCACTGCCCTGGCGCGTGGCCCGCTGCAGCTGGTACATCACCTGCTGGTTCATCCGCTCGATCTGGGTCTGCAGGGTGCCGACCTCCTGATCCAGCTGCGAATGACGGCGCAATTCCTCGGTCACGCCCTGTAGCACCGCCAGGGGCGTCTTCAGGCTGTGGGCCAGATCGCCCAAAGTATCGCGATAACGCTCGCGCTGCAGGCGCTCGTGGTCGAGCAGCCGGTTGAGCGAGCGGATCAGGCGGCTGATCTCGCTCGGCACGTTCTTTTCGTCGAGCAGGTCGCGCTGGTCGGTTTCCACGGCGTCGAGCTGCCGGCTCAGGCGGCGCAGCGGCCGCAGGCTCCATTGCATGACCAGGGCGAGCAGCAGCAGCAGGGTACCCAGCACCCCCACCAACCAGAGGATCACCTGGTGAATGAAGGTGGCGCGCAGGCGTTCGTATTCCTCGGCGGGCTGCATGGTGACCACGCTGAAACCGGCCACCGGCGGATTGCCCAGCAGCACCTCGCGGTCGAAGACGAAGAAGCCGCGTCCCTGGTCATCGGTGGCCTTGACCAGCTTGACCCCGCCGCCATCGAAGGTCGGCCGGTAGTTGGGTTTTTCCTTCATCGCCGAGCGCGAGCGCCAGAGCAGCCGGCCGTTCTGGTCATAGACGTAGCCGAGGATGGGCGAACCGGGACGGTCGAAGACTTCCTCGGCGATCATCTCGGGCATCGCCAGGCGACCGTCGATGGCCCGCGCGGCGCCGATCAGGGTGTTGGCGTTGGCCTCCAGCCGGGCGGCGACGAAGTTCTCCACGGTGCGGTCGAAGGCGTTGCGGATCGCCGGCACCATCAGCGCCAGGCAGACGATCACCAGCAGCGCCGCGCTGAGCAGCAGCCGCACGCGAAAGGAACGGATCACTGGCAGCGCTCGGTGAACAGATACCCGCGCCCACGGACCGTTTCTATGGGTTGCATCTGGCAGTTGGCCTCCAGCTTGCGCCGCAGACGACCCACCAGCACCTCGATGACGTTGCTGTCGTGCTCGCCGTCATCGTCGTAGAGCTGCTCCATGAGCCGCTCCTTGGTGATCACCTGCTGGTGGTTGCGCATCAGGTACTCCAGCAGGCGGTATTCGTAGGCGGTGAGCTGCAACGGCTGCTCTTCGTTGAAGGCCTGCTGGCGGCCCAGGTCCAGCTTGAGCGAGCCGGCGCGGATGCTGGGCTGGACGAAGCCCGCCGAGCGCCGCAGCAGCACGTTGAGGCGCGCCTCCAGCTCTTCGAACTGGAACGGCTTCACCACGTAGTCATCCGCCCCGGCGCCGAGGCCCTCGACCTTGTCCTGCCAGCTACCGCGAGCGGTCAGGATGAGAATCGGCAGGGTGGCGCCCTGGTTGCGCAGCTGGCGGATCAGATCGAGTCCGCTCATGCCGGGCAGGCCCAGATCGATGATGGCGAGGTCGTGATGGAATTCGCGGGCGCTGTAGAGCGCTTCTTCCGCATCGGCCACGGCATTGACGACATGACCGGCTTCACCCAGACGCACCTTGAGGTGGTGGCGCAGCAGGTTTTCGTCTTCGACGACGAGGATCTTCATGCAGACTCCTGAACAGCTAACGAGACTCTCTCTGGCCGCGACCGCACGCTTCGCGCAGCGGCGCCCGGATACCGATTATGGCGCCTGCGGCGGGCTGGCGGCGAGAGCGGAGGATGGATGGATAGGGTCACTCACTTTATTCCAGGCAAAAAAAACCTCTCCGGTTGGAGAGGTAAGGAGCACTTCATGGGGATCGGAAACTGCCGTTGGGGAACGGCTCCGTCGCGAGACGGTTGCAGGGGACCAGAGCTGACTTGGTGACCCTGCAAGGGGTTACAAGGATGAACACGCCAGGTCGGGTCGAAGTGTCCGGACGATCTGCCTTAGCGGGAGCTGCGCTAGGGTGAACATATCCGGGCGACCTCGGCGTTGCTGATCTGACAGTTGCAGATTAGGCCAATGGCCCTGAACGCTCCCTGAACTCGTCCTGAACGCAAGCTGAACAATGTCAAGGGTGGGTAAAGGACGACGGACGGTAGCTCCCCACGTCCATCGCCCAAGGACCTCAAGGCAGCTTGGCCAGGCAGCCGCTCAGGGTATCGGCCACGTTCTGTAGCAAGGCCGTATAACCCTGGCCGTCGACCGGGATACGGGCGCCGAGCGGGTCCAGCTCCACCAGGGTCACCGGCAAGCCACTGCTCAGGGTGGTGGCGATCTTGGGTTGCAACGGCGGCTCGGTGAACACGCAGGTAGGGCCGGCGGCCTTGAGTTCGTCGCGCATGGCCGCCACGTGGCGCGCACCGGGCTGGACGTCGGCACCCAGGGCGAAGACGCCGCGATGCCCCAGGCCATAGGCCTCCTCGAAATAGTCGAAGGCCTCGTGGAAGACGAAGTAGGGTTTGCCGGCGACCGGCGCCAGTTGCGCGCGCAGGGCCTGGTCCTTGGCGGTCAACTGCGCCTCGAAGGCCTTGAGGTTGGCGGCGTAGCGCGCCGCGTTGGCTGGATCGGCCTGGCTCAGATCGGCGGCCACCCGCGCCGCGATGACCCGCGCGTTGGCGGGAGTCAGCCAGAGGTGTGCATCCAGGCTGCCGGGGCGATGGTCATGGTCGTGGGCGTATTCGGGCTCGCCACCCTGCGCGTGGCCATGCTCGTCACCGTGCGCTGCGTCGTGGTCGTGGTCGTGGTCGTGGTCGTGGTCGTGGTCATCGTCGCCATGCTCGTGCTCCGCGCCGAAGCGGCGCAGATGCAGGCCGGGCAGGTCCTGGACCGCCACGCTGGGGCCCTTGCGGTCCTTCAGCACGGCCGGCAGGAAGGCTTCCAGATCGGGACCGATCCAGTAGACCAGGGTAGCGTCGCGCACCTGGCGCAGGTCCGACGGGCGCAGGGCGTAATGGTGCGGCGAGGCACCCGGCGGCAGCAGCACGGCGGGTTGGCCGGCACCCTCCTGGATGGCGGCGGCGATCAGTTGCAAGGGCTTGATACTGGTCAGCACCTGCACCTCGGCCCGGGCCGGGAGCAGGACGCCACTGAGGAGCAGGGAAACGACGAGGGGTAGGAAGCGCAGCACGTGAAAGTCCCGATTCTTAAGAGAGGTGCAATATAATAACGTCCTGGCTCCCAAGGTACCGCTCCATGTCCGACGCCCCCCTGGCCTTTCGACCCCATGATCATTCGCGCTGCGTCGCCCACGCCCTGGCCGAGGCCGATGACCTCTGCCGCCGCGCCGGCGTGCGTCTCACCGACCTGCGCAAACGGGTGCTGGAGCTGGTCTGGCAAAGCCACAAGCCACTCGGTGCCTACGACATCCTGGCCGTGCTCAGCGAGCAGGACGGCCGCCGGGCGGCACCGCCCACCGTCTACCGGGCGCTGGACTTCCTCGTCGAGAACGGTCTGGTGCACCGCATCGCCTCGCTCAACGCCTTCGTCGGCTGCAACCATCCCGGCGAAGCGCACCAGGGCCAGTTCCTGATCTGCCGCACCTGCCAGGTGAGCATCGAGCTGGAGCAACCGGCCGTGCACCAGGCCATCCTCGCCGGCGCCGAAGCCGTGGGCTTTCGCGTGGAAGGCCAGACCGTGGAAGTGATCGGCCAATGCGCCGCCTGCCGGAAGCAGGCATGAGCGAGGCGCTGATCCGCTTGCAGGATGTCAGCGTGACCTTCGCCGGTCAGGCGGTACTCGATCAGGTGAGCCTCACCCTCGATCCCGGGCGCATCGTGACTCTCATCGGTCCCAATGGCGCCGGCAAGACCACCCTGGTGCGCAGCGTGCTCGGCCTGCTGACGCCGGAGCGCGGCAGCGTCTGGCGCCGGCCGCGGTTGCGCATCGGCTACATGCCGCAAAAGCTGCAGGTGGACGCCACCCTGCCGCTGTCGGTGCTGCGCTTCCTGCGCCTGGTGCCGGGGGTGACCCGTGCCAGTGCCCTCGCCGCCCTGGGCGAGGTGGGCGCCGAGGGGGTGATCGATAGCCCCTTGCAAAGCATCTCCGGTGGCGAGCTGCAGCGGGTGCTGCTGGCCCGCGCCCTGCTGCGCCAACCCGAATTGCTGGTGCTCGACGAACCCGTCCAGGGCGTCGACATCAACGGCCAGAGCGAGCTCTACCGGCTGATCGGCCAGTTGCGCGAGCGGCATGGCTGCGGCGTGCTGATGGTGTCCCACGACCTGCACCTGGTCATGGGCGCCACCGACCAGGTGATCTGCCTCAATCGCCACGTCTGCTGCTCCGGTCATCCCGAGCAGGTCAGCGGCGATCCAGCCTACCAGGCGCTGTTCGGCCAGAGCGCGCGCAACCTGGCCATCTATCACCATCGCCACGATCACGCCCACGACCTGCACGGCAGCGTGGTCAAGGCGCCGCACGTCCATGGAGACCACTGCAAGCATGGCTGATTTTCTGCTGTATGCCCTGCTCGCCGGTCTCGCTCTCGCCCTGGTCGCCGGTCCGCTCGGCTCCTTCGTGGTCTGGCGGCGCATGGCCTATTTCGGCGACACCCTGTCCCATGCCGCCCTGCTCGGGGTAGCCCTGGGCTTCCTGCTGGACGTCAGCCCGACGCTGACCGTCACCGTCGGCTGCCTGGCGCTGGCCGTGCTGCTGGTGCTGCTGCAACGCCGCCGCGGCCTGGCCGCGGACACCCTGCTCGGCATCCTCGCCCACAGCACCCTGTCACTGGGGCTGGTGGCGCTGTCCTTCATGCACGAGGTACGGGTCGACCTGATGAGCTATCTGTTCGGCGACCTGCTGGCGGTCGGCCCCAGCGATCTACGCTGGATTCTCGGCGGCAGCGCCCTGGTGCTGGCGGCCCTGGCCTGGCTGTGGCGACCGCTGCTGGCCATCACCGTGCACGAGGAACTGGCCCAGGTGGAAGGCCTGCCGGTGACCTGGATCCGCCTGGCGCTGATGCTGCTGGTGGCCATCGTCATCGCCGTGGCCATGAAGATCGTCGGGGTGCTGCTGATCACCTCGCTGCTGATCATCCCCGCCGCCACCGCTCAAAGACACGCCCGCAGCCCGGAACAGATGGCCTGTGGCGCCAGCCTGCTGGGCATGGTGGCGGTGTGCCTAGGGCTGACCCTGTCCTGGTACCAGGACACCCCGGCCGGGCCCTCGGTGGTGGTGGCTGCCGCCGGGATGTTTCTGCTGGGTTACCTGCTACCCCGTCGCGCCTAGCCGCTCTAGTGCGGCGCGTGCCAGACCGCCTGGCTGACATCCACCTTGCGCGGAATCAGCCCCTGGTCATGGAAGACATCGGCGACCTTCTGCTGAGTGGCGATGATCTCGGGGGTCAGCGGGGTCACGCCATAGCGGGTCCGCGCTTGCCAAGTAGCGATCACCGGCTCCGGCAGACCGATCTGCTCGGCCAGGATGCGGCTCACCTCCGGCTTGTGGGTGTTGGCCCAGGCCCCGGCCTTGGCCAGCTCCGCCAGCAGCAGGTGGATCGCCTGGGGATGAGCATCGGCGAAGCGACGTGAGCCTTCGTAAAAGGCGTTGGCGCGCAACAGACCTTTATAGTCGGCCAGGACCCGTACCGACTGGCCCTGCTGGATGGCGGCGAGATAAGGATCCCAGATCGCCCAGGCATCCACCGAGCCGTTGGCGAAGGCGGCGCGGGCATCGGCGGGGGCCAGGTAGACCGGCTGGATGTCCTTGAGGGTGAGACCGGCCTTGTTCAGGGCAGCGACGAGCAGGAAGTTAGCGCTCGAACCCTTCTGCACCGCCACCTTCTTGCCCTTGAGTTCGCTGACCGCGCGGATCGCCGAGCCGTTCGGCACCACGATGGCCTCGACCGACTCGCTGGCCGGCTCGGCGCCCAGGTAGACCAGATCGACACCGGCGGCCTGGGCGAAGATCGGCGGCGGCGAACCGGTGTAGCCGACGTCGACGCTACCGGCGTTGAGGGCCTCCAGCAGTTGCGGCCCGGCCTGGAATTCGCGCCAGGTCACCTGATAGCCCTGGGCGCCCAGGGCCTTCTCCAGAGTACCCTGGGCCTTGAGCACCGCCAGTAGCCCACCGCCTTTCTGATAGCCGATACGCAGCTGCTGCTCAGCCGCCTGCACCGGCGCCCACACCCCGAGGGCGACGGCCAACACCACGAAGAGACGTGCGAGACGCCTGAAGGACAGCAGAGCCATGAGAACCTCCTTATATTCCATTAGAGAAGGCAAGGATGGCTCCTTTATAAAAGAATGTTTAATACGTTTCTCTGCTATGGCTATGCCCGGGGGTTAGCGCCAGTCTGTCGTCCAACGTCCGATTGACGCTATACCCAGGATCGCGCCACCCTGCGCCAGCGGCGGCCACGGGGGTCGCCACCCTTTCGGAGCCTGCCATGCCTTTTCTGATCGAGACCTTCGACAAACCGGACAGCCTGGCCCTGCGCCAAGAGCATCGCCCGGCGCACCTAGACTTCCTGCGGGAAAACGCCGCCGCCCTGCTGGCCTGTGGGGCCAAGCTCAGCGACGACGGCGAATCCCCCAGCGGCAGCGTCTACATCGTCGACGTGGAGACCCGCGCCGAAGCGGAAGCCTTCCTGGCCCAAGACCCTTTCAGCAAGGTTGGTCTGCCGGGCGAAGTCCGTATCACCCGCTGGCGCAAGGCCGTACTCGACGGCAAGGCCTTCGTCTGAGGCAACACGGCGGCCGCACTGGCCGCCATCGCTTCGCAAGCTGGCTTAAAGAATCCTTAAAACTGGCTAAATGCCACCTCAATCGCCGGGGTTCGCAGCCGTTGCGAGTTCACACTTTGAGGAATCACTTCACGGAAAAGTGATGCAGCGCAAGAAAAGCCGGGCTTTTCGGGGCAGTCCTGCAAGCAGGAGAGCGAACTAGCCTAAGCTCACCGGGCTCAGATGATCGATGCGCCGACACTCGTTCCCCGTCACCCTTCGAGGAATCGCTGTCCCGCTTTAGCCAGTACAGAGGACTCAGCATGACCAAGACCACGCCTGAGAAGGATCTGCGAATAGAGACCATTCGCGGACTGGCGCTGTTTCTGATGGTAGCGGGCCACGTGATTGGCAGCTCGTCCACCCTGGGCATGAAGGTGTCCGACGACTCCCTGCTGCGCTATCTCTACGATTCCCTCGTCTATATTCGGATGCCGCTGTTCACCGCGATTTCCGGTTACGTCTATGCGTTGCGTCCAGTGAACACAAACAGCGACCTGTCGCGTTTCTACAAAGGCAAGTTCAAGCGCATCGGCATTCCGCTGATCGTGGTCTCGACGCTGTTCTTCGCCTTGCAGATGGCCGTACCCAATACTAACTACAAGCCACAGCTGACCGATATCTTCAGCATCTACTTCTTCAGCTACGCGCACTTCTGGTTTCTGCAGTCGATCTTCTGCATCTTCGTGATCATCGCCCTGCTGGAGAAAGCCGGCCTGTTGCTGACCTTGCGCAATTTTGGTCTGGTCTTCGCCGTGGCCCTGGCCGCCTCCTTCGCCTGGGAAAGCTTCCCGGACCTGTTCAGCCTGTACAAGGCGGTGCAGCTGTTCCCCTTCTTCCTACTGGGCCTGGGCCTCTACCGCTTCGGCGAGGAGCTCATCACCCGCCGCAACGTGACCGCCATGGCGGTGGCGCTCGCCATCTTGGTAGCCGTCGATCAGGCCTATCTGTTCGAGCTGGTCGATCTCGACGAGGCCGACATGGCGGTGATCGGCACAGCCCTGGGGCTGGCGGCCATCAGCCTGCTGATCGCCCGTCGCTTCTACTTCAAGCCGCTGGCCTGGCTGGGCTACTTTTCCTTCGAGATCTACCTGTTCCACGTCTTCGGCACCGCCGGTGCCCGCATCGTGCTGAACAAGCTGCAGGTTCACGACGTCTGGGTGGTCTTTACCGTCAGCATGGTGATGGGCCTGTTCCTGCCGGTGATCCTCAAGGTAGTGCTGGAACGGATCAGCCCGCTGCACTTTCTCAGCGTGGCCTTCTTCGGTACCAAGACGCGGGTGAACCGCGCTACCCCGCCGTTGCAGAAGAAGGCCACTGCTTAGTAATACTTTGCAAGACAGAAGAATCGAGGTTCGCAAGGAGTGCGAAACCGAGGAAAGGCTCTATCTAGCGGATCTACGGACTGCCAAGACCTTTGGCACCCCCGCAAAGGCTGCTAACCTGATCTTCCTAACAACGATGGTACAAGGAAGAACCAGCGATGCCTCCATTTATCTTGAAAACCTTTGGCGGTCTCAATCGTAGCTACTATCTTCGTCACTTGACGTTCGCATGCGCCATACTGGCCTTCTTTGTCGTCATGTTGCATCAAGCTCAAAGCAATACCACTGGACTCGCGTTTTACGTACTTGCCGTCGTCAATACTCTGCTATACCCCTACTCACGTTTCGTTTATGAAAGCGTGGTCGGCTTCATCATGGGCAAGAATGTATTCTTCGTTAATGCCTTGCTAATGCTTCTCGTAAAATCAATGACCATGTTGATGTGCTGGTGGCTTGCGATCTTCATCGCCCCCTTGGGACTCGCCTATCTGTATTGGCAACACAACCGCCAATCTAGCAACTCTTGATTCAGCGAGGCCTCGTCCTAAGCTCTGTAAGAAGCATCGCAGAGCGCAGGCACTTTTCGTACAGTGCCTAGAAAGCAGCAGGCGAGGCCTGATGAATACCATCCCGGTTTTCAATCGACGCTAATCACTACCCGCCCACGGGTAGGGCACTGCTCCATGCAGCGATGCGCCTCGACGTATTGGTCGAAGGGGAAGACCTGCTTGATCTGCGCCTTGAGCAGCAGATCGCGGGTCAGCTGATCGAGGTGCTGCAGCGCGGCGCGCACAGCGGCGCAATCCGCTTCCAACCCCATCTCCGGCTGGCCAGTGAAGTCCTGGACGCAGTGGATGTAGAGCTTGAACTTCTTCTTGAAGGCGGCGCAGGCCGGCAGCGGGGTCTGGTTGCCGCCGTTGAGGCCGTAGAGCAGCAGCCGACCACGCGGCGCCATGGCCTCGCCGAGCAGGGCCAGTTGCGGGCCGCCCAGGGCATCCAGGGCGACGTGCACGCCGACGCCATCGGTGATGCTGGCGATCCGGCTGACCAGGTCCTCTTCCTCTGCGGCGATGACCTTCTCGGCGCCCAGTTCGCGCAGGTAGTCGCGGTCCGCGGCGTCATGGGTGGTGGCGATGACCCGACCGCCCAAGGCCTTGGCCAGTTGGACGGACGCCGGACCACAACAACGACTGGCATCGGTGATCAGTACCCACTCACCGGGTTGCAGCCGCGCCTGGTGTACCAGGCCGGTGTAGGCGGTGAGCAGCGGGGTGTAGTGCACCGCGGCCTCGACCGGCGTGAGCACCTCCGGATAGCGCACCAGGGACGTAGCCGGATAGACCAGTTCGTCGCCATAGGCCGGGTAGCGATTGATGTCATGGCCGAGGAAGCTGGCTACGCGGTCGCCCACGGCGAATTCCGCGACACCCTCGCCCAGGGCGGCGACCACCCCGGCAAGTTCGCAGCCAAGACCCGCCGGCGGATTGGCCTGCTCGGGGGCGAGATTTTGCCGCCAGAGCACGTCGTACCAGCTCACGCCGATGGCCTCTACCCGCACCAACACCTCGCCGGGTCCGGCCACGGGGGTGGGCCGGTCGATGCAGGTGAGCACCTCCGGCGGGCCGAACTCGGTGAACTGGATCAGGCGGGACATGGGACTACCTCGCGTTGATGCCGACCCCGGAACGATTGCCGAGGCGGACTGCTTATGGCTAGGACTCTAACCAGCCTTGCCTTAGGATTCTATGCATCCCTATCGATAATGGACATCGCGGGAATCGATCCACTCCCTATCGGGGCCTGAATGAACCGTACCGATCTGCGCCGCGTCGACCTCAATCTGCTCATCGTGTTCGAGACCCTGATGCTCGAACGCAGCGTCACCCGTGCCGCAGAAAAGCTGTTCCTTGGCCAGCCGGCCATCAGCGCCGCCCTGGCCCGCCTGCGCACCCTGTTCGACGATCCGCTGTTCGTCCGCACCGGGCGCAGCATGGAGCCCACGCCGCGCGCCCAGGAGATCGCCGCCCTGCTGTCGCCGGCGCTGGACCAGATCTCCAGCGCGGTGAGCCGCACCCAGAGTTTCGAGCCGGCCAGCGCCGACCGGGTGTTTCGCGTCGGCCTGTCCGATGACGTCGAATTCGCCCTGCTGCCGCCGCTGCTCCGGCGAATCCGCATCGAGGCCCCGGGCACCACCCTGGTGGTACGGCGGATGAACTACCTGACCGCTGCCGGCATGCTGGCCTCCGGCGAGATCACCGTGGCGGTGGGCTATACCGAGGAATTGCCGGCCAATTCGAAGAGAAGGCCGGTGCGTCGCTTCGGCTTCAAGGTCCTGCGCGCCGACAGCAAGCCCGGTCGCCTGACCCTGGACGAATACTGCGCCCGGCCCCATGCCCTGGTGTCCTATGCCGGCGACCTCACCGGCTACGTCGACGAGTTGCTGGACAAGCTCGGCCGCCAGCGCCGGGTGGTGCTGGCGGTGCCCCAGTTCAATGGCCTGGGCTCGCTGCTGGCGGAAACCGACCTGCTGGTGATGGTGCCGGACTACACCGCTCGGCTGCTGGCCAGCGCTGGCGGCCTGAGGTACGAAGACCCGCCCGAGGAACTGCGCGACGGCGGCCACGAACTGCCCATGGCCTGGAGCGGCGCCCAGGACCACGACCCAGGCGAGCGCTGGCTGAGGTCGCGGATCCAGATGTTCATCGGCGATCCGGACAGTCTCTAGCGGCGCTTGCCACTCACTGCACAGTATTGCGCGACGCTTTTTCGCCAGCCTTTCCATGATGACGGCTCGCGATAAGGAGCGAACGGCAGAAAGGGAAAGCGGTGCGGTCGAACCCGGCTCGAACCGCACCCACAATCAGGCGAGTGGATAACGCTTGAACAGGTCAGTCTGTTCCAGGCGCGCCGCATGGGCTTCAAGGGCAGGGAAATCACCGGCCGGAACGACCTCGGGCACCATCAGTTTCATGAACGACCAAGCCACAGCGGTGGTAAGTGCGGCCTGGTCTGATCGCTCGCCTTGTGCTGGCCGGGCGGACCAGTGCCTCTCCAGTTCGACACAGGCGGCCCGCAACTGCTGGGTGACGCGTTCGACCCAGGGCAGATGAAGTTTTTCTGCCGGACGCAGCTTGCGCTCATAGACCAGTTGCACGCTTTTCTCGCATACGGCCAATGCGAGTCCCAGGATACGCAGGGCATCGGCCAGGGCCTGGGGTTGTTGCGGCAACAGCTTGTTGGCGGGCGCACTGAGGCTCTCGAAGTAGTCGATGATCAACGTCGAGTCCATCAATACCGTGCCGTCATCCAACACCAGGGTCGGCGCCTTGACCACCGGATTGATCCGGGAGAACGCCTCGAAGGTACTGAAGACGGACAAGGGCTCATGCTCGAAGCTAACGCCCAGCAGATCCAGGGAAATCGCCACTCGGCGCACATAGGGTGAATCCAGCATGCCAATCAGTTTCATCCATCACTCTCCTGGGTTTGATAGCGATCTCCAACGCCTTTGCCCGACGCCTGAACAAAGGGCTCAGCCGCCAGGTAAAAGCCTGGGTGTCATGCGTAGTGGCGGGCGCGAACTGCAGGACACCTTCACCCTCGATCAGGACCAACCCGGCAGGTAATTTCACCTGTTCGCCAGAGCTGATCGCTACGTCACCATCCGCGCTACTGATCCAGTGCCAGCCAGTGACGACACGCGCCTGGATCTCCTGGGCATGGCGTACCGACAACAGCTGCGTGCGGGCCAGGGACACCTGTAGCCAGCACCATTCATTTCCATAAAAGCTCTCCGCCCATCCCTGACTTACCCCAGCCGCGATGTCCATGGCGCAATCCCCCTGCACGCCGTGTATTTACTGCTCCTTACATTAGTGAGAGTCTCGAGGCTTACCTATCGTTATTTTCTTGGACTCAACGCAAGAAATACTTACATGGCAAATATTCCACCCCTGACCTGTCTGCGTAGTTTCGAAGCGGTGGCACGGCTGGGCAGCATCATCGCCGCCGCCAAGGAGTTGCACGTTACTCACTCGGCCATCAGCCAACAGATCAAGGTGCTGGAAGAGCTGATCGGCGTCACCCTGTTCATCCGCGAGGGGCGACGCAGCCTGCGCGTCAGCGAGGATGGACGGCTTTATGCCCTGCAGATCCGCGAATCGCTGGGCGATATCGCCGAAGCCACCCGCCTGATCAAGGCCCAGCCCAAGTCGACCGAATTGGTCGTCGCCGTACTCCCCTCGTTCGGCCTCAACTGGTTGTTGCCGCGCCTACCGCGCTTCCAGCAGCTACACCCGCACATCAGCGTGCGGCTACAAGCCAGCCTGGCAGTGTCGAACCTGAGCCGGGAGTCGGTCGATGTCGGGATCCGCATGGGCAAGGGGGACTGGGAGGGCGTGGAGAAGCGGCTGCTGTTCCACGACGAGACGCTGGTGATCGCGGCTCCGCACTTCAATGGCGGGGCCTTGCCCCAGACCCCGGAAGCTATCGTTAGCAGCCCTATCATTTTCAACATGGAGTCCTGGCAACCCTGGTGCCAAGCTGCAGGCTTGAAGAGTGAGGTAACGCGCTTCGGTCTGTGCAGCAACGACTCCAACCTGGTGCTGCAAGCGATACGCCTCGGCCAGGGTATCGCTCTCGAACGCCGCAGCCTGGTGCACGACGCGATCCAGCGAGGCGAGTTCGTGCAGCTGTCCCAGGTCACGGCTCCCTATCCCTATCCGTATTGGTTGGTGCTGCCAGACCGGAAGCCTTCGGAGGCCAAGCAACGCGTTTTCTCTGGTTGGCTGGCAGGGGAAGTGTCCGAATACTTGAATGGACTGGATCAGGATCAAGACCAAGATCAAGATCAAGATCAAGATCAAGATCAAGATCAGCCCAAAATGACGTGAGTCTGGCACCTGGTCGAGCAGTACCCAAGAAAGTGCTGGCCGAGATCGCGCACCCGATAGTATCTAAGGCCCGGATCAGCGCGGCTGGGCCTGGCGAATGGGAGCCATGGAAGCGCGGATTCCGCGACTCAGCGCAGCAAGCTAAGGTTCTCGTCAAGGCGGCCCTGGATGGTCATCAGGGTATCTCGGGTGATGGTTCCAGGATATTCACGCTCGACAAGGGCGGTGAACTGGCTAGCGACCTCGCCGATGCGCTCGATGGTGTCACTCGCGATGGCGGGCGGGACTTCCGCCTCGTCCGCGAGACCGAGCAGCGCAGCTCGCTGGATATCCAAGGACTCGCCCAGTACATCCATCTGGTGATGGCCGTGCGGTCCCTCGCAAAAGGTCACGTCGTAGGCCGGTGCCAAGGTCCAGGTCCCCGTGGCGGACATGAGGTAGGCGAAGTTCTTCGGATGGTCGTCCCTATTGTTGAAGACGACATTGAACACGGCGCGCTCGAAGGCGATCGCCTTCTGGCGTACATCCTTGGTGCAGAGTTGCGTCGCCCGCAGGAAGTTGACGTAGTCCAGCGCTCCTGGCTCCTGATAGTTGGCGCCCGTGAAGGCGGCGAGGCTTTGCATCGGTACACGTTGCCCAGCCACCCGGTCGAAACGCCGGGTAGCGAAGGCTGCCTGACCGTCGGGCAAGCTAAAGTAGCGGGTGTCCGCCGCCTGGATGCCACAAAGACGCAAACAGTCGGCATAGGCCGCCTCCACGGCACATACTTCAGGATGCTCGTGCCTGGCCGGAAACTTGATCAGCCAGGCCTCGAGGTCCGGGCTGGCCACGGTGGTGAAGGTGCCCGTGCCTGGATCTCGATAGATCAGCGCCTTCGGTCGGGCCCCCTGGGGCGAGCCGCCCAGCTGCAGCAAGGTTTGCAGGAATTCCCCACCCTCACCGGCAAGCACCTCCTGAACTTCGGCCAACAGCAGCTCCAGAGGTAGATGCTCCTGTACTGCCTCACCCTCAGGAGCAAGGGGTTCGAAGGTCATGGCACCCATGGCGTTGTCGCCTATGTAGGCCAGCCGTTGCAGTGGCCCGATGCGCGCCGCATTGAGTCCGCGGCGCTTGAACAATCGATTCATCAACAGCATGCCCCAGCCATCCGGCAAGGCGTCATAGACCGGTCCCGGCAGCCCCAATTGATGAGCCGGAAACCCCTGGCGCAGGGCTGGCCCCTCCAGGGGCAACTGAAAAGCCGATAGCTCGAAACCGCGCTGTTTTGCCTGAGCACTATATTCGAACAGGATCTGTGAGCGACCACCCAAGGCCGTCGTTGCCCTCAGCCGCCCCCACAGCCAGCGCTCGCCCCAGCCTTCGTAGTAGACGTCCACCTGTTCAGCCATCGCTGGATTTCCTCTTGATACGCTGGCGCCTGGCGCTTTCTTCATAGCGACGGGCATCCTCCAGGCTATTCAGCTGCGGCAGGAACAAATCTTCGAACTCCTTGCTGCGCCCGAGCACCATGGCGATTCGTACCAGGCTCTCGAAGCCAACGTTACGACCTGCCTCGAGATTGGACACGGTGTTAGTGCCAAGCCCGGCACGGGCAGCGACCTCCGCCTGGGTCAGTCGCTGGGCCAGGCGCTCGGTGCGCAAGCGCTTGCACAGCTGCTTGACGATCTCGCCTGGCTTGCTGAAGCTTAAATCCAACATAGCGTGGCTTATCCCGATAAAGAATGTTCAACGCACAGTAAAAGAGAATTACGCCATTTCCCAGATAATTCCTAGATATGAGGTGTTACCCGTCAGAAATAGGTTTTAGCCACAAAATTATGGAATTAAGCGAGTGTTAGTCGTATCCAGCCATTTGCTGTTCCGAACCTAAGGGTTAGCTTGGCCAAGCCTCCCCGCCTTGGCGCGACCCTCCCGGCTCTCTCACCTTGTTCAGAACCATCGTTCCAGACGGTTTCCAATCACCGCCAGCGATACCTACGGCAAAACCATCATCGCCATCGATAAATAAGTTCGAGCCCTTCGATTCGTCGCTGCCCGCGCGCGGCGGCAGACTCGCCTCCCTGACCTCTTTCCACCTCGGGCGGACTCGAACATGGATCTCTTCGCGAAAACCCTCGGCCCGCTGGCCCTGACCTCTACCCTGTTGCTCGCCGCCTGCGGCGATTCCCATCCCCAAGCCAGTGCCGCCCCACCCGCGCCCAAGGTGAGCGCCGCCGAGGTGCTGCGCCAACCGGTGGTGGAATGGGACGAGGTGACCGGGCGCCTGGAAGCACCGGAATCCGTGGTGGTGCGTCCCCGCGTGTCCGGCTACGTCGACCGCGTGCTGTTCCACGAGGGTGCCCGGGTCAAGCGCGGCGACCTGCTGCTGCAGATCGATCCACGGCCCTTCCAGGCCGAGGTCAAGCGCCTCGAAGCCGAGCTGCAACAGGCCCGCGCCAATGCCAGCCGCACCGCCGACGAAGCCGCTCGTGGCGAGCGCCTGCGCAGCAGCAACGCCATCTCCGCGGAAATCGTCGAGGCCCGGCGCAGCGCCGCCCAGGAAGCCAAGGCCAGCGTCGCCGCCGCCCAGGCGCAACTCGATGCCGCGCGCCTGAATCTGGGCTTTACCGAGGTCCGCGCCGCCATCGATGGTCGCGTCGGCCGTGCCGAGGTGACCGCCGGTAACCTGGTCAACGCCGGTGACACCCGCCTCACCACCCTGGTATCCACCGACAAGGTCTATGCCTATTTCGATGCCGACGAGCGCGTCTTCCTCAAGCAGCAGGCCCTGGCCCGCCAGGGTCAGCGCGGCGCGGCCAGCCCGGTCTACATGGCACTGTCCAACGAAGACGACTTCTCCCACGAAGGCCACATGGACTTCATGGACAACCAGCTCGATCCGCGTACCGGCACCATCCACGGTCGCGCCGTGTTCGACAACGCCGACGGCCGCTTCACCCCGGGGCTCTACGCCCGGCTGCGGCTGGTGGGCAGCGGTACCTACGAAGGCACTCTGATCCAGGACGCCGCCGTGGGCACCGACCTGGGCAAGAAATTCGTACTGGTGGTGGACGGCCAGAACAAGGCCGCCTATCGCACCGTCGACCTGGGCCCGCGTCTGGAAGGCCTGCGCATCGTGCGCAAGGGGCTGGAAGCCGGCGATCGCATCGTGGTCAACGGCCTGCAGCGGGTGCGCCCGGGCATGACCGTCGACGCCCAGTCGGTGCCCATGGCCGATGCCACCACCCTGGCCGCCCTCAAGCGCCAGCGTGATGCTGTCCTGGCCAGCCTGCCGGCACCGATCCAGCCGCTCAAGGTGGGTAGTCGCTAGGCCCCAGGCTCCACCCCGTCCAGCTCAAAACCTTCGCCCATAAAGGCATCGCGCTCATCGCGGCCATGGGCCGCTCCTACAGGCACGGACATCACCGTAGGAGCGGCACTTGGCGCGATGGACGCGACGGCCGCCTGTTGCCCAAGGAAAGCCCGATGAACTTCTCCCAGTTCTTCATCCGCCGGCCGATCTTCGCCGCCGTGCTCTCGCTGATCATCCTGATCGGCGGGGCCATCTCGCTGTTCCAGTTACCGATCAGCGAATACCCCGAGGTGGTACCGCCCACCGTGGTGGTACGCGCCACCTTCCCCGGCGCCAACCCCAAGGTGATCGGCGAGACCGTCGCCGCGCCCCTGGAGCAGGCCATGAACGGCGTGGAGCACATGCTCTATCTATCGTCCCAGTCCACCGCCGACGGCAAGCTGACGCTGACCATCACCTTCGCCCTGGGCACCAACCTGGATACCGCCCAGGTGCAGGTGCAGAACCGCGTCACCCGCACCCTGCCCAAACTGCCGGAAGAGGTGCAGCGCCTCGGCGTGACCGCCGACAAGGCCTCGCCGGACCTGGCGATGGTGGTGCACCTGACCTCGCCGGACCAGCGCTACGACATGCTCTACCTGTCCAACTACGCCCTGATCAACGTCAAGGACGAGCTGGCACGACTGGACGGCGTGGGCGACGTCCAGCTGTTCGGCATGGGCGACTATTCCCTGCGCGTCTGGCTCGATCCGGACAAGGTGGCCTCGCGCGGCCTGACCGCCAGCGACGTGGTCGCCGCCATCCGCGAGCAGAACCGCCAGGTCGCGGCCGGTGCCCTGGGCGCGCCGCCGACACCGGGCAGCACCAGCTTCCAGTTGGCCATCAACACCCAGGGGCGCCTGGTGGATGAGGAAGAATTCGCCAACATCATCGTGCGCGCCGGCAGCGACGGCCAGATCACCCGGCTGCGCGACATCGCCCGCATCGAACTGGGCTCCAACCAGTACGCGCTGAGATCTCTGCTGAACAACCAGCCGGCGGTGGCCATCCCGATCTTCCAGCGCCCCGGCAGCAATGCCATCGACCTGTCCAACCAGGTGCGCGCCAAGATGGCCGAGCTCAAGCAGAGCTTCCCCCAGGGCATGGACTACGAGATCGTCTACGACCCGACCATCTTCGTGCGCGGCTCCATCGAAGCCGTGGTGCACACCCTGTTCGAAGCCATCATCCTGGTGGTGCTGGTGGTGATCCTGTTCCTGCAGACCTGGCGCGCCTCCATCATTCCCCTGGCGGCGGTGCCGGTGTCGCTGATCGGCACCTTCGCGGTGATGCACGCCTTCGGCTTCTCGCTCAATGCGCTGTCGCTGTTCGGCCTGGTGCTGGCCATCGGCATCGTGGTGGACGACGCCATCGTGGTGGTGGAAAACGTCGAGCGGAATATCGGTCTCGGCCTCGACCCGGTGGCGGCCACCCGGCGCGCCATGGGCGAGGTGACCGGCCCGATCATCGCCACCGCCCTGGTGCTCTGCGCGGTGTTCGTTCCCACCGCCTTCATCTCCGGCCTCACCGGGCAGTTCTACCGGCAATTCGCCCTGACCATCGCCATCTCCACGGTGATCTCGGCCTTCAACTCCCTGACCCTGTCGCCGGCCCTGGCCGCCGTGCTGCTCAAGGGCCACGATGCGCCCAAGGACCGCTTCTCGCGGCTGCTCGACCGCTTGTTCGGCGGCTGGTTGTTCGCCCCCTTCAACCGTTTCTTCGACAAGGCCAGCCATGGCTACGTCGGCACCGTGCGCCGCGTGCTGCGCGGCGGTTCCATCGTGCTGGTGCTCTATGTGGTGCTGCTCGGCCTGACCGGCCTGGGTCTGATCAAGACGCCCACCGGCTTCGTACCGCCGCAGGACAAGCAGTACCTGGTGGCCTTCGCCCAGTTGCCCGACGCCGCCACCCTGGATCGCAGCGAGGACGTCATCCGCCGCATGTCGGCCATCGCCCTCAAGCACCCCGGCGTGGAAAGCACCGTGGCCTTCCCCGGCCTGTCCATCAACGGCTTCACCAACAGCCCCAACAGCGGCATCGTCTTCGTGACCCTGAAGCCCTTCGAGGAGCGCCGCGATGCCTCGCTGTCGGCCGGTGCCATCGCCGCCCAGCTCAATGGTGAATTCGCGTCCATCCAGGAATCCATCATCGCCATCTTCCCGCCGCCGCCGGTACAGGGGCTGGGCAGCATCGGCGGCTTCCGCCTGCAGGTGGAGGACCGCGGCAACCTGGGCTACGAGGAACTCTACACCCAGACCCAGAGCGTGCTGGCCAAGGCGCGGCAGTTGCCGGAGCTGGCGCCGGAGTCGCTGTTCACCAGCTACCAGGTCAACGTGCCGCAGATCGATGCCCACATCGACCGCGAGAAGGCCAAGACCCACGGGGTGCCCATCGACGCCATCTTCGACACCCTGCAGGCCTACCTGGGCTCGACCTACGCCAACGACTTCAATCGCTTCGGCCGCACCTTCCAGGTCAACGTCCAGGCCGACCAGCGCTTCCGCCTGGAGCCCGAGCAGATCGGCCAGCTCAAGGTGCGCAACGACCGCGGCGAGATGGTGCCCCTGTCCACCTTCGTCAAGATCAGCGACACCGCCGGCCCCGACCGGGTGATGCACTACAACGGCTTCCTCACCGCCGAGATCAACGGCGCGCCAGCACCGGGCTACAGCTCCGGCCAGGCCCAGGCGGCCATCGAGCGGCTGCTCAAGCAGGAGCTGCCCAACGGCATGACCTTCGAATGGACCGAGCTGACCTACCAGCAGATCCTCTCCGGCAATACCGCCCTGCTGGTGTTCCCGCTCTGCGTGCTGCTGGCCTTCCTGGTGCTGGCCGCCCAGTACGAGAGCTGGAGCCTGCCGCTGGCGGTGATCCTGATCGTGCCCATGACCCTACTCTCGGCCATCACCGGGGTGATCCTGGCCGGCAGCGACAACAACATCTTCACCCAGATCGGCCTGATCGTGCTGGTGGGCCTGGCGTGCAAGAACGCCATCCTCATCGTCGAGTTCGCCAAGGACCAGCAGGCCACCGGCAAGGACCGCGTCGCCGCGGTGCTGGAGGCCTGCCGCCTGCGGCTGCGGCCCATCCTGATGACCAGCTTCGCCTTCATCATGGGCGTGGTACCCCTGGTGACCTCCACCGGCGCCGGCGCCGAGATGCGCCACGCCATGGGCGTCGCGGTGTTCTCCGGGATGCTCGGGGTGACCTTCTTCGGCCTGCTGCTCACACCGCTGTTCTATACCCTGGTGCGCGCCTTCGTGGAGCGTCGCCAGGCCCGTTCCGCCATCGCCCGGGAGGCCCAGGCATGAAGGTCTTCGCTCCCCTGCTGCTGGCGCTGGCGGTTTCCGCCTGCGCCGTCGGCCCGCACTACCAGGCGCTGCAGCCGGCGCCCGCCCAGCTCAAGGCCAGCCAGCAGCCCAGCGTCTATGACCAGGGCCGCTTCGAGGCCCTCTGGTGGCGCCAGTTCGAGGACCCGACCCTCAACGCCCTGGTCGCCAGCAGCCTGGACGGCAACCGCGAATTGCGCGCCGCCTTCGCCCGGCTGCGCGCCGCCCGTGCCCTGCGCGACGACGACGCCAACGACCTCTATCCGACGGTCACCAGCCGCGCCAGCAGCCAGCTCGGCAAGGCCCAGCAACCCGGTTTCACCGAGGAACGGGTCAACAGCGACCGCTACGACCTGGGCCTGGACATGGCCTGGGAAATCGATCTGTTCGGTCGGGTCCGCCATGCCCTGGAAGCCAGCGACGCCCGCGCCGAAGCGGCGGCCTCCGACCTCGCCGCCCTGCAGGTCAGCCTGATCGCGGAATTGGTGGACGCCTATGGCGACCTGCGCGGCGCCCAGCTGCGCGAACGCATCGCCCGCGACAACCTGGGCAACCAGCGCGAGGCCCGCCGGCTGACCGTGACCCTGAGGGACGAAGGCATGGGCAGCGACCTGGACGTGCAACGCAGCGAAGCACGCCTGGCCGCCACCGAGGCCAGCCTGCCGGAGTTCCAGGCCCAGGCCACCCGCGCGCGCAATCGCATCGCCACCCTGCTCGGCGAGCGGCCGGATGCCCTGAGCGTGGATCTCTCGCCCAAGGCCCTACCGGCCATCGCCAAGCGCCTGCCCATCGGCGATCCCGGCGAATTGCTGCGCCGCCGCCCGGACGTGGCCGCCGCCGAGCGCCGCCTGGCCGCCGCCACCGCCGACGTGGGCGTGGCCACGGCCGATCTCTTCCCGCGGGTCAGCCTCTCGGGCTTTCTCGGCTTCACCGCCGGGCGCGGCTCGCAGATCGGCAGCAGCGCCGCCCGCGCCTGGGCCCTCGGACCGAGTATCAGTTGGCCGGCCTTCGACCTGGGCAGCGTCCGCGCCCGCTTGCGCGGCGCCCGCGCCGGCTCCAATGAAGCCCTGGCCAACTACGAGCAGCAGGTACTGACCGCCCTGGAAGAGAGCGCCAACGCCTTCAGCGACTACGGGCGCCGCCAGGAACGCCTGCAGGCCCTGATCCGCCAGTCGGTGGCCAGCCGCGCCGCCGCCGACCAGGCCGAGATCCGCTATCGCGAAGGCGGCACCGACTTCCTGGTGCTGCTCGACGCCCAGCGCGAGCGCCTGGCCGCCGAGGACCAGCAGGCCCAGGGCGAGATCGAGCTCTATCGCGGCATCGTTGCCCTCTACAAGGCCCTGGGTGGCGGCTGGGATGTCCCGCCCGCCCGTCTCGCCCAGGCCACCGCTTCCCCCGCGCCGGCGCTCTGACCGCTGGCGCTTACCCCCGGCACGCGTTTCGTGCTCCTTTGGCGTGTCGGGTTTTTTTCTTCCCCCTGCATCCGGCGGCCCGCCCAGGGCACGCCGGGTGTGTCTCTCCTGCGGACGTGAGCAAAAGCCCGTTCCAGAGGTCTCATTCAGGCCTGGCAGACATCCAACCCAGGCATGCACCCGGGTCAGGGCCACATGCGCCCTGTTTCCTAATATTTTGTAAGGGAGACAGGTCTAGGAATTCGCGGTCTGTCTTTTATTATCACCGAAGGTTATTAAACCGCCGGTTCTTGTATAAAACCTTGAGATAGGTCTGCCTCCCCGTCGCCGTTCCGGCGATCTTCGGGCGGGCAGGCGCACCGCCGCACGAGGCATCGAGGAAGCCCAGTCGACCACACCGCCACGAGGCGGCTAGCTACAGGATGCAGGCATGGTATTGGCGCTGATCATCGCGTTGCCTTTCATGGGCACCCTCCTTTCGCTGCTGGCCGGGCGCCGCAGCCGATCGGCCTGTGCCCTGGCGACCGCGTTGGCGCCCGCCGTGGCCCTGGCCCTGTTGCTCACGCAGCTGCCAGCCGTGCTGGAGGGCGCCGTGCTGCTGCACCGGGTCGACTGGCTGCCGGCGCTGGGCCTGAATCTCAGCCTGCGCCTGGACGGCCTGGGGCTGATGTTCGTCCTGATGATCCTGGTCATCGGCCTCTTGGTGATCCTCTATGCCGCCTATTACCTGGGCAAGGACGAGCCGGTCGGGCGCTTCTTCGCCTACCTGCTGCTGTTCATGGGCGCCATGCTGGGCATGGTGCTGGCGGAAAACCTGCTGCTGCTGATGGTGTTCTGGGAGCTGACCAGCCTGGCGTCCTTCCTGCTGATCGGTTTCTGGAGCCACAGCAAGGAAGCGCGCCAGGGCGCGCGCATGGCGCTGACCGTCACTGGCGGTGGCGGCCTGGCGCTGCTCGCCGGCATCCTCTTGATCGGCCATATCGTCGGCAGCTTCGAACTCAGCGACGTCCTGGCCGCCGGCCCGCTGATCACCGGCCACGCCCTCTATCCGCTGGCGCTGATCCTGGTGCTGTTGGGCGTCTTCACCAAGTCCGCGCAATTCCCCTTCCACTTCTGGCTGCCCCAGGCCATGGCCGCGCCGACGCCGGTGTCGGCCTATCTGCACTCGGCGACCATGGTCAAGGCCGGGGTCTTCCTTCTGGCGCGCCTTTATCCGGCGCTGGCCGATTCGGACTGGTGGTTCTACATCGTCACCCTCACCGGCCTCGCCACCCTGGTGGTGGGCGCCGTCCTGGCGCTGTTCCAGCACGACCTCAAGGGGCTGCTGGCCTATTCCACCATCAGCCACCTGGGCCTGATCACCCTGCTGTTCGGCCTCGACACCCAGCTGTCCACCGTGGCGGCGGTGTTCCACATCCTCAACCACGCCACCTTCAAGGCCTCGCTGTTCATGGCCGCCGGGATCATCGACCACGAGACCGGCAGCCGCGACATGCGCCGCCTCGCCGGTCTCTGGCGCTACATGCCGCACACCGCGGTGCTGGCCATGGTCGCCGCCGCGGCCATGGGCGGGGTGCCCTTGCTCAACGGCTTCCTGAGCAAGGAGATGTTCTTCAACGAGACCCTCAACCACGGCCTGTTCGGTAGCTTCAGCTGGATAGTGCCGGCGCTGGCGGTGCTCTACGGGGTCTTCTCGGTGGCCTATTCGCTGCGCTTCATCCACGACGTCTTCTTCAACGGCGAACCGCGCGACCTGCCCCACTATCCGCCCCACGAGCCGCCGCGCTACATGAAGATCCCGGTGGAGATCCTGGTGCTGCTCTGCCTGCTGGTCGGCATAGTGCCCGGCTACACCGTGGCGCCGCTGTTGGCCGCTGGTGCCAGCGCCGCCCTGGGCGGCAGCCTGCCCGAGTACAGCCTGGCCATCTGGCACGGCTTCAACACCGCCCTGATGATGAGCATCCTGGCCATGGTGGGTGGCGTGGTGGTCTACGCCTGCCGCCAGCCGCTGTTCCGCTGGCAGGCGGGCCTGCCGGACGTGGATGCCCGCCTGGTCTTCGAGCACGCCCTCAACCGCCTGATCGGCTTCGCACGAGGTGTCACCCAGCGCCTGGAGAGCGGTTCGCTGCAGCGCTACATCGCCCTGATGCTGCTGGCCACCCTGGTGCTGCTGGTGACGGCGCTGTCCGGCCTGGATGTCCTCGGCGGCGAGGTCGCGCTCTCCCCCGTCGATCCGCTCACCGCCCTGGGCCTGGGTATCCTCATGCTGACCGCGGTGCTGACGGTGGTCTTCCATCGCAACCGCCTCAAAGCGCTGATGACCCTGAGCACCGTGGGCCTGATCGTGTCTCTGCTGTTCGCCCGCTATTCCGCGCCGGACCTGGCGCTGACCCAGCTGTCGGTGGAGGTGGTGACCATCATCCTGCTGGTGCTGGCGCTGTTCTTCATGCCCGATCGCACCCCCATCGAATCCAGCAGCCTGCGTGGCCTGCGCGATGTGCTGCTGGCCGGCGGCCTGGGGCTGATGGTGGCGCTGCTGGCCTATGCCGTGCTGACCCGCCCCTACACGGGCATCGGCGACTTCTTCCTGGCCAACTCGGTGTCCGGTGGCGGTGGCTACAACGTGGTCAACGTCATCCTGGTGGACTTCCGCGGCTTCGACACCCTGGGCGAGATCACCGTGCTGGCCATCGCCGCCGCCGGTGTCTACGGCCTGCTCAAGCACCTGCACCTGCCGCACCCGCTGGTCGATCCCAAGG
The DNA here is from genome assembly GCF_006384975.1 of Pseudomonas oryzihabitans. NCBI lineage: Bacteria > Pseudomonadati > Pseudomonadota > Gammaproteobacteria > Pseudomonadales > Pseudomonadaceae > Pseudomonas > Pseudomonas oryzihabitans. The sequence continues at coordinate 3,401,776 of NZ_CP021645.1, forward strand.
GCACGCCCTGGTCCCGCGACAGCCATCCGATGATCCTCAACAACGTGGCCCGGGTACTGCTGCCGCTGGCGCTGCTGGTCTCGGCCTTCGTCTTCGTACGCGGCCACAACCTGCCCGGTGGTGGCTTCATCGCCGGCCTGATCACCGCCATCGCCCTGATCCTGCAGTACGTCGCCCATGGCGTGACCTGGACCCAGCGCCGCCTGCCCGTCAGCTACCACACCCTGGCCGGACTCGGCGTGCTGATCGCCGCCCTTACCGGGCTGGGTTCCCTGGCGTTCGGCCGACCCTTCCTCACCACCGCCTTCGACTACTTCGCCATTCCGCTGATCGGCAAGACCGAATTGGCCACCGCCCTGATCTTCGATCTGGGCGTCTACCTCGCCGTCGTCGGCGCCACCCTCCTGATCCTCTCCAACCTCGGCCACGTCAGCCGGGACGAGACGGACAAGGACGGTTCCAGCCAGGAGGTGCTCTAACATGGAAATCCTGTTCTGCACGGCCCTTGGCGTGCTCACCGCCAGCGGCGTCTATCTGCTGCTGCGGGCCCGGCTCTATCCGGTGGTGCTCGGCCTCACCCTGCTCTCCTATGCGGTCAACCTCTTCCTCTTCGCCATGGGCCGGCTGCGTACCGGGGTGCCCGCGGTGATCGGCCAGGCCGCCGAGCAGGCCGATCCGGTGCCCCAGGCGCTGGTGCTCACCGCCATCGTCATCGGCTTCGCCATGACCGCCTTCGTGGTCGCTCTGTCGTTACGCGCCCTGGGCGAGTTGCGCACCGATCACGTGGACGGCGAGGAACCGCGCCGATGAAGCACCTGATCATCCTGCCGATCCTCATTCCGCTGTTCATGGGCGCCTTCCTGCTGATGCGCCCGCGGCTATCGGCGCCCACCGCGCGGCGGCTGTCGCTGCTCGCCACCTGGACGCTGCTGCCGCTGGCCGTGGTGCTCCTGCAGCGGGCCAGCAGCGGTAGCCTGGAGGTCTATGCCCTCGGCGACTGGCCGGCCCCCTTCGGCATCGTCCTGCTGCTGGATCGCCTGGCCGCCCTGATGCTGTTCACCGTGGCGGTGCTGGCCGGCTGCGCGGCGCTCTATGCCTGCCGCGGCGACGACGAACGCGGCCCGGATTTCCATGCGCTGTTCCAGTTCCAGTTGCTGGGCATCAATGGCGCCTTCCTCACCGGCGATCTGTTCAACCTCTTCGTCTTCTTCGAAATCCTGCTGATCGCCTCCTACGCCCTGCTGGTGCACGGTGCTGGTCCGGCCCGGGTGCGTGCCGGTTTGCACTACGTGGTGCTCAACCTGGTGGGCTCGGCGCTGTTCCTGATCGGCATCGGCCTGCTCTACGGCCTGCTCGGCACCCTCAATATGGCGGACCTGGGCCTGCGGGTGGCCAACGCCGGTCCGGCGCAGGCCCCGCTGCTGGCCGCGGCAGGCTTCCTGCTGTTGGTGGTGTTCGGCCTCAAGGGCGCCATCCTGCCGCTGTACTTCTGGCTGCCCGGCGCCTATTCCGCCGCCAGCGCCCCGGTCGCGGCGCTGTTCGCCATCATGACCAAGGTCGGCCTCTACGCCATCGTCCGCGTCTTTTTGCTGGTCTTCGGCAGCACCGCCGGCCCCCTGGCGGGCTTCGTGCTGCCCTGGCTCTGGCCACTGGCGGCGGTCACCCTGGCCGCGGGCGTATTCGGCGCCCTCGCCGCGCACCATCTCAAGGCCCTGCTCGGCTACCTGGTGGTGATCTCGGTGGGCATGCTGCTCAGCGGCGTCGCCCTGGGCAGCGTCGCGGGTCTGGCCGCCGCGCTGTTCTACCTGGTGCACAGCACCTGGATCGCTGGTGCCCTGTTCCTGCTGGCGGACCTTGTCGCCCAGCAGCGCGGTCCCCAGGGCGATACCCTGAACAGCGGTCCGCAGCTGGCCAATCCACGTCTGCTCGGCGGGCTGTTCTTCCTCGGCGCGGTATCCGTCGCCGGGCTGCCACCCTTCCCCGGCTTTCTCGGCAAGGTGATGCTCTTGCAGGCTACCGGTACCGCCTGGCCGGCGCTGATCATCTGGCCGGTGGTGCTGCTCGGCGGCCTCGGCATGCTCATCGCCCTGTCCCGCGCCGGCACCACCCTGTTCTGGCGCAGCAACAGCGCCGCCCTGAGCGTGCGTCTCGACCCCGTCCAGCTCGCCGCCACCCTTGGCCTGCTGGCGGGCAGTCCGCTGCTGGTCGCCGCCGCGGCGCCACTGCACGGCTATGTGCTGGACACCGCCCGGCAGTTGCTGGACGTGGCGCCCTACTTCGACATCGTCCGGGGGGTCGGTCCATGAAGCGCTGGCTGCCGCACCCGCTGCTCACCCTATTGCTGACCCTGACCTGGCTGCTGCTCAACAACACCCTGAGCCTCGGGCAACTGCTGCTGGGCCTGCTGCTCGGCTGGGGCATCCCGCTGCTCTGCCAGGACTTCCTGCTCCCTGCTCCGCGCCTGCGCCGCCCAGGCCTGCTGCTGCGCTACGCGCTGATGGTGCTGTACGACATCATCGTCGCCAACCTGCACGTCGCCCGCCTGGTGCTGGGGCCTACCCAGGATCTCAAGCCGGCCTTCATCGAGGTGCCCATCGACATCGAGGACGAATTCCTCCTCACCCTGCTGGCCTGCGTGGTCTCCCTCACTCCCGGCACCGTCTCCTCCGGCCTCAGCGCCGATCGCAAGACCCTGCTGCTGCATGGCCTGGACGTCGCCGACAAGGCGCAGGTGATCCGCCAGGTCAAGACCCGCTATGAAACCCCGCTCAAGGAGATCTTCGAATGCTCACCTACGTGACGCTGCTGTGTATGGGCATGATGGGCGTGGCCGCCGTGCTCAACGTCTATCGCCTGGTGAAGGGCCCGGACATCCCGGATCGGGTGCTGGCCCTGGATACCCTCTACATCAACGTCCTGGCGCTGATCGTGCTGTTCGGCATCTGGCTGGCCACCGCCGTCTTTTTCGAGGCGGCGCTGCTCATCGCCGTGACCGGCTTCGTCGGCACCGTGGCGCTGGGCAAGCATATGCTCCACGGCGAAATCATCGACTGAGAACCTATCCCTGATCAGCTGCGCGTCGGCCAAGCTGCGTTGAAAAGACTTTCGGAATGCTCATTTACCATTCGTAAACTCCGCTTCCTCAAGTCCTTTCGCCTTGCTTGGCTCTAGCTCGCAAGATCATGAACAGCTTCTAGAGAGGAACACCCATGCCCTTCTGGCTCGAACTCCTGATCTGCGCCCTGCTGCTCATCGGCAGCAGCTTCGCCCTCATCGGCGCCATCGGCCTCTACCGGCTGCCGGACTTCTTCATGCGCCTGCATGGCCCGACCAAGGCCACCACCCTGGGCGTGGGCAGCACCATCATCGCCTCCATGCTGTTCTTCAGCGTCCAGGGCGACGGCCTCAGCCTGCACGAGTTGCTGATCGCCCTGTTCCTCTTCATCACCGCGCCGGTGAGCGCCCACATGATGGCCCGAGCCGCGCTCCAGCAGAAGGTCAAGCTGGTGGAACGCACCGATGGGCGCCCATGGCAGTGAGGCGTCACTACCCGCTGAATCCGGCACTGGCTGGCAGGGTGCGAATGCTCTAGGGTAGGGGTTACAACCCTCTCGGAGTGTGTATTCCACCATGCGTAACTGCATTTCTTACCTGGCTACCAGCGTCCTCTTGACCAGCCTGCTCTCGACCCTCGGCTGTAGCAGCAATAGCCGTGACGTGCGACCAGAGCACAACGCCCAGCTCGCCAATCCGGCGTCCGAGTACTGCATCAGCCAAGGTGGCCGCCTGGAAAACCGCAAGGACGCCAGCGGTAACGAGTACAGCCTGTGTCGCTTCGCCGATGGCCGTGAGATCGAGGAGTGGGCGCTGTACCGCCGCGCCCACCCCTGAGAGGCTAGCGGCCGCCACTGACCTGGCTGAAATCCTGGCGACCGAAGGGATTGGGCTGGTAACCCTGCACATTGCTCTTGGCGAGCACCGTGACTGTCGGGTGCGCCAACGGTAGCCACAACGCCTGATCGTGGATGATGCGTTGCGCCTGGTGGTAGACGGTGGCCCGGGCCATCTGGTCGGACAGGGTCTTGCCCTTGGCGATGGCGCCGTCGAGGGTCTTGTCGCAATAGCGGGCGAAGTTGAGGCCCGACTGCACCGAGGCGCAGGAGAATTGCGGCGTCAGGTAGTTGTCCGGATCACCGTTGTCGCCGGCCCAGCCCATGAACAGCAGGTCATGCTCGCCAGCCTTGGCTCGGCGGATCAGTTCGCCCCACTCGATCACCTGGATCTGGGCATCGATGCCGATCTTCTTCAGGTCCGCCTGCAGCATCTGGGCGCCCAGTTGCGGATTGGGATTGAGCAGGCTGCCGCTGGGGCGAGTCCAGATGGTGGTCTTGAAGCCGTCCTTGAAACCGGCCTGGGCCAGCAGCGCCTTGGCCTTGGCCGGATCGTAGGGATAGGCCGGCACGTCCTTGGCGTAACCCCAGGTAGTGGGCGGATAGACATTGTCCGCCGCCACCGCCGTGTCCTGGAACACCGCCTTGAGATAGCTCTGCTTGTCGAACGCCAGATTGATGGCCTGGCGCACCTTGATGTTGTCCAGTGGCGGGTGCGTGGTATTGAGGGCGACGAAGGCGGTCATGAAGGCTGGCGTCTGCAGCACCTGCAGACTCTTGTCCTCCCGGGCGCTCTGCAAGTCCTGCGGCTTGGGCGACAGGGCGATCTGGCACTCGCCACGCTTGAGCCGCTGCAGGCGCACCGCCGAGTCCGGGGTGATGGCATAGATCAGACCATCCACCTTGGGCTTGCCGCCGAAGTAATCCGGATTGGCGGCATAGCGCACCGAGGCGTCCTTCTGGTAACGCTTGAACACGAAGGGCCCGGTCCCTATGGGTTCGTCGTTGAGCTGGTCGGTCTTGCCGGCCTTGAGCAACTGGTTGGCGTACTCGGCGGAATAGATGGAAGCGAAGCCCATGCTCAGGGTCGGCAAGAAGGTGGAATCCGGCGTGTTGAGCACGATGCGCACGCCCAGGTCTCCGGTCTTCTCCACGCTCTTGATCAGCTTGGGCCACTGCATCGACTGGGCATGGGGATAGCCGCTCTTGGCCACCGCATGCCAAGGATTGTTCTTGTCCAGCATGCGCTGGAAGCTGAACACCACGTCGTCGGCGTTCAGGGTGCGGCTGGGGGTGAAGTAGTCGGTCTGGTGAAACTTCACATCCGGGCGCAGGGTGAAGTCATAGGTCAGGCCGTCGCTGGAGATCGTCCAGCTCTGCGCCAGGCTCGGCACCAGCTTGCCTTCGCTGGCGTCATAGTCCACCAGACGGTTCATCAGCACGTCGGCCGAGGCGTTGGTGGTGGTCAGGGAGTTGTACTGCACCACGTCGAATCCATCCGGGCTGGCTTCGGTGCAGACACTGAGCGTGGCGGCCTGGGCCAGCAGGGGCGCGAAGAGCAGGGGCAAGGCGGCGAAACGCATGGACGATTCCTTGTATACCTGGATTGTATAGACGACGGGTCGGCCGGATGCCCCGGCCGCAGAGACGTCGCCCGCGGCTGTCGGAGGGTAGCCAGAGTACGCGGAGACTGGATACCCCAGGCTTCCACGCACCCTGCACGCCCGTCCGGCGAACGCACAGCCGCAGTGTTTATTGCTCTAAACTAGACCACCCGCCTGCCCGTCACAATGCTTCCGACCGACGAACGGTGGAGCTTGTGGCTGGCGCCGCAGGTGTCGCTGTCCCAGGGGATTTCTATCCGTCGCCGCACCTTGTTATCCCGCGACGCTTCTGGTATAAAACAGCGCTCTTTTTTCGGGGTACCGCCGCCTCAGGCTCCGGCTTCGCTGGCACACTCCCCGTCAAAACAGGAATCAATACAGTTACAAGCGGCCAACCCATGCCGGGTTTGGCATGAGGTTTATGAGGGCTGAGCCATGTCGAGAGTTTGCCAAGTAACCGGTAAGGGTCCGATTACTGGGAACAACGTTTCCCACGCTAACAACAAAACCCGTCGTCGTTTCCTGCCGAACCTGCAGCACCACCGTTTCTGGGTAGAATCCGAGAAGCGTTTCGTGCGTCTGCGCGTTTCTGCCAAGGGCATGCGTATCATCGACAAGCGTGGTATCGAAACCGTGCTGTCCGAGCTGCGTAGCCGCGGCGAAAAATTCTAAGGGGATTTGTCATGCGTGAATTGATCCGTTTGATTTCCAGTGCCGGCACCGGTCACTTCTACACCACTGACAAGAACAAGCGCACCAAGCCCGAAAAGATCGAAATCAAGAAATTCGATCCGGTCGTGCGCAAGCATGTCATGTACAAGGAAGGCAAGATCAAGTAATTGATCGCCCCTTGACGAAAAACCCGCCTCGGCGGGTTTTTTGTTGTCTGGCGTTTCACTGGTCACCGGCGGTGCGGCCTCGGCAGAGACCGCACCGCCCGGGGATCATTTGAACTGACCGGTGAGCTCGCGCAGGGCGGCTTCCGCGCCCAGGATCTTCTGCATGCATTCCTCGGCCTTGGCCGGATCGATGTTCAGGCGGGCATAGAGCTCATCGGGAATCGCCTGGGACGGGCCATTGCCGATGCCTTCGCGACGCAGCAACTGCACGGCGAGGAAAATCAGGTTCGGATAGACCGCATGTTCACCGCGGTACGCGGGATCGCCCTGGAAACGCAGCGCCGTCACCACTTCCTCGGGCATCTCCCAGCAGCGCATCAGGGCCGCGCCGATCTGTTCGCGGGTAATGCCCAGCAGGTGATGCTCGATCACCTGGTGATCGAGCTGACGGTTGGCTTCCAGATGGCGGCAGATCAGCGTGAAATGCGGCGGAAAAACATGTGCCAGCACCAGATAGCCGAAGTTGTGCAGCAGTCCACCCAGGTAGGCCAAGCCCATTTCCGGACGCTCCGCCCGCGGCATCGAGCGCGCCAGCCCTTCGATCAGGGCAGCGGTATAGATGGCCTTCTTCCAGTAGGGCGTTTCCTGCTGCGGCTGGTCGCTGGGCAGGCTGAGGGTCTTGCCCAGGGCCAGGCCGAGCGCCAGGTTGATCACCAGGTCGAAACCCAGCACTCGCACGATGGCGTCTTCCACCGAGCGGATCTTGCCGGGCGCGGCATAGTAGGGCGAGGCGGCCCAACTGATCACCTGGGCGGCCAGCGCCGGATCGGTCTCCACCACATTGGCCAGCTCATCCACGGTGGCCTCGGGATCGACGCGCAGCTTGATGACCTTTTCCGCGGTCCTGGACAGCGGCGGGATTTCCAGGGTCTCCTCCAGGCGCTGACGGATGCGCCGGGCGGTAAAGGCGGTGGCGGCATGCAGGATTTCCGCCTGGTCCCGATCGGGATGGCGCAGATTCGGCTGGATACCCACCGCGGGTATGCCGAAGCGGCCAGCGGTCGCCTGGCTCAGCAGGCGGCGATAGTCGGCGGTCTCCACCTCCAGCAGCAGCGAACGCTCGCCAGACTCCAGCAGCAACCGCGGCGCGTCGAGCAGACGTTCGTCATACAGGCAGGGCGAATTGGTCAGCGAGGGCAGCCCCGGCAAGACACCCAGCTCGTAGCGCTCGAGGGTCCGCATCAGCCGCTCCGAGGCCACCACCGTCAGCTCACGCCCAGTGAATTCCACCAGTCGCCGCAGGTCCAGCAATTGATCCTCGGGCAACAGCACCAGCAGCATGCCGACACTGTCGCTCAACAGCACCGTGTGCACTCGATTCGACTGCGGTTGTCGTTCCGGTACCGGTACCGGCCGATAGGCCAGACCCAGTTGGGCGAGCAGTTGCTGGATCGAAGGGGGTACCTCGGGAAGAGGCGAAGCGAGCGCTACATCGGTCATGGTGTATAAGTCCTCACGTACGCCTGGGAGTATAACCATTCGGCCTTGCCTGTATCGCCGTCTGTATAACCTTTGTCAAACCTGACCGTATTGCTGCCCATGGCGCAGCCAACGTTCCAGCAGCGGCCCGGCATGGCTCGGCCAGCGTGCCAGCAATTCCTGGGCGGCATCGCGCACCGCTGGCAGCCAATGGGCGTCGCGCATCAGATCGGCCACCTTGAATTGCAGCAGGCCGGTCTGGCGCGTGCCGAGCATCTCGCCGGGGCCGCGTAGCTCCAGATCCTTTTCGGCGATGATGAAGCCGTCATTGGTCTCGCGCATGATGGCCAGACGCTCCCGACCGATCTGCGACAGCGGCGGATGGAACAGCAGCACGCAATGGCTGACCGCACTACCCCGCCCGACCCGGCCGCGTAGCTGGTGCAACTGGGCCAGGCCCAGGCGTTCGGGATTCTCGATGATCATCAGGCTGGCGTTGGGGACGTCCACCCCCACCTCGATCACCGTGGTGGCCACCAGCAGCTGTAGGTTGCCAGCCTTGAACTCGGCCATCACCGCGGCCTTCTCCGCCGGCTTCATGCGCCCGTGGATCAGCCCGACGCGCAACTCGGCCAGGGCCAGCTGCAATTCCTCGTAGGTGGTCTCGGCGGCCTGGCAGGTGAGTTCCTCGGATTCCTCGATCAGGGTGCAGACCCAATAGGCCTGACGCCCCTCGTGGCAGGCCGCGCGCACCCGCTCCACCACTTCCTCGCGCCGGCTGTCGGTCACACTCACGGTATTGACCGGGGTGCGGCCTGGCGGCAGCTCGTCGAGCACCGAGGTGTCCAGGTCGGCATAGGCGCTCATGGCCAGGGTGCGCGGAATGGGCGTGGCGGTCATGATCAGCTGGTGCGGGGCCAGGCGGCCGTCGACGCCCTTCTGGCGCAGGGCCAGGCGCTGCTGCACGCCGAAGCGGTGCTGTTCGTCGATCACCACCAGCGCCAGCCGGGCGAAGCGGACCTCGTCCTGGAACAGCGCATGGGTGCCCACCACCATGGGCGCCCCGGCGGCGATGCGTTCGAGCGAGCTGGCGCGGGCCTTGCCCTTGAGCTTGCCGGCCAACCAGGCCACCTCGATGTCCAGGGCGGCGAACCAGCGCTGGAAGTTGAGGAAGTGCTGCTCGGCGAGGATCTCGGTGGGCGCCATCAGCGCCACCTGGTAGCCCGCCTCGATGGCCTGCAGGGCAGCCAGGGCGGCGACCACCGTCTTGCCCGCGCCCACGTCACCCTGTACCAGCCGCAACATGGGCTCGGCCTGGGCGAGGTCGTAGGCGATCTCGCGACCGACGCGCTGCTGGGCGCCGGTGGGGATGAAGCCGAGGTTGTCCAGGTAGCGCTGCGGCAGCCGCCGGGCCGCCGGCAGGGGCACGGCGCGCTGGGCGCGTAGGGTCTCGCGCAGCCGCTGCAGGGACAGCTGGTGGGTTAGCAACTCTTCGAAGACCAGCCGTTCCTGGGCCCAATGGCGGCCTTCGGCGAGTTCTTCGAGATCGGCATCCGGCGGCGGCCGGTGCAGATAGCGCAGCGCATCGGCCAGTGGGCCCAGGCGATAGTGCTCGGCCATCTCCGGCGGCAGCCAGTCCGGCAGCGATTCGGGCCCCAGCCGCTCCAGTGCCTGGCCGCTGAGCTGGCGTAGCCGTAGCTGGGTGAGGCCTTCGGTGGTCGGGTAGATGGGCGTCAGCGTCTGCTCGACCGGCGCCGGGGCGCTCTCGTCCTGGGCGCGGTACTCCGGGTGATAGATCTCCAGCCCCGAGGCGCCGGGGCGGACCTCACCGTAGCAGCGCAGCAGGGTGCCGCGCTTGAGGCCGTCCTTCTGCGCCTGGCTGAAGTGGAAGAATCTCAGTGATAGGGTGCCGCTGCCGTCCTGCAGCCGTACCAGCAGGCTGCGCCGGCGGCCCATGATCACCTCGGCGGAGGCGACCATGCCCTCCACCACCGCATCCTGGCCGGGCCGCAAGGCGCCGATGGGCACGATGCGAGTCCGGTCCTGGTAGCGCAACGGCAGGTGGAAGAGCACGTCCTGCAAGGTTTCCAGGCCGACCCGCGCGAGCTTTTCCTGCAGGGCGGCGCCTACCCCCTTGAGGGCGGTGACCGGCGTCGCGGCCAGCTCGTTCATGCCGGCTGTACGACGCCCTTGGCCTCAGGCCGCGCCACCGAGCACAGCCGGACCGAGTCGGCCAGCACCTCGATGGCCTTGGGCCGCGGAAAGCTGGCGCGCCAGGCGATGGCCACGGTGCGATAGGGCACCGGCCGCTCGAAAGGCCGCACCTCGATGATCCCCGGCGCATAGTGATGACTCTCCACCGCCGAGAACGGCAGCACCGAGACGCCCAGGCCAGAGGCGACCATGTGGCGGATGGTCTCCAGCGACGAGGATTCCACCGTGGAGTTCTTGTTCTCCTCGTGCTTGCGCACCGTCGGGCAGGCTTCGAGGACCTGGTCGCGGAAGCAGTGACCCTCGCCCAGCAGCAGCAGGCTCTTGTCGCTGAGCTGGTTCTGCGGGATGGCCTTGAGCTTGGTCCAGGGGTGCCGCGCCGGCATCATCACGTAGAAGGGTTCGTCGTACAGCGGCATGGTCAGGACATCCGGCTCGCTGAACGGCAGGGCCAGGATGACGGCGTCCAGTTCACCCGTGCGCAGCTTGTCGCGCAGTAGATGGGTGAAGTTTTCCTCGATGTACAGCGGCATCTCCGGCGCCACCCGGTTGAGTTGCGGGATGAGATGCGGGAAGAGATAGGGCCCGATGGTATAGATGGCACCGATCTTCAGTGGGGCGCTGAGCTGGTTCTTGCCAGCCTGGGCCAGTTCACGGATGCCCTGGGCCTGTTCCAGCACCTTTTGCGCCTGGGCGACGATGCCCTCGCCGGTGGGGGTCAGGCGCACGGCACTCTTGCTGCGCTCGAAGATCAGAATGCCCAGCTCGTCCTCGAGCTTCTTGACGCCGACCGACAGCGTCGGCTGGCTGACATGGCAACGCTCGGCGGCTCGGCCAAAGTGCTGTTCCTGGGCGAGCGTGACGATATAGCGCAGTTCAGTCAGGGTCATAGTCAAATTCCATGGATTGCCTGCCAATCTTAGCGGCTGTCTCTATCAACGGCCAAGCGCGACGGGTACGGGGCCGGCCTATAAGTTGGACCCCGGGTCCGCCCAAGCTACCCTGGCCGTCTGTCCAGGCCTTTTCTAGAGAAGGAAACACCGATGAGCACCATCCTGATCGCCGGTTGTGGCGATGTCGGCAGCCGCCTCGGCCTGCAACTGGTCGCCCAGGGTCACCGCGTCTTTGGCCTGAGGCGCAACGCCGCCGCCCTGCCCGCCGAATTGCTAGCTGTCGCGGGCGACCTGGCCGATCCCGAGCCGCCAGCGGCCTGGCCGCGTGAGCCCCTCGATCAGATAGTCTATGCCACCGCCGCGACCGACCATGACGAAGCCGGCTACCGCGCCGCCTACGTCGACGGCCTGCGCCATCTGCTGGGCTGGCTGGCCGCCTGCGACCAGCGTCCGCAGCGACTGCTGTTCGTCTCCAGCAGCGGCGTTTATGCCCAGCAGAACGGCGCCTGGATCGATGAAACCGCGCCGGCCCAACCCGAGCGCTTTTCCGGCCGCATCCTGCGCGAGGCGGAAGAGCTGGCGCTCGGCAGCGGGATTCCCGCCAGCGTGGTGCGGCTGACCGGCATCTATGGTCCCGGACGCGAGGCGCTGCTGCGCCAGGTCCGTGCGGGCTCCCGGGTGACTCGCCAGCCGCCGCTCTATGGCAATCGCATCCACGTCGAGGACGCCGCCGGCCTGCTGGCGCTGCTGCTGCAGCGGGATCGCGAAGGGGTCGCCCTGGAGGCTCTCTATCTGGGCGTGGACGATGACCCGGCCCCGCTGGACGAGGTGGTCGACTGGCTGCGTGCCCGCCTCGGCATCGACTTCTGGTCCGAGGACGCCGAGTTGCGCCGGGCCGGCAGCAAGAGATGCAGCAACGCCCGCGCCCGTGCCCTGGGCTGGGTGCCCCGCTACCCCAGCTATCGCGAGGGCTACGCGGCGATTCTCGCGGGCTGAAACGACAGAGCCCGGCACGGGGCCGGGCTCTGCTCTCAGCGAGTTGCCTGCTCAGTCGCGCAGCGCATCGCCACGGGTGGCCTGCGGGCGTTCCTCGATCTTGGCGCCACCGCTCTTGAGGTGCGGCAGGGCCGCCCAGTAGGCAGCGCCCTTCTCGGCGTCGTACAGCCCTTCCCATTTGGCGATGACCAGCGCGGCCAGGGCGTTGCCGATCACGTTCAGCGCGGTACGCGCCATGTCCATGATGCGATCCACCCCGGCGATGAAGGCCAGGCCTTCCAGCGGGATGCCGACGCTGCCCAGAGTGGCCAGCAGCACCACGAAGGACACGCCCGGCACGCCGGCGATGCCCTTGGAGGTGACCATCAGGGTCAGCACCAGCAGCAATTGCTGGCCGAGCGACAGGTCGATGCCATAAAGCTGAGCGATGAACAGCGCCGCGATGCTCTGGTAGAGGGTGGAGCCGTCGAGGTTGAAGGAGTAGCCGGTGGGCACCACGAAGCTGGTGATGGCCTTGGGCGCGCCGTAGGCCTCCATCTTCTCGATGATGCGCGGCAACACGGTTTCCGAGCTGGCGGTGGAATAGGCCAGGATCAGCTCGTCCTTGAGGATGCGGATGATGCGGAAGATCGAGAAGCCGAACAGCTTGGCCACCAGCCCCAGCACACCGAGGGCGAAGAAGCCGATGGCGACGTAGACCAGCACCACCAGCTTGGCCAGCGGCAGCAGGGAGGCGAAGCCGAAGTTGGCCACGGTCACCGCGATCAGGGCGAAGACGCCGATGGGCGCGTAGTTCATGATCATGTGAGTGACCTTGAACATGGCCTCGGAGATGCCCTGGAAGACCCGCACAACCGGTTCCCGGGTGGCTTCCGGCAGGGCGCCCAGGCCCAGACCGAACATCACGGCGAAGAAGATGATCGGCAGCATCTCGCCACGGGCCACGGCGGCGAAGACATTGGAGGGAATCAGGTTGAGGATGGTCGCGATGAAGGCATGGTCATGCTGCACTTCCGCGGTGGTCTTCTGGTACTGGGAGATGTCGGTGGTACCCAGGGTGCTCATGTCGATGCCGGCACCGGGCTGCACGCTGTCGGCGAAGAACAGGCCGACGACGATGGCCAGGGTGGTGACGATCTCGAAGTAGAGGATGGTCTTGAGCCCGATGCGGCCCAGCTTCTTGGAGTCGCCGACGCCGGCGATACCGACCACCAGGGTGGCGATGACGATGGGCACCACGATCATCTTGATCAGCCGGATGAAGATGTCACCCGCTGGCTTGAGAACGTTCGAGATCCACCAGGCCTTCTCGGCACTGAAGTGATTGAGCAGTGCGCCGACGGCGATCCCCAGCACGAGGCCGATGAGGATCTGCCAGGCGAGGCTGAGCTTGGGCTTGGTCATGTACCGACACCTTTGTTCTAGTTGCTTGAGTTCGGGACGAACGTCACCGCGCCGGTACGAGATGCGCGAAACGCATGCAATGCCGGCTGAGGGTCTTCGTTCAGGCTGCGGAAACGGCGCTCGAAAAGGACGAGGAGCGCCAAAGCGCCACACCTTTTGCCAGAGCGTTAGCCGACGTGTCTAATGCCGCTGTCGCCTGCCCTATGCCGATCCGGCATGGGGCGTCCCGAAAGGGCCGCGCAGCATACAGGCTCTGGCGCCTTGCGCGCCAGGCATACAGAGGCGCCGCTCATCGCGGCGCCTCAGAACCTGTTCAAAGGCTCGCGAGCTAGAGCCAAACAAGGCGAAAAGATCTGAGGAAGCGGAGTTTACGAATGGTAAATGAGCATTCCGAAGGTCTTTTCAACGCCGTTTGGCCGACGCGCAGCAGACTTTGAGCAGGTTCTCAGGCCGCTCAGCCGTTGAAAGTGGCCGGATCAGGACCTAGACGCTTGTCTTGGTTCAGACCAGCGATCTGGCGCAGGTCATCCTCATCCAGGGCGAAGTCGAAGATCTGCATGTTTTCTTCGATGCGCTTGGGCGTCTTGGATTTGGGGAAGATGATGTTGCCGAGCTGGATATGCCAGCGCAGCACCACCTGGGCCGGCGTCTTGCCGTGCTTGGCCGCCAATTGCTGCAGTACTGGGCTACCCAGCAGCTCGCCACCCTGGGCCAGCGGGCTCCAGGCCTCGGTGGCGATGCCCTTGTAGGTATTGAACTCGCGCAACTCCTGTTGCTGCAGCAACGGATGGCACTCGATCTGGTTGACCACCGGTACCACGCCGGTCTCGGTGAGCAGGGTCTCGATATCGTCCTGGCGGAAGTTGGAGACACCGATGGACTTCACCCGGCCCTGGTTGCGCAACTCGATCAGGGCTTTCCAGCTGTCGAGAAACAGGCCCTTTTCCGGCAGCGGCCAGTGGATCAGGTAGAGATCGACATACTCCAGGCCCAGCTTGGCCAGGCTGGTATCGAAGGCGCGCAGGGCACTGTCGTAGCCCTGGTCGGCATTCCATAGCTTGGTGGTGACGAACAGCTCGTCACGCGGCAGACCGGCCTGGGCGATGGCCTGGCCGACGCCCTCTTCGTTGCCGTAGATGGCCGCGGTATCGATGTGGCGATAGCCCAGGTCGAGGGCGGTCTTGACCACCTGGGCCGTCTCTTCGGCGGGGGTCTGCCAGACGCCCAGGCCGAATTGCGGAATATGGTGACCGTCGTTGAGCTGAAGACGGGTGATCGCGGACATGCGTCGCTCCTCTGGAATGTATGGACGTCAGAGATGTGACTGATGGAGATGGCCTTTTGCTCCCGAGCCGCTAGTCCAGACGCATGGCTTCGGGCACCCGATAGCTTTCCACCCAGCCCAATACGGTATGACCGTCCTGCTGGAACTCCACGCGCTTCCAACGCTGGAAGGAACGGGTCTCGATCACCCGTATCTGGGTATCGCCGTCCAGGCGCACCAAGGTGTTGCGCGCACGCTCGCGATTGCGGTCGTAGACGAAGGGCCACTTGAGCACATCGACCGGCCCGCGCAGCAACCAGCCTTGCCCTTCTTCGGCGAAGCGAAAGGAGACGCCCCCCTCGGCGCGGGCGACGTTACTGCCGAGCAGTAACAGCAGTGCCATGAGCAACGATGGGACGATGCGAGAGACGGTGGAAAGGACATTCGGAGTCATGCAGGCCTCGTTCGTGGCACCGGGGAAAAGCAGCGTCCGGACGGACGCTGCGGGGATAGACCCTGCGGTGCGCTAAACGACTGCATGGCTCGCCCGAGAAATGCCAAATAGCCAGCATTCCAGGCGAAACAATTAGCGCAGTGCTTAAGCGGCGCTGAACAGCCGGTGCGGATCGATGACGAATTTCTTCGGTACGCCCGAATCGAATTCGCTGTAGCCGCGGGGGGCCTCGTCCAGGGTGATCACCTGCACGCCGACGATGTCGGCGATCTTGATGCGATCCCACATGATCGCCTGCATCAGCTGGCGGTTGTACTTCATCACCGGGGTCTGGCCGGTGTGGAAGCTGTGGGACTTGGCCCAGCCCAGGCCGAAGCGGATGCTCAGGGCGCCCTGCTTGGCGGCGGCGTCGACCGCGCCCGGATCGTCGGTGACGTACAGGCCGGGGATACCGATCTTGCCAGCCACCCGCACGATGCCCATCAGCGAGTTCAGCACGGTGGCCGGCGCCTCGCTCTTGGCACCCTCGTGACCATGGCCACGGGCCTCGAAGCCGACGGCGTCGACCGCGCAATCCACTTCCGGGGTGCCCAGCAGCGCGGCGATCTGTTCGTGCAGCGGGGTGTCCTGGGACAGGTCGGCGATCTCGAAGCCCTGGGCCTTGGCGTGGGCCAGGCGTACCGGGTTGACGTCGCCGACGATGACCACGGCAGCCCCCAGCAGGCGGGCGGAAGCGGCGGCGGCTAGACCGACTGGACCGGCGCCGGCGATGTAGACGCTGGTGCCCGGGCCGACGCCAGCGGTGACGGCGCCGTGGTAGCCGGTGGGCAGGATGTCGGACAGGCAGGTCAGGTCGCGGATCTTCTCCATGGCCGCGTCGCGGTTCGGCAGCTTGAGCAGGTTGAAGTCGGCATAGGGGACCAGCACGTACTCGGCCTGGCCACCGACCCAACCGCCCATGTCGACGTAGCCATAGGCACCGCCGGCACGCGAGGGGTTCACGGTGAGGCAGACACCGGTGTCCTGCTCTTTACAGGTGCGGCAGCGACCGCAGGCGACGTTGAAGGGTACCGAGACCAGATCGCCGACCTTGAGGGTTTCGACGTCGCGACCCGCTTCGATCACCTCGCCGGTGATCTCGTGGCCGAGTACCAGGCCTTCGGGAGCCGTGGTCCGGCCACGCACCATGTGCTGGTCGGAACCGCAGATGTTGGTGGAGACCACGCGCAGGATCACGCCATGGTCGATACGCTTGCCTTGCGGGGTTTCCATCTTCGGATAGGGAATGGTCTGCACCTCGACCTTGCCCGCACCCAGATAGACGACGCCACGATTGCCGGACATGTTGCACCTCGCTGTTATTGTTGGAATAGCCGTTCGAGACTAGTCCTCGCGAGGCGAGACGTCTGTGGGGATGGCGTTTTTGGCGATGTCGAGGTCGTCCTGACAGGCCGTCCTCACAGGCCGTCCTGACAGATCGTCTTGGCAGAACCCGCCACGCCGCCGGTATCGGCGACGTGGCAACGGCGATCAGGCAGTCGCCAGGGCGGCGGCGCGGCGTTCGCGGCCGAGCAGGTAGAAGCCGACACCCACGCCCAGCAGGGCCAGCCCCGTGACGTACCAGGCCGGACCCAGCGGATGCTGCTTGAGCATCAGGGTGACGACCATGGGCGTCAGGCCGCCGAAGATGGCGTAGGCGACGTTGTAGGAGAACGACAGGCCCGAGAAGCGCACCTTGGGCGGAAAGGCCAGCACCATCACCCGCGGCACGCCGCCGATGACACCGACCGCCCCGCCCGCCAGGGCATAGAGCGGGAACAGCCACTCCGGATGGGTCTTGAGGCCCGCGTACAGGGCCCAACTGGCCACCGCCAGGATCAGGCCACCGACGATGAACACCGGACCGCTGCCGAAACGGTCGGACAGCGCACCGGAGAGGATGCAGCCGAGGGTCAGGAAGACGATGGCCAGGCTGTTGGCCTTGAGCGCCAAGGCCGCGGAGAAGCCGTACTGGGTCTGCAGCAGGGTCGGGGTCATGAGGATGACCACGACGATGCCGGCGGTGAGCATCCAGGTCAGCAGCATGGACAGCACCACGCTGCCGGGATGGTCGCGCAGCACGGCCTTGAGCGGCACCTCTTCGGCCAGCGACTTGTGGATCGCCAGTTCGGCGAACACCGGCGTCTCGTGCAGCCAGCGCCGCAGGTAGACCGAGAACAGCCCGAAGACGCCGCCGATCAGGAAGGGGAAGCGCCAGGCGTAGTCGGCCACTTCCAGCGGGGTGAAGAGGGTGTTGATCAGGGTCGCCATCAGCGAGCCGAGCAGGATGCCGAAGGTCAGACCCGCGGTGAGGGTGCCGCAGGCATAGCCGACGTGCTTGCCGGGGACGTGCTCGGAGACGAACACCCAGGCACCGGGTACCTCGCCGCCGATGGCCGCGCCCTGGATGATGCGCAGCACCAGCAGCAGGATGGGGGCGGCCACGCCGATCTGGGCGTAGGTGGGCATCAGGCCCATGCCCAGGGTCGGCAGCGCCATCATGAAGATGCTCAGGGTGAACATCTTCTTGCGGCCGAGCAGGTCGCCGAAGTGCGCCATGACGATGCCGCCCAGGGGCCGCGCCAGGTAGCCGGCGGCGAAGATGCCGAAGGTCTGCATCTGCCGCAGCCACTCGGGCATGTCGGTGGGAAAGAACAGTTTTCCCACCACCGCGGCGAAGAAGACGAAGATGACGAAGTCGTAGAATTCCAGCGCACCGCCCAGGGCGGACAACGACAAGGTCTTGTAGTCGCTACGGCCCAGGGGGCGCGACGTGAGGGGCGCGGAGGCGGATTGCAGTTTCATCGGAGATCCCGGATAAAAAGAGGAGCGCAAAAGGAATTCGGCCTCTGGCATCCCTCCGGGTGTAGCGGACAAGACGCGGCCCCGAGTGACCTTCCGCTTGGGACGGAAAGGTGAGGATCGGGCGGGTCGCTGGGTAGGCGCCGGACCTGCGCGGCGCCGCACGCACTCTTGTGGAGCTCTGCGACAGCAGGTCGACCGATCATTACTGGATCACCGGACGTACGCGGCCCTCTGGATTGCCTGGCCGGTCACGGACCTCACGATAGCAAATCTGCAAGGAATTTCCGCTATTCATTCAGTGCACATTCAGCTGTTATCGACCACTTTCCCTATTTTTCTGGGTGCGAAAGCGGTCGAGCGGCTCTGAGCCAGGCGTTATACTGTAGCTCCCTAACGATCCCGCCCCAGGGATTGGCAGCATTCTTGCGTCTTAATGCTGAACGTTACCTACCTATCCGGGCTCCCGAGGGCCCTGTCATGATCGAAGAGCTCGAACAAGAAGATCCCATCCCCCAGGGCGACCTGGCCATGCAGATCACCGCCCTGCCCCGGGAAACCAATGGTTTCGGCGACATCTACGGTGGCTGGCTGGTGGCCCAGATGGACCTCGCCGGCAGCGCCATGGCCAGTCGCCTGGCCGCCGGACGCGTCGCCACCGTGGCCATCGACCGCATGACCTTCATGACCCCGGTGCCCGTGGGCGCACAGCTCTCCTTCTACACCAACACCCTGGAGATCGGCCGCAGCTCCATCCAGATCCTCATCGAGGTCTGGAGCGACGACCCGTTGTCCAGCGAGTGGCGCAAGGTGACCGAAGCGGTGTTCGTCTTCGTCGCCATCGACGGTAGCGGGCGCACCCGTCCGGTACCGGCGCGGCGCTAGGCGCACGCAAAGGACCTAGGGGCCGGACACCAGCGGCGTTTCCCTGACCTTCGTCGGCCGTCCGTGCTGGATGGCGTCGACCTGGCGTAGCGCCTGCTGGACGGCCGCCGCGGTGGGCAACAGGCGGTATTCGAGGGTGAAGTCGCGGCTGCCACCGGCCTCGATACGGGGTACCAGGCCCAGGGCGCGCTGCTGGCTGCGGTTGTAGGAAAAGCTGGTGCCCGGCGCCAGGCCGGTGACGTAGCCCTGTGCCTTGCCATCGGTATTCTTCCACAGGGTGAAGACTGGCAATTCGTGCACATTGAACGCCAGGGCCACGCCCTGGTGGGCACTGCGGTCGTGCAGCACCGCCAGGCTGTGTCCTTGATCGTCGCTCCAGGGATAGAGGTTGTAGAGTGTCTCGCCATAGCCTGGCGTCGGTGCGCGATAGCCCTGCCATTCCGCCAGTTCGCTACGCGCCCGCGCGTCGAAGGGCGACACCTCGCGCACCGGGGCGGCGAAGCGTGCGCCCTCGCCGAGCAGTGGCGGCCCGAAGTTGCTGAGATAGAGCACCTGATACTCGGCGGCATGGTCGCTCTGGTTGGTCAGGCGGTCGTGCAGGGTGAAGCTCGTGGCCCCGGCATGGGTGACCAGTTCGGTGTCGATGCGGAAGTCGGCCTGCTTGAAGGCCTCCTCGTACAAGACGCCCTTGAGGCCGATGCGATGGGGCGGCTGCTCATCGATGGTGAGCACCACCTGGCTCGCCGGCAGGTAGCTGGCACGACCCTGCAGGGTGAGCGGTTGGCCGCGGTCCATGCCCGGCTGGCCGACCCACTCGAAGCCGGCGCGGGCCACCCATTCGTTGAAGCCTTCCAGCCAGCCCCGACCGCCACGGCTCTCCAGATTGACGAAGGTCGGGTTGACCACCTCGCGCACGGGCGAGTCCCAGCCCAGCCGCAGGGTCCCGGCCTGGGCGCGCAGGACATTCATGCCACGGGTGGCGACCACGGTGATCTGCAAGGCCCCGGTGTCGATCTCGATCAGCACCGAGCCCTCCTGGCGTCCGCCGCTCAGGCGGTGCATCCCGACGGTGAAGGCCAGGCCGTCGCGAATACCCAGCCGATCACTGCTGATGCTCCAGTTCTGTACCGGCTTGTCCGGGGCGATGAGGGTGTATTCCCAGGCCGAAGCCGTGGCGCTGACGAGGAGCAGGAGACAGCCAGACAGCAGACGGGCATGGCGGATCATGGAGTCCCCTTGGCGCATCGGTCACCTTGAGTCTAGACCACTGCAACCGGGGTTGCAGCCCTTTGCCCAGGTGCCATGAACTCCGGATGACACGTCTTTCGCGTATAGGTTTCTTCAGCGAAATCAAAGGAATGAGTAAAGGCAACCTTTACCATTCAAACGACCGTTTGGTGCTTGCCAGGGCAGACGTTTTTGCCGAGGATCGGCTCGTCTCTACCACGGAGTGGACTCCATGAAACCTTCAGCCCTGTTCTTGTTGCTAGCCCTGGCGGGCGTTGCCCCGGCTTATGCGGGCAATACCGAAGCCGGACTCGGTGGCGCCGTGGGCGGCGTGCTCGGTACGCTGGTCGGCCAACAGGTCGGCGGCAGCACCGGCGCGGCCATCGGTGCCGGCGTGGGTGGTGCAGCAGGTGGTGTACTGGGCGCGGATCGGCGCAATCGTACCGAGGCGGCCATTGGCGGCGGCCTGGGCGCGGCGGGTGGCAACGTGATCGGTAACCGCGTGGGCGGCAGCACCGGCGGCCTGGTTGGCGCGGCCCTGGGCGGTGGCGCCGGTGGTGCCCTGGGTAACAGCCTGGGCGATGACGGTCGCGACGATCGCCGCTATCGGGGCGACCATCCCGGCAAGGGTTGGAAGCACGCCAAGCACAGACACAAGCACTGGCACCGCTAAGGAAAACGCCCGGCACTGCCGGGCGTTTTCGTTTCCGGAGCCGGGCCGCCTACGGCGGCGACCTTGGAGGAGATCAGGAGCCAGCAGGCGCCAATCCCTCAAGGCCCCACGGTGGCATAGGGGATAGGCGCCCACCAACTGCCGTAGGGCACGCCGTACTTGTCGACATAGGCCTTCACCACCGGCGACAGCGGGCGGTACTTGCCGCCGGACTGCCCTCCATAGGGCCCCTTGGGTTCGATCTCGGCCTGGAGGGTCAGGACTTCGATGGGGTCCAGGCAGGGGCCTTTTATCCATACCTTGACGACTCCGCCTGGCGCTAAGCCGACGGTGAGAGACTCGCGGTAATCGAACGTGCGACCGCTCGGGCACTTGGCGGGAAGGCGTTCGACCATCTTCTTTCGCGCCCAGTCAGGAATGGTAAAGAGCGCATGATAGGTCTGCGGTTCGACCATTGATTGCCAACGTAGCGAGACGACATAAGGCAGGTCCAGGCCGGTCAAGTAGCGTCCCTTGCCCGACCCGATTCTTTCTGGCCACCCATTCGCACGTATCGCCAGGTTTTCAGGCTTGCCATAGGACACAACCCCACCCATGGCATTGGGAAATATACGTCCGCTGTTGTCGCCTATATTGACCTGCTCCAGCCAAACCTCCATGTAATTGGGCGCCAGAAAGCCAAGGTACCAGGCGTCATAGGGCAACTTAGGCTTGGTCGTAGCGCTGGATTGGCAAGCCGCCAGGCCAACAGTCAGGGCGAGCAACAGCAGCCAGCGGCTCATCGGGAATACCCCGCTTGCAGGCGATTGGGATAGACGTTGCGACGACCATCGAGCGTAGGGCCATCGACGAAGACGGCCGCCACATTACCCAGACCGCTGCCAATCCGCGCATTCCAGTGCGCCGAACGATGCACGTAGCGGCTCAGCAGCAGGCGGGCTTCGGCTTGGTCGACCGTTAGTGGCCCACCCAGGGCACGGGCTTCTAGCTTGGTGGCTATCGGTCGTAGCTCCTCAGGCAGGCGCAATCCCGGGTCCTCGTCATCAATGGCTGTTAAAGGAACATCCTGGGTACTGGCCAGACGATGCATCACGCGCAGGTACACTAGGGATAATTCCCCACGCACCTTCCGATCCAAGCGTATCGCGGCGAAGACCTCGGATTCCGGAAGGTCGCCACGGGTGCGTGGAATTTCGATGCGCCAAGTGTCGATGCTCAGTTTAGTAGTGGCAGGATCGAACCAGGGCTCCTGCTGTAGCTGAGCCAGATCCAGCTCGGCCTGGCGATAGCTCCAAGCCGCGTGGCTATCGGTGCCGTAGCGCTCGCGCGAGGCGAGCGGCCGGGTCAGCAGCAAGCGCTCCTGCATTTCAGGTGGATAGCCGCCGCCCAGGTCGGCATGGACGCCTGGCAGGGTGATTTCCTCATGCTCGGGTGCCACGCTGGTCAGGGCGAAGTTTCGGCGGTATTCGTAGCCGGCGGCCAATTGCACCACCTTGCGCGCGCACCCGACTGGTAGATAGAGGTTGAGTCCGGGATTGGAGGCATTAGCTGGGCTGAAATCGCCTCGCAACGGATCGGCCACTGCCGCCACGGTATCGAATAGGCCGATGAAATTGAGCGTCACCTTGGCGCGCCGCCAGGCAAAGCAAGGTGCTAGCCCTGTAGCCGCGACGCCACCATCTGCCTTCAATACCTCGTTGGCGAAATGGCGTGCCGCAGCCGCGCCTCGGCTGAAGCCGAAGAGATCGAACTCGACCGCTTCGACGATAAGCTCCGGGTTGCTTAAACGAAATTCGTCGTAGCGTTTTGAGAACTCTGCTGGGAACGTCTGAACGCACGCTAGAACGCCACTGGAGCCTAAACCGGTTCCCATGGACAGGAGGCTATCCGGCTGGCCGGCACGTGTACCGATGCCTTCTATATAGACCGAAATACTGGATCTGACTTCACTTCTATCAAGCTTTCGGTCCACGTCGCTGTCGTACAGCCGATACAACCGCGCGATATTCGTCTCCGCATTGGCATAGCTGCTGTCGGTGTTCAGCATGAACTTATCGCAGTGCCGGGCGATGCTCCTGGCCTGGTCTTCACGGAAGCCCTGCTCCTCCGCCCGGCAGGCGGCGCCAGTGGCGGCGTTGAAGAGGTTGTTGCCGGTGCCATCGAAGAAGACGCCGATACGCAGGGTGATGCGCTGCTGCACAGAGCGCTCGGACTCGTGAGTCGGCTGCTCTTGACTCGACGCAGCACCGACCGGTTGACTGGAAGAATGGCCCGGCACCGGTCGCTCCCGACTGCGCAGGCCGAGGGGCGCGCCCCGTCCGGGTGTTGGCTGGGTGACGTCTCCCTGGGAAGCGCAGGCGCCGTTTGCCGCGCCAGCAGTGCTCGCCCCTCCGCCATTCATGCCGATGATGACGGTCCCCGTGCCGCCGATCACCACTCCGCCATGGCTGGTGACGCTACCGAGCACTGCCGCCGGCTTGCCGTTGATGAGGACGTTGGGGATGACGGCCGCACTCAATGCCGCGCCACAGGCACAGGCGTGGCCCAGGGTCGCAGCCGGCAGGCCGTCGAAGAAGACGTTGGACGAGCCCTGGACCAGGGCGGTGGTACCGCATTTGGGGCAGGCGACGGGGTCGCCCAGGCGTGCAGCGGGTTTTCCAGACATGACCGATCTCCCTATCGGCAACTACAGGTCTGGGAAAATGCCGCAGGAAAGGCTCTGGGACAAGGCTTTCAGCTGGGTTTGCGCCTGTCATCACAAAACGCGGGCAGCGCAGCGGACGCATCGCCACCGCACATGAAAACGCCCGGCAGTGCCGGGCGTTTGCCTTTCACTTGAGCCTTACTGGCCCAGGTCGCGCAGGCGCTTGCCCTGCATCAGGTTGCGCTCGATGCGTTCCAGGGTGACGCCCTTGGTTTCCGGCACCAGCCAGAACACCAGGAAGATGAACACCACGTTCAATCCGGCATAGATCCAGAAGGTGGTGCCCTGGCCCAGGGTGCCCAGCATGGTCAGGAAGGTGGCGCCGACGATCATGTTGGCGATCCAGTTGGTGAAGGTGGAGCAGCCGATGCCGAAGTCGCGGCCCTTGAGTGGCTGGACTTCCGAGCACAGGGTCCAGATCAGCGGACCGGCCGACATGGCGAAGCCGACGATGAAGATCAGCAGCATGACCACGGTGAAGGTCTGCTGGCCATGGCTCAGGTTGCCCATGCCGAGCATGGTGCCAACCACGCCCAGGCCCACGGCCATGACCACGAAGCCGGTGTAGAGGATGGGTTTGCGGCCCCACTTGTCGACCAGGAAGATGGCGATGAAGGTGGCCAGCACGTTGGTCAGGCCGACCGCGGCGGTGAACCACATCTGGGCGGCGGTATCGTAGCCCATGCCTTCGAAGATGCGCGGCGCGTAGTACATCACCACGTTCATGCCGGTGAATTGCTGCACCACCTGCAAGAGCACGCCCAGGCCCACCGAGCGGCGGAAATTGGGGTTTTCCTTGAACAGCGACCAGCCCTTCTGCGGCACCTTGAGCTGCTCTTCGATTTCCGCGACTTCCTGCTGGATGACCTTTTCGTCACCGCGCAGCCGGTGCAGGACCTTGATGGCCTCCTCCTTGCGGCCGGCCATGATCAGCCAGCGCGGACTGTCCGGCAGGGCGAAGACGCCGAGCAGGAACAGCACCCCGGGGATGGCGATGATGCCGAGCATCCAACGCCAGGCTTCGTAATAGCTGAAGGCGGTATTGGACAGGAAGGCGAGCAGGATGCCGGCGGTGATCATCAGTTGGTACAGCGAGATCATCGAACCGCGGATGTTTTCCGGCGCGACCTCGGCCAGGTACAGCGGCGCGGTGAAGGAGGCGATGCCGATGGCCAGGCCCAGCAGGAAGCGGGCGAAGATCAGCATGGTCGGCGAAGTCGCCAGGCCACACAGCACCGAACCGACCACGAACAGCACGGCACCCAGCATCAGGGATTTCTTGCGGCCCAGCTTGGCCGACAGCGAACCCGCGCCCAGGGCACCCAGGGCGGCACCCGCCATCATGCTGGAGACGATCCATTCGATCACCTGGTCGGAGATCTGGAATTCCTTCTGGATGAACTGGGTGGCGCCGGAGATCACACCGATGTCGAGACCGAACATCAGACCGGCCAGGGCGGCCATCAGGCAGGCGAAGATGGCCTTGGGTTGAGCCTTCTCGGTGACATGGCCATCGGCCGTCGTAGTGGTACTGCTCATGGGGCACTCCTCTCTCGCCTCGTGGGCGATCTTGTTGTCGCGGTGGTTCCGTTTCCGTTTGTTACAGACCTAGCTAACGATTCTTGGTTCGCGGCAGGCCGCTTACCAGAGCCGTGCCGGCTGGGCATTCACATAGGTGGCATAGAGCGAGCCTCCGCCGGTGATGAACAGGCGGTTGCGCTTGAGCCCGCCGAATTCGACGTTGGAGACGGTTTCCGGGAGGTGCAGAGTGGCCAGCGGCTGGCCGTTCGGATTGAATACCCGCACGCTGTTCTGCTCGGCATTACCGGCCCAGCTGCACCAGAGATTGCCGTCGCTGTCGACGCGAAAACCATCGATCACGCCCTGGTCCTTGGCGTCGATCAGCACCTCGCCGCCGCCCAGGGTGCCGTCGTCCTTCACGCTGAACGCCCGGACGTGATTGGGCTTGCCGGGATTGCCGCCACCGGCGGTGTCGCTGATGTAGAGGCGCTTGCCGTCGGGGGCGAAGGCCAGGCCATTGGGACGGCCGAAGTCGCCCACCGCCACCGTGGCACTGCCCTGGGGATCGATGCGATAGACGTTGGTGGGCAGCTCGAACTCGGCCTGGTGGCCTTCGTAGGCACCGAGGATGCCGTAGCCCGGATCGGTGAACCAGATGGCGCCATCGGCGGAGACCACCACGTCGTTGGGCGCGTTCAGCGGCTTGCCATCGAAGCGGTCGAGCAGCACGGTGACACTGCCGTCGTGCTCGCGGCGGGTGACGCGGCGGGTGTCATGCTCGCAACTGAGCAGCCGGCCCTCGCGGTCGCGGGTATGGCCGTTGGCGTTGTGCGACTGGTCGTCGTAGACGCTGACGTGGCCATCGTCGGCGCTCCAGCGCATCACCCGGGCATTGGGGATGTCGCTGAACAGCAGGCAGCGCCAGTCGGCCATCCACACCGGGCCTTCGGTCCACAGACCGCCCGACCAGAGTCGTTCGACGAAGGCATTGCCCAGGCGCCCCTTGAAGGCCGCATCGTGGATCTCCCAGGCGGGATCGGGCATGACGATGGGCGGCTTGCCCTCCCAGTTACGGGTGAGACCGAACTTGTCTTCGGCCAGGGCGCGGCTGGCGACCAGGCCGGCCGAGGCGGCCAGGGAAACACCGAGGAAGGTGCGACGGGCGAGAGGCATGGAGAGACTCCTTTGTTGTCGTTATGAGCACGGCAAGGCCGGTGGCAGAGCGCCGCAGACAGGCGCTCCTTTTAGTCGCCCTTATTCGGGCAGACGTTCCACCTTGCCCACTACCAGGCCGTAGCAAAGGGCACCGACCAGGGCGGTCACGCCGATGAAGGCGATGGCCGGGGCGAAGCTGCCGTCCTTGACCAGGAAGCCGATGACGATGGGCACGCAGATGGCCGACAGGTTGCCGATGAAGTTGAACATCCCGCCGGTAAGACCGATCAGCCGCTCCGGGGCCATGGCCGAGACCAGCGACCAGGTGATGGACGCCAGGCCGTTGCCGAAGAAGGCCAAGGCCAGGCAGGCGATGATCAGCGCCGGGGAGTCGACGAAGTTGGCGCCGACGATGCTGGTGGAGATCAAGAGGCCACCGATGATCGGCAGCTTGCGCGCCAGGCCCACGGAGGCGCCGCGGCGGATCAGCCAGTCCGACAGCAGGCCCGAGAAGATCACCCCGAGGAAGGCGGCGAGGAACGGCAGCGAGGCGAGGAAGCCGGCCTTGATGAAATCCATGCCGCGATACTTCACCAGGTAGGTGGGGAACCAGGTGAGGAAGAACCAGAGGGTGGAGTTGAGGCAGAACTGGCCGAGGTAGATGCCCCACAGCTTGCGCTTGTTGAGCACGCTCCAGAGGTCACGCCACTGGAAGGCGGCGCGGCGGCGATTCTTCTGCTCCAGGTCGACCAGACCGCCGCCCTGCTGGATCAGCTCGACCTCGGCGGCATTGGCGCCGCGAAAGTCCTTGGGCTCGCGATAGACGAGGAACCAGATGGCCGCCCAGAGGATGCCGACACCGCCGGTGACGACGAAGACCATGTGCCAGCCGAAGGCCTGCTGCAGATAGATCAGCACCGGGGTGAGAAAGGCCAGGCCGACGAACTGGCCGGAGGTGTAGAAGCCAATGGCGGTGGCCCGCTCGCGCTCGGGGAACCAAGTGGTGACCACCCGGTTGTTGATCGGATAGGCCGGGGCTTCCAGGGCGCCCACGGCGAGACGCAGGACGATCAGGCCGATGAAGCTGCCGACGAAGCCGAGGCCGATGGTGGCCAGCGACCAGAGGGCGATGGCCACGGGATAGAGGATGCGCGGGGCGACCTTGTCCACCAGCCAGCCGCCGGGAATCTGCATGGCGGCGTAGGTCCAGCCGAAGGCCGAGAGGATCAGGCCCATGTGCACCGGCTCGATGCCCAGGTCCTGGGCCAGGTGCGGAGCGGCGATGGAGAGGTTGCTGCGGTCGAGATAGTTGATCACCACGGTGACGAACAGCAGCACCATGATGAAGAAGCGCGCCCGGCTGGGCTTGGCCAGGGTCGGCGCGGCCGTGGCCGCTGCGGCGGCGGCCTGGGTGGGGATAGGCATGGCTCGGGTCCTGTAGTTGGCGTTGTGGCGAGCGTTGTGGGTATCTGAGGGTCAGGGTGTGGCGGCGGCCCTCTCCCTAGCCCTCTCCCAGAGGGAGAGGGGATGGTCGGTGCAGTAGTCGAGTCCGTACTCCTGCTCTTGCCTCCTCTCCCCCTGGGAGAGGGTTGGGGTGAGGGGCCAGCGGTGCATGACAGTTATCGATGGCGCTGCTTTCCCTCTCCCTAGCCCTCTCCCAAAGGGAGAGGGGATGGTCGGTGCGGTAGCCGAGTCCGTGCTCCTGCTCTTGCCCCCTCTCCCTCTGGGAGAGGGTTGGGGTGAGGGCGCTCCTTACCACTCGGCGAAACTGCCGTCCTTGTGCCGCCACACCGGGTTGCGCCAGCGATGGCCGATGGCCGCGCGTTCCTTGACGAATTCCTCGTTGACCTCGACGCCGAGCCCCGGCCCCTGGGGAATCTTCACGTGGCCGTCGCCGTAGTCGAACACCTCGGGATTCTTGATGTAGTCCAGCAGGTCGTTGCCCTGGTTGTAGTGGATGCCCAGGCTCTGCTCCTGGATGAAGGCGTTGTAGCAGTTGGCGTCCAGCTGCAGGTTGACCGCCAGGGCGATGGGGCCGAGCGGGCAATGCAGGGCGATGGCGACGTCGTAGGCCTCGGCCATGTTGGCGATCTTGCGCGTCTCGGTGATGCCGCCGGCGTGGGAGGGATCGGGTTGCAGGATGTCGACGTAGCCTTCCTGGAGGATGCGCTTGAAGTCCCAGCGCGAATACAGCCGCTCGCCCAGGGCGATGGGCGTGTTGCTCATCAGGGCGATTTCCTTGAGCGCCTCGTGGTGCTCGCTGAGCACCGGCTCCTCGATGAACATCAGGCGGAATTGCTCCAGCTCCTTGACCAGCACCTTGGCCATGGGCTTGTGCACTCGGCCATGGAAGTCCACGCCGATGCCGAAGTGCGGCCCGCAGGCTTCACGGATGGCGGCGACGTTGGCGATCACCTGGTCGACCTTGTCGTAGGTATCGACGAACTGCATCTCTTCGCTGGCGTTCATCTTGATCGCGGTGAAGCCCTTGGCCTGGCGCTCCAGCGCCTGGGCCGCGGTCTCCGCCGGGCGATCGCCGCCGATCCAGGAATAGACGCGGATGCTCTCGCGCACCTGGCCGCCGAGCAGTTCGTGCACTGGCACGCCCAGGGCCTTGCCCTTGATGTCCCACAGCGCCTGGTCGATGCCGGCCAGGGCACTCATGTGGATGCCGCCGCCACGATAGAAGCCGCCGCGGTAGAGCACCGTCCAGTGGTCTTCAATGTTGCGCGGGTCCTTGCCGATCAGGTAGTCGGCCAGTTCGTCGACCGCCGCGGCCACGCTGTGGGCACGGCCCTCCAGCACGGGTTCGCCCCAGCCGTGGATGCCCTCATCGGTCTCGATCTTGAGGAAGCACCAGCGCGGCGGGACGACGTAGGTGGTGAGTTTGGTGATCTTCATGGTGTGGAGTCTCGACGGTAATTATTGGAATCGAGGGGATTGGGCAAATCGCGGTCATGGACCGCTCCTACGGAGGCACCGGGTATCTGTAGGAGCGGTCCATGACCGCGAGCTTTAAGCGTTCTTTACCGCCGCCCATCCGGCCGCGAAGGCCTGAGCATTGGCGCTCACCTGGGCCGCGGTCAGGCCTGGCTTGTACAGCGCCGAGCCGAGGCCGAAGCCGTTGGCGCCGGCCGCCACGTAGGGGCCCATGTTGTCCGGGGTGATGCCGCCCACCGGTAGCAGCGCCAGTTCCTTGGGAAAGACCGCCCGCCAGGCCTTGACCACCGCCGGCCCGAGTTGCTCGGCGGGGAACAGCTTGAGGCTGTCGGCACCGGCGTCGAGGGCGGCGAAGCCTTCCGAGGGGGTGGCGACGCCCGGCGCGCTGACCAGGCCGGCGGCCTTGCTGGCGCGGATCACCACCAGGTTGGCATTGGGCGAGACGATCAGCCGGCCACCCGCGGCATCCACCTCGGCCACCTGGGCCTCGGTGAGCACGGTGCCGGCACCGATCAGGCAATCTTCGCCCAGCTCGGCGGTGAGCCGACGGATGCTGTCGAAGGGCTGCGGTGAATTGAGCGGGATCTCAATGACGCGAAAGCCGGCGTCGTAGAGGGCGCGCCCGACCGGGACGATCTCGTCGGGGGTGACGCCGCGCAGGATGGCGATCAGCGGCAGGTCCTTGAGGTAGGTATCAAGCATGGGAGCCTCCAGAGGTGGGCAGCAGGCCGGCGGCCTGGGCCAGGCGCCAGAGCCCGGCGCGGGTGGCCTGCTCCAGCAGGCGAACCTGGTGGATATCGAACAGCGCCAGGGCATCGCGGTAACGCTGGCAGAGCGCCGCGTCGCCGATCAGCACCAGGGGTGGACAGGGAGCGCCCGCGAGGGCGGCGACCTGGCTGCGCAGCTCTTCGCCGATCAGCAGGCCGGACAGATAATCGAGGCTGTGGGCGGCGCTCAGCTCGCCGGCGAGCACCCGGCTGCGGGCGGTGAAGAGGCGGCCGAACAGGCCCTCGGCGCCGGCGTCCCGCGCCGTGGTGAGGCCCAGGCGGAAGGCTTCGGCACCGGCTTCAGGACCGGCCTCGGCGGCCGGGCGCCCGAGGATGGAATGTTCACGCAGGACGGCGAACAACTCGCCGGTCATATAGGTGGCGAAGTCGGTCAGGCGCCCGTCGCGCACCCGCACCCATTTGCTGTGGGTGCCGGGCAGCACCAGCAGGGCCTCGGCGGCCAGGTCCGGCTCCAGTTCGAGGGCGCCGAACACCTGGGTTTCCTCGCCACGCAGGACGTTGGGCAAGGCGCCGCGCTGCATCACCCCGGGGACCAGATGGAGATCGCCGCAACCGCTGTCCAGGCGCAAGAGGCCGGCGGCCAGGCTGTGCACATCCGCCGGGCAGTCGGCATAGGGCACCTCGCGCCAGCCACCCCGGCTGCCGACCATACCGCAGGCGATGGCCGGCAATTGCGGATGGGCCTCGCGCCAGTCGCCTACCAGGGTGCGATAGGCCGCGGCGAAGTCGCCATCGGGCACGTGCATGATGCCCCAGGGCCGGCTGCGGGTGTCCAGCACGGCGCCCTGGGCGTCGAGCAACTGGGCCCGCAGGGACGAGGTGCCCCAGTCGAGGCCGATGAGGTGCGGGGTGGCGGTCATGCAGGGCTCCAGCCGAGTTCGCGGGAAATGGCCCGGGCGCAGGCGCTGACCTCGGGCTGTAAGTCATGCAGCCGCGCCTCGGGCATGTAGGGGATGGCACTGGCCACGCTAAGGGCGGCGACGATGGCGCCGTCGGCGCCGCGGATGGGCGCGGCCACGCAGCGGATGCCCAGTTCGTTCTCTTCCAGGTCCAGGGCGTAGCCGTCGGTGGCATAGCGGCGCAGCCGCGCCCGGTAGTCCGCCCAGGGCAGGAAGTCCTCGCGCAGGCCGGGCTGCCCGGCACGCTGCGCCACGCCTTCGCCATAGAGGGCTTCCCACTCGTCTTCCCCGAGATCAAGCATCAGCGCCTTGCCGACTCCGGTCAGCGCCAGCGGCATGCGCAGGCCGACCCGGGATCTCATCTCCAGGCCGCGACTGCCCGGCAGCTTGTCCAGATAGAGCACGTCGCCACCCTCGCGCACCCCGAGGTGCACGGTATCGCCGCAGCGCTGGGCCAGGCGTTGCAGATGGGGACGGGCCACACCGGTCAGCGGCAGTTGCTCGCGAGCCTGGTAGCCGAGGGCGATGAGGTGGCTGCCGAGGATCAGTCGCCCGCCATCGCTGCGCAGGTAGCCGGCCTGGGTCAGGGCGGCGACCAGGCGATGGGTGGTGCTGCGGGTGCAGCCGATGGCGGCGCCAACCTGGGCCAGGCTGTCGGCGCCGGCGGCCACGGCTTCGAGTACCGCCAGGCCGCGAAACAGCGCCTGGGCTCCGCTGGGCGCTTCGCCCTTATTGGAATTGTTGTCGTTCATGGTGCCTTCACTCTAGAAGCCTGGTAGAGAAATCTCAATATGTGAAACACAATCCCATATTGTGGGATTTATAAGAGATATGACAGCCTTGTCACATAGCTGCAATATTGTCGCTATCTAATGCACGGCACATTGCAAGGACTCGAGAGGCAGAGCGCTCCATGACGGGTAAATCCATCCTGATCGTCGACGACGAGGCCCCCATTCGCGAGATGATCGCCGTGGCCTTGGAAATGGCTGGCTATGAATGCCTGGAGGCGGACAACAGCAAGGACGCCCATGCCCTGATCGTCGATCGCAAGCCCGATCTCATCCTGCTCGACTGGATGCTGCCCGGCACCTCCGGCCTGGAGCTGGCCCGCCGGCTCAAGCGCGACGAGCTGACCGACGCCATCCCCATCATCATGCTCACGGCCAAGGGCGACGAGGACAACAAGGTCCAGGGCCTGGAGACCGGCGCCGACGACTACATCACCAAGCCCTTCTCGCCCCGCGAGCTGGTGGCGCGGCTGAAAGCCGTGCTGCGCCGCACCGGGCACCTGGAGAACGACGGCCCGCTGGAGGTCAACGGCCTGGTGCTGGACCCGGTCAGCCATCGGGTGACCATCGACGGCACCCCCGCCGAGATGGGCCCCACCGAGTACCGCCTGCTACAGTTCTTCATGACTCACCAGGAGCGCGCCTACACCCGCGGCCAGTTGCTCGACCAGGTCTGGGGCGGCAACGTCTACGTCGAGGAACGCACCGTGGACGTGCACATCCGCCGCCTGCGCAAGGCCCTCGGTGAGACCTACGAGAACCTGGTACAGACGGTGCGCGGCACCGGGTATCGCTTTTCCACCAAACTCTGACCGCGCAGGCCACCGCCGCCGTGAACATCAACTGGCGCTCCCGTCTGGCCACTCAGCTGTCGACCGTGGTCGCCGGCTGCGCCCTGGCCGGCTGGCCGTTCGGCCATGTCGGCCTGGCGGTGGCGCTGGGACTGGCGGTCTACCTGGCGATCACCCTGAGGCACCTCCTGCGCCTGCATGCCTGGCTCTTGAACGAGACGCCCGGCGCGCCGCCGGAAGCCGAGGGCCTGTGGGGTGACGTCCTGGATCGCCTCTACCGCCGCCAACGCAACGAACAGCGCCAGCGCGAGGAATTGCTCGCCGTGATCGGCCGCGCCCAGGCTTCCACCGAGGCCCTGCGCGACGCCATCATCCTGGTGGATCGCCACGGCAACCTGGAATGGTGGAACCGCGCCGCGGAAACCCTGCTGGGCCTGCGCCAGCCGCAGGATCTCGGCCAGCCCATCACCAACCTGGTGCGCCACCCGCGCTTCGCCGACTACTTCGTCAGTGGCGACTACGGCGAGCCCCTGGAGCTGTCCTCGCCGCTCAACGACGACCAGTACCTGCACATCCTGGTGACCCGCTTCGGCGAGGGCGATCGCCTGCTGCTGGTGCGCGATGTGACCCGCGTCCATCAGTTGGAACAGATGCGCAAGGACTTCGTCGCCAACGTCTCCCACGAATTGCGCACTCCGCTGACAGTGATCGCCGGCTACCTGGAAACCTTGCTGGACAATGCCGACCACGCTACCCCGCGCTGGCGGCGGGCGCTGGGGCAGATGCAGCAGCAGGCCGGGCGCATGCAGCACACCATCGACGACTTGCTGCTGCTGGCGCGCCTGGAGGCCACCGACTACCCCGCCGACAATCGTCCGGTCGCCCTGGCGCCACTGCTCGGCTCCATCCTGCAGGACGGCCGCGCCCTGTCCGGCGCCGTCGGTCATCGCCTGAGCCTGGATTGCGAAGCCGACCTCGCACTGCTGGGTAGCGAGACCGAATTGCGCAGCTGCTTCTCCAACCTGGTGTTCAACGCGGTCAAGTACAGCCCCGCCGGCGGCGAGGTACGGGTGCGCGCCTGGCAGGACGCCAACGGCGCCCACGTCGCCGTGCAGGACACCGGCCCCGGCATCGACGCCCGTCATCTGCCGCGCCTCACCGAGCGCTTCTATCGCATCGATGCCAGCCGTGCCTCCAGCACCGGCGGTACCGGCCTGGGTCTGGCCATCGTCAAGCACGTGCTGATCCGTCACCGCGGCGCGCTGGACATCCACAGCGTGGTCGGCGAGGGCAGTTGCTTCACCTGCCACTTCCAGGCCGAGCAGATCGCCCGGCCGGCCGCCATCTCGGCCTGAGTCCTCTACTGGCGGCCGTGCTATCGTCCGGCCACCCCTGCCACGGTACCCCTCGATGCCCCCTGCCCTGCGCCTGCTGCCGGTCCTGTTGCTCGCCCTGCTCGGCGGCCTGCTGGTCAGTGGCCTGGCCTGGCAGCACGCCGAGCGGGCGACCCTGAACGACGCCAGTCTGGTCGGCCAGGAGCAATTGCGCCTGCACGCCAGCGGCCTGCAGACCCTGATCGACCGCTTCCGCGCCCTGCCGGCGGTGCTGGCCCAGGACCCCGAGCTGATCGCCGTCCTTACCACGCCACCCGACGCGGCCGCCACCGAACGGCTCAATCTCAAGCTGGAACGGCTCAACGCCGCAGCCCAGTCCTCGACCCTGGAACTATTGGATCGCACCGGCCTGGCCATTGGCGCCAGCAATTGGCGCCTGCCCGTCAGCTACGTCGGGCACAACTACAGCTTTCGCCCCTATTTCCGCGAGACCCTCGCCGGCGGCAGCGGACGTTTCTATGCGGTGGGCGTCACCACCGGCATTCCCGGCTACTTCCTCTCACATGCGGTGCTGGACGCCCAGGGCCGCTTTCTCGGCGCGGTGGTGGTCAAACTGGAATTTCCCGTTATCGAGGCCCGCTGGGGCGAGCATCCCGAGGTACTGCTGGTGAGCGACGCCCGTGGCGTGGTGTTCGCCGCCAACCGGCCCGACTGGCGCTATCGCCTCCTGCGCGAGCTGACCCCGGCCGATCACGCCGAATTGGCCACTACCCGCCAATACGACCGCCGCCCCCTACGGCCGCTGGTCCACCGCGAACGGCTGGCCCTGGGCGAGCAGCGCCAGGTGGCGCGCATCGAGGCCCCGGAAGGAACGGCAGACTACCTGTGGGACAGTCTGCCCCTGCCCAGCGAAGGCTGGACCCTGCACCTGCTCCGGCCCACCCGCGACCTGCCAGGCGGCGGTCTGGGCGCGGCGCTGGCCGCCGGCTGCGCCTGGTTGCTGCTGGTCTGCGCGGTCCTGCTGCTGGTGCAGCGCCGTCGCCTGCAGCGCCTGCGCCAGCGCAGCCGGGCCGAGCTGGAGCGCCTGGTGGAGGCCCGTACCACAGAACTCCGCACCGCCCAGGACGGCCTGGTCCAGGCCGCCAAGCTGGCCGCCCTGGGGCAGATGTCGGCGGCGCTGGTGCACGAACTCAACCAGCCGCTCACCGCCCAGCGCATGCACCTGGCGAGTCTGCGCCTATTGCTGGACCACGACCGACTGGACGAGGCGCGCGCCGCCCTGGAACGCCTCGACGCCCTGCTCACCCGCATGAGCGGTCTCACCGGCCACCTCAAGACCTATGCGCGCAAGACCCCCGCCGGCCTGCGCGAGCGGGTCGACCTGGCGCTGGTAGTGGATCAGGCGCTGGAACTGCTGGAGGCGCGGCGCGCCGAGGTAGGCGCCGAACTGGTCCTGGACCTGCCGCAACCGGCCTGGCTGCTGGGCGATCCCATCCGCCTGGAGCAGGTGCTGGTCAATCTGCTGCGCAACGCCCTGGACGCCGTGGCCGAGCGCCACGCGCCGCGGGTCCTGGTCAGCCTGCGACGGGACGGCGACAGCTGGCAGCTGGAGGTGGCCGACAACGGCGGCGGCATCGCCCGCGAGCACCTGGACCAGGTGTTCGATCCCTTCTTCACCACCAAGCCGGTGGGTGAAGGCCTCGGCCTGGGGCTGGCCGTATCCTCCGCTATCGTCCAGGCCCAAAGCGGGCAATTGACGGTGACCAATGGGGTCGAGGGCGCCATCTTCCGCCTACGCCTGCCAGTCGCCCCCGAGCCGAGCTAGCGCACCCGGGTCGTCTGCCTTGCCTGCTGGCGCTATCCGCGGAAGACTCGACCGCCTGGCGTCGTTAGGGCAAGGTAGCGGCGCGTAGGCAGTGAGAGGAGGCCCGATGCAAGCCCAGGTTTATCTGGTCGACGACGAAGCCAGCATCCGCGAAGCGGTGCGCCAGTGGCTGGAGCTGTCGGGGCACCAGGTGCGGCTGTTCGCCCGCGCCGAAGAGTGCCTGGCGGCGGTGACCCCGGACTTCGCCGGGGTAGTGGTCAGCGACGTGCGCATGCCCGGCATGGACGGCCTGGCCCTGCTGGAACGGTTGCAGACCCTGGATCGCGACCTGCC
Source organism: Pseudomonas oryzihabitans (assembly GCF_006384975.1). NCBI lineage: Bacteria > Pseudomonadati > Pseudomonadota > Gammaproteobacteria > Pseudomonadales > Pseudomonadaceae > Pseudomonas > Pseudomonas oryzihabitans. Next base: position 3,437,517 of record NZ_CP021645.1, read on the forward strand.
GGTGATCCTGCTCACCGCCCACGGCGATGTCGCCCTGGCGGTAACCGCCATGCGCCAGGGCGCCTACGACTTCCTGGAAAAACCCTTCAGCCCCGAGGCCTTGCTGGGCGATCTCGGGCGGGCCCTGGAAAAGCGCCGCCTGGTCCTGGAAAACCGCCAGCTGCATCGCCAGGTCGACGACCAGAGCGCCCTCGCCCGCCGCTTGCTGGGGGTCTCTCCCGGTATCGTCCAACTGCGCCAACAGATCCTCGACCTGGCGCCGACACCGGTGAACGTCCTGCTGCGCGGCGAGACCGGCAGCGGCAAGGAACTGGTTGCCCGCTGCCTGCACGACTTCGGCCCACGCGCCGGCAAGGCCTTCGTCGCCCTCAACTGCGCAGCCATTCCCGAGCAGCTGTTCGAGAGCGAGCTGTTCGGTCACGAGAGCGGCGCCTTCACCGGTGCCCAGGGCAAGCGCATCGGCAAGCTGGAATACGCCAACGGCGGCACCCTGTTCCTCGACGAGATCGAAAGCATGCCCCTGGCCCAGCAGGTCAAGCTCCTCCGGGTGCTGCAAGAGCAGCGCCTGGAGCGCCTGGGCTCCAACCAGAGCATCGCCCTGGACCTGCGCATCGTCGCCGCCACCAAGCCGGACCTGCTCGAAGAAGCCCGCGCCGGCCGCTTCCGCGAAGACCTGGCCTATCGCCTCAATGTCGCCGAGCTGCACCTGCCGCCGCTACGCTCCCGGCGCGAAGACATCCCGCTGCTGTTCGACCACTTCCTCGCCGCCGCCGGCGCGCGCCTGGGGCGTCAGGTCACCCCGCCCGGTGCCGCGCGGCTGGCCCAGTTGCTCGGCCATGGCTGGCCGGGCAACGTCCGTGAACTGGCCAACGCCGCCGAACGCGAGGTGCTCGGCCTGGGCGCGCCCGCACCCGCCACTCTGACTGCCGCTAGCGGCACCTCCCTGGCCGACCAGCTGGAAGCCTTCGAAGCCCAGTGCCTGCGCGCCGCTCTGACGCGCCACGGCGGTGAGATCAAGGCGGTGATGGACGAGCTGCAACTGCCCCGGCGCACCCTCAACGAGAAGATGCAGCGCCATGGCCTGGTGCGCGCTGATTTCCGCGACGGCCCCGAAGGCGACTGACGGGCGCTAGGCGGAAATCCGCTCATCGCCACGTGGCGTTCGGCGGTCTTTCGCCGATCCGGCACCACCGAACCCAGTAAGGACGCGGCTCCACGGCCTGGCACGCCCCCTGCAATCGCTCTTGTCGACGCTTCGCGCGCTTGATAACAACGACAAGAGGAATCCTCTGTGGATAGCACCGCTACCCTCGCGGCCGGCCAGGCCGCGCCCAAGACCACCTCGCAACGTATCAAATCCATCTTCAGTGGTTCGGTCGGCAACCTGGTCGAGTGGTTCGACTGGTACGTCTACGCCGCCTTCTCCCTGTACTTCGCCAAGGCCTTCTTCCCCCAAGGCGACCAGACCGCCCAGTTGCTCAACGTCGCCGCCATCTTCGCCGTGGGCTTTCTCATGCGACCCATCGGCGGCTGGCTGATGGGCCTCTACGCCGACAAGGCCGGACGCAAGGCCGCGCTGATGGTCTCGGTGATCATGATGTGCGCCGGCTCCCTGATCATCGCCCTCACCCCCAGCTATGCCAGCATCGGCGTCGCCGCACCGGTCATGCTGGTCTTGGCGCGCCTGCTGCAGGGCCTCTCGGTGGGCGGTGAATACGGCACCTCCGCCACCTATCTGAGCGAGATGGCGACCAAGGAAAGCCGCGGTTTCTACTCCAGCTTCCAGTACGTCACCCTGATCTCCGGCCAGCTCCTGGCCCTGGCCACCCTGATCGTGCTGCAGCAACTGCTCACCGTGCAGCAGCTGGAAAGCTGGGGCTGGCGCATCCCCTTCGTGATCGGTGCCGCCTGCGCCGTGACCGCCCTCTACCTGCGTCGCGGCATGGAGGAAACCTCCTCGTTCAAGAAGTCCGAGAAGCCCAAGGAAAGCCTGATGCGCACCCTGGCACGGCATCCCAAGGAGTTCTTCACCGTGGTCGGCCTGACCATGGGCGGTACCCTGGCCTTCTACACCTACACCACCTACATGCAGAAATACCTGGTCAACTCGGTGGGCATGAGCAAGACCGACGCCACCTCCATCTCGGCGGCCACCCTGTTCCTGTTCATGCTGCTGCAACCCCTGGTCGGCGCCCTCTCCGACAAGATCGGCCGGCGCCCGGTGCTGATCGCCTTCGGCGTGCTAGGCACCCTGTTCACCTATCCGATCCTGACCGCCCTGGGTAGCGTCACCAGTTGGTGGGGCGCCTTCGGCCTGATCATGGTGGCGCTGGTGATCGTCAGCTTCTACACCTCGATCAACGCCGTGGTGAAGGCCGAGCTGTTCCCCACCGAGATCCGCGCCCTGGGTGTCGGCCTGCCCTACGCCCTGACCGTGTCCATCTTCGGCGGCACCGCCGAATACCTGGCCCTGTGGTTCAAGAGCATCGGTATGGAAAGTGGCTACTACTGGTACGTGACCGGCTGCATCGCCTGCTCGCTGCTGGTCTACGTCTTCATGAAGGACACCCGCGACCACTCGCGCATCGTGCACGAGTAACCGCTCGTCCCGAGGCGGGCCTCTCGGTCGCAAGATTCGGCCGTCCGGCCCGCCCCCTCTTTGCCTGGGCTTTGGGGCACGCCATCGTAGTGTCACCGGCAGCCGTCGCATCGGCCGTTCTTCCGGCCAATGTGGCGAGTTCGCCCCCTCCTCCCAAGCCCCGGTTACACACTCATGGAAATCGACTACGGTCCCAGCTATGCCAAACTGGGTCTCCAGTTCCAATACCAATGGAGCACCCTGCTGCGCGATGCCCTGAAGAAGCACGGCATCACCGACGCCCAGGCCAAGGCCATCTGCGGCGACTTCGCCTTCGACCTCTCCAAGCTCATCGACGAGTCCGAGATCCAGGCCGACGGCATCTCCTATCGCCCGGTGATCGCCTTCACCGAGGACGAGGAAACCCTGCTGGTCCAGTCGGCCGAGTTCGACTACCACGAAGCGGCCTACGCTACCGCCGCAGCGGCGTTCGAGAAGAAGTAAGCCGGACGGGCGCTCGCGTGCGCGCCCTCACCCCAGCCCTCTTCCCCAGGGAGAGGGGGTTGTCTGGAGCGGGAGGCGGGCTTCCCCTCCAACGCCAGGCTTCACAGGTATTTTCAGAGTTACCGCGATAGCGAACTCTTCGCTCCGGACCAGGGCTGAAGCGCCAGGCGATACTCCACCACATCGCCCCGCTCCGTACCGCCCCCTCTCCCTCCGGGAGAGGGCCGGGGTGAGGGCAAACCCAACGCCATAGCCATTTCAGTCCCCAGCTATTTCCTACTAGCCAAGTCCAGACTGAAAACCCGCAAAACTCTCGTTCCAGAGCTATCGCCAAGCCAAGACCCTCAGGCGATACTCCACCAGATCGCCCCACTCCATACCGCCCCCTCTCCCTCCGGGAGAGGGCCGGGGTGAGGGCAAACCCAACGCCAAAACCCAAGGGAACGGATTCCCATGCCCCTCGTCACCCACGCCCGCAGCCTGCGTCGCAACCAAACCGACGCCGAGCGCGCCCTCTGGCAGCACCTGCGTGGCAAGCGTTTCCAAGGATTCAAGTTCCGTCGCCAGCATCCCTATGGCCGCTACATCCTGGATTTCGTCTGCCTGGAAGCGCGCCTGGTGATCGAACTGGACGGCGGCCAGCATCAAGGCAGCGTGGCCGACCGCACGCGCGATGCCTGGCTGGGTGCTCAGGGCTTTCAAACGCTGCGCTTCTGGAACCACGACGTCCTGAACCAGCCCGAAGCCGTGCTCGAACGCCTCTTCGCCGCCCTCAGCCCGGCTTGACCCTCGGCTTGCGCGCTCGCGTCGGAGCGCCAGCCGTCTTCGCCGTCGCCTTGGCCTTGCCCCCACCCGTACGCCGCTTCTTTTTCCAGGGCGCGCCCTTGCCCACTGGCGGCGGTCCGCTGATGGTGAGGGTCAGCCCCAGGCAGCGCTCCACCTGCTTGCCCATCCAGGCCGATTGCTTGGCGACGAATTCGGCCAGGCTCAGCTCGCCCTCCTGCACCCGGTCCAGCGCCTGCTCCCAGAGCGCCGTGGTGCCCGGATCGGCGATGGCCCGCGGCACGGCGTCGATCAGCCCGAAGGCCGCCGGCGTCGCCGCCAGGGCCTTGCCCTGCTTGACCAGGTAACCACGATCCAAGAGGCCCTGGATGATCCCGGCGCGGGTCGCCTCGGTGCCGATGCCGGTGGTGTCCTTGAGCTTCTGCTTGAGCACCGGGTCCTCCACCAGCTTGGCGACGTTCTTCATCGCCTTGATCAGATCACCCTCAGTGAAGGGCTTGGGCGGCTGGCTCAGTTGATCCTTGCAGCGCACCTCGACCACCGGATAGTGCTCGCCTTCGCGCAACTCGGGCAGGGCCTGGGGTGGCGGCGCCTCGCGCCCCTTGGGCGGGGTCAGGGCTTCGGGCAGGGCGCGGCGCCAGCCGGGCTCCACCAGGCGCTTACCTGTGGCGCGCAGGCGTTCGCCACCGGCTTCGAAATCGGCCTGGGTGCGGTCGAATTCGTGCTGGGGCAGGAACTGGGCCAGATAGCGCGCCCGGATCAGGCCATAAACATTGCGCTCCTGAGGACTCAGCCGCCCCAGGTCGCGGGTCACCAGGGTCGGGATGATGCCGTGGTGGGCGCTGACCTTGGCATCGTTCCAGGCCCGCGAGCGACGGCTGGCATCCAGGTGCTCACGCAGCGGCGCGAGACTGCCATCGGCGCCCAGCAGAACAGCGAGCAGTGCCGGCGCCTCGGCGTGCTGCGACAGCGGCAGGTAGCCGCAATCGCTGCGTGGATAGGTGATCAGCTTATGGGTCTCGTAGAGCGCCTGGGCGATGTCCAGGGTCTGCTGGGCGCCCAGATTGAGGCGCTTGGAGCAGACTTCCTGCAGGGTGCCCAGATCGAAGGGCAAGGGCGCCGCCTCGCGGATGCGCTCGGTCTTGAGCTTGACCAGCCGCGCCTGGCCGGCCGCTTCGATGGCCTGGGCAGCCGCCTGGGCCACCTCCGGCTTGAGGCAGCGCCCCTGATCGTCGCAGACGGCGTCCGGCGGCTGCCATTGGGCCTGGAAGCGCCCACCCGGCGCCGCCAGGGTGGCCTCCACGGTCCAGAAGGGCACCGGTACGAAGGCGGCGATGGCGCGGTCGCGATCCACCACCAGGCGCAGGGTCGGCGTCTGCACCCGGCCGACCGAGAGCACGCCCTGGTAGCCAGAGCGCCGTCCCAGCAGGGTGAACAAGCGACTCATGTTCATGCCGATCAGCCAATCGGCGCGCGAACGCCCCAAGGCGGATTGGTAGAGCCCATAGGTCTCGGCGCCCGGCTTGAGCGCGGCCAGGGCGCGGCGGATGGAGACGTCATCCAGCGCCGACAGCCACAGCCGGCGGATCGGTCCGCGATAGCGGCAATGCTCCACCAGCTCGCGGGCGATCATCTCGCCTTCGCGATCGGCGTCGGTGGCGATCACTAGTTCGCTGGCCTCGCCGAGCAGGCGCTTGACCGCCTTGAACTGGCTGCCGGTGGTCTTCTTGACCTGCAGCTTCCACTGCTCGGGGACGATGGGCAAATCGTCCAGCGACCAGCGTTTGTAGCGACTGTCGTAGGCATCCGGCGGCGCCGTCTCCAGCAAGTGGCCGATGCACCAGGTGACGGTCACGCCCTGCCCCAGCAGGCAGCCCTCGCCCCGCCGATTGGCGCCGAGGACGCGGGCGATGTCCTTGGCCTGGGAGGGTTTTTCGCAGAGATACAGCTGCATGGCGGGCGTCGCGTAACGGGAATCGCCACAGGATGCAAAGCGGCGCCGGCCAGCGCAAGGACTAATCTGTATATCCGTACAGAAATACCCTTTTGCGCCAATTCGCCCAGTGGGCCACAGCCCCCGTAGGACGTGGATCACAGCTTGAACGGCGGCTCCCAGATGCGCGGAATCTTGCCGGTGGCGGACAGTCCTTGGGCTACGGCACTTTCGCCGTCTATAGCCGAGCTCGGGAGGCGTCAATGAACACTGTAGCTATGGAGCGCGCCAAGGCCGAGAGCAGCGGCGCCGGTAACCAGGTCGACACCGCCAGCAGCCAGGCGCTGCGGGCCGCCATCAGCACCATGCGCCGTACTACCAGCCAGGTGCAGCGCATCAACGATCAACTCTGGGAAGTCTGGCCGGACGGTCGGCGCAAGCTGCTGCTGCGCTGAGGTATCACGCCCCGGCGTCCTGCCCGGGCGCCGGGGTACCTAGGGTGGCCAGATAGGTCGCGACCTCGGCCTGGATCCAGGCGGTGAAGTGCGCCTGTTTTTCCACCGACTCCGCCCGTTCCGGCCAGACCAGCCAGTAGGTGTAGGGATAGGGCGCGACGACGGGGCTGAGCTGGACCAGGCGGCCCTGCTGCAGCGCGGTCTGCACCAGGCTGCGTCGCTCCAGCGCCAGGGTCTGGCCGAGGCGCAAGGCTTCCAGCACCAGGTTGGAGTCGTTCACGCCGAGGGCGCAGCTGGGCATGGCCTGGCCCCTACCCGCCGCTTCCCCCCAGTGCCGCCAGGTTTCCTCGGTGTGCATCACCGGTTGGGCCAGGGCTTCGTCCAGGGTTCGTGGCAGCCTCCCGCCGTTGTAGTCGGGCGCCGCCACCAACAGGACATCGTCCTGGAACAGACGCAGCGCCGTCAGGCCGTCCCACTGCCCTTCCCCCATGCGCACCCCGATATCCACCATGCCCTGGCGCAGATCCTGGAAATCCATGCTGGTCTGGATGCGGATGCGGTACTCCGGATGCAGGGCGCGAAAACGCGGCAGGCGTGGCAGCAACCAGTGCGTGGCGAAAGAGGGAAAGGTGGCGAACACCAGCTCGTTGCGCCGCGGTCGGGCCTGCAAGCGGCGGGTCGCCTCGCCCAGGTCGGCGAGCAACTGGCGCACCTGCTCGGCATAGGCGCGACCGTCCCCCGTCACCTCGATCCCCCGCCCCTGGCGCTCGAACAGCACCATGCCCAACTGATGCTCCAGCCCCTTCACCTGCTGGCTGACCGCCGCATGGGTGAGGTGCAACTCGCTGGCCGCCCGGGTCACGCTTCCCAGGCGCGCCACCGCTTCGAAGCAACGCAGGGCATTCAACGGCGGCAGACGCGACATGTAAGACTTCCTTACCGATCCAGTCAGATTTTCTCGATGGAAGCATCTTCGACGAAGTCCTAAGGTTACGTCTAGAGCGTCATCCAGCGCATTATCCATCGCTAGCATGATGCTCCACGTGGAACAGGATTCACTCTTTCTGACAGGACACCGCCCATGCAACTCATCGGCATGCTCGACTCGCCCTATGTACGGCGGGTCGCGATCTCCCTTCGCCTGCTGGCTCTGCCGTTCGAGCTGCGCCAGCTATCGGTCTTCCGCGATGTCGAGCGCTTTCGCACCTTCAACCCGGTGGTCAAGGCACCGACCCTGATCTGCCTGGATGGCCAGCGGCTGATGGATTCGTCGCTGATCCTCGACTATGCCCAGCACCTCGCCTGCGGCAGCCGGCAATTGCTGCCTCACGGTCATGCCGCCCGGGCGAATGCCTTGAGCCGGGTCGGCCTGGCCCTGGCACTGTGCGAGAAGGCGGTGCAATTGGTGTACGAGCGCGATCTACGCCCCGAGGAGAAGCGCCACGAACCCTGGCGGCAACGGGTGGAGGGGCAATTGCGCGCGGCCTGCGGCGCCCTGGACAAGGCCTGGCTGGTCCCGCGCCCGCCGCTCAGCGAGAGCGATATCGGCCAGGACGCCATCGACACGGCGGTGGCCTGGAGCTTTCTCCACCACGTTCTGCCGGGCCTGATCGACCGGCAGAACTATCCGACGCTGGAAGCCCTGGCCGCCGAGGCGGAAAGGCTGTCGGTGTTTCGGGATTATCCGGTGGTGTGAGGTGCTGTTGGGCTTCGCTGGCGCTCAACCCAACCTACGGGCCAGGCTTTCGTAGGTTGGGTTGAGCAACGCGAAGCCCAACGCTCAGGACTTAAATTATCCGCGGTAATACCGCTGCGGCACGAAGGGCGTCTTGGCGACTTTGACCGGGACCTGCTTGCCGCGCACCACGGCGAACAGCTCGGTATCCAGGGCGGCGAAGGCGCTGTCGACATAACCCATGGCCACCGGCGCGCCCAGGGTCGGACCGAAGCCGCCGCTGGTGACGCGGCCGATGCTGGCGCCATTGGCATCTACCAGCTCTGCACCCTCGCGCACCGGCACCCGCTCCTGCACCAGCAGGCCGACCCGCTTGCGGCTCACACCGTCGCGCTGTTCGGCGAAGATGCGCTCGGCGCCGGGGAAACCACCGGCGCGGCCGTTGCCTTCGCGGCGTACCTTGGACAGCGCCCAACCCAGGTTGGCCATCACCGGCGTGGTGCCGGCATCCATGTCATGACCATAGAGGCAGAGACCGGCTTCCAGGCGCAGTGAATCACGGGCGCCCAGGCCGATGGCCTCGACTTCCGGCTCGGCCAGCAGGCGACGGGCCAGGGCTTCGGCGGCGGCGCTGGGCACCGAGATCTCGTAGCCGTCTTCACCGGTGTAGCCGCTGCGGCTGACGATGCAGGGCTGGTCCAGCAGCTTGACGCGGCGCACCTGCATGAAGGTCATCTCGGCCACTTCCGGCGCCAGGCGCGACAGCACCGCGGCGGCGGCCGGGCCCTGCAGGGCCAGCAGGGCGCGATCGAATTGCGGCAGTACCTGGCAGCGATCGCCGAGGTGCTTTTCCAGGTGGGCGAGGTCAGCTTCCTTGCAGGCAGCGTTGACCACTAGGTAGAGGCAATCGCCGAGGTTGGCGACCATGAGGTCGTCGAGGATGCCGCCGTTGTCGTCGGTCAGCAGGGCATAGCGCTGCATGCCGCTGGGCAGGTCGATGATGTCGACCGGTACCAGGGACTCCAGGGCTTCGGCGGCCGCATCGCCTTCGAGCAGCACCTGGCCCATGTGGGACACGTCGAACAGCCCGGCCTGGGCGCGGGTGTGCTGGTGCTCCTTGAGCACGCCGAGCGGGTATTGCACCGGCATCTCGTAGCCGGCGAAGGGCACCATGCGGGCGCCGAGTTCCAGGTGCAGCGCGTGGAGCGAAGTCTTGAGCAGGGACATGGTGGGGCTCCGTGTCGGGTGGCGGTTTCCGCGCTCCGGTCCTCCAGAGCAAGGAAGCTGTGATCTGAATGGGTCGCGCCTGATGAGCGAGGCGCGACCTCGGTGCTTCGGGTTTCCCTCACCCCGGCCCTCTCCCAGGGGGAGAGGGGGAAGAGCGGTGCTTCACCTGGATATCCTGCGCAATTGCGCAGAACTAGCAAAGTGCGGCGGCGCTACTCCCCTCTCCCCCTGGGAGAGGGGCCGGGGGTGAGGGCTCAGGCCTCGCCGTACGCCTCGATGGGCGGGCAGGAACAGACCAGGTTGCGATCGCCGTAGACGTTGTCGATACGTGCCACCGGCGGCCAGTACTTGCCGTCCACCAGGCTCGGCAGCGGGAACACCGCCTGCTCGCGGCTGTAGGGGTGAGTCCACTCCCCGGCCAGTTCGCGCGCGGTATGGGGCGCGTTCTTCAGCGGGTTGTCCTGGGGGTCCAGGGTGCCGCTTTCCAGGGCGCTGATCTCTTCGCGGATGGCGATCATGGCGTCGCAGAAGCGATCCAGTTCCTGCTTGGACTCGCTCTCGGTGGGCTCGATCATCAGGGTGCCGGCCACCGGGAAGGACATGGTCGGCGCATGGAAACCGAAGTCGATCAGGCGCTTGGCCACGTCGTCCACGGTCACGCCACTGCTGTCCTTGAGCGGCCGCAGGTCGAGGATGCACTCGTGGGCCACCAGGCCGCTGGTGCCGGTGTAGAGCACTGGGTAGTGCTCTTCCAGGCGGCGGGCGATGTAGTTGGCGCTGAGGATGGCCACCTGGGAGGCGCGGGTGAGACCGGCGCTGCCCATCATCTTCAGGTACATCCAGGAGATCGGCAGGATGCTGGCGCTGCCGTAGGGCGCCGCGCAGACCGCGCCTTCCTTGCGTTCCAGGTGGGCATGGCCGGGGAGGAAGGGCGCCAGGTGCGCCTTGACGCCGATGGGGCCGACACCCGGACCACCGCCGCCGTGGGGGATGCAGAAGGTCTTGTGCAGGTTGAGGTGGGAGACGTCACCACCGAATTGGCCCGGGGCGCAGAGGCCGACCATGGCGTTCATGTTGGCGCCGTCGATGTAGACCTGGCCGCCGTGGTCGTGGATCACCTGGCAGATCTCGCGAATGGCTTCCTCGAACACCCCGTGGGTGGACGGATAGGTGATCATCAGCGCGGCCAGGCGGTCGCTGTGCTGTTCGGCCTTGGCGCGCAGGTCGTCGAGGTCGACGTTGCCGCGCTTGTCGCAGGCCACCACCACCACGCGCATGTCGACCATGCTGGCGGTGGCGGGGTTGGTGCCGTGGGCCGAAGCCGGGATCAGGCAGACGTCACGCTCGCCCTGGCCGCGGCTCTGGTGATAGGCGCGGATGGCCAGGAGGCCGGCGTACTCGCCCTGGGAACCGGCGTTGGGCTGCAGGGAGACGGCGTCGTAGCCGGTGGCGGCGCAGAGCATGGCTTCCAGCTCGGTGGTGAGCTGGGCATAGCCCTGGGCCTGGTCGGCCGGCGCGAAGGGATGGATGGCGCCGAATTCAGCCCAGGTGACCGGGATCATCTCGCTGGCGGCATTGAGCTTCATGGTGCAGGAGCCCAGCGGGATCATGGTGCGATCCAGTGCCAGGTCCTTGTCCGCCAGCTTGCGCAGATAGCGCATCAGCTCGGTCTCGGACCTATGGCTGGCGAACACCGGGTGGGTCAGGAAGGCCGACTGGCGCCGCAGCGCTTCCGGCAACTCCACGCCACTGACGTCGCCCAGCTCGGCGACCTGGGGTGCGGCCTGGCCGTCGGCCAGGATCTCCAGCAGCGCCTGGACGTCGGCCAGGGTGCTGGTTTCGTCGAGGGACACGCCCAGGGCTTCCGCGCTGACTTCGCGCAGGTTGTAGCCACGGGCGCGGGCGGCCTCGTGCAGGGCGGCGGTGCGCGCGCCGAACACCAGGGTCAGGGTGTCGAAGGCGGTGTGCTGGGTCTGGTGACCGAGGCGCTGCAGGCCGGCGGCCAGCAGGCCGGTGAGACGCTGCACCCGGGTGGCGATGCGAGTCAGGCCCTCGGGGCCGTGGTAGACCGCGTACATGCTGGCGATGTTGGCCAGCAGCACCTGGGCGGTGCAGATGTTGCTGGTGGCCTTCTCGCGGCGGATGTGCTGCTCGCGGGTCTGGAGCGCCAGGCGATAGGCCGGGTTGCCGTGGCGGTCGATGGACACACCGACGACGCGCCCGGGCATGTCGCGCTTGTACTTGTCTTGCGTCGCGAAGTAGGCCGCGTGAGGACCGCCGAAGCCGAGCGGCACACCGAAGCGCTGGGCGGTACCGATGGCCACGTCCGCGCCCAGTTCGCCGGGCGGGGTGAGCAGGGTCAGGGCCAGCAGGTCGGCGGCCATGGCCACCAGGGCACCGGCGGCCTGGAAGGCCTGGATGCTCTCGCGGTAGTCGCGGATCTCACCGGTGGTCATCGGATACTGGAACAGGGCGCCGAAGAAGCGGCCGTGGTCCTCGATCTCGGTTTCCACGCCCACCACCACCTCGATGCCCAGGGGCTCGGCGCGGGTGCGCAAGACGTCCAGGGTCTGGGGATGGCAGTGCACGGAGGCGAAGAAGGCAGTGGCCTTGTTCTTCGCCAGGCGCTTGCAGAAGGTCATGGCCTCGGCGGCGGCGGTACCCTCGTCCAGCAGCGAGGCGTTGGCCACCGGCATGCCGGTGAGGTCGCCGATCAGCGTCTGGAAGTTGAGCAGGGCTTCCAGGCGGCCTTGGGAGATCTCCGGCTGGTAGGGGGTGTAGGCGGTGTACCAGGCCGGATTTTCCAGCAGGTTGCGCAGGATCGGCGCCGGGGTATGGGTGTTGTAGTAGCCCTGGCCGATGAGGCTCTTGAGCAGGCGGTTCTTGCCGGCGATGGCGCGCAGCTCGGCCAGGGCGTCGGCTTCGGACAGCCCGGCGGGCAGGTCCAGCACGCTGGTGCCCTTGATGCTCTCGGGGATCACCTGGGCGGTCATGGCCTCCAGGGATTCGTAGCCGAGCAGGTCGAGCATGGCGATCTCGTCCAGCTCGCGCGGGCCGATGTGGCGCGGGACGAATTCGTCGGCGGTGCTTAGGGTAGCGTGCAGCGACATGGCGGTCTTACCCCTTGATCAGTTGCTGATAGGCGGCTTCGTCGAGCAGGGCGGCGAAGGCTTCGGCATTGGCGGGCTGGAAGCGGAAGAACCAGCCGGCATCCAGCGGATCGCTGTTGATGGTCTCGGGCGCATCATTGAGCGCCTCGTTGACGGCCAGGACCTCGCCATCCAGCGGCATGGTGATGTTGCTGGCGGCCTTGACCGATTCCAGCACCGCCACCTCATCGCCCTGGGCGTAGCTGCGCAGCTCCGGCAGTTGCACGAAGACCAGGTCGCCGAGCGAATCCTGAGCATAGTCGGTGATGCCGACGGTGATGCTGCCATCGGCTTCCTGACGCAGCCATTCGTGTTCTTCGGTGTAGCGCAGACCCATTGCCAGACTCCTGCGGACCTTCGTCCTGATGGATAGAGACGTCTGGTATTGCAAGGCCAGTGCCAGGATTAAAATCCAGCATTTTCAGGACGTTAGCCTTAACCATCACAGGGCGGTGTAGCGAAATCGTTACGGAAAGCTTCCATCTCTCCAATAGCTGTAACGTTTTAAAAACATCGTATCGATTTCGTTACAATATTAGCCTGTCTCTTGGATCAGACAGCCAAGCTATAAGAGTCAGCCCGTGCCCAACCTCAGTCGAGAATGAAATGCGGCAGGAAGCGCGAGCTGTCCTGGGTGATCAGCGATCTGTCCTCGCGGATGCCCAGGCCGCAGGCGCGGTCACCCACCACCCAACTGCCCAGCACAGGATAATGGCCGTCGAAACAGGGCAGCGGCTGGCAGGCCTGGCGAATGGTCGCCCCACCGTAGGGACCGGCCACCGCTGCCCGGCGCCCGTCACTGGCGTGCAGGCTCACGTTGGCGCCCTCGCGAGAGAACAGCGGCTTGCGCACCCAGCCCGGCGCCAGGTGCGCGCTGGGCCGGGCATCGAAATAGGTCGGCAGCAGGTTGGGATGCCCCGGGTGCTGCTCCCAGAGCAGCGCCAGGATGCCCTTGTTGCTCAGCAGCGCCTTCCACGGTGGCTCGACGAAGCGGGTGCCGCTGGCCGGAATGGCCGCGCCGAAGGCGTCTTCCAGCAGGTGTTCCCAGGGATAGAGCTTGAACAGGCTGAAGATGGAATGGCCCTGAAGGTCGACGAAGGTGCCCGAGCGCTCCAGGCCGATGTCCTCGATGGCCAGGAAACGGGCATCCAGCCCGGCCTGGACGGCGCAATCGCGCAGGTAGTCGACGGTGCCCCGATCCTCCAGGGAGTCGCGCACCGCGGCCAGGTACAGCGGCTGCGGCAAGCCCAGATCGGCCAGGGTCTCGATCAGCCGCTCCTGGATCAGGTTGTACTGGTCGGCCGCGGCGGGCAGCCCACCGCGCTCGCGCTGCTGCTCCAGCCACAGCCACTGGAAATAAGCCGCCTCGTAGAGCGAGGTGGGGGTGTCGTAATTGAGCTCGAACAGCTTGGCCGGGCCCTGGCCGCTGTAGCAGAAGTCCATCCGGCCATAGAGCGAGGGCTCGCGACGGCGCCAGCTGATGCGCAGGTGGTCCCAGAAGAAGCGCGGAATGTGCAGCCGCTCCAGCAGCTCCTCGCGTTCGACGATGAGATCCACCAGCGCCAGGCACAGCTGGTGCAGCTCGGCGGTGGGCGCCTCGATGTCGTCCTCGATCTGCCGCAGGCTGAAGCGGTAGGCGGCGGTCTCGTCCCAATAGGGTTCGCCGTCGAAGGTATGGAAGGCGAAGCCCAGGGCCTCGGCCTGCTGGCGCCAGTCGGGACGCTCGCTGAAGGAGATGCGCTGCATGGCCTAGCCTCCACTGCTGGCGCGCGCCGCCGCGGCCTTGCCGAAGCCGCCACGACTGACGAAGCGCCCCGTGTCCACCACCTGGGCCGCGCGATCTACCGAGACCCGCCCGCTGCGCCCGGAGACGGCGACGTTGCTGCCGGTGCGCCAGTTGCCTGGATTGTCCAGGGCACGGTAGAGCGGCCGACTGTCGCGGTGCCGATCATGATCGAAGTCCAAGGTCGATACCTGGCCAGCGGTGGCCGATTCGCGATTGATCAAAAAGCCCGACATCAGCGGCACATAGTAGGGCAACGGTCCTTCGCAGCGCCCCACGCCGAAATCCGCTTCGCAATCGCTCAGTTGCACATAGCGCGGGGCCTGCACGGCATGGGCGCTATAGGCACTGGCGTACTCCCGGGCGCAGATGGTGTCGCTGAATACCCCGTCACGGTTGCACTGGTCGACTGTTTCGTAGGTATAGCCGGTGGTGGGCCGGCTGGTACACCAGGCCAGGGTCAATATCGGCGCGCCGATGAGCACTAGCTTGAGCGCTTGACTGCGTTTCATGGCCTGCCCTCAACCGGTGATGGCGGCGGCATTGAGCACGCCTACGCCCAGGGCGAAACAGGCGGCGAGGATGCCGCTGGCCATCTCGTTGGCCGCCAGCCGTTGCGGCAGCCCAGGCAGGCCCAGGCGCAGCAGCTGGAAGGCCAGCAACTGGGTGACCAGGGCAATGAGCGCCCAGATCAGGAAGTCGACCAGGCTCACCGCCACCCGCATGGCACCGGCCAGGGGCAGCACGAAGCCGAGCAGACTGCCACCGAAGGCCAGCGCCGCGGCGGGTACGTCGGCGCGGATCAGCTGCCATTCGCGGTGGGGCGTGAGCCAGGCGTAGAGCACGCAGAACAGCCCGAGCAGAGCCAGGGACAGCAACAGGTAGAGCAGAAAAGCGGGAAAGCCGCTGAGGTAGGCGGACAGCACGGGGACACTCCTTGTCGATACGAGTCGGCCGCGATTATCGCCGTAGCGGGCGGAGCCGTGCCGACCGTTCACCGGGCGAAACGGCGGGGCGGTCGCGAACTTCCGCCCCGCTTCGTCGGCCCAAGAGAGCACAACAAGACCTCTACCAAGCGGCTTCTCCCTCCCCTCTTGCCTGGAGATCCTGTCATGGCTGTAAAAACCGTCGCCGATCTGCTCGTCGCCACCCTTGAAGCCGCCGGGGTGGACACCATCTGGGGCCTGCCGGGCGACTCGCTCAACGGCCTCACCGAAAGCCTGCGCAAGCGCGAACGCATCCGCTGGCGCGGGGTGCGCCACGAGGAAGCCGCGGCCTTCGCCGCCAGTGCCGCCGCCGACATCAGCGGGCGCCTGGCCGTCTGCGCCGGCTCCTGCGGTCCGGGCAATCTGCACCTGATCAACGGCCTGTTCGACGCCCAACGCAGCGGCGCGCCGGTACTGGCCATCGCCGCCCAGATCCCCTCCAGCGAGATCGGCCTGGGCTACTTCCAGGAAACCCATCCCGAGCGGCTGTTTCGCGACTGCAGCGACTACTGCGAGGTGGTCTCCCATCCCGAGCAACTGCCGCGCATCCTCGAAACCGCCATGCGTTCGGCCATCCTCAATCGTTCGGTGTCGGTGGTGGTGATCTCTGGCGACGTGGCCCTGGCCGAGGCCCCCACCCAGCAGGTCCAGTGGAGCGAGCCGGTGCGCCCGGTGGTGGTGCCGCCAGACGCCGAGCTGGACGCCCTGGCCGAATTGCTGGCTGGCGAGAAGCGTATCACCCTGCTCTGCGGTGCCGGTTGCGCCGGGGCCCATGCCCAGGTGGTGGCCCTGGCCGAGCGGTTGCAGGCCCCGGTGGTCCACGCCCTGCGCGGCAAGGCCCATATCGAATATGCGAATCCCTACGGTGTGGGCATGACCGGGCTGATCGGCTTTTCCTCCGGCTATCACGCGCTCAAGGAATGCGACCTGCTAGTGATGCTGGGCAGCAACTTCCCCTATCGCAACTTCTTCCCGGATCACGGGCGGGTGGTGCAGATCGACCTGCGCGGCGCCCACCTGGGCGTCCGCACCCCGCTACTCAAGGGCTTGGTGGGCGATGTCCGCGCCACCCTCGACGCCCTGCTGCCGAGGCTCCAGCCCAACAGCCACAGCCGCTTCCTGGAAAAGGCCCAGGAGCACTACCGCAAGACCCGCGCCGAGTTGGACGACCTGGCCACCGCCACCGCCGATGGCGAGCCGCTGCACCCCCAGTACCTCACCACCCGCATCAGCGAACTGGCCGCGCCGGACGCCCTCTTCACCTGCGACGTGGGCACCCCCACGGTGTGGGCGGCGCGCTACCTGGCGATGAATTTCGAACGCAAGCTGGCCGGCTCCTTCAGCCACGGCTCCATGGCCAATGCCGTGCCCCAGGCCATGGGGCTGCAGGCGGCCTTCCCTGGGCGCCAGGTGGTGGCCCTGGCCGGTGACGGCGGCCTATCCATGTTGCTCGGCGAACTGGCGACCCTGGCCAGCCAGCAGCTACCGGTCAAGGTGATCGTCTACGACAACGCCACCCTGGGCTTCGTCGCCATGGAGATGAAGGCCGCCGGCATGCTCGACGACACCACGGATCTGGCCACCGTCGACTTCGCCCGGGTCGCCGAAGCCTGCGGCGTGCGCGGCTGGAAGGTTGAATCGGCGAGCCTGCTGGACGCCACCCTGGAAGAGGCCTTCGCCCACCCTGGTCCGGCCCTGGTGGATGTGCGCATCGCCAAGCAGGAGCTGTCGCTGCCGCCGAAGATCGAGGCCGCCCAGGCCAAAGGCTTCAGCCTCTACATGCTGCGCGCGGTAATGAGCGGTCGGGGTAGCGAGGTGTTGGACCTGGCCAAGACCAACGTGCTGCGCTGAGTCAGCCCTTGTTGCGATTCTTGGCGTTGCCCTGGCGCGCCTTGAATCGCGGGTTGCTCTTGCAGATCACATAGATCCGCCCGCGGCGCTTGACCACTTGGCAATCACGGTGACGGAGTTTGGCTTGTTTGAGTGAGGCGAGAACTTTCATGTCATGGAGCCCTTCGATATGTAATAACATTACGTTAATACGAATCAATCGCAATGACAAGCCCGCCAACCACTGCCCCCGGGGTACGGTCCTTGGTGTCCTCCTACTCGACCGCCGCTGTCGCTGATGGCAGTTGCCCGGTCGTACAAGGCTGTACGCCGTGGTGTTAGGCCGCCTTGGCGAGGCATCGAACCGCGCCCAAGCCAGGGTACCGCACCGCTGGCTAGCGGTCGCTCGGCAACACCAGCAGCCGAGCGACCTCGCCGCTGGCCTTGAGCTTCGCGAAGGCGTCGCGTAGCCGCTCCACCAGCGGAGCCGGCGTGGTCGGGCCGAATGCCATGTACAGCGGCGTATCGATCTCCTCCAAGGCCGCCAGGCGCTGCAATCCCGGGCAGGCGCTGCCCGCTGCCCGGCAGAAGTGGGCGGCATCCCCCTCCGGCAGCGGCACGGCATCCACCTGACCATTGAGCAGACGGCTGACATTGTCCTGCTGCTGGCCCGACACCACCAGCCGCTGGAAGCCGAGCTGCTGCAGATACTGGTGGCGTACGTCATCGCGCAGCACACCCAGGCGATAGGCGCGGGCGTCGTCGAGTCGCTCGATCCGAACCTCGTCACGGCTCGCCAGCCGATAGAAGTAGTAACGCAGGCGCATGATCTCCCCCACCCACTGGAACTGGGCCTCGCGGGCCGGGGTACGGGCGATGAGATAGATCAGCACGCCCGGTTCGTGCAGTGTCAGGTCGACGGCACGGGCCCAGGGATAGAGCTCTACCAGGTAATCCTGGATACCCGCCGCTGCCAGGGTCCGTTCCACCACTGCGGTCGCCGGCCCTCCGACCCGACCGTTGACGACCCAGGTGAAGGAGGTGTCTTCGGTCACGGCGCGGACGGTGGCGGCCTCCGCGCACGGCCCCAGCAGTCCCAATAGGGCCAACAGCAGTAGCGGCTTCATAGGGTTCCCTCCTCTTGCAGCTGACAACTGCGATCGCGCCCCAGGCTTTTGGCCCGGTAGAGCGCCCGGTCGGCCAAGCCCATGAGGGCGGCGAAATCTGGCGTTCCGGCGCTCAGCGCGGCGTAGCCGATGCTCAGGGTGACATGGCCGGCGGCCTCCGAACCGCTGTGGGGGATGCCCAGCGCGGTCACGGCCCGGCGTAGACGCTCGGCCATTGCTTCTGCGCCGGACAGGTCGGTCGCGGGCAGCAATACGGCGAATTCCTCGCCGCCGATCCGCGCCACCAAGTCGCCGGGGCGGACCACGACCTGCTGCAGGGCGGTCGCTACCTGTTGCAGGCAGAGATCGCCCTGGGCATGGCCGTAGGTATCGTTGTAGCGCTTGAAGAAGTCGACATCGCAGAGCAGCAGCGAGAGGGGTAGCCCGGAGCGCTGAGCGCGGCGAAACTCCACATGCTCGGTCTCATCGAAGCAGCGGCGATTGGGCAGCCCGGTGAGCGGGTCACTGCGCGACAGCTGCTCCAAACGCGCGTTGGCGCTGCGCAACGCCTCCTGGGAGGCCAGCAGGTCGCGCAATTGCAGCTGGTGATGGGAGGCATGCAGCAACAACTGGGTGGTCATGTTGATCAGCGCCCGCTCGTCGGTACGCCACTCACCACCCAGATCACAGCCAAACAGCAGCAAGGCATCTTCATCCTCGGCGATCCGCAGATGGACCAGCGCCATGGCTTCGTTACCCAGGGCCAGCAGCGGCTGGGCCGCCTCACCGAGCACGCTGACGAGTGCACTCGGTGAGGCGAAGGTCTGCGGCACCTCGGGCTCCAGCAGGGCCTCCAGGGCCTGGGCGCACGAGGTCGGCAGACTCAAGCCCAGGGCCATCGGCTCAACGTCGCCGAACCAGCCCTGGTACAGGCGATAGGTCGATTCCTGGGCGTGGCGCTTGAACCAGAAGGCTTGACGCGCGCGCAGGCGTTGCGCCACCTCTTGCAGGCAGAGCTGGCAGTGCCGGTCGAACTGCTCGCAAGGCGCATGGATCAGTTGGTTGGACAGCCCCAGGATGGTTTGCTGCGCGGTCGCCAGCGCCTCGAGTTCCGCCGTGCGTTCGCGTACTCGGTCTGCCAGGCGATCACGATGCGCGGCCAATTCCTCTTCATGCCGATGCTGTTGGGCCAGATAGCCCGCCAGATTGCCTTGCAGCGCGTTGATACCGCTCACCAGCAGGTCCAGTTCGTCCTGCCGGGCGGGCCGCTGCAGGCGAAGAGGCTTTTCCAGGGTGGCGGCCGACAGCGACGACAAATGCCGGGCGATGCGGCGGACGTGCAAGGTCACCAGCCGATTGAAGGCCAGGCTGACCAGGCCGGCGAGCAGCAGGGCGAGCGTGAGCTGGGTCAGCAGGGTACCCGCCACGCTATCGCGCAACTCGTGCCAGAGCAGGGCCTCATTGCCCTGGATGAGCAGCTCGCCGAGCACCTCGTGACCGCCGGGATAGGGACTGTAGACCAGCTCGCCTTGGCGACTGGGCGCCAGGCTCGACGGGGACCAGTTGGGGCGCTGACGGGATTGGACCTCGGGCTCCTGGCCGCGACCGACCAGACGCAGTTCGATGCGACCGACCGAGGCGATGCGCAGCGCGCCGTCCAGGTGCGCCTGCACCGAAGCCGTGTCCATCTCCCAGAGAGCCTTGGCCAGGGTCGATTGGTAGACCTGCTCCAGCAGTTGCAGCTCGGCATCCATCCCGACGCGATTCTGCTCCCAGATGTTCCAGGTGCGCAGCCCCGCCGTGAGCGCGGAAAACAGGAGGCAGCACACCACCATCAACAGGGCCAGGCGGTTGCCCAACGAGCGGTGCGTTCGGTCGTCACTCATAGCCAGCGCCGCTGAAGCTCGGCCAGCGTGCCGTCCTTTTGCAGGGTAGCGAAGGCCGCCCGCAGCCGCGCGATTATCTCGGGGGAAGTACCCAGGCTCGCCGCCAAGTACACCGGATTAGGCGGTACGCAATAGACCTGGGCCAGATCTCGGCGGGGTTCGTAGCCCGCCTGGCGGGCCAGGTGATAGGCCATCGCTCGATTGGCGATCCACAGATCGACCCGTCCAGCCTTCAGCTTCTCCAGATTGTGGCTGTAATGCGCACTGGATTGCAGCTCCTGCCCGACGACGAAACCATGCTCCAACAGGATGCGTTCTCCCGAATCGCCATTGACCGTGGCGATTTGCAGCCCGTGAGCCGCCTCCAATTTGGCCAACGGCCGAACACGCCCCCGCCAGCTGTACAAACAGAGGTCGCCCTTGAAAAGGGTCAGTACCCACTCGAATAGCGCTTCGCGCTCGGGAAGACGCCCCATGGAAAAGATCAGCACGCCAGGGTGTCCCTGGGCCTGGGCGAAGGCACGCGCCCACGGCATGATCTGCGGCTCGGCAGCGAGCCCGGCACGGGCCAACAGCAGCCGCACCAATTCGACCGAAAAGCCGGTCACCCGGCCATCCGGCTGGATCATGCTGAACGGAGGATAGTCCTCGGTCACCACCTCCAACGCAGTCGCACGAGCGCCATTACAGACCAGCACCAAACCAAGAAGCAGACCTTGCAAGAATTTGCTCGTCACGACGCCCTCCCCGTTCGAGCACGACGTGGTCTGAGCGTTATCGGGCAGCACCGATGAAACTTGAAGCCGTTGCGCTTAGTCTCGCCGGGGAATGCCGTAGCGTCGCAGACGCATGGCGATGGCCGAGTGCGAGGTCTGCAGGCGCGCGGCCAACTGGCGGCTGGAGGGAAACTGCGGATAGAGCCGCTCCAGCAGCGCCGCCTCGAAGCCCTGTACGGCGGCCTCCAGGGTGCCGACCTCGGTCTCCACCTGTCCCGCCACGGCGGTACCGGCCAGATCCAGGTCGTCGACGTCGATCTGGCCGCTCTCGCTGATGGCCGCGGCGCGAAAGAGGATGTTCTGCAACTGGCGCACGTTGCCCGGCCAGGCGTTGCCCAGCAGCACACCGTAGGTGGCCGGGGCCAGGCGGCACGGCGGGCGACCGATCTGGGCGCACGCCTGCTGCAGGAAGTGCCGTGCCAGCAGCAGGATGTCCTGGCCGCGCTCACGCAGCGCCGGCACCTGCAGGCTGAGCACGTTGAGGCGATAGAAGAGGTCTTCGCGAAAGGTGCCGACCGCCACCATGGCCTGGAGGTCGCGATGGGTGGCGGCGAGGATGCGCACATTGACCTGGGTCTCGTGGGCGCCGCCGACCCGGCGGAAGGTGCCATCGGAGAGGAATCTCAGCAACTTGGCCTGCAGGTAGGGTGACATCTCGCCGACCTCGTCGAGAAACACCGTCCCCTGGTCGGCCAGCTCCAGCAGCCCCGGCTTGCCGCCACGCTGGGCGCCGGTGAAGGCACCCGGGGCGTAGCCGAACAACTCGCTCTCGGCCAGGCTCTCCGGTAGCGCCGCGCAATTCAGCGCCAGAAAGGGTGCGTCGCGGCGGGCACTGGCGGCATGGCAGGCACGGGCCACCAGCTCCTTGCCGGTGCCGGTCTCGCCGAGGATCAGCAGCGGTGCCTCCAGGGCTGCCAGACGCTGGGCCCGGGCCTTGAGGGTGCGGATGGCCGCGCAGTCGCCGAGCAGGGAATCGAAGCCCTCGGGGGTATCGTGGCGCAGTGCCGAGAGTCGCCCACCGATACGGCTGGGTGCATAGAGGGTTAGGAGACCACCCGCCAGGCCGCCCACCGGTTCGCCGATGGGGGTGGCGTCCAGCAGCAGCGCCTGGCCGCGCAGCACCACCTCGCGTAACGGCAGGCGAAAGCCCTGGGCCAGTAATTCGACCGGCAACTCGGCATCGTTGAAGAGTTCGGCCAGGGTACTGCCGGCGTCTTCGCCGGCCAGGGCGGCGAAGGCCGGATTGGCCAGCAAAATCCGGCCCTCGCCGTCCACCGCCAGCACCGGATCGGCCATGGCGGCGAGCAGCGCATCGAGCTGCAGACTGCGCCGCTGGCCGGGCAGGATGTCCACTACCCGTACCGCCTCCACCCCCACCACGGTCAGCAAGGCGGCGCGCAACTCCTCCAGCACCGCCGCGCTCAGGGTCGGCGCATCGATATAGACATTCGGCGGCACCATTTCCACCGCATCCAGGTTGAGATTGCGTGCACCGAGCAGCGCCAGCACCTCCTGGGTGATGCCGACACGATCGATGAAGGAAACATGGATACGCATGAAAACCATGGGGTCTGAAGGTGAAAGGCTATGCTACCCAAATGCTCGGGGTAGAATCATTTCTCATTTGCCGTAGCGAGATCTCCATGACCAGCAAAGACCCTCTCCTGCTCGATCAGCAGCTGTGCTTCGCGCTGTACTCCACCTCGTTGGCCATGACCAAGGTGTACAAGCCGCTGCTCGAAGAGGTGGGGCTGACCTATCCCCAGTATCTGTTGATGCTGGTGCTCTGGGAGAACGACCGCCTCCCGCTCAAGGAACTGGCCCGTCGGCTGCACCAGGACTCCGGTGCCCTGACCCCGGTGCTCAAGCGTCTGGAAGCCGAGGGCTACGTGACCCGCCAGCGCAACGCCGAGGACGAACGCAACCTGTCCATCGAGCTCACCGCGCAAGGGCGCGCCCTGCGCGACAAGGCCAAGAAGATCAATGGCACCATCGGCAGCTACTGCGCCCTGGGCGACCAGGAAATGACCGAACTGCGCCAAAACCTCACCGCGTTGCGCGCCAAGCTGGAGCGTTAAGGCCGAACGACCGCTGGTCGGCCACTTCCGAGATAAATTTGCGCGATAACTAATATCGCGATAACTTAAAGCCGTCCCCGGGAATCTTCAGTATCTCGGTCCAGCGAATCGATTATCGCGATACATAAATCAGGAGTCCGCCATGAACATTCTCTACACCGCTTCCGCAACCAGCACCGGTGGCCGTGATGGCCGTTCCATCAGCAGCGACAAGGCCTTGGACGTGCAGCTGTCCACACCCAAGGAACTCGGCGGCGCTGGTGGTCCGGGCACCAACCCCGAGCAACTCTTCGCGGCTGGCTACTCCGCCTGCTTCCTCGGCGCGATGAAATTCGTCGGTGCCAAGGAAAAGATCGCCGTTCCGGCTGACGTCAGCGTGACCGCCCAGGTCGGCATCGGCCCGATCCCCACCGGCTTCGCCATCGACGTCGAGCTGACCATCAGCCTGCCGGGCCTGGAGCGCGCCGTGGCCGAAGACCTGATCGAGAAAGCCCACCAGGTCTGCCCCTACTCCAACGCCACCCGCGGCAACGTGGACGTGCGTCTGATCCTGGCCTAAGGGTCGCGGCACCTACCAGGCGCCTCATGCCGAGGCGCCCGCTCCTTCAGCTTCGCGGAGTCATCCATCATGCGCACCTTCTCTCGTCTGCTCGGTCTTTCCACCCTCACCCTGGCCATGGGCAGCGCCTTCGCCGCGCCCCAGCCCGATCCGCACCTGGAGCGCACCACCCAGGCCTTCGTCGACAGCCTGAATTCCAGCGGTGGCAAACCCCTGGAAACCCTGTCGCCGAAAGACGCTCGTGCCGTTCTGGTCGGTGCCCAGGCCAGCGTCAAGGTCGACCTGTCCGGCGTCAAGACCACTGAAAAAACCATCCAGGTCGACGGCAAGCCGCTGCTGCTGACCATCGTCCGCCCGGAAAACGCCAAGGGCGAGACGCCGGCCTTCATGTTCTTCCATGGCGGCGGCTGGGTGCTGGGTGACTTCCCCACCCACCAGCGCCTGGTGCGTGACCTGGTGGTGGCCTCCGGCGCAACGGCGGTATTCGTCAACTACACCCCGAGTCCGGAAGCCCACTTCCCGGTGGCCATCAACCAGGCCTACGCCGCGACCCAATGGGTCGCCGAGCACGGCAAGGAAATCAATGTCGACGGCAGTCGCCTGGCCGTGGCCGGCAACAGCGTCGGCGGCAACATGGCCGCGGTGGTCAGCCTGATGGCCAAGGACAAGGGCACGCCCAAGCTGCGCTACCAGGCCCTGCTGTGGCCGGTGACCGACGCCAACTTCGACACCCCGTCCTACAAGGAGTACGCCGAAGGCCGTTTCCTCACCCGCAACATGATGAAGTGGTTCTGGGACAGCTACACCACCAACGAAGCCGACCGCGCCAACATCTACGCCTCGCCGCTGCGCGCCACCCTGGAGCAGCTCAAGGGCCTGCCGCCGGCGCTGGTGCAGACCGCCGAGAACGACGTGCTGCGTGACGAGGGCGAGGCCTATGCCCGCAAGCTCAACGCCGCCGGTGTCGACGTGGTCCAGGTCCAATACGACGGCATGATCCACGACTATGGGCTGCTCAACGCCCTGGCGAAGGTCTCCGAGGTCCAGGCGGCGCTGTCCCAGGCTGGCCAGTTGCTGAAGCAGCACCTGCAATAAGCTCGATGCGGTACCCAAGGGGTGGCTTCCAGGTGGAAGCCACCTTTTTTTCGTTCAGGGCTGAGGGCCCAGCGCCGCGAAGCGCTCGGTCAGCCAGCCATGCAGCTGCCTGACCGCGGGCGAGAATTGCCGGCGATGCGGGCAGAACAGTTGCAGCGGCAGGGGCTCGCCGGGCAGCTCGGGCAGCAATCGCACCAGGCGCCCGGCCTGGAAATCCTCGCGCAGTTCGAGCCAGGACTTGTAGAGGATGCCCTCTCCCGCCAGTGCCCAGCGGTGTACCACCTCGGCATCGTCACTCTGCAACGGTCCGCTCACCGCCACCTGGCGCAGGCCGCCCTCGGGCAATACGAAGCTCCACTTGTCGTAGGTCCGGCCATGCAACTGGTAAAGCAGGCAGGCGTGCCCGGCCAGCTCGTCCAGGCTACGCGGCGTACCCCGACGCGCCAGATAGGCTGGCGCAGCCGCCAGCAGCCGGCGATTGTCCGGCACCAAAGGCAAGGCCACCAAGCTATCGTCCTGGCTGCGCCCGTAGCGGATGGCGATATCCACCGGATCGCGGTAGACATCGGCCTGCTGATCCGACACGTACAGCCGCAGCGTCAGCCCTGGATGCCGTTGGCGGAATTCGGTCAGCCAGGGCAGCAGCAGATTACGCCCCAGATCGGACGGCGCCGCCACCTGCAACACTCCACGCAACTCGGGGTTCTCGCCCTGCAGCCGCTCGCGCCCCTCGCGCAGGGTCTCCAGCACCTCCCGGGCATAGGGCAGATAGGCCTCGCCCTCGGCAGTGAGTCTCAGGCTGCGGGTCGAGCGAGCGAACAGGCGGATGCCCAGCTCGCGCTCCAACCGGCCGATGGCGGCGCTCACCTGGCCCGGCAGCAGGTCTATCTCGCGGGCGGCGCGGGAAAAGCTGCCCAGAGCGGCGGAGCGCACGAAAAGACCGAGGTCGTCGAAGCGGATCATTTTCACTCCCATGGTGAAGGTGCTATCCGATTCTGCCGCTTTTTCCCACCAAGGATGAAGACGACCATGGCCTCAAATTCTCTCATCGCTCAAGGAGCCCCACCATGAAAGCCATCGTCCACGGTGATATCACCCTTCCTGCCAGCGATCCCCGCGCCCTGCAGGATGTCGAACTGCCCGATCCTACTCCAGGCGCTCACGATCTACTGGTGGAAGTCCGCGCCATCGCGGTCAACCCGGTGGATACCAAGGTGCGCCAGGGTCTGGTGGAGCGCGAATCCAAGGTGCTGGGCTGGGATGTCTCCGGCGTGGTACGTGAGGTGGGCGGCGCGGTCAGCCGCTTCGCCGTAGGCGATGAGGTCTACTACGCCGGCGAACTGTTCCGCCCCGGCTGCAATAGCGAACTGCACCTGGTAGATGAACACCTGGCCGGCCACAAACCCAGGAGCCTGGACCATGCCCAGGCCGCCGCCCTGCCGCTGACCGCCGTCACCGCCTGGGAGCTGCTGTTCGATCGCCTCGGCGTCGCCGAAGGCGGTGGCGCCGGTCAGCAACTGCTGGTGATGGGTGCCGCGGGCGGCGTTGGCTCCGTGCTGATCCAACTGGCGCGCCAACTCACCGAGCTGACCGTGATCGGCACCGCCTCCCGCGCCGAGACCCAGGACTGGGTCCGCGAACTCGGTGCCCACCACGTCATCGACCACCACCAGCCGCTGCGCCCGCAACTGGAAGCCCTCGGCCTGGACGGCGTGACGCTGGTCGCCAGCCTCACCCACACCGACCAGCATTACGCTCAGTTGGTGGAAGTGTTGCGCCCTCAAGGCCGCCTGGCGGTGATCGACGATCCCGAACAACTCGATGCCGTGCCCATGAAGCTCAAGTCCCTGTCGCTGCACTGGGAATTGATGTTCACCCGCTCGCTGTTCCAAACCCCGGATAAGGTGCGCCAACACGAGATCCTCGAACGGGTCGCCGGGCTGATCGACGAGGGCACCCTCAAGACCACCCTGGGCGAACACCTGGGCCGCATCGACGCCGCCAACCTGCGCCGCGCCCATGCCCAGCTGGAAAGCCACCAGGCCCGCGGCAAGCTCGTGTTGGAGGGCTTCTAAGCACTCTTCAAGGCTTCACGTTATCGTCGCGCCCCAGAGGCGCGACGCCTCCCCTCAATCAGGAATCGACCCATGCAGCTGTCCCAGATCGCCCGCACCCGCTACACCACCAAGGCCTTCGACGGCTCCCGCAGCATCCCCGCCGAACAGGTCGAGGAACTGCTGGAGCTGTTGCGCCAGGCGCCGTCCTCGGTCAATTCCCAGCCCTGGCACTTCGTGGTCGCCGCCAGCGCCGAGGCCAAGGCGCGCATCGCCCAGGGTATGCAGAGCCCCTACAACGAACCCAAGGTACTGCCGGCGTCCCACGTCATCGTGCTGTGCACCCGCCTGGAAATGACCGAAGGCCATCTGGCCCAGGTGCTGGAGCAGGAAGCCCAGGACGGCCGCTTCGCCAAGCCCGAGGCGCGCGCCGCCCAGGACGGCACCCGTCGCCACTTCGTCGACCTGCATCGCCATGAGCGCAAGGACGTGCAGCACTGGATGGAGAAGCAGACCTACCTGGCCCTGGGCACCCTGCTGCTGGGCGCCGCCGCCCTGGGCATCGACGCCACCTCCATGGAAGGCTTCGACGCCAACAGCCTGGATAAGGAACTGGGCCTGCGCGAGCAGGGCTACACCGCCCTGGTGGTGGTCGGCCTGGGCTACCGCGGCGAAAGCGACTTCAACGCCGCCCTGCCCAAGTCCCGCCTGACCCGCGAGCAGGTCTTCACCTTCCTGTAAAACGTACGGCCCCGTAGCGTGGATAACGGCGCAGCCTTATCCACAGCTCGCGCCAGTACCGGCCGGTGGAAAACGCTGCGCGGTTTTCCACGCTACCCAGCCTCTGCGTAGGTTGGGCTGAGCGCAGCGAAGCCCAACAAAGGGCAGCAGCTGCCTTCTTGCAGACATGAAAAAGCCGACCGCTACAAACGGTCGGCCTTTTCGTTTGGACCTGTTGGGCTTCGACGATGATGCCGTCTCAACCCAACCTACGGGGCTCGCGTAGGTTGGGTTGAGCCCAGCGAAGCCCAACAGGCCCAGCTCCCATCAACCGCTCTTCAGATCCGCCAGGATCGAAAACGCCTGCAAGCGATCCGCCTGCTCGTAGACGTCGCAGGTGAAGATCAGCTCGTCGGCGTCGGTCTTCTCCAGCAGCAACTCCAGGCGCTCACGCACCTTGTCCGGTCCGCCGATCACCGCCATGCCGAGGAAGCTCGACACGGATTCCTTCTCATGGGGCAACCAGACCCCCTCCATGCTGCGTACCGGCGGCTGCAGGCGCAGGCTGTCACCACGGAACAGGGCGAGGATGCGCTGATAGACGGTGGTGGCCAGGTAGTTGGCCTCGTCGTCGCTACCGGCGGCCACCAGGGGTACGCCGAGCATCACATAGGGGCGATCTAGCGTCTTGGACGGCTGGAAATTCTCCCGATACAGGCGGATCGCCTCGTGCACATAGCGCGGCGCGAAGTGCGAGGCGAAGGCATAGGGCAGGCCCTTGGCCGCCGCCAACTGGGCGCTGAACAGACTGGAACCCAGCAGCCAGATCGGCACCTCGGTGCCCACCCCCGGCATGGCGATCACGCCCTGCCCCGGCTGTTGCGGTCCGAAGTAATGCTGCAGTTCTTCCACGTCCCGCGGAAAGTCGTCGGAGCTGCCCAGGCGATCGCGGCGCAGAGCATAGGCGGTGCGCTGGTCCGACCCCGGCGCCCGACCGAGGCCCAGTTCGATCCGTCCCGGATACAGCGAGGCCAGGGTGCCGAACTGCTCGGCCACCACCAGCGGCGCGTGGTTGGGCAGCATGATGCCACCCGAGCCCAGGCGCAGGGTGCTGGTACCGGCGGCCAGATAGCCCAGCAGCACGGCGGTCGCCGAACTGGCGATGCCGTCCATGTTGTGGTGCTCGGCCACCCAGTAGCGGGAAAAGCCGAGTCGCTCGACATGCCGAGCCAGGTTCAGGGCATTGTGCAGCGCCTGGGCCGCGTCGCCATCGTCACGGATGGGAGCGAGGTCGAGGACCGACAGGGCGGTCTTAGCGAGACGGGTCATCAGGAATCTCCTCGGCGACCCTATCGTAGGCCGCCCTGTGGCGCTGAATGAGAGGCTGCTTCGCGGTGGCCCAGGCAGCCAGGGCGCCCACCGGCACCATCAGGCTCTGGCCCAGCTCGGTGAGGGCGTACTCCACCTGCGGCGGCTTGGTCGGCGTCACCGTGCGCGAGACCAGGCCATCGCGCTCCAGTTGGCGCAGGGTGACGCTGAGCATGCGCTGGGAAATGCCGTCGACCCGGCGGCGCAATTCGTTGAAGCGCAGCGGGCCGGATTCCAGGGTGAAGAGCGTCAGCAAGGACCAGGCATCACCGATCCGATCCAGCACGTCCCGGATCGGACAGGCATGGGCATGCAGACGGCGACGACTGGAGATACGACTGACCACGGCGTCCATGGCGATCCTCGAAGCAGAACTGACTCCAGCCTACGCCCTCCTGGCGGTTATTAAAAGTAACCACCCGTCAGGACTGGTGTTACCGCCAGTACCCAGGCACAATCCGAGAGGCAGTGATATTTTTTATTGATTGAACGTTCAATAAAAAATAGTTACCCTCGGAGGCTCCTTCCGCCCTCTCAGGAGATGCCCGTGCCCAAGGTCGGCATGCAGCCCATCCGCCGCTCGCAGCTCATCGCCGCGACCCTCGAAGCCGTCGACGAAGTCGGCATGGGCGACGCCAGTATCGCCTTCATCGCCCGCAAGGCCGGCGTCTCCAACGGCATCATCAGCCACTACTTCCAAGACAAGAACGGCCTGCTCGAGGCCACCATGCGGCATCTGATGAATGCCCTGCGCCAGGCCGTGCGCGAACGCCGGGCGCTGCTGCCCAACGACGATCCCGCCGCCAACCTGCGCGCCATCATCCAGGGCAACTTCGACGAGACCCAGGTCAGCGGCCCGGCCATGAAGACCTGGCTGGCCTTCTGGGCCACCAGCATGCACCAGCCCAACCTGCGGCGCCTGCAGCGCATCAACGACCTGCGCCTGTACTCGAATCTCTGCTGGCAATTCCGTCGCCTGCTGCCTCGCGACCAGGCCCGCGCCGCCGCCCGTGGCCTGGCCGCCATCATCGACGGCCTCTGGCTGCGCGGCGCCCTCTCCGGCGACGCCTTCAATACCCAGCAAGCCTTGCAGATCGCCTACGACTACCTGGACCTGCAACTGGCCAAGGCCTGATCCACCAGTCCCCGCCGCCCCTGCCACCTCCCAGGCAGGGGCCCGCCCGCTCCACCTCCCCACTCGAACCGCTCTGGGCCGGCCCTCGGCACGGCTGGTTTTCGTCGCGCACTTTTCATTGATTGAACGTTCAATAAAAATTAAGTAGACTGGTTTCCATCGCTGGAGCAGAAAGCCTCGTCTTTCGCTCCCTGTGTTCCTTGCGGGCGCAACGGCGCCTGCCCAGCCTGGGAGATCGTCATGGCCCGTTTCGCCGAACAGCAGCTCTACATCGGTGGTCGCTACGTCGCCGCCACCAGTGGCGCCACCTTCGAAAGCCTCAACCCCGCTACCGGGGAAGTGCTCGCCCAGGTCCAGCGCGCCAGCCGCGCCGACGTGGACAAGGCCGTCGAAGCCGCGGCCGCCGGCCAGAAGGTGTGGGCCGCCATGACCGCGATGCAGCGTTCGCGGATCCTGCGCAAGGCGGTGGATATCCTGCGTGAGCGCAACGATGAGCTCGCCCTGCTGGAAACCCTGGACACCGGCAAGGCCCTGTCCGAAACCCAGGCCGTGGACATCGTCACCGGCGCCGACGTGCTCGAGTACTACGCCGGCCTGATCCCGGCTCTGGAAGGCGAGCAGATCCCCCTGCGCGAGACCTCCTTCGTCTATACCCGTCGCGAACCCCTGGGCGTGGTCGCCGGCATCGGTGCCTGGAACTACCCGATCCAGATCGCCCTGTGGAAATCCGCCCCGGCCCTGG
Source organism: Pseudomonas oryzihabitans (assembly GCF_006384975.1). Classification (NCBI taxonomy): domain Bacteria; kingdom Pseudomonadati; phylum Pseudomonadota; class Gammaproteobacteria; order Pseudomonadales; family Pseudomonadaceae; genus Pseudomonas; species Pseudomonas oryzihabitans. The sequence goes on from NZ_CP021645.1 coordinate 3,467,939, forward strand.
CCGCCGGCAACGCCATGATCTTCAAGCCCAGCGAGGTGACCTCCCTCACTGCCCTGAAACTGGCCGAGATCTACACCGAAGCCGGCCTGCCCGATGGCGTCTTCAACGTCCTCACCGGTAGTGGTCGCGAAGTCGGTCAATGGCTGAGCGAGCACCCCGGCATCGAGAAGATTTCCTTCACCGGCGGTACCACCACCGGCAAGAAGGTCATGGCCAGTGCTTCCAGCTCCACGCTCAAGGAAGTCACCATGGAACTGGGCGGCAAGTCGCCGCTGATCGTCTTCGAAGATGCCGATCTGGATCGCGCGGCGGACATCGCCGTGATGGCCAACTTCTTCAGCACCGGCCAGGTCTGCACCAATGGCACCCGGGTCTTCGTACCCAAGACGCTGGCCGCGGCCTTCGAAGCCAAGGTGGTCGAGCGCGTCAAGCGCATCCGCCTGGGCAACCCCGAGGACCTGAACACCAACTTCGGGCCGCTCACCAGCCTCGGTCATATGGAAAGCGTGCTCGAGTACATCGAGTCGGGCCGTCGCGAAGGCGCCCGCCTGGTGATCGGCGGTGAGCGCGTCACCACCGGCGAATTCGCCAAGGGCGCCTACGTCGCCGCGACCGTCTTCGCCGACTGCCGCGACGACATGACCATCGTGCGCGAAGAGATCTTCGGGCCGGTCATGAGCATCCTCACCTACGACAGCGAAGACGAAGTGATCCGTCGCGCAAACGACAGCGAATACGGCCTGGCCGCCGGCATCGTCACCTGCGACCTGGCGCGCGCGCACCGGGTCATCCATCGCCTGGAAGCCGGTATCTGCTGGATCAACACCTGGGGCGAGTCCCCGGCGGAAATGCCCGTCGGCGGCTACAAGCAGTCCGGCGTGGGCCGCGAGAACGGCATCTCCACCCTGGGCCACTACACCCGCATCAAGTCCGTGCAGGTCGAGCTGGGCGACTACGCCTCGGTGTTCTGAGCACACCGCTAGCCTGCCCCCCTCCCGCCGCCGTGGAGGGGTCGCTTTCTCCCCTCTTCGCCGAAGAGGGGCCGGGGGCAAGGGACCAGGGGTCCGCGCCCACAGCTAAGAGGAGAACCTTCATGGCCCAAGAATTCGATTACATCATCATCGGCGCCGGCTCGGCCGGTAACGTCCTGGCGACCCGCCTGACCGAGGATAAGGACGTGACCGTCCTGCTGCTCGAAGCCGGTGGCCCCGACTATCGCCTGGACTTCCGCACCCAGATGCCGGCCGCCCTGGCCTATCCGCTGCAGGGCAAGAGATACAACTGGGCCTACCAGACCGAGCCCGAGCCGCACATGGACAACCGCCGGATGGAATGCGGCCGTGGCAAGGGCCTGGGTGGCTCCTCGCTGATCAACGGCATGTGCTACATCCGCGGCAATGCCCTGGACTACGACCAGTGGGCGCAGCTCGATGGCCTGGAAGACTGGACCTACCTGGACTGCCTGCCCTACTTCCGCAAGGCCGAGAAGCGCGACGCCGGTGCCAACGACTGGCATGGCGGCGACGGCCCGGTCTCGGTGACCACCGCCAAGCCAAACGCCAATCCGCTGTTCGAAGCCATGGTCGAGGCCGGCGTCCAGGCCGGCTACCCGCGCACCACCGATCTCAACGGCTACCAGCAGGAAGGCTTCGGCCCGATGGACCGTTTCGTCACCCCGGACGGCCGTCGCTCCAGCACCGCCCGCGGCTACCTGGACCAGGCCAAGGGCCGCCCAAACCTGACCATCGTCACCCACGCCACCACCGACCGCATCCTCTTCGACGGCAAGCGCGCCTCTGGCGTGGCCTACCTGAAGGGCGACTCCATGGAAGTCATCACCGCGCGCGCCCGCCGCGAGGTACTGCTCTGCGCTGGCGCCATCGCCTCGCCGCAGATCCTGCAGCGCTCCGGTGTCGGCCCCGCGCCGCTGCTGCGGCGCTTCGACATCCCGGTGATCCACGACCTGCCCGGCGTCGGCCAGAATCTGCAGGATCACCTGGAGATGTACCTGCAGTACGAGTGCAAGCAGCCGGTCTCGCTGTATCCGGCACTGAAGTGGTACAACCAGCCGCAGATCGGCCTGGAGTGGATGCTCAAGGGCACCGGCCTGGGCGCCACCAACCACTTCGAAGCGGGCGGTTTCATCCGCTCCAGCGAAGAGTTCGACTGGCCCAACATCCAGTACCACTTCCTGCCGATCGCCATCAACTACAACGGCAGCAACGCCATCGAAGCCCACGGCTTCCAGGCCCACGTCGGCTCCATGAGATCGCCCAGCCGGGGTCGTATCGAGCTGACCTCGCGTGATCCGCGCCAGCACCCCAGCATCCTGTTCAACTACATGAGTACCGAGCAGGACTGGCGCGAATTCCGCGACGGCATCCGCCTGACTCGCGAGATCATGCAGCAGCCGGCACTGGACCCCTACCGCGGCGAAGAGATCAACCCGGGCCGCGACTGCGTGACCGATGCCCAGCTGGACGCCTTCGTGCGCTCCCATGCCGAGACCGCCTATCATCCCTCCTGCTCCAACAAGATGGGTACCGACGACATGGCAGTGGTCGACGGCGCCGGTCGGGTGCACGGCCTGGAAGGCCTGCGCGTGGTGGACGCCTCCATCATGCCGATCATCGCGACCGGCAACCTCAATGCCCCGACCATAATGATTGCCGAGAAGATCGCCGACAAAATTCGCGGCCGCACCCCGCTGCCACGCAGCAACGCCGCCTACTACGTCGCCAACGGCGCCCCGGTCCGGGGCACCCCGCTGCGCAACGTGAGCGGTCAACGCGCTGCTGCTGAACCGCACCACCGCGATCAACCGGCCGCCTGATCGCAGTGGCACAACGCGAGAAGGGCGCCAATCGGCGCCCTTCTCGTATCTGTCCAGCCAACCTCAGCAATTATCTGTCTAGCCAACCTCAGCGATGCCGCCGCTCTTCCCCCTCTTCCCTCCGGGAGAGGGCCGGGGTGAGGGCCGCCTCACCTCACAGACAATCCTTCACCGCCGTCAAGATGGTTCGCGGCCGCAGCGGATTGTTCGCCATCTGCTCACGCAACTGAATCCGCGTCCCCCGCGAAGCCGATCCGATATCGATGATCGCCGCGGTCGCCCCAGGCACCTTGCTGTCCACCAGCACCCGCTGGCTGCTCCCCTGCGGCTGGACCACCACATGGCGACCATCCTTCTCGAGCCCGGCAACCAGGCAGCCGCGATAGTCTTCAGCACTCTTGCCCGTACGCAACTCCATCGGCGGATTGCGCTCAAGGTTCGCCTGACTGGTGCAACCAGCCAGAGCAGCGGCCAGCATGGCCAGGGTCTTCGTTCTCATCAGCGGCTCCTCGCAAGCTCTTTGCCCCATTCTACCGGTTCGGCGCTTACACGAGGCTTAACGGACGCACATCCTTGGTTTACAAGGGCTTTTCCATGGCTATAATGGCGTCCCCCTTGCCGGTATAGCTCAGCTGGTAGAGCAACTGACTTGTAATCAGTAGGTCCCGGGTTCGACTCCTGGTGCCGGCACCAAGCGCTGCAAGACCTTAGGCCAACCTCCCGGTTGGCCTTCGTCGTTTCTGGGCCAAGGCAAACACGGTTCCGACACGCTAGCGCACGGACGGACGTCCCTTGCGCGTCTTGGGCGAGTCGCTGCCCCTCCCCCTCCTATCAAGAAACTCCCCGATCAGCTCGAGCGGCGGCACCCCTATCGCCTCGGCCAGCTCGACCAGCTCGACGGCGTCTATACGCCTCTCGCCCCTCTCGCACTTGGACACGAAGGTCTGGGTGTTGCCGATCCGCCGTGCGAGCTCCACCTGCGAGACGCCCGCACGCTGCCTCGCCCCGCGTAGGACGTCGAGGAGCGTCTGGTAGTCGTCGTTGTGGGTAGAGTTCGCCATCGTGCAGTGACCTGGGGTTCACGGCACGGTAGAGTCCACATCGGGATAGTCCAAAATGGACTATTTATCAGACACGATCCTCATGGAAGGAGAGCACCATGCGTCACGTCATCGCCGCACTAGCCACCGTCGTCGCCCTGTCCGCGCACGCGGCAGACGAGCCTACCCAGGCCCAAAGGGACTTCGTCACCTACCTCGTCAAGAGCGGGAAGGAGCCGAAGGTGAAGGACGCGACCTGGATGGGCAGGAACAACCTCTACGTCGGCGTCATCGACGACCGCACTCCGCGCGACGGCTTCGCCAACTACATCTGCTCGGTGGCTGCAGACCGAGGCCTTACGCCCGACCTGGTCAAGATCGTGGACATCGTCAAGGTCGTGCGCACTGGCAAGTTCGTCGAGCTTGGGAAAAGCAGATGTAATTAGGCTCTGATGACCGCTTTCTGATGACGTGTTGGTCCGCTAGTATCAGACTATCGCCACCAGAAAGCGGGACTATAGAAATGGAATCAGTTGCCCCTAAACTATTTATTTCCTACAGCTGGTCTACACCTGAGCATGAACAATGGGTTATTGACTTAGCCACACAACTGGTTGAATCCGGCGTTGACGTCATACTAGACAAATGGGATCTACGTGAAGGACATGACTCAGTAGCTTTCATGGAAAAAATGGTAACCGATGAAAACATAAAAAAGGTCGCTATAGTTTCTGACAAAATATATGCAGAGAAAGCGGACGGCCGAAACGGCGGAGTAGGTACAGAGACCCAAATCATTTCTAGAAAGGTTTATGAAAACCAATCTCAGGACAAGTTTGTTGCAATCCTCCCGTGCAGAGATGAACACGGCAAAGCATATCTCCCGACCTATTACAATAGCAGAATATATATCGATCTCAGTGAGCCTGAGAGATACAACGAAGACTTTGAAAAGCTCCTTCGATGGGTGTTTGACAAACCTCTATATATCAAACCAGAAATAGGAAAAAGGCCGGAATTTCTTGAGTCTGCCAATACTACCTCCTTAGGAGCAACAGCTTCTTTTAGAAGAGCAAATGACGCCCTCAAGACAGGGAAAAGTTATGCAAATGGCGCAACTGACGAGTATCTTAGTCTTTTCACCGAAAACCTCGAAAGGTTTAGAATAAAACAATCAGATTCGAAAGAATTTGATGATGAAGTAGTAGAAAACCTTGGCGAACTAGCCAGTGCCAAGGACGAAGTTCTCAACGTCATTTTGTCTATCGCGCAATATCAAGCCACAGAAGAAATGATCCAAAAGCTTCATAGATTTTTTGAACGCCTCATTGACTATACATTACCCCCTCAATCCGCAAGAAGCTACAATACAGCAGATTTTGACAACTACAAATTTTTGGTGCACGAGCTGTTTTTAAGCACCATTGCAATACTATGTAAAAATGAAAGATTTTCGGCGGCAAACCTATTACTTGAGACCCCCTATTGCACTAGAAACGATAGCTCCCGATTTAACCATGGAGCAGGAACTTTTAGTGCATTTCTACAAATGCCAGACTCACTTGATTACAGAAATAGACGACTCAAATTGAACAGAATATCTCTTCAAGCGGATATTTTAAAAGAAAGAACAAGACACTCGTGCATAGACTTCTCATCGATTATGCAAGCCGATTTTATCTTGTACCTTAGGGCTGAGTTTGAAAGAATTGCATGGTGGCCCATAACTCTAGTTTATGCGGGACACCAATATTCTCCTTTCGAAGTTTTTGCACGCTCTGCTTCGAGAAAGCACTTCGAAAAAGTCAAAGAAGTCATATCAGTATCAAATAAAACAGATGTAGATCTATTTGTCGAAGAACTCGATCAAGGTAAACGAAGAGTTCCATCAACAGGCTGGGACCGCTTTTCTCCAAAAGTACTTATGGGCTTTGATAACCTATGTACTCGACCATGAGCATGACGTTGGACATTTGATGCCGCATCAACGGGTCGGGCCACGTAAGCGACTGAAAGACAAAGGGCTACCCTCCGGGTAGCCCTTCTCTAACACGGCCTGACAACACGTCAGGGGACGTACGCGTCGAGCAGCCCCGTCCATACGCCAGGGCGGCACCCGTAGCATGCCCCCTCGGCGTCGGCCAGCGTCGCCCGGTCGACGTAGCAGTCCCACGAGCGCGAGTAGTGCAGGCCGAGGTGCTCGGCCGCCCGGTCGAACACCGGTCCGCCCAGGGCGTAGCCGGCACGCTCGCACGCCAGGCGCAGCGGCTCGATCAGCTCGCCGCGCTGCCTGATCGACCGGCCCCGCATCGCTCCCACCATGGCGTCGCACGCCACGCCGAAAGCGATGCCCCGTGCCCTCCTCTCCTCAGCCGCGGTCAGCATTCTCGAGCTCCTCGAGCAGCGAGGGGTCGAGGGCCTGCCGCTGCATCGCGAGGCCCACAGTGCTCAGGGGGCTGGAGCGACCCGCACGCCAGGCACGGATGGCGACCACGGTAGCCTGTAGCTGGTGCTCCGCGATGGCGATGTACTCGGCGGCCTTCCGGTGCTCGTCCATGCCGACGGCGTTGGCGAGCTCGGACGCGGTGAAGGGGCGCGAGTCGCGCGGAAGCTGGTCCAGCCGGGAGAGCACGGCGGCGGCCAGGGCCACGTCCGAGGTGCCAACGGCGAGCTGCCCCATCGCGGCGAGCTCCGCAGGCCCTGCGCCCCGGAGCTGCACGGTGTAGGCCGTGCGACGCTCGGAGCCGAGCGCCTGCCGGGCGAGGACCTGGACGGGGCTGGCGTAGTAGACGCGCTGGCCGACGGCCGCGGCGTGCGCCTTGCCCGCCTCGCGTAGCAGGCCGTCCAGCTCGTCGTCGGCCGAGGCGCGGACCTCCACGAGGGCCTGCCGGACCTCCTGCGCCTCGAGCCCCTGGAGGACGGACATCTGGGTCTGCATGCCCGAGGCGCGGGTCTTCGCCCAGCGTGCAACGATCTCGGTGCGGCGGGCGGCGGCGTCTCTCTGCAGGCGCTCGATGACGCGGACGGCGCGGGCGTTGATGGACGCAAGTGCCTGGGCGTGCTCGGCGATGGCCGAGACGGTCAGCATGGGGGTTTTGATGAGTGCGGTCCTGGAAGGGTCTCCGATCTCCGGGACCCTCGGCGGCGGCGGGATGCCGCTGGGGAGGTTGCCTCGGTGGGTCGCTGTGCCCAGCCTCAGCCGTCGGCGCGTGCCTCACGCCTCGGGACCGCCTTCGGCCCCGGAGTGAGGCCATCGTGCGTCGCCGTCGCGACGGCGCGAGCCATCGCGTGTCACGGCCGTGTCGTGCGCCCCGCCACGAACGGACGGGGCCAGGTGGCGGCTCGACGTGGAGGGCTCCCGCCCGTAGATCGTCGGTCGGGCGCTCAGTCCGGCCCGGCCAGGCCCCCGCAGCCGACGCAGATCCGGCAGCGGACGACGTCGCCGCTCCAGGCCGGACGCCGGCAGCGCATGCACCTCACCCAGCCGACGCGCCGCACGACCCGCCCGCGGGGGTCCGCGTTGTAGTCCAGCACCGGCTCCCGGCGGGCCCCGCCGTCGTCGGGCCAGCGTCCGGGCTCGACGAGGTCATAGCCCTGCGTCCTGAGGTGGGCCGCCATGAGAGCGTGCTTCGGCAGCTGGCGGCCCCTCACGAGTACGGCCCCCTCTCCGCGTGCTCGACCGCCAGCTGCGCCCACTCCTCGGCGTCGAGCGCCGGGACGGGCCCCAGGGCCGGCGAGCCCACCCGGAGGCGCGACCTGACGAACCTCGGGCCGCCCAGGCGCTCCACGGCGGCCGGCGCGGTGGCGACGACCGAGGCCACCGCCGAGTCGATCAGGCGCAGGTAGGCGAGCGCCTGCGACGCGGTGAGCCCGCTCATGGCCGGTCCGCCTCGGCCAGGGCCTCCCGCTCGGCCTCGGCGTACCGCTCCAGCAAGGGCACGAGCCGCGCCTGGTCCTCCTCGCTCATACGCTGCAGCGCCTCGAAGCTCAGCCCCGTCTGGGCCTCGACTTTGATGCGCAGGCGCTCGGCCATGCGGTCGCCGAAGCGGAACTTGAGCAGCACCTCCAGCAGGCGGTCGCTCTTGCCCTCGGTGGCGCGGGCGTAGGCCTCGCCGAGCAGGCCGTCGAGCGCGGTCTCGAGGGCCGCCTCCCAGCGGGCACGGAACGCCGCGTCGCGCTGCTTGTGCTCGAAGGCCGTGCGGCGGTGGATGCCGCAGGCCTCGGCGGCCCGCTTCGGCGAGCAGGTCTCCTCCAGCAGCTCTAGGAAGCGCTCGCGCAGCTCGGGCGTGAACGCGACGGGGATCTTGCGGGTCATGGGTCTCTCCAGAAAAGACGGCTTACGACCGTGATCCTGGCGTGTCAGGCGCGCGCGGCGAGCCACCGTTCGGCCAGCGTCGGCGTGGCACGGGGGACATCGCGCCCGCCGATAGGGGATCGATGGGCGAGGCCTCGCGCGCGAGGGAGAACCCGGTGAGTGTCCCAAGATGCGAATTCGGCCACGGGGCCATCCCGGATAGTCAAACAGGCGCGCTACTGCGTTACCGCCCCTTGTTACCCGGCAGTATCGGGCCAAAGCCTTGCACCGCACGGCTTGCTGCCGCGTTACTGATGTTGCTGTGCAAATCGCCAAAACTCTGAACTTGTCGGATATCCGTCAGCAGCCGAGCAATGTGTGCTGCGACGAGAATGGAGGGTCCTTACTTCTTATTACTTTATTTTTTAAGGTAACAAGAGTAACAAGGTAACAAGCCTTGCGGTGCAAGGCTTTGGCGCGTTACCGAAGATACTCGCTAGGCGGTAGCAGGGTAACGCCCCCTGGTTTAGTCGGCCCTCAAAGGCAGGCTTTTACGGGCTTTTTGTAGTGGTCAAGCTTTGGTGGACACCGGGATAGGGGATTTCAGGTAGTGGCCTTCTCGTAGTCGGCAGGTGATCGATAGCCGAGGGTGGAGTGCAGCCGGTGGGTGTTGTAGAAGGCGACGATGTAATGAGTGATGTCGGCAGCGGCCTCGGCCGGATTGGCGTAACGGCGTTGCCAGACCCGTTCCATCTTCAGGTTCAGGAAGAACCGTTCCATGACGGCGTTATCCCAGCAGTTTCCCTTGCGGCTCATGCTGGCAACCAGGCCATGGCGAGTCAGCAGGTCGCGGTGGGCTTGGCTGGCATACTGGCTGCCGCGGTCGGTGTGCACGATCAGCCCAGGCGTGGGCTGGCGTAGCGCGATGGCCATTTGCAGTGCCGTGCAGACCAGCTCGGCGGGCATGTGCGGAGCCATCGCCCAGCCCACGATCTTGCGTGAATACAAATCCAGCACGGCCGCCAGGTACAGCCAGCCGCGCTCGGTGCGGATGTAGGTGATATCAGCTCCCCACGCCTGGTCGGGGGCGTGCGGGTTAAAGCGTCGAGCCAGGTGGTTGTCGGCTATCGGCAGCTCATGTCGGCTATCGGTGGTATGGACGAACTGACGCTTCCAGTGCGCCTTCAGGCCCTGCTGCTTCATCAGGCGTCGCACTCGGTGGCGCCCCACACGCAAGCCCTGGGCCTTCAGGCTCGCACTCAGCCGGCGACTACCGTAGTTGCCACCACTCGCCTGGAAGGCAGCCTGCAACGGTGCGGTAAGGGGGCAGGCCCGTGAGACTCGCCCGCGATGACGTGCAGCATACACGCCCGAGCGACTCACACCCACAAGCCGACACGGTCGGGACGTTTCGACCTTCTCCTGCCACTGATCGATCATCTGCTGGATCACTTCAGTTCCCGGGCGAAGAAGGCCGAGGCTTTTTTTAGGATCGAGACATCCTCGCGTAGCCGCTGGTTTTCCCGCTCCAACTCCCGAATGCGTTGTTGCTCTGCAGTCAACGGCTTACCCTGGCCAGGCTGCCCCGCCTGCTCGGCATCGTACTGGGCCAGCCAACGGCGTACTGCACTATCGACCAGGTCCAAGTCACGGCAGACCTGCGTCACGCTCAGGCCTTGGTCTCTGATCATTTGCACCACCTGCAGTTTGAAGGCGGTGTCGAAGCGTCTACGGATACGTGATGTCATGGCGTTCAGATCCTCGTGGGGGATGATCATCCCCTATCGAGGTGTCCACGAGAATTAGGCCACCACATTTCGTACCCCTTTCCCTGCTTCCCGTCGATTCGCATGTTCTCCCTGTGGGTCCATCCCAGGCTGCGCTCCATGACTGTGCGGAGTTGCTTCGAGTCGGCTGGCGTCCTGTCCTTGGCCGCAATCCCCAGCATGTCGAAGAGCGTCGAGGTGTGGACTCGGTCGATCACCCTCGGCTCGTTTCCAGGGGGCCAGATACCACCGTTGAGGATATCGCCGAGTACGTCCACCCAGGGGTGTTCGGTCCTCCTGGACTCCTGCTCCACCTGGGCCTCCGCCCAGAGCTCCTTCGGCAGGGTGAGCGACTCCCCCTCGGACTCTCGGTGGGCGGCTTCTGCCCATAGCTGGTCGCGTACAAGGCTGATCCCTTCTAGGTCCACGCCCCTGACCTTGATGGGCCAGAACCGACGGTTGCCGGTCGCGTCCATGAGGTATTCGGCCTGGTTGGTCGTGCCGATGAACACACACTGCCTATCGAGACTTTTCGTCATCCGCTCGTAGGGCAGTCGGACCTTGTCCGTCCCGCTCGAGACGAATTGCTTGAGCGACTCTACGGCGGACCTCTTGAGGACCGACATCTCCCCCAGCTCGATGATCCAACGCCCCCGTAGCGCGAGGGCTGCCTCCTTGCTCTCCGTATTTCCTAGGGGTGTGTCGGAGAACCAGTCCCCGTTGGGGCAGAGAGCCCTTATTAGGGAGCTCTTCCCCACGCCCTGCTCTCCCTCGAGGACCATCACGTTGTCGAACTTGCAGCCCGGCACCCGCACCCTCCTGACGGCGGCCAGGAGCACCTTGGCGCCGACCGCCCGAGTGTACGCGTTGTCCTCGACCCCCGCGTAACTGGTGAGCCACCCGTCGAGCCGTTCCTCGCCGTCCCATACTTGGCGATCAAGGTACTCCCGCACCGGGTGGACAGTGTTCTCGAGTGCCACAGTGAGTAGCGCCTCCATGACATCGTCCTTGCCCCAGTTAACCTTCATCGTCTGCACTAGGAAGGCCCTTATGCGACGCACGGTGTCATCGTCCAATCGGCTGCCGGCACCGCCCCAAGGTAAGTGCTCAGCCGCCAGATGGGTCTCCCCGCCGAACTCATCGTGAACGAGGCCCATCTGGGGGGCAAGACGCCTAACGAGCGCCAGGCAGTTATGGAAATCGTTCTTGACCTTCCCCGTCTCGGTCGTGGCGAGCCTCGGCCAGACGCTGGCCGCCTCGATGCGCTGCGAGAGAGACGCTACCTCCTCGTCCGTCACCTCCTCGAAGTCGTCCTCCGGCTCGGCATGCGGGACGCTCAGGCCGCACCTGGCGAGCACTTGGTGCAGGTGGCGCACCGTAGTAGGTCTACCACCGCGGCCCGAGCGGACCGCGAGCGAGTCCCACCGTTTGCCGATGACCTCGGCATGGTCGCCGTACCCGGCAGCCTGCGTACTCCAGGCGATGAACTCCTCCCGACCCGCGGCTGCAGTTCCGTGGTGGCACGCACACATGAGCTGGAACCAGTCTTCGTGCGCGCCCTCACCGAAATCGTCAGGCGGTAGGTCGGCCAGCGCGCCGGCGAGCTGCTCCGGCGTTATGTCCCCCCAAAGGTCCGCCTCGACGGTCCCGGCCGGCCTTTCGACCCGGCGGACACGCAGCACTTCGAGCAGCTCGGCCGGTGCCTGCGGCGTCTCGTCGGGGCCGAGCATCCAGAACTCAGACTCGTAGCGGCGGCCGGTATCGGGGTGCACCGAACCAGGGGCCACAACCTGTCCACCCTGCTTTTTGAAGTCGATGCCGGGGTACTGCGGCAACCCGCCTACGGTGGCGAGCCCCGCAGGCTTGCGCAAGTAGTAATGGTGTCCGCCGCCGCCCGTGACAACGTGGGGGCACGCGTTTAGATCCAAGCCGCAGTCGGCGACCAGTGCACCTAGTGAGGTATCGCCGCCGTTGCGCGGATCCACGTCCACGACTAGATCCGTCGGCCCGAGGCGCACTCCAAGGTTAGCGCCATGGGCACGCGCCTCGGCTATCACGTCGGCGGCGACGTATCGACGATTCGGCCGATTCCTGTCCCTAGGTGCCTTGCTGCCATCCCGTAGAGGAATGAGCTCGTAGCCGGCGCGAACCAAGAACTCGGCATCCTCGAACGATGGCGTATCCCTCCGGGATGCCGCCGTACCATGTTCCTTACGGGTGGTCATGCCCGTCTCCTCCTTAATCGCCTCGTCGCACTCACGCCCGCCTAGCCCGCGGGCGTTTTCTTTTGCGTCCATGCTCAGCCCTCCTTCACGCAGGTACGTGTGGCCAGCATGGCGTCGGCGGAGCGGCGCATGCCCTCGCCCATCGCCTGCCCCTGGGCGTGATGGCGGAGGTCACCCACGCGGTAGCGGATCATCTTCGGGCCGAGGCGCACGAAGCAGGGACCGCCACCGTGACTGCGGTACCAGGCAAGAGTGTTGTAGCGGAGGCGCAGGAAAGCGGCGGCCTCCTGTGCGGTGACGAGCGCATCGTCGGGGAGCGCGTGGAGCGTGCGTACTTCTTCGGGCGTCAACGTGGGCGCCAGGTAGGGCTTCGACATCTCTGAGGTCTCGGTCTGGTCAGCTAGGGAGTTGTGCACATCCGCCGCCTTCCGCCGCAGATAGGGCTCCGATCCTCCGTTGTGCCTCTGGAGGGGAGCCTCGGCTGTTCTTGCCACCGAAAGCACTTCTGATCGCCCTAGCCATTGCCGACGACCCCCGGACCATAGCGGCCCGATTGCCTCACATATTAGTGCGGCGATTCGCGCGCAGATACCAACGTTTGGTCTGCTCGATCCGGCCGAGTCTGCGGCTGCGGTCTCGGAGCGGCGGCTCGTGCTCGGGACATCGCGCTCCGAGCACGTCTACGTCACCTAGAGGGTCCAGAACTCAGTCTTGGGGCACCGGCGGCCACTGACCGACCGTCCAGGTGAGACCCAGGGCCTCAAGCACTCTCGCCGATGCCCTCTCCTGCAGCGAGCGGAGGTGCCCGAGGCTGGGATTGAGGTAGCCCATGGTGACGTTGCCGATGGCGTGGTTGAGGAGGAACTTGAGCTCGGCCAGCGGCACGCCGGCCTCCAGCGCGAGGGTGGCGTAGGTGTGCCTCAGGGCGTGGCCCGTCAGGCCGTCCAGCTCGGCCTGCTTGACCTCTGAGACCCTGCCGCTGCGACTGTCCGCGGGGAACAGCCAGCCGTGCCCGCGACGGGGCGAGCTGGCGCCCTGCCGGCGGTGCTCCATAAGGTCCTGAAGCGGCCTGGAGAGGGGAAGGTCGAAGGCCCTGGCGGCGCCACCCTTCGGCCTCGGGACGTGCAGGGCGTCCCCCGTCGGTAGCAGTTGCTCGATCTGGGCGTCGCAGGCGGCGGTCCTGCGCATGCCGGTCAGAATCATGAAGAGGTGCAGGTCTCGGCGCACCGGGTTGTCCAGCGCCACGACCGCCCTACCCCACGCTCGCAGGCGATCCTCGGCCGCGTCGACGCGCCTACGCTGTACGCCATGGAAGTCGACGTTCGCTGTCGGGTTGGAGGGCAGGTCGGGGTGCTCCCGTAGGCCGCGGTTGTACACGGCACGCAGCACCCGCATGACGCCGTCCGCCGTGGCGATGCCGTGTCGAGCGGTCATCTGCGCGTGGCGCTCCCTTATGGCCGCCCTATCAGCGCCGAGCTCGGCCAGGGGCCTGTCCATCCAGTCGCCCAGGTACTGCTCGCAGTTGTAGCGGTACTGCTTAAGGGTCTGTGCCGAAAGGGCCCTGGCAGAGAGGTGGAGTTCCAGCGTCTCGCCCAGCGTGACGCCGCGTGCCCTCGCCTTGCGTCGCTCCTCGTTCGGGTTCGCCCCGCCTCGCATGCTGACCAGCGTCTTGCGGGCGAGATCGCGGGCGGCCTTGGCGTCGAGCGCGGGGTGATCGCCGAGCTTGGTCCGCACCTGGCGTCCGTTAACGAGCGACTGGACGTAGTAGGCGCGCTTGGAGGGAGAGACGATGAGGTAGAAGCCCCTGAGCTCGGTGTCGGCGTAAAGGGTGCTTCGGCCACGCTCGGGGACGGGGGCTCGCTCGGCAAGGGACTGGGTTATCTTCGACTTCATGGGGGACACGCTCCGTGTTGAGGGGCCACGTCCCGGACACGATTCGCTGCCACAAGGCACCATGTCCGATCACGTAAGCCCCACTAACTTATCCCCATTAAGTCGCGTTAAATCAGCCTCGTAAGCGCCTTTTGGCCTTCCGATTCAAATGTTGGCACAAGCTCCGGCGCCCGACTTGTAATCAGTAGGTCCCGGGTTCGACTCCTGGTGCCGGCACCAAACGCTGCAAGACCTTAGGCCAACCTTTCGGTTGGCCTTTGTCGTTTCTGGGCCGAGGCAAACACGCTTTCGACAAGCTAGTGTAAAAACGCACGCCCTTGCGTCTCTTGGGCGAATTGCTAAGCCCCTGTAATCCAAGAATTTTCTAATTAGATCGAGCGTTAATACCATATCGCTCCAGTCAACTCGGCAGTGTAAATTTCCTTCCAGAAAATAAGGATTGCATATTCCCAAGTCCCTGAACGAGTTTTATATGATAGACGCCTGCGTGTTACCTCGCCTAAAGCATATACTTTGACCATGAAATTAATACATTTTTAAAATGCGAAAATTGCAACTACCACATACAGTGAATTTGCACTTAGTCTCAGCGTGCTAGACTCAGATACTCTTCGATACCCGTTACGCTCGGCCCCCAACAGTTGATAATGCAGAGCGAGCGGAACTACCCTCCCGCTTGCGGTAATGCAAAGTAATCTCAGAATTATATCCGCGCGCTTAAATTACTCCATCACATTCTCAAAGAAAGCAGGCAAAAGCGATATCTCAACTGCTTGAGGCTAGCGCTCGAAGGGTATCTATACCGGAAGGCTATTTAGGCGGCAGCAAGCCGACTGTTCATGATGGATTCCACGCTGATTGGCTTTGAGCATCTATCGATCAGTATGGGTAAGTGGCGTTCGACCAAATACGACGCACTAAGCTTAAAGCAATTAAAACCGAAGCACTTTATATAAAACTCAGATCATCGAGACTTAACCCTAAAACGCCCTGAGTATTATATAGACTTTGGCCATGCGCTTCAGGACAAAATACTTAAGCTATTGAAAATTTAACCTTGATGAACGAAGCTCAATAAATCATAAATGTGCATCCTTCATCTGCCTTATATAACATTAGCTTTTGGAAATCTGGATCCAAGCATTTTCATAGCATGCAGCCGGCTGTTCCTCAGCCACATGGAACGTGAACCAAAATTATTTTTAAGTAAAATTTCAAATTATAAAACTTATCATACTAGATTTATGCTATTGTGCCTCCCCTTTTTAGGGGCTAATCGATCATGCGCATTTTGCATGTCTTCAAGACGTATCTACCCGACACCCATGGTGGGATCGAACATGTCATTCGCCAGATATGCCTGGCGACAAGAAACTCTGGGATCGAGCATCGAGTCCTCACGCTCAGCAAACATCCCGACCCCGAACAGCTCGAGGTAGACGGCATACCCGTCCGCCGGGTGAAGCAGGACCTCGACTTCGCCTCGACCGGACTTTCCCTGGCCGCCTTCCGAGCCTTCGCCAAGGAAAGCCGCGCCGTCGATCTAGTGCACTTTCACTTCCCGTGGCCGTTCATGGATGTCCTACAGCTGGTGATACGGCCGGGCAGGCCCTATTTGGTGAGCTATCACTCGGACATCGTTAAGCAGCGCCATCTACTCAAACTCTATTCACCGTTGATGCATGGCTTCTTGAGCAAAGCTGCCTGCGTAATAGCGGCAACCGAGCCATATCGCCGGTCCAGCCCTACCCTGCAACGCCTGGGTAGCAAGGTAAAGGTAATTCCCTACGGCCTGGATCCAGCCAGCTATCCCGAGGCGGACCTGCAGCGCGTGGCGAACTGGCGTGAGCGTCTCGGACCGCGCTATCTGCTGTTCGTAGGGGTAATGCGCTACTACAAAGGGCTGCATCTGTTGCTTGAGGCGCTTCAGGGGCTCGACTATCCGCTGGCCATCGTTGGCGATGGGCCGGAAGGAGAAGCCCTCCGCGCTCAGTGCGAGCGGTTGGGTCTGAAGAACTGCCATTTCCTGGGACGTCAAAGCGAAGAAGATCTAGCAGCGCTGTATGCCGGCTGCGAAAGCTTCGTCTTCCCCTCGCACCTGCGCTCTGAAGCCTTTGGCATGGCTCTGCTGGAAGCGGCCATGTATGGCAAGCCCATGCTCAGTTGTGAGATCGGCTCGGGCATGAGCGAGATCAATATCAGCGGTCTGACCGGGATCGGCGTGCTGCCCGAACCCGCAGCTTTGCGCCGAGGACTGATCACGTTGTGGGAGGATGCCGAACTCCGGACCCGCTACGGGCAGGCCGCCCGAGTACGCTTC
Organism: Pseudomonas oryzihabitans; assembly: GCF_006384975.1. NCBI lineage: Bacteria > Pseudomonadati > Pseudomonadota > Gammaproteobacteria > Pseudomonadales > Pseudomonadaceae > Pseudomonas > Pseudomonas oryzihabitans. The sequence continues at coordinate 3,484,310 of NZ_CP021645.1, forward strand.
GAGACACATTTCCGCAGCGAGATCATGGCCGGCAAGCTGATTGAGGTCTACCGCGCTGCCCTTGCCTAAATCAGGAGCTAGCGTCCTCGCAGAGCCAGGCGATAAACCTCTAGCGTTCGGGCAGCACAAGCATCCCAGGTGTAGCCGTGGGCACGTCGTTCGCCCTCGTCTACTCGCTGACGCACTGCCAAAGGATCATCCAGTATCTCCAGCATTGCCCGGGTTATAGCCTTGGATTCCTGCGGAGCGGCCTGCAAAGCCGCGTCGCCGACCACCTCCGGCAGTGACGTAGTGTTGGAACAGATTACCGGGCAACGGGCTGCGAAGGCCTCAATCGCTGGCAGACCAAAGCCTTCGAACAGCGACATGAATACCAGGGCTGCTGCACTCTGGAGCAAGGCAATGACATCTTCCTGCGGTAGATATTCCAGCCACTTGCCCTCCCCCCTAGCCTCCAGAGCACGTAACTCCTTGACCAAGGTTTCGGCACGCCACCCGTTGCGCCCTACCACGACCAAAGGATGCTGCTTGCGCAGGGCCTCTGGTAGGTGAGCATGGGCGGCCAGTACCGCCGCGAGATTCTTGCGCGGTTGCAGAGTACCGACAAAGAGGAAAAAGCCGGGCTCCAGGCCATGCTTGCACAACACATCCTGGCGAATAACCTCAGATTGCCGAACAAAATACGACATATCAACGCCAAGCGGCGTGACATGGACCCGCTCTTCCGCGATGCCGAGTAGCCTGACTATGTCTCTCTTGCTGTACTCCGAGATGGTAATGACTTGATCGGCCCAACCCACACTCTGATTGAACAGCCAGTTCTTCAAGCGACGTAGTTTGAGCGTGACCCATTCGGGATGGAGCTGTGGAATCAGATCCATCACGCTGGCTACCATGGCGACGTTCTTGAGTCGAGGTATATGGTGGTCCGGCGCGTGGAAGATATCGACTTCACTCGCCAGTCGTTGGTCGACCCTAGAATCAGCCCCCAGCAGCGCATTTTTCAGGACGAACTCGGGGAACCGAGTCGCCAGGCTAACCGGCAGCCCGCAATCCAGCATCGGAGCATGGATGCAGAAGGTGTATGGCTTGACCTCGACGTTAGGGACCGCCATCAGCCCCTTGCATAGCGACTGGGTATAGATACCGATGCCATCGAGATGACCTTTGGCTACGCCGGAAGACCAGACCGTAGTACCTAATCCGATTTTCAAGACTGTCAACGACCGCGTCCCAGGGCTGCGTAGAGATCTTGGAGCGTCCGCTCCAGAGGAATCAGATCCCTGCCCCCCACCACTTCGCGCAGGCGTGCATCACTGCCGCGGAGCGTAGGAATCTCATTGGCCCGCACAAAGGCCGGATTGACCCTGACCTCTATCGAATAACCCGCAATGCGCTCCATCGTCTTGATGATGGTCCGCAGCGCCGTCGCGTTGCCGGAGCAGACATTGACGGAGCTCGAACGGTAGTCACTGGCGAGCAGCCCTAGGTAGGCCTGGGCCAGGTCGCGGACGTCCGAGAAGTCCCGGCTCACATCCAGATTGCCCAACTCGATCACCCGCTCGCCGCGGGCGAAATGCCCCACGATCTTGGGGATTAGGAAACGCTCATCCTGCCCTGGCCCGGTGTAGTTGAACGGCCGGGTGATGACGATGGGCAGGCGGTCGTACCAGGTGGCGACCATGTGTTCCATGGCCAGTTTGCTGCACGCGTAGTGGTTGACGGGCGCCGCGCAGACCGACTCGTCGATTACCTCGATACCAGGAGTACCGTAGATATTGGCACTACTCGCGATAAGTACCCGCTGAGGTTGACGCTCGAGTGCGCCGAGCGCCTCCAACAAATTCAACGTGCCGAACAGGTTCACCCGGTAAAAAGCCTCCTGATCGGCATAGCCAACAAAGGCCAGCGCCGCCAGATGGATGACCCAATCCGGTTGCGCCTGCGCCACGGCGGCAGCGACGGCCGCCTTGTCGGTGAGATCGCATGCCAAGGTGACATCCGCATCGGTAGTACCACTACCGAATCCGACTACTTTGAATCCCCGCGCCTTGAGCGCCTGGATGAGATAGCGTCCTGTGAAACCCGATGCGCCTGTGACCAGAGCGGTTGGCATGCCTATCCCCTTGGTTAGAACGAGAAGCCCTGTTCGTTGCGACGCAGGTCAGCCTCGACCATCATCTGGCACAGTTGCTCCAGGGTCGTCTTGGGCTCCCAGCCCAGCTCACGCTTGGCCTTCTCGGGGTTGCCGATCAGCAGGTCCACTTCGGCGGGACGGTGGAATTTGGGATTCACGGCGACGATCTTCTTGCCGCTGTGGGTGCAGTAGCCTTCTTCCTTGTCCGCTTCGCCTTTCCATTCCAGCTGGATGTCCACGGCTTTGGCCGCCAGGCTGACGAAGTCCCGTACAGTTTCGGTACGGTTGGTAGCCAACACGTAGGTGTCGGGCTTGTCGGCCTGCAGCATGCGCCACATGCCTTCGACGTATTCCTTGGCAAAACCCCAGTCACGCTTGGCGTCGAGGTTGCCCAGCTCCAGCACGTCCAGTTTGCCCAGCTTGATCTTGGCGATGCTGTCGGTGATCTTGCGGGTCACGAACTCACGGCCGCGCAGCGGGGATTCGTGGTTGAAGAGGATGCCGCTGGTGCCAAAGATGCCGTAGGACTCGCGGTAGTTGATGGTCATCCAATGGGCATAGAGCTTGGCCACGCCGTAGGGGCTACGCGGATAGAAAGGAGTGCTCTCGATCTGCGGAATCGCCTGAACCTTACCGAACATCTCCGAGGTGGACGCCTGGTAAAAGCGGATCTTCGGATTGACGATGCGGATGGCTTCGAGCAGGTTCACCGGGCCGACGCCGGTAATTTCAGCAGTGGTCACCGGCTGGTCGAAGGACACGCCCACGAAGCTCTGGGCGGCCAGGTTGTATACCTCGGTAGCTTCGGTGGTCTGCAGCAGGCGAATGCTGGCGGACAGGTCGGTCAGGTCATACTCGACCAGGTGCAGGCTGGGATGGCCAGCGACACCGACCTCTTCGATACGCCAAAAGTTGACCGAGCTGGTACGGCGGTAGGTGCCATAGACGGTGTAGCCTTTTTCCAGCAGCAGCTGTGCCAGGTAGGCGCCGTCCTGGCCTGTGATGCCGGTGATGATAGCTTTCATAGATGTACCCAAAGTCAATTGAACCCTAACTCAATCATAGAACACATATATGCCGCCTCACAGGATACCCGTTGTCCCGGCAGCTTCCACGAGAATTTCAGAGATCGGCCATGCCCTCAAATTGGTTAGGAGATTTTTGTAGGAAGGAATCGAGCTCTTGAGGAGTACCCAGCACATGGACGTCCTCAACTGGCAGATCTAAAATCGAAATTTTCAGCCCTTGAAAAAGTAATTCTTGATAGAGCGGAGCAATATAGCGTTCACCTTTAACCAAACTATCAGGCTTGGAAAAAAAGCTTTCATATGCTTGAGAAAAATATTCTGCTCTCGCAAACCAATAAAGCCCAATCGAAGCGAAATTAGATATTCTTCTTTTTTCAGAAAATTCAGTTGCCCATTGGTCAGAACCAAGTTTGACAAAACTCCAATGATCCCCAGGAACCTGAAAACATGGAACCCATGCATCAGAGCCTTCCCTGATGAAATCAGGGCTCAGAGAAGATGGCGTAACAAAAGTATCGATATTGTATATGAGTAAAGGCCAATCTGCTCGCCATAAATCCTTTGTCAGGTAGGCGCTCGTAGCCTGACCGTCTGTAATGCTATCCAATTCAATTACTTGAACATTCTTTAAACCTAGGCTGTGGCAGCGCTTATGGACGTATTCAGCAGATCCATTACTTTTCAGGCAAACGAAAATTACGCAACAATCAGGAGAAAAAAAATTCTTCAGCGATAGCATTGACCAGTCGAACAAACTTTTACCATGCGCAAGTATCTCGTACTTCGGTACCAAATACCCGGCATCAGTGAAGCGTGATCCCCGCCCCGCCATTGTGATGACGATATTAACTGACACTTTGATCGCTCCTATTCCTGACCAAGCAGGTTCTGAATTTCTTCTTCGCTGAGCGCAAGGAACTCGTTCGGACGAATAGCGCGATCGTCAATGTAAAAACCACGCTTCCTGGGCCAGGGTTTACCGAACAAAATCTCGTCGTAAGGAACCTCCCATCTCTCCAGCCATTCTAACAAAACGGGAGCAGTATGCTTATTCACCATACCGACATTATTGTTGTACGTCCGCATACTACGCGCCGTAAACAATAGTATCTTATAGCCCTTATCTTTATATTCCCTAAGCTTTTCGATCATCGCGATCTTGGGTTCGACGTCAGCATAGGTTTGCCCTTCCACTTTGATCTCGCAAAGCGTGCCGTCGACGTCCACTACTAAAACCCCGTCGGTTTTATCTAGGTAGCTGTCCATATTCAATCTCGTCAAGTATTTTCCCAGACGTTACTAGGAAAGCCATTATTTTCTTGGGATGATCTATATGCAATGGAAGCATGGATAAGAATAATGATGCCTCCCCTAAACGCATGATTCTTGCGTTGTAACCTTGGGCCGCTATAGACTTCAAGAAAAGTTGCTTGAGGCTCGACATATTGCCTTGATTGATTGTTAGCTTAAGAGTAATCTCATCTGTAAAGCCAACTTCATAGAGCCCATTATTTATGAAATCATAATCACCCATGACACTATGTGAGATCTTGCAGAGATCATAGAGCGGATGAGTCCACATCTCGTCCTGGCTTACAGCTCCCTTGGGATCGATAAGCTTAAGTAAATAGCGCTGCTGGTCGTACAAAATATTCGAAAAACATGGATCACCATGACCAACAACCAAATATGCCTGTTCAAATGATTTTTTGTGACGATGATACAATCTAATATAACGCTCAACTTGGCTATTCAACTCAAAATGCGGTGTAGCGCTCTTTACTAAATCATTAATGCTACGACCCCTCTCAAGGGAAAGAAATTCTTCTGCCCTTTCCATCACCTTATCAACGAACAGCCTTTTTGCAACTAGTGCAACGTCTTCTTTACTTCGGGGCTGCTGGGGTCGAGACGCGAGAAAAAATAAAATACGCTCAACAAAGGGCTCGAAAGTATCGTTTTCAAATGCCCCATGCACCCATTGTAACGCTGCATCAGCGAGGTAGTAACGCATCATTTTATATGATGCCCGCCCACCTTCGTCCTGGTAATCAAATGGCTGAATGAGCCAAGGCCGCATAGACTCAGGAACAATATTGTAAAAAGAATACTCAGCTAACATCTTGCGCTTATCTGTAGAGCGCTTCGTGTAGAAGAATGTATCGATCTGTACCTCGTTGAAATGCCGAGTGGCCGTCGAGTCACAGGTGAATGACAGGAAATCTCTTATATTGGAAAGATCAAATGGCTCAATAGATTGCACTCGCTGAAAACCTTGCCATGCACGGTCCCAAATGTGCAGCGGACTAGCCACAAAAGCTGACCAATTCTCCACCAAAAAGTGAGCATTTTGCAGAAATAAGATCAGTGGCTTATACAGGCGATCTATGAAATCTTCCTCAGCATAGGGCATTCGCTGCATGAGCTGATTCAAGTATTGCAATTGGCGAAATCCTGCTCGCCCTGCCACTACACAGACTGCTGTAGACTCGCTGCTCGTTTCTAGAGTACTTCGCAGCTCAGGGAGATCGTCCGCACCTCGCAAATGAATGAAGTTTTTGCTCATCCAATCCGGAACTGCACTAATAAAATGTTGAACAAGCGTTTTTCGTTTAAATACAATCTCGCCGTATCGACGATGGCCAACTAGGTTTCTGACGTCACCGCTGACCGTCTCGCGATCATCGAATATCAATAATATATTTTTCTGATTATCTAGCATCTTGAGACCTAGATTCCTTTAGCAAAGTAGCTGTACCAGCAAGTACCAGGAAAACGGACGCTAACAAGGCGAGCGCCAGCGACTGATGCAGACCAAACACGTTCAATTGAGTATTAGAACCGTCTGTTAAACCACCTAACAAAATCGAATAAAACAAACTGGCCATGCTGGGCTCATTTGCTTCGATAACTTTCACAAATACAGCGATAGCCAGCATTTCAAGGGCCCAAACAAGAATAGTTAGCAGAAGAATACCGGACAGACGCCCCTCGACGGATTTGACGACATCAGCTTCTAAAAGGCGCAGCCCATGACTGACTTTAAGGAGTGAAAGACCGCGGCTACTGTGGCTCACTAACACGAGATGCCTATTAAGATAAACGAACACCTTTGAGACGGCGAACATTCCAAACAGCCCTAGGAGACAAGCAGAGAGAAAAACCATGAAAACTGCACGCATTTCGGCCGGAACTTCAACGTTGAAAATATAAAAGCCAACAATGCAAAGGACAAGCACAACAATATCCGAGAATCTTTCGGCCAGCCAAATCGCCAAGGCTTTTCTTCTTCCGCTATAAACATAAAAAAATCCGCCCAATCGCAAAAATTCACCTATTTTAAAAGGTAAGAAAGCACTTGGGAATGCGGTTAATGCATGAGCCCCCATAAGCGACAACGCTTTTTCTCTTTCATCCAACGTCAACAAAGACAACCGTAACATACGGACACTATGTGAAGAAAAATAAAGCGCAACTATACACAATAGCGCAAAAGGCTGCTCACTTACAAAAAGATGAAATATAGAAGACTTAAATAAAAAAAGCCACACAGCAAGGGAAGCAAAAATAAAGAACAGAAAAAAAACTAGTAGCACGCGCTTATTCATGAGCATCTTTATTGCACGCAATCTTTCCACTATATGAAGAAACTACTTTTCTACGCATCTCTTCCTCGAAAAATTTATCACCTTTGAATAGGCAGCCTCCAAGCAAACCTAGGACCTTGAAAGCCTGACGAAACAATCTTACATTAGATGCCTGATCTTCCTCTCTCCAACTAATTGGGAAAAACTCAACATTATGTTTGCGATGAAAGCTAGCTAGCAGCATAACGTAATTAAAAGTCAAGTCGTCGGGAAATTTCTTATAATAAAACTCTCTAAAAGGTTCCAGCCTGTACAGATTCAAACCAGACCCAAGATCGTAGACCCGCTTGTTTGCCACTAATCCAAATAGCACATTATAAACCCTATTGCCGAGGGTGCGGATCTTCGAATATCCCATCAAGCGGCTACCTTTCATAAAGCGAGCCCCTAGCAAGCAATCCACTTTTCTGTGCGTCTGTTTTTTTAGAGCAGGAATGAGATCATGTATATCTGCCTGATCGTCGCCATGCAAAACAACTAGGTATTCGTAGCCTTTCTCCAAGGCATAACGGAAAGCTGCCTTGTGCGAGCCTCCAAGTCCATAATTCTCATCGTTTCTCCAAGCGATAAATCTACAATTATTGATACTAGCGGCCGAATCTATCGCAGCCTGCAAGGTGCCATCTGGAGAAATATTATCAATAACAATAACGGTATCGACTAATGCTTGGACTTCAGCATCGAATTGACCGATTACTCTAGTAATCTGCGCTTGACACCGATAGGCGGGAATAAAAACCAAAACGCGTTCACTTCTTTCCATTTGATCCACTCAAGCCCCCTTAACGACCATCTTAATAAAACCAGTAAGCCAGCGCATAAACAGAAAGTTGGACAATAGATTGATAGGGGTGACTACGATTTTGGCAATTATTGAAGAATATAAACCCAAAACTCTACTCGCAAAGTACTGGACCAGAAAGCCATCTACCCCCTGTATTATTTTAGAGTATAAAAAGATAGAAATAGCTTGCCAACCCCAGTACAAAACCAAGAAATAACTTCTGTTTTTAGAGGCCACATTAAAAACCGATTTTATTGACAGGAACCACACCAACGTGACACCTATGAAAGAAGACAAAACATTTGCTGAAAAGGCAGACGCTAGGAAGACATGTATCGCCAAGAAATATGTCAGGATGTCACTAATCCATCCTAGCCCAGAAACGAACACAAATCCCAAAAGAAGCCTCAATTCTGGCCGCTTCTCAAGTCTAGGCGCTAGCATCATTTCTCAGTCACCCGCAAAATATCGACTTTGCGTATAGATAAATTGCCGTGACCATTGTACCAAGCTCTTATTTCAAACTGTTCTATTCTATTTTTTAGGGTAAAGTGCTTTGTAGTCGAATTTTCTGTTGTCAGAAAATCTCCCGAAGAGATTGTTAAGTTTTGTTCGGGATTATTGAATCTACCTACATCCCAACGACTTCCTGAGGCACTGGCGCTGTAGTCAATAGTAACCTGGTACTCGCCCGGGGGAAGATCAATATAGGGCCCATACATTAAAAATCCCTCACTATCCTTACCTGCTACAGCTCTGCGCTCATACTGTTCGGCGGTACCTACAAGGCCAAGCACTTGATCGCCCGCAATAACATATCGGCGGAACCTCCCTACTCGACTTAAAAACACATCAATTTTGGCTTGCATAAAATTGTTCAGCCGTTGATCAGCGTAAAACCAAACTTCTGAGTCGCTGCCTGCACAGGTAAAAACTTGATCAGGTTTTGGCAATATACGACCTATTGTCTCAGGCATTAGATCAAACTGAGACTTAGTGCCTGAACGGTTCATAATTGCAAAGTTATAAGACTTAAGAGCATATCGTTTTGGCTCGATCAACGGCCCCAACGTCATCATATGGAAAAAAGGTTCAGCACTCTGCAATACTGGCAAGATGTAAGGAGAAAAGCTGGATTTATAAGACACACCGCGAGCGCTCCAAAAGTCAGCGATTCCGGATCCGAGCTCGTACCCTTTCCCGGCGACATCGTCAATGCAACTGGCAATATCGTCAGAGGGCCCTCTGATACCTTTTTGCATCAGCACTGCATAATCCCCTCTACCACTGGTGGACAATTGGGATTTTAGCGAAGACAATGCATAAGCCACCATCAATGCTATAAAACCAATTACCAGCCATCTAACTAAAACCACCTCGAATAGGTTGTAATTACTTAACTTCAAAATACACAACAGCATAGCAAGAAATATAGGGAATGCAAAGTATCGATAGCCTGCAAAATCGAGAAAACCACCTGAAGCTACAACTCCAAGAATAGAGATTGGAATTGCTAAACATAGGAAAAAAAACCCTAAAAAGAACTGTAACTCTTTACTAGGAAACCGAAACACCAGCGCATAAGAATTACTTTGCTCGCGAGCTTTATCTAGATACAAGTAGGAGAAACAACTAAGCAACAGCCAGGCGATACTAAAAGCAGTTACAATCGCTAGCAAAAAGGTATAAGGGTTATCCCTGGCAAAAACATTTAGAGTAGCCGTGTATAGATACTTGGCAGCCGTCAAGGCACCTTCAAGATTCATTGGGGCGCGACCACTTAATGAATCATAAGAAACTAGCAGGCGATTGACGAAGATCGAACATACGTGCCCTAAGCAAACAACAGCCAACACCTTTCCCCATACCCTTAATTTAACCATGGAAAAACGCGTCAATAATAAAATTACAATACCCATAATCATTATGGGTAGGGTAAAAGCCAATACGAATATGGAAGTAGATGTGGTACCTGCCAGAGTACAAAAGAATAAAAGAAGGTAGTTAACGCCTCGATCACGGCTAACCAGACCGATTACAAGTGAAAGGCCTAAAATTGGAAAAAGCAATGCAGCGAAATGATTGTTTGTACTATTGAAGAATAGCCACATCCCCGAATGAGATGCAATAAAGGTCACTATTGTTAAGCACGCGAGTATTACAATCTTAGTACCGCTGGAAATTGTAGGTTGCAACGCTTTCGCAAGATGAAGAATTGCTCCAGCCAATAACAATACCTGCGCTGCACATACGAAAACCACTCTTAGCGCAGCGCTAGGCAGCACCCAATATGCAAGGAAATACACCAACATGTCAGGCATATAGGCTGGAGCAGGCGTTATTTTCCAATCTCGCCAGTGGCCGTCGTGCGCAAACAAATCAACCATTAAACTATCTAAAAACAGCAAGTCACTATGCAGATGTGTTTTGAATATTAAGAATCCTGACATTATGAAAAGCATGAACCAAGCAAAGGTCAATTGCGTCTTCTTCATATAGTTGCCCTATAAATTAAATAATAAAACTAAAATGAATATTGAAATTTAGGGCACCCATTTTAGCTTAATGCCCTTTTGATCAATCTAACAAGAACTAGGGAGCTAGTCGCCTTGGCTACAGGATAAGCAATCCCTGGCATAGATACCAAATAAACAATATTGACCATGCGTGCGATGAAATTGTTAGCCATATTGATCTCTAAGCGTACTGAAAAATGATCCTATTTGTATATCGACAGTTGCTATCGGCAAGTCCTCTTTTCCGATAGCAGTCAAGTAAAATTAACCGCATACTAACATCCTACTTGGAACCAATAGGTCCATTTTTATATGTCGCTTTTCCAAGTACAATTTGCATTAGGTTTTTTGCACTTTCTTCCCAGGTAAGCCAAGACATCTTCTGGGACATTACCAAATTATTTTCTTCCTTCAACCGGATCCACTCAGCAAGCGCCGTAGCAAGCTCTGAGGCAGTTTGAGCCTCGAAATAGTAAGCGTACTCGCCCGCAACTTCCCTAAAAACTGGAATATCTCTCGCAACAACAGGCAGCCCGTGCTGAGCGGCCTCTATAAGCGGTAGGCCGAAGCCTTCATCGAGTGATGCTGCTATGAGTGCGCTACTGTTCGAATAAAGACACTCAAGATATTCATCGCTGATAGAGTCGAACCAGAAAAGTCGTAGATTAAGCTCAGGGTGAACGGTGAGTCGCTTTACTAGTCCATCGACCATCCAGCCCGACTTGCCAACGATAATTAAGATAGCGTTTTGCCCATCGCGCCACAGGTGCTCCATCGCACTTAAGACCTGCGCATGGGCTTTCCGCGGCTCTAACGTACCTACCATCAGAAAGCTTGCTGCAGCTCGTATTGTAGCCAACCGCTGTGGGGCATCGTGCGGCAGACCAGTGGTAGGCTTAGAATTGACGATGTCGCCACCATTGTGAGAAACGGATAGACTCGGAAAATTTTCCTCCGCAAATCCAAGCGTCGGCAGTACTTTCCGGACCGCTGTCGCAGTAGCCGCAGAAACGCAGACCAAGCCATCGAATTGACCTACAACTCTCAACCATTGCTGGAAAATTTCCGAGGCACCAGGCAAAAAGCACTCGGGCATCGTGATGGGCAACAGGTCGTGAACCAGGAACGAAAGTCGTACGCCTGCACGATACAAGGCCTGGTAATAGCTCTCTTGCTCGCGTACGACGATTGGTTGTAGATCCAATCCGAAGAACACATCGTCGATCTTGGCGGACACCGGATCGTCCTGCAGGTCCGTATCAGGACAGCCAAGAAACTTCAATGTGAAGCGCCGAGCATATCGGTAACCGGGCTTGCCGATTGTCGCGTAAACCGGCTCGATGCGTATTCCAGCGGGCGGATTACGCATCCATTCGCCCAGGATGCCGCGCACGACACGCTGGATTCCACTACCCACGTCACGCTGAATAAGTTCGGAAATATCAACCAGAAGTTGTCGCTGGTGATAAGGCGAGCGATGCGAATAATCGAAGGAACGAGCAATGTCGATACGCAGGTTTGCAGAGGCGATGTCCGACTGCGCGAGTCGAGCCGCCAACTTGCCTACTGCATTGCCACGCTCGTAGTAGCGCTCGATGCTTTGCCAATAGCGGTCGGCACACTCTCGGGGTGCGTGGTCCTGATGTACGGTCTGCTGGCCGCCGGTCGCCAACGATTGCCGCAACCCGGCGTCTTGCCACAAACGCTCCAACGCTTCGGTAAGAGCCTCGTCGGTGAAGTCGTCGGCGAGCTTCATCGTGCAGTGGTCAGGCAGATCCGCCATACTACCATTGGCGTTGACGATCAGCGGAATACCGTAATTCAAGCAATCCAGGGCAGAAGCCGAGGTCTCCCCACGCGAAAGCGTTCTAAGTTGAACCCCCACATCGGCGATGCTCAGATAGCTCTTGAATACGGCTGCATCGGTCCAGCCAACGATCTTAATGTTTTTTGGGTTGCCGCTCTGCGCAATCTTTTGTTTAACGCTGCGCCCGTACTCGTTGGCAGCGTTTTCGCCCACAAAGACCAGGCGGCAGGACCGATCCTTCGACAGGGAAGATCGATTCCAGGCGTCCAGCAACCGGTCGTTGAGCTTGGTCGGACCTAGTAAGCCAAAGCTCGCGACGATGAAGTCATTTTGGGCGAACCCCAAGGAGCGGCGAATATCGTTCCGATTTTTTCCGTCTTGCCGCGCAGGTTCACGTAGCAGAGGAATAACTGACCAGTCAGCGCCTGCCGGATTGCCGTACCAATCCCTTGCCATACGCCGCGAACTATCGGAATGCACGATCACGCCCAAAGCGTTTTCCAGCACCGGTAGATTGCAAGGATACTGCCAGACGACATCCGCAGTATCTTGCGCTGTGAAGCGATGCTGTACCGCCGTATAGCCATGCGAGCGATACAGCGATTGCACCCAGAGGCCGGGCACGAGCCCATGAGCTTCAAGATGGGCAACGACACCTGACAGGAAAAAGTCGTGTAGGACCACGACCCCCGGAAAACGCTGCAGTAAGGGGAACATCTGTTCGTGCAGCAGCGAATTGCCGAAATGGTAGAGGATGCGATCGTAGCGACCAGCGTGCCGCGCGAACCAGTCCACTGAGCGAACCGAGCAGATGGAAGTGATAGCAGCCCCAACGATGGCAGGCTGATCGGTGATAAGATCGATCTCGTAATGCCGACTCAATTCGGGAATCAGCTCGGCGCTGTAGTCGCTGATACCACTTCGCTCGGGCGGCAACGGTGAAAAATACGCCAGGCGAGGCCGCACGTAATTAACTTGCCGCGGGATCTTTTTCTGCTCTTGGATCAGCGAGTCAATAGCTTGCCAAGCGCGAGCTGCTGTGGCTGCCCATGAGAAGACCTGGCTCTGCTTTAGTGCATGGCGTTCGAGATCGCTACGGAAGTCGACGTCTACCAAAAGCTGCTCGATCTTCCGAGCCATAGCATCGGTGTCATAAGGATCGAAGAGCGCATCGGCTCGCCCTACCACCTCGGGCAAACTCGAGGTATTGGCCGCGATCACGGCCTTGCCACAACTCATCGCCTCGAGCGCTGGCAAGCCGAAGCCTTCATGCCAGGAGGGGAAGACGAACGCCTTGCAAACATTGTAAAGCGCGACCAGGTCTGCCTCAGGGACATACCCGGTGAAAACGAGCTCATCAACGGCCAGGCCCACGCGCTTGGCCAGACTTGCCAGGCGCACCCTGTCCTGTTCGTGGATCGAACACACGATGGCCAATTGATGGGTATTTCTAACGGCCTTAGGCAGCTTGGCGTAGCTCTCGATCAGACGCTCGATGTTCTTACGATGATCGATGCCGCCGGTATAGAGCAGGAATTCCCGCGTGAGGCCGTAGCGCTCCAGCAGTGGCGCCCGTACATCATCGGCTAGCTGCTGAGGCACGAAGCCGGCATCGGCGGCCGTGGCGATGTTGACGACGCTATCTGGCGGCAGGCCAAGAAAATCCAGTGCCTCGCGCCGGGAAGAGTCCGAGATCGACAGTACCCGCGCAGCTCTTCGCAGGTGATTCAGCTTGCTTTCGTACCAGCGCTCTACCTTCGGGTTTTCCAAATAAACGGATCTGTTGATCAGCGGAATGAGATCATAGAGCACAGCTACCGTGGGTATGGACCTGTCCAACAGACCAATGCTGGTGACGGCGTCATCCACCAAACCCTCGAACAGGCTAAGTACCAGAACCACGCTGGGATCGAGACTGACAATGAATGCTTCTCTCACCAGCTCAGCGGCCTGTCGCTGCTGCTCCGTATCTTCGTGGAGGAAAGCGGTATGTCTAGGCGCCGTCCATACGCGTAGGTTTTCTGCGGGCAGCAGCGCACCGAATTGCTTCCTTAGCGGCATGACGGTCTCAGGGAAGGCATCCGAAAGCATCAAAATGACTTCGTATTCTCCGGCAGCCTTGATGAGACCCTCGACCAAGGACAACGCATATCGTCCAATACCACGCTTGCGGTTTTCGGCCTGCGCAGCTTGCAAATCTATGACTATTCGCATCAGCCGACATCCTTAATATTCGAACCTTGCCTGGCATCCAATTGCGCAAGAACGTGCCGAGCTCCACGAGTAAGCTCATCCTGGTCCGGCGGCGTGTTATCGATGTCGCAAGGACGTGGAGCCTGAGCAGGCGACGCAGGGCTGGCAACGAAGCGTCGATAAAGTTTGCGCGTCACGCCATGCAGAAAAGGCGCCTTGCGTAGTCCTGACGAGAGCATCTCCAACAAGCGCGGATGGCGACTCAGCCAAGCCAGACCACAGGTCAGGGGTTTGCGCAGAATCGCCTTCGCCGATGAACGGGCCGTCAGACTTCCTCGCAGAAAGCCGGCGCCCATCTGATGCCTCTGTCTACCCAAGAAGCGCCAGGGACGAGTCAGCCGCCAAGAGCTGCTGGCGTGGATAGCCTCTACCTGGACTTGGGCATCAACTGCACGCAGCCACCAGTGATGGGCGTTACTTAGCGATTCGTTGAGCCGTTCGGTCAGCAGGGCTTTCTCTTGTTCGCTTTGCTCCAAATCGGAGGTCACTTGGGCAGTGACTTTCAAAAGATCCGCCTTAGCGGCCTCGGCTGCCAAGGCACGTGCATCCAGCGCGGGCACCTCCAGCGCAAGCGTCTCTATGCGCGCTCGCGCTTCCAGCAAGTCGGCCCCCTGCTGCTCAGACTGGGAGCGCAAAAGATCTCGCTCGACGCCAAGATCTTGCAACTGGCCTTTGAGCAGGTCGCAGTAGGGTTGCGACGCCGTTCCGCTGAGAAAGAATTCATCGAAAATACTGACTGGCAGCTGAAAATGGTCAAGGAGTTCGGAGCGCTTTTCGTGAACGTAATAGCGATTCAGTCCGTCGAAATAGGCATAGCGATAGCCTTTTTCCAATATCAAGGGCTCCCAGACTTGATGGGTCTGCGTCTGGGTTCCAGGGGCGGTGCTTTCAATCAACAATATCCAGGGCCTGACCGGGGAAGACTTCCAGCTTTCGAGCACCTGCTTTTCAAAACCCTCTACATCGATCTTTAGCCAATGCACGATCTTGTAGTCATAGCGATCGAGCAGACCGTCCAAGCCCAGGACTTCCACCTGGGTTTCGATGACTGAACGACCAGCCGCCCGATGGCGATTGGCAATTTCAGCATCCGCGGTGGAGAGCCCGGTATCAGGAATCTGGAAGAACGTCAGACTGCCTTCGGAAGAGCCTATGGCCAGACGCTCCACAGTCTCGTCGGGGCGTTGCTCTTTCAACCGTTCGGCATATTGCGGGGTGGGCTCGACATGCACGCCACGCCAACCATGCTGGTAGAAAGCCAAGCTAACCGAGTCGACAATCGGATCCTGGGCACCGATGTCGATATAGAAACCGTGCTTGATGTCTTTCAAGGCACGCCACAGTAGGACGTCCTCGAAGTTTTGCGCGTAGGAGACAAACGTCATGCCACGGTCACCTCTATCACCGGATCCATCCAGGCACAGCCGGCAAAGTGATCCTTATCGACATTCATAACATTGAATACCAATGCCATGTCTCGCCACTCGTAATTGTTGACCAGATGGGTATCCGTGCTGCACAGCGCGGTCTGAATAGAATAGCTACCAGGCCCGAGATTCATATCAAAGACGATCTTGAACTCTACACGCTCGCCCGCTCTTACATTCTCAAGCGCCTGATCCTTCAGGTGAGTATTGGTGCCATACATGACCTGACCGAGCCGATCTTTGATCCCATAACCCAACACCAGCCGCTCAACATCTTGATGAGCCTTGGCTACGACTCTCAAAATGACAGGCTGCCCTACGTCTACATATTCGATGGGCATTCCTGCATCGTTCAGTATGGCTATTTCCTCGACCGTTATTTCGCCAGTTCCCGAAACCGTCTGAGTTCTACCGTCCGCCATTTGTTTGATTTGCACTGTGCTGTTTTCTTTCTCGGCGATCAGCGCATTATAGAAGTCCATGACCTCTTCCGGCCCACCGTCTTTTATGACAGTACCTTTTTCCAACAGAATGGCACGATCACACAAGACCTGTATCGAAGCTCGGTCATGCGAGACGATAAGCAGGGTCGTACCCTGCTCTTGAAACTCCTTGATTCGATTAAAACTTTTGTGCTGGAAATACGCATCACCTACCGACAGCGCTTCGTCCACGATAAGAATTTCCGGGCGAAACGCGGTAGCTACTGCGAAAGCCACGCGCATTTGCATGCCGCTCGAATAAGTTCTTACCGCTTCATCGAAGTAATGACCAATTTCGGCGAATTCGTATATTTCAGGCATGGCTTGGCGAATCTGTTCCGCCGAATACCCCATGAGGCCGGCCGCATGGTAGGCATTTTGTCGTCCCGTCAATTCTGGATTGAAGCCCATTCCCAATTCGAGGATGGCAGCGATTCGGCCATTCACCTTGATGGTGCCCTCGGTAGGCTGGAGGGTTCCGGTAATCATCTTCAGTAGCGTCGACTTACCTGCACCATTTTGGCCGACAATTCCAATCGCCTGTCCTACTTCGATACTGAAGTTTACATTCTTCAATACCCACACTTCTTCGGCAGGGACAGTTTTCATGCCAAACCAGCGAGCAAATCTTTGCCACTCCGATCGATAGTTGCGGTAGGCCTTACCTATTCCGGAAACCTGCATGAGACTCATAGCGCGTCCACCATCTCAGGCGCTGCGCGTCTGAACACGAAAACGCCAAGCGCCATCAGAACCACAGAAATCAGAAAAGCGGATAGCATCCCTTGAATGGCGGGAACCTGTCCGTAAACGAGAATATCGTGATATCCGCCTACGATCTTGTACATAGGATTGTAAGAGACTAGATTTTTTACGCCCTCTGGGATGACATTCAGCGGGTAGACGATAGGCGTGAACCAGAAAAGCACTTGTAAGAGAATGGGTACTACCTGACCAATGTCTCGTACGAAAACGTTGAGCACGCCGAGCAACAAACCTATTCCCACGGCCAGTGCGACGACAAATACCGTCATCGGAAGAATCCAGAAAATCTCCAAGCCCGGCCGATTTCCCATCAGCACAAAGACGGTCACGATGCACACGAGCAGGATTGCATAATTGATCAGGCAGGACCCTACTACGATGACCGGCAGGGTAATTCTCGGGAAGCGCATCTTCTTGATGAGACCCCCGTTGTCGATGAAGACGGTGAGACAACGACCGACGATTTCGGAAAACAGGGTCCAGGCGAGAATACCGGCCATCAGATACATGGCATAGGCATATTTGTTGTCAATGCCCGGCAACTTCGCGGCCAGTAGATTGGAAAGGATCAGCGCATAGATTGCGACCTGTACCAGAGGATGAATTACCATCCATACTCCGCCCAGACGGCTTCTAGAAAATCTGCTGACAAACTCATTACGTATAGAGGACATTATGAAACCTCTATACAAATAGATGCTTTTCAGTAAACCACCCATTTCTACTCCTTCACTTGTAGCGACAAACGCCCATACTGAGCACGAAGCGTTTTCGCAAAAATTCGATTGGCCGACGATGCTCGACTCATAGAGCACACCAGAATGTAAGAGCTTCGCCACCTGAGCACCTGAGCGAAACGCGCCAGGCAGCCGTATGAGTTTTTACGACCGCCAGCAATGAATGTCTTGCAGAAACCTTTGGGCAGGCCGCCGATCTAGCGCCGGGATAGTCAGACAGACGTCTTTGGGCGCGCGCCCCGTAAGGGCTAGAGCGAGTAGCCGATATCACGATCAGCATGATGGAGACTGAAGCTAGGTCACACATGAATCGGAGACTATCTATCGCCAGGGTGAGGTGGAACGGCACGAGCCCCGGGCACCGAGCGAGTCATCTTGGCTCCAACCGCGCTGCCCTGCACGCAAACAGGACGAGAGTCTACAGGTTTGAGCGTCACAGGTCTCACGAACAACGATTTTTGAGATAGCCATAAAGCTCTGATCGGTAGCATTCGCGGTCGCTCAGACCGGACAGGCGGCCACAAGGTTTCTGGTACCCTCCAGAAAGCCCAACACAGCCATTCCATGCCGGAAAAACGCTACCGAAGCTTCTCGTCATCCGGTCTAGGTGCTGCCAGCCGTTGGCGACCTAGTCCATCAGGAAACACGTTATAGGCCAGTTTGGCTGCGGGTAGAGTCGGCCCCCAAGTCCACAGGTGCAATTTCATACGCACCAGCAATCCCTCGACCCAGTGCTAAGGTCCACTCATCGCCTATCGCTAAAGAATTCGCCAGATCTTCAGATATCAGGGCCACAAGCTCGGAGACAAAGGAGCCTGCCGCCTGAGGCTAACTCGCTCATCGGTGCTGGCTCCCGCTCCGCGTCCCCTTCTGGCCATGGCGACCGGCACCGATGAAAGCCCTTACCTCTCGCTTGTTCACCTTCGCACTGGCATCGCTGATTTCCAGTTACGCTCTTTTCGGCAAAGCAGAGAAGGCCCATGCCGAGGCTATGCCTTTGGTCGGTCTGAATCTTTCAAGTGCCGGCTTCGCGGGCCAGGCCCTTCCAGGGGTCAATGGCACCCACTAAATCTTCCCGGTGGAGGCTTACTTCAGTCAGTGGAGTGCTCGCGGAGTAAGGTTGATTCGCTTCCCCATTATTTGGGAGCGCTTGCAACCGACACTGGGTGGCGCGCTGGACCCTACCTACGCGAGCTTGATCGACCGAACCTTCGGTTATGCCAACAAATACGGCATGAAGATCATTCTGGATCTGCAAAACTACATGCGCTATCGCGGCGTGGTGATAGGTACGGGCAACGTCTCCTATGCTCACCATCAAGATGTCATGACGCGGATCGCTCAACGCTGGAGCGCTCAGTCCTCGCTCTACGCCTATGACATCATGAACGAACCGCACGACGCGGTAGCCCAATGGTCAGCAGCAGCCCAGTACGGAATCAACGGAGTAAGGTCCGTCGATTCGACTCGGCCGATCATGATCGAGGGCAACGGTTGGTCTGAGGCAACTCGCTGGCCGCAGTGGAATGATTCACTACTGGGCTTGAAGGATCCGGCCAACAATCTGATTTTCCAGGCGCATACCTACTTCGATGGCGGCGGCGGCAACTATACGGTGACCAGTGCCAGTGCCTATCCTGATGACTACGGCTTAGAGCGGGTCAAACCTTTCGTGGAGTGGTTCAAGAAGAACGGCAAGCGCGGCATGATTGGTGAGTTTGGCGTTCCAGACAGCGATCCGCGCTAGAATGTCATCATGGCCCGGATGCTGGCCTACTTGAAGCAGAATTGCATTCCGGCAACCTACTGGGCAGCCGGGCCGGGCTGGGCTAATTGCAATCTCTCCGTGGAGCCGATCAATGGAGTCGAGCGGCCTCAATGGGCAACGTTAAAAGCCTATCTCGATGAATCCAGCTGTACGCGAATAGGTCCGCTTTCCGCTACGAATCAGGCCCAATCAGCAGCGGACAGTTCATCCTATGCAACCACCATTGCCGGTGTTTATCGTGACTACCTGGGACGCGAGGCCGATCAGGCAGAGCTAACCTATTGGTCCGCTCAACTGGCCAATGGCAGCATGACCTTGGCCGGTGTCATCAACACCATCATGAATAGCGCGGAGTACCAGAATCGCACATCGGTCGAAAAGCTTTATCAGACCTATCTCGGCCGCAGCGCCGACACCGCTGGCCTGAACTACTGGTCAGGTCAATTGGGCAGCGGTGTCATGACCACCAACGCCATAGCAGTCGCTCTTATTGGCAGCACCGAATATCAGGGCAACCTGCAGGCCTCGCTCAACCAGCTCTACGTAGCCTATCTAGGTCGTAACGCCAACCAGGCGGGGCTGAGCTATTGGTTGCAGCAAGTCACTAACGGCAGCATGGGAATAGCAACTGTCAAGGCAGCCATCGCCAGCAGTCCGGAAGGCATAGCCTATGCCAAGACTTCCATTCGACAACTGTACCAAAGCTATCTGGGCCGAGACGCCGACAGCGGCGGTCTGAACACCTGGACATCTCAGGTAACCAGCGGTGCCATGACGCTGGACGATGTCGCCACAGCAATCAAAGGCAGCGCTGAATACCGTAGCCGACAATCTTGACCGAGCCTGCTTAGGGAGCCCCCGCCCCGCCCCGCCGATCGATCTTCCGATTCAGGATGATCGACGTCTGCGTCTGCTTCACCCCCTCGAGATTGCCGATGCGGTCGAGTAGCTCATCGAGCTTTTCGTGGGTGGTGCAGCGCAGGAAGGCCAGGTAGTCGAATTGGCCGCTGACGGAGGAGACTTCCTCGACCTCGATCATCTTTTCCAGGGCGCGGATGACGCCGGCGGTGCTGCGCGGCAGGACGCTGATGGCGCAGTAGGCGCGAACGGCAGCCTGTTCCAACTCCGAGCCCAGGCGTAGGCCGTAGCCCTGGATGATGCCCTCGCGTTCGAGGCGCGCCAGGCGGGTGACCACGGTCGTGCGGGCCAGGCCCAGTTGACGGGCCAGGGTGGCATTGGAGGCGCGGGCGTTCTGTTGCAGCAGGTGGATGAGCTGCCAGTCGGTCGGATCGAGTTTGGTGAACATCGTTGCTGCCTGCCGGAGACGGGCGTCGGCGGCTGGCCGCCGACGCGGGAGCCGTCATTCTAGGCGGGGCGGCCGAGGGCAGCCAGGGCGGCACCCAGGGATTCGCGTTGCTGCCGCTCGTACAACGCCATCTCATCGAGCACCGGTGCGCCCAAGGCCGCCTCGAAGGCCGCGCGATTGCCGCCGCTCTGGTATTCCTGCTGGCTGCCGGCACCCAGGTTGGACTGGAATATGCCGGCGGCGCTGACCGGCAGGAAGTCTTCGTAGGTGATGGGATCGGCGATGAGCTGGCCAGCGGCGATCAGGGCGTCGGGATCGGCGGTATCCATGGCTGGGTGATTAGCCGCCGCAGCGCGATAGCGGAACCAGGCCAGGCCTTGGCGACGCAGTTCGTCCCAGTCATCCGGTAGATCCTGGAACACTTCGGACAGGATGGTCGCGTAATCACTGCCGGCAGCCTTGCTGCGCTGGCGCACCTCCTGCAGAAGTTCGTCGTAGCGCTGGCGGGCGGCCGGGGTGAGAGCTACGCCGCGCTGTTCGATCTCGCCGAAGCGCGCTGTGTGGGAGCCCTGGACCTCGCCCTGGAACAGGATGGGTTCTTCCAACGCCCTGAAGCTGGTCTGGCGGAGCAGGATGGGGCACTGGCGGCGGGGCGGGCCTTCGATGGTTTCCTTAGGGGCGATACCACGAGCGGGCATCTTGGCCTGGACGGCGTCGATGTCGAGGGTGCGGGGGGTCAGGTGGTTGATGTGCGGGCCCTTGAAGCAGACCACGTCAGCGATCAGCCGGTGGGCGTCGTGCAGGCGCTGATAGAGGCCGGCGTCGACGTTGGCCTCGCGGTGCCAGCGGAAGGTCTCCAGGGCTTCCTGGACGAAGGCGTCGGCCTCGGCGTCGGTGAGGCCACCCTGGGCTTCGGCGCGTTCGATCAATTCCAGCGCGCCCGGCGTGAAGATACGCCGCTCGGCCAATACCCCTTCGGCCACCTGGCGCAATTCGGCGTCCTCGATCAGCTCCAGACGCAGCAACGAGGTGAAGACGCGGAAGGGGTTGATCTGCAGGGCCGCCGGCTCCACCGGGCGGAAGGCCGTGGAATGCACGGGTACTCCGGCCACGCTCAGGTCATAGTAGCCAACCGGCTGCATACCCATCACGGCGAACAGTCGACGCAGGGTAGCCAGTTCGGCGGCCGTCCCGACGCGGATGGCCCCATGGCGCTCCAGGTCCAGCCGCTCCGCGGAATCCTGGGCGAAGCCCGGTTGCCCGGCATTCACCTCGGCGACCAGTTCCAGCAGGGTGCCGTACTGGGGGACTTCCTGACGGTACATCGCCGACATGGCTTGGGAAAAGCGGGTCCGGATGAGATCCGGGGAAAGTAGCGGCGCGGCGGTCATGGGAGCGGCTCCTGGTTCAGGCTAGAAACCGATTTCGACACGCCCGCCGGTACCACTCAAGCGATCTTTGTTCATCGGATCATTCCCTAGGGGAATGGGCGAGCCCGCCCTAAGCTTGTCTGAAAAGTCGCCGAGCGAAGGTCAGGCAAGGCAAAAATTCGTGAGGAAGCGGAGTTTACGAGTGGTAAATGAGCATTCCGAACGGATTTTTAACGCCGCATGACCGAGCGTAGGCACTTTTCAGACAAAGCTTAGTGATCCTGGTGCTTGGTCTTGGGCTTCCTCACATGGTCGCTCCCGGTATCACTGCCCGAACCGGCGCTGGCGCCGTTGTCGGCGGCGCCCACTCCCGTGCTCGGTGCCTTTTCCATACCGTGGGTACTGCTGTGATCGGGGTGGGTCGGCGTAGCGGGGGGATTGGTCGGACTGACCTGGGCCAGGGCCGCGGCGGACAGGCCAACACCGAGAATCAGGGTAGGCAACAGCAGGATCTTGCGCATGGGAGGTCTCCTCGACAGCGGATTCACTCCTGTTTGGGCACCTCCCACCCCGGGAGGTGCCGCACCGCAGGTCAGCTGCCGCTGCTGCTGGCCTTGTGCGCCTTCTTGTGGACGACTTTCTTGTGGTGGGTCGTCGCCTGCTTGCCGGTCTTGGCGGGACTGCTCGTGGCGGCGCCCGCTGTCGGCGCAGGATCGGCCGGCGCCGTCTGGGCGAAGGCGGCAGAGGTGGCCAGGAGGCCGGCAAGGGTCAGGCAGAGGGTGGTGCTTTTCATCGAAGTCACTCCTTCGTTGGCTGATTGCCAGGCCAGTTAGCCGGCTTTCGCGGGAAAAAACCGTGTCCCTTTCCACAGCCGAGCCCATTGGTAACAAGATATTTCAAACGACTGCCAACGCGTTAACAGTCGGCAAGCCCTTCGCCGCCACTCGGCCTTGGGCATAATGCAGCCAGTCCCTCTACCGTACCCGCGCATGCCCAAGAGCCCTCACCTCCCCAAGCGACCCCGCTGGAGCAGCCTGTTGCTCCTGGCGCTGGGCCTGACGCTGCTGCTGGTCCCGCTGCGCTACGCCGCCCAGCACTACTACGAGGCGCAACTGGCCGAGCAGAACGGCCAGACCCTGGACCTGTACGTCGCCAACCTGCTGGGCACCCTGAGACGCTACGAGGTGCTGCCGGACCTGCTCGGCGATCTGCCGGTGCTGCGCAATGCCCTGGAGCGACCGGGCGATCGCGCGGCCCAAGACGCCGCCAGCCGGATGCTCGAAGACATCCGCCAGCGCACCGGTGCCGACGTCATCTACCTGATGCAGGACGACGGCATCTGTCTGTCCAGCTCCAACTTCCGGCAGCCGGACAGCTTCATCGGTCGCGACTTCTCCTTCCGTCCCTATTTCAAGGCCGCCATGCAGGGCCAGCCAGGGCGCTTCTTCGGCCTGGGTACCACCTCGAGCAAGCGCGGCTACTACTTCGCCGCGGCCGTGCGCGACGGTGAGCGCGCCACCGGCGTGGTGGTGGTCAAGGTGGACCTGGACAGCGCGGAAAAGCTCTGGGGTAACGCACCCGAGCAGCTCTTGGTCACCGACGACCTGGGCGTGGTCATCCTCACCTCCCACGACGCCTGGCGTTTCCGCGCCACCCATCCGCTGGACGAACGCCAGCGCGAACAGGTCAATGCCAACCGTCCCTACCCGACCACCGACCCGGCACCTCTGACCCTGGTACCGGGCAACTGGCTGACCCAGACCCGC
The DNA here is from genome assembly GCF_006384975.1 of Pseudomonas oryzihabitans. Classification (NCBI taxonomy): domain Bacteria; kingdom Pseudomonadati; phylum Pseudomonadota; class Gammaproteobacteria; order Pseudomonadales; family Pseudomonadaceae; genus Pseudomonas; species Pseudomonas oryzihabitans. Next base: position 3,508,103 of record NZ_CP021645.1, read on the forward strand.
AACCTGGACGAGGTGGGCTGGACGGCGCAGATCCTGGCGCCGCGGGAAATCGTCGAGCGCCAGGTGCGCAGCGCCCTCTACGTCGGCGCGGCGACCCTGCTGGCACTGCTCCTGCTGCTGGTGGTGATGACCCTGAGACGCCGCCACTTCATCGAGCGTCTGGCGCTGGATGCCCGGGCCAAGCGCGACCTGGAGCTGAACGTGGAGGAACGCACCCGCGACCTCCAGACGCTCAACGCCAGGCTGCAGCAGGAGGTGCACGATCGCGAACAGGCCCAGCGCGAGCTGATGCGCGCCCAGGACGAAGCCGTGCAGGCCGGCAAGCTGTCGGCGCTGGGGACCATGTCGGCCAGCATCAGCCACGAACTCAACCAGCCGCTGGCGGCCATCCGCAGCTATACGGAAAACGCCGCCGTGCTGCTCGATCATGATCGGCTGGACGATGCCCGCAGCAACCTCAAGTTGATCGGCGAATTGACCACGCGCATGGCCAACATCATCGCCCACCTCAAGGCCTATGCCCGCGGCGCCCGGCGTGCGCCGGAAAGCGTGGTGCTGCAAGGTGCCCTGGAAGATGCCCTGGCCCTGGTCGCCGCGCGGCGCCGCGCCATGCAGGTGGAGTTGATCCGCGACCTGCCCGATGCGCCGCTGTGGGTACAGGCCGGGGAAACCCGCTTGCGGCAGATCATCAGCAACTTGCTCAGCAACGCCCTCGATGCCCTGGCGGAAAAGACCAGCACCCGGCGGCTCTGGCTGACCACCAGTCTCGACGAGCGCGGCGTGACCCTGATCCTGAGAGACAACGGTCCGGGCTTCTCCAGCGAAGCCCTGGCCCGCGCCCACGAACCCTTCTTCACCACCAAGGCCACCGCCCAGGGCCTCGGCCTCGGCCTGGCGATCTGCGATAACCTGTTACGCACCCTTGGCGGCCACCTGCACCTGTCCAACCATGTCGATGGCGGTGCCGAGGTGCGCCTCTATCTGCTGCATGGCAAACCGGGTGTCGCCTCCGTGCCCCAGGAAGAAGTCCGCGGTTGACCGCGCAGCCCATCAATCTAGGTTTCTTGTCATGAGCGCCCTCCCCCCCTTCGACCCCGCCAGCCAGATCCTGCTGATCGACGATGACGCCCATCTGCGCCTGGCCCTGAGCCAAACCCTGGACCTGGCCGGCTTCAAGGTGACGGCCCTGGCCGACGCCCGCGAGTTGGAAATGGCCAGGGTGCGCGACTGGCCGGGGGTGGTGGTGAGCGACATCCGCATGCCCGGCATCGATGGCCTGGAGTTGCTGGCCCAGTTGCACCAGCGCGATGCCGAGTTGCCCGTGGTGCTCATTACCGGCCATGGCGATGTACCCCTGGCGGTGCAGGCGATGCGCGCCGGGGCCTATGATTTCCTCGAAAAGCCCTTCGCCAACGACGCCCTGATCGACAGCGTGCGGCGCGCCCTGGGCGCCCGTCATCTGGTGCTGGAAAACCGCAGCCTGCGCCTGGCCCTGGCCGAGCGGCAGGAATTGCAGACCCGCCTGATCGGCCAGACCCCGGGCATCGCCCGCCTGCGTGACCAGATCGGCGCCCTGGCCGCGACCCAGGCCGATGTGCTGATCCATGGCGAAACCGGGGCCGGCAAGGAGGTGGTGGCCCGCGCCCTGCACGACCTGTCGAACCGCCGCGATGGCCCCTTCGTCGCCATCAACGCCGGCGCCCTTGCCGAATCCGTGGTGGAGAGCGAACTTTTCGGCCACGAGCAGGGCGCCTTCACCGGGGCCCAGAAGCGTCGCATCGGCAAGTTCGAATACGCCAGCGGCGGCACCCTCTTCCTCGACGAGATCGAGAGCATGAGCCTGGATGTCCAGGTCAAGCTGCTGCGCCTCTTGCAGGAGCGCAAGGTCGAGCGGCTGGGTTCCAACCTGCAGATACCCCTGGACATCCGGGTGGTCGCCGCCACCAAGGAAGACCTGCGCCAGGCCGCCGACCAGGGTCGCTTCCGCGCCGACCTCTACTACCGACTCAACGTCGCCACCCTGCGCATCCCCGCCCTGCGCGAGCGCAGCGAAGATATCCTGCCGCTGTTCCGTCACTTCGCCCTGGCCGCCGCCGAACGCCACGGCACGCCGGTGCGCGAACCCGATGCCGAACAGCGCGCCGCCCTGATCGCCCATAGCTGGCCGGGCAACGTACGCGAATTGCAGAACGCCGCCGAGCGCTTCGCCCTGGGCCTGGAGCTGGCCCTGGACCACGGTGCCTATGCGCCGTTGGCGCCCATGAGTTCGCCGTCACCAGCGGCGTCTGCGGGGGCGCCCGCAGCCCCGGCGGCGGCCATGGCCGGCCTGGGCGAGCAGGTGGAAGCCTTCGAGCGCGATCTCATCCAGCGCGAACTGGCCAAACCCCACGCCTCCCTGCGCAGCCTCGCCGAGGCCCTGGGCCTGCCGCGCAAGACGCTGTCCGACAAGCTGCGCAAGCATGACCTGCACTTCACCGGTGGGGCGGCGGACGAAGCCGACTGATCCCAGGCGCGACTGCCGCCCGACCAAGGTCCGCTGGTCGATAGCGGGTAGGGATGGCAGAGTGGGAGCCATCAGGCGCTATCCGCGGGAGCCCCCTTTGACTTCGCTCATGCTTGAAGAAGCCGCCGCCAGCGGTGCGGCGGTCACTCGCCAACTGGCGACCATCGACCAGGCCCTGGCGGAGCTGGCCGCCGACCTCAGGGCCAAGCCACCACAGCTGGCACTCACGGTGGCGCGCGGCAGTTCCGACCATGCGGCCAGCTACTTCGCCTACCTCGCCATGGCCCACCTGGGTCTGCCGGTGCTGTCCCTGCCGCCCTCGCTGGTCACCCTGCGGCAGGCGCCGTTGCGCGTCGAAGGCCAGCTCGCCCTGGGCTTTTCCCAATCCGGGCGCAGCCCCGACCTGATCGAGACGCTCACCGCGCTGGATCGCTACGGCGCCCGTACCGCTGCCCTGGTCAACGAGATCGACTCGCCCCTGGCCCAGGCCTGCCGCCATGCCATCGGCGTGCAGGCGGGGCCCGAGCGCAGCGTCGCCGCCACCAAGAGCTTCATCGCCACCCTGGCCGCCGCTGCCCGGTTGATCGGCCATTGGCAGCAAGACGAAACCCTACTCGCCGCCGGCGCGGCCCTGCCAGATGCCCTGGATGGCGCCGCTGAACTCAGCTGGGCCTCGGCGCTGCCGGTATTGCGTGACGCCGAGCGCTGCATGGTAGTCGGCCGGGGGCCGGGCTTCGCCATCGCCCAGGAGGCCGCGCTCAAGCTCAAGGAAACCTCGGCCTTGCAAGGTGAGGCCTTCAGTGGCGCCGAGTTGCAGCATGGCCCGCTGGCCCTGGTGGAGCGTGGCTATCCGCTGCTGATCTTCGCCCTACGCGGCCCCGAGCAGCCCGGTCTGCTGCAACTCGCGCAGGATCTGCGCGGGCGCGGTGCCCGGGTCCTGCTGGCCGCCCCGGACGACATCGCCGAGCGTGATCTGCCACTCGCCACCGCGGGGCACCCCGACCTCGACGGTCTGCTGGCGATCCAGAGTTTCTACCGCATGGCCGCACTGCTGGCCGAAGCGCGCGGCCAGGACCCGGACCAGCCACGTCACCTGCGCAAGGTCACCCTGACCCGCTGAGCGATCCGAGTGCCCCGCCACCTGGGGCATTGCGGCTCAATCCTTGGAGCTAATCCCTTGGAGCTAGCAGCGAAGCGCCAATCCGACGGCAATCTGCCAAGCGGTCCACAGAGCCATCAAGCCGCTGAAAATCGATCAGTTTTTTCTTGTCGCCCCGCGCGATTTGTCTCAGCGTTCGCGCAACGGACGATGAGGCAGCATATATGGACATGCGCACGGAACCTGCGAGAAAGGTTCGCCTGACGACGGCAAACGTCCTCTTGGCGGAATTGCTCAAACCCTTTCTGGAAGAACGGCACGGCATCGAACTCTGCTGTGTCAGCGAACTGGCCGAGGTCGACGACGCCAGCCTGATCCTGGTCGACCTCGGCAGTGTGCCGGAAGCAGCACTCGAGCGCTGGCTGGAAGGCCTGGTGCCGGCGGTCACCGTGGCCTTTCTGAATGCCACCGTCGAACAGGCCCTGCCTTGGGTCGAACGCTTTCCCGCCATCCAGGGCGTGTTCGCGCCCCAGGCCAGCCGGGAACAACTGCTGCAGGGCCTGGGCGCCCTGCTGGCTGGCGAGGATTGGCTGCCGCGCGGCATTCTCGCCCACCTGCTGCGCCGCTCCCGCGAACGGCCCAGCATCGCCGCCGATGGCCTGACCCGCCGCGAACGGGAGATCCTGCGCCTGGTAGGCCGCGGTCTGTCCAACGCCGCCATCGGCCAGGCACTGTGCCTGAGCACCCATACCGTCAAGAGCCATATGCACAACCTGCTGCGCAAGACTGGCGCCGCCAATAGAGCCGAGGCGGCGCTGCGCTTTCACGCCGGCCAGGATCTGCCGTGATGAAAGCGGCCTGGTTGCTGCTCGGCCTGCTGGCGACCGGAGCGGCCCGCGCCGAGGGCGACATCATCCAAGGCCTGCTGGTGGACAACACCATTTCCCGCTTCGGTCACGAGTTCTATCGCCAGTTCGCCGACCGCCTCACCGACACCACCGAGCTGGATTTCAATCTGGTGGTGCGCGAGCGCCCCTCGGCGCGCTGGGGCAGCCTGGTGTGGGTCGAGTACGAACAGCGGCTGCTCTATCGCCAGTTCATCCCCCCGGGCAACAGCGACCTCAAGGAGGCCGCCTACGCCGCCGCGGACCAGGTCCGCGAGGGCATCACCCGGCAGCGGTTGGAAAACCTGCTGCAGGACAACTTCGACATGGAAAAGGACGAGTTATGAAGGCGCACGCTTGGAGAGCCCTGCCCCTGGCCTGGATGCTGGGTACGCTGCCAGCGTGGGCGACCGAACTGGTCTACACCCCGGTGAATCCGTCCTTTGGCGGCAATCCGCTCAACGGCACCTACCTGCTGAACAACGCCACCGCCCAGGATCGCCACAAGGACCCGGACCTGCGCAGCAGCAGTAGCAGCCAGTCGGCCCTGGAGCGCTTCACCAGCCAGCTGGAATCGCGACTGCTGTCCCAGGTGCTGACCGACATCAAGGACGGCAATTCCGGCTCGCTCTCCACCGACCAGTTCATCGTCAACATCATCGACGACTCCGGCAACCTCACCGTGCAGATCACCGATCGCGGCACCGGCGAGATTTCGGAAATCTCCGTCAACGGCTTCAATCAACCCTGAGCACGGATGCCTCCCATGAACGCCTTTTCCCTGGCGGCGGCGCTGACCGCCGCCCTCGTATTGGCCGGCTGCGTACACGATCCCATGCCCGCCGAACAGCACGCCGCCCCGACCCTGACGCCACGCGCCTCGACCTACTACGACCTGCTGGCCCTGCCGCCGCCCAAGGGCCCGCTGGTGGCGGCCGTCTATGGCTTTCGCGACCAGACCGGGCAATACAAACCCAATCCAGCCAGCTCCTTTTCCACCGCGGTCACCCAGGGCGCCGGCAGCATGCTGGTGGATGCCCTGCAGGCCAGCGGCTGGTTCGTGGTGCTCGAACGTGAAGGCCTGCAAAATCTGCTGACCGAGCGCAAGATCATCCGCGCCACCCAGAACAAGCCCGACCTGCCGGAAAATCTGCAGCAGGCACTGCCCTCGCTGCAGGCCGCCAACCTGCTCCTGGAAGGCGGCGTGGTGGCCTACGACACCAACGTCCGCAGCGGTGGCGAAGGGGCGCGCTACCTGGGTATCGGCCTATCCGAGGAGTACCGGGTGGATCAGGTCACGGTCAATCTGCGCGCCATCGACACCCGTAGCGGTCGGGTGCTGGCCAATGTCATGACTTCCAAGACCATCTACTCCATCGGTCGCCAGGCAGGCGTCTTCAAGTTCATCGAATTCAAGCGGCTGCTCGAAGCCGAGTCCGGCTACACCACCAACGAGCCGGCGCAGCTATGCGTGCTCTCGGCCATCGAAGCGGCCGTCGCCCACCTGATCGCCCAGGGCGTGGAGCGGCGTCTGTGGCTGGTGGCCGACGGCCGCGACGCCCGCGATCCGGCCCTGACCAAGTACCTGGAACCGATCCGGCGCTAGGGCTTAAGCCTGGCGTCGGGCGGGTTTCACTCCCTGGAGCGATAGCGATGGGCCACGCGGCTCCGGACAATGCTTCGCGGAGAATCCATGCAATGACGGTGACAGCCATACGCAGCCCCTTCGACGGCCTCGCCGTGATCCTCGCCCTGGCGCTGGGCCTGAGCGCCACGGTGTCGGCCGCCGACCTGATGGAAACCGGCGATCTGGGCCAGGCGCCCACCGCACAACGCGCCGCCACCATCCTGCAGATCGGTGCCGGCAACCAGGCGCTCATCGACCAGCGTGGCACTGCGCTCAGCGGCCATATCGCCCAGCGCGGCGCCGCCCAGGAAGCCAGCATCCTGCAGGACGGCAGTGAGTTGACCGCCATCATCCAGCAAGGTGGCTACGGCAATGTCGCGACCATCGAGCAGGTCGGCAGCGGCAACCTGGCGGACATCCGCCAGCTGGGCGTCCAGGGCAATGCCCGCATCGAACAGTACGGCTCGGGGCTGTCCAGCCGCATCGTCCAGTACGGAAGCAACCAGAACATGGTGGTACGGCAGTACCGCTGATGGCACTCAAGGAGATCGACCCGATGTTTCCACTCAGGCCCCTGGCCGTCCTGACGCTGACCCTGATCGCCGGCACCGCCCTCGCCGCGAACAGCTCTGCCACCCTCCAGCAGGACGGCAACAGCGGCACCATCACCCTCGACCAAAGTGGTGCCGGCAACAGCGCGACCCTCTACCAGCTGCAGGGTGAAAGCAACCAGATCAGCGTGGTGCAGACCGGCGCCAGCACCGCCACCATCACCCAGGGCGGCGATGTCTACGGCTATGCCCAGGGCAACGTGGCGAACCTGCGGCAGGAGGCCGGCAGCAGCGTACACAGCCTGACCCAGGACGGTTTCGGCAACCAGGCCACCGTCACCTCCATGGGCAGCAACAGCGGCACCCTGACCCAGGTCGCCTCGAGCGCCCAGCTGACCCTGGAGCAGAACGGCGACAACAACCAGGTGCGCGTCGACCAGAGCGGCGATGGCGCCGTGGCCACCCTTACCCAGCAAGGCACTGACAACCGTATCGAGTTGACCCAGCAGGGCTATCCTGGTGGCGTGGCCGAGTTGACCCAGCGCGGCCAGGGCAACCTGGCCACCGCCGTCGCTTCCGGCAAGTTCAACGAGCTGTCCTTCACCCAGGACGGCAACCGCAACGAGCTGAAGGCCGACCAGTCGGGTCGCGGTAACCACAGCACCGGCAGCTCCATCGGTGACGACAACCTGGCCAGCTTCAATGTCCAGGGCGACAGCAACACCACCAGTATCGTGCAGAACGGCAATGGCAACGAGGCACGCCTCGACACCAACAGCGCCTACAGCACCGCCACCATCGATCAGCGTGGCGACAGCAACCGCGCGACCATCCTGCAGACCTCGGCCAACTTCAACAGCTACAACGACAGCGCGCGGATCTCGCAGAACGGCTTCGGCAACAGCGCGACCATCAACCAGCGGTGAACAGGAGCGCCTGGCTGTTGCTGGCCTTCCTGCCGTTGGCAGGAGGGGCCTTGGGTAGTGCCAGCCTGGAGCTGCAACCCCAGGCGGCGGGCGCTCGGCTGCAACTGTGCTTTGCCGGCGAAGCCGCACCCCTCAGCTACGAACTCGTCGTGGAGATGCACGGCCCGGCCGGCGTCGCCCATACTCGTCAGGCCGGTGAAGCCAAGGGCGATGGGTGTCCGGTGGACAATCGGCTAGGCGCCGCCCCAGGCAGCCTGATCGAGGCGAAGGTAACGTGGCAGCGGCAAGGACAGCCGCAACCCGTCCTGGAGCGCAGGCTACAGCTGTAGCGATAGGAGGGACTCGGCGCGTTCCACGTGGAACCTGGCCCTACAGGGTCAGCGGCAATTCCAGGACGGTCTGCTGACGCGCCGCCAGACGCTGCTGGAATTCAGCCGGATCATGGATCAGCACGTCCTGACCGGCGAAGGCCTGGGCGGCGATCAGCCGCGACAGCCAGAAGCGCACGCAGGCGACGCGCAAGAGCACTGGCCACAGTTCGGCTTCACGGGGCGTGAAGTGGCGATCCGCGGCATAGGCCGCCAGCAGCGCCCGCGCCCGTGGCAGATCCAGCGCGCCGCTTTCGCTGGAGCACCAGTCGTTCACCGTGATGGCGAGGTCATAGAGCATCCAGCCGGAGCTGGCGTTGTAAAAGTCGATAACACCCGACAAACGGGGACCATCGAACATCACGTTGTCGCGGAACAGATCGCCGTGCAGGTTGGCCTCGGGCAGCGCCGGCTGTTCCGCCAGCAGGCTGCGGATTTCCGCCAGCGTCCGTTCCAGCAGCGGTCGGGCCGTCTCGTCCAGGGTCGGCGCCAGGCGTTCGCCCTCGCTGAGCATCCACGGCAGGCCGCGATCGCTGGCGCGCTCGATCCGCTGCGCGCCGGCCGTCGCCCGGTGCAGATGCCCCAGCAAATGACCGACTTCGCCGCAATGATGAGGATTGGGTGCGCGCTCGTGACGACCGGCCAGCCGCGGCTGCAGCAGCGCCGGCTTGCCGGCCAACTGGCGTAGCGCTTCGCCGTCCTGGGTACGTACCGCGTAAGGCACCGGCAGGTCGGCCTCGTGCAGGACGTCGAGCAGTTGGATGAAGAACGGCATCTCCGCCACCGGCCCGCGCTCCACCAGGGTCAGGACGAACTCGCCGCCTTCCAGGCTGATGAAGTAGTTGGTGTTTTCCGAGCCCTCGGCGATACCCCGGAAATCCAGCAGCCGGCCCAGGCCATAGGGCGCGAGAAAGGCTTCGAGGGTGGGACGGTCGAGGGGCGTGAAGACGGACATGGCGGGGCCTGGCGGGATAATGTGCGAGCGGCGCGCAGTTTACCGGTCCAGAGGCCCTGCGCCTACCAGCTGAACAGGCGCCAGCTGGGGACGTGCAGGGTCGGCTTGTCGTTAGCGGCGGTGCTGCTGCCATCGGCTGGCACCAACTCGTAGGGCGCGCCGTGCTTGGGAATGACCCGGGTGGACTGCAACACACCGCGGATCCGCGTCTCTTCGATGGTCTGGTCGCCGGCCTGGTAGCGAATCACCTTGATCTCGTCAGGCAGGGGCTTTTCACCGGGCGGCAGGGGCTCGGCGGCATGCGCCAACGGGGCCAGCAGGAGCGCGACAAGCAGGAAGCGACGGGCACCCATGATAACCTTTGACCTTTTGAACGGGACGATAGGTCGATTCTAGATCCGCCCCGGTTGGTCGTCGAGCCCAGCCGTAGACGTCCCGCGCCTCCCTGCCAAAGGTCCTGACCATGAGCCACGCCCCCCTCGTCCTGGTGGACGGTTCCTCCTATCTCTACCGCGCCTTCCATGCCCTGCCGCCGCTGATGACTTCCACCGGCAAGCCGACCGGCGCGGTGAAGGGCGTACTCAACATGCTGCTCTCCCTGCGTCGCCAGTATCCGGACAGCCTCTTCGCGGTGGTCTTCGACGCCAAGGGCCCGACCTTCCGCGACGAACTCTTCGCCGACTACAAGGCCCAGCGCCCGGCCATGCCCGACGATCTGCGCAGCCAGGTCGAGCCGCTGCACGCCTGCATCCGCGCCCTGGGTCTGCCGCTGCTGGCGGTCGAAGGTGTGGAAGCCGACGACGTCATCGGCACCCTCGCCCGCCACTGCGCCAGCGCCGAGCGCCCAGTGGTGATCTCCACCGGTGACAAGGACATGGCCCAGTTGGTCTGCCCCTACGTCACCCTGGTCAACACCATGAGTGGCAGCGTGCTGGACGTCGAAGGGGTGAAGACCAAATTCGGCGTCGGTCCTGAGTTGATCATCGACTACCTAGCGCTGATGGGCGACAAGATCGACAACATTCCCGGGGTCCCCGGGGTGGGCGAGAAGACCGCTGCCGGCCTGCTCAACGGCATCGGCGGTGGCCTGGACACCCTCTATGCCAATCTCGAGGCCGTAGCCGCCCTACCCCTGCGTGGCGCCAAGTCCCTGGCCGCCAAGTTGGACCAGCATCGCGAACAGGCCTATCTGTCCTACCAGCTGGCCACCATCAAGCTGGACGTGCCGCTGGAGCTGACCTTCGAGGAACTCACCGTCGGCGAACCCCACGTCGAGGCCTTGATGGCGCTCTACCAGGAGCTGGAATTCAAATCCTGGCTGGACGAGCTGATCCGCGACACCAAGGCCAAGGGCGCGCCCTTGCCGCTGGCCGAGGATGACGCTGCCACCCAGGTGGAGACCCACTACGACACCGTGCTGGAACAGGCCGACTTAGACGCCTGGCTGGCACGGCTGCAAGCCGCCGACTGCTTCGCCTTCGATACCGAGACCACCAGCATCGATGCCCAGCGCGCCGATTTGGTGGGGCTGTCCTTCGCCGTGGCGCCAGGCCAGGCCGCCTATGTGCCCCTGGCGCACAACTATATGGGCGCGCCGACCCAGCTCGATCTGCAAGGAGTGCTGGACGCGCTCAAGCCGCTGCTGGAAGACCCCAAGAAGCTCAAGGTGATGCAGCACGGCAAGTACGACCTCAATGTGCTGGATCGCTACGACATCAGGATCCAGGGCATCGCCTTCGACACCATGCTCGAATCCTATGTGCTGGACGCCACCGCCACCCGCCACGACATGGACAGCCTGGCACTCAAGTACCTGGGCCACAGCACCATCCGCTTCGAGGACATCGCCGGCAAGGGCGCCAAGCAGCTGACCTTCGACCAGATCGCCATCGAACAGGCCGGCCCCTATGCCGCGGAGGATGCCGACGTCACCCTGCGCCTGCACGAGACCCTCTGGCCCAAGCTGGAAGCCGTGCCTGGCCTGGCGTCGGTGCTGCGCGACATCGAGATGCCCCTGGTGCCGACGCTGGCACGCATCGAGCGCAACGGCGCCCTGGTGGATTCAGCGCTGCTCGGGGTCCAGAGCCGCGAGCTGGGCGAGAAGATGATCGCCCTGGAAAAGGAGGCCTATGAGCTGGCCGGCCAGGAATTCAACCTGGGCTCGCCCAAGCAGCTGGGCGAGATCCTCTTCGTCAAGCTGGGCCTGCCCATCGTCAGCAAGACCGCCTCCGGCCAGCCCTCTACCGCCGAGGCGGTACTGCAGGAATTGGCCGACCAGGACTTCCCGCTGCCCAAGGTGCTCATGCAGTACCGGCAGATGAGCAAGCTCAAGAGCACCTACACCGACAAGCTGCCGCAGCAGATCAATCCGCGCACCGGGCGCATCCACACCAGCTATCACCAGGCGGTGACGGCGACCGGCCGGCTGTCTTCCAGCGACCCGAACCTGCAGAACATCCCGATCCGTACCGCCGAGGGCCGCCGTATCCGCCAGGCCTTCGTCGCCCCTAAAGGCTATCGCCTGCTGGCAGCGGACTATTCGCAGATCGAATTACGCATCATGGCCCATCTGGCCCAGGACGAGGGCCTGCTGCACGCCTTCCAGAACGATCTGGACGTGCACCGCGCCACCGCCGCCGAGGTGATGGGCGTGCCCCTGGAAGAGGTCAGCAACGAAGACCGCCGGCGCGCCAAGGCCATCAACTTCGGCCTGATCTACGGCATGAGCGCCTTCGGCCTGGCCAAGCAGATCGGCGTTGGCCGCGCCGAGGCCCAGGCCTACATCGACCGTTACTTCCAGCGCTATCCGGGCGTGCTGGCCTACATGGAGCGCACCCGCGCCCAGGTGGTGGATCAGGGCTATGTGGAGACCCTCTACGGTCGCCGGCTGTACCTGCCGGACATCCACTCCAAGAACCAGGGTCTACGCCGTGCCGCCGAACGGGCGGCGATCAACGCGCCCATGCAGGGCACCGCGGCGGACATCATCAAGCGCGCCATGATCGCCGTGGACGGCTGGCTGCAGTCGACCCCGGACCTGGACGCCCGAGTCATCCTGCAGGTGCACGATGAATTGGTACTGGAAGTGCGCGAAGACCAGGTGGAGCGCCTGCGCGAAGGCCTGCTACCGCTGATGAGCGCCGCCGGCGAGCTGGACGTGCCGCTGCTAGTGGAGTCGGGCGTGGGTGGCAATTGGGACGAGGCGCACTGAGGGGCGCTGAAGGTGGGATCGTTGGGCTTCGCAGGGCTCAGCCCAACCTGCGGGTCCTGCGAGGTGTGGTAGCACCGTAGCGTGGAAAACGGCGCAGCCTTTTCCACTGTCGCTCAGGTGCCAAGGGTCTGCCTCACCCCAGCCCTCTCCCGGAGGGAGAGGGAGCAAACGCGTCAGCGCACCACGCCTTCCTCGCGCAACACCTTGAGGATGGCGGCGGCCGCGGCTTCGGGAGCCAGATCCTTGAGGACCTGACCGCCATCGCCGGACGCCTTGGCCGTGGCGGCCTTGAAGCGGTCGGCAGCGGTCTTGGCCTTGATCACCTTGAGGCGCTTGGGGCGCGCCTTGGCCGGTTGGAGTTCGCCGTTTTCGAACAGGCTGTCCTGCACCACCTCGGTGGTCTCCACCTGCAGCTCGCCACGACGGGCGGGGCCGAAGGCGCTTTGCCGGGGTGCCGGGGCGGCGCTGTCGACGCTGGCGACGAAAGGCAGGCGCACCCGCAGTCGACGGCGCTGACCACGCGGCAGGGCTTGCAGCACGGTCGCCTGACCACCTTCCACGGCTTCCACCGCGGCGAGGCCGACCACCAGGGGCCAGCCCAGGGTTTCCGCCAGGAGATAGGGCAACAGCCCGGAGCCCTCGCCCGTCTCCGCCTGGCTACCCGTCAGCACCAGGCCGGCACCGACCTCGCGCAGGGTGTCGCCGAGGGCTGGCAGGGCATCGGCGCTCGCCGGCTGCTCCAGCACGTGCAAGGCCGGCACGCCCATGCCGAGGTAGCCACGCAGAGCTTCCTCGGCGGGATCACCGGCATGCAGTACGCGCAGGCGCTCGCCGACCAGACGCAGGCCGAGTTCTACGGCGCGGGCATCCTGCTCCGCTCGCCGCGCCCGCCCGGAGGTGGGATGGGCACCGACGGAGACCAGGGCCACGACATTCACGCCGTCCAGTGACGGCAGCTTCTGCTCAAGCGACATCCTGCAATCCTCCTGCGCGCTGTTGCTCGACCAGTTGCGCCAGCGCCGCGAGGATGGCGTCGCCATCGCCGATCACCGACAGATCGGCACGCTTGACCATGTCGCAACCCGGATTGGTGTTGATGGCGATGACCTTGTCGCAACTGGCGATACCCTGCAGGTGCTGTACGGCACCGGAGATACCCACGGCCAGATAGACCCGGGCGGTGACCCAGGTACCGGTGGCCCCGACCTGGCGGTTGCGCGGCATATGGCCGTCGTCCACCGCCACCCGCGAGGCACCCTCGGTAGCGCCGAGGATGGCGGCGGTGCTGTGGAATAGGTTCCAGTCGCTGATGCCGTTGCCTCCCGAGAGGATGAATTCGGCTTCGCCCAGGGGAATCTGCATGGGGTCGACCGCTACCGGACCGAGATCCTCGATGCGCGGCAGATGGCGAGCGACGCTGCCGCTCAGCTGTACCGGCAGCACTTCGTGACGCGTCTCGCCGACCGGCTCCGCGCACTCCGGCAGGGCCAGCACCAGACGTGGCAGGGGTTGTTGCAGATCCTGGCGACCGGCACCGGCACGACCGGTGGCCACGCCGTCCTTGACCTGCCAGACGCGAGTCGCCGGCCGTTCGTGCAGGGCCGCGCCCAGGCGCCGACCCAGTTCACCGCCGCCGCTGCGGCTGTCGGGCAGCAACCAGTGACGCGGTTGCAACTCGCCATTCACCGCGCGCAGGGCCAGGACCCGTTGTTCGGGTGCATAGCCCTGGAATTGTTCGCCCTCCAGATGCAGCAGGCGATCCACGCCGGCGGTGTCGAAGGCGGTTTCCTTGACCTCACCGAAGACCACGGCCAGCACGGCGCCTTCGGCACCGGCCAGTTGCCGGGCCAGGCCCAGCAGGTCGCGATCGTGGGCGGTCAGGCGACCGCTGACCAGGTCGGGGACCACGGCGATGTAGAAGGCCGGCTCGGCGATCTGGTGTAGCGGCAGTTGTTCTTCCACGGCCTGGGCCGCGCCACGCCGGCCACCGCCCTGCTGGGCGCCACTGCGGTCGATACGCTTGAGGCCCTGGGGGCCGACGAAGCCCGCCGCGGCGGCATGGGGATTCTTGCGGACGAGGCCGTTGGGGCCCATCCAGCGGATTTCGGCATCGGCGCTGCTGGCGATACTCGCATGCAGGGGATGCAGACGGTTGCGCGCGATCCACTCGCGGCGCGGGTCGCGACGAATGATGCTCATGCGGGGCGCTCCGTGTAGGAATGTTGGGCGATGGGCTTGCTGGCCCCCTCACCCCAGCCCTCTCCCCTGAGGGGAGAGGGGGTAAAAGCGGTGAACACCGGTACTTGTCTGGCACACCTGATCATCCCCTCTCCCCTCGGGGAGAGGGCTAGGATGAGGGGGCCCCGACGCCCGCTCACGACAGGGCCTCCGCGACCGGCCGACGCGCAGCCGCAGGCTTGCTGTCCAGCGGTGCCTCGACAATGGCCTCGGCCACCAGCTCGGCGATGTCCTTGATTTCCGGGCGTGGGGCGACCACGCCTTCCAGCATCAGGGTGCACTGGGGGCAACCCACGGCCACCAGCTCGGCGCCGGTTTCCTTGATGTCGACCATGCGCATATCGGGAATCCGCTGCTTGCCGGGGATGTCGGTGATGGGAGCACCGCCGCCACCGCCACAGCAACGCGAACGGAAACCGGAACGCTCCATCTCCTTGACCGCGATGCCCAGCGCCTTGAGCACGGCGCGCGGGGCCTCGTACTCGCCGTTGTAGCGGCCCAGGTAGCAGGGGTCGTGATAGGTGATGGTGGCACCCTGTTCGGCCAGGGCATGCTGGCCCAGGTGCAGGGTGCCGCGGCTGAGCAGTGTCTCGATGAAGGTGCTGTGGTGCTGGACCTGGTAGTTGCCACCCAGGGCACCGTATTCGTTCTTGAGCACATGGAAGCTGTGGGGGTCGCAGGAGACGATGGTCTGGAAGCGATATTTGCTCAGCGTCTCGATGTTGCGCTTGGCCAACTGCTGGAAGGTCGCCTCGTCGCCCAGGCGACGGGCCACGTCACCGCTGTCGCGCTCTTCCAGGCCGAGCACGGCGAAGTCCACCTTGGCCGCCTTGAGCACCTTGACGAAGGCGCGCAGGGTGCGTTGGTTGCGCATGTCGAAGGCACCGTCGCCGACCCAGAACAGCACCTCGGCCTGGCCCTTGTCCTTCATCAGCGGCAGATCCAGGTCGGCCGCCCAGTTCAGGCGTCCACCCGGGGCGAAGCCGCCGGGGTTGTCGGTGGCGATGAGGTTTTCCAGTACCTCGGCGCCCTTGTTCGGCGTCTCGCCGCGCTCCAGGGTCAGGTGCCGGCGCATGTCGACGATGGCATCGACGTGCTCGATCATCATCGGGCATTCCTCGACGCAGGCACGGCAGGTGGTGCAGGACCAGAGGGTCTCGGCATCCACCAGGGCCTTGCCCTGACGGGCGACGATGGGCAGGTGCGGACCGCCCGCGTGCTCGCCCACCGGCTTGCCCGGATAGGGCGAGCCGAAATAATGGGCATCGCTACCACCCTTGAGGCCGACCACCATGTCCTGGATCAGCTTCTTGGGGTTGAGCGGCTGGCCGGCGGCGAAGGCCGGGCACATGGCTTCGCAACGGCCGCACTGGACGCAGGCGTCGAAGCCGAGCAGTTGGTTCCAAGTGAAGTCGGCGGGCTTTTCCACCCCCAGCGGGGCCTGGGGATCGTTCAGATCCAGCGCCTTGAGGCCGCTGGAACGCGCCGGGCTGGCGTTGTGCGGGGTGCTGAAGCGCTCGGCACGGCGGTGCCAGGCCAGGTGCAGAGCACCGGCGAAGGCGTGCTTGATGGGGCCGCCCCAGGTCATGCCGAGGAACAGTTCGGATACGCCCCAGGCTACGCCGACCGCGAGGACAGCGGCGAGAATCCAACCACCGAAGTCCGGGGGCAGGATGCCGGCGACCGGCAGGGTGGCAATGAAGAAGCTCGCCGCGAAGGCCAGCAGACTCTTCGGCAGGCGCATCCAGGGACCCTTGGACAGCCGTGCCGGCGGGTTGCGGCGGCGCTTGGCGACGAACAGGGCACCAGTGAACATGCAGACGGTGGCCGCCAGCAGCGCCCAACCGAGGACGCGGCTGTGCAGACCGAAGCCGTGCACCAGGATGGCCAGCAGCGCCGCCAGGACGAAACCGCCGGCGGTGGCCACGTGGGTCTTGGAAATGTACTTGTCGCGGTCGACCACGTGGTGCAGATCCACCAGGTAGCGGCGCGGCATCTTCAGCAGCCCGCCGACCCAGTCGACCTGGGCGGGACGGCCCTGCCGCCAGAGACTGAAACGCCGCACGGCACCGATCACGGTGAGCGCCAGAGCGGCGAAGAGCAGGATGGGGAGGATGGTGTCGAGCATTGCGAGTCTCCCTACGGGACCTCGGGTAGCGGCGGATCACCCCCTCTCCCTGGGGAGAAAGCTGGAATGAGGAGGCTGAGTTCACGCCAAGGCGTCAGCTGAGCCCCCTCACCCCACCCTCTCCCCCAGGGAGAGGGGGCTGTCCGTGCCGACCGGACGTTGCGAACCCTCACGGGGCGTGTCTTAGAAGTCCTTGCACAGGCGCAGGGCATCGTAGATGGCGGCATGGGTGTTGCGCTGGGCCACGCAATCGCCGATGCGATACAGCAGGTAGCCATTGCCGGTCTCGCCGAGCGCCGGCTGGGGCTCGATGGCGAACAGGGCTTCGATGTCCATCTGGCCCTTGTTGCGCGAGCCTTCCTTGAGGGCGTAGTAGAGCCCCTCGTCCGGACGCACGCCGTTCTCGATGACGACCTGATCCACCACGCGCTCTTCGCGGGCACCGGTGTATTCGTTCTCCAGCACCGCGACCTTCTTGTCGCCCTCGGCGTAGACCTTTTCCAGCATCAGGTCGCCGGTCATGATCACTTCCTTGGGATACATGCTGCGGTAGTAGGTCGGGAAGGTGGTCCCGCCGATGGCGACGCCCGGCTTGATATCGTCGGTGACGATTTCCACCTGGGAGCCCTTGTCGGCCAGGTAGTCGGCCACGGACATACCGGTGAATTCGCAGATGGTGTCGTATACCAGCACGTTCTTGCCCGGCTCGACCTTGCCCGAAAGGATGTCCCAGCTGCTGACGACCAGGCCGTCGGCGGCGTGCCAATGCTCGACCTGTTCGAGGAAGGGATGGCCACCGTTGGCCAGGATGACGATATCCGGGCGCAGATCGAGGATGGTCGCCGGATCGGCGGCGGTACCCAGGCGCAGATCGATACCCAGCCGCGCCAGCTCCAGCTGGTACCAGCGGGTGATACCGGCGATCTGGTCGCGCTGCGGGGCGCGGGCAGCCAGGGTGATCTGGCCACCGAGTTGCTCCTGCTTCTCGAACAGGGTGACGTCATGGCCGCGCTCGGCGGAAACGCGAGCGGCTTCCATGCCGGCGGGGCCACCACCGACGATGACCACCTTGCGCTTGGGCCCGGTGGACTTCTCGATGATGTGCGGCAGACCCATGTATTCGCGGCTGGTGGCGGCGTTCTGGATGCACAATACGTCCAGGCCCTGGTACTGGCGGTCGATGCAGTAGTTGGCGCCGACGCACTGACGGATCTGGTCAACCTGGCCCATCTTGATCTTGGTGATCAGGTGCGGGTCGGCGATATGGGCGCGGGTCATGCCGACCATGTCGACGTAACCGCCCTCGAGGATCCGGGTGGCCTGGTTGGGGTCCTTGATGTTCTGTGCGTGCAGCACCGGGACGTTGACCACTTCCTTGATGCCGGCGGCCAGGTGCAGGAAGGGCTCCGGCGGATAGGTCATGTTGGGGATGACGTTGGCCAGGGTGTTGTGGGTGTCGCAGCCCGAGCCGACCACGCCGATGAAGTCGAGCATGCCGGTGTCGGCGTAGTACTTGGCGATCTGCTTCATGTCGTCATGGGACAGGCCGTCCGGGTGGAATTCATCCCCGGTGATACGCATGCCGACGCAGAAGTCGTCGCCCACTTCGGCGCGTACGGCCTTGAGCACCTCCATGCCGAATCTCATACGGTTCTCGAAGCTGCCGCCCCACTCGTCGGTACGCTTGTTGACGCGCGGCGACCAGAACTGATCGATCATGTGCTGGTGCACGGCGGACAGTTCGACACCATCCAGGCCACCGGCCTTGGCGCGTCTGGCAGCTTGCGCGAAGTTGCCGATCACCCGCCAGATCTCTTCCGGCTCGATGGTCTTGCAGGTGGCGCGGTGCACGGGCTCACGGATACCCGACGGCGACATCAGGGTCGGCCAGTGGCCGCCATCCCAACGCGAGCGCCGACCCATGTGGGTGATCTGGATCATGATCTTGGCGCCATGCTTGTGCATGGCATCGGCCAGATTCTGGAAATGCGGAATGATGCGGTCAGTGGAGAGGTTGACCGAACTCCACCAGTGCTGGGGGCTGTCGATGGCGACCACCGAGGAACCACCGCAGATGGCCAGGCCGATACCGCCCTTGGCCTTCTCTTCGTAATACTTGACGTAACGCTCGGTGGTCATGCCGCCATCGGTGGCGTAGACCTCGGCATGGGCCGTGGAGAGCACGCGGTTGCGGATGGTGAGCTTGCCGATCTGGATCGGCTGGAACATTGCTTCGAAGGCCATGACCTTCTCCTCGATCGGCTAGTGCGCAGTCTGGGCTGCACTCTTACTCTGGGGTGTCGCTGGGGTGGGCACGGCCGGGCCGGCGTCCACCCTACGGGATGGCTTACAGCGGACGGGTAACGAACAGACCTTCGTCATGGCCCTCTTCGGAGCCGCTGTATTCCTGCACGGTCACGGTGCGGATGGCGCTGCCCTTGGCGGCCAGGATCTGGTCGATGGCACCGGAGAACCAGCCGGTGAACATGTAGTCGACCTTGCGATTGACCTTGCCGTAGACGTAGACGAAGGCCGAATGCTTGAGCTTGACCTCGGCGTAACCGGTCTCCAGATCGAGCTTCTGGGTCTCGAACAGGCCCCAGCCGCGCTGCGACAGGCGCTTCATGTAGTGCTCGAACACCGCGGCGCCCTGGAGGCCATGGCACTCGGCTTCCTTTTCGCACCAGTGCCAGGCGGACTTGTAGCCGGCCTTGTAGAGGATCTCGGCGTACTTGTCGGCGCCCAGGACTTCTTCGATACCCATGTGGTTGTTGACGAAGAAATGCCGGGGTACGTACAGCATCGGCAGGGCGTCGGTGGTCCAGACGCCGGTTTCGTCGTCGACCTGGATGGGCATTTCGGGGGCGTGGCTGGCCATGGGGCACTCCAGAGAAAGGGTTTTGGGTCGGGTTCAGCAGCAGCTGAACCCGATGATCGAAAGGGGTTGGGTAAGGTGTGTCGGGCGGCGCTGCGGCCAAGCCGACCTACAACGGGATCATTCGCCCCAGACTTCGCCGAGGATGCGCATCCAGTTCTCGCCCATGACCTTGCGCACGGTGCGCTCGGGCATGCCGCGCTTGAGCAGGGTCTCGGTCAGGTTGGGGAATTCACCGACGGTACGGATGCCCAGCGGATTGACGATCTTGCCGAAGCTGGTCAGGCGGCGGGCGTAACCCTTGTCGTGGGTCAGCCACTCGAAGAAGTCATGGCCGTGGCCCTGGGTGAAGTCGGTACCGATGCCGATGGAGTCTTCGCCGACCAGGTTCATCACATACTCGATGGCTTCGGCGTAATCGTCGATGGTCGAGTCGATGCCCTTGGCCAGGAAGGGGGCGAACATGGTCACGCCGACGAAGCCGCCGTGGTCGGCGATGAACTTGAGTTCTTCGTCCGACTTGTTGCGCGGATGTTCCTTGAGACCCGAGGGCAGGCAGTGGGAGTAGCAGACCGGCTTCTTGGACTCGAGGATGACTTCCTCGCTGGTCTTGGAGCCGACGTGGGAGAGGTCGCACATGATGCCGACGCGGTTCATCTCGGCGACGATCTCGCGACCGAAGCCGGACAGGCCGCCGTCACGCTCGTAGCAACCGGTGCCCACCAGGTTCTGGGTGTTGTAGCACATCTGCACGATGCCGACGCCGAGCTGCTTGAAGATCTCGACGTAGCCGATCTGGTCTTCGAAGGCGTGGGCGTTCTGGAAGCCGAACAGGATGCCGGTCTTGCCCTGGGCCTTGGCCTGACGGATCTCGGCGGTGGTACGCACCTGGACCACCAGGTCGCTGCACTCGCGGATCAGTTTCTGGCTGGCTGCGATGTTGTTGACCGTCGCCTGGAAGCCTTCCCACACCGAGACGGTGCAGTTCGCGGCGGTCAGGCCGCCCTTGCGCATGTCTTCGAAGAGTTCGCGGTTCCACTTGGCGATGATCAGCCCGTCGATGACGATGCTGTCGGCGTGGAGTTCGGTGGCATTCATGACGGGCTCCGGCGAAAGTCTTGCGCCGGAACGGGTGCCGGCGATTCGAGGCCAGCATAGCCCCGGGGTTCCCGGCGACCGGATACAAAAACGACAGAGGTATCACCAGAAGCGTCAGGGCCAGTGTTGGCTAGCCTAGCGGGAAGACTTCGACCGTTGACAAGGCGTTGGTCGCCGCGAGACGACCAGAGTCGCGGCGCGGACGATCATCGCGGGGGCTCAGGCCGAAGCGCTGGCGGTAGCAGCGGGAAAAATAGGAGGCGGATTGGAAGCCGCAGGCCAGCGCGACCTCCAGCACACTGGCATCGCCCTGTTGCAGGAGCTGGCGCGCCTTGTCCAGGCGCAACTGCAGATAGAAGGTCGAGGGCGTCGTATCCAGATAGAGGCGGAACAGCCGCTCCAGTTGGCGCCGGGTCACCTGGATGCCGGCGGCCAGCTCCAGGGTCCCCAGGGGCGTCTCGGTGTGGCGCTCCATGCGCTCCACCACGCGGATCAGCTTGCGATTGGCGATGCCGTAGCGTTGCGCCACCTGTAGCCGCTGGTGTTCGCGCGGCGGTCGGATGCGGCCGAGGACGAATTGTTCGGAGACCTGCACCGTCAGGTCGCTGCCGTGGCTGCGACCGATCAGCTCCAGCAGCAGGTCGAGGCTCGCCGTGCCCCCGGCGCAGGTGATGCGCCCACGGTCGATCTCGAATAGCTCGCCGGTGACTTCCAATTGCGGCCAGGCTTCGCGAAAGGCCGCAACCGCCTCCCAGTGCAGGGTAACGCGGTAGCCGTCCAGCAGCCCGGCCTTGGCCAGGATCAGGGCACCGGTATCGATGCCGCCCAGGGGATGGCCATGCCTCGCGACCTGGCGCAACCAGGTGGCGAGGCCGTCGTCGTAATGGGCCAGGGGCTCGAAACCGGCTACTACGAACAGGGTAGTGCCGGGCGCCAGGGGCTCGAGGCCGCCATCGACGTTGAGCGACATGCCGTTGCTGGCGGTCACGGCGGCGCCCTCGCGACCGAGGATGCGCCAGGCGTAGCTGCCGGGGCGAAAGCGGTTGGCCACCCGCAGGGGTTCCAGAGTGGAGATGAAGCCCAGCGCGGAAAAACCGGGCAGCAGGAGGAAGGCAAAGGACTGCGACATGGGTGGAGCCTCCGCGGTAACGGTGGCTACCGGCAAGCAAGAAGGTCGCCAGGGTGCAAATTCCGGTCGTCGGGCTGCGCATGGTCGCCCAGCGAGGCGCCTAGGGTAGAAGGCACCGGCAGTCATCCTCAGCAAGCCGCCACCAGGAGTTCGCCATGCCTTCCAAGACGCTCTGCTCCACCCTCCTCGCCTGCGGCCTGTTGGCCGCCGCCCTGGGCAGTGCCCGCGCGGCCGATCCCGCCAGTTGCCAGACCGTGCGCCTGGGTATCGTCGGCTGGACCGACGTGGTCGCCACCAGTGCCCTGGCCGAGGTCATGCTCGAAGGCCTCGGTTATACGGTCAAGCCGACCACCGCCTCGCAACAGATCATCATGGCGGGCATGGGCAACAGGGACCTGGACGTCTTCCTCGGCTACTGGCAGCCGACCATGCAGCCAGTGGTGCAGCCCTTCGTCGACAAGGGCCAGGTCAAGGTGCTGACCCCGCCGCTGCTAGCCGATGCCCAGTCCACCTTCGCGGTGCCCGACTACGTCTATGAAGGCGGCCTGAAGACCTTCGCCGACATCGCCCGCTTCAAGGACAAGCTCGGCGGCAAGATCTACGGCATCGAGCCGGGCAGCGGCGCCAATCGCGCCACCGCCGAGATGATCAAGACCAACCGCTTCGGCCTCAAGGACTTCCAGCTGGTGGAGTCCAGCGAGGCGGGCATGCTCAGCGCCGTACGCCGGGCCGAGAAGCGCAAGGAATGGATCGTCTTCTTCGGCTGGAAACCGCACCCGATGAATCTGCAGATCAAGATGCACTACCTCAGCGGCAGCGAGGACGTCTTCGGACCCGACGAAGGCAAGGCGACGGTCTCGGTGGTCACCACCGCGGACTATCCGCAGCGCTGCCCCAATGTCCAGCAACTGCTCACCAACCTGCACCTGGACAGCGCCGAAGTCAGCGCCGTGATGGCGCCCATCCTGGAGCGCACCGCGCCCAAGGACGCCGCCCGCGCCTGGCTCAAGGAGCATCCGCAACGCCTCGACGCCTTCCTGCAAGGCGTTACCACCTACGCCGGCCAGCCCGCCGCTCTCAAGCTCTGATCGCCAAGGAAAGACTCATGAACACCGATGTCATCATTACCTGCGCCCTCACCGGTGCCGGTGATACCGTAGGCCGCAATCCCTACGTTCCCGTTACCCCGGCGCAGATCGCCGAGGCTGCCCTGGAGGCCGCCCGCGCGGGCGCCACGGTGGTGCACGCCCATGTGCGCGACCCGGCCACCGGCAAGCCGAGTCGCGACGTGGCGCTCTATCGCGAGGTGGTCGAGCGCATCCGCGAGGCGGACGTCGACATCATCGTCAACCTCACCGCCGGTATGGGCGGCGACCTGGAGATCGGCCCGGGCGAGACGCCCACCGAATTCGGACCCGGCTCGGATCTGGTCGGCCCGCTGACCCGCCTGCTGCATATCGAGGAGCTGCGCCCGGACATCTGCACCCTGGACTGCGGCACCCTCAACTTCGGCGATGGCGACTTCATCTATGTCTCCACCCCCGCGCAACTGCGCGCCGGGGCCAAGCGCATCACCGAGCTGGGGGTGAAGGCCGAGCTGGAGATCTTCGACACCGGCCATCTCTGGTTCGCCAAGCAGTTGCTCAAGGAAGGCCTGCTGGAAGACCCGCTGTTCCAGATCTGCCTGGGTATTCCCTGGGGTGCACCCGCCGACACCACCACCATGAAGGCCATGGTCGACAACCTGCCAGCGGGCGCCTGCTGGGCCGGCTTCGGCATCGGCCGCATGCAGATGCCCATGGCCGCCCAGGCCATGCTGCTGGGCGGCAACGTACGGGTCGGCCTGGAAGACAACCTCTGGCTGGACCGTGGCGTCCATGCCACCAACGGCAGCCTGGTGGAACGGGTCATACAGATCATCGAGCGGCTGGGCGGGCGGGCTCTCAGCCCGGCCGAAGGGCGTCAGAAGATGAACCTGGGAGGTGCCCGATGAGCGCCGTCTTCGCTGCCCTCGGTACCGGCGTGATCGGTGCCGGCTGGATCGCCCGGGCGCTGGCCCGGGGCCTGGACGTGCGTGCCTGGGATCCGGCGCCCGGTGCCGAGTCCGCCCTGCGCACCCGCCTGGCCAATGCCTGGCCGGCGCTGGAGGCCCTGGGCCTGGCGCCGGGCGCCAGCCTGGAGCGCCTGACGTTCCATACCGACCTGGAAGCCGCCGTGGCCAGCGCCGATGTCATCCAGGAAAGCGCGCCCGAGCGCCTGGAGCTCAAGCGCGACCTGCACGCTCGGGTCAGCCGGGCGGCTCGGCCCGACGCCCTGATCTGCTCCAGCACCTCGGGGTTGCTGCCCAGCGACTTCTATGCCGATGCCGAGCACCCCGAGCGCTGCCTGGTGGGCCATCCGTTCAATCCGGTCTACCTGCTGCCGCTGGTGGAGGTGGTGGGCGGGACCCAGACCTCGGCGGCCAATCTGGCGCGCGCCGAAGCCTTCTATCGCGAGTTGGGCATGCGGCCGCTGCGGGTGCGCAAGGAGGTGCCCGGCTTCATCGCCGATCGCCTGCTCGAAGCCCTGTGGCGCGAGGCGCTGCACCTGGTCAACGACGGCGTCGCCACCACCGGCGAGATCGACGACGCCATCCGCTATGGCGCCGGCCTGCGCTGGTCGTTCATGGGTACCTTCCTCACCTACACCCTGGCCGGCGGCCCGGCGGGCATGCGCCACTTCATGCAGCAATTCGGCCCGGCGCTGAAGCTGCCCTGGACCTACCTGGAGGCGCCGGAGTTGACCGACGGCCTGATCGACGCCGTGGTCGAGGGCACCCAGGCGCAACAGGGCGACCTGGAACTGGCCGCGCTGGAGCGCTATCGCGACGACTGCCTACTGACGGTGCAGGCGGCCATCGCCGAGTGCAAGACGCGCCACGGCATCCGGGACTAGGAGGACAGCATGCTCATCCACAGCACGGCGGTCGCCCCTGACTGGGTCGACTACAACGGCCATCTGCGCGATGCCTATTACCTGCTGATCTTCAGCCACGCCACCGACGCCCTGATGGACGCCATGGGCCTGGACGCCGCTGGCCGCGCCGCCAGCGGGCACTCGTTGTTCACCCTGGAGTGCCATCTCAACTTTCTGCACGAGGTGAAGGCGGACGCCCAGCTGGAGGTGTGGGTGAGGTTCCTGGCTCTGGACGCCAAGCGCCTGCACCTGCACTTCGGGCTGTACCATGCAGGCGAGGCCGAGCTGCTGGCGGCCTCCGAGCAGTTGCTGCTGCATGTCGACCTGGCCGGCCCCAAGTCGGCGCCCTTCGCGCCGGCGGTACACGACTGGCTGGCGACCCGATTGGCGGCTCAGCACGACGAGCCCTGGCCGGAGCACGTCGGGCGGGTCATCGGCCTGCCACCGGCCCGGCGATGAGCCAGCCACCGCTGTCGGCGGACATGGCCGCCTTCGTCGCGGCCAGCCAAGCCTTCGCCGTGGCCGATCCGGCTATCGCCGCCCAACGCCAGGCCTATGCCCGGCTCTGCACCGCCCTGGCGCCAGCGGACTACCAGGGATTGGCGGTCAGCGACCACCGGGCCGGTGGAGTACCGCTGCGGTTGGTGGCGCCGCTGGAATCCGCCACCGACCGCCCCGCCCTGCTCTATCTGCACGGCGGCGGCTGGATGCTCGGTGACCTGGACTCCCACGGCTTTCTCGCGGCCCGCCTGGCGCGACGCCTGGGGCTGGCCGTCTTGTTGGTGGACTATCGCCTGGCGCCGGAGCATCCCTACCCGGCGGCCCGGGAGGACGCTCTGCTAGTCTGGGATTGGCTGGTACGCGAAGCCCGCACACTGGGGCTGGACGGGACCCGGCTGGGGGTGGCGGGCGATAGTGCCGGTGGCACTCTGGCCGCTGCCCTGTGCCTGGCGCTGCGGCAGCAAGGCAAAGCCCAGCCCAGGGTCCAGGCGCTTGTCTATCCGGCCCTGACCGCGCGGATATTGCCCAGCGAAAGACGCCAGGCAGAGGCGCCCTTGCTGAGCGCCGCCGATTGGCGTGCCTGCCTGGCCGGCTATCTGCCCCGGTCGGAGGATCATGGGGACTGCCTGGCGCTGCCGCTGAACGCGACGGATCTCGCGGGACTGGCCCCAGCCTTTGTCGCCTTGGCCAGCCGTGATCCCTTGCGCGACCATGGCCATGCCTATGCCGCTGCCCTGCGCGCAGCCGGTACGCCTTGCCGGCTCTGGGAGGGGGCGGGCCTGCTGCACGGTGCCCTGAGGGCGAAAGGAGCGCGAGCCGAGGCTTTGCGCCGCGCTCTGGAAGTCTTTTTGGTGCGGGAATTGGGTTTGCCCTAGCCCTTGAGCTCTCGCTCAACCCATCAGAAGACAAAAAAAAACCTCAACCGCTGGAGACGGAAGAGGTTTAAACGCCCTGATGGGCCTCAGTGTGTAACCGTCGATTGCTACGCTCTGGTGGCGAACAACCTGAAAATGTCGAGGATTGGCGCCATTCTAACGGCGATCCTGCTGCTTGACCCTGCGGCAGATTGTCCAGGCACTATGTCGTAATAATCCTACATTGCCTAGATGGCTGGCGGGACGCTACCTAAAAACGACATCCGGCTATGCGCCGACGCCAGAGCGGCTTGCTGTCGACGACATCAATGGGAAAATCTGACCATTCAATCCAAGAGGACAGTGCCATGATGATCGCCGACCTGATCGACCAGGATGACTTCCGCGACCGCTTGCGGGCGCTGGGTTTCAACGTGACGGCCGAGGCCTCGGCGGATGAAGCCAGTCGCCAAGCGCTGACGGCGCTGACCCCGGAACGCGCCAATGTGCTGCGCCAGCTGATACAGGAGTTGCTGTCCGGCAGCGCCGCGCTGCTGCCAGCCGTGCGCCAGGCCATCGACCAGCAGTTGCTGCCGGCCCTGGCACAGGCGCGCTAGGCCTGGTCTGAAGGCCGGTGGAACAATCGCCGAGGGCAAGGCTCCTCGGCCTCAGGCGAAGAACGCCAGCGCCTCTTCCAACACCAGCTCCGGCAACTCCTCTGCCAGGTAATGCCCACCCGGCAAGGCCCGGCCGCTGACCTGGGTGGCTACCTGGCGCCACTCGGCGAGGGGATCGAAACAGCGGCCCACGGTGCCTTCCGCACCCCAGAGTATTCGAAGCGGCAGTTCCAGGCGGCGACCGGCATCCAGGTCGGCCTGGTCATGGGCCAGGTCGATGCCGGCACTGGCGCGATAGTCTTCACAGATGCCACGGGCCGTACCTGGCAGGCTGAGACAGCGCAGGTACTCGGCCAGCACCTCTGGTGGAAAGGGCGCCAGGCCCGCGCTGCGGGTGCCCATCACTCCTTTCAGATAGCCCTCCGGATCGGCCTCGATCAGCCGTTCCGGCAGCGGTGCCGGCCGGATCAGGAAGAACCAGTGCCAGTAGGCCCGGGCGAACGTCTCGTTGGTCTGCCGATACATGGCCAGGGTCGGGGCGATGTCCAGCAGCAGCAGCCGCTCCACCGCCTGCGGATGGTCCAATGCCAGGCGATGGGCGACCCGGGCGCCACGGTCATGGGCCAGCACGGCGAAGCGCTCATGGCCCAGTAGGCGCATCAGCTCGACGTTATCCCGCGCCAGGGTGCGCTTGCTATAGGCCTGGTCGCCCGCGGCCGGCTTGGCGCTGTCGCCATAGCCACGCAGGTCGGCGGCCACCAGGGTGAAGCGCTCGGCCAGCCGCGGCGCCACCCGATGCCACATGACGTGGGTCTGGGGATGACCGTGGAGCAGGAGCAGCGCCGGACCGCTGCCGCCGACCCGGCAATTCAACTCGACGCCGTCGACGTCCAGCCGGTGCTGGGCGAATCCCGGAAACAGGCCGTCCATCTCAGGCCAGGGCCGCGGCGATGGCCCGGCCCAGACTCTCGGTGGTGCCCTGACCGCCGAGGTCGCGGGTCAGGGGCGCCTGCTCCGGGCCCTGACTCAGCACCGCCTCGATGGCCGCTACTACCGCCGCGCCGGCCTCGGCATGGCCGAGGTGCTCGAGCATCATGGCCCCGCACCAGATCTGGCCGATGGGATTGGCGATGCCCTTGCCGGCGATATCCGGCGCCGAGCCGTGCACCGGCTCGAACAGGCTGGGGAAATTGCGCTCCGGGTTGATGTTGGCCGAGGGGGCGATGCCGATGGTGCCGGTACAGGCCGGACCCAGGTCGGAGAGGATGTCGCCGAACAGGTTGCTGGCCACCACCACGTCGAACCAGTCCGGGTGCAGGACGAAGTTGGCGGTGAGGATGTCGATGTGGAACTTGTCCACCGCCACCTCGGGATAGGCCTTGGCCATCTCTTCGACGCGCTTGTCCCACCAGGGCATGGTGATGGCGATGCCGTTGGACTTGGTGGCCGAGGTCAGCTTCTGGCGCGGTCGCTGCTGGGCCAGGTCGAAGGCGAACTTGAGGATGCGGTCGGTGCCGTGGCGGGTCATCACCGTTTCCTGGATCACCACCTCGCGCTCGGTGCCCTCGAACATGATGCCGCCGACGCTGGAATACTCGCCCTCGGTGTTCTCGCGTACCACATAGAAGTCGATGTCGCCCGGTTTGCGATTGGCCAGGGGCGCCTTGACCCCGGGCATCAGCCGGCAGGGCCGCAGGTTGACGTACTGGTCGAAGCGACGACGGAATTGCAGCAGAGAGCCCCAGAGGGAGATGTGGTCGGGTACCACGTCCGGCCAGCCGACCGCGCCGAAGTAGAGGGCGTCGTAGCCCTTGAGCGTCTCGAACCAGTCGTCCGGCAGCATCTTGCCGTGGGCCTGGTAGTAGGCGGCGCTGGCGAAGTCGAAGTGGTCGAACTGCAAGGCGATGCCGAAGCGGCGGGCGGCGGCTTCCAACACGCGGATACCCTCGGGCATGACTTCCGTGCCGATGCCGTCACCGGCGATGACCGCGATCTTGTGGGGCTGGGACGCTTGCATGGGGATTCTCCGGCAGTTCGAGTGAGAGGACTCCAGTGTAGTCTCGCGCTGGAGGCGTACAATCCCGCCCCAGGGAAAGCCATTGTTAACCTGGAATCAAGAATCTTGTCTGCCGACGATCTCGCCTTCTTCGTCCGCCTGGCTGGTCATCCCAGTCTGACCGCCGCTGCCCGCGAACTGGGGCTGTCCCTGGCGGCGGTGAGCAAGAGACTCACCGCCTTGGAGCGCCGCCTGGGTGTGCAACTGATCCGCCGTACCACGCGGCGGCTGGACCTGACGCCGGAAGGCCTGCGCTATCTGGAAGGTGCCCGGCCGCTGCTGCGTCAGCTGGAGGATCTGGAGGCCGAGGTCGGCCGCCCCGATGCGCCCCTCAGCGGGACGCTCAATCTCAACGCCACCTTCGGATTCGGCCGACGGCACCTGGCGCCGCTGCTGTCGGATTTCGCGGCGCGCCATCCGCAGCTGGAACTCAATCTGCACCTCTCCAGCCATCCGGTGAATCTGTTGGAAGGCCCGTTCGACCTGGATATCCGCGTTGGCGAGCCGCCGGATGCCCGGGTCATCGCCCATCGCCTGCTCGACAATCGCCGCCTGCTCTGCGCCGCCCCAGCCTACCTGGCCCGCGCCGGGATGCCGGCAAGCGTGGCGGACCTGGCGCGGCACAACTGCCTGGTCTTGCGCCAGGACGCCGGTGACTACGCCGTCTGGCGCTTCACCAAGGCCGGCCAGCACTTCGCCCAGAAGGTGCGCGGCAGCCTGAGCAGCAACGACGGCGAGGTGATGGTGCGCCTGGCGCTGGATGGCCATGGCCTGATCCTGAGATCGGAATGGGACGTGGCCGAGTTGATCGCCAGCGGCGCCCTGGTGCCAGTACTGACCGATCATGAAGCCCCGGCGGCGGCCATCTATGCGGTCCATCGCCAGCAGCGCCACGTACCGCGGCGGATTTCCGAGCTGATCCGCCATCTGGCGCGGGAACTGCCCGCCCGGCTGGGGCGCTAGCCTGCACGAATCTTCCAGACCGACATCAGGTCAGTAACTAGACTGAAAGGCCCGAAAGCCCCCTTCTCTCGCCATGGCCGACGATCACTGGATCCAGCTGCAGCAAGACGCCGAGACCGGTATCGAGACCCTGCGCGCCCATTTCGAGGGCCATGCCTACGATCCACACTGGCACGACGCCTATCTGGTGGGCTACACCGAGCAGGGCCTGCAGCAATTCCATTGCCGTGGCCAGCGCCATCTGAGCACCCCGGGGCAGGTCTTCCTGCTGGAGCCCGGCGAGTTGCACGACGGCCAGGCGCCGGAAGCCGAGGGCTTCACCTATTCCATGCTCTATCTCGATCCTCAGTGGCTGGCGCGCGAGCTGCAGGGGCTGCATGGCGACGCCCGCCCACTCGGAGAGCCCGGCTTCGCCCGCACCCTGGTGGAGCAAGCCGAGTTGCACCGCGCCGTAGCCTGGGCCCATGAGGTCCTGAGCCGGCCCGAACTGCGCATCGTCCGCCAGAGCGCCCTGGACGCCCTGCTGCTGCGCCTGTTGCCGCAACTGCAATGGCGCGCGCCCCAGGCCGGTGATCCCCGGCTGCCCCAGGTGGCCCTGCGCGCGCGGGACTTCCTGCACGCCCACCACCATGAGGACATCGGCCTGGAAGAACTGGCGCGAGCCTGCGGGGTGGACAGATTCCGCCTGACCCGCGCCTTCAAGGCGGCCTTTGGCCTCGCACCCCACGCCTATCTGGTGCAATTGCGGCTGTCTCGCGCCCGCCGCCTGCTGGCCGATGGCCTGTCGCCGGCGGACACCGCCGCGGCCCTGGGCTTCGCCGACCAGAGCCATCTGGGTCGCTGGTTCCGCCGCGCCTATGGCCTGACGCCCGCCGCCTACCGCGCGCGCTGCTCGAATCTTCCAGACCGCTAGCGACGGGGCTGCGACGCTGGAGACTCAGTCCTTCCAGGAGTCTCCCATGTCCCTGTTGCCCTTCCTGCTATTCGCCCTGGTCGCCTCCATCACCCCTGGGCCGACCAATGTCCTCATCCTCGGTCACAGCGCCCGCCATGGCGCCCGGGCCAGTCTGCCACTGGTGCTGGGCGGCAGCCTGGGCGCGGTCGCCCTGGTGCTGGTGGTGGGCTTCGGCCTCGGCCAGACCCTGGCCCGGCATCCCGACTGGCAACGCGGCCTGGCCTGGGCCGGGGTACTCTGGCTGAGCTGGCTGGCCTGGCAACTGGCCCGCGCCAGGGCGCCGGAGGTGGCGGACGACAGCGCCCGCCTGGGCTTCGGCGGCACCGCCGGCCTACAGGTGCTCAACCCCAAGAGCTGGAGCATGGCGCTGGCGGTGGTGACCGTCTACGCCGAGCCCGGCGTCGATTTGTGGCGCCAGGTCCTGCTGCTGGCCCTGGTGTTCCTGCTGGTGTCTGTACCTTGCCTGGGCCTCTGGGCGCTGCTCGGCCGGGCCGCGGCGCGCCGCCTGAAATCGACGCGGGCCTGGCGCGGTTTCAACCTGGGAATGGCCGGCTTGCTGCTCGTGTCGGCCTGGGCGACGGTGGTCTAGACCGGCGCCCCGTCATGAGCCTGGAGACTGACCTCCAGATGCTCCAGCCAGGCCCGCACGGCCGGCAACTGACCCCGGCGATGGGCGTAGGCGGCCTGGAGGTGACCGCCGGGGATGGACCAGTCCGGCAAGAGGCGCTGCAGGCGGCCCTCGGCCAGTTCGGTCTGACAGTAGATCAGCGGCAGTACCGTGTAGCCGAGGCCGGCCAGGGCGGCGGTCTTGCGGACGCCGAAGTCGTCGATGCCCAGCCGGGCCTCCAAGACCAGCTCGCGCCGTTCGCCCTGGGGGCCCACCAGGCGCAGATGCACCTTGCGATCCACTTCGAGGGCGCCGAGCAGCGGGAGACCCAGCAGGGCCTCCGGTGCATCCAGGGGTCGGCCGGCGAGCAACTCGGGGGTCGCCACCAGCACCACCGCGGCCTGACGCAGCCGCCGTACCACCAACCCCGGCTCTTCGTCGTCGAGGTCCCGTACGCGCAGGGCGACGTCCACCCCTTCGTTGATGATGTCCACCCGGCGGTTGACCAGCAGCAGGTCCAGCTGCACCTGGGGATAGCGTGCGAGGAACTGCGTCACCACCTCCGGCAGGTACTGCTGCGCCAGGGCCACCGGGCAGGACACCCGCAGCGGACCTCGCGGTTCGCTGGACAGGCTGGCAGCGGTTTCGGCAGCGCTCTCCGCCTCGCGCAGCAGCGCCTGGCAATGCACCAGGTAGCGCTCGCCCAGGGTGGTGAGGGTCAGGGTGCGGGTGGTGCGCTGCAGCAGGCGGGCGCCCAGACGCGTCTCCAGCTCGGCGATGCGTCGCGACAGCCGCGACTTGGGAATGCCCAGCAGCCGACCGGCGGCAGCGAAGCCCCCGGCTTCCACCACCTTGGCGAAGTAGGCGAGATCATTGAGGTCTTGCATGGCCGATTGTCCTATCCATGGGACGATGCATCACATTCTACGGGACTAATCGAGTATTCGACTTATCGGTAGTCTGGACCCATCTCTTCGAATCCTATAGGACCGTCGCCATGAAACTCCTGCACATCGATTCCAGCATCCTCGGTGATCATTCCGCGTCCCGCGCCCTGAGCACCAAGGTCGTCGCCGCGCTGAAGGCCAGCCATCCGGAGCTGGACGTGACCTACCACGATCTCGCCCATGATTCGCTGGGCCACTTCTCCGCCGCCAGCCTGGCCGCCGGTGCCACCCCGGCCGAGCAGCGCAGCGCCGAACAGCGCGACGAAGCCGAGCGCAATGCCCGCGCCCTGCAGGAATTCCTCGCCGCCGACGTGCTGGTACTGGGTGCGCCCATGTACAACTTCACCATCCCGACCCAGCTGAAGGCCTGGATCGACCGCATCACCGTGGCCGGCACCACCTTCCGCTACGGCGAAGCCGGTCCGGAAGGCCTGTGCGGTGGCAAGAAGGCGATCATCGTCGCCACTGCCGGCGGCATCCATGCGGGCAAGCCCACCGGTATCGCCCACGAGGACTACCTGAAGTTGCTGCTGGGCTTCCTCGGCATCACCGACGTCCAGATCGTCCGCGCCGAAGGCCTGGCCTATGGCGACGAAGCCAAGGGCGCCGCCCTGGCCAGCGCCGAGCGCCAGATCGCAGAGCAGTACGCCTGAGTCTGGGTGGCCCTCACCCCCGGCCCCTCTCCCTGAGGGAGAGGGGAGCTAGAGCCCAGAGGTCGAGATTCGTGGGCCTTGGCTCAGCGGCTTAGCCAATGCACCGCCCTGCTCTTCCCCTCAGCAGAAGGGAGAAGACCCAAAGGCTGAGCCTTGTTGGCCCTGACGCTGATAAGCATCCATTCCACCGCCCCGCTCTTCCCCCTCTCCCTCCGGGAGAGGGCCGGGGTGAGGGCAACGCCGCTCCTCAGCTGAACCCCACCACCGGATGCGGCACATAGGGCGCTTCCAGGGCGGCGATCTCTTCATCACTCAGCTGCAGTTCCAAGGCCGCCACCGCATCGTCCAGATGCTGCGGCTTGGACGCCCCGACGATGGGCGCATCGATCCCCGGTTTCTGCAGCAGCCAGGCCAAGGCCACCTGGGCACGAGGTACGCCACGGGCTTCAGCGATGCGCGCCACGGCCGCGACGATCTGCCGGTCGGAATCCTCACTGGCGGTATAGAGCGTCTTGCCATAGGCGTCGCTCTCGGTGCGCGCCGTACTGGCGTCCCAGTCGCGAGTCAGGCGGCCACGGGCCAGGGGACTCCAGGGAATCACCCCGATGCCGGCATCGCGGCACAGCGGCAGCATCTCCCGCTCCTCTTCGCGATTGAGCAGGTTCACGTGGTTCTGCATGGTGGCGAAACGCGTCCAGCCGTGGCGTTCAGCGGTATGCAGCGCCTTGGCGAATTGCCAGGCATACATGCTGCTCGCACCGATGTGCAGCGCCTTGCCCGCCTTGACCACATCATGCAGGGCTTCGAGGGTCTCCTCGATGGGCGTCTGGTAGTCCCAGCGATGGATCTGGTAGAGGTCGACGTAGTCAGTACCCAGCCGCTGCAGGCTGGCGTCGATGGCGGCGAAGATGGCCTTGCGCGACAGGCCGCCGACGTTGGGCTTGTCCCGCAGCGGGAAGTACACCTTGGTCGCCAGCACGATCTCCTCGCGCACGGCGTTGGCCTTGAGGAAGCGGCCGACGATCTCTTCGCTGGTGCCATCGGAATAGCTGTTGGCGGTATCGAAGAAATTGATCCCCAGGTCCAGCGCCTTCTTCAGCAGCGGCAGGCTCTGGTCTTCCGGCAGGGTCCAGGGGTGATTGCCACGCTCGGGCACGCCATAGGTCATGCAGCCCAGGCAAAGGGGTGAGATCTTCAGGCCGGTACGGCCGAGGTTGCGGTACTTCATGGAGGCCTCCAAAGGTTGTTGAAAGGGGGTTGACCACGCAGGTCTTGGATCGACTGCAACGAACTTACCGGCTGCCATCTGGCTCTAGATGGATTCCTACCCACAACCGGAGACGCTTCATGAAGAAATATGCTTCCGCGGTCTGGCAAGGCGGTCTGAAAGACGGCAAGGGCCACATCACCACCGAGAGCGGCGCGCTCAAGGATAATGCCTACGGCTTCAACACCCGCTTCGAAGGCACTCCGGGTACCAACCCCGAGGAACTGATCGGCGCCGCCCATGCCGGCTGCTTCTCCATGGCCTTCTCCATGCTGCTGGGTCAACAGGGTCTCACGCCTGAGCGCATCGAGACCAAGGCCGACGTCACCCTGGACAAGGTCGGCGAGGGTTTCGAGATCACCACCATCGACCTGACCATGAAGGCCAAGATTCCCGGTGCCACCCAGGAGCAGTTCACCACCATCGCCAATCAGGCGAAGGAAGGCTGCCCGGTATCCAAGGTACTCAAGGGTGCCAAGATCAACCTGAACGCCACGCTGGAAGGCTAAGAGCCTGTTCAAAATCTTGCGAGCTAGAGCCAAACAAGGCCTGGGCGGCCCCACGAAAACGCCTGAGGAAGCGGAGTTTACGAGTGGTAAATGAGCATTCCGAAGGCGTTTTCAACGCAGTTTGGCCGACGCGCAGCAGATTATGAACAGGCTCTAAGGGTCCGGTGCCTGCCGGTGCCGCTCGGCGCCGGCAACACCGCGTCATAAAGCCCTTCCGCAGCGCCAGGCTGAATGGCTAGACTGCTCCGACCCCATATTCGGAGTTCCCGATGAACGACTCCATCTTCATGGCGATCTTTTCCATCCTCGCGCTGCTGTTGCTTGGCGGCGGTGTCTATGGCTGCGTGATCCTCAATCGTCAGCGCAAGGACATCGAGAAGAACGACAGCGAAGGCTAGGTCAGGCGCCGACCAGTCAGGTAGCGGACGCCTGCCAGACCGAGGGCTGCCACACGCGGTTCATAGCCTGAGGCAGAGGGGCAGTCGACGCCAGAAAGAAGCCAAGGTGACGACCGTTGCAACGCTGCTGTCGCCACGTCCAAACGACAGCTCTCGCCCTTTCTGCCCCATCGCCGCTGCACATGACGGAACCTCGATGGCACCGAGGTTCCACGTGGAACCTCAGCGCTCGAGCTTGCGCTCGACCTCGGCGGTCTTGCGTTTCAGCTCGTCCGCCTCCTGCTCCTTGGTCTTGATATCGGTGGGGGTAATGGCCTTGTCGATGGCATCGGTCGGCGCGGATTCGGGCTGCTGGATGTCCTTCTTCACCACCTCCACGGGACGGCCCGCTTCGTCGACCGTGGGCTCGTTCGGTGGGGTCTTGCCCAGATGGGCATCGGAACGCTGATCGCTCATGGAGAACTCCTTGATGGGTACTCTGCTTCGAGCCCTGCGACCAGCGTGGAGTTCGCTAACCGCTCAACGAGGCGTCCGGACCCGCTCGAGATAAGCCAGCAACTGCCGCTGCTCGGCCGGCTCCAGCGGCGCGAAGACCGCTTCCAGCGCCTGCTGACGCGGCACCTGGGCTTGTTCCAAGGCCTGGCGACCCTGCTCGGTGAGATGCACCAACAGGGCACGCCGGTCCTGGGGGTGGGGCTCGCGGCGGACCAGGCCATCACGCTCCAGGGCGTCGAAGGCATCGGTCAGGGTGCGCGGCGCATGCCGCAGTTGCTCGGCCACCTCGCCGGGGCGGCAGGGACCGAGGCGCTCCAACACCATCAGCACCTTGTAGCGGGCAAAGGACAGACCCGACGCCTTGAGCGTCTCATCCAGTTGTTGGCGCATCTGCCGTTTGAGATCCAGCAGGGCCTCGGCAATGGCGGCGGCGGTTGACATGAAAGACTCTTACCTCGAATATAGTGAGGAACCTCAATTAATGGTACCTCCGCAATGGCTACATCTTTTCACAGCCCTGAGGGCGATGCCAATGCCCGTCATGTATTCAACCGTGTGCGCTTCGAGCTCAAGCGGCGCTGGGCGACCGTCGTTCGCCGCGAAGAACTGGGTGGCGACCTCTTGCGCCTGACCTTCGGCGGCAGCGATCTGGCCGACTTCCAGAGCGCGGCCTTCGACGAGCACGTCAAGCTGTTCGTCCCCGCCGACACCACGCCCATCCGCGCCGCCAGCCCCGAACAACTGGTGGGCCGGCACTACACCCCGCGCCACTACGACGCCGCCCGTGGCGAATTGGCCATCGACTTCTACCTGCATGAAGCCGGGGTGCTGACCACCTGGGCGCGTCAGGCGCAACCCGGGGCCGAATTGATCATCGGCGGCCCCAAGGGCGCTCTCGTCCCGCCGGAGGATTTCGACTGGTATCTGCTGGCCGGCGACGAGACCGCCCTGCCGGCCATCGCCCGGCGCCTCGAGCAACTGGCCGCCGGCGTGCGCGTCCTGGTGATCGCCGAAATCGCCCGTCCAGGACTGGAGATCACCCTGCCGACAGCGGCAGACGCCGACATCCGCTGGGTCCATCGCGACAGGCAGCCCGATGCCCTGCTGCAGGCGCTGCAAGCCCTGGAGCTGCCCGCTGGCGAAGGCTATGCCTGGGTAGCCGGCGAGGCGAGCCAAGCGCGCGCCGCGCGCCAGGCGCTCCTGACCAAGGGTCTGCCACGGGACTGGGTCAAGGCCGCCGGCTATTGGAAGCTCGGTGAAAGCGATCAGCACGTGAAGCTCGACGATTGAGTACTGCCGCCCCCCTCGCCGACGGGCTGCCGCTCCCCCGCCGCCAGCGGGCCATCGCCGCCCTGCTGCTGGCCATCAGCATGACGGTGCTGGACAGCGGCATCGCCAACCTGGCCCTGCCCACCATCGCCCAGGCGCTGGACGTCTCGGCGGCGGCGGCGGTCTGGATCGTCAGTGCCTATCAGCTGAGCCTGGTCGCCTTGCTGTTTCCCCTGGCGGCGGTGGCCGAGCGCCAGGGTTTGCGCCCGGTATTCGCCGCCGGCGTCGGCATCTTCGGCCTGGCTTCCCTGGGCTGCGCCCTGGCGCCGGGCCTCCCCAGTCTGGTAGCCGCCCGCGCGCTCCAGGGCGTGGGCGCCGCCGCCATCATGTGCGTCAGCGCCGGTATCGTCCGGCTGTCCTACCCGCGGGATCGGCTGGGGCGCGGTATCGCCATCAATGCCCTGTGCGTCGCCCTGGGTTCGGCCGCCGCGCCCAGCCTGGGAGCGGCGATCTTGACCCTGGGTAGCTGGCCCTGGCTGTTCGCGGTCAATGTGCCCATCGCGTTAGTGATCGGCCTGCTGGTACGCAATCTGCCCGACAGCCCTCGCGCGCAACGCCGGCTCGATCCGCTCAGCGTGCTGCTCAACGCCCTGGTGTTCTGCGCCGGCATCGGCGGTCTCGAACGCCTGGGCGGTGCGCCCCTGCAGGGTATGGCACTGCTGCTGTTGGCAGCCGCCAGCCTGGTATTGCTGATCCGCCGCGAGCGCGGACTGCCGGCACCCCTGCTGCCGGTCGATCTGCTGGGCCTGCCGGCCATGCGTCACTCGGTGCTGGCCTCGGTCTGCTCCTTCGCGGCGCAGATGCTGTGTTTTCTCGCCCTGCCCTTCTACCTGCAGCATCAGCTCGGGCTGGTGCCCCTGCACGTTGCCCTGTTGATGCTGGCCTGGCCACTCACCGTGGCGGTGTCGGCCCAGGTGGCCGGGCGTCTGGCCGATCGCTATCCGCCGCAGCGCCTGTGCATGCTGGGCGGCTTGGGCATCGCCCTGGGGCTGGCCGCCGCTGCCGGCATGCCGCTGGCGCGCTCGACCCTGCTGCTGATTCCCTGTCTGGTGCTCGGCGGGATCGGCTTCGGCTTCTTCCAGGTGCCCAACAACAGGATCATGCTCACCGCCGCCCCCGCGGGGCGCAATGGCGCCACCGGTGGCGTCCAGGCCACCGCCCGCCAGACCGGTATGGCGCTGGGCGCTGCGGCCCTGGCCCTGCTGCTGCATCTGGATGGGAGCCTGGCGCCGCGGCTGGGTCTAGCCCTGGCGGCGGCGCTGGGGTTGGTCGCGGCCTGGTCCAACTGGCGGGCACCGCGTTAGGGCTGAGCGTTGCGGTCTGCCGCGAGCAGCGCCTGGAGCGTCCGTTCGCGTTCCGCGGCGGGACGCTCGCCCAGTAGTTGGACCCGATGGAAGAACGCCGGCCAGTTGCCTGGGTGCTGTCGATAGA
The DNA here is from genome assembly GCF_006384975.1 of Pseudomonas oryzihabitans. Taxonomy (NCBI): domain Bacteria; kingdom Pseudomonadati; phylum Pseudomonadota; class Gammaproteobacteria; order Pseudomonadales; family Pseudomonadaceae; genus Pseudomonas; species Pseudomonas oryzihabitans. The sequence continues at coordinate 3,546,232 of NZ_CP021645.1, forward strand.
GAGCGGCGAAGGCCGGTACCCATTGCTCGTACAGGCCGTAAGGCACCAGCCGCGCGTTGTTGAGCGGCTGCTGCATCCAGCCGTCGAAGCGCCGCTCTTCCCGCCAGGCCGGCGTGGCGCGCAGCCGTTGGTAATCGGCACGCAGTTGCGCGAAACGCCTGGCCTTGGCCGCGCGCATGGCCGTTGGGGTTAGCGGCTGGGCATAGAGCCGCGCCAGATCCTCGCGGGTGGTGAGCAACAGAGCGCGGAACTGCTGGTAACGCGCCTCGCGCCCCGGGTCCGGCGGTGGCAGGCCGCGACTGGCGCGCCATTGCCGCAGGCCCTCGCCCTCGACGAAGGTGGCGTAGGATTCGTTGAATGCCGTATCGCCGGGTAGATAGAAGCGCTGGTGAGCCAGCTCGTGGAAGATGGTGGCCGCCACCTGGTCGTCGTCCCAGCGCAGCATGCTGCTGAGCAGCGGATCGCTGAACCAGCCCAGCGTCGAATAGGCCGGTACGCCGCCGACGTAGGTGTCCTGCCCCTGGCGTTGCAGCTCTTGGGCCGCCGCCCGCGCCGCGGCTTCCCGGTAGTAGCCGCGATAGGCCACGCAACCGGCGATGGGAAAGCAGTGGGTGGTGGGCCGGGTGGAGAATTCGTCGGTGGCGAAGACGTTCCACAGCACGAAGGGCCGCTTGAGTTCGACGAAACTGCGATAACTGGCATTGTCCGGCAGGGCCAATTCGGCACTGGCGAAACGCCGCGCGGCCGCCGCGGCGGCGAGACGCTGGCGCAGGACGGCGGGGCGCGCCGGATCAGCGACGACTGTCGCAATGGGCTCGCGATCACGGATCAGCGCGAATTGGCCCTGTACCATCTGGCCGTAGTACCCGACCGAGGTACAACCGCCCAGCCCGATCATCAGGGACAGCAACCCCAGCCCAAGGCCCGCGCGTTGCGCAGGCAGGGTGCCTGACTGGGTGGCGCGCCCTTCCCTGCCCGGAGTTGTAGCCGTCATGCGTAGACTGTGCCTGCTGTTGCCTGTGCTGTTCCTGAGCGCCTGTTCCCTCTGGCCGTTGCCCAAGCCCGACCCGGCGCAGGCCTGGATCGATCTGGACAGCGACGGCAAGGCCAAGCTGGAAGCCCTGAGTGCCGATCGCAAGGAACTCGACGACAAACGTTATTTCCAGGTCTGGCCAGGAAGCCACGACCTGCAGGTACGCTACCAGTTCGAGGTGCAGCCCACCAACATCGGTGCCCAGGTCGCCGAGCCGCTGCCACGTACCTGCCTGGTCACACTCAACTACAAGGCCTTCGCCGCGGGCGAGCGCTATCGCCTGGAAGCCGGCCAGACCGGCTGGCGGCCCTGGGCGCGCCTCTATGACGAGCGCAACCAGGAAGTGGCACACAGCAATGCCAGTCGTTGCGGCGACGTGTAGACTCGACGAACCCCCTCTGTCAGGAGTCGTCCATGCGTTTGCGGTTGCTGGCTTCCCTGCTGCTGCTCGGTGGCTGTACCACGCCGCTGCCTCCGGTCGACCCCCAGCAGGCCTGGATCGACCTGGTGCTCCGTGAACCGGCCATAGGCGCCTCGCTGCTGGCCGAATCCCAGGATGGCCGGCGCCTGAACGACGGCCGCTACTTCCAGCTCATCCCGGGGCCCCATAGCCTCAAGGTGAGCTACAGCTACGAACTCTATGGCAACGGCGGTTTCGGGCCACGCTTTGGCTGGAACAACACCTTACAGATCCAATGCTACCTGGAGCTCGAGTATGGTGATTTCCAGGCGGGTCGCCGTTATCGCCTGGAGGCCGAGCATACCTTCGGCCAGGGGGAGATCACCCTCTACGACGGGCAGCGCGAGCTGGTGACCTCGCAACGAGGCATCTGTACGCCCATCTGAACCGCTGGCGCAGACCGACTCAGGCCGGCAGGCTCAGCCAGTCGTCCTGACCGCGGTCCAGGGTCTGGATCACGGCAGGGCGCTCCTTCTGCTCATGCAATTGCCGACTCAGGCGCAGGAAATCCTCGCGTTCCATCCAGCGCGGCGCGGACTGGGCAAGGGACAGGGCTTGGCGAATCCGGGCGAACAGCGACATGGCATTACCCTCTTGGCTAGATACTGTATGCGCAAACAGTACTAAGCCAAGCGGAACTGTACAAGTATCCAGCTGATGAACGGTCTGCTCTCGACGACGCCTCAGTCGTTACGTTGATAGATGATCTTGCGGGTACCGTTGGCGCAGCTGCCCACCACCATGTTCGGATCCCGTACCTCGGCGTTGGGCACTACTTCCAGGGTATAGGCGGTCACCCCGGCTGCCTGGATCTTGACCTCGATGTCGGCCTTGAGCTGATCGCAGGACAGGGGCGCGGCCAGCAGCGGCGCGCTGAGCAGGGCGGTACAGCAAAGCAGCGATAGACGTAGCATGGCGATGTTCCTTGGCGTGATGACCTCGCTACTTGGACGCCACGGCTGTGGCGATGTTCTCACCGGCAACCGTCCGATCAGCGAAGCGGTGGAACCCAGGACCCGAACGGTCTTTCCGATGGTCATCCCGTCCCGCGAAGTGTCCCCATGTTCCAGTGGTTGCAAGACAATTACCAGGTACTCACCCTCATCGCCCAGTGTTGCACCCTGGGTGTCTGGATCCTCTATGCCCAGCTCCTGCTCAACAACTACAAGCGCCAGCGCCAGCCGCGGCTGATCATCAACCGCGGCGCCGGCAAGGGCGTGGGCGCCCTCTGCCTGCTATCGAACATGAGCGCCGAACCGGTGTTCATCAACCAGCTCACGGTGATCCTCAAGACCAATCGCGAGACGCTCTACACCGATGTCACCGACATCCGCGAAAGCGGCCAGGATGACTTCGATCCCGATCTGGTGCTGGGCCAGGCCACCCACCAGGGCCCGCTCAACACCGGTGACTTCACCCACATCGGCACCTTCCAGGGCCTGATCCGGCGTGCTGCCGAGGGCAATGGCCTGGCGTTGGACAATCATCGCCCGCCGGACGGCTGGGTGTTCGAAGGCATGGAGATCCGTGCCGTGGCCTTCTACGGTTCTGACCATGACCCCATCGGAGTGCGCCGCCGCTTCCGCCTCGGCCAGCACGATGGCGAGTATTGCGCGCTGATCGCCGAGGATTGGCAGACCCAGCAGCTCACCTCACGCCGCCAGCGGCGCATGGTGCAGGACGACTGGATGCGCGAACCGGAGCACCGAACTCAGCCGAAGAACCAGTAGCAGACCAGGATCGACGCCGTCACGCCGGTGAATTCCGCCAGCAGGGCGCAACCCACCGCATGGCGCGCGCGCTGGATGCCCACCGCGCCGAAGTACACCGCCAGCACGTAGAAGGTGGTCTCGGTGCTGCCCTGGATGGTGGCCGCCACCAGTGCCGGGAAGCTGTCCACCCCCTGGGTCTTCATGGTCTCGATCAGCAGGGCGCGGGCGGCGCTGCCGGAGAAGGGCTTGACCAGGGCGGTGGGCAGCGCCTCGACGAAGCGGGTATCCCAGCCGAGAAAGGTCACCGCGTGGCGGATGCCTTCGAGGATCGCCTCCAGGGCGCCGGAGGCACGCAGTACCCCGACCGCGCAGAGCATGGCCACCAGGTAGGGCAACAGCGACTTGGCGACGTCGAAGCCTTCCTTGGCGCCTTCGACGAAGGCCTCGTAGACCGGCACCTTGCGCAGTGCGCCGAGGATCAGGAAGGCCAGGATGACGCCGAACAGGGTCAGGTTGCCGAGCAAGGACGACAGCCCGGACAGCGCAGTGGCGGTGAGGGTGAAGAGAAAGGCGACGAAGGCACCGAAGGCCAGGGCGCCACCGCCGAGCCAGGCCAGCACCACCGGGTCCCAGAGCTTCAGGCGTTGCATGAAGGCCACCGACAGCAGGCCCACCAGGTTGGCACAGGTGTGCGCCAGCAGGATCGGCAGGAACACCAGGGTCGGGTCGGCGGCGCCCTGCTGGGCGCGGTACATGAACACCGTTACCGGCAGCAGGGTCAGCGAAGAGGCGTTGAGCACCAGGAACAGGATCTGCGCATTGCTCGCCGTGGTACTACTCGGGTTGAGCTCCTGCAGGGCGCGCATGGCCTTGAGACCGATGGGGGTGGCAGCGTTGTCCAGGCCCAGGCCATTGGCGGCGAAGTTGAGGGTGATCAGCCCCAGCGCCGGGTGCCCGCGCGGTACCTCGGGCATCAAGCGGGCGAACAGCGGGCCAAGCAGGCGCGCCAGGGCATCCACCAAGCCGGCCCGTTCGGCGATGCGCAGGATGCCGAGCCAGAGGGTCAGGGTGCCGAACAGCAGCACCATGACCTCCACCGACAGCTTGGCCATGGCGAACAGGCTTTCCACCATGGCGGCGAACACCCCGGCATTGCCGGCCACCAGCCACTGACCGAAGGCGCTGATCCCGGCGACGATGAAGAAACCCAGCCACAATCCGTTGAGCATCGATGTTCTCCTGGCAAAACGGCGATCATAACCGCAGTTGCCGTTCAGTCCACGGTCATCCCTATCGGGTTATCCTGAGCAGTCTTCGAAGAAATTGCTGGAGTCCCTGCATGCGTCTGCCCGTCCTCGCCCTGCCGCTGGTGCTCGCCGCCAGCCCGGTGTTCGCCTTCAACCTCAACGACGCCGTCAACGCCTACAACAGTGCCAGCGGCAACAACAACGCCAAGGCTACCGCCGCGGCCGCCAGCACGCCCCAGGCCCAGGGCCTGCTGCAGGCGCTGACCAGCCAGCTCAACGTCACCCCGCAACAGGCGGTGGGCGGTACCGGCGCCCTGCTGGGCCTGGCCAAGAACCAGCTGGTGGGTAACGACTACAGCCAGCTGGCCAAGGCCGTGCCCGGGCTGGATCAACTGTCCGGCGCCAATGCCGCCAGCGGTCTCGCGCAGCTGGGCGGCCTGGGCAGCCTGCTCGGCGGCGGCGGTCAGGACGCCAAGCAGAGTCCGCTGGGCAGCCTGCTGGGTTCGGTCGACAGCCGCCAGGACGTCAACAAGACCTTCAATGCCCTGGGCATGAACAGCAACATGACGACCCAGTTCGCCCAGGTGATCCTGGGTTACCTCGGCAAGCAAGGCACTCAGCCCTCCCTGCTGAGCACCCTGGGCAATGTCTGGGGCCTGTGACCCGACGCCGCGCTGGCTGACCCGTGAGGCGGCCAGCGGGGACGCGGATTACGCCGGGGCGCCAATCGGCTGGCTGTTCGCCGACCGTGGCTCCCTCACCGAGCGCCTCACCGCCCTGAGCGATGGGCGTTTCGCCGTCCAGGTGATCGCCCAGGGCTGGCAACCGCTGCGCCCGGACGAATGCCAGGCCCTGGACGTCCCACCCGCCAGTCTCGGCTGGGTGCGTGAAGTCTGGCTGCGCGGTAAGGGGGAAGCCTGGGTGTTCGCCCGTAGCGTGGCGGCGCGGGCGGCCCTGGAAGCGGCCGATTTCGATCTGGCGGCGCTGGGCGACCGCCCTCTCGGCCATTGGCTGTTCCAGGCACCAGCCTTCGTTCGCGGGCCGCTCGAAGCCTGTCGCTATCCACTGGACTGGCTACCGGCAGGCGCGGAGCGCACCTCCTGCTGGGCGCGCCGCTCGGTCTTCCACCGCGCGCCGCTGGGCATCCTGGTCAGCGAGGTGTTTCTGCAGACGTTTTGGCCCCATGCCGAACGCGAAGACTAGGTTCTGTACGAAAAATTGCCGAGCGAAGGTCAGGCGAGGCGAAAAAGGCTGAGGAAGCGGAGTTTACGAGCGGTAAATGAGCATTCCGAAGCCTTTTTCAACGAAGCATCACCGAGCGCAGGCATTTTCGTACAGAACCTAGCGAACCATCACGACGGCAGCGGCGATGCGCTCAGGCCCTTATAATCGCCGGGCCCTTTGCCACGCAGCCGTCCGATGAAAAAGAAAGCGTCCCGCCCTCGTGATCGCCGTCCTGCCACGCCCCGCGCCCCGCAGCCCGGCGCCCGGGTCATCGCCACCCGCCCTCGCAGCGAACGGCTCAAGGATTTCGTCCAGCTGACTCGGCTGGACCGCCCCATCGGCATCTACCTGCTGCTCTGGCCCACCCTCTGGGCGCTGTGGATCGCCGCCGAGGGTGTGCCGAGTCTGAAGAACCTGCTGATCTTCGTGCTCGGCGTGGTGCTGATGCGGTCGGCCGGTTGCGTGATCAACGACTTCGCTGATCGCAACTTCGATGGCCATGTCGCCCGCACCAAGAATCGTCCCCTGGCCACCGGCCGGGTCACGCCCAAGGAGGCGTTGATCCTGTTCGCCGCCCTGGTGCTGATCAGCTTCGGCCTGGTGCTGTGCACCAATGCCACCACCATCTGGCTGTCCTTCGGGGCGCTCGGCATCGCCGCGCTCTACCCCTTCATGAAGAGATACACCTACTACCCCCAGGCGGTACTGGGCGCGGCCTTCTCCTGGGGCATGCCGATGGCCTTCACCGCCGAGACCGGCCAGCTACCGGCGGCGGCCTGGTTGCTGTTCATCGCCAACGTGATCTGGACGGTGGGCTACGACACCTACTACGCCATGGCCGACCGCGAGGACGATCTCAAGATCGGGGTGAAATCCACCGCCATCCTCTTCGGCGACGCCGACCGGGTGATCATCGCCACCCTGCAGGGCCTGACCCTGCTCTGCCTGGCGCTGGCCGGGGGGCGCTTTGGCCTGGGCCTGCCGTTCTATCTGGGCCTGGTGGTGGCGGCCGGCTGCTTCGCCTGGGAATTCCACGTCACCCGCGAGCGTGACCCGCTGGTGTGCTTCAAGGCCTTCCTGCACAACCACTGGGCGGGGCTGGCGATCCTCTTGGGCATCATCGCGGACTACGGGCTGCGCTGAGCCTTCAGCTCGCCCGCATCCGCCACCACCTCCGGCAAGGCCTCAGATTGCGGCGCCGGTACCGGCTTGGCCTTGGGACGCTTGCGGCTTTGTTGCCAGGCCACGGCCAGGCCGCTGGCGCAGATGATGAGGATGCCGATCATCGCGCCGCCGTCCGGCACATGGCCGAAGGCGAAGTAGCCGACGATACCGGCGGTGACGATCTGGCCATAGCTGAAGGGCGCCAGCAGCGCCGGCGGCGCATAGCGGAAGGCCTGGGTCAGCAGCAGGTGGGCGGTCATGCCGAAGAAGCCGAGCAGCGCCAGCATGAAGCCGTGTCCAAGCGTCGGCACCTCCCAGAAGAAGGGCACCAGGGCACTGAGGACCAGGGTGTTGACCACCCCGGTGAGGAAGTTGCTGGTGGTGGGACTGTCGGTAGCGCTGAGTATCCGCGTCAGCAACTGGTAGAGGCCGAAGCACACCGCCGAGCAGACCGGCAGCAGCACCGCCGGGGTGAACAACTGGCCGCCCGGCCGCACGATGACGAGTACCCCGACGAAACCGGCCAGTACCGCGGCCCACTGGCTGCGACTGACGGTCTCCTTGAGCAGCGGCACCGACAGCGCCGTGACCATCAGCGGAGCGAGGAAGTTGACCGCGGTGGCCTCGGCCATCGGCAGATAGTGCAGCGCGGTGGTGAACAGCAGGCTGCAGCCGATCAGGCACAGGGCCCTGAGTACCTGCAGGCCAGGGCGCTTGGTGCGGATCACCGCCATCCCCGAGCGCGGGATGAAGATACCCATCATCAACAGGGTGTGGGAGAGGTAGCGGGCCCAGACCACCATGACCACCGGGTAGAAGCCGGCGAGGTACTTGGAGAGGGCGTCGTGGCAGGCGAACAGCCAGACCGCCAGGCAGATGAGGGCGATGCCCTTGAGCGGCTGGTCGGCGAATCTCAGAGTGGGTCCTGCTTGGGCGCTCATTGGACTCCCATGGTACTGACGACGGTCCGCAACCGCCTGCATGATCCGGCCGTCCTGCACGGCGGTCCTTCGACGTTGCCGTCGACTCGGACATAGACCTCGACGACCACGAAGCGTGCCGGGAGGAAGCCGTCCTGTCGCCCCCAAGACCGCGATACCGGGCGATATTTCAATAGCTTACTAACTATGGCCAGGCGCGGCGCGCCCGCTCTTCGAGCTTAGTCCAACCGCCCCGTCACGCTCAATGAGATTGTCCGGCGAGTTCACTGGCGGCACGTACCACGGCTTCATCCGCCTCCAGGGCGCCGGGGATCTGCTCGCGCAGGTAGGCGACCCAGGTCTTGATCTTGGCGTCCAGATACTGCCGCGAGGCATAGAGGGCATAGGCGTTCAGCCGCTGCAGGCGATAGGCCGGCAGCACCCGCACCAGGCTGCCGTCGCGCAGGCCGTCCACCGCGGAATAGAGCGGCAGCACGCCGATGCCGAGGCCTTGGCGCAGGGCCTCGGTCATGGCATCGCCGACGTTGACCTGGAAGGGGGTCTCACCGATGCGGAAGGTTTCCGCGCCGTTGGGACCTTCGAACTGCCAGCGGTCGAAGGGCACCACCGGACTGATGAACCTCAGGCAGGCGTGGTCGGCCAAATCCGCCGGCGTCCGCGGCTGGCCGTGCTCGCGCAGGTAGGCGGGCGAGGCACAGAGGATGCTGTAGGTCTGGCCGATCTGCTGGGACACGAAGCCGGAGTCGGGCAATTCCGCCGCCACCACGATGGCCAGGTCGAAGCCCTCTTCCAGCAGATCGGGGATGCGGTTGGCCATGGTCAGGTCGAAGCGCACCTCGGGGTGCAGGGTGCGATAGCCGGCGATGGCGCGGATCACGTAGTGCTGGCCGATACCGGTCATGCTGTGCACCCGCAAGCGGCCCTCGGGCCGGGCCTGGGCGTGGCCCGCCTCGGCTTCGGCTTCCTCGACGTAGGCGAGGATCTGCTCGCAACGCGCCAGGTAGCGCTGGCCGGCCTCGGTCAGGGCGATGCGTCTCGTGGTGCGGTGCAGCAATCGGGTGCGCAGGTGGGTTTCGAGATGGGCGACCGCGCGGGAGACGTGGGCGGTGGTGGTCTGCAGCATCTGGGCCGCGCTGGTGAAGCTACCGCTTTCCACCACGGCGACGAAGACGCGCATGTTGTGCAGAGTGTCCATGCCACCTCAGGGGTCTGGAAAACCGTCATTCTGCATATTATTTCACTATGTGAAACAAAGATTCGCGAGTTGGCGCGCTAATCGACTTCCCGGAAATTTTATATAATCGTTAGCATACTAACAGTACCGCTCGATGGCTATCCCGGCCTTGACGATACCCGCTCCAGTTCCCGCTCATTCCGCCGTCCCGCCCCACGCCGTCATTGGCGCGATATCCGGGGATGGCCCTGTTGCAAACGGACCCCAAGTGTCGCCTTCTCCCTGCAGAGGATGGCCTGCGTTGGCGGTGGTCGCTCTTGCGACCCTGCTGGCCGGGTGCATCAGTACCGGTCACAACGCGCCCCAGGCGCAACGCCTCGACGATCAGGCCCTGGCCACCGACGCCGCCATCCGCGACGCTGCGCACCAGGCCGCCTGGCCGGAGCGCCAGTGGTGGCGCGCCTATGGCGATGCGCAACTGGATGCCTGGATCGCCAGCGCCCTGGCGGACAATCCGCGCCTGGCCACGGCCGCCGCCCGGGTGCGGCGCGCCGAGTCCCTGGCCGGACTCGCCGAATCCCGCGAAGCCCTGCAGGTAGAGGGCAAGGGCGCCTTCAGGCGCTACAGCTGGCCCACCGACGGCTTCTACGGCCCCGGCGAACTGGCCGATCGCACCACCTGGAACAACAACGCCGAACTGGGGCTGAGCTATGCCCTGGACTTCTGGGGCCGCGAGCGCGATGCCAGTACCCAGGCCCTGGACCAGGCGCACCAGGCCGCCGCCGAGGTGCGCGCCGCCGAACTGGAGCTGACCGGCAACATCGTCCGCACCTACATCGGCTTCGCCCTGCACCACGACCAGCGCGACATCCTCGCCGCCACCCTGGAACAACAGCGCCAACTGGCCGAGCTGGCCCAGCGGCAACTGGATGGCGGCCTCGGCACCCAGTTCGAGGTCAGCCAGGCCCGTGCCCTGCTGCCCGAGACCGAGCGCCAGCTGGAAGCCCTGGACGAGACCCTGGCGCTGGATCGCAACCAGCTCGCCGCCCTGGCCGGCAAGGGCCCTGGCGCCGGGGCCAGCCTGCAGCGACCGCGGCTGACCCTGGGCGCGGCGCCGCGTCTGCCCAGCAGCCTGCCCCTGGAACTGGTCGGCAAGCGTCCCGACGTGGTGGCGCGCCGCTGGCAGATCGCTGCGGCGGCCAAGGGGGTGGACGTCGCCCGCGCCAGCTTCTATCCCAACATCGACCTGGTGGCCAACGTCGGCCAGTTCCTCACCCTGGGTCGGCTCAGCGAGATGCTCACCCACGCCAAGACCGGCTCCTTCATCGGCCCCGCCTTTTCCTTGCCGATCTATGACGGCGGCGCCCTGCGCGGTCGCCTCGGCGCGGAATCGGCGGCCTACGACATGGCGGTCAGCGCCTATAACCAGACCCTGGTGGACGCCCTCAAGGAGATTTCCGACGCCCTGATCAAGGCCGACTCGGCAGCCAAGCAGGCCACCCTTGCCGACCAGGCCAGCCAGGAGGCCCAGCGCACCTACGACATCGCCCGCGAGGCCTTTCGCCGCGGCCTGACCGACTACCTGCACGTGCTCGACGCCCAGACCCGGCTGTTCGCCCAGCAGCGTGTGACCGCCCAGGTGCACGCCCTACGCCTGGCCGCCCAGGCCGGCGCCCTGGTCGCCCTCGGTGGCGGTGCGGACCTCGAACGCGGCCCGACCGATAAAGCGCTGGTACCGGCGCGTGTCGCCGTCGAGCGGGCGGCCCGGTGAACGCCACCACCGCCACCGGCACGCCCCTCCGTCAGGCCCTGAGTGCCTGGGCGCGCAGCGATGGCAGCCTCTGGCTGTACCAGGTCAAGGTATTGCTCGCCGCCAGCCTGACCCTGTGGCTGGCCATGCGCCTGCAACTGCCGCACCCCAGCTCGGCGGTGATCACCGTCTTCATCGTCATGCAGCCGCAGAGCGGCCAGGTGCTGGCCAAGAGCTTCTACCGGGTCATGGGCACCCTGCTGGGGCTGGCGGTGATGCTGGTGCTGATCGCCCTGTTCGCCCAGGAACGGGTGCCCTTCCTGATCTTCCTGGCGCTGTGGATCGGCCTCTGCGTGGCGGGCTCGGCGCGCTATCGGGACTTTCGCAGCTATGCCTGCATGCTGGCCGGTTACACCGCCGCCCTGATCGGCATTCCCGCTGCCGTAAACGCCGATACCGCCTTCATGTCGGCGGTGATGCGGGTGCTGGCCATCACCCTGGGGGTGCTCTGCAGCGGCGCGGTGAGCGCGGCGGTGTTTCCACAGACCAGCGCCACGGCCATGCGCCTGACGCTCTATCGGCGCATGGGGGTCTTCTCCGGCCTCGCCGCCGACGTCCTGCGCGGCCGCCTCGATCGCGCCAGCCTGGAAGCCGCTGGGGTCCGCCTGGCCGCCGAGGCGGTGGGGTTGGAAAGCCTGCGCAGCGCCTCGGCCTTCGAAGATCCGCACATGCGCATGCGCAGCGGCCGCCTGGCGCGGCTCAACGCCGAATTCATGGCCCTGACCACTCGCCTGCACGCCCTGAGTCGCCTGCTGATGCGCCTGCGCGAGCGCGAAGCCCAGGTGCCGCTGGCGGCGCTCGAGCGGCTCTGGGCACCGCTGCTCGACCTCTTCGAGGAATGGCGCGGCCAGTCCCTCACTGATCGTGCCGCCCCTGCCGCCGCCGCGCGCCTGGAAGCCCTGCACCAGGGCCTGCGACCGCGCATTCGGGCCCTGCGTGCCGAGCTGCCACTGCTGAGCGACGTCGACCGGCGGGATTTCGAGACCGCCGTGGAGCTGCTCTTCCGCCTCACCGGCGAATGGCACGACTACCTGCAGACCCACGCCTCCCTGGCCGCCGCGCGGCACAGTCGCGAGCAGTGGAAGCCGCGCTTCGTGGCCAAGGCCAATGCCCTGGGCGCGGCGGTCACCGGTGTGCGCAGCGCCTTCCTGGTCCTGGTGCTGGGCGCCTTCTGGATCGCCAGCGCCTATCCCAGTGGCGGCATGCTGGCGCTCAACGCCGCCGCCGTCTCGGCGCTGGCCTCGGCCTCGCCCGATCCCAAGCGCACCGCCATGCAGATGGCCGTCGGTGCCAGCGGCGGCGTGCTGGTGGGCTTCTTCCTGACCTTCTTCGTCTTTCCCTGGATCGCCGGCCTGCCGCTGCTGCTGCTGACCCTGGCACCAGTGTTCATGCTCGGTACCTGGATCTCCCTGCGGCCGGGCTGGATGGGCTACGGGCTGGGCTGCCTGGTGTTCTTCTGCTTCACCTCGATCCCCGACAACCCCCCGGTCTACAACGCCTACGCCTTCATCAACAACGGCATCGCCGTGGTGCTGTCGATGGTGATCACCGCAGCGGTCTCGGCGGTGCTGCTGCCGCCCAATAGCCCCTGGCTGTGGCGCCGCCTGGAACGCGATCTGCGCCAACAGCTGGTGCGGGCGGTGAGTGCACCCCTGCCGCACCTGGCGCCGGCCTTCGAAGGCCAGACCCGCGACCTGCTGAACCAGGCCTATGGCGTCAGCGCCGGCCAGGGCGACGCCCAGCGGCGGCTGATCGGCTGGGCCTTCTGCGTGCTGGAGATCGGCCATGCGGTCATCGAGTTGCGCGAGTTGCAGGCGCGCCTGCCCTGGGTGTCGCACTATGCCGAGAGCAGCGCCTGGCGCCAGACCATCCGTGTGGTCGGCCGCGCCCTGGTACGCCTGTTCCTCAAGCCCAGTGCGGAGAATCTGAGGCGCGCCCTGGCAGCGGTGGACGCCGCCCTGGCCGCCGTGGCGGCAGTGACCGAGTCGCCGGAGTTGCCCTATGACGAATCGCCCCTGCGTCAGGTGCAAAGCGACCTGCATTTCATCCGCAGCGCCCTGCTCGATCCCCAGGGACCGCTGGCCCGTTACCTCGAGATCTCCCATGCCACGTGAAATCGCCTTCCATGGCCTCTACCTGCCCACCGTGACGGTGCTGTTCCTGGTCGCCGCCCTGCTCGCCTGGGCGCTGGACCGGCTGCTCGCCGCCGTGGGCCTCTATCGCCTCGTCTGGCATCCGGCGCTGCTGCGCCTGGCCCTGTTCACCTGCCTCTACTGCGCCCTGGCGCTGTGCGTCTATCGCTAGGATTCCTGCCATGATTCTCAAGAAACTCTTCGGCGTGCTCTTTACTCTGCTGGTGGTCTGCCTGGCCCTGATCCTCGGCCGGCTGCTGTGGGTGCACTACATGAACGACCCCTGGACCCGCGATGGCCGGGTGCGCGCCGAAGTCATCACCATCGCCCCCGATGTCGCCGGCCTAGTGACCAACGTCGCCGTCCGCGACAACCAGTGGGTCAACAAAGGTGACCTACTGCTGCAGATCGATCCCGAGCACTACGAGATCGCCGTGCAGCAGGCCGAAGCCACGGTCGCCGCGCGCAAGGCCACCCTGGCCATGCGCCAGCAGAACGCCCGCCGCCGCGCCGACATCGATAGCCTGGTGGTCTCCCGCGAGAATCGCGAAGACGCCAGCGCCGCTGCCCTGGCCGCCGAGGCGGATCTACGTCAGGCCCAGGCCCAACTGGAATCGGCCCGGTTGAATCTCAAGCGCACCCGGGTACTGGCCCCGGTCGACGGCTACGTCACTAACCTCTCGGTGTTCAAGGGTGACTACGCCGCCGCAGGCGCGCCGAAGCTCGCCGTCATCGATGCCCATTCGTTCTGGGTCTATGGCTACTTCGAAGAGACCAAGCTGCCCCATGTGCAGGTGGGCGCGGCGGCCGAGATGCGCCTGATGAGCGGCCAGGTATTGCACGGCCATGTGGAAAGCATCGCCCGCGGCATCTACGACCGGGACAACCCCCAGAGTCGCGAACTCACCGCCGATGTGAACCCCACCTTCAATTGGGTACGGCTCGCCCAGCGGGTACCGGTACGCATCGCCCTCGACCCGGTGCCGGACGGCGTATTGCTCGCCGCCGGTACCACCTGCACCGTGGTGCTGGAAGATGCCCGCGGCGAGCGCTCCTGGTGGGATGCCTTCTGGCAGGGCTGAAATCCCGGCCCGGAAACGACGACACCCCTGACGTCGGCAGCCTTCGCCAAATGGCGAAATCCGTCGAATTCAGGGGTGTTGTCGTTTCCAGCCCAGTCCGCCGCGAGTGCGAAAGTACTCCCTGTACTCTTGGAACCCTCCCGCTACTGCAGAGCGTCCCGACCTTGTGGCCCTTGCGTCTCGTTGTGCGAGACGACTTCGAGGGTGTCATTGAATCGGCTTAAAGCTGCAATCCGATGACAGAGCCTCAACTGCCGGTCGTCACAACTGGCAGTCCGTTCCTACTCATGGAGCTGGCGTCAGGGACGCCGACGACCCATGAAGAACGACACCACGAACAGCACCAGGAACAGCACGAACAGGATCTTGGCGATACTGGTGGCAGTACCCGCGATACCACCGAAGCCCAGGACGCCGGCGATGATGGCAATGATCAGGAAAGTGATAGCCCAGCTCAGCATGGTGTTTCTCCTATGTATTACAAGTGCACTCAGCGGACGACAGCACCTGTCCAGCGAGCATTGGTTTTATTAGCGAAATCCTGGGTGCCCAGACTCGCCATCCGTGGTTCCACATCAATCAGATCAAGATCGACACCGTTGAGGTTGTGCGTCTGATTCAGGGCACGACCCATCACCAGAGCGCTGAGCAACATCCCGACACTGACGACCGCAGCTGCGACGAACAACGAAATCACCAGCAGCATCCACACCATGGCCATCGCCTCAGAACACCCAACGGGTTTGCTTCACCAGACGGTCACCTTTGGACTGTGCGGGGATGGCCTTGAGTTCCCCAGCACCTTGGCTAGCCAAGGGCTTGATTGCCGGCACCATGGCCTGAGCAGCAATGCGAGTAGAGGCGATGAGTGCCTGTTCGCGGCTGACGTCCTGCCCCTGGGGAGCGGCGACGGCGGCGCTGGCGAAGCAAGCGAAGAGCGCAGTACCTACCAAGTGCTTGCGAAGGGTCTGGCTGATCATCGGGTCTCTCCTGCATTCCATTGGCCCTAAAGGCCGCTTGCCAAGGAGATTGCAGACTGCGTGCCAGCTTTTTTGAAAGTATTTTTTCCTTAAAAATCAATAAGTTATTGTTTTCACCCAAGGCCTTCGCACATGCACCTTGCAAGGTGCAACGTCCAGAGCATTGCGTTTTGCATGATGGCCCGGCAGCAAAAAGGTGGCTTTTGCTAAGGATCATCCGCAGCAGGCTTGGCAAACTAACCCCCACCGTGACCCGCTTTACCTTTTGAAAGCGTTTTGAGCGATTTCCAAGCCTAAGGATTGCGATTTGCAAGATGCTGCCGAAGAGCTATCCCATGGGCTTCCTATCCTGCGGATTGCAACTTGCACGATGTATGATGGACTAATTGCCAGCTCTGTCTTTTAGCGTGTTTCGGCCTGCGGGCCTGGAGTCCTCCTTCATGGAACAAACCAGCGGTCGCATCCTGCTCGTGGACGACGAAGCCGCCATCCTGCGTACCTTTCGTTTCTGTCTGGAAGATGCCGGCTACAGCGTCGCCACGGCCAACAGCGCGGCCCAGGCCGAGGCCCTGCTCTTGCGGCAGGTCTACGACCTCTGCTTCCTCGATCTACGCCTGGGTGCGGACAACGGCCTGGACGTGCTGCAGCAGATGCGCATCCAGGCACCCTGGATGCGGGTGGTGATCGTCACCGCCCACTCGGCCATCGACACCGCAGTGGATGCCATGCAAGCCGGCGCCGCCGACTATCTGGTGAAACCCTGCAGCCCGGATCAGCTGCGCATGGCGGCGGCCAAGCAATTGGAATTCCGCCAGCTCTCCGCCCGCCTGGAAGCCCTCGAAGGCGAGGTGCGCCAGTCCAGCGCTGGTCTCGATTCGCGCAGCCCGGCGATGATGAGCATCCTGGAAACCGCCCGGCAGGTCGCCACCACCGACGCCAACGTGCTAATCCTCGGCGAGTCCGGGTCCGGCAAGGGTGAGCTGGCCCGTGCCATCCATGCCTGGAGCCGGCGCGCCAAGAAGACCTTCGTCACCATCAACTGTCCGTCGCTCTCCGCCGATCTGATGGAAAGCGAGATGTTCGGCCATACCCGTGGCGCCTTCACCGGCGCCAGCGAGAGCACCCTCGGCCGGGTCAGCCAGGCCGATGGCGGCACCCTCTTCCTCGACGAGATCGGCGACTTCCCCCTGGCGCTGCAGCCCAAGTTGCTGCGTTTCATCCAGGACAAGGAATACGAGCGGGTCGGCGATCCGGTGACCCGTCGCGCCGACGTGCGCATCCTCGCCGCCACCAACCGCAACCTGGAACAGATGGTGGCGGAAAACGAATTCCGCGAAGACCTGCTCTATCGCCTCAACGTCATCGTGCTCACCCTGCCGCCGCTGCGCGAGCGCAAGGAAGACATCGTCGATCTCGCCGAGCGTTTCCTCGCCCGCTTCGTCAAGGACTACAACAGACCCGCCCATGGCTTCAGCGAGGCGGCGCTGGAGGCCCTGCGCAACTATGGCTGGCCGGGCAACGTCCGCGAGTTGCGCAACGTCATCGAACGGGCGAGCATCATCTGCGGCCAGGACCTGGTGGACGTCAACCACCTGGGTCTGGGCGACGGCCCCGCCACCGGCAGCGCCGCCAGTGCGCCGCGGGTCGGCGAGGCCTTGAGTCTGGAAGCCCTGGAGCGGGCCCACATCGCCGCGGTGATGGCGACCAGCGAGACCCTCGACCAGGCCGCCAAGACCCTGGGCATCGATGCTTCGACGCTGTATCGGAAACGTAAGCAGTACGGGCTATGAAACTGCCGATCAAGCTGCACACCCGTCTCTTCCTCAGTATCTCCGCCCTGATCGCCGTAGCCCTCATCGGGCTGCTGGTGGGCCTGGTCAGCGTGCTGCACCTGGCCCGCGAGCAGAGCGTGCAGACGCGCAGCAACCTGGACTTCATCAACCTGACGCTGAACATGCGTCAGGAGTTGAGCAACAGCCTGTTCCAGATGCTCGATGGCGCGCCGGATCCCAAGGCCCTGACGGCCGCTCAGCAACGCTTCGAGCAGTACCTGCAACTGGTCCAGGGCGAGATGCGCAAGCCCGAACAGCGCGCGGTGCTGGAAGACGTCAAGCAGCGTTACGAGCGCTTCGCCGAGTACCTGCGCTCACCCAACACCAACTACGCCCAGTTGCGCGCCGATCCAGGGTTCCAGCAGACGCTCAACGAATTGCGCAACCGCATCTACGACCTCCAGAGAAGTTACGTGGTGACCCTGGAGCGCATGCAGGAGGAGGCCCACGACCGGGCGGTGATCATCGCCCTGCTGCTGGCCATGATCGGCGTGGCCATCCTGGTCACCGGGGTGGTGACGGCCAACGGTATCGCCAAGCGCTTCACCGGTCCCATCGACGGCCTGGCCAAGGCCGCCGAACGCATTAGCCAGGGCAATTTCGACGTCCAGCTGCCCACCTCGCAGATCGCCGAATTCACCCTGCTCAGCCGCCGCTTCGGCAACATGGCCCAGGCCCTGCACCGCCTCAGCCAGACCAACGTCGAGGCTCTGGTGGCCGGCCAGCGGCGCCTACAGGCGGTGCTCGACAGCATCGACTACGGCCTGGTGATCCTCGACCCCCAGGGCAACATCGAACATGCCAACCCGGTAGCCTGCCGCCAGCTCGGCTGGAACGAGAATCACCTGGGCGAATCCCTGATCGCTGCCTTGGAGCGTCCGGAGATCGAGGCCAGCGTGCAGCGGGTACTGGCCGGCGGTGCCCTGGATGCCGCCCCCGAAGACCTGGAGATCCGCGTCGACGACGAGGTGCGGCTACTGGCCTGGAGCCTGACCCCGGTGAACCACGCCGATGGTCGCAGCGTCGGCGCGCTCATGGTGTTGCGCGACGTCACCGAGCAGCGCGCCTTCGACCGGGTGCGCAACGAATTCGTCCTGCGCGCCTCCCACGAATTGCGCACCCCGGTCACCGGCATGCACATGGCCTTCGGCTTGCTACGCGAGCGGCTCAAGGTGGCGCCGGAATCGCGCGAGGCCTACTTGCTGCAGACGGTGGACGAGGAAACCCATCGCCTGGTACAGCTGATCAACGACCTGCTGGACTATTCCCGTCACCAGAGTGGTCTGCAGCGTCCGGAAAAGCTGCCGAGCGAGATCGGCGACCTGCTCGAAGAAGCCCGTGCCCGCCATGCCGACGAGGCCCGCGAGCGCGATGTCGAATTGAGCGTGGAGTTGCTGCACACGCCGCTGCCGCGCGTCAGCCTGGACCCCAAGCAATTGTCGCGAGTGTTCGACAACCTGCTGAGCAACGCCCTGCGCCACACTCCGGCAGGCGGGCGGATCGTCATCCAGGCGCTACGCCAGAACGATCAGCTGCTGATGGCGGTGCAGGACAACGGCGAAGGCATCGCCTATGCCCAGCAGGGTCGGGTGTTCGAACCCTTCGTGCAGATCGGCAGCCAGAAAGGCGGCGCCGGCCTGGGCCTGGCGCTGTGCAAGGAAATCATCCGCCAGCACGGGGGCCGCATCGGCGTGGTGTCGCGCCCTGGCCAAGGGACGCAGATCTTCATGACCTTGCCGACCTGAGTCAGGCCATACAGGGCTGCCGTAGGTTGGGTTGAGCGCAGCGAAGCCCAACGGGGCCTCAGCGTTTGCCAGCGTTGGGCTTCGACGATAGAGCCGTCTCAACCCAACCTACGATCTTTACAGCAGCGTGCGCGCCAGCGCCTGGCGCCAGCCGGCGTACAACTCGGGCACGGCATTGGCGCGCGGCTCGTACCGGCGCCGTGGGCGTTCCAGATCGCCCAGCGCCGCGGCGTCCTGCCACCAGCCCAGGGCATGGCCGGCCAGATGGGCGGCGCCCAGCGCCGAGACCTCCGGCGACAGGCTGCAGATCACCGGGCGCTGCAAGAGATCGGCCTGGAATTGCAGCAGCCATTCGTTGCGCGTCGCCCCACCATCCACCCAGAGTTCGTCCAGGGGCGTCGGGCTGTCCTGCTGCATGGCGTCGAAGACGTCGCGGATCTGGTAGGCGATGGCTTCCAGGGCCGCGCGCATCAGGTGCGCCCGGCCGCACTTCTCGCTGAGACCGCAGAACAGCCCCCGCGCCTCGGCCCGCCAGTGCGGCGCGCCGAGCCCACCCAGCGCCGGGACGAAGTAGACGCCGCCATTGTCCGGCAGCGCCGCGGCTTCGGCGGCCAGGGCATCCAGGTTGCCCTCGCCGCCCAGCAGCCGCGCCGTCCAGCCCACCGCGGCCCCGGTGTGGACGATATTGCCTTCCAGGGCAAAGGTCGGGGTGTCACCCAGGCGCCAGGCCAGGGTGGTGGCCAGGCCGTGGGCCGAGACCACCGGCGCGGCGATGGGGGTCATCAGCGAGGAACCGGTGCCCAGGGTGGCCTTGACCTTGCCGGGAACGAAGCCACCCTGGCCGAACAGCGCCGCATGGGAGTCGCCGATCATCGCCAGGATCGGCAGGCCACCCGGCAGCGGGCCCTGGGCCCGGGTCTCGCCTAAGCAGCCGGCACTGGGCCGGATCTCCGGTAACGCCGCGCGCGGAATTCCGAACAGGGCCAGCAACTGCGGATCCCAGTCGCCGCCGCGCAGGTCGAGCAACTGGGTGCGGGCGGCATTGGCCGCGTCGATGAGGAAGCTGGCGCCACCGCTGAGTTGCCAGAGCAGCCAGCTGTCGACGGTACCCAGGCAGATTTCCCCCGCCGCGGCGCGGGCTGTTCCATCGGGAATCTGGTCGAGCAGCCAGCGCCACTTGCCGGCGGAAAACATCGGGTCCAGTGCCAGGCCGCTACGCTGGAGGATCAGCTCGCCATGGCCAGCGGCCTGCAAGGCCTCGCACTGGGGTTGGGATCTCTTGCACTGCCAACTCACCAAGGGGCCGAGCAACTGGCCGCTGACGCGCTCCCAGGCCAGGGCGGATTCGCGCTGGTTACTGATGGCGACCGCGGCCAGGGGCGCAGCCACCTGGGCCAGGCAATCGCCGATGGCGCCCTGCAGGGCCTGCCAGATGGCCAGGGGGTCCTGCTCGGCATAGCCGGCTTGCGGATGCTGGACGCTGAGCGGCCGGGAACCGCGGGCCACGACCCGACCGGCGCGATCCACCAGGATCGCCTTGGCATTGGTGGTGCCCTCGTCGAGGGCGAGGATCAGCGGCTCGGCGGCCATGGCAGCTCCTTGTTATTGTTCCGCGACCACTCGGCTCAGCGCAGGCGCTGAACCGCAGCGACGATACCAGCGGCATCGATGCCGTGCTTGGCGCGAGTCGGCCCGCGGGCCCCGGCGGAGGCGTATTCACCGTCGGCGATGCCCAGGCGGATCAGCGGAATCCCCAGGGCGGCCTCGGCCATCACCTCGGCCACCAGGCTGCCCACGCCGCCGTTGGCATTGTGCTCTTCCACCGTGACCACGCCACCGCGGGCGGCGCAGAGGGCCTCCAGCAGTACCTCGCGCTGCAGGGGGCGGATCGACGACAGATTGATCACCTGGGCGCTGACACCCTGCTCGGCCAGCTGCCGGGCGGCGTCCACCGCTTCATGGACCACCGAACCCAGGGCCACCAGGCTGACGTCATGGCCCTGGCGCAGCACATCGACCTGGCCGGGCACGAAGCGATAGTCGGGACCGTGCAGGTCGGGCAGCGCCTTGCCGTCCAGGCGGATATAGACCGGGCCGTCGTGGGCCAGGGCGTGCTCGACGATCTGCCGGCACTCGGCGCCATCGGCCGGGGCGTAGATCTGCACATGGCCGAAGCCACGCATCACGGCGATGTCGTCGAGGCTGTGGTGGGTGCTGGCCAGCGGGCCATAGCTGGCGCCGGCGTTGAGGCCGAACATCTTGACGTTAGACCTGTTGTAGCAGACGTCCACCTTGACCTGCTCATTGGCGCGGGAGATCAGGAAGGGCGCGGCGTTGCAGGTCACCGCCACCTTGCCGGCGAGGCCCAGGCCGGCGGCCACCCCGACCAGGGTCTGCTCGGCGATGCCGACGTTGACCAGGCGCTCGGGAAAGCGTTTGACGAAGGGACCGATCTTGGCCGTGGAGGTGGAATCGCTCACCACCGGCACCAGGTCGACGCCGGCGTCCACCGCGGCGATGAAGGCCTCGACCATGACGCTGGCGAGATGGGCTTCGCCCGGGGTCTGGGTATCAGTGGCCATGGTCGAGCTCCTCCAGTGCAGCGGCGATCTCGTCGCCCTTGGGCACCCGGTGGTGCCATTCGGGTTTGCCCTCGATGAAGGAAACCCCCTTGCCTTTCACGGTGTTGGCGATCAGCACCTGGGGCTGGCCGCGGTGTTCGCGCAGCGCTTCCAGGGTCTCCACCAGCTGCGCCACGTCGTTGCCGTCGCACTCGACCACATGGAAGCCGAAGGCGCGCCATTTCTCGGCCAGGGGCTCCAGCGGTAGGATCTCGGCGGTGGGGCCGGCCAGTTGCAGGCGGTTGTGGTCGACGATCACCGTCAGATTGTCCAGCCGGTACTTGGCGGCGGTCAGCGCCGACTCCCAGTTGGAGCCCTCGCCCAGTTCGCCATCGCCGGTCAGCACATAGACGCGGCGCGGACTGCCGTCGCGCTGGGCAGCCAGGGCGATGCCGGTGGCCACCGGCAGGCCATGGCCGAGAGCGCCGGTGTTGAGCTCGATGCCCGGGGTCTTCTGCCGCACCGGATGGCCCGGCAGGTGGGAGTCGAAGTGCTGGTAGGTGTCGAGCCATTCCGGCGGGAAGTAGCCGGCTTCGGCCAGGCAGCAGTACAGCCCGCCCACGCCATGGCCCTTGCTCTGGATGTAGATGTCGCGCTGGGGATCGGCGAGGCGCTGCGGGGCGACGTCGAGCAGGCGGAAGTAGAGGGTGGCGAGGATGTCGGTTTCCGACAGGTCCGCCCCGGTATGGCCGCCTGCCGGGGAGGCGGCGTTGAGCTGAATGACGCGCCGGCGGATCAGCCGGGCCTTTTCGCGAATCTGCGCGACGTCGTACTGGAACGGATTCATCAGGCGGTCCCCCTCGGGTATCCGAAGCTCCGGTGGTGCAGACGCCTGCCGAGGTTTCAGTGGGCGTCTTATGAATATTTATTCGTCACTGAAAATATATTTATCATTTAGACCTCAATCCGGAAGGCCGTCAATAGGTGAAAATGACGTGCACGGTTTCGCTAACAGGCGGGAATGCTTGTCTGGCTATGGGTTTGCTGACTGGTAGGCATTCGAAAGCGCAGTAATGAAAAGGCGCTTGACTTCCATCGGGAACAGGCAGAGTCTGAATTAAAAATCAGGCACGCATAAATATTCAAGCGAGCCACACACAAGAACAACAACCTCAGGAGAAGCTCGTGGACGCCAAAGCCCCGACCGCCTCGCCGCCCGCCAAGCCCCTTACCCGCCTAGCCCTGCGCCTGCCGCGCAACGTCGGTGGCCCGCTGATCGGCTTGGCGCTGCTGATCGCCGTGTTCTCCTTCGCCTCGGAGTATTTCTTCTCCGTGCGCAACGCCCTCAATATCCTCGATCAGGTGACCGTGCTCGGCATCCTGGCCATCGGCATGACCCTGGTGATCGTCATCGGCGGCATCGATCTGTCGGTGGGCTCGGTGCTGGCCTTTTCCATGATGCTGCTGGGCTGGCTCTACCAGGACATCGGCTGGCCCCTGGGCCTGGCGATCCCGGCCGCCATCCTCGGCGGCATGGCCTGCGGCCTGGTCTCGGGCCTGTTGATCGCCCGGGCGCGACTCCCCGCCTTCATCGCCACCCTGACCATGATGTCGGTGGCCCGCGGCCTGGCCAACATCCTCACCGATGGCCGCCAGATCGTCGGCTTCCCGGACTGGTTCACCAGCCTGGCCACGGTGCGGCACTTCGGCTTCCTGTCGGTCACCGTCGGGCTGTTCCTGCTGATGCTGCTGGTGGCCTGGGTCTTCCTGCGCTTCCGCGCCGGCGGTCGCAACCTCTATGCCATGGGCGGTAGCGCCGAGGTGGCACGGCTGTCGGGCATCAAGGTACGCACCATCACCCTCTGGATCTACGCCCTGAGCGGCGCCCTGGCGGGCCTCGCCGCCGTGGCCATGGCGGCGCGCCTGGATTCGTCCCAGCCCAGCGCCGGCCTGTCCCTGGAGCTGGACGCCATCGCCGCGGTGGTGATCGGCGGCGCCAGCCTCAGCGGTGGCGTCGGCAGCGTCGGCGGCACCCTGGTGGGCGTACTCATCATTGGCGTGCTGCGCAACGGCCTGAACCTGCTGGGGGTCTCGCCCTTCGTGCAGCAGGTGATCATCGGCATCGTCATCGCCCTGGCCGTCACCCTGGATACCCTGCGCCGCCGTAACGGGCAGCGCTGAGCCAGACCCGTTTTGCTTCGTCACCGCAGTACAACAATAACAATGGAGTGCCATTCATGCTGACCCCCAAGAAGCTGTTGCTCAGTACCCTGTTCGCCGCCATGACCTGTGCTGGCGCGCTCAATGCCCAGGCCAAGGAACTCACCGTGGGCCTGGCGGTGGCCAACCTGCAGGCCGATTTCTTCAACCAGATCAAACAGGCCGTCGAGGCCGAGGGCAAGGCCAAGGGTGTCAAGGTGATCACCGTGGATGCCCAGGGCAACTCGGCGACCCAGGTCAACCAGATCCAGGACCTGATCACCCGCCAGGTCGACGCCATTATCTATATCCCGGCCGGCGCCACCGCCGCTGGCGTACCGGTAAAGGCCGCCAAGGCGGCCGGCATCCCCGTGGTGGCCGTGGACCGCAACGCCCCCGATGCGCCCGGTGACACCTTCATCGCCAGTGACAGCGTGGCCGCCGCCCGTACCCTGGCCGAATACGTCGGCAAGGTCACCGGGGGCAAGGGCCGCGTCGCCATTCTCCAGGGCCAGATCGGCACCACCCCGGAAATGGATCGCGCCAAGGGCTTCGCCGAAGGCCTGGCCAAGTTTCCCGAGCTGAAGGTGGTGGCCGAACAGCCCGCCGAGTGGGCGCAGGACAAGGGCTTCGCCGTGGCCCAGGACATGCTCCAGCGCGATCCCAATATCACCGTCTTCTTCGGCCGTGCCGACGCCATGGCCTTGGGCGCCGCTCAGGCGGTCAAGGTGGCCAACCTCGATCATCCGGTGACCATCGTCGGCTTCGACGGTGACGTGGCCGGTCTCAAGGCCGTGGCCGCCGGCACCCTGGCCGCCACCATGACCCAGCAGACGCGCAAGATGGGCCGTATGGCCCTGGATTCGGCCATCGAGCTGAAGGAAGGCAAGCAGTTGCCCAAGGAGCAGCTGCAGGAGGCGATCCTGACCACCAAGGACAACGTCGCCCCCTTCATCGAGAACCATCCGTAACCACGATCTGCTGCGCGTCGGCCAACCGGCGTCGACCCCCTCTTCGGACTGCTCATTTACCACTCGTAAACTCCGCGTCCTCAGACGGGTTCAACGCCGGTTGGCTCTAGCTCGCGAGATCGTGTCGGCTCCTGCACCCGGTGCTTCCCCTGCGGAGGCACCACGCCTGATTCCCCTCGGAGGCCCCATGTCCGCCGTCATGCCCCTGGAACAGCCCACCGCCCTCAGCCTGAGAAACATCGGCAAGAAATACGCCGGTATCGAGGTGCTGGCCGGGGTGGACGTCGATATCCAGCCCGGTGAGGTCCTGGCCCTGCTCGGCGAGAACGGTGCCGGTAAGTCCACCCTGTCGTCCATCATCGCCGGCCTGGTACCGCCCGAGGCGGGAGGCCGCATGACCTGGCAGGGCCGGGACTACGCGCCGGATTCTCCCGGCGCCGCCCTGGCCGCTGGCATCGGCCTGATCCACCAGGAGATCCGCCTGCTGCCGGAATTGACCATCGCCGAAAACATGTTCGTCGGCCGCCTGCCCATGCGCGGCGGCCGCATCGACCGCACCTTCATGGAGACCGAGGCCCAGCGCCAGCTGGATCGCCTCGGCCTCAAGGTTCCGGCCACGCGCACCGTGGCCGGCCTCAGCGTGGCGGCCCAGCAGTTGGTGGAGATCGCCAAGGCGCTGACCCTCAAGGCGCGCCTGCTGATCCTCGACGAGCCCACCGCGGCCCTGGGTGGCGAGGAAACCGAGTTGCTGTTCGCCCAGGTCGAGCGACTCAAGGCCGAGGGCGTTTCCTTCATCTACATCAGCCATCGCCTGGAAGAGATCGCCCGCATCGCCGACCGGGTACTGGTCTTGCGCGACGGCCGCCAGATCGCCCTGCACGCCACCGCCCAGGTGCCGGTACGGCAACTGGTGGAAGAGATGGTCGGGCGCAGCGTGGAGCGCATCTTCCCGACCCTGGCCGCACCTGCCGCTCGCGAGGTGCTCAAGGTCAAGAATCTTAG
Organism: Pseudomonas oryzihabitans; assembly: GCF_006384975.1. Taxonomy (NCBI): domain Bacteria; kingdom Pseudomonadati; phylum Pseudomonadota; class Gammaproteobacteria; order Pseudomonadales; family Pseudomonadaceae; genus Pseudomonas; species Pseudomonas oryzihabitans. Next base: position 3,571,501 of record NZ_CP021645.1, read on the forward strand.
CTGCCGCGAGATGCCGCTCAAGCACATCGATTTCAGCGTGCGCGCCGGCGAGGTGTTCGGCGTGGCCGGGGTGGTCGGCGCCGGGCGTACCGAGTTGGTCCGCGCCATCGCCGGCGCCGCCGAGCAGGTCACCGGCGAATTGCTGCTGGAAGGCCAGGCCTGTCGCTTCGCCAGTCCCTACGATGCTATCCACGCCGGCATCGTCTTGGTGCCCGAGGATCGCAAGCAGCAGGGCGTGGTGGTCGACCATGCCATCGAGGAAAACCTCATCTATGGCAACACCGACCTGCTGTCCGCCGGCGGCTGGGTTTCCCCCGGCGGCCTGCGCGCCTTCGCCCGCAAGGCGGTGGCGCGCCTCGGCGTGAAGGGCCAACCGGAACAGGCCATCGCCGCGCTGTCCGGCGGCAACCAGCAAAAGGTGATCATCGCCAAGTGGCTGGCGCGCAATCCCAAGGTCTTCATCCTCGACGAGCCCACCCGCGGCATCGACGTCGGCGCCCGCGCCGCCATCTACCAGGTGATCGCCGAACTGGCGGCCACCGGCATGGCGGTGATCGTGGTCAGCTCGGACCTCGACGAGGTACTCGGCCTGTCGCATCGGGTCATGGTGATGAGCCGTGGCCAGCAGATGGGCATCCTGGAACGTGAACAGGCCACTCCGGTGGCCGTGATGGAATTGGCTACCGCCTGACTAGGAGTTCTCTCATGCGTCTCTTCGATCTCGGCGGCCAGACCGCCTTCGTCACCGGTGCCGGCAGCGGCATCGGCCAGGCCATCGCCGTCGGACTCGCCGAAGCCGGCGCCGACGTCGCCTGCTTCGACCTGCCCGGCAGCCGCGACCTGGCCGGCACCGTCGCGCGCATCCAGGCCCACGGCCGGCGCGCCCTGGCCCTGGAAGGCTCGGTGACCAGTGCCGACGACCTGGCCACCGCGGTGGCCCGTACCGAGGCCGAACTCGGCCCGCTGAGCCTGGCGGTCAACAGCGCCGGCATCGCCAACGCCCAGCCCGCCGAGGAGCTGGAACTGGAGCGGTGGCAGCGCATGCTCGACATCAACCTCACCGGGGTGATGCTCAGTTGCCAGGCCCAGGCGCGGGTCATGCTGCCGCGCGGCAAGGGTACCATCGTCAATATCGCTTCCATGTCCGGCAGCATCGTCAACCGCGGCCTCCTGCAGGCCCACTACAACACCTCCAAGGCCGGGGTCATCCACCTGACCAAGAGCCTGGCTATGGAATGGGCCGAGCGCGGCATCCGGGTCAACTGCATCAGCCCCGGCTACACCGCCACGCCCATGAATACCCGCCCCGAGGTGGCCGAGCAGGTGAAGATCTTCGAGCAGACCACCCCGCTGGGCCGCATGGCCGAGGTGGAGGAGATGGTCGGCCCGGCGATCTTCCTGTGCAGCCCAGCGGCGTCCTTCTGCACCGGCGTCGATCTGATCGTGGATGGCGGTTTCGTCTGCTGGTAACACCTTTCACGATCTGCTGCGCGTCGGCCAAACGGCGTTGAAAAGACCCTGGGTCGCCAGCCCGGTCGGAATGCTCATTTACCACTCGTAAACTTGAGCGCAAGCCCGGTCCGCGTCCTCAGGTCTTTTCGCCTAGTTTGGCTCTAGCTCGCGAGATCGTCGCCTATAGCCCTAGGAGGTTTCACGTGGAACGTCGCTTCGCAGGTCAAACCGTGGTCATCACCGGCGGCTGCCGGGGCATAGGCGAGGGAATCGCCGAGCGTTTCGGCCGCGAGGGCGCCAATCTGGTGCTGGTGTCCAATGCCGAGCGGGTGCACGAGACCGCCGCCCGGCTGGCCGTCGACACCGGTGCCGACATCCTGCCGCTGGTGGTGGATATCACCGACGAGGCAGCGGTGGCCGATCTCTATGCCCAGGCCGAGGCGCGCTTCGGCAGCGTCGACGTCTCGGTGCAGAACGCCGGCATCATCACCATCGACGCCTTCGATCGCATGCCACGGGAAGACTTCGACCGCATCCTGCAGGTCAACACCACCGGCGTCTGGCTATGCTGCCGCGAGGCGGCCAAGCGCATGGTCGCCGCCGGTCGCGGTGGGCGGCTAATCAACACCAGCTCCGGCCAGGGTCGCCAGGGCTTCATCTACACGCCGCACTACGCGGCGAGCAAGATGGGCGTCATCGGCATCACCCAGAGCCTGGCCCACGAACTGGCGCGCCACGGCATCACCGTCAACGCCTTCTGCCCGGGCATCATCGAAAGCGAGATGTGGGACTACAACGACCGGGTCTGGGGCGAGATCCTCTCCACCCCCGAGAAGCGCTATGGCCAGGGCGAACTGATGGCCGAGTGGGTCGGCAACATCCCCATGAAACGCGCCGGCACCCCGGCCGACGTCGCCGGTCTGGTGGCCTTTCTGGCTTCGGCGGACGCGGCCTATATCACCGGCCAGGCGATCAATGTGGACGGTGGCCTGATCATGTCCTGATCGGCACCCTGAGGACGCCGCCGCAAAAGCCTTGGCGTCCAGCCGGGGGGTGAGAGAAAATAGCGGGAAAATGCGCCTTTCTAACGGGTAAGTGCCTGCTTTTCAGTGGTTCGTCATGGCCAGGCCGGCCCGGCGACCCAGGGCGCAACCTATCCGCCGGTACCAGGAATCTGGATGAGTACTCTCGAAGAACAACGCCTGCTGACCAAGATCGCCTCTCTCTACTACGAAGAGGGACTCAAGCAGTCGCAGATCTCCGAACAGCTCGACCTGTCGCAATCCTTCGTCAGCCGCGCCCTGAGCCGCGCCCTCAAGGAAGGCATCGTCCGCATCTCGGTGCAGCGACCCCGCAACTTCCACCTGGAACTGGAGCGCCAGTTGCAGCAGCGTTACGGCATCCGTCAGGCCATCGTGGTGGAGCCCACCGGCGATGACGAAGAAGCCATCAAGCAAGCCATCGGCTCGGCCGCCGCCCATTACCTGGAAACCAGCGTCACCGAGCGCGACCACATCGGCATCTCCTCCTGGAGCTCCACCATCCGCGCCATGGTCGGCCACATGCACCGTGGCAGCAGCCGCCAAGGCGCGACGGAAGTGGTGCAGCTGCTTGGCGGGGTCGGTAACAAGGGCGCCTTCGAGGCCACCCTGCTCACCCAGCAACTGGCCGACCTGCTCGACTGCCCGGCCTATCTGCTGCCCTCGCAAAGCATCGAGCAATCGCCGGAGAGTCGTCAGCGCATCCTGCAGCTGGACGAGGTCCGCGAGGTCACCGAACGCTTCGCCCGGCTGACCGTGGCCCTGGTCGGCATCGGCGAGCTGGAACCCTCGCAACTCTTGCGCAACAGCGGCAACTACCACGGCGAAGCCATGCTCGAGGTGCTTGCTGCCCGTGGCGCGGTGGGCGACATCTGCCTGAGGTACTTCGACGCCCAGGGTCGCCCGGTGCTGGACGAGAGCGAAGAGACCGTGGTCTCGGTGGACCTGCCGCAACTGCTCAAGATCGACCGCGTCGTCGGTCTCGCCGGCGGCCTGCGCAAGGTCAACGCCATCCGCGGTGCCCTGCAGGGCGGTTACCTGGATGTGCTGGTGATCGACCTGCGCACGGCGCTGGCGCTAGTGCCCTGAGCGTAATGCGCGCCTGATTTTCTCTGCGCCCCCCTGCCTCCCGGACTCGCCTCACAGCCGGAATTGCCGCACCGCGCCATTCAGATCCCCGGCGAGGCGCGCCAGGTCGTTGCTGGCGGCGGCGGTCTGCTCGGCGCCCGCGGCGTTTTGGGTGGACAGGTCACGGATACTGGTGAGGTTGCGATCCACCTCGCGCGCCACCTGGGCTTGTTCCTCGGTGGCGGCGGAGATACTGAGATTACGCTCGGTGATCTGCACGATGTTGCGACCGATCTCGACCAGGGCTTCGCCCGCCGCGGTGGCGACCTCCAGGCAGGTGCCGGCCTGTTGGTTGCTGGTGGCCATGGCGTCCACCGCCTTGCCCGCGCCGTGCTGGATGGCACCGATCATCTCTTCGATCTCGCCGGTGGACTGCTGGGTCCGCGCCGCCAGTGCCCGCACTTCATCGGCGACCACGGCGAAACCGCGCCCCGCCTCGCCCGCGCGGGCGGCTTCGATGGCGGCGTTGAGCGCCAGCAGGTTGGTCTGTTCGGCGACGCCACGAATCACGTCGAGTACGCCGCTGATGCGCTCGACCTGGCCAGCCAGGCCGTCGATCTCGGCGCCACTGGTGGCCACCGCGGCGTGCAGCGCATGGATGGTCTGCAGGGTCTCCTCGACGCGCCGCTGGCCGACGTCGGCGGAGGTACGGGAATCCTGGGCGGCGGCACTGGCGGCGGCGGCATTGCGCGCCACCTCTTCCACCGCGGCGGTCATCTGGTTGACCGCCGTGGCGGCCTGGGCCAGCTCGTCGTTCTGCCGCTGGATGCCGCGCAGTCCCACCTCGGTCACCGTCGACACCTCCTCGGAGGTAGCGGCCAGGGTGGTGGAGGACAAATTCAGCCGCTCCAGGGTGCCACGCAGGTTGTCCTGCATCCGGGCCATGGCGGCCAACAGACGACCGGGCTCGTCACGACCGTCCTGCTCCACCGGGCGGCTGAGATCGTTGGCGGCGATGCGCTCGGCTACCGCCAGCGCCTTGTCCAGCGGACCGGTGAGGCTGCGAGTGAAGCGCCAGGCCAACAGCAGGGTACCGGCCAGGGCTGCCAGCATCACTGCCACGGTGATGGTGATGGCGGTGCGATAGCTGTCCGTGGAATCCGCGGCCAGGCGCTGGACCTTGCCGTCGACCAGCCCAGTCAGTTCCGTGACCGTGGCACTCAGGGCATTGCCACTGCGCGCCATCTCGCCGTCCTGGCCGGTGAGCTTGAGCAACTCGGCGTCGTTCTGGTCATCCAGCGCCTTCAGATAGCGGTTCTGGTTGTTCAGGTAGGTGGCCAGCTGCGCCGTCATCCGGGCGTAGACCTCGCGCCCCTGGTCGGTGATCAGCAGCGTCTCGAATTGGCGCACATGCTTTTCCAAGGTCGCCTTGGTCGCCTCGATGCCCTGATGCACCGCCTGGGTCTCGGCGTTGGAGGTGGCCAGCATCAAGCCCTGGTTCTGCATGCGCAGGTTCAGCAGATCGGCGCGAATCTCGCCGATGGTCTGCACGCTTGGGATCACGTTGCTGATGATCTGCTCTTCGCTGTCCTTGATCACGCGATTCTGGCCAAGGGAAAACAGACCGAGGCCGATCACCAGCAAGGCGAAGAAACCGAAGGCCACCAGGGCGCGCGGAGCGATGTTGAGGGAGCGTAGCTTCACCGGGGACACCTCGAAAAGATGGATAGCCCCCTCATGATCGGCAGGACCGCGTCAGGCTTTAGCGCTCTTCCGACGACAGTCCTGCGATCTATCGCCTCAGCTAGACACTTCCTCTGCCAGCCGCTCCTGCGCCAGGCGTTTCGCTCCAGCCACGTCGGCCTTGCCGGTGCCCAGTTTCGGTAGCGCCTCCACCGCCAGCCAGGCCGAGGGCAACAGCAGCCCACCCACCCCCTGGGCCAGCAGCGTCTTCTCCACCGCCGCGCCGTCCAGCTCGCCGGTGTGCAGCACCACGATGCGCTCGCCCTTCTTGGCATCCGGCAGATTGACCGCCAGCAACTCGATCTCCGGATCAGCGATCGCCCGCGCCAGGGCCTGCTCCACGGCACCCAGGCTGACCATCTCGCCGCCGATCTTGGCGAAGCGCGAATAGCGGTCGACGATGGTGAGGAAACCGTCTTCGTCCAGACGCCCCTGGTCGCCGGTCACGTACCAGCGTTCGCCGTCGATGTCGCGGATGGCCTTGGCGGTGCGCTCGGGATCGTTCAGATAGCCTTGCATCAGCTGCGGTCCACCGATCAGCACCATGCCGGCCTCACCGGTGGGCAGTTCGACGAAGCTTTGTGGATCGACGATCTTGAAGCCGGTCCCCGGCAATGGCATGCCCACGGTGCCCAGCTTGCCGCCGCGCTGCACCTGCAGGTAGTTGATGTCCAGGGCATCCGGCAGGTTGACCGAGGCCACCGGCGCGGTCTCGGTGGCACCATAGCCCTCGTAGATGTCCTGGTTGAACTTGAGCTTGAAGGCCTCGCGCACCGCCGGGTCCAGGCGCTCGGCACCGGCCACCACGATGCGCAGGCTTTCCAGCATCAGCGGATGCACCTTGGTGTTGCGCACGAATAGCCGCAGGAAGGTCGAGGTGCCGCAGAGCACCGTGGCGCGATGGGTGGCCACCGCCTTGGCGATGCCGGCCACGTCGGTGGGATCGGCCTGACACACCACCGGCAGCCCCTCGATCAGCGGCAGGAACTGGGTGACGGTGAGGCCGAAGGCGTGGAACAGCGGCAACGAGGCCATGAAGACGTCGTCGTCCTGGGTGTTGAGCACGTCCGAAGTCTGCTTGAGGTTGGCCATGATGTTGCGATGGCTGAGCATCACCCCCTTGGGCGTGCCCTCGCTGCCACTGGAGAACAGGATGGCGGCGGTGGCCTCGGGATCGTGGGCGCGACTCACCAGCACCTGCAGCATGGCGGTGGGCAACAGCCGCACCGCCAGCCAGTTGGCGATCAGCTCGGCCTTGCCGATGCCGGCGCGCAGGCTTTCCAGGTCGACGATCTCACGCCCGGCCAGCAGTTCGTCCACCGGCAGGCCGCGTTTGCGCAAGCGCTCGAGAAAGCGGGTGGAGGTGTAGACGGTGCGAATGCCGGCCTGGTCCAGTCCGGACCTCAGGGCCTCTGGGCTGGCGGTGTAGTTGAGATTGACCAGCGTCTTGCCGGCCAACAACACCGCCATGTTGGCCAGCATGCCACCGCTGCTGGTGGGCAGCAGCAGGCCGAGGTTGGCCTCGGGCTGCTTGCGCATCCGCCGCGCCAGGCAGGCCGCGCCGGTGAGTGCCTGGGCAGCCTTGAGCGGCGCGCCCAGGTCATCCACCAGGGCCAGGCCACCGGGCCGCCGCTTGACGCTGGCGACCCAGGCATCGGCCAGGGACGGCAGGCTCTGCATGTAGCGTTCCCAGGAGCGGATCGACAGCTCGAAGATGCGGCGCTTGAGCACGTCGGCCGGGGTGTCCTTGGCCAGCGGCTTGCCGAAGGCCACCACCACCTCGCGGTGCAGCGGACTGTCGCGCAGCTCCTTGAGCTTGCTGGAAGAACGGGAGAACTGGCTGCCCCAGAGACCGCGTAGGTAGAAGGGCACGATCTGCACCTCCGGGCCAACCAATTGGCAGGCCTTCTCGTAGCCCCGGCGGAATTCACCGAGTTGCCCGGTGCGGCTGATCGCGCCTTCCGGGAACAGGCAGACCACCTCGCCGGCCGTCAGCAAGGCGGCGACCTGCTCCAGCGCCGCACCCGCCCCGCTGCCCTGGGCGATGGGCAGGCAGCCCATCGCCTTGAGGAAGGGTTTCAGATACCAGCGCTCATAGATCGACCTGAGCATCACGAAGCGCACCGGCCGCGGGCTGGCGATCTGCACCATGGCCCAGTCCACCCAACTGATGTGGTTGCCCAGCAGCAGCACCCCACCCTGGGCCGGCAGGTTCTGCAGCCCCTGCACCTGGAGCCGGTAGTGCCGGGTCACCATCAGTCCGAGCAGGAAGCGCACCAGGCTCTGCGGCAGTTTCCACACCGTATAGGCGCCGCCCACCAGCGCCACCGTGGCGATCAGCAAGAGCAGCCAGCGGCTGTCCAGGCCGAGCAGGGCGATCACCGCGGTGAGCACCAGGAAGCCCAGCATGGCCACGTTCTGCACCCAGTTGTTGGCGGCCAGCACCGTACCGAGCTGGTCCTCGCGGGCGTTGAACTGGATCAGCGCGTTGAGCGGCACGATGAACAGGCCACCCATCAGGCCGATGAAGATGAAGTTGAGCGCGTGCAGCCAGGCCGAGTTGGGCGCCGGCAGCCACCAGAGGCCCAGGGCAATACCCAGGGCGCCCACCGGGATCAGCCCGGTCTCGATACGCCCGCGCGAAGCCCGGCTGGCCAAGGCCGAGCCAAGGGCGATGCCGATCCCGGCGCAGGCCAGGATGCCCTGCAGCACCAGCACGTTGTCGATGCCCAGGTGATCCTTGGCGTAGGCCGGAAAGCTCGCCAAGAGCACCTGGCCCACCGACCAGAACACCGCGAGGCCAATGATCGACAGCCGGATCACCGGATTCTCGCCGATCACCGCCAGGTTGCGCCGGGCACTGCGCAGGCGCAGATAAGCGTGCCAGTCGAAAGGGACCTGCGGCCTGGGCTCTTCGAGGACCGGCAGGCGATAGAGCAGCGCCACCTCGGCCAGGCTGCACAGCACCAGCAGCCAACCCAGCGGGGCGATGTCCTGCAGGATGGCGTGGGGCGTGGCCTGGCCCTCGCCCAGGTGCAACTGGAAGAAGGCGGTGAAGACCACCGTACCGGCGAGGATGGCGATGATGGAGTTGGCCTGCACCAGGCCGTTGCCCTCGGCCAGCCGCTGCTTGCCGAACAGCGCCTTGATGTAGCCGTACTTGGCCGGCGAGTAGAAGGTCGCCTGTACCGCCAGCAGCAGCGTCATGGCGAAGGCCAGCTCGAACAGCCCGGCATAGTAGGCCAGGGTGATGCCCAGGGTGATGCCCACCGTCGCCCAGCCCCCGAGGCGCAGCACCTTGACCTTGGCGAAGCGGTCGGCCACATGGCCGGAGGGGCTGAACAGCAGGATGAAGGGCAACAGCATCATGCCGTTAACCAGGGCGGTCAGCACCACCTGGGTGGAGCCGTCGTAGACCTTGAACACCGTGTTCTGGATGACGATCTTGTGGCCGAGATCGACGAAGGCGTTGAGAAACACGGCGATCAGATAGGGCCAGGCCCCTTTGATCCGGTGCAGCTTATCCATGCGAGATCCTTCCGAGCAGGGGATTTCTTAGCCTGAGTGAGACGCCCTGGCAGCGCAAGCTGGCACCATTGGTCATCAAATATGTAAATCAGGACTATACAAGCGCGCGAAAGCGCGTATGGTGTGGGCACTGCTACTGCAATAGTTACTCGATACCTGCTTGATGTTGCTTCATTTTCATCTCCTGGCTCGTCTCACTCTCGCATTACAGTCCCGTTCGCGAATGTCTCGCTGACGTGGTTGTTCCCCTACACCCTGGAGATACTCATGTCCAATCGTGAAAATGGCACCGTCAAGTGGTTCAACGATGAGAAAGGCTACGGCTTCATCACCCCGGAAAGCGGCGCCGACCTGTTCGTGCACTACCGCTCCATCGAAAGCGCCGGCTTCAAGAGCCTGAGCGAAGGCCAGAAGGTCACTTTCGTGGCTGTCAAAGGCCAGAAGGGTATGCAAGCTGACCAGGTTCAAGTCGTCTAACGACTGATCCGGTTGCAGAAAGGCCCCGCTTCGGCGGGGCTTTTTCGTTTCTGGGGTTTGGTACTTGCCTGGCTTACGCCATTTAGCTGATTAGCGTGCCTGCTGAAGCCTTTGTTTCGCCCACCCGGGCGAGTCACTTTTGCCAGTCGCGGCAAAAGTAACCCAAAACGCTTGCCCCTCCATCGGCCCCGGCTGCGCCGGGGTTCGTTCGCTCCATCGCCGCTCCGTGGGGACGCCGCGAAGGGCCATCCATGGCCCTCGCGACTCTCGCGGCATCCATGCCGCTCGCCCCCCTACGCAACGATTCCGCTCACCCTTCTGGCAAGGGGCGTATCCTCCGCGCCTGAACGTCCACGATAAACGTCGCGAGATAGGTGTGAAGCGAAACCAGGCAAAGGCCTCTCAACCCTTGTCGTACGCCCGCTCCAACGCCTCATTGAGCGTCCGCAACACCTTCACCCGCGCGAACCTCTTGTCGTTGGCCTCCACCAGCGTCCAGGGCGCGACGGCCGTGCTGGTCTGCACCACCATGTCGTTCACCGCCTGGCTGTAGAGATCCCACTTGTCGCGGTTGCGCCAGTCGTCCTCGGTGATCTTGAATCTCTTGAAGGGTGTTTCCTCACGGGCCTTGAACCGCTCCAGCTGGGTATCCTGGTCGATGGCCAGCCAGAACTTGGCCAGTACGATACCCGCGTCGTGGAGCTGTTCCTCGAATTCGTTGATCTCGCCGTAGGCGCGTTGCCAGTCGGCCACCGGCGTCAGTTCCTCCACCCGCTCCACCAGCACCCGGCCGTACCAGGATCTATCGAAGATGGTGAAATCGCCCTGCCGCGGGATGTGCCGCCAGAAGCGCCAGAGATAGGGCTGGGCCAGCTCCTCGTCGCTCGGCGCGGCGACCGGGACGATCCGGTATTGCCGTGGGTCCAGCGCCCCGGTGACGCGGCGAATGGCACTGCCCTTCCCTGCCGCATCGTTACCCTCGAAGGCGGCCACCAAGCCATGGCGGCGATACCTCTTGTCGCGCAGCAGCCGGGCCAGCCGCGCCTGTTCGGCGAGCAACAGATCCTCGTAGTCGGCCTTGTCCAGGCGCTGGCCGAGGTCCAGGGACTCCAGGACCCCGCGACCATCCACCGGCGGGGCGATCACGGCGGCGGCCTTGCGCTGCTTGCGGGGCTTGTTCGCCAAGGCGCGTTGCAAAGCCTTCAGCAGCAGGGTGCCGACGGTCAGGCTGCGAAAGCGCTCGTCGAAACCGGGCACCACGTGCCAGGGCGCGTAATCGTGATGGGTACGGCGCACCACCCGCTCGCCCTGCTTGACGAAGCGGTCGTAGACCTTGGCCTGGCGCCAGTCCAGCGGACTGAGTTTCCAGCCCAGGCGCGGATCCTTCTTGAGGTGTTTCAGGCGCTGCTTGAGCTGGTCCTTGGACAGATGGAACCAGAACTTGAGGATCAGGGCGCCTTCGTCGGCGAGCATCCGCTCGAAGCGCTCCGCCTGGCCGATGGCGGCGTCCAGCTCGATCCTGGACAGCTCCTTGTTGACCCGGGCGTGCAGCATCTGGCTGTACCAGTTGCCGAAGAAGACACCGATCCGGCCCTTGCCCGGCAGCCGTTGCCAGTAGCGCCAGGCGGGTGGGTGCTCACGCTCTTCGGCGGTGGGCTGCAGGAAGGTCTCGACGCGGATGAGGCGTGGGTCCATCCATTCGTTGAGCAGCTTGACCGTCTCACCCTTGCCGGCCCCCTCGACGCCATTGATCAGCACGATCACCGGAAATCGCCCCTGCGCCTTCAGCTCGTACTGGGCGGCGAGCAAGGCTTCGCGCAACTTCGGCAGCTTGGCCTCGTAGGTGGCCTCGTCGAGCAGGTGTTCGTTCTCGGCGGCTTCGAACATCCGGATCTCCTCGCTCTGGTGGAGGGGCAACTATAGCCCCTCTGACCCGCAGTGCGGCGCCCGGTGCCCAATACGGATGTGCATGACGGTAATATGACGATTAAATGAAATTTGGCATCAACCGCTGTTGTAGAGGTCTTCACACCGTTAGGCTCCCGCGCAAGCGGGCGCTGCAGCCCACCTAATCCGAGGAGAGTTCGATGGCCTTTCGTTTCGATGCGCGGCAACCGGCTGAGGATGAAGTACGCCGAGTGGTGACGGATCGTCTGGTACAGGCTGAAGCCTCCCTGGGGAGCCATACCCCCACGGGCGTGCACGAGACACGCAAGCGCCTCAAGGAATTGCGGGCCCTACTCCGCCTGCTGCAGGGCGCCCTGGGCAAGCGCGCCTTCGCCAGCCGCAATCGCCGGCTGCGCGACCTGGGTCGCGAACTGTCCTCGCTGCGCGACAGCGCCGCCCTGGTGGAAAGCTGGGACAAGCTGGGCGAATCCGATCGCAAGAGGTTCGCCTCGCCGGCCATGAAGCGCGTGCGCCAACGCCTGCAGGAGCGCGCCGACCAGCAGATCGCCGCGGTCGACGGCCATCCCGAGCTGCTCACGGAACTCGCCACCCTGCGTGAGGAGGTCGCCGACTGGAAGCTCGCCGGCCAGGGCTTCGCGCTCTTCGCCCGCGGTCTGGAAGACCACTACAAGGCCGGTCGCCAGGCGCTCAAGACGGCGCGCGACAAGCCCACCGACGAGACGCTGCACGATTGGCGCAAGCGGGTGAAGGATCACTGGTATCACACCCAGTTGCTCGCCGCCGCCTGGCCCACCGAATTCAAGACCCGCCAGAAGAGCCTCAAGCGCCTCGCCGACTACCTGGGCGACGACCATGACCTGGCCGTGATGCAGCAGCTGCTGACCAGCGAACCCACCCTGTTCGGCGCCAGCAACACCCGCCAGGCCATCGGCGAAAGCCTGGCCCAGCAGCGCGAGCGACTGCAGGCCAAGGCCTTCTCCCTGGGCATGCGCCTCTACCTCGACAAACCCAGCGTACTCGCCGAGCGCTGGCGCGATCTCTGGCGCCTGGCCAGCCGGCCCTACACGCCACGCAAGCCCAAGGGCAAGCGCACGGCCGCCCCTGCGGGGCTGTTGCCGCATCTGGTCGAAAAGACCGATAACTGAGGCGCTAAGAGCCTGTTCATAATCTCGCGAGCTAGAGCCATACAAAGCCTAGGCGGCCCCGCGAAAATAGCTGAGGAAGCGGATCGGGCTCGCGAACGAGTTTACGAGTGGTAAATGAGCATTGCGACGGGGCCGCCCAGGCGGGGCTGGCCTTCCAGGCCCTTTTCAACGCGGTTTGGCCGACGCGCAGCAGATTTTGAACAGGCTCTAAGGATTCGGGATTTGTCGCGCGCCCCGGTGGTCAAAGGTAGACAAACCACCACGCCGAGGTTTCGCGATGAAATCCAAACTGCTCGCTTCCCTGTTCGCCTGTTCCGTCCTGGCCAGCACCGCCGCGCTGGCCGACCAGCCCGGTGCCGACTGGATGCCGATGAACGACGTCAAGACCAAGCTCATGGAGCAGGGCTACACCTCGGTGACCAAGATCGAAGCCGACGACGGTCAGTGGGAAGGTGAAGGCGTAAAGAAAGATGGTATGAAGTACGACTTCCACGCCGATGCCAAGACGGGCAAGATCACCAAGGAAAAGATGGACATGTGATCCTGCGCCGACCGGGCACCCCGCCCGGTCATGCCGTATGAGCTAGCCGCATCCTGCCTTCCCTCTCCCCGTCAGGCGGGTCATCCCCCACCGCCTGCTCCGTCACCTAGGAATACCCATGTACAGTACCGCTTTGGTCGAGCTGCTGCGCACTCACGAGCAGGCGTTGCTCGACGCCTGGATAGGCGCTCAGCGCGCTGCCGGCATGCGCGTCGATCTGCTCGACGAAACCACCATCCTGGCCAATTCCGCCGAATTGCTGCGGCGTATCACCGTGGCCGCGGCCCAGGGCGGCAGCGATCTGCGAGAGTCGCACTGGCAGCCGGTGCGCTCGTTGCTGGAGCGTTTCTCCTTCGACCAGAGCCGCGCGGGCCTGACGCCTTCGCAGACGGCGACCTTCGTCTTCTCGCTCAAGGAGCCGCTGTTCCGCCTGATCCAGAACGAGTGCGACGATCCGCTGGCCGAGATCTGGGCCGCCACCCAACTGATCGACGCCCTCGGGCTGTACAGCGTGGAAAGCTACGTCAGCGGCCGCGAGACGGTGATCCGCGAGCAACAGGAAAGCATGCTGGAATTGTCCACCCCGGTGGTGGAACTGTGGGACGGCATCCTCGCCATCCCCCTGATCGGCTCGCTGGACAGCAACCGCACCCAGGTGGTGATGGAATCGCTGCTGGAGAAGATCGTCCAGACCGAGTCGGACATCGCCATCATCGACATCACCGGCGTGCCCACGGTGGACACCATGGTCGCCCAGCACCTGCTCAAGACGGTGACCGCCGCCCGCCTGATGGGCGCCCAGTGCATCATCAGCGGTATTCGCCCGCAAATCGCCGCCACCATCGTCCACCTGGGCGTGGAACTCGGCGACGTCATCACCAAGGCGTCCCTGGCCGATGCCTTCCGCCTGGCCCTCAAACAGCAGGGCGTGCGTCTCGCTGCCCCGGCCACGCGCTGAGGATGGCGGCATGATCGACAAGATCCCGATCCTCAAGCTGGGCCCCTTCCTGCTGCTGAGCATCCAGGTCGACATGCACGACCAGTTGGCGCTGGACCTGCAGGAAGACCTCACCGAGCAGATCATCCGCCACAAGGCCAAGGGCGTGCTCATCGACATCTCGGCACTGGAGATCGTCGATTCCTTCATTGGCCGGATGCTGTCCCATATCGCCCAGGTCTCGCGCATCCTCGATGCCAAGGTCATCGTGGTCGGCATGCAGCCGGCGGTGGCCATCACCCTGGTGGAGCTGGGGCTGTCGCTGGAGGGCATCGCCACGGCGCTGAACATGGAAAAGGGCATGCGCCGGCTCGAAGCCATGGTCGCCGACGACGAATCGCTGGAGGAGTCAGAGGGTGCCGAAGTCACAGACGCTTCCCCTCCGCCAGGAGACTGACATCGTGCTGATCCGTCAGCAGGTGCGCAAAGTCGCCGAAGCCATTCGCCTGGGCCTGATTTCCCAGACCAAGATCGTCACCGCCGCCAGCGAGATCGCCCGCAACGGCCTGGTCTATGGTCTCGGTGGCGAGTGCCTGATCGAGGAAACGGTGCGGGCCGGCAAGCCGGCGATCCGCCTGGTGATCCGTGACCAGGGGCCGGGCATCGCCGATCTCGAACGCGCCATGGTCGACGGCTATACCTCGGGCAAGGGCCTGGGGTTGGGGCTGTCCGGCTCGCGCCGTCTGGTGGACGACTTCCATATCGACAGCCAGCCCGGCCAGGGCACCACCGTGGAGCTGTGGAAGTGGCGCTGAACGGCCAGCCGGGCAGTTTGGTGCTACCGGTGACCAGCACCGCTCACGTCGATGCGGCGCGGCGAGCGCTGGTGCGCCTGGCCAGCGGCATCACCACGGATGAAACCCTGTTGGGCCGGCTGACCATCGTCGCCCAGGAGCTGGGCTACAACCTGGTGCGCCATGCCGGCCACGGCGAACTCCTGGCCACCCTGGGCGACGATGGTGTCCTGGACGTGGTGGCGGTGGATAACGGCCCCGGCATGGCCGATGTCGCCCGTTGCCTGACCGATCACTACAGCACGGCGGCGACCCTGGGCGCCGGTCTGGGGGCGATCCGCCGCCAGTCCGATGTCTTCGACATCCATTCACGGCCGGGCCAGGGCACCGGGGTGCTGGCGCGTTTCCATCTGGCCGGCGCGCCCAACACCCGCCTGCAGCACGGCGCCCTCTGCACCCCCTATCCCGGCGAACAGGTCTGTGGCGACAGCTGGGCGGTCTCCGGGCGGCGTCTGCTGGTGTGCGATGGACTCGGCCACGGCCAGCAGGCCGCCTTGGCCAGTCGCCGCGCCCGTGAGCTGTTCCTGCGCCACGGCGTGCACCTGCCACTGCAACGCCTGATGGAAAACCTGCACCAGGCGCTGATGGAAACCCGGGGCGCCGCCCTGGCCCTGGCCGAGCTGGATGCCGACCAGGGGCAGGTGAGCTTTTGCGGCATCGGCAATATCGCCGGGCGCCTGCTCGGCAACACGGCTCGCAGCCTGGTGTCCAACAACGGCACCCTGGGCTACCGCATCGGCCGGATCCAGACCTTCACCTACCCCTGGACGCCGGGCACCCTGCTGGTGCTGAACTCCGATGGTCTAACCTCCAAGGTAGGCCTTGGTGAACAATCCGGACTCGGCGCGCGCCATCCGGCACTGATCGCGGCCCTGCTACATCGTGATTTCCGTCGTCCTAACGACGATGCCACCGTTCTGGTACTCAAGCATGTCTGATGCCCTGCCCCTGCTGACTCTTGCCATCCGCAGCGAACAGGACGTCGTGCAGTGCCGCCAGACGGCCAAGCGGCTCGCCGCCGCGCTGGACTGGCCGGTGCTCGAACAGATTCGCCTGGCCACAGCCGTGTCGGAACTGGCGCGCAACATCTATCAGTATGCCGGCAGTGGACGCTGCGAATTCACCCTGCTCACCGGCCAGGGCCAACTGCTGCGCGGCCTGCAATTGCGCGCCATCGACCAGGGTCCGGGTATCGCCGAGATGGAGGCCATCCAGGCGGGCAGTTATCGCTCCAGCACCGGCATGGGCATCGGCCTGCGCGGTGCGCAGCGGCTGTTCGACGACTTCGACATCCAGACCTCCCCCGCTGGCACCCGGATTACCGCCAGCAAGTACCAGGCGCCGCGGCCCTTTCCCGATCCGGCCGTGCTCGCTGACCTGACCCGCGAACTGCAGGGCGCCACACCACCCGATCCCTACCAGCAGATCCGCCTGCAAAGCGAAGAGCTGCTGTTCACCAATACCGAATTGCACCTGCGGCAGTCGGAGTTGGAAGCCACCAACAAGGAACTGGAAAACACCAACCAGGGCGTGGTGGCGCTCTACTCGGAGCTGGAGAAGGCGACCCAGGAACTCAAGGAGGCGAGCGAAGCCAAGACCCGCTTCTTCTCCAACATGACCCATGAGTTCCGCACCCCGATCAATATCATCGAGAACGTCGCCAAGCTGCTCGCCAGCGGCGTGGATGGGGCGCTCAATACCGAACAGCAGCGCCAGGTGCGCTTCATCAGCGATGCGGCGCTGGAACTGGCCAATCTGGTCAGCGAACTGCTGGCGCTGGCGGAAGTGCAATCCGGTCGCCTGACCATCGTGCCCCAGCCTTTCTACCTGGGCCCCTTCGTCGAGCGACTCACCCAGTTCGCCACGGCCCTGGCGCCCCGCTATCCGCAGGTCAGCTTCACCATCGCCCCGGCACCCGCCGAGGTGCTGCTGGAAACCGACGAGAGCCGGCTGTTCCAGGTACTGCGCAACCTGATCTCCAATGCCTTCAAGTACACCCCGCAGGGGCGAGTACGCATCCAGGTGTTCCAGCCCGACGACGACAGCCTGGAATTCCTGGTGGAAGACAGCGGCATCGGCATCGCCACGGAAGATCAGCAGAAGATCTTCGAGGAATTCGAACGCATCCGCTCGCCCCACCTGACCCACATCGAAGGCACGGGGCTGGGCCTGCCCCTGGCGCAGCGCCTGACCGTGCTGCTCAAGGGCGAACTGACGCTCGACAGCGAAGTCGGTCGCGGTAGCCGCTTCACCCTGCGTCTGCCCCGCCGCTATTCAACCTCCACAGGCGCCACCCAGGAGCTGGACCTCAGCGGCCTCACCGTGCTGGTGATCGAGGACAACGAAGGCGATCGCTACCTGGTCCGCCGCACCCTCGAATGCCTGAATCCCGTGCTGCTGGAAGCCGATAGCGCCCGCAGCAGCCTGGATCGGCTCAACGCGGTACGCCCCGATATCATCATCCTCGATCTCGACCTGCCCGATATCAACGGTGAGGACCTGCTGGCCAGCATGGACTGGAGCATGCACCGCCGCGTGCTGATCAACACCGCCCAGCCGCTCGACGAGACCAGCCGCAAACGGCTGCAGGACTACAGTTACGCCATCCTCTCCAAGCAGGCTCCCGATCACGCCGAACGGCTGCTCGCCGCGGTGTGCGCCCTGGCGCGGAGTCTGTCCGATGACTAGCCCGGTGCACCGTATCGTCATCATCGACGACACCGAGGCCAACCGCTACGTCTTGCGCAAGATCCTGGCGACCCAGCCCCAGTACGAGGTGCTCGAAGCGGCCAGCGGTGCCAGTGGACTGCTGTTGATCGACGATGACGTCGAGCTGGTGATTATCGACGTCAACCTGCCAGACACCACCGGTTTCGAGCTGATCCAGGCCATCGAACTCAAGCGTGGCTGGGGACGGCTGCCGGCGATCATCAACATCTCGGCCACCTTCGTCTCCGGCAGGGACAAGGCACAGGGTTTCAACACCGGCGCCCAGGCCTACCTGACCCACCCGATCAATCCGGAAGAGGTGCTGGCCACCGTCGGCGCCCTGCTCAAGGCCAGCTCGCGGGTCGGGCGCATGGAGCAGCAGCGCAATTCGGCCATCGCCCGCAGCGAGAATCTGCAGGCGGAAAAGGTCATGCTCGAGCGCTTCATGAGATCGCTCAACCACGACCTGCGCTCGCCGCTCACCGCCGCGACCATGGTGGTCAATCTGATGCAGCGTAACCCCGCGCGGCGTACCGACGACCTCTTGCAGACCCTGCACGACAACCTGCAGCGCATGAACCAGATGATCACCGACGTGCTCGACATCACCCATATGAGCCTCGGCGGCGGCGTGCGCCTGAGCGGCGATCCGCTCCAGCTGGGCGCCCTGCTCGAGGATGCCGCGGCCAACCTGCGCCTGCAGTTCGCCAATCGCCTGGAGTTGCTCATGGAGACCCCGGAGCTGGACGTGGTGTGGGACCGTTATGCCTTCCTGCGCATCTTCGACAATTTGGTACTGAATGCCGCCAAGCACGGCCAGGCCGGCACCGAGATCCAGGTGCGCCAGAGCCTGGCCGAAGATGCTGTGGTGCTGGAATTGCGCAATCGTGGCCAGTTTCCGGACGATGTCCTGGCCAACCTGGCGACGCCCTATTTCATCTCCACCCGCAGCGAGAAGCGCGGCTGGGGCCTGGGGCTGCCCATCGTCAAGGCACTCAGCGAAAGCTTCGGTGGCGAGGCGCGCTTCGCCAACGGCGAGGGCGAAGTGATCATTACCCTGAGATTGCCGACGCGGATCGTCTAGCGCGGCGCGAGGTAGATGGGGCGTAGGTTGGGTTGAGCGCAGCGAAGCCCAACGGGACTGGGCTTCAACTCTGTACCTCGGTGTAGGTGCCCTGGATACTTATCGAGTTTTGCTGATGCCTTTTGTTTCGCCCCCTCGGGCGAGTCACTTTTGCCAGTCGCGGCAAAAGTAACCAAAAACGCTGTCCCCACGTTTCGGCCCTCCGCTTCGCTCCGGGTTCCCTCGTTCCGGTGCCGTTGCGGGGGCACGGCACGAAGGGGCCTCCTGCCCCTCGCGCCTTGCTCGGCGTCCTGCCTCGCAACCCCCGCAACGACACCTACGCCTCGGCCTCACTGACGGGGACGGAGCACCAGCCTGAAGCTTCGGCGTTTACAAAGGTAATTCCTAGTAGCGAAGCCCAACGATGCCGAGGTCAATGTTGGGCTGTTGGGCTTCGATCCTCAGAACTCGATCTGCACGTCCCCTTGCGGGATGCTACAGCAGGACAGGATGTAGCCTTCGGCTTCGTCTTCCTCGGTGATGCCGCCGTTGTGGTCCATGACCACCTCGCCGCTCTTCTTGAGCACCTTGCAGGTGCCGCAGATACCCATGCCGCAGGCCTTGGGAATGTGCAGGCCGAGCTTGGCCGCCGCGCCGTGGATGGTCTCGCCGGGACCGATGCTGACGCTCTTGCCGCTCTCGGTGAAGGAGATCAGGCACTGGGCTTCCAGCGGGATCGGTGGCAGATCCGCCGCGGCCTCGGCCTGTTCCGCCGCCTCCACCTTGGCTTCCGGCGGCGTCGCGCCGAAGGATTCCTCGTGGTAGCGGGCCATGTCGAAGCCCAGCTCGCGGAGCATGGTCTTGACCGCATTCATGTAGGGCGTGGGACCGCAACAGAAGATCTCGCGCTCGCGGAAGTCCGGCGCCATCAGCTCCAGCATGCGGCGGTCGAAGTAGCCCCGGAAACCGGCCCAGGATTCGCCATGCTCGGTGCGCTCGCACACCATATTGAGCACGAAGTTGTCGATCCGCGACGCCATGTGCTCCAGCTCGTGCCGGTAGATGATGTCGCGCGGGGTGCGGGCGCTGTGCACGAAGACCATGTCGACGTTGGCGTTGGTGTCGTAGAACCAGCGCGCCATGGACATCACCGGGGTGATACCCACGCCGCCGGAGAGATAGAGCACCTTGTCGGCCGGGAAGTCGATGGCGTTGAACAGCCCCACCGGGCCATGTACGGCCAGGGTGGCGCCGACCTTCATGTTGTCGTGCAGCCAGTTGGACACCTGGCCACCCGGCACGCGCTTGACCGTGATGGAGAAGCTATAGGGCACCGAAGGCGAGCTGGAAATGGTGTAGGAACGCATCACCTGCTTACCGCCGATCTCCAATTCCAGGGTCACGAACTGACCCGGCTTGAAGAAGTACATCAGCGGGATTTCCGCGGTGAAGCAGAAGGTGCGCACATCCCAGGTTTCCTGGATGACCTTGACGCAGCGCACGGGGTGCCGGCCATTGGTCCAGGTCTGGGTGGTTACGGGGTTGATGAAGGTATTCATGGCGCACCTCGACTGCCGCTCGGGCCTAATGGCGGCGATTCTGGAAGCGCCATCCGACCGTCACTTTCCCAATCGCGACATCCACATGCCGATGGCGACCGGCCCAGCAATGACAAGGGCTGGCGCGTCGTGAACAGCGTTGGCCATGTCGCCCATGAACAAGGCACACTCCCGGCTCCGGCCCCACACTCCGCCCCAAGCCGAACCCGAAACAGCGCACGACGGGCAAACCTCAGGGTCATTCGGCGGCCCCGCCCCGTCGGCCAACAAGCCTTGCAATACCGTGACCAACCACTTTTCGCCACCCGCCGGGTGGCCACGAGGATGTACGATGGACGTCAGCACCCTGAGTTTGGGCGACCCTCTCGAGCCGGCCCGCAAGGCCACGGCCGAAATGCTGCGCACCCGCGAGCGCACCCATTCCCTGCCCCAGCCGTTCTACAACGACGAGCGCCTGTTCAAGATCGACATGCAGGAGATCTTCGGCAAGGAATGGCTGATCGCCGGCATGACCTGCGAGATCCCGGCCAAGGGCAACTTCATCACCCTGCAACTCGGGGACAACCCCATCCTGGTGGTGCGCGGTACCGAGGGCAAGATCCACGCCTTCCACAACGTCTGCCGCCACCGCGGTTCGCGCCTGTGCGTGAGCGACAAGGGCAAGGTCGCCAAGCTGGTCTGCCCCTACCACCAGTGGACCTACGAACTGGACGGCCGCCTGCTGTTCGCCGGCACCGAGATGGGCGCCGACTTCAACATGGCCGACTACAACCTCAAGCCGATCCACGTGAAGACCGCCGGTGGCTACATCTTCATCTCCCTCGCCGATGAGCCGCCCGCCATCGACGACTTCCTGCGTACGCTCGAGCACTACATGGAGCCGTACGACATGGAGAACACCAAGGTCGCGGTGCGCACCGATCTGGTCGAGCAGGCCAACTGGAAGCTGGTACTGGAGAACAACCGCGAGTGCTATCACTGCAGCGGCTCCCACCCCGAATTGCTGAACACCCTGCTGGAATGGGACGACGTCACCGATCCGCGCGCTTCCCAGGCCTTCAAGGACCAAGTCGCCGCCTGCACCACCCGCTGGGACGCCGACAAGATTCCCTATGCCCATGCCAGCTTCGGCCTGCGCAACCGCATCGTGCGCATGCCGCTGCTCGCCGGCACCGTGTCCATGACCATGGACGGCAAGCAGGGCTGCCAGAAGCTCATGGGCCGCATCACCGATCCGGACCTCGGCTCCATGCGCATCCTGCACCTGCCGCACTCCTGGAACCACTGCATGGGCGATCACATGATCGTCTTCACCGTGTGGCCGCTGGGTCCGACCGAAACCGTGGTGACCACCAAGTGGCTGGTGCACAAGGATGCCGTGGAAGGCGTCGACTACGACCCGGTCAACCTGCGCAAGGTCTGGGACGCCACCAACGACCAGGACCGTCGCCTGGCCGAGGAAAACCAGCGCGGCATCAATTCCAAGGCCTACCAGCCGGGTCCGTACTCCAAGACCTATGAGTTCGGCGTCATCAACTTCATCGATTGGTACAGCGAGCGCCTGCTCAATAACCTCGGTGAAGAGGTCCCGGCGGCGCACCTGCGCCAGGTCAGCGGCGACTGACGACAGCGATTCTTCCCCTGCCCATGGAGCTGCAAGGGCTCCATGGGCCTGTCAGATAACCGTCTTTTTTGAGGTGCGGTTTTTTGACGCACCCTATTCCACAGCCTTTTATCCAAAACATCACATAAAGTTGCGACCCTGTTCACAATCTAGAAGTTTTCTTCTTTACAGGCCATCATGACTTTACGTTCATTTTCCATCGCTATCCGTAATCTGCTGTGTTTTGGCATCCTCGCGATGCTCGTCTCGACCCTTGGCCTGTTCGGCTGGTATCAATTGGCGCAGATTCGCGAGTTGGGGCACCAGGTGGAGCAGCGCCATATCCCCACCCTCATCGAAGCCAATGATTTGAGCATGCTGCTGGCGCGGACCCGCATCGAGACGCTGCGCCTGCTGGCCATGCCCGATGCCGAGACCCTGGCCAGCACCCGCAAGAAGCTGGATGGGCTAAACACCGATGTTCAGGCCATCTTCGAGCACTATCAGCAAGGGGTACTGTCGCCGCAGAGCCGCCAGGCGCTGAGCGATCTGCGTCAGGTGCAGCAGCAATACATGCGGGGCGTGCAGCAACTGGCCACCCTGGCCAGCGCCGGTCAGCTCATCGAAGCGCGCCAGGTGGTCCAGCAGAGCATGGCGCAGCTGGGCGGCCAGATGAATGCCGGTATCGACACGCTGCGCAACGTCGTCCGGCAGGATATCCGTACCGCCAGTAACGAGGCGGATACCACCTATGCGCGTTCCATCACGGTGACCTGGCTGGCGATTCTGCTGGCGCTGGCGCTCACCGCCCTGCTCGCCTGGCGCCTGACCCGCAGCATTGCCGGCCCGATCGCCCAGGCCGTGGTGGCGGCACGCACCATCGCCACGGGCGACCTGACCCAGCCACTCGACAGCCGTGGCCATGACGAAGCCGCCCAGTTGCTGCAGGCCATGCAGCAGATGCAGAGCCAGTTGCGCGAGACCCTCGGTCATATCGGCGATTCGGCCAGCCAACTGGCCTCCGCCGCCGAAGAAATGACTGCGGTGATGCAGGAAAGCGCCCAGGGCCTGCAGCAGCAGAACAGCGAAATCGAGATGGCGGCCACCGCCGTCACCGAGATGAGCCAGGCGATCGAGGAAGTCGCAGGGAATGCCGGTTCCACATCCACCGAATCGCGCCAGGCCGCGCAGACGGCGGTCCAGGGACAACGCCAGTTGGGCGACACCCTGGGTGCCATCGAGGCGCTCACTGAACAGGTCCTGGGTGCTAGCAGCCAGGCCCGCGACCTGGAAACCCAGACCCGCGATATCAGCCAGGTATTGGACGTGATCCGCTCGGTCGCCGAGCAGACCAATCTGCTGGCACTCAACGCCGCCATCGAGGCCGCCCGTGCCGGTACGGCGGGTCGTGGCTTCGCTGTGGTAGCCGACGAGGTACGCGCACTGGCCCAGCGCACCGGGGACTCGACCCGTGAGATCGAAAGGATGATCGGCAGCATCCAACAGGGTACCGGCCAGACCGTGGATGCCTTGCTGACTAGCGCCGATCAGGCACGTCAGACCCGGGAGCAGGCCCAGGCGGCCAACGCCGGCCTCGCCGCCATCGCCGGGTCGGTATCCGGCATCGACGAGCGCAACCTGTTGATCGCCAGCGCCGCCGAGCAGCAGGCCCAGGTGGCCCGCGAGGTGGATCGCAACCTGGTACGTATCCGCGACCTCTCGGTACAGACCGCCGCGGGCGCCGAGCAGACCCGTGGAGCCAGCCAGCAACTGGCCGACCTGGCGACGACCCTCAGCGGTCAGGTGCGACGCTTCCAGTTCTGAGCGCCGGTCGAGCGCTCTGGGCTGGCTACCAGGCCGCGCTAGCAGCACGGTGACAGCAGCCCATTAGTCATATTTAAGACGATTGGACATTAAGTCATGGCGGCCCTAGCCGTTACAGGAGGCCTCCATTTCCATCGGGGCTGCCGCCGTGACTTTTCGTTCCTTCTCCATCGCCATCCGCAGTTTGCTGTGTTTCGGTCTGCTGGCCATTCTCGTGGCCAGCCTGGGCCTGTTCGGATTACTGCAACTCTCGCAGATCCGCACCCAGGGCCAGGTGATCGAAACCAATAACGTTCCCAGCATCGTCGAAGCCGATAACCTCGCCCTGCAACTGGCCCGTACTCGGGTCGAGGTATTGCGGCTGCTGGCGATCCCGGATGCCGCTACCGTCGCCGCCACGCGCAAGAAGATCGACGGCATCAGCGCCGACGTCGAGGCCGGCTTCGCCCGTTACCAGCGCCTGCTCACCACCGACCAGGAGCGGCAGGCCTTCGCGGCGCTGCAGCAGATCCACCGCGACTATGGACGCTACATCGGCCAGCTCGCCGACCTCATCGGTGCCGGCCGGCTGGACGAGGCGCGTAGCCTGATCCAGAGCAACATGGCCCAGCTCGGCGCCCAGATGAACGAGCGCACCGAAGCCCTGCGCAAGATCAACCAGGCAGACATCAAGGCGGCCTCCCAGCGCTCCGGTGACACCTATGCCGAGGCCACCTCCATCACCTGGATCGTCATTGCCCTGGCCTTGGGCCTGACCCTGCTGCTGGCCTGGCGCCTGACCCTGAGCATGACCCGCCCCATCGCCGAGGCCGTCACCGCCGCCAAGACCATCGCCAGTGGCGACCTGACCCAGGCCCTGGATACCCAGGGTCGCGACGAAGCCGCCCAACTGCTGCAGGCCATGCAGCAGATGCAGACCAACCTGCGCGATACCCTGGGCCACCTGGGGCACTCCGCCACCCAACTGGCGTCGGCCGCCGAGGAAATGACCGCGGTCATGCAAGAAAGCGCTACCGGCCTGCAGCAGCAGAACAGCGAGATCGAGATGGCGGCCACCGCCGTCACCGAGATGAGCCAGGCGGTGGACGAGGTGGCCGGCAACGCCACCTCCACCTCCTCCGAATCGCGCCTGGCCGCCGATACCGCGCGCCAGGGGCAGCGCCAGCTGGGCGATACTCTGGGCGCCATCGAGGTGCTGACCGAAAACGTCCTGGGCGCCAGCGAACAGGCCCGCCAGCTGGCCGAGCAGACCCGCAACATCAGCCAGGTGCTCGACGTGATCCGCGCGGTCGCCGAGCAGACCAACCTGCTGGCGCTCAACGCCGCCATCGAAGCCGCCCGGGCGGGTGATGCCGGGCGTGGCTTCGCCGTGGTGGCCGACGAGGTGCGCGCCCTGGCCCATCGCACCGGGGAGTCCACCCGCGAGATCGAAGGCATGATCGGCAGCATACAGCAGGGTACCGGCCAGACCGTCGACGCCTTGCTGACCAGTGCCGACCAGGCGCGCCAGACCCGCGAGCAGGCGCAGTCGGCCAATGCCGCCCTGGCTGCCATCGCCCAGTCGGTGGCGGGGATCGACGAGCGCAACCTGGTGATCGCCAGCGCCGCCGAAGAGCAGGCCCAGGTGGCCCGCGAAGTCGACCGCAACCTGGTGCGCATCCGCGACCTCTCGGTCCAGACCGCCGCGGGTGCCGAGCAGACCCGCGCCGCCAGCCAGCAGCTCTCCGAGTTGGCGGTGGAGCTCAACGGCCAGATTCGCCGCTTCCGCGTGTGATCTGTCCGGCAGGGACGCCGGTCCCTGCCCTGGACGCGGTGGCAAAACCTGAAGGCGCCCGCTACGCTGGCGCCTTCGCTGGCCGCGTCTCCCTCGCATGAGCTACCGCTACGTCATCTTCGATTTCGACGGCACCCTGGCGGACAGCCTGCCCTTCTTGCTGAGCTGTCTCGGCGAGCTGGCGCGGACCCATGGCTTTCGCGAGCCGAGCCCCGACGAGTGGCCGCAGCTACGCGCCGCCTCCCTGGCCGGACTGCTGGAGAGCCTGCGCATTCCGCTGTGGCAGGTGCCCCGGATCGCCCGTCACTATCGGCGGCTGATGGCGCAACGGGGCACTACGGTCGCCCCCTTCACCGGGATACCAAGTGCGCTCGCACGGCTCAGGGCCGCGGGATTGCAACTGGGCCTGGCGACCTCCAATTCCGCCACCAGCGTGCGCCAGGTGCTGCCGGACGCCTGGCACCTGTTCAGCGATGGCGAATTCGACATCTCCCTGCTCGGCAAGGCACGACGCCTGTCGCGCTTGCTGAGACGCCAGGGTATCCCGCCCGCCGAGTCGCTCTACGTCGGTGACGAGTTGCGCGACTTGCAGGCGGCCCGCCGTGCCGGCCTGGACTGCGCGGCCGTGGCCTGGGGCTATGGGTGTGCCGCCACGCTGCGCGAGCAGCGTCCCGATCTCTTCTTCGAACGACCGGCCGATCTGCTGCGGCTGGCGTCTTCCCCCTCCTGAAGGAATGCCTATGAAGCCTCTGTTGCTGGTGTGCGGTCTCTGTGTGAGCGGTCTGGTGCAGGCGGCCGAGTTGCAGGTGCGGGTGGAGACGGTCGATGACACCGGCGGCCAGCTACTGCTGGCGGTATTCGCCAGCGAAGAGGCCTGGAAAGAACACAAGACGCCGCTGGCCCAGGCCCATCTCGCCGCTCAGCCCGGTGCCCAGGACTATCGCTTCGAGCTGCCGCCCGGGCGCTATGCCGTGTCGGTGATCCATGACAGCAACGACAACCAGAAGCTGGATACCAACTTCATCGGCATGCCAACCGAGCAATACGGCTACAGCAACAATCCACCGCTGCGCATGCGCATGGCGACCTTCGAGGAATGCGCCTTCGTACTCCCCGCGGAAGGATCGCGGCAAAAGGTGACGTTGCGCTAGGCACGAAGCCCATACACAGCCTTCCGAACAGAAAATCAACAGAGTTATCCACAGCCGCTTTAGCGTTCGAACATCGGCAAGATTCTGAACTGGCGTGGATAACTCTCTGGGCGGAGAGGAAAAAAAGCTTGACTCGAAAAACCCGGCAAATATCGATCAAAATTTGATCGATTCTCTACAAGCCGCGCCGTATCTAGGTTTCAGCACTGAGCGAACAAGCTATCCACAGCCCTATGCAGGTGGATTGTGAGTTGTGGAAAACCCGTCGACGGCAACTGATCATTTTTTGTACGATCCTCTGCAAGCCTTGGTAACTCTGGCTGTGCAGCCGAGTCCCACATCTTTTCCACAAGCACGCACACAGTAGATGTGGGAAAACCCAGCGAACCCCTGGTGATTTATCCCCTAGCAGCCCTGCGGTTAGATCGTTCATTTTTTGTACAATCAAGGCCGGCCGAAGGTCTTTCCCGTTGCTGACAACTTGCCCAAGGCTTATCCACAGCCTTTGCATGAGGAGCAATAGCGCTCACCCAGGTTTGCTTCGACGCCGAACGTTCATCTGCAATCGATCAACAAGCCCTGAAGCGATAAAAACCTTCTGACACGCGGCTTTGCAGCAGCGACGAACAGACTGCCCACAGGCTTATGCACAGGCCGGAAAAACGACAGACATAAAAAAGACCGCCGAAGCGGTCTTTTTCGTAACGGCCTGGGATCAACGCGCGGTACGCACGCTCTCCGACAGTTGCCGGCAGAGGCCCAGGACGCCATCGATGGCGGCGCCGCTGGATTCAGCCTTGGCGATCTGGTCGACGAAGGCCGAGCCCACTACCACGCCGTCGGCCAGCCGGGCGATGACGCGAGCCTGCTCCGGGGTACGGATGCCAAAGCCTACCGCCAGCGGCAGATCGGTGAAGCGGCGCAGGCGCGCTACCGCGGCTTCGACGTGCTCGGTGGTAGCCGAGCCGGCACCGGTCACCCCGGCAACGGACACGTAGTAGACGAAGCCGGAGCTGGTGTTGAGCACCCGCGGCAGGCGGGCGTCATCGGTGGTCGGGGTGGTCAGGCGGATGAAGTCGATACCAGCGGCCTGGGCCGGCAGCGCCAGCTCGGCGTCGTGCTCCGGCGGCAGGTCGACCACGATCAGGCCATCCACGCCCGCTTCGGCGGCTTCGGCCAGGAAGCGCTCCACGCCATAGCGATGGATGGGGTTGTAGTAACCCATCAGCACCAGCGGCGTGCCCTGCTCGTCGCGGCGGAAATCGCGCACCATCTCCAGGGTCTTGGCCAGGTTCTGACCAGCCTGCAGGGCCCGTAGGGCAGCGGCCTGGATGGCCGGGCCGTCGGCCATGGGGTCGGTGAAGGGCATGCCCAGCTCGATGACGTCGGCACCGGCGGCCGGCAAGCCCTTGAGGATGGCCAGGGCGGTGGCGTAGTCCGGGTCGCCGGCGGTGGTGTAGGTGACCAGAGCCGCACGGCCCTCGGCCTTCAGCGCGGCGAAGCGGGTTTCCAGGCGGCTCATAGGGCGTCTCCCAGGTGGCTCATCACGGTCTGCATGTCCTTGTCGCCGCGGCCCGAGAGGCAGATCACCATCAGGTGGTCCTTGGGCAGGTGCGGAGCGCGCTTGTAGGCTTCGGCCAGGGCGTGGGCGGACTCCAGCGCCGGGATGATGCCTTCCAGACGGCAGGTCTGGTGGAAGGCCTTGAGCGCCTCGTCATCGTTGATCGGCACGTATTCCACGCGCTTCACGTCGTGCAGGTGGGCGTGCTCCGGACCGATGCCGGGATAGTCCAGGCCGGCGGAAATCGAGTGGGCGTCGATGATCTGGCCGTCGTCGTCCTGCAACAGGAAGGTGCGGTTGCCGTGCAATACGCCGGGCATCCCGCCGTTGAGGCTGGAGGCATGCTTGTCGGTGTCCACCCCGTGACCGCCGGCTTCGACACCGACGATGGCCACCTCGGGATCATCGAGGAATTCATGGAACAGGCCCATGGCGTTGGAGCCGCCGCCGACGCAGGCGATCAGGCTGTCGGGCAGACGGCCTTCCTTTTCCAGGATCTGGGCGCGGGTCTCGCGACCGATCACCGCCTGGAAGTCACGGACCATGGCCGGATAGGGGTGCGGACCGGCCACGGTGCCGATCAGGTAGAAGGTGTCGGCGACATTGGTCACCCAGTCGCGCAGGGCCTCGTTCATGGCGTCCTTGAGGGTACCGGTGCCGGCGGTGACAGGGATCACCTCGGCGCCCAGCAGCTTCATGCGGAAGACGTTGGCCTGCTGGCGGTCGATGTCGGTGCTGCCCATGTAGATGACGCAGGGCAGTCCGAAGCGCGCGGCGACGGTGGCGGTGGCCACGCCGTGCATGCCGGCGCCGGTCTCGGCGATGATGCGGGTCTTGCCCATGCGCTTGGCCAGCAGGATCTGGCCGATGCAGTTGTTGATCTTGTGCGCGCCGGTGTGGTTCAGCTCTTCACGCTTCAGATAGATCTTGGCGCCACCGAAGTGCTCGGTCAGGCGCTCGGCGAAGTACAGCGGATTGGGCCGGCCAACGTAGTCGCGCTGGAAATAGGCCAGCTGATCGAGAAACGCCGGGTCGTGCATGGCGGTTTCGTATTCGTGCTGCAGATCGAGGATCAGCGGCATCAGGGTTTCGGCGACATAGCGGCCACCGAACTGGCCGAACATGCCCTGGGCGTCGGGGCCCTGGCGATAAGCGGTCTGGGTCATGGGGTTCTCCTGCGAAGATGGATCTACCTTACCTGCTTGAGTGCCGGTGATAAATCGATAAGATCGCACTGACCCGTCAGGAAAAATCACAGATGAGCGATCCCCACGATCTACCGCCGCTGAATGCCCTGCGCGCCTTCGAAGCCACTGCACGACTGGGCGGCATGAGCCGCGCAGGCGACGAGCTGCATGTTACCCATGGCGCGGTGAGCCGGCAGATACGTGCGCTGGAGGAACAACTTGGCGTGGCCCTGTTTCGCCGCGAAGGCCGTGGCCTGGCGCTGACCGAGGCGGGCTTGAAACTGCGCGAGGTGAGCGCTGACGCCTTCGGCCGACTGCGTGAAGTGTGCGCCGAACTCCGTGCCGGCAATCGCCAGGGGCCCTTCGTACTGGGTTGCCCGGGTAGTCTCGTCGCCCGTTGGTTCATCCCGCGCCTGGATCGCCTCAATCGCGATCTGCCCGAGCTGCGCCTGCACCTGTCGACCCGTACCGACGATACCCCGATGGCCGCCGCCGGCCTGGATGCCAGCCTGCTGTTCACCGAGACCGCGCCAGCGCAGGACGTCACGCCCTACCACCTGGCGCCCGAGCGCATCGGCCCGGTGCTGAGCCCCTATTGCCCGGCCTATCTGCGCCTCAAGGACGGCGATCTGTCGGCGCTGCTGGCGGAGCCGCTACTGCATACCCTGTCGCGCCCCCAGGCCTGGCCGCAGTGGTTCGCCACTCAGGGGCTGGACGAGCCGGCGTTGGTATACGGGCAGGGCTTCGAGCACCTCTACTATCTGCTGGAGGCGGCGTTATCGGGTCTGGGCGTGGCGATCGCGCCGGAGCCATTGGTGGCGGCGGATCTCAAGGCGGGGCGGTTGGTGGCACCCTGGGGCTTCGCGGCGACCGGGGCGGAGCTGGCGCTGTGGGCGCCGGGAAGACTGGCGGATGAACGGGTGGAACGCTTGGCGGCCTGGCTCAGGCGGGAGCTGGCCGGGTCCTGAGCGCAAAAGGCATCCCGCAGGATGCCTTCGCTCAGGTCATCAGTGGTCGCCGCGCAGTAGCGCCCAGCCGACCAGGATGGTCACGCCGGCGGCGATGCCGACGGTGGCCCAGGGATGCTCGCGGGCCACACCGGTGGCGGCACGACCGTACTGACGGGTCAGTCGACGCACGTCGTCATAGACCTCTTCCAGCGAATCACCCGAATGGTGCAGGGCTTCGCGAGCGGTGCTCTTGAGGGAATTCAGACCGCTGCGGGATTCGCGGGCGGCGCTTTTCTTCAGGGATGCCAACGAGTCGAGCAGGCTGTTGATTTCGTTCTCGATGCTGGCGATGGACGCCTGGTAATCGGTATTACGGGCCATGACAACCTCCTGGGTGGACGGATTCAGGAAATGTGACTACCGAGGCCGTGGAAAGTGCAGCAAAGCCTCGCGCGAGAGCCTGGGCAGTGAACTTATCGGGTCGTTCCGCGGCCTCAAATGACAGCGACACCCTTCCCGGCGAGTCGACCGCGACACCGGTCAATGCGTTGTGGGCCTCGGGCCACAACGCCCGTCATTGCTGACTCAGGAGACAGTTCATGTCCGATCACCACACCTACAAGAAGCTGGAAATCGTTGGCTCCTCCACTACCAGTATCGAGGATGCCATCAACAATGCGCTCGCCGAGACGGCCAAGTCGGTGAAGAACCTCGAGTGGTTCGAGGTGGGCGAGATCCGCGGCCACATCCAGGATGCCAAGGTGGCGCACTACCAGGTCACCCTGAAAATCGGCTTCCGTATCGAAGCCAGCTGAGTAGATACTCGGGACTTCACTCTCCCCTCGCGATAAGGACAGGCAAGATGCGTAGAGTCGTGATCACCCTCGGTTTGTTGGCTCTGAGCAGCGGTGCCTTCGCTGCTGGTGCTTCGTGCGATACGGTCAAGGCGGATATCGATGCCAAGCTGCAGGCCAAGCACGTCGCGAACTACAGCCTGGAAGTGGTGGACAAGGGCAGTGCCTCGTCCTCCGCCAAGGTGGTAGGCAGTTGCCAGAGCGGTAGTAAAGAGATCGTCTACCAGCGTCGCTAGCGCCTTACCCGCTATCGCGTGATAGCGGGCTCTCTACGACAAATCCGCTGCGGGTCCGAAGAACTCGTGGCGGATTTGTCTTTCCGGTACGCCCAATTCCAGCAGATCGCGGCGAACCTGGGCCATGAAGGGCTGCGGCCCCAAGACATAGGCGTCCAGGTCACGATCCTTGGGCAGCCAGCGTTTCAGGCGCAGCAGGTCGAGTCGCGTAGCCAGGGCTTCGCCGCCTACCGGTTTGCTGTAACAGAAATACAGCTGCAGCTGGGGATGATGCGCGGCCATCTCTTCGAGCCATTGACCGAAGGCCTGCACGCCCACGTGGCGTGTGCAGTGGATGAGCTGGATCGGCCGCCCGCTGGGAATGGCGGCCGAGATCATGGGCAGCAACGGCGTGATGCCGACGCCGCCGGCGATCAGCAGCAGCGGTTTGGTCGAGGCCTCCAGGACGAACTCACCGGCGGGCGGGAAGACGTGCAAGACGACTCCCTCATGGGCCTCGGTATGCAGGAAGCGCGATACCACGCCACCCGGCTGCTGCTTGACGCTGATTCGGTAGCCCTGGCCGGTGCTGGCGGCCGAGATCGAGTAATTGCGTCGGTACTCGACGCCATCGAGGATCACACTCAAGCCCAGGTACTGGCCGGGCTGGGCGATGCTGGTCGGCAGGCCATCCACCGGCTCCAGGTAAAAGGAGCTGATCTCCTCGCTTTCCGGTTCGATCCGCGCGATACGGAACGGCCGCCCGCCGCGCCAGCCACCGGCCAGGTTGGCCTGGTCGCGGTACTTGCGCTCTTCGGCGTCGATCAGCAGGTTGGCCAGTTGCCCGTAGGCCGCGGCCCAGGCATCGATCACCGCGTCGTTGGCGACGTCGGCGCCCAGTACCTCGCGGATGCTCTGCAGCAAGGCGATACCCACCAGCGGATAGTGGTCCGCCTGGACCTGCAGCGACACATGCTTGTTGACGATCTGCTCGACCAAGGCCCCCAGGGTATCCAGCCGGTCGATGTGCCGGGCATACAGCAGAACTGCCCGCGCCAGGGCCTGAGCCTGGGCACCACTGGCCTGATGGGCAGCATTGAACAGGGGCCGTAGCTGGGGATTGTTGCCGAGCAGCTTGTCGTAGAAATGGCGGGTCAGGTCTTCGCCCCCCGTTTCCAGCAAGGGGATGGTGGCCTTGATGATGGCGCGTTGGTCATGTGACAGCATGGCAGGGATCTCCAAACAGGACTGACTTGCCCATTTCACGAGTCATGCCAGGCGGAAAGTCGCGTCAATACAGGCTTTTATCCCGTAGACAGGTCATAATGACCGAGTCCTTATGACTCTCAGAGGTCAAATTGACCATCCCCACTCTGCTCGAAGTGATGATCCCGCTGGTCGCCGATCTGGCTCGCGACCTGCCGGACAAGCAGCGCTATGCCACGCTACTCGATGCACTGCGCAAGCTGCTGCCCTTCGATGCGGTGGCCCTGCTGCGCCTGGAAGGCGAGGTACTGGTGCCACTGGCGGTACGCGGCCTGAATGCCGATACCTTGGGCCGGCGTTTCAAGGTCGGCGAGCATCCGCGCCTGGCACTCTTGCTGGCGAGTCGCCACCCTACCCGCTTCGCCGCCGATTGCGACCTGCCCGACCCCTATGACGGCCTGGTGGAAGGCGTCCAGGGGCATCTGGAGGTCCACGACTGCCTGGGCTGTCCGCTCTATGTACAGGACCAGCTCTGGGGCCTGCTGACCCTGGATTCGCTCCAGGCGCAGAACGCCCAGCCCCAGGATCTCACCACCCTCGCCGCCTTTGCCGGCCTGGCCGCAGCCACCGTGGCAGCGGCCGAGCGCATCCGCCAACTCTCCGCCCGCATCGCCAGCGAGCACGAGCTCACCGTCGCCTACCAGCAGTCCGTGGGTCACCAGCGACCCCGGGAGCTCATCGGCCAGAGCCAGGCCAGCCTACGCTTGCGGCAGGAAATCGAGACCGTGGCGGCCAGTGACCTGACGGTGCTCATCACCGGCGAGACCGGGGTCGGCAAGGAACTGGTGGCCGAGGCGGTGCATGCCCGTTCGCTGCGCCAGCAGCGACCACTGATCAGCCTCAATTGCGCGGCCCTGCCGGAAGCCCTGGTGGAAAGCGAACTCTTCGGCCACGTGCGCGGCGCCTTTTCCGGCGCGGTCAGCGAGCGGCGCGGGCGCTTCGAACTGGCCGACGGCGGCACCCTGTTTCTCGACGAGGTCGGCGAGTTGCCGTTGACCGTCCAGGCCAAGCTGTTGCGTGTGCTGCAGAGCGGTCACCTACAGCGCCTGGGCACGGATCGCGATCTCACCGTCGACGTGCGCATCATCGCCGCGACCAATCGCGACCTGGCCGAAGCGGTCCGCGCCGGGCGCTTTCGCGCCGATCTCTATCACCGCCTGAGCGTCTATCCCCTGGCCGTGCCGCCACTGCGCGAGCGTGGACGCGATGTCCTGCTACTGGCCGGCTTCTACCTGGAGCAGAATCGGGCGCGACTGGGCTTGCGCGGCTTGCGGCTGACGCCCATGGCGCAACGGACCCTGCTGGCCTACGACTGGCCGGGCAACGTGCGCGAACTGTCGCATCTCATCAGCCGGGCGGCGCTCAAGGCCCATGCCAACAGCGGGGATCGCGGCGGCATCCTCACCCTGGACGTCGAGCAGCTTGGCCTGCCGCTCGCCAGCGAACTCCTGCCCAACCTCGAAGAACCGGTTACCGCCCCGACCCTGAGGGATGCGACCGACGCCTTCCAGCGCCAGGCCATCACCCTCGCCCTGGAGCAACACGGCCAGAGCTGGACCCTGGCCGCCGCCAGCCTGGGCCTGGATCGCGCCAATCTCGCGCGCCTGGCCCGTCGGCTCGGGCTCAGGTAGGGATCAGAGCGCCTTCTGGATGGCCGGCAAGGCGGGCTGGCCAGCACGGGTGGTCACCCCTTGCAACCAGGGCTCCACGGCCTGCGGATGGGCCTTGAGCCAGGCCTTGGCCGCGGCCTCGTAGCTGCCACCCTGATCGCGCGCGGCGCTCATGACGGCGTTCTCCATGTCCAGGGTGAACCTCAGATTCGCCAGCAGCCGGGCCGGATTGGGACACTGCTCGGCGTAGCCCTTGCGCGTCAGGGTGTTCACCGTGCCGGCGGTGCCGAAGTACTGCTCGCCGCCGCTCAGGTACTTGATCGGGTAGTCGACGTTCATGGGATGCGGCGTCCAGCCGAGGAAGACCACCCACTTGTCGCGCTTCACCGCGCGGCCCACCTGGGACAGCATGGCCTGCTCGCTGGATTCCACCAGTTGCCAATCGCCGAGGCCGAATTCGTTGCCGGCGATGATCTTTTGCAGCGACTGGTTGGCCGGTGCGCCGGCGCCGATACCGTAGATCTTCTTGCCGAACTGATCGCCATACTTGGCCAGGTCGGCGAAGGTCTTCACCCCGCTTTCCCAGACATAGGTGGGCACCGCCAGGGTGAATTCGGTGCCGGACAGATTCTGCGCCAGCTCGGTCACCTGGCCGGTCTTCACGAACTGGTCGTAATACCCTTGTTGCGCCGGCATCCAGTTGCCGAGGAAGGCATCCACCTGTCCATTGCGCATGCCACCGAAGATGATGGGCACGGCCAGGGTATCGACCTTGCTGGTGTAGCCGAGCGCCTGCAGCAGTACCCCGGTGATGGCGTTGGTGGCGGCGATGTCGCTCCAGCCCGGATCGGCCAGGCGAACGGTAGCGCAAGCCTGGTCCTCGGCGCGGGCCGACAGGCTACCCAAGGCGAGGCCCAGCGTGAGCGTAGCGATGATTCCTTGTTTCATGGCCGTGTTCCTTCGAGCTTCAGGGTTGGGGGTAGCGGGCACGACGCTCCAGGTCGTCGAGGTCGATGTGGTTGCGCATGTATTGCTGGCTGGCATCGACGAAGGGCTGGTGATCCCAGCTGGTCCGCTCGCCCTGCGCCAGGGCCGTGGCGACGAAGCGCCGCCGCCGCTGGCTGGCCAGGACCTCGCCGTGCAGACGCTCCAGGTCCCAGCGCTGGCGCACCTCCGCCTGGAAGGCGGCGAGCAACTCGGCGTAGTCGGGACTGCCGGCCAGGTTCTCGCGCTCCAGCGGATCGTTGTCCAAGTCGAACAGCAGTGGCGGGTCCAGTTCGCAATGGATGTACTTGTAGGCACCGCGACGGATCATCAGCAGCGGGCTGAGGGTGCCTTCGGCCAGGTACTCGCCGATGACCTCGTCGTGCCCGCCCTGGCCCTGCAGGTGCGGCAGCAGCGAGCGGCCATCCAGCGGCAGCTCGGCGGGCAAGGAGCCGCCGGCCAGCTCGACCAGGGTGGGCAGCAGATCCATCGTCGACACCGAGGCCTGCACTCGCGCCGGGGCGAAGCGGGCCGGAGCATGGATCAGCAGCGGCACCCGGGCGGCCATCTCGAACCAGTGCATCTTGTACCAGAGCCCCCGCTCGCCGAGCATGTCGCCGTGGTCGCCGGAGAAGACGATCACGGTATCCTCGGCGAGACCGCACTCCTCCAGGGTCTTGAGCAACAGCCCGACCTGGGCGTCGACATAGCTGCAGGCGCCATAGTAGGCCTGGCGGGCGTCACGGATCTTGGCCTCGGGCAGCGGCTTGTCCCAGAGATCGATCACCTTGAGCAGGCGCTGGCTGTGGGGGTCCTGCTCGGCCTGGGGGATGGCGTCGTCCGGCAGGGGGATGTCGACCTCGTCGTAGAGATCCCAGTACTCCCGGGGAATGGTGTAGGGATCGTGGGGATGGGTCAGGGAGACGGTCAGGCAGAAGGGCTTGGCATCCCCCCGGCGCACATGATCATAAAGATACTGGCGCGCCTTGAAGACCACCTCTTCGTCGAAGTCCAGCTGGTTGGTGCGCACGCAGGGACCGGCCTGCAGCACCGAGGACATGTTGTGGTACCAGCTCGGCCGTACCTCCGGTTCGTCCCAGTTCACCGCCCAGCCATAGTCGGCCGGATAGATGTCGCTGGTCAGGCGTTCCTCGTAGCCGTGCAGCTGATCCGGGCCGCAGAAGTGCATCTTGCCCGACAGCGCCGTGCGATAGCCGAGCCGGCGCAGGTGGTGGGCGTAGGTGGGGATGTCGGCAGCGAAATCGGCGGCGTTGTCATAGGCGCCGATCTTCGACGGCAGCTGGCCGCTCACCAGGGTGAAGCGCGAGGGGGCGCACAGCGGGCTATTGCAATAGGCCGAATCGAAGACCACGGCGCCTGCGGCCAGGCGCTGCAGATGCGGCAGCTTGATCGGCGAGTCGGCGTCGTACAGCGGCAGGATGGGCGCCGCCATCTGGTCGGCCATGAGGAAGAGGATATTCGGCTGTTGCACGGAGGTCTCCTGCCGGATCAAGTTGACTTATGGGTCCCATGATCGACAGGAGATATAACGCGGTAAAGGTCAGCCAGACTGATGCTTCGGATAAGACAGGCTTATCCGAAGCCGGGATTCATAGCTGGAACCGCGCGACCAGCTGATTGAAGGACATGGCCAGATTCGACAGATCCTGGCTGGAGGCACTGGTCTGGTTGGCACCGGCGGCGGTCTGGGTCGAAAGGTTCTGGATGTTGCTCAGGTTACGATCCACCTCGCGAGCCACCTGGGCCTGCTCTTCCGCGGCACTGGCGATCACCAGGTTGCGTTCGTTGATACCGGCCACCGCCTCGGTGATACGCACCAGGGCCTGATCGGCGGCCTGAGCCAACTGCTGGGTGTCCTGGGCGCGTGCTTGGCTGCTGTCCATGGCCCGTACGGCCTGATCGGCGGTTTGCTGCACGCCTCCGATCATGTCCTCGATCTCGCCGGTGGACGCCTGGGTGCGTGCGGCCAGGGCGCGGACCTCGTCGGCCACCACCGCGAAGCCACGGCCTTGTTCACCAGCGCGGGCGGCCTCGATGGCGGCGTTGAGCGCCAGCAGATTGGTCTGCTCGGCGATGCCGCGGATCACGTCCACCACCTTGCTGATGTCGCGCACCTGGCCAGCCAGGTGCTGCACGGTCTGGCTGGAGTCGCCCAGCTCGTGGGCCATGGCGTCGATGGCGCCCACGGCCTGCTGCACCTGGCCCCGACCAGTCTCGGCCGCCTGACTGGTTTCGCGCGAGGCGGCGGAGGTGGAGGTGGCGTTGCGCGCCACCTCTTCCACGGCACTGGTCATCTGGTTCACCGCGGTCGCGGCCTGTTGGATCTCATCGTTTTGCCGTACCAGGCCGCGCGAGCTCTCGTCGGTCACCGCGCTGAGCTCCTCGGCGGCCGAGGCAAGCTGGTCGGAGGCGCTGGCGATTTCTTGCAGGGTGTTCTTGAGATTGGCCTGCATACCGGCCAGGGCATCGAGCAACTGGCCGGGCTCATCACGCCGCTGGCTGACGATGGCCTGGGTCAAATCTCCCTCGGCAATACGACGGGCGCTACCCACGGCCTGACTGATGGGCTTGGTGATGGCGCGAGTAATGAGAACGCCCAAGCCGATGGCCATCAGCAAGGCCACCAGAATGCCGGATAGGAGCTGCATATTGACAAGATGGGCGCTGGCGTTGGCAGCCTGGGCTCCCTCGCCGATTTGGCGGTTGTTGGAATCCACCATGATCTTCAGTTCGTCCAGCACCCTTTGATAGTTGGTCTGGACCTCGCCATTGAGGAGGTCGCGGACCTTGCCCATGTCGCCCTGCTGCAGGCTGGCCTGGTACAGCGGCCAGTCTTTTTCCATCTGGTCCCAGGCCAGACGCTCGTCTTCTTCCAGCGGGGTGGCGCGATAGAGGGCGAAGGCCTTTTCGCTGGCCAGTTGATTGGCCTTCATGCTCTCGTGCACCGGGCCACGTCGCTGGCGTCGGCACCGACGGCGGTCAGGCAGACCAGGCGATAGATAAACAACTCCCAGAAGACGCTGCAAATTCGATAAACGGATTCGAGGACGCATCCTAGAGCAGTATTTTGTGAATTGGATCACAAAAATCTCCGAGTGGCGGTGCTTCCCCAGTGACCGGAATGGTTCTGGTTACCGCTCGCTCACCCTATAGTTATTCGATGAACACCCTGCCCCCCTCTCTGGATAGCCTGCGAATCTTCGCCACCGTTGCCCGGCGCCTGAGCTTCACCCTCGCCGCCGTGGAGCTGGGTACTACCCAGCCAGCGGTGAGCCAGCAGATCAAACGCCTGGAAGCCCAGCTGGATACCCGGCTGTTCGATCGTATCCATCGCGGCATCGTGCTGACCGCAGCCGGCCAACTGCTCCAGCACCATGTGGAGGCCGGACTCGCCAGCATCGACGAAGGCTTGCGCGCCATCACCGCCCAGCCGGCCCATGAGGTACTGCAGGTGGCGACCGACTTCGCCTTCGCCGCCTATTGGCTGTTGCCTCGTCTGCCACGCTTCCATGCCCGTCATCCCCAGCTGGACGTCAGCCTGATCACCAGTGATCGATTGCCGGCCGTGGGTGCCGAGGTGGATGTGGCCCTGACCTTCGGGGATGGCCGCTTCAAGCACGGCGAAGCCTGGCCGCTGTTTCGCGAAGAGGTCTTTCCGGTGTGCAGCCCGCGCCTGGTGGCGGATCAAGCGGTACCCGTGCCCCGCGATCAACTGTCGCGCTGGCCCTTGCTGCATCTGAAGGCGGCGCCCAACAGCCGCTGGTATGACTGGCCGGCCTTGCTGGCGGCTCTCGACTGCCCGCCGCCGGCCGGTAGTCCGAACGGCGCGGTACTCAGTTTCGACAACTACACCCTGGTGATCCAGGCCGCCATCGCCGGGCAGGGCGTGGCCATCGGTTGGCGGCACCTGGTGGACGACCTACTGGCCCAGGACCTGCTGTGCCGGCCCTGCGCGGGCGCGGCGACCTCGGACTACGGCTATTACGCGGTCCTGCCGGAGCGCAAGCGACGCCAACGGCTGCTGCAGCCATTTCTCGACTGGCTCCTGGAGGAATTGGAAACACCGCGCGAATCCCTGGCCGGGGCACGGCTGGCGACCTGAGCGACGCCCTCCCTCACCCTGGCCGTATCGACGGGCGCCGTTCGATAAGGCCGGGTAAAGCGTCTTTTCCTCACAGCCGAAAACGGCCCACCATCTGGGTCAGGCTGGCGGCCAGATCGGCCAGTTCGTGGCTGGCCCGGCTGGTCTGTTCGGCGCCTTCGGCGGTACGTAGCGCGGCATCCTGGATATTCACCAGGTTACGATCCACCTCGCGGGAGACCTGCGCCTGCTGCTCGGCCGCGCTGGCGATCACCAGGTTGCGATCATTGATCCCGACGACGCTCTCGGCGATCTGTTCGAGGGCCTGCCCAGCCGCAGCGGTCGAACGTTGCGAATCACCGGCCAGGGTCCGGCTCTGGCTCATGGCAGCCACCGCTTCGTCGGCACTGTTGCGGATGGCGACGATCATGCCCTCGATTTCACCGGTGGAATTCTGGGTACGATGGGCCAGGGCCCGTACCTCGTCGGCCACCACGGCGAAGCCGCGCCCCTGCTCGCCGGCACGGGCGGCCTCGATGGCCGCGTTGAGTGCCAGCAGGTTGGTCTGCTCGGCGATGCCACGAATCACCTCGAGCACCTTACCGATCTCGCGGGCCTGGCTGGCCAGACCATCGACCTTGTGAGTGGAGACCTGGATGACGCTGGCCATGGAGTTGATGGTGGCGATCGATTCTTGCGCCTGACGACGGCCAAGCTCGGCCTGCTCGCGGGCACCGCGCGACGCTTCCGAGGTGGACACCGCATTGTGTGCCACCTCTTCCACCGCGGTGGTCATCTCGGTCACGGCCGTGGCCGCCTGCTGAATTTCCGCGCCTTGCCGAGACAGGCTATGGGTACTGTCTTCGGTGGCCGAACTCAGCCCCTTCGCGGCCTGGGCCAGTTGGGTCGAAGCCCCGGTGATCTGCTGCAGGGTATCGCGCAGGCTACTTTGCATACCTTCCAGGGCAGTCAGCAGTTGGCCGGTTTCATCACGGGCGTCGCTATGCAGCGACTGACTCAGGTCGCCCGCGGCGATCTGTTGCGCATTACGCACCGCGCTGCGCAGCGGCGCGGCGATCAACCGCGCAATCAAGGCGCCCAGGCCCAATGCCAGGACGAAGGCCAACAGCACCGCCCCACCCAGTTGCCATTTCAGTTGCGCCAGGCCGCTGCTGGCCGTCGTCATGCTCACGGCAGATGCCTGGGCGTTGCCTTCGATGAGGATGTCCAGACCCGCCATCATCTGCCGGTATTTGGGAAAGGTCTCCTTGACCATGAGCGTGCGCGCCGAGAACAGATCACCGCGCCCGAGTTGCTCGACCAACTGATCGGCACTGCTCAGATACGCCGGCAAGGCGATGGCCAACAGTTGCAGCCCCTCGCGATCCCGGTCGACCAAGCCCGGACGCTTCTCGTAGGCGGCGAGAATCCGTTCCATGGTGGCGCGGTTGGCGGCCAGTTGCTTGATCAAGGCATCGCGTGCATTGGGATCGGTGCCGAAACCGGAGATCGACAGCAATTGGTACAGATCCCGGTTGTGCTCGATGGCACTGCTCTTGAGCGAACTGACCTCGCTGATCCCATGCAGATTGGTGAACACCGAGTTGAGCTGTTGGCCCAGACGCTCAGCGCCGATCAAACCTAATCCTCCCACCAGCAGGGTGATGAACGCACAACAGGAAAAGGCCAATAGCAGCTTGTTGGCCAACTTCAGATGAGAGAAGACCTTCATTTGACTTTCCTTAAGTCCAGAGAAGCAGTGATCGTCAAGTGACGAGCGGTATTTCACTGTTCCTATCGACCCCGTTCAGGCAACTGAAGAGCATTCCGCGCAGTGGCATAAAAAAGGCGCCAACCGGTCTAAACGGCGGCTTTCGTCTTACTATCCCTCGTAGATTTCCAGCGGTAAATCGTCAGGGTCGGCGAAGAAGGTAAATCGCTTGCCGGTCAGCTCGTCGGTGCGGATTGGCTCGGTGATCACCCCATGCCCTTGCAGGTGGGCGACGGCAGCCTCCAGATCGGCCACTGCGAAAGCCAGGTGACGCAGGCCCTGGGCCTCAGGACGCGAAGGCCGCGGTGGCGCATCGGGAAAGGAGAACAGCTCCAGCTGGGCATGGGTGCCCACCGCCAGATCCAGCTTCCAGGAGCGCCGGGCTTCGCGATAGGTCTCGGCGATCACCGGCAGGCCGAGGATCTCGGTGTAGAAATGTCGGGAGCGTTCATAGTCGGCGCAAATCAGCGCCACGTGGTGCAGACGGTCGAAGAGGGTCATCAAGGTACCGCGACGAATTTCAGGTCAGCCGGCGCCCCCACATCCAGGCTCTGCAATTCGTTGCCGAGCTTGCCGCTGTCGGGGTCGCGGGCGAAGACCTTGAGTTGGTTGGACTTCTGGTTGGCCACCAGCAGGAAGCGCCCGGAAGGGTCGATGGCGAACTCCCGCGGCGCCACGCCGTTGACCGGGTGTCGCTCGACGAAGGTGAGGGTGCCATCGGGATTCACCGCGAACACCGCCAGTTGGTTGTCGGTACCGCGGCTGGCGACGTAGAGGAAGCGGCCATCGCCGGACAGGTGCAGGGCGCCGGCATCGCGCTCGCCGGTGAATTCCTGGGGCGTCAGGCTATAGGTCTGCAGTTGGCGCAGCATGCCGTCCTGATGGGCGAAAGCCATCACCTGGCCGGACAGTTCCAGGGTCAGGTAGGCGTAGCGGCCATCGGCGCTGAACACCAGGTGACGCGGGCCGCTGCCTTCCGGCACCGGGACGAAGGGCGTCTCTGCAGCCACCAAGGGCCGCTCGGGCTGTTGCGGCACATAGCGATAGACGAACACCTTGTCCGCGCCAAGGTCCGGGGCAAAGACGAAGCGGCCATCCGGGGTGGTCACGGCGGCGTGTACATGGCTGGATTGCTGCCGCGCATGCTGCTCGCTGGGCTGGTGGAACTCGATCTGCGCCACCGGACTGAGCACCCCGCCGTCCTGGATCGGCAGTACCGCCAGAGAGCCTTCCGGCAGGCTGGAATAATTGGCCACGAACAGATATTTGCCGTCTTGGCTCAGGCTGGAATGGGTCGGTTCATCCCCCAGGCTCTTGACCTGGCTGATCTGCTGCAGACGGCCGTTGCCCGGCTCGAAGCGATAGGAGGTGACCCGACCTATGGTGTCGCCGGCCGAACCGCGACCGTTCTCGTTGACCGCGAACAGGGTACGGCCATCCCGCGACAGGGTGATGAAGGAGGGATTCGAGGCCTTGACGATCCGTAGCGGACCGTCGATACGGCCATCGCGGCTGTTGAAGCGATAGACGTACAGCCCCTGGCTACCACCGGTGGTGTAGCTGCCGACCAGCAGATTGAACAGACCCGGTTCGGCCCAAACGAAGGCCGCCTGCCCCATGAGCAGGGCGAACAGGGCCGGCAGCAGCAGACGGGGCAGAACTCTCATGGAAAATCCTTGGCGAGCGAATGGCGTTGAGACCGATGGAAGAGGGTCCGGTTTCGTACCCGACCAGGAGCCTGGCCAGATGCGCGCGGTCGCCATTCTACTGAAAACCAAGCTGGCACTGTGCCAGGGAGGTTTCCATCAATGTCCGCGGCGGGCCTCGGCAGACGCCCGAATCGGTCGGGCGCAGGCGAGGGTGCCCACGCCAGAGCTGCCCACCGCCTGCCGCACCGTTCGTCATCGGCGACGCAGGAAGATCGCTGGGGCTAGTCCAACACGCCCTGCAGGATGGCGTAGACCAGTCCGGTGCCGACGGCGATCAACACCACATCCGTGCCCAGCTGTCGCCATGCGTAGCCGGGATAGTCCGGCAGCTGCTTCACGATGCCAGGCGGCAGTGGCCGACCATAGCCGGGCGGCAACGGTCGACCGCGCTCCAGACGCAGCCCCGGCGGCAGGTCGCCGCCACGCCCGATCTGCCCGCGCAACGCCTCGAGACGCGCCCGCGCCGGCCCCAGGTCGCCTGGCCCCCTGGCCGCCGGCCCGCCATCAGCACGGCCCGGTGGCCCCTGATCGGGACCGTGCCCCTTGCCGTGTCCCTTACCCGGCTCCTGCCAGGCTGGACCTCGCGGTCCATGATCGTCGGGGCCACCGGGCCCACCCCCAGGCGGTGCGGCCAGCGCCAGGTTGCTGAACAGACAGAGCGTCGCGATGGACAGGGCAGTACGCATGGAGCCTCCTCGACTGGCGAAAGAGCGTATTCAGGACTTGGATTGCGGTTCAGCGTTGAAGACTCCCAGTCACGGCCAACTTCGCGTCCTGTGGATAAATCCGGGATAAAAACGGTATAAATCTCTGAGGAAAGTCCCTCGCCAGCTAATATCCCTTTAAAAATCTTTATATTTCAATGAATTAAAAAGATGATCGGCTGGCTAACGAATTCCGTTTTTGTGGATAACCTTTTGGGCCCGCGTTTTTCCAAGACGCTTTAGCCTTGCAGGTAGAGCATTATTTGCCTTCGTCCTGACAGAAAAAACCGCGCCAGGTCAGGTGCCGGGCGCGGTCTTCTACGGCGAGGTCCAGCCTAGTCCGGCTTCTTCAGCTTGGGATTGGGAAAGAACTGCACCGCCTGCACGGTGGGATCAGCCTTCTTGGGCTTGAGCGCACTGATATTGACCCGCGTCGGCAATTCCTTGGGTACCGAATTACCGCGTTCGTCCAGGGTGTCGCTATAGCCGCAGGACACGCACTCGCGATGCGGCGTGCCCTCCTGGGTCCACATCTTCAGGGTGTCCTGCGCCTGGCAGGCGGGGCACACGGCCCCGGCGATGAACCTCTTGCGGACCGGCTCGCTCACGCCGCCTCCTCACTCAGCCCGGAATGGCGGAGCAGGGCGTCTATGCTCGGCTCGCGACCGCGGAAGTCGACGAACAGCACCATGGGGGCCTGGGAACCGCCACGCGCCAGGATGGCTTCGCGGAAGGCGCGCCCGGTTTCGGGGTTGAAGACACCTTCTTCCTCGAACTTGGCGAAGGCATCGGCGGACAGCACCTCGGCCCACTTGTAGCTGTAGTAACCCGCCGCGTAACCACCGGCGAAGATGTGGGCGAAGCTGTTGGGGAAGCGGTTGTAGGCGGGCGGACGCACCACCGAGATCTCGTCGCGAATACCTTCCAGTACCTCGCGCACGCTACGTCCATCGCCGTGGCTGGCGTGCAGCTCGAAGTCGAACAGCGAGAATTCCAGCTGGCGCAGCATCATCAGGCCGGACTGGAAGTTCTTCGCCGCCAGCATCTTGTCCAGCAGCTCCTGGGGCAGCGGCTCACCGGTCTCGTAGTGACCGGAGATCAACGCCAGGCCCTCGGGCTCCCAGCACCAGTTCTCCATGAATTGGCTGGGCAGCTCCACCGCATCCCAGGCCACGCCGTTGATGCCGGAGACGCTGGCGTGCTCGACGCGGGTCAGCAGGTGATGCAGGCCATGGCCGAATTCGTGAAAG
This sequence comes from Pseudomonas oryzihabitans, assembly GCF_006384975.1. Taxonomy (NCBI): domain Bacteria; kingdom Pseudomonadati; phylum Pseudomonadota; class Gammaproteobacteria; order Pseudomonadales; family Pseudomonadaceae; genus Pseudomonas; species Pseudomonas oryzihabitans. The sequence continues at coordinate 3,616,040 of NZ_CP021645.1, forward strand.
AGGGTGGTCACCTCGTCATGGGTGAGCAGCGCCGGCTTGCCGGGGCTGGCCGGGGTGAAGTTGCACACCAGGTAGGCCACCGGATCGATCAGCCGGCCCTGGGCGTCGCGGCGCTTGTCACGGGCGCCGTCCATCCAGGCGCCGCCACGCTTGTTGGCGCGGGCATAGAGGTCGAAGTAGAAGCGGCCGATGGAGCTACCGTTCTCCTTGATCTCGAACAGGCGCACGTCCGGGTGCCACTTCTCGAAGTCGCGCAGCTCGGCGATCTCGATGCCATAGAGCTTCTGTACGGTGGCGAAGAGGCCGGACAGCACCTTGTCCACCGGGAACCAGGCGCGCACCTCTTCCTGGGATAGCGCATAGCGCTGCTGGCGCAGCTTCTCGGCGAAGTAGCCGGTGTCCCAACTCTGCAGATCGGTCACGCCCTGTTCGGCGGCGAAGGCGCGCAGCTCGTCCAGGTCACGCTGGGCGAAGGGCTTGGAGCGTACGGCGAGGTCGCGCAGGAAGCCCAGCACCTGGTCGCTGCTCTCGGCCATCTTGGTGGCCAGGGACAGCTCGGCGTAGTTGGCGTAGCCCAGCAGGCGGGCCAACTCCTGACGCAGGTCGAGCAGTTCTTCCATCACCGGGCCGTTGTCGAACTGGCCGGCATTGGGGCCCTGCTCGGAAGCGCGGGTGGCGTAGGCGGCATAGACCTCTTCACGCAGGGCGCGGTCATCGGCGTAGGTCATCACCGCGTAGTAGCTGGGGAATTCCAGGGTCACCAGCCAGCCGTCCAGCTCCTTGGCCTGGGCGGCGGCGGCCAGTTGCGCCTTGGCCGATTCGGGCAGGCCGGCCAGGGCCGCTTCGTCGGTGAGGTGCTTGGTCCAGGCCTGGGTGGCGTCGAGCAGCTGGTTGGAGAACTTGCTGCCCAGCTCGGACTTGCGCGCCTGGATGGCGGCATAGCGCTGCTGTTCGGCCGGCGGCAGATCGATGCCGGACAGACGGAAGTCGCGCAGGGCGTGTTCCAGGGTGGTCTTCTGGCCGACGTCGAAGCCCTTGGCTTCTTCGCTCTCGGCCAGGCGGCTGTAGGCCTGGAACAGGTCCTTGTTCTGGCCGATCTCGGTGGAATAGGCCGACAGCTTGGGCAGGCAGGCCTCGTAGGCGGCACGCAGCTCGGCGCTGTTGCACACGGCATTGAGGTGGCCGATAGGGCTCCAGGCCTGACCCAGCCGATCGTTCAGCTCGTCCATCGCCAGTACCAGACCGGCCCAGGTGGGCTGCTCCTTCTGGGTCTCGAGCAGCTTGGCCAGGGCCGCGCGGTTCTCGGCGAGGATGGTGTCGATGGCCGGCTCGACGTGCTCAGGCTTGATGGCAGAAAAGGGCGGCAGGTCGTAGGACTGAAGCAGCGGATTGCTGGCGCTCACGGCGTTCCCCTCGGGGCGATGGCTTTGACAGGTATATATGGAGCCCATCCTAATAGGTCTCAAGACCCTTCCGACGAGAAAAGGTATCTATCGTGACCATAAGGACCTTCCAGGGTAAGACCCCGCAACTGGGCGAGCGCGCCTTCGTCGACGCCACCGCCGTGGTGCTCGGCGACGTGACTCTCGGTGCAGACAGCTCGGTATGGCCGCTGACGGTGATCCGCGGCGACATGCACCGTATCCAGATCGGCGCCCGCGCCAGCATCCAGGACGGCAGCGTGCTGCACATCACCCATGCCGGCCCCTTCAATCCGGACGGCTATCCCTTGCTGATCGGCAACGACGTCACCGTCGGCCACCAGGTGACCCTGCACGGCTGCAGCATTGGCGACCGGGTGCTGGTGGGTATGGGCAGCATCGTCATGGACGGCGCGGTGGTGGAAGACGATGTAGTGATCGGCGCCGGCAGCCTGGTCCCGCCGGGCAAGCGGCTGGAGAGCGGCCATCTCTACGTCGGTCGTCCGGTGAAGCAGATTCGCCCGCTGGAAGATAAGGAACGGGCCTTCTTCACCTACAGCGCCGGCAACTACGTGAAGCTCAAGGACCAGCACCTGGCGGAAGGCTATGGGGAAGAGGGGTTTAGCGTTTGATCGCGGCCATGGCGGTCCGCCGATGCGGCCGCTCCCGATGGGCTTCGGCGTTTTGCTGATCGCGGCCATGGGCCGCTCCTCCTACAGATTAGCTCGTAGCCGTAGGAGCGGCCCATGGCCGCGATGGGAGTTCCCTCGGCGAAACGTCACGACAGCGAATGGCCCTGGGTTGGCTGAGACATTTCCACCATCGAAGCCCAACATGCCCAAAGCCGCTAACCCCGCAGCGGACAGGACTCTCCCATCCGCGCCTGGAGCGTCTGACGCAAGACCTGCAATTCCTCAATACGCGCCTCGATGACCGCCACCTTGTCGCGCAGCAACCCTTGCAGATAGGCGTCGGGATCGGCGGCGCGCTCGACCTCTTCAAGGTTGGCGGCAATCTCCTGCAGGCTGAAGCCCAGGCGCTGGGCGGTACGCAGGTAGCCCAGCCATTCCACGGCCTCGGGTGGATAGTCGCGATAGCCGTTGGCCCGACGACGAGCCTTGAGCAGCCCCTGGCGCTCGTAGAATCTCAGGGTGTCGCGGGTCAGGCCGGTGGCCTGGGCGAGGGTGCCGATACGCATCCGTTCTCCTTGACCTTGGACCTTACTCCAGGGTCGACACTGGGCTTCCTCTCATTCAAGGAAGTCCGTCTATGTGGAATAGCTCTGCCTATCTGCGGCTAGTGCGCGTCAGTGCTCTCTATGATCTGCTGGTCACCGTGCCCTTCGCCACCCCCTGGAGTCTCGCCTGGCTGTTGCGGCAACTCGATGCCCTTGGGCAGACCTTGGGACTTGCGCCGCTGCCCGTTTTCCCTCCGGAAGCCCTGTTGCTGGGCAATCTGCTGGGTTCCGTGGTGTGCGTCTGGTCGGTGCTGCGGCTGGCCAGGCCTTCGCTGCTGCTAGGCCGCCATGATGCCGTGGCCAGGGGCCTGTTCGCCCTCTGGATGGCCTGGGCGCTGTCCCAGGGCGCCAGCCCCTTGCTGATGGCCTTTCTGGTAGTCGAAATCGGCTTCGGCATCGCTCAGGCGTGGCCGGTGTCTCCTGCCATCCGCCACGCTCAGGCTCAGTTGGCCTGCTGACCGTTGGGCTTCGGCGATAAGGCCGCCTCAACCCAACCTACGACGAAGCTCCCGTAGGTTGGGTTGAGCGCAGCGAAGCCCAACACCGCCAGACACCAACCTCACCCCAATTGCCGCCGCAACTCCGCCAGCACCGGGGCGCTGTCCGGGCGCACACCGCGCCAGAGTTCGAAGGCCTCGGCCGCCTGTTCCACCAGCATGCCGAGGCCGTCGAGGCTGTGGAATGCGCCTTCGTCCAGGGCCCAGCGATTGAAGGGGGTGAGGTCCTTGCCGTACATCATGTCGTAGGTCACCGTCTGCGGGCCGATCACCGCCTCCGACAGCGGCGGGCGACCGCCGCCCAGGCTGGCGGAGGTGCCGTTGATGATGACGTCGAAGGGCTCGCGCAGGGTGGAGAAGGCCGCGACCTCGATGACGCCCAGCTCGGCGAATTCCCGCGCCAGTTGCAGGGCCTTGAGTTCGGTGCGATTGGCCAGTACCAGGTGTCCGGGATTACAGGCCAGCAGCGGCTGAAGCACGCCGCGCACGGCACCGCCGGCGCCCAGTACCAGGACGCGCCGGCCTTCCAGTTGCAGGCCGGCATTGACCGTGAGATCCCGCACCAGGCCGGCACCGTCGGTATTGTCGCCGAGCAGGCGGCCATTGGCCTGGCGCTTCAAGGTGTTGACCGCCCCGGCGCGGCGCGCGCGCGGGGTGAGTTCGTCGCACAGCCGGTAGGCCTCTTCCTTGAAGGGTACCGTGACGTTGGCGCCCAGGCCGCTCTGGAAGAAGCTGCGGGCGCTTTCGGCGAAACCGTCCAGCGGCGCCAATAGGGGGCCGTAGTGCAGACGCTGGCCGGTCTGGTCGGCGAACAGGCTGTGGATCAGCGGCGACTTGCTGTGGGCAATGGGGTTGCCGAAGACGGCATAGCGATCCATGGGACTATCCTGCGGACGAAGGTTCGAGCGCGAGCCAGTCGCGGTCGGTAAGGAAGAAATCGGTCAGCCGCGCCTCGGGCGAACCCGGTTCGGGTTTCCAGTCGTAGCCCCAACGCACCTGCGGCGGCAGCGACATGAGGATGGACTCGGTGCGCCCACCGGATTGCAGGCCGAACAGGGTGCCGCGGTCGTAGACCAGGTTGAATTCCACGTAGCGGCCGCGGCGATAGGCCTGGAATTCCCGTTCGGCTTCGCTGTACGGCTGATGACGCCGGCGCTGGACGATGGGCAGGTAGGCGTCGACGAAGGCATCGCCGATGGCACGCTGGAAGGCGAAGCAGGTGTCGAAGTCCCAGTCGTTCAGGTCGTCGAAGAACAGCCCGCCGATGCCGCGCGGCTCGCCGCGGTGCTTGAGGTGGAAATAGCGATCGCACCAGGCCTTGTAGCGCGGATAGACGTCGGCGCCGAAGGGCGCGCAGGCGTCATGGCAGACCTGGTGCCAGTGCACGCAGTCGGCCTCGTTGCCATAGTAGGGGGTCAGGTCCAGACCGCCGCCGAACCACCAGACCGGCGCTTCGCCGGGCTTTTCGGCGAGGAAGAAGCGCACGTTGGCGTGGGCGGTGGGGATATGCGGATTGCGCGGATGCATGACCAGCGAGACACCCATCGCCTCGAAACTACGCCCGGCCAGTTCCGGCCGATGGGCGCTGGCCGAAGGCGGCAGGCTGTCGCCGTGGACATGGGAGAAATTCACGCCGCCCTTTTCCAGCACGGCGCCCTCGGCGATCACCCGGGTACGGCCACCGCCGCCGGTCGGCCGGGTCCAGGCGTCTTCGACGAAACGCGCCGCGCCATCCTCGGCTTCCAGTGCCGCGCAGATGCGCTCCTGCAGAGCGAGCAGATAGGCCTTGACGGCCTCCAGGGAGGGATTCATCGCGGAGAGTTCCAGACCAGCGGGGAGGGCAGAGCATAACACCGGCATCCGACCGGTTGACGCGGCCCGCGGTTGCGGCTTGGATGGAGGATCACGCCAACCAGGAAAACGACAACATGGCCCAGCGCATCCAGTTCAGCCAAACCGGTGGTCCCGACGTACTCGAACTCGTGGATTTCGAACCCGCCGCTCCCGGCCCCGACGAGGTACGGGTGCGCAACCATGCCATCGGCCTCAACTTCATCGAGACCTACTACCGCAGCGGTCTCTATCCGCCGCCGTCGCTGCCGTCGGGCCTGGGCACCGAGGGAGCCGGGGTAGTGGAGGCGGTCGGCAGCGCCGTGCAGCGTTTCAAGGCGGGTGATCGGGTGGCCTATGCCACCGGGCCGCTGGGTGCCTATGGCGAGGTGCATGTGCTGCCCGAGCGCCATCTGGTGCACCTGCCGGAAGCGGTGTCCTTCGAGCAGGGCGCGGCGGTGATGCTCAAGGGACTGACCGTGCAATACCTGCTGCGCCAGACCTATCCGCTGCAGGCCGGCGATACCGTGCTGTTCCATGCCGCCGCGGGCGGCGTCGGCTCCCTGGCCTGCCAGTGGGCCAAGGCCCTGGGCGTGCGCCTGATCGGCACCGCCGGCTCGGCGGAAAAGCTGGAGAAGGCCAAGGCACTGGGCGCCTGGGCAGTGATCGACTATCGAAAGGAAGACGTCCCGGCCCGGGTACGTGAACTGACCGACGGCGCCAAGGTACCGGTGGTCTACGACGGCGTCGGCAAGGATACCTGGGAGATGTCGCTGGATTGCCTGGCCCCGCGCGGCCTGCTGGTCAGCTTCGGCAATGCCTCCGGTGCGGTGACCGGGGTCAACCTGGGTATCCTCTCGCAGAAGGGCTCGCTGTACGTCACCCGCCCGACGCTGGGGACCTACGCCGCCTCGCCCGAAGCCCTGCAGGACATGGCCGACCAGCTGTTCGAGCTGATCATCGATGGCCGCATCCAGGTGGACATCGGGCGGCGCTATCCGCTGGCCGAGGTACAGGAAGCGCACCGGGCACTGTCGGCGCGAGAGACCAGCGGCTCGACGATCCTGTTGCCCTGAAACGAGGCCGCTGGCCATCCGTTTCGGTGAAATCGTGACGGCCATTAAGTTTCCTCACGCAAGGCGGCACGACGGGAACAAAAGCCTGTCTATTTCGGACAGTTGAACCCTCATGGGCTCGACACTCCTCACGAATCGGCCGGATCGCTGCCCTTGCCATGCCTACCTCCAGCCCCCTCGCCAGCCTGCTCGACGGTGCCACGGAAACGGCGCTGATCACCCTGACCCCCGAGGGACGGATCGGGCAGTGGTGTCCGGCCATTGCCCGATTGCTGGGCTGGAACGCCGAGGACAAGCTGGGCGAACCCATCGCCGGCCTTCTGGTGCCGGAGCCGCCCGTCGACCAGTGGCTGGTCACGCTCGAACGCTGCCAGAGCCAGGGCCTGCGCCATCGCGACGGCCATGTCGTGCGTCTCGATCTGCACCTGGTGCCCCTGCGCCGCGCGGAGATCGCGGTGGGTTGGCTGTTGCATGTCTGGCAGGCGCCGGCCAGCCGCACGCGCTTCGCCGCCCGCAGCAGCGCCGAACGGGATCTGGCGCAGCGCCTGCAAGCCCTGGGCGAGTGGTCGCGGCGACTCAGTGGCGCCCAGGATCTCGCCGCCGTCCGCCTGTGCGCCACCCAGGCCCTGCGGGATCTCGCCAACGATCCCCAGGCCCGACTGTCGGCGGCAACCGAGACCGCGAGCCTGATAGCCGATCCACACCTCATTCCCCTGGGCCCGTCAGCGCAGTCGTTGGGCTACCTGCAACTGAGCAAAGCCCCGGTCGATGCCGACACCCGCCTGTTGCTGGACCAGTTGGCCCTGCTGCTCGGCGCCCTGCTGGAGCGTCATCGTCAGCGCGAGCAGGTGCAGCAACTCGAACAGCGCCTCTCGCTGGAACAGGGCCTGCTGGCCAGCGTGTTGCAACAGGCGCCGCTGGGCATCTCCATCACCGAGGCGGGCAGCGAGAAGGCGGTGATGCTCAATGATCGCGTCAAGGTGCTGCTGGGCAAGTGTCCGCAAGGAGAGACGCTGGATGAGCGCTATCAAGCCATCGGCGCCCTGCATGCCAATGGCCAGCCCTATGCGGTGGACGACTACCCCACCGTGCGGGTGCTGCGCAGCGGCCAACCGGTGGCTCCCGAGCTGATGCGCTATCGCCGCCCCGACGGCAGTATCCGTTTGCTGGAAGTCTCCAGTGCACCGGTCCGCGCGCCGAACGGCAAGGTGATCGCCTCCGTTACCCTGTTCGACGATGTCCAGCAGCGAGTGGATGCCGAAAATGCCCTGCGCGAACATAGCGCACGCCTCGCCAGCCTGATCAACCAGGCGGCGGTCGGCATCTGCCAGACCGATGCCAGCGGGCGCCTGCTGCTCGCCAATCGGCGCTATTGCGAGTTGCTCGGGCGCCACGAAATGGGCGTGCTGGAGCAGACTCTGCAGGCCCAGACCCATCCCGATGATCGCGCAGCCCTGGAAAGCAGCCTGGCCGTACTGCGCGAGCGGGGTGACAGCTTCAAGCTGGACCAGCGCTTCCAGCGTCCCGATGGCGCGGTGGTCTGGGTCAGCCTGCACGGCTCGCCCCTGCAATCGGAAGTCGGCCAGGAGCTGTCGGTGAGCCTGGTGGTGGTCGACCTGACCCAGCGCAAGCAGGCCGAAGCCGCGTTGCACCTGTCCAACCAGCGCTTTCGCAATGCCGTGGAGGCGGTTCAAGGGGTGGTCTGGACGACCAATGCCGAGGGTTATCTGCTGGGTAACCAGCACGCCTGGAGCGAGCTGACCGGCCAGAGTTATGCCCAGTACCAAAAGGAAGGCTGGGCCGCCGCCCTGCATCCCGACGACGCGCCCCGCACCCTGCGCCGCTGGCGGCTGGCCGTACAACAGCAGGTGGACTTCCACGACGAGCACCGCCTGCGCTGCCGCGATGGCCAGTGGCGCACCTTCAGCGTGCGCGCCTTGCCGGTGCGCGAAGGCGGGGTGGTGCGCGAGTGGGTCGGGGTCCATACCGACGTCAGCGAGATGCGCATGGCGGAGCATCGCCTGCGGCGCCTGGCCGAGTTGCTCGAACAGCGCGTCCACGAGCGCACCGTCGAACGCGACCGCATGTGGCGGGTGGCCGATGACCTGCTCGGGGTGATCCAGGGCCAGCGCTGGCTCAGTCGCAATCCGGCCTGGGGTCGCGTGCTCGGCTGGGACGACGAGGAACTGCGCCACCAGCCACCCACGTCCCTGGAGCATCCCGACGATCCGCCGGTATTTCCGCGCCTGGCCGCCCTGCGCCATGGCGAGGCCCTGAGCGATCTACCCGGGCGCCTGCGCACCCGTGACGGTCACTGGCGCCACATGATGTGGAAGGCCACCGCCGACCATGACGGCCGCATCTATGTCTTCGGTCGCGATATCACCACCGAACACGAGGCATCCCTGGCCCTGCAGAACGCCGAAGCGGCGCTGCGCCAGGCGCAGAAGATGGAAGCCATCGGTCATCTCACCGGCGGCATCGCCCACGACTTCAACAACCTGCTCACCGGTATCAGCGGCTCGCTGGAGTTGCTCAGGCGCCGGCTGGATCAGGGACGCCACGACAATCTGCAACGCTACCTCGACACCGCCGAGCAATCCGCCACCCGCGCCGCCGCCCTGACCCACCGGCTACTGGCCTTCGCTCGCCGCCAGACCCTGGACCCGCGCCCGGTGGACGTGAACGAACTGATCCTGTCCCTGGAGGAGTTGTTCCAGCGCACCCTGGGCGAGCGGATCACCCTGCGCAGCCACCTCAGCCCCCAGTTGCCGCCCGCGCGGACCGATACCAACCAGCTGGAAAACGCCCTGCTGAACCTGGTGATCAATGCTCGCGACGCCATGCCCGAGGGTGGCCGCCTGACCCTGGAGACCGCGCTGGACCACCTCACCGACCTGGCCGCCGAGCACGAATTGGCGCCCGGCGACTATGTTCGCCTGACCATCGCCGATACCGGCAGCGGCATGCCCGCCGAGGTGGTGGACCGCGCCTTCGATCCCTTCTTCACCACCAAGCCCATTGGCCAGGGCACCGGACTGGGGCTGTCCATGCTCTATGGCTTCATCAAGCAGTCGGGCGGCCATGTCACTCTGGAAAGTGCGCCCGGCAGCGGCACCCGGGTCAGCCTCTGGCTACCCTGCGCCCCCGCCGAGTCGCCGGCCGCGGACCGCGAACCCCAGGCGGCCATCGCCCAGAGCCGTGGCGAACGGTTGCTGTTGGTGGAAGATGATGTCTCGGTACGGCTGCTGCTGCGGGAAATGCTCACCGAACTGGGCTATCGCGTCCGCACCGCGGCCAGCGCGTCGGCCGCCCTGACCCTGGTCGACGGCGGGCTGCCGTGCGATCTGCTGATCACCGATCTCGGCCTGCCCGATCTCGACGGCGGCGAACTGGCCGCGCGCCTGCGCGAGCGCTGCCCGGACTTGCCGGTGCTGTTCGTCAGCGGCCACGCCGAGCGCCCCACGCCCAATGGCGAACCGGCACTGGCCAAGCCCTTCCAGATCGAGGCCTTGGCGCGTCAGCTGCGTCAGTTGCTGGATTGAAATCTAGGGCCGGAACACCTTGCCGGTCACCAGATCGCGGATCACGCTGGGATTCTTGCGCCCGCCCAGCTCGCCGCTGAGGATGCCGTCCAGGCCGTCTGGAAAGTATTGCTGAACCCGCAGTCGCGAGCGCGCCGCCGGGCGTCCCGCCGGATTGGCCGAGGTGGAGATCAGCGGACCGGTCAAGGCACAGAGCTCACCTACCAGCGGATGCTCGGAGACCCGTAGCGCCACGGTGGCGTGGGCGCCGGTCACCCAACCGGGCAGGCGATTGTGGTGGGGTACCAGCCAGGTATTGGGTCCCGGCCAGGTACTGGCCAGCTTGGCCAGGGCCTCTTCCGGCAGGTCATGGAGCAGAAAGTCGAACTGGCGGATGTTGTCGGCGACCAGGATCAGCCCCTTTTCCATAGGCCTCCGTTTGAGCGTCAGCAGGCGATAGACCGCAGCCTGATCCCAGGGATCGCAGCCCAGTCCCCAGACGGCCTCGGTGGGATAGGCCAGCACGCCCCCCTCACGTACGACCCGCGCCGCCTGCCGCACTCGCCAGCTGTTGTGCATCGCCTTGCCTCCGCTAAATCCCTGAAGTCTACCCGAGCGCGGCGGCGTTGCCAGTCGTGTGCATTCAGCCCAGCCGACTCCAGCTGCCCTGCATCGCCGCGACCCGCCCCTCAAGCTCCAGCTCGGTCAGCCGCATCAGCACCTCGGGCAGCGCCAGTCCGCTGAGGTGGGTCAATTCCTCGCTATTGAGCGGACCGGCAGCGAGGTGCCGCAGCAGGACGTCATCCTCGCTCGGCGCGGGCGCCGCGACTGCGGGCAGGCTGCGCCATCCCTGCAAGGCCTCGAGGATATGTTCCACGCTTTCCACCAGTTGCGCGCCCTCGCGAATCAGCTGATGACAGCCGCGGGCGCCGGGATGATGGATAGAGCCGGGCAGGGCGAACACCTCGCGGCCCTGCTCGGCGGCCAGGCGCGCGGTGATCAGCGAGCCGCTGGAGGGGCTGGCCTCCACCACCAGGGTGCCCAGGCTGAGGCCGCTGATGATGCGATTACGCTTGGGAAAATTGGCCGCCTGGGGCGTGCAATCCAGGGGCAGCTCGGATACCAGTGCGCCGCCTTCGGCCAGCAGGCGCCGGGCCAGGCCCAGGTGGCGGCGGGGATAGAGCTGTTGCAGCCCGGTCCCCAGGACGGCCAGGGTAGCGCCCCCGGCATCCAGCGCGCCCTGGTGCGCGGCGCCATCGATGCCCAGCGCCAGGCCGCTGGTCACGCAGAAGCCGGCGGCGGCCAGGCTGTGGGCGAAGCGTCGCGCGTTGTCCAGGCCCTGGGCGCTGGCCTGGCGACTGCCGACCAGGGCCAGCTGGGGCTGATCGAGCAGTTCTACCCGGCCTTCGACGAACAGCAGCGGCGGCGGGTCGGCGATTTCGCCGAGCAGGGCCGGATAGCCGTCCTCGCCCAGGCAGAGCAGATGGCGGTCGGGCGCTTCGAGCCAGGCCAGGGCACGCGCCGCGCGTTCGCGGGTCTCGGCACTGCGACGGGCGTCGGCGGCCACGGCCGGTAGACGCAGGGTACGCCAGGCCGACGCCGGCGCACTGAGGGCCGCGGCGGCGCTACCGAAGGCCTTCAACAACAGCCGGTGACGCACCGCGCCGATCTCCGGCAGGGCGTGCAGACGGAGCCGAGCTTCCTGCTCGGCGGGGGAGAGGCTAGCCATGGGTGTCGTCCTTGAGAGTCGAAGGTCGCCGTCCTGGCGACCTGCAGAAAGCGCTTAGGGGTTGCGCACCTTGTCCATGATCGATAGTTGTCGCGTCGCCAGCAGGACCAGGCCGTAGCTGATCTTGTCGTAGGTGCGGAACACCATCAGCAAGCCGGCGCGCTCATCGGGAATCTTCACCTGCTCGCCGGTGATGCGGTCGCGTACCGTTTCGCCGGTCTTGTAGACCGCCAGCACGTTACCCTCCACCAGGCCATCGCGCGCGCCCTTGTTCAGGGTCACCACATCGAATTGGCCCACCTGGGTCACGCCCCGGGGCACGTCGAGAATCAGGCCACTGATCGGGCGATCCGGCGCACTGGGCATGAAGGAGGAGTTCACCAGCCGCTCTTCGGTGGGGAAGAGCCGGTCGCCGATACGGACCTCCTGGTTGGTCCGGGTCAGCCTGAGGGTGGCGATATCGCCTTCCTCAGCGACCAGCACGGCATTGCCGATGAAATCGCCATTGATACCGAGGAAGGCACCGGTCTTGGGATCGATATAAGTCTTGCCCTGCCGATAGATACCGAAGGCCGACACCCCCGGCTGCAGCTTGCCGCGCACATAGATGCGGTCGCCAGCGCCACTCACCACGCGCTCGGCGTTGCCGGCCACCACATAGGGCGCGCGTTGGAACTGCTCCACCGCGTCGAAGGCGCGGTTCTGCAGCAGGAAGCTGTTCACCGCTTCCAGCGGAATGGCCGGGACGGCTTCGGTGATGGGCGTGCTGCGCACCGTGGGCGACAGCTTGATGGTCCCGCGCGAGGCGCCGCGGTTGAGCTGCAGGCGAGGCTGGCCATCGACATAGCTCAGCACTAGCGTATCGCCAGGATAGATGAGGTTGGGATTCTTGATCTGCGGATTGGCCTGCCAGATCTCCGGCCATTCCCAGGGCTTGCTCAGAAACTTGCCGGAGATGTCCCAGAGGGTGTCGCCGCGTACCACCGTGTAGCTGTCGGGGTGATCCGGGCGCAGGGTGACAGCTGCATACGCCGACTGCAAGGCGCCCGCTGCGACCAGCAGCAGGGCGAACAAAGATTTCCTCATGCGCCGAATCCCTTTACACTCTTAGCCTTGAAGAACCGTCTTCACGCAAACGTCGGGGAATCGCCCCAGTCGTGCCCTGAGCGCCACCTCGAGTCGGCCCGGGCAGCGCAGGCGCTCATCCCCGTCGACCGACGTCATCCGCCCTCTGGAACTACCCAGATCCGGGTGGATACAACGCTGCGGCATCTTAGCAGCGCCCCTTGACTGTATTCCACAAGTGCCCTCAACGCCATGGCGATCCTAGACATCCTCGAATTTCCCGATCCCCGCCTGCGCACCGTCGCCAAGCCCATTGCCACGGTGGACGATGCCCTGCGCCAGACCATCGACGACATGTTCGAGACCATGTACGAAGCGCCTGGCATCGGCCTTGCCGCCACCCAGGTCAACGTCCATCGGCGCCTGGTGGTGATCGACATCAGCGAAGACAAGAGCGAGCCGCTGGTCTTCATCAACCCGGAAGCCGAGCCGCTCACCCAAGAACTGGGCGAGTATCAGGAAGGCTGCCTGTCGATCCCCGGCTTCTATGAAAAGGTCTGCCGCCCCGAGCGGGTCCGGGTGAAAGCCCTGGATCGCGACGGCAAGCCCTTCGAGCTGGAGTGCGACGGCCTGCTGGCGGTGTGCATCCAGCATGAGATCGATCACCTCGACGGCAAGCTGTTCGTCGACTACCTGTCGCCGCTCAAACGCGACCGCATCAAGAAGAAGCTCGAAAAGCAGCAGCGCCACAAGGCCTGATCGCCCTGGCGGACGGCGTCATCGGCGTCCGCCGCTCGCCCTTTCCGCCAGGTCCGCCATGTCCAGATCCCTTCGCCTCGTCTTCGCCGGAACTCCGGAATTCGCCGCCGTGCACCTGCAGGCGCTGATCGACTCCGGCTATCCCATCGCCGCTGTCTACACCCAGCCCGACCGCCCCGCCGGGCGCGGCCAGAAATTGGCCATGAGTCCGGTCAAGCAACTGGCCCTGGCCCACGGCATTCCCGTCGAGCAGCCACCGACCCTGCGCGATCCCGCCGCCCAGGCCACCCTGGCGGCGCTGGAGCCCGATCTGCTGGTGGTGGTCGCCTACGGGCTGATCCTGCCCCAGGCGGTGCTGGATATCCCGCGCCTGGGTTGCATCAATAGCCATGCCTCGCTGTTACCGCGCTGGCGCGGCGCGGCGCCCATCCAGCGGGCGCTGGAGGCGGGCGATGCCGAATCCGGCGTCACCGTGATGCGCATGGAAGCCGGCCTGGATACCGGGCCGATGCTGAGCAAGGTGACGACGGCGCTCACCGCCGAGGATACCGGTGGCAGCCTGCATGATCGCCTGGCTGCCCTGGGCGCCGCAGCGGTGGTCCAGGCGCTGCCCGGTCTGGCTGACGGCAGTCTGGCGGGCGAAGTCCAGAACGATGACCTGGCCACCTACGCCCATAAATTGAACAAGGACGAAGCCCGGCTGGACTGGGAACGTCCGGCCGTGGAACTGGAACGCCGCATCCGCGCCTTCGATCCCTGGCCGCTGTGTCATACCGCCCTGGCCGGTGAGCCGCTCAAGGTCTGGGCCGCCGAGCTGGCCGAAGGGCAGGGAGTACCCGGCATGGTGCTCGATGCCGATCGCAGCGGCCTGCTGATCGCCTGCGGCAAGGGCGCCCTGCGCCTGACCCGTCTGCAACTGCCGGGCGGCAAGCCCCTGGCCTTCGCCGACCTCTACAACGCCCGCCGCGAGCGCTTCGCGCCCGGCCAGGTGCTGGGCCTATGAACCCCCGGCTGGCGGCGACCCGCGCCCTGGCGGCGGTGCTCGCCGGCCGCGCTTCCCTGGGCAGCAGCCTGCCCGAGCAACTGGCCAAGGTGGAGCCACGGGATCGCGCCCTGGCCCAGGACCTGGCCTTCGGCACCGCCCGCTGGCAACCGCGGCTGTCGCTGCTGGCGGAAAAGCTGCTGCAAAAGCCCTTCAAGGCCGGCGACCGGGATCTCGAAGCCCTGCTGCTGATCGGTCTCTACCAGCTGTTCTACACCCGCATCCCGGCCCACGCCGCCATCGGCGAGACGGTGGGCTGCGTCGACAAGCTGAAGAAATCTTCGGCCAAGGGCCTGCTCAACGCCGTGTTGCGCCGCGCCCAGCGCGAATACGACAGCCTGCTGCCGGCCCTGGAACACGACCCGGCGGCGCGCCTGGCCCATCCGCGCTGGCTGCAGAAAGCCCTCAAGGCGCGCTGGCCGGAGCACTGGGAAGCCATAGCCACCGCGAACAACCTGCATCCGCCACTGATCCTCCGGGTCAATCGACGCCAGGGCAGTCGCGACGCCTATCTGGCCGAACTGGCCGCCGCTGGTATCGAGGCCGTACCCTGCACCTTCAGCGCCGACGGCATCCGCCTGTTGCAGCCCCAGGACGTCACCGCCCTGCCGGGCTTCGCCGCGGGTCGCCTGAGCGTGCAGGACGAAGCCGCCCAGCTGGCCGCCGAGTTGCTGGAGCTGGCGCCTGGCCAACGGGTACTGGACGCCTGCGCGGCGCCGGGTGGCAAGACCTGTCACCTGCTGGAGCGCGAACCGGGGCTGGCCGAGGTGGTGGCGCTGGACGCCGATGCCGGGCGGCTGCAACGCGTCGAACAGAATCTCGCCCGCCTGGGTCTCGCGGCCCGTACCCTGGCCGCCGATGGCCGCGCCGTGGCCGACTGGTGGGACGGCAAGCCCTTCCAGCGCATCCTGCTGGACGCACCCTGCAGCGCGACCGGGGTGATCCGCCGCCATCCGGACATCAAGCTGACCCGCCAGGCCGCCGACATCCCGCCCCTGGTGCAGTTGCAGGGCGAATTGCTCGACGCCCTCTGGCCGACCCTGGAGGTGGGCGGCATCCTGCTCTATGCCACCTGTTCAGTACTGCCGGAAGAAAACAGCGACAACCTGGCCGCCTTCCTCGCCCGCACGCCGGGCGCCCGCGAACTGGATATCCCCGCCCCCTGGGGGATCGCTCAAGCCCATGGCCGCCAGCTACTACCCCAGGCGGAAGGCCAAGATGGCTTCTATTACGCCAAACTGATCAAGATCGCTCGCTAGCTTCGGGCGATTGTGGCAGGAGGGCCGCCGCCGGCTGGGGTAACTCCAATACCGCAGCGCCTTCGTCGAGGCGGCGCAGGGTACCTTCCACCACGGCACCGTTCTCCATGCTCAACTGGCGATAGGTGATGTTGCCACTCACCCGGGCGTTGGAGTGCAGCTCGAGCAGGTGCTCGACCCGCAGGTCACCGATGATGGTGCCATCGATCAAGGCGTCGTAGCTACTCACGTCACCTTCCACCACGCCATTGACGCTGACTGCCAACAGGCTGGTGGTGCCCGGCTTGAAGCTGACGCGACCACGGATCCGGCCATCGACCTTGAGGCCATCGCTGAACTCCAGATCACCCTGGACCGACAGATTGTCGGCGATCAGGCTGGAAAAGCCATTCACCGCGGGGCGGGGTGCCGCCTTCTTTCGATTGAACATCCGTGCTGCTCTCCGATTAGGGTTTTTGATTCTGGCGGCGGAAAAAGGCCAGCTCCGCGGTCAGGCGCTCGATCTGCGCCAACAGGGCGGCATTGCGCTCGGTCAGCTGGCGCTCGGTGGCCGTGCCCAACTGCAGATCCACCGCCTGTTTCTTCAGGCTGTCGCGCAGTTGCTGATTCTCGACCTGCAGGCGTTGCCGTTCGGCCTGGTGCTCCCGCTGCATGCCGTAGCCGACGACCAACAGCACCAGGGGAAGCAGCAGGAGCAGCCCGAGTCCCAGCCAGCGAAGCAGACGCCGCTGCGGCGCCAGCTGCAGGCGCAGCTCGCCACGTAGCAGCTCGCGGCTCGACGCCCCCTTAGTCACGCGCCGAACCATCGACCTCAGGCTCCAACTGACCCAGGGCGAGGAAGCGCTGGGGATCGACGAACTGGCCGTCGCGCAGGACCTCGAAATGCAGATGAGGTCCGGTGGAGCGCCCGGTGGAGCCGACCGCACCGAGTGCCTGCCCCGGGGTGACTACCTGGCCTTCCTTGACGAAGATGCGACTCAGGTGGGCATAGCGGGTGGCCAGACCATTGCCGTGGTCGACCTCCACTTGATTGCCGTAGCCACCCAGGGCACCGACCGCCTGTACCCGGCCCCCGGCGGCGGCGCGGACCGGGGTCCCGGTGGGAGCGGCGAAATCGACGCCAGAATGGAAGGCCAGGTGACCATTGAAGGGATCGATCCGATTGCCGAACAAAGAGCCGAGGCGCGCATGCTCCACCGGACGCCACGAGGGAATCGCCATCAGCGCGGCGTTACGGCTGGCCACCCGGTTCAACAACTGATCCAGCTGCTGGCGCAGGCACAGCGCCACCTGTTCGCTCGCGGCGAGCTTACGTAATGGGGGACCCTGTTCGGCGCCGCTGGCATTGCAGGACCGGGGAGGCAGCCAGGCACCACCCTGGGCACCCTGGACCCGCGGTTCGGCCAGCAGCGCCGGCAGCAAGGCGGGATCGACCGCCGTCACCTGGTCGCGCAAGGTCTGGTTCTGTTCCAGCATGCGCTGCAAGGCCTGGGTATCGGCTTCCAGCGATTGGAGGCGGCCAACCAGCGTGCCCATTCGCTCCAGCGCCAGGGGATCGCTCACCGTCGACGAAGAGACCGGGATCGCTGTAGGCAGCGTCACGGCAGGCGACATCCGGCCACCGAACCAACAGCCCAGGGCGAAGGTAGCGAGGGAGCTCACTACCAGCAGCAACCAAGGCCCACACGCATGCCGCGGTTCGACGACGCAAGCACCCTCGCGCACGAGTTTGCGACTGGAGGAAGAAAACAATTTCATAGGATCCTGCGGCCATCCTGATGCCGAAAGATCCACCAGCTTAAGGTGAAACTCATCACAGAATGATGGCAAAAGGCCCATTCCAGACCAACTCGACCGTCCACCGGACATATGGCACCCGGCCCCCGGGTCGCCAGTCAGCCCTGGCGCCAGGCAGAATATCCGGCTCGCGGCTAGAAGTGGCCCCTCGTCATCCGTCTACCGGAGTTCGCCATGCTCGAATCCCTGGAAAAACTGCTCGCCCGTGGTCAGGACAATGCGCTGCTGAGATTCGGCCTGGGCAAGGGTTATCTGGATGCCGGCGAGCCGGAGCGGGCGGTCGAGCACCTGGCGCGCTGCGTGGAGTTCGATCCGACGTATTCGGCAGCTTGGAAATTACTGGGCAAGGCCCACGAAGGCAGCGGCGATCTGGCCGCGGCGGAGAGCGCCTGGATGCGGGGTCTGGAAGCCGCCCAGGCCAAGGGCGACAAGCAGGCGGAAAAGGAAATGACGGTCTTTCTCAAGCGGCTGGCGCGGCGCACTCAATCCTGATCGCGTAGGAACCTAAGGCCGGCTCCCTCGCTATCAGTGCGCATGACTTCCATGTCCACCTTGGGCGCTTCCACGGGCAGATCGAGCACCTGGCCGACTACCCGGGTCCCGCGCGGCAAGCGGGCCAGCTCGGGATGCACCACATAGACGCCCCCATCGGACAGGTCGCGCGTCTCACCGATGATCTCGCCATCCGGATAGGCGATCCAGAGCCGGCATTTGAAGGGGGTACGGGTGTAATGGCGCTGATCGCGCGAATTCATCGCCTGACTCCCTGAATAAAGGCTCCCTGAGGTCCAGGCAGCTTCCAGCAAAGGCGGATGACTGTCAGCCATACGACTGCCGAACGGTTCCGGCGGACCGCCGAGCGATCAGCCTGCGAGCACCGGTGCAGGCACTGCAGCCCTTCAGCCCAGCCCTGGAGGAATGGGGCTCAAGGACGCGGATCGCCTGGGTTCAGTACCACTTCGCCTCGCCATCCGGGCGATTCTTGAATCTCTTCATGCTCCACATGTACTGGGTCGGATAGCGCCGCACGTAGCCGGCCAGCACCTCGCTCATGGCCGCTACCGAGACCTCGGGATCCGGGTCGTACATGGCCGGGGGCGCCGCTTCCAGGATCACCTTGTAGCCGCTGCCGTCTTCCAGGCGCACCGCGTGGAAGAACACCCCACGCGCCTTGCCCCGGGCCAGCAGCGAGGGGACGAACTTGCTGGTCAGCGCAGTGGTGCCGAGGAAGGGCACGAAGAGCCCGGCGCTGCGGCTCGGCTCGGGATCGGCCGGGATACCCACGGCGCCACCGCGGCGGACTTCCTTGATCACGCTGATGATGCCTTCCGGGGTAGAGGGCGCCACCCGGTTGCCCAGTTGCACCCGCTGGCGCTTGAGCAACTCGTCCACCGCCTTCAGCTTGGGAGGTCGGTAGAAGATGATCGGCTTGGCATGGGAGCAGTAGAAGTGGTTGAGCAACTCCCAGTTGCCCAGGTGGCTGGTGATACCCACCACGCCATCGCCGGAGGCCAGGGCTTCCTGCAGCACGTCCATGCCTTCCACCTCGCGCACCAGGCCCAGGGAGCGCTGCGGCGACCAGATCCAGGCGCAGGCGCTCTCGGTCAGGGTCTTGCCGATGCCGCGCAGGCACTCGCGCGACAACCGCTCGAGGCCGGCAGCATCGAGTTCGGGAAAACAGTGGGCGAGATTGATGCGGGTGACGGTGCTGGCGCGGGTCGGCAGCTTCCACATGCACCAGCCGATGAATCCGCCCAGGCGCTGGACCAGGGGCCAGGGCAGCAGGGCGAAAAGGCGCAGGAAGGCGATTATCAGCGCGCCTTTGAATCTTTCCAAAAGAGGGGCTCCTGTCTGAATGCGCCGACAGTTTAGCGTCTACAGGCCCCGAAAACGTTAAGAAAACGTGAGGTCCTAGATGACTGACGGCCTTACATTCGGCCCTCACGCCGACGAATGGGCCAGCTCTGCATAGCGATCACAGTCAAGGGTATGGTCCATCACCAACCCCATGGCTTGCATGAAGGCGTAGCAGATGGTCGGCCCGACAAAGGTGAAACCGGCCTTCTTGAGCGCCTTGCTCATGGCCTCGGCTTCCGGGGTGATGGCCGGCACCTCGCTACGGTCGCGGAAATGATTGAGTTTGGGTACCCCACCGACGAAGGACCACAGCCAGCCGGCAGGATCTTCCAGCCTGAGCCAGGCCTGGGCGTTCTGCCGAGCGGCGCGCAGCTTGGCGCGATTGCGGATGATGCCCGGGTCCTGCATCAGTGCCTCGATCTCGGCGTCGGTCAGGCGCGCCAGCCGCTCCGGGTCGAAGCCGTGCAGCACCTCGCGATAGCGTTCGCGCTTCTTGAGGATGGTGATCCACGACAGACCCGCCTGGAAGCCTTCCAGCAAGAGGAATTCGAAGAGCACCGCCGGATCGCGCTGGGGCACACCCCATTCGCGGTCGTGATAGTCGATGTACAGCGGATCGGCGGTGCACCAGAAACAACGCGGCATGGCGACGGCTCGGACGAGGGCGGAAGGCGATACCTTAGCGCAATTGCCTGATCCGGGAGACGAGCCCAACGGCCTCGTCAGGCGTTTTTCCACGCTACCAGGTTACAAGCGTATCGCGGCCATGGCGGCGATAGACCGTAGGTTGGGTTGAGACGGCTCTATCGTCGAAGCCCAACATGGCCTGTGCCCCGAGCCAATGTTGGGCTTCGCTACGCTCAACCCAACCTACGACGGCCCATGGCCGCGATAAGGCGAGCAGGCAATTTCCCGCCGGGCAGCCCACACGCCCCATGCGGTCACCCCCGGCTTTCAGCTATACTCCCCGGCTTTTCGTCGCAGCCGAACGGGTATCTTTCGTGAGCCAGTCCAAGCCCACCGTGCGCACCTTCCAAGACTTGATCCTGGCCTTGCAGCAATACTGGGCCGAGCAGGGCTGCGTGGTACTCCAGCCCTATGACATGGAAGTCGGCGCCGGTACCTTCCACACCGCCACCTTCCTGCGCGCCATCGGTCCGGAGACCTGGAACGCCGCCTATGTGCAGCCCAGCCGCCGCCCCACCGACGGCCGCTACGGCGAGAACCCCAATCGCCTGCAGCACTACTACCAGTTCCAGGTGGTGTTGAAGCCCAATCCGGACAACTTCCAGGAACTCTACCTGGGCTCCCTGGCCGCCATCGGCCTGGACCCACTGGTGCACGACGTGCGCTTCGTCGAGGACAACTGGGAATCGCCGACCCTCGGCGCCTGGGGTCTGGGCTGGGAAATCTGGCTCAACGGCATGGAAGTCACCCAGTTCACCTACTTCCAGCAGGCTGGCGGTCTGGAGTGCTATCCGGTGACCGGCGAGATCACCTATGGCCTCGAGCGCCTGGCCATGTACCTGCAGGGCGTGGACTCGGTCTACGACCTGATCTGGGCCGACGGCCCCTTCGGCACCGTCACCTACGGCGACGTCTTCCACCAGAACGAGGTGGAGCAGAGCACCTACAACTTCGAGCACGCCAACGTGCCCAAGCTGTTCGAGCTGTTCGACTTCTACGAGTCCGAGGCCAATCGCCTGATCGCGCTGGACCTGCCGCTGCCCACTTACGAAATGGTGCTCAAGGCCTCCCACACCTTCAACCTGCTGGACGCCCGCCGCGCCATCTCGGTGACCGAACGCCAGCGCTACATCCTGCGCGTGCGCACCCTGGCCCGCAGCGTGGCCCAGGGCTACTTCAAGGCCCGCGCCCGCCTGGGCTTCCCGCTGGCCACCCCCGAGCTGCGTGACGAGGTCCTGGGTCGCGACGATGTCCAGGCGCTGCTCAAGGAGGGCGAATGATGAGCACCAACCTAGATTTCCTGGTCGAGCTGGGTACTGAAGAACTGCCACCCAAGGCGCTCAAGACCCTGGGTGACAGCTTCCTCGCCGGCATCGAGAAGGGCCTCAAGCAGGCTGGTCTCGGTTACGCCAGCGCCCGCGCCTATGCCGCGCCGCGCCGCCTGGCGGTTCTGGTCGAGGCCCTGCAGACCCAGCAGCCCGAGCGTAGCGTCAACCTGGACGGCCCGCCGGTACAGGCTGCCTTCGGTGCCGACGGCCAGCCGACCCAGGCGGCCCTGGGCTTCGCCCGCAAGTGCGGTGTCGACATCAGCGCCATCGACCGTAGCGGTCCCAAGCTGAGATTCTCCCAGAGCATCCCCGGCCAGCCGGCGGCCAGCCTGCTGCCCGGTATCGTCGAAGCCTCCCTGGCCGAGTTGCCGATTCCCAAGCGCATGCGCTGGGCCGCGCGCCGCGAGGAATTCGTGCGGCCGACCCAGTGGCTGGTGATGCTGCTGGGTGACGAGGTCATCGACTGCGAGATCCTCACCCGCCGTGCCGGGCGCGAATCCCGCGGCCATCGCTTCCACCATCCCGATGCGGTGCGCATCAGCGCTCCGGCCAACTACGCCGCCGACCTGCGCGCCGCCCATGTGCTGGCCGATTTCGCCGAGCGCCGCCAGCTCATCGAGACCCGCGTAGCCGAATTGGCCGCCGCGGAGCAGGGCAGTGCCGTGGTACCGCCGGCACTGCTGGACGAGGTGACCGCTCTGGTGGAGTGGCCGGTGCCGCTGGTCTGCGCCTTCGAGGAACGCTTCCTCGAGGTGCCCCAGGAAGCCCTCATCACCACCATGCAGGACAACCAGAAGTATTTCTGCCTGCTGGACGCCCAGGGCAAGCTACTGCCGCGTTTCATCACCGTGACCAACCTGGAAAGCAAGGACCCGGCGCAGATCGTCGCCGGCAACGAGAAGGTGGTGCGCCCGCGCCTCACCGACGCCGAGTTCTTCTTCAAGCAGGACCAGAAGCAGCCGCTGGAAAGCTTCAACGAGCGGCTGAAGAACGTGGTCTTCCAGGCCCAGCTCGGCACCGTCTACGACAAGGCCCTGCGCGTCGCCGCCCTGGCCGCCTTCATCGCCGAAGGTATCGGCGGTGACGCCGAGCGCGCCCGCCGCGCCGGCATCCTGGCCAAGTGCGACCTAGCCACCGAGATGGTCGGTGAATTCCCCGAAATGCAGGGCATCGCCGGCTATTACTACGCCAAGAAGGGCGGTGAAGCCGACGACGTGGCCATGGCGCTCAACGAGCAGTACATGCCGCGCGGCGCCGGCGCCGAGCTGCCGCAGACCCTGACCGGTGCCGCCGTGGCCCTGGCCGACAAGCTAGACACCCTGGTCGGCATCTTCGGCATCGGCATGCTGCCCACCGGCAGCAAGGACCCCTTCGCCCTGCGTCGCCAGGCCCTGGGCGTGTTGCGCATCCTCATCGAGAAGGGCCTGGAGCTGGATCTGCCAGCGGCCGTCGCCTTCGCCATCGCCGGCTATGGCGAGCGGGTCAAGGCCGAAGGTCTGCAAGAGCAGGTGCTGGACTTCATCTTCGATCGCCTGCGTGCCCGCTACGAAGACGAAGGCGTCGATACCGCGGCCTACCTGGCCGTGCGTGCCCTGCGTCCGGCGTCCGCGCTGGACTTCGACCAGCGCGTCCAGGCCGTGCAGGCCTTCCGTCGCCTGCCCGAAGCCGAAGCCCTGGCCGCCGCCAACAAGCGCGTTTCCAACCTGCTGGGCAAGTTCGAAGGCCAGGTCGCGACCCAGGCCGATGCCGCGCTGTTCGAGACCGACGCCGAGCGTACCCTGGCCACGGCCATCGCCGCCGCCGAGCAGGACGCCGCCCCCCTGGCCGCAACCCGCCGCTATCGCGAAGCCCTGGAACGCCTGGCCAGCCTGCGCGCGCCGGTCGATGCCTTCTTCGACGAGGTGCTGGTCAACGCCGAGGACGAACGCGTCCGCGCCAATCGCTATGCGCTGCTCGCCCATCTGCGTGGCCTGTTCCTCGGCATCGCCGATATCTCGGTGCTGGGCTAGGGCATGAAGTTGATCGTGCTGGACCGCGACGGTGTCATCAATGTCGATTCCGATGACTACGTGCGCAGCGCCGAGCAGTGGCAACCGCTGCCCGGCAGCCTCGCGGCCATCGCCCGGCTGAACCGGGCCGGCTGGCAGGTGGCCGTGGCCACTAACCAGTCGGGCCTGGCGCGCGGTTACTTCACCGCCGAGGATCTGGCGGCCATGCACGAGAAACTGCAGCGTCTGCTGGCGGAGGAGGGCGGTCGAGTCGATCTGATCCTGCACTGTCCCCATGGCCCGGAAGCGGCCTGCGATTGCCGCAAGCCACTGCCCGGCCTGTTTCGCGCCATCGCCGCCCACTATGGTCGCAACGAGCTGACCGGCGTGCCGGTGGTCGGCGACAGCCTGCGCGACCTGGAAGCCGGCGTGGCCCTGGGCTGCACGCCTTACCTGGTCCGTACCGGCAAGGGCGAGCGCACCCTGGCCAAGCCTTTGCCATCCGGCACCCGGGTCTTCGCCGACCTAGCCGCGGTGGCCGATCACCTGCTGGAGGAAGCGCCCTGATGCGGCTCTTGCGTACTCTGCTGTTCTATCTGCTGCTGGGCACCAGCGGTATCCTCTGGTCCTGCGTCAGCCTGCTGATCGCGCCCTTCCTGGCCTATCGCGCCCGCTATCGACTGGTGGTCAAGGCCTGGACGGGTTTCGCCGTCTGGCTGGCCAAGGTCATCTGCGGCATCCGCTACGAAATCGAAGGCCTGGAAAACGTCCCAGCGCAGCCCTGCGTGATCGTGGCCAATCACCAGAGCACCTGGGAAACCTTCTTCCTCTCCGCCCAGTTCGAGCCCACCTCCCAGGTGATCAAGCGCGAACTGCTGCGGATTCCCTTCTTCGGCTGGGCCTTCTCCCTGCTCAAGCCCATCGCCATCGACCGTGACAACGGCAAGCTGGCCCTGCAGCAGTTGACCGAGCAGGGCGGTCGCTACCTGGCCCAGGGTTGCTGGGTGCTGATCTTCCCCCAGGGCACCCGCATCGATCACGGTCAGATGGGAAAGTTCTCTCGCGGTGGCGCTGCCTTGGCCTGCAGCCTGAACGTGCCCATCCTGCCCATCGCCCACGATGCCGGCGCCTACTGGCCGAATCGCTCCTGGATCAAGTCGCCAGGCACCATCAAGGTCACCATCGGCCCGCTGCTCCATCCCCAGGGCCAGGATCCACGTGCCATCGTCGATCTCAACTCCCGTTGCTTCGCCTTCATCGAAGCAGCCCTCGCACCCAAGACTGGTGCCAACCCCGACCAGCGCTGCGTCGCCTGATCGCCAGGCCGCAAGGGCCTGGCGTTTGCTCTGGTTTTCCTCCGTTTTCCCACAGACTTATCCACAGCACTTGTACCCATTCCCGCGATCCCAGATCGGCGGTCGCTAGCGCGCATACCAGGAAATCCACAAGTACCGGCAAGCTTATTCCCAGGCTTATCCACAGGGCCTATCCTTATAGCCTGTGTCTCTATGCCGCATGGCACGGCCTCTTTGCTTGCACCAACGGATGTCGGCAAAAGGCACTGAGCAAAAATATCCACAGAACGTCTGGCTATAAGATGAGTGGCCTCATTGCGTAGGGAACGAAACGGCGACCCTGCCTACCGCAAATGTTTTCCACAAAAAAAGCCCCGCATCGCGGGGCTTGTGCATAACAGCTTTCGATCAGACGTCGAGGTTGGAAACCGCCAGGGCGTTGCTCTCGATGAATTCGCGACGCGGTTCCACCTGATCCCCCATCAGGGTATTGAAGATCTGGTCGGCGGCGATGGCGTCCTCGATGGTTACCTTCAACATGCGGCGCACGTTCGGGTCCATGGTGGTTTCCCACAGCTGATCCGGATTCATCTCACCCAAGCCCTTATAGCGCTGGATGTTGAATCTCTTGCTGGTCTCGTTCATCAGCCATTCCCAGGCTTCCTTGAAGGTGCTGACCGGGCGCCGGCGTTCGCCGCGCTTGGCGTAGGCACCTTCTTCCAGCAGGTTATCCAACTGGGCGGCCAGCTCGGTCACCAGGCGGTAATCGTTGCTGCCGAAGAAGTCCCGGTTGAAGGTGACGTAGCTGGACAGGCCATGGGCACGGGTCTCGACTTCCGGCAGCCACAGGCTGCGCTCGCGATCCTCGCGCAGGCTGATGGTATAGGTGGTGCCGTTACGCTCGGCGGACTTCAGGCGTGCCTCGAAGCCGGCCAGCCACTGGCGCATGGCTGCCTCGTCGCCCAACTGTTCCAGGCCCACGCGGGGCAGGTACAGCAGGTGCTCGCTGATGTCGGCCGGATAGAGGCGCGACAGGCGCTTGAAGGTCTTCATCACCTGGCGATAGCTGTTCACCAGCTTCTCGAGTTCCACGCCGGACAGGCCCGGAGCGTTCTCGTTGACGTGCAGGCTGGCTTCCTCGAGGGCGGTCTGGGTCAGGTATTCCTCCATCGCCTCGTCGTCCTTGATGTACTGCTCCTGCTTGCCACGCTTCACCTTGTACAGCGGCGGCTGGGCGATGTAGATGTAGCCGCGCTCGATCAGCAGCGGCATCTGGCGGAAGAAGAAGGTCAGCAGCAGGGTACGGATGTGCGAACCGTCCACATCGGCATCGGTCATGATGATGATGTTGTGGTAGCGCAGCTTGTCGATGTTGAATTCTTCGCGACCGATGCCACAGCCCAGCGCGGTGATCAGGGTGCCCACCTCCTGGGAAGAGAGCATCTTGTCGAAGCGCGCCTTCTCCACGTTGAGGATCTTGCCCTTGAGCGGCAGGATCGCCTGGGTACGCCGGTTGCGGCCCTGCTTGGCCGAACCACCGGCGGAGTCACCCTCCACGATGTAGAGTTCGGAGAGCGCCGGATCCTTCTCCTGGCAGTCCGCTAGCTTGCCCGGCAGGCCGGCGATGTCCAGGGCGCCCTTGCGCCGGGTCATCTCCCGCGCCTTGCGCGCCGCTTCACGAGCGCGCGCCGCGTCGATCATCTTGCCGACCACCGCCTTGGCTTCGTTGGGGTTCTCCAGCAGGAAGTCGGAGAAATGCTTGCCCATCTCCTGTTCCACCGCGGTCTTCACCTCGGAAGAGACCAACTTGTCCTTGGTCTGGGAGGAGAACTTGGGATCCGGCACCTTGACCGAGATGATGGCGGTCAGGCCTTCGCGGGCATCGTCACCGGTGGTGGCGACCTTGAACTTCTTCGCCAGGCCCTCGGCCTCGATGTAGTTGTTCAGGTTACGCGTCAGCGCCGAGCGGAAGCCGGCCAGGTGGGTACCGCCGTCGCGCTGCGGGATGTTGTTGGTGAAGCAGAGGATGTTCTCGTTGAAGCTGTCGTTCCACTGCAGGGCCACTTCCACGCCGACGCCATCGTCTTCGCGCTGCACCTGGAAATGGAACACCTGGTTCACCGCGCTCTTGTTGGTGTTCAGGTAGTCGACGAAGGCACGCAGGCCGCCTTCGTACTTGAACAGCTCTTCCTTGCCGGTGCGCTCGTCACGCAAGAGGATGCCAACGCCCGAGTTGAGGAAGGACAGCTCGCGAATCCGCTTGGCCAGGATGTCCCAGCTGAACTGGATGTTGTTGAAGGTCGCGGCCGACGGCTTGAAGTGCACCTGGGTACCGGTGCTGTCGGTCTCGCCGATCACCGCCAGGGGGGCCTGGGGCACACCATGCACATAGACCTGCTCCCACACCTGGCCGGCGCGGCGAATGGTCAGCCGCAGCTCTTCGGACAAGGCATTCACCACCGAGACGCCCACGCCGTGCAGGCCACCGGAGACCTTGTAGGTGTTGTCATCGAACTTACCGCCAGCGTGCAGCACGGTCATGATGACCTCGGCCGCCGAGACGCCTTCTTCCTTGTGGATGTCCACCGGGATGCCGCGGCCATTGTCGCGCACGGTGATGGATTCATCCATGTGGATGGTGATGCTGATTTCGCTGCAGAAACCGGCCAGGGCCTCGTCGATGGAGTTGTCCACCACCTCGAAGACCATGTGGTGCAGGCCGGTGCCGTCATCGGTGTCACCGATGTACATGCCGGGGCGCTTGCGCACGGCATCCAGTCCCTTCAGCACCTTGATGCTGGAAGAGTCGTAGGTATTGGTCTCGCTCATGCTTGGCTCCCGCTAGTGTGGGTCTGCTTGATATGGCCGTGTTCCACGTGGAACACGCTGACCTCTGTCTCCGGCCGCCAGGCGGCCTGTAGCGTCTCGCGCTCGACACAGGTGATGAAGACTTGGCACTCCAGTGCCTCCAGCAGCCGGCACAGGGCCAGCCGGTGTCCCTCGTCCAGTTCCGAGGGCAGGTCGTCGATGAGATAGACGCACTGGCCTCGCTTGACCTGGTTGACCAGCCGGCCCTGGGCGATGCGCAACGCGCACACCACCAGCTTCTGCTGGCCGCGCGACAGGATGTCCGCCGCATTGTGATTGCCGATGCGAATCCGCAAATCGGCCCGCTGCGGTCCGGCCTGGGTATGCCCCAGCTGCAGATCCCGCGCCAGGCTGTCCGCCAGCACCTCGCGCAAATCGCGCTCGCGATCCCAGCCGCGGTAGTAACTCAGGGTCAGGCCGTCGAGCTGGATAAGCTCGGCCAGCACCGCCGTGAATTCCGGCTTCAGCCGCTGGATATAGGCCTGGCGAAAGCCATCGATTTCGGCGCTGGCCAGGGCCAGTTCCTGATCCCAGGCAGCCTGGGCCGCAGGGTCGATTTTACCACGTCTGAGCCAGTGATTTCGCTGTCTGAGCGCCTTTTGCAGGCGTTGCCACAGTGGCAGGAAACGCTGTTCCTCGTGGAACACTCCCCAGTCGAGAAACTGCCGTCTGATCTTGGGGCTACCCTCCAGCAGGCGGAAGCCGTCCGGGTTGATCAGTTGCAGCGGCAACACCTCGGCCAACTGTGCTGCACTGCGGGCATTCTCGCCGTTGATGCGGATCTGGTAATCGCCACCGCGCTCGCGCTGGATGCCCAGGTTGCAGTCCTGCCCACCCGGCAGCCGCACCTGGCCGAACACCGTGCAACTGGCCTGCTCGTGCTGGATGACCGGCGCCAGCTTGGTACTGCGAAAGGAGCGTGCGAGTCCCAGCAGGTGGATGGCTTCGAGCAGGCTGGTCTTGCCGCTGCCGTTGGCGCCATGCAGCAAGTTGACCCGCGGCGAGGGCTGAAGCGCGACCGCCTGCAGATTGCGCAGGCGGTCGGCGTTGAAGCGGATCAGCGTCATCGACAGTCGATCAGAGGCGCATCGGCATCACGACATAGGAGGAATCGTCGTTGCCCGCCTCTTGCAACAGCGCACTGCTGCTGGAATCGGACAGGGTGATGCGCACCTGGTCGGTGGTCATCACGCCCAGCACGTCGAGCAGGTAGCTGACGTTGAAGCCGATCTCCAGGCTGCCGCCGTCGTAGTCGACCTGCAGCTCTTCCTCGGCCTCTTCCTGCTCCGGGTTGTTGGCCTGGATCTTCATGAAACCGTTTTCCAGCTGCAGGCGAATACCGCGGTACTTCTCGTTGGAGAGAATGGCGGTACGGCTGAAGGCCTCGCGCAGGTGCTGGCGCTCACCCAGGACCAGCTTGTCGCCATGGCGCGGCAGTACCCGCTCGTAGTCGGGGAACTTGCCGTCCACCAGTTTGGAGGTAAAGGTGAAGTCACCGGTGGTGGCACGGATATGGTGCTGACCCAGGACCACGTTGACCGGCTCTTCCGGCTCGGTGAGCAGGCGCGACAACTCCAGGATGCCCTTGCGCGGTACGATCACCTGGTGCTTCTCGGCCTGTTCCACCTCAGCTTCCAGCATGCACATGGCCAGCCGGTGACCGTCGGTGGCTACGGCGCGCAAGCGCCCGGTGCTGGCTTCCAGCAGCATGCCGTTGAGGTAGTAGCGTACGTCCTGCTGGGCCATGGCGAAGCCAGTGCGCTCGATCAGGCGGCGCAGGCGGCCCTGGGGAATGCTGAACTTCAGCGAGCCCGGGCCTTCCTCCACGGTGGGGAAGTCATTCGCCGGCAGGGTGGACAGGGTGAAGCGACTGCGCCCGGAACGGATCAGCAGCTTCTGCTCTTCGGTGCGGATGTCGATCAGCGCATCGGGTTGCAGACTCTTGCAGATGTCCATCAGCTTGCGCGCCGGCACGGTGATCTCGCCGGCCTCGGCGGCTTCTTCCAACTCGACCCGGCCAACCAGCTCGACTTCCAGGTCGGTACCGGTCAGCGACAGTCGCTGGCCTTCCACGACCAGGAGTACGTTGGACAGCACCGGCAGCGTTTGCCGACGTTCCACGACACCGGCCACCAGCTGCAGCGGTTTCAACAGGGCTTCGCGTTGAATGGTGAAATGCATGGTCAGGTCCTTGCCAGGGCCGCGTCCGTCAGGTCGTCAGGGTACGCAGCAGGTTCTTGTAATCCTCGCGAATATCCGCGTCGGATTCCCGAAGTTCGGCGATCTTGCGACAGGCGTGCAACACCGTCGTGTGATCGCGTCCGCCAAAGGCGTCGCCGATTTCCGGCAGGCTGTGGTTGGTCAGTTCCTTGGACAGCGCCATGGCGACCTGCCGCGGCCGGGCCACCGAACGCGAGCGGCGTTTGGACAGCAGATCGGCGATCTTGATCTTGTAGTACTCGGCCGCCGTGCGCTGGATATTGTCGATGCTGACCAGCTTGTCCTGCAGCGCCAAGAGATCCTTGAGCGATTCGCGGATCAGCTCGATGGTGATGTCGCGGCCCATGAAGTGGGCATGGGCGATCACCCGCTTGAGCGCGCCTTCCAGCTCGCGCACGTTGGAACGGATGCGCTGGGCGATGAAGAAGGCGGCGTCGTGGGGCAGGTCGACCTTGGCCTGGTCGGCCTTCTTCATCAGGATCGCGACCCGCGTTTCCAGCTCCGGCGGTTCCACCGCCACGGTGAGACCCCAGCCGAAGCGCGACTTGAGCCGCTCCTCCAGGCCATCGATCTCCTTGGGATAGCGGTCGCTGGTGAGAATCACCTGTTGTCCACCTTCGAGCAGGGCATTGAAGGTGTGGAAAAACTCTTCCTGCGACCGCTCCTTGCGAGCGAAGAACTGGATGTCGTCGATCAGCAGCGCATCCACCGAACGGTAGAAGCGCTTGAATTCGTTGATGGCGTTCAGCTGCAGCGCCTTGACCATGTCGGCGACGAAGCGCTCCGAATGCAGATAGACGATCTTGGCGTTCGGATTGCGCTTGAGCAGATGGTTGCCCACCGCGTGCATCAGGTGAGTCTTACCCAGACCCACGCCGCCATAAAGGAAGAGTGGGTTGTAGCCGTGCTTGGGATTATCCGCTACCTGCCAGGCCGCGGCGCGGGCCAGCTGGTTGGACTTACCCTCGACGAAGTTCTCGAAGGTGAAGGTACGGTTGAGATAGCTGGTGTGCTTGAGCGCACCTTCCACCTGCACGGTGCGTTCGGTCTTGACCGCCGGCTCGTCGGCCTCGGCCAGTTCCGCCGTCACGTCTTCCAGGGCGACACCCGCAGTGACGATATCCGACTGGATCGGCTGCGGTGCCTGCACCGGCGGCGGCAGCGGCGTGCTTTGGCTGCTGGGCGTCTGCGCCGGACGCGGCTTGTTGCTGCGCTTGCTACCTATCAATAAGGAAAGCACCGGGGCGATGCCGTCGTCGGCGTGCTCCTCGAGCAACTCGAGAACCCGGCTCAGGTATTTCTCGTTGACCCAATCGAGCACGAAGCGGTTGGGCGCGAACACCCGCAGCTCATCCCCTTCCGCTTCCACCTGCAGTGGCCGGATCCAGGTATTGAATTGTTGCGAGGGCAACTCGTCGCGCAGTACATCCACGCAACGTTGCCAGAGTTCGACCGACACAGCGTCTCCCGGGACTTTCGCGGCCCAGACGGGCCATGAGCAAACGCCCATTGTATCCCTCCCCACCCAGGTTATCCACATGACCGCGCAGTTTCCCCGTGAGAGCCATACGTGTCCCTTGCCCAGCCCAGGCTACCGTCAGCTCTGTGGATAACGCCGTCTGACCTCTCTGGACATCTACCGATTTTTCGCTGTGGATAAGCGCGATGTGTGTAACCCTCACTCTTATCCACAGCCTCTCTTCAGGCTAGCCACCCGTGCCCCACCTGTTGAAAACAGAGTTTCCGACCTCGCTCCAGCCAGAGCCCATCTGTCCTGGCACGATCTATCCACAGAAATCGGCTGCATCATACATATTCACTTCAACCATCTTTTAAAACCTTCTGACCTGTTGATTTTGTTTACGTGTTCTCTTGTCAATGGACGCTGGTTGGAAATTGACCTGTTCCGCGGCTTTCTCTAGAATCCCCGGTCTCTTTGCGCGGGGCGCTCATGCCTTGCCGCTTACACCTAGGTAAAAGTCCATGAAACGCACCTTCCAACCCAGCACCCTGAAGCGCGCCCGTGTCCACGGTTTCCGTGCTCGTATGGCAACCAAGAACGGCCGTCAGGTTCTGTCCCGTCGCCGTGCCAAAGGCCGCAAGCGTCTGGCAATCTGATTGCCCGGTCAGGTGGTGAGTCAGGGTTTCGGTCGGGACAGGCGCTTACTGAGCTCCCAACAGTTCCAGACGGTCTTTGACTCTCCCACCCACAAGGCATCCGGCAAGCACCTGCTGCTGCTCGCCCATGCCAATGGGCTCGACCATTCCCGTCTGGGACTGGTGATCGGCAAGAAAAGCGTCAAGCTTTCCGTCGAGCGCAATCGCATCAAGCGGGTCATCCGTGATTCCTTTCGTCTGAATCAGGACCGCCTCGGCAATTTCGATTTGGTCTTCGTCGCCCGCAAGGGACTTGGCGAGGTCGACAATCCGGAATTGCACGATCAACTGCTGCAACTGTGGAAACGCCTCAATCGCCAGGCGACCAAGGCCGTTGTCCAGCCAACCGACAGTCCCGACGGTGCTCATGCGTAAACCGGCCCTGCTGCTGATTCGCTTCTACCGTTATGCCATCAGTCCCATGATGGCCAGTCGCTGTCGTTTCTATCCGACCTGTTCCGGTTACGCCCTCGAAGCCATCGAGAGCCATGGCCTGCTGCGTGGTGGCTGGCTGACCACACGGCGTCTGTGCCGGTGCCATCCCTGGCATCCAGGCGGATACGATCCCGTTCCTCCCGCAAAGAACCCAGCCCCGACCTCTTCGATGGCCGAGTAAACATGGATATCAAGCGCCCGCTACTCATTGCCGCTCTGGCGATCGTGTCCTACACCATGGTTTTCCAATGGAACAAGGATTACGGCCAGGCCGAATTGCCCACGGCCAAGACGCAAACCAGCGTCCTGCCGGGTGATACCCCCAACGTACCCACGGATGTCCCGGCCGAAGCCAAGGCCGCTGCGCCGGTGGATAACGCGACTGCCAAACCGAGCACTGCGCTCATCAAGGTCCGGACCGACGTTCTGGATCTGGCCATCGACCCCCGCGGTGGCGATATCGTCCAGCTCGGTCTGGTGCAGTATCCCCAGCGCCAGGACCATCCCGACGTGCCCTTCACGTTGTTCGACAACGGCAACGGGCATCTTTACCTGGCGCAGAGCGGTCTGACCGGTACCGACGGCCCCGACGCCAACAGCGCTGGTCGTCCGCTGTACACCTCGGCGCAGTCCAGCTACGTGCTCGCCGACGGCCAGCAGCAACTGGTGGTGGATCTCAAGTACCAGGCGGGTGGCGTCGACTACCTCAAGAGATTCACCTTCCATCGCGGCCTGAAAGCCGATTGCACCGCGGTGGAAAAGGCTCAGAAGAAGATCAATTGCATCAACCCGGATGCCTACGAGATCCAGGTCAGCTACCTGATCGACAACAAGGGCGACAAGCCCTGGCAGGGCGTGCTCTATGCCCAGATCAAGCGCGATGACAGCAAGGATCCTTCGGCAACCACCGCCACCGGCGTGTCCACCTACCTGGGAGCCGCCGTCGGTACACCGAGCGAGCCCTACCGCAAGGTGTCCATGGGCGACATGGACAAACACCGCCTGCAGGAAAACGTGCAGGGCGGCTGGGTCGGTTGGCTGCAGCACTATTTCGTCACCGCCTGGGTGCCGACCAAGGACCAGCAGCACCAGATCTATACCCGCAAGGACGGCCAGGGCAACTACATCATCGGCTTTACCGGTCCCCAGCTGACCGTTGCGCCGGGTGGTGAAACCCAGACCTCCCTGACCCTGTATGCCGGACCCAAGATCCAGTCCTACCTCAAGATGCTGTCGCCTGGTCTGGAGCTGACCGTCGACTACGGCTTCCTGTGGTTCATCGCCCAGCCGATCTTCTGGCTGCTGCAACATATCCACAGCATCCTGGGTAACTGGGGCTGGTCGATCATCGTCCTGACCATCATCATCAAGATGCTGTTCTTCCCGCTGTCCGCTGCCAGCTATCGCTCCATGGCGCGCATGCGCGCCGTCGGTCCGCGGCTGCAGGCGCTGAAGGAACAGTACGGTGACGATCGCCAGAAGATGTCCCAGGCGATGATGGAGCTGTACCGCAAAGAGAAGATCAATCCGCTGGGTGGCTGTCTGCCCATCGTGGTGCAGATGCCGGTATTCCTGGCGCTGTACTGGGTGCTGCTGGAAAGCGTGGAGATGCGCCAGTCGCCCTGGATCTTCTGGATCACCGACCTGTCGGCCAAGGATCCCTACTTCATCCTGCCGATCATCATGGGCGGCACCATGCTCGTGCAGCAGATGCTGAACCCGGCACCGCCGGATCCCATGCAGGCGCGCGTGATGAAGATGATGCCCATCGTCTTCACCTTCTTCTTCCTGTGGTTCCCGGCCGGTCTGGTGCTGTACTGGATCGTCAACAACTGCCTGTCGATCCTGCAGCAGTGGTACATTACCCGGAAGATCGAGGCGGCCAGCAAGAAGGCCTGATCTCGCTCACCTTATCCACACGACGCCCCTTGATTGGGGCGTCGTGCTTTCTGGAGGATCGTCATGTCCCTGCCTTCCGACAGCATCGCTGCCATCGCTACCGCCACCGGCCGCGGCGGCGTCGGCATCGTTCGCGTCTCCGGGCCCCTGGCCGCCCCGCTGGCCAAGGCGATCTGCGGCCGCGAGTTGCCGCCGCGGCATGCCCACTACGGCAACTTCCTCGCCGCCGACGGCAGCGTGCTGGATGCCGGCATCGCCCTGTTCTTTCCCGGGCCGAATTCCTTCACCGGCGAAGACGTGCTGGAACTGCAGGGCCACGGCGGGCCGGTGATCCTCGATCTGCTCTTGCGCCGCACCCTGGAAGAGGGCGCCCGTCTGGCCCGCCCCGGTGAATTCAGCGAACGCGCCTTCCTCAACGACAAGCTCGACCTGGCCCAGGCCGAGGCCATCGCCGATCTCATCGAAGCCAGCACCGAACAGGCCGCACGCAATGCCCTGCGCTCGCTGCAGGGCGAATTTTCCCGCCGGGTGGAGAGCCTGGTCGAGCAGTTGATCCAGCTACGCATCTATGTCGAGGCGGCCATCGACTTTCCCGAGGAGGAAATCGATTTCCTCGCCGACGGCAAGGTGCAGGGACTGCTGGAAGGCGTGCAGGCCGAATTGCGCGACGTCCAGCGCGAAGCCAATCGCGGCGCCCTGCTGCGCGACGGCATGACGGTGGTGATCGCCGGCCGGCCCAATGCCGGCAAGTCCAGCCTGCTCAACGCCCTGGCCGGGCGCGAAGCCGCCATCGTCACCGACATCGCCGGCACCACCCGCGACGTGCTGCGCGAACATATCCACCTCGACGGCATGCCGCTGCATGTGGTCGATACCGCCGGCCTGCGCGATACCAGCGACCGCGTGGAGCAGATCGGCGTGCAGCGCGCCCTGGACGCCATCGCTACGGCCGACCGGGTGCTGCTGGTGGTCGACGCCAGCGCCCCGGAAGCCCGGGATCCCCAGGCGCTCTGGCCTGAGTTACTCAGCACCCGACCGCCGCTGGACAAGTTGACGGTGATCCGCAACAAGGCCGATCTCACCGGCGAGGCCACCGGCCTGTTCGAATCCTCCGGACCGGTGGAAATCGCCCTGAGCGCCACCGATGGCCAGGGCGTCGACGCCCTGCGCGAGCACCTCAAGGCCTGCATGGGCTTCGAGCAGACCACCGAGGGTGGCTTCAGCGCCCGGCGTCGCCATCTGGACGCGTTGCAACGGGCCGCCAGTGCGTTGGATCACGGCTATCGTCAACTCACCCTGGCCGGCTCCGGTGAGCTTTTGGCCGAGGACCTGCGCCAGGCGCAACAGGTGCTCGGTGAGATCACCGGTGCCTTCAGCTCCGACGATCTGCTCGGCCGCATCTTCTCCAGCTTCTGCATCGGCAAGTAATCCCCTATCTGCTGTTCCAGGCCTGTGCAACACAGGCCTTGTCTATCCTCATCCCTCCCTTCCAGAGCTCTGTTGATAACCCTGCCTGAGGTCTGCCCATAAATCGGTGCATGACCGGTTCATGGCTGCCGCTGTGGATAAGCCAGTAAAGGCTCCACAGGATGCTGAGAGCTTGTATTCATCCACAGCACAGGACACACACTAGGTTCAAGTTGTCCCCAGCCCAGAGCTGACAAGGGCTACATAAGCTTATCCACAGCGAAGGGCCTGCATATACATAAGCTCTATATCAGTCCTTTTAAACATTTCTTCCCTATTGTTTATATTGGGTGTCTCCGCCGCCGACTGGTCATTTTTTGGCCAGAGCCCCTTCTGCAAGCCGGGTCCAAGCCTTATACTTGCCGGCTTTCCTTTGAATTCCTGCCAACAGGCACGAGGTGCGTGGTGGACTTTCCTTCCCGTTTCGACGTCATCGTGATCGGCGGCGGCCATGCCGGTACCGAAGCGGCCCTGGCGGCCGCCCGCATGGGGGTGCGTACCCTGCTGCTCACGCATAATGTGGAAACTCTCGGCCAGATGAGCTGCAACCCCGCCATCGGCGGCATCGGCAAGAGCCATCTGGTCAAGGAGATCGATGCCCTGGGCGGCGCCATGGCCGCGGCGACGGATCTCGCCGGCATCCAGTTCCGCATTCTCAACAGCCGCAAGGGCCCTGCCGTGCGTGCTACCCGCGCCCAGGCCGATCGCGTGCTGTATAAGGCCGCCATTCGCTACACCCTGGAAAACCAGCCGAACCTGTGGATATTCCAGCAGGCCTGCGACGACCTCATCGTCGAGGGCGACCGCGTCGCTGGCGTGATTACCCAGATGGGCCTGAAATTCCATGCCGACAACGTGGTATTGACTGCGGGGACCTTCCTCGGTGGTCTTATCCACATAGGTCTGCAGAACCACAGCGGTGGACGAGCAGGAGATCCGCCGGCCATCGCCCTGGCTCAGCGCCTGCGTGAATTGCCGTTGCGCGTCTCCCGGTTGAAGACCGGCACGCCGCCGCGCATCGACGGCCGTTCGGTGGATTTCTCGGTGATGACCGAGCAGCCGGGGGATACGCCGCTGCCGGTGATGTCCTTCCTCGGCAATCGCGAGCAGCATCCCGCCCAGGTCAGC
This sequence comes from Pseudomonas oryzihabitans, assembly GCF_006384975.1. Taxonomy (NCBI): domain Bacteria; kingdom Pseudomonadati; phylum Pseudomonadota; class Gammaproteobacteria; order Pseudomonadales; family Pseudomonadaceae; genus Pseudomonas; species Pseudomonas oryzihabitans. The sequence goes on from NZ_CP021645.1 coordinate 3,652,605, forward strand.
TGCTGGATCACCCACACCAACGCCCGCACCCACGACATCATCCGTGCCAACCTGGATAGATCGCCGATGTACTCGGGCGTGATCGAAGGGGTGGGGCCGCGCTACTGCCCGTCCATCGAAGACAAGATCCACCGCTTCGCCGACAAGGACAGCCATCAGGTCTTCCTTGAGCCCGAGGGCCTGACCACCCACGAGCTCTATCCCAACGGCATCTCCACCTCGCTGCCCTTCGATGTGCAGCTCGAGGTGGTGCGCTCCATGCGCGGCATGGAGAACGCCCACATCCTGCGGCCCGGCTACGCCATCGAATACGATTTCTTCGATCCGCGGGATCTCAAGTACAGCCTGGAAACCAAGGTCATCGCCGGGCTGTTCTTCGCCGGCCAGATCAACGGCACCACGGGTTACGAAGAGGCCGGTGCCCAGGGTCTGCTGGCCGGTGCCAATGCCGCGCTGCGCGCCCAGGGTCGCGAGGCCTGGTGTCCGCGCCGTGACGAGGCCTACCTCGGCGTGCTGGTGGACGACCTCATCACCCTGGGTACCCAGGAGCCCTACCGGATGTTCACCTCGCGCGCCGAGTACCGGTTGATCCTGCGCGAGGACAACGCCGACCTGCGCCTGACCGAGAAGGGCCGCGAGCTGGGTCTGGTGGACGACCAGCGCTGGGCGCTGTTCGAAGCCAAGCGCGAAGGCATCGCTCTGGAAGAACAACGTCTCAAGGCGACCTGGATTCGTCCGGGCACGCCCCAGGGCACTGCGGTGGCCGAACGCTTCGGCGCCCCGCTCAACCACGAATACAACCTGCAGAACCTGCTGGCCCGTCCGGAGATCGACTACGCCGGCCTGATGGACGCGGTGGGCGAGACGCCGGCCGAGGCCCAGGTCGCCGAGCAGATCGAGATCAAGACCAAGTACGCCGGCTACATCGATCGCCAGCAGGACGAGATCCAGCGCCTGCGCGCCAGCGATGCCGTGGCGCTGCCCGCCGAGCTCGACTACGCCGGCATCTCCGGCCTGTCCAAGGAGATCCAGCACAAGCTGGCCCAGGCTCGTCCCGAGACGCTGGGCCAGGCTTCGCGCATTCCCGGGGTCACCCCGGCGGCGGTCTCGCTGCTGCTGATCCACCTGAAGAAGCGCAGCGCCGGTCGCAGCCTGGAGCACAGCGCCTGATGGCCAGCGCGATCCAAGCCAAGGAACTGCGCCAGGGCGCCGAGACCCTGGGCGTGGCGCTCTCCGCCGAGGTGGAAGAGCGCCTGCTGGGTTACCTGGACCTGTTGGTCAAGTGGAACAAGGCCTACAACCTCACCGCGGTGCGCGATCCGGACGAAATGGTCTCGCGGCATCTGCTCGACAGCCTCAGCATCGTTCCCTACGTTACCGCAGGGAATTGGCTGGACGTCGGCAGCGGCGGTGGCATGCCGGGCATCCCCCTGGCGATCCTCTTTCCCGATTCGCGCTTCACCCTGCTCGACAGCAACGGCAAGAAGACGCGCTTCCTGACCCAGGCCAAGATCGAGCTGGGCCTGGCCAATCTCGAGGTGGTCCACGGCCGCGTCGAGGCCTTCCAGCCGGCCGCGCCCTTCACCGGCATCGTCTCGCGGGCGTTCAGCGCCATCGATGACTTCGCCAACTGGACGCGGCACCTGGGCGACGACCAAACACAGTGGCTGGCGATGAAGGGGCTGCACCCCGACGACGAACTGGCCAAGCTACCAGCGGACTTCCGGGTTGCGGCGGCGCACGTCCTCGCGGTTCCCGGTTGCCAAGGCCAGCGGCACTTGCTGATACTGCGCCGCACGATTGGAGAGGGGTAAGGCGGTACATGGCCAAGGTTTACGCGATAGCCAACCAGAAGGGCGGGGTGGGCAAGACCACGACGTGCATCAATCTCGCCGCTTCCCTGGCCGCCACCAACCGGCGCAAGGTGCTGTTGATCGACCTCGATCCCCAGGGTAACGCCACCATGGGCAGCGGGGTGGACAAGCACGCCCTGGAGCATTCGGTACTCGACGTGCTCACCGGCGGTTGCGGCCTGCTGGACGCCATGCACTTCTCCGAACACGGCGGCTACCAGCTGCTGCCCTCGAACCGCGACGTCACCGCCGCAGAGGTCGAACTGCTGGAACTGCCTGGCCGCGAAAGCCGCTTGCGCGACGCCCTGGCCCCGGTGCGGGACAACTACGACTACGTGCTCATCGATTGCCCGCCGTCGCTATCGATGCTGACCATCAACGGGCTGGTGGCCGCCGATGGCGTGATCATCCCCATGCAGTGCGAATACTTCGCCCTGGAAGGCCTGACCGACCTGATCGGCAGCATCCAGCACATCGCCCAGCGGCTGAATCCGCAGTTGAAGATAGAGGGCCTGCTGCGCACCATGTTCGATCCGCGCATCGGCCTGGCCAACGACGTCGCCGCCCAGCTCAAGCAGCATTTCGGCGATGAATTGTACGAAACCATCATTCCGCGCAACGTCCGCCTGGCCGAAGCCCCCAGCTACGGTATGCCCGTGCTGGTCTACGACAAGAGCTCGAAGGGGGCCGCGGCCTATCTGGAACTGGCCAGTGAGCTGGTCAAACGTCAGCGCAAGGCGGCTCGTACCGCCAAGACTGCCTAAGGAATTCCCATGGCTGTGAAGAAACGAGGACTGGGCCGCGGCCTCGATGCCCTACTCGGTGGCGCCAGCGTCAAGGTCCTGCAGGAACAGGCTGCCGCCACCCCGGTCAGCGAATTGCAATCGCTGCCGGTGGATATCATCCAGCGCGGCAAGTACCAGCCCCGCCGGCACATGGATCCGGTCGCCCTGGAAGAGCTGGCCAATTCCATTCGGGTCCAGGGCCTGATGCAGCCCATCGTGGTGCGCGCCATCGGCGAGGGTCGCTACGAGATCATCGCTGGCGAGCGCCGCTGGCGCGCCAGCCAGCAAGCCGGTCTGGAGCGTATTCCCGCATTGGTCCGTGATGTGCCCGATCAGGTGGCCATCGCCCTGGCGCTGATCGAGAACATCCAGCGACAGAATCTCAATCCGCTGGAAGAGGCCATGGCCCTGCAGCGGCTGCAGGACGAATTCGAACTGACCCAGGCGCAGGTGGCCGAGGCCGTCGGCAAGTCGCGCTCGGGGGTCACCAACCTGCTGCGTCTGCTGGCGCTGGCCGAGGAGGCCAAGGAACTGTTGGCCAAGGGCGAGCTGGAAATGGGCCACGCCCGCGCCTTGCTCGGTCTGCCGAAGGCACGCCAGGCCGAAGGGGCGCGGCACGTTGTCGCACGCGGCCTGACGGTCCGTCAGACCGAGGCCCTGGTGCGCCAATGGCTCAGCGGAGCGGAGTCCAGTGAAAAGGTTCCCGTGGTGGATCCCGATATCAGCCGCCTGGAGCAGCGTCTGGCCGAGCGTTTAGGCGCCAACGTACAGATTCGCCATGGCGAGAAGGGCAAGGGCCAGTTGGTGATCCGCTATACCTCTTTGGACGAACTTCAAGGCGTACTGGCGCACATTCGCTGACACAAATGGCTGTCAGCCTGGGCCGCAATCTGTCCGGGGTGGCTTGAACCACCCCTGGCGCGCCCCTATACTTTGCCCGCTTTTTGTCGGCACAAAGCATGCCAGTGAAAACAACTATTAAGCCGACACCAGAGGACTTCGAGCCGATGGACCGCCGCACGCCCAAACGCCTGCCTTTCCATCATCAGCCTGCCTTTCGCCTGCTGCTCGTCCAACTGGTGGTCGCGTTATGTGCCGCCGTTGTCTTGTTTTGCTTCGTCGGTAAGGTCGCCGGGTATTCCGGATTGTTGGGCGGGCTGATTGCCTGGCTGCCCAACCTGTATTTTTCGTTCAAGGCGTTCCGCTACCGCGGCGCCCACGCCGCCCAAGACATCGTCCGTTCTTTCTATTCGGGCGAGGCGGGCAAACTGATTCTCACGGCAGTGCTCTTTGCACTGACGTTTGCCGGGGTAAAACCGCTTTCGGCTCCTGCACTGTTCGGCGTCTACCTGTTGACGCTGATGGTCAATGCCGGCGCACCCCTGCTATTGAAAAAACCGACTAGACCTTAAAGGCATTCGAGGCACACATGGCAGCAGACTCCGCTTCGGCTTACATCCAGCACCACCTGCAGAACATGACCTTTGGTCTGGATCCGGTGAGAGGCTGGACCCTGGCCCACACCCCCGCCGAGGCCAAGGCCATGGGCTTCTGGGCCTTCAACCTGGATACCCTGGGCTGGTCGGTCGGTTTGGGCGTGATCTTCCTGCTCTTCTTCCGCAGCATCGCCAAGAAGGCCACCAGTGGCCAACCTGGTCGCCTGCAGAGCCTGGTCGAGGTCCTGGTCGAGTTCGTCGACGGTAGCGTCCGCGATACCTTCCATGGCAAGAACGATTTGATCGCCCCCCTGGCTTTGACCATCTTCGTCTGGATCTTCCTGATGAACATGATGGACCTGGTGCCGGTGGACTGGCTGCCGATGCTGGCCATGGCCATTGGTGGCGACCATACCTACTTCCGCGTCGTGCCCACCACCGATCCGAATGCCACCTTGGGCATGGCTCTGTCGGTGTTCGCCCTGATCCTGTTCTACAGCATCAAGATCAAGGGTATCGGCGGCTTTGTCGGCGAACTCACCCTACATCCGTTCAGCAGCAAGAACACCCTGGTACAGATCCTGCTGATCCCGATCAACTTCCTGCTCGAATTCGTCACCCTGGTCGCCAAGCCGATTTCCCTGGCCCTGCGACTGTTCGGCAACCTGTATGCTGGCGAGCTGATCTTCATCCTCATCGCCATCATGTTCGCCAACGGTCTGGCGCTGGGTGGTCTGGGGATCGTGCTGCAGTGGGCGTGGGCGGTGTTCCACATCCTGATCATCGTCCTGCAGGCCTTCATCTTCATGATGCTGACCATCGTCTACCTGTCGATGGCGCACGAAGAAAGTCACTGAGGAATGGCCCGCGGACGCTACTGACGGTGTCTGCGGGCGGTTCTGTCGTGAGTCCCGGGGGGCCCTGTCCACCGGGGGACTTGGGAAAACTCTTTCGCTTCAACCTTAACCAAGACGACTAAAAAAGTCGGGAGGAAAAATGGAAACTGTAGTTGGTTTGACCGCGATCGCCGTTGCTCTGCTGATTGGCCTGGGCGCTCTGGGTACCGCCATTGGCTTCGGTCTGCTGGGTGGCAAGTTCCTCGAAGGCGCCGCTCGTCAGCCGGAAATGGTTCCGATGCTGCAGGTCAAGATGTTCATCGTCGCCGGTCTGCTCGACGCCGTGACCATGATCGGTGTTGGTATCGCCCTGTTCTTCACCTTCGCTAACCCCTTCGTTGGTCAGATCGCCGGCTGATCACCCCCAGGGGTGTAGGCAGGACTGATGGACAACGAACGAGCGAGGTGTTGGCGTGAACATTAATGCAACCCTGATAGGCCAGTCCGTTGCCTTCTTCATCTTCGTGCTCTTCTGCATGAAGTACGTTTGGCCGCCGATCATCTCGGCGCTGCGTGAGCGTGAGAAGAAGATTGCCGATGGCCTTGACGCTGCCAACCGCGCGGCTCGTGATCTGGAAGTGGCACAGCAGCAAGCCAACCAGAAAGTGAGCGAAGCCAAAGGCCAGGCAGCCGAGATCATCGAGCAAGCCAACAAGCGTGCCGCCCAGATCGTCGAAGACGCACAGGCCAAGGCCCGTGTTGAAGGCGAGCGGATCAAGGCGCAGGCTCAGGCTGAAATCGAGCAGGAAATCAACAGCGCGAAGGACGCCCTGCGTGCTCGCGTCGGTCTGCTGGCCGTGGCCGGCGCCGAGAAGATCCTCGGATCGACCGTTGATGCCAATGCTCATGCCCAGTTGGTCGACCGACTGGCAGCGGAAATCTAAGCGAGGCCACCAATGGCAGAACTGAACACGCTGGCCCGGCCCTATGCCAAGGCGGCTTTCGAGTTCGCACAGGCCCAGCAGCAGCTGACCCAGTGGTCGGCCGCGCTTGGGCTGCTCGCCGCGGTATCCCAGGACGGGACCGTGCGCCAGCTGCTTCAGCAGCCGCAGTTGACCGCGGAAGCCAAGGCCGGATTGCTCATCGACGTATGTGGCGATCAGCTGGATGCACAGTCCCAGAACTTCGTTCGGACCGTGGCAGAAAACAACCGGATCGACCTGTTCCCGGCCATCGCCGAGATCTACGAGGCGTACAAGGCCGAGCAGGAAAAATCCATCGAGGCGGAAGTCACCAGTGCTTTCGCCCTGAGCGAAGAACAGCAAGACAAACTCGCCAAGGCTCTCAGCGCAAGGCTAGGTCGCCAGGTGCGACTAAATGCATCCGAGGATGCGAGCCTGATCGGTGGTGTGGTTATCCGCGCCGGCGACTTGGTAATCGATGGCTCCGTTCGCGGCAAGCTCGCGCAACTGGCCGAAGCGTTGAAACCTTGAGTTTGAAGGGGCAGTAGCATGCAGCAACTCAATCCTTCCGAAATTAGTGAAATCATCAAGGGTCGCATCGAAAAACTCGACGTGACCTCGCAAGCCCGCAACGAAGGCACCATCGTCAGCGTGTCCGACGGTATCGTGCGCATTTTCGGTCTGGCCGACGTCATGTACGGCGAAATGATCGAATTCCCCGGCGGCATCTACGGCATGGCGCTGAACCTGGAGCAGGACTCCGTCGGCGCCGTGGTCCTGGGTAGCTACCTGGGTCTGGCCGAAGGCATGAGCGCCAAGTGCACCGGCCGCATCCTGGAAGTCCCGGTTGGTCCGGAACTGCTGGGTCGCGTTGTCGACGCCCTGGGCAACCCCATCGATGGCAAGGGTCCGCTGAACGCCAGCGCCTCCGACGCCGTCGAGAAGGTCGCACCGGGCGTGATCTGGCGTCAGTCGGTCGACCAGCCGGTGCAAACCGGCTACAAGGCCGTCGATGCCATGATCCCGGTTGGTCGTGGTCAGCGTGAGCTGATCATTGGTGACCGTCAGATCGGCAAGACCGCCATGGCGATCGATGCCATCATCAACCAGAAGAACAGCGGCATCCGCTGCGTCTACGTGGCCATCGGTCAGAAGCAGTCGACCATCGCCAACGTGGTGCGCAAGCTGGAAGAGAACGGCGCCCTGCAGAACACCATCGTGGTGGCTGCCAGCGCGTCCGAATCGGCTGCCCTGCAGTTCCTGGCGCCCTACTCGGGTTGCACCATGGGCGAATACTTCCGCGACCGCGGTGAAGACGCCCTGATCGTCTATGACGATCTGTCCAAGCAGGCCGTGGCCTATCGCCAGATCTCCCTGCTGCTGCGTCGTCCGCCGGGCCGTGAAGCCTATCCCGGCGACGTGTTCTATCTCCACAGCCGTCTGCTCGAGCGCGCTTCCCGCGTCTCTGCCGACTACGTCGAGAAGTTCACCAACGGCGCCGTGACCGGCAAGACCGGCTCGCTGACCGCGCTGCCGATCATCGAGACCCAGGCCGGCGACGTGTCCGCCTTCGTTCCGACCAACGTGATCTCCATCACCGACGGCCAGATCTTCCTGGAAGCCGGCCTGTTCAACTCGGGCATCCGCCCGGCGGTCAACGCCGGTGTCTCGGTATCCCGTGTGGGTGGCGCGGCCCAGACCAAGATCATCAAGAAGCTGTCCGGTGGTATCCGTACCGCGTTGGCCCAGTACCGTGAACTGGCGGCCTTCGCCCAGTTCGCCTCGGACCTGGACGAAGCCACCCGCAAGCAGCTCGAGCATGGTCAGCGCGTTACCGAGCTGATGAAGCAGAAGCAGTACGCGCCCATGTCCATCGCCGAGATGTCCCTGAGCCTGTACGCCGCCGAGCGTGGTTTCCTGAGCGACGTATCCCTGGACAAGATCGGTAGCTTCGAGCAGGCCCTGATCGCCTACTTCAACCGCGATCACGCCGACCTGATGGCCAAGATCAACGTGAAGGGCGACTTCAACGACGAGATCGACGCCGGCATCAAGGCGGGAATCGAGAAGTTCAAGGCCACGCAAACCTGGTAAGCCGCGACGGGGGCGCCAGCCCCCGTTTGCCAACCCGATAGGTGTCACATGGCAGGCGCAAAAGAGATTCGCGGCAAGATCGCGAGCATCAAAAGCACACAGAAGATCACCAGCGCCATGGAAAAGGTTGCGGTCAGCAAGATGCGTAAGGCTCAGGCCCGCATGGCTGCCAGCAAGCCTTATGCCGAGCGCATCCGCGCTGTGATCGGCCACCTGGCCAACGCCAACCCCGAGTACCGCCATGCCTTCATGGTGGAACGCGAGGTCAAGCGCGTCGGTTACATCGTGGTCAGCTCCGATCGGGGTCTGGCCGGTGGTCTGAACACTAACCTGTTCAAGGCTCTGGTCCGCGACATGAGCGACCAGCGCGGCAAGGGTGTGGAAATCGATCTGGCGGTGATCGGGGCCAAGGGTGCCTCCTTCTTCCGCAGCTTCGGCGGCAACGTGGTCGCGGCCATCAGCCACCTCGGCGAAGCCCCGGCGATTGGCGATCTGATCGGCAGCATCAAGGTGATGCTGGATGCCTACCTGGACGGCCGTATCGACCGTCTGTACGTGGTGTCCAACGTCTTCGTCAACACCATGACCCAGAAGCCGACCATCCAGCAGCTGGTGCCGCTGGTTGCGACCGAGGGTGGTGAGCTGCAAGGCAAGCATTGGGACTACCTCTACGAGCCCGACGCCAAGACCCTGCTCGACGGTCTGCTGGTGCGCTACGTGGAATCCCAGGTGTACCAGGCCGTGGTCGAGAACGCTGCCAGCGAACAGGCCGCGCGGATGATCGCGATGAAGAACGCCACCGACAACGCTGGCGATCTCATCAAAGAGCTGCAGCTGGTCTACAACAAGGCTCGCCAGGCTGCGATCACCCAGGAAATTTCGGAAATCGTCGGCGGCGCCGCCGCGGTCTGACGGACAGCTTAAACATTCGAGGAACGCGAAATGAGTAGCGGACGTATCGTACAAATCATCGGCGCCGTGATCGACGTGGAATTCCCGCGCGACGCGGTACCGCGCGTCTTTGACGCCCTCAAGGTGCAGGGTGCCGAAACCACCCTGGAAGTTCAGCAGCAGCTGGGCGACGGCGTGGTTCGTACCATCGCCATGGGTAGCACCGAAGGCCTCAAGCGTGGCCTGGACGTGGGCAACACCGGCGAGGCCATCAAGGTCCCGGTCGGCGTCAAGACCCTCGGTCGCATCATGGATGTGCTGGGCAACCCCATCGACGAAGCCGGTCCCATCGGCGAGGAAGAGCGTTGGGAAATCCACCGCAAGGCCCCGTCCTATGCGGAGCAGGCCGGTGGTAACGATCTGCTGGAAACCGGCATCAAGGTCATCGACCTGGTCTGCCCCTTCGCCAAGGGCGGTAAGGTCGGCCTGTTCGGCGGCGCCGGCGTGGGCAAGACCGTCAACATGATGGAACTCATCCGTAACATCGCCATCGAGCACAGCGGTTATTCCGTGTTCGCCGGCGTGGGCGAGCGTACCCGTGAAGGGAACGACTTCTACCACGAGATGAAGGATTCCAACGTTCTGGACAAGGTCGCCCTGGTCTATGGCCAGATGAACGAGCCGCCGGGCAACCGTCTGCGCGTGGCCCTGACCGGCCTGACCATGGCCGAGAAATTCCGTGACGAAGGCCGTGACGTCCTGCTGTTCGTCGACAACATCTACCGTTACACCCTGGCCGGTACCGAAGTGTCCGCGCTGCTGGGTCGTATGCCGTCCGCGGTGGGCTACCAGCCGACCCTGGCCGAGGAGATGGGTGTCCTGCAGGAGCGCATCACCTCCACCAAGCTGGGTTCGATCACCTCCGTACAGGCCGTCTACGTCCCTGCGGATGACTTGACCGACCCGTCCCCGGCGACCACCTTCGCCCACCTGGACGCCACCGTGGTTCTGTCCCGTGACATCGCCTCCCTGGGTATCTACCCGGCAGTCGATCCCCTGGACTCCACCTCGCGCCAGCTGGACCCGAACGTGATCGGCCAGGAGCACTACGACACCGCTCGCGGCGTCCAGTACGTGCTGCAGCGCTACAAGGAGCTGAAGGACATCATCGCGATCCTGGGCATGGACGAACTGTCCGAGTCCGACAAGCAGCTGGTATCCCGCGCGCGTAAGATCCAGCGCTTCCTGTCCCAGCCGTTCTTCGTGGCCGAAGTCTTCACCGGTTCGCCTGGCAAGTACGTGTCCCTCAAGGACACCATCGCCGGCTTCTCCGGGATTCTGCGCGGCGACTACGATCACCTGCCCGAGCAGGCGTTCTACATGGTCGGCAGCATCGACGAAGCCATCGAGAAAGCCAAGAAACTGTAACTGCCGCGCCCGGCGACGGGCGCTCTTAGAGGCACGCTATGGCCAAGACAGTCCAATGCGACATCGTCAGCGCGGAAGGAGAGATCTTCTCCGGAGCGGTGGAGATGGTCATCGCCCACGGCCACCTGGGTGATCTGGGTATTACCCCGGGCCATGCGCCGCTGCTGACCGACCTGAAACCGGGCCCCATCCGCCTGGTCAAGGCAGGGGGCGCCGAGGAGGTGTTCTACATCTCCGGTGGTTTCCTCGAAGTGCAGCCGAATGTCGTCGAAGTGCTGGCCGACACCGCCAGTCGCGCCGCTGACATCGACGAAGCTGCCGCGGTGGCAGCCAAGCAGCGCGCTGAGGCAGCCTTGAGCGACAAGGGCACGGAGTTCGATTACACCGCTGCCGCCGCTCAACTTGCCGAGGCCGCCGCCCAGCTGCGCACCATCCAGCAGCTCAAGCGGCAAGCCAAGCGCTAAGCGCAAGGTTAGCTGTAACGACAAGGGTAGCTTCGGCTACCCTTTTCTTTTTCCACCTGGAAAGTTGCGCGAAAACCTTTGGATGGTCAGCGTTCAGGGGTGCCTTGCCGGCCAACGTCCAGCCTGTCATTTCTCCTTGTCCCCGAGGTTCCGATGTCCCTGGAAATCGTCATCCTGGCCGCTGGCCAAGGTACCCGTATGAGATCCACCCTGCCCAAGGTGCTGCATCCCGTGGCTGGCCGCAGCATGTTGGGACATGTCCTCGATCGTGCCCGCGAGCTGGAACCTGTGGGTATCCACGTCGTGATCGGCCACGGCGCCGACCAGGTTCGCCAGCAGCTGGCGGCGGACGACGTGAGCTTCGTGCTCCAGGCCGAACAGCTCGGTACCGGTCATGCGGTGGCCCAGGCGGCGCCGGCGTTGACGGCGGAGCGGGTGTTGATCCTCTACGGTGATGTGCCGCTGATCCAGACCGAGACCCTGCAGCGTCTCCTGCAGCAGGTGGATGATGACCATCTGGCACTGCTGACGGTGGAGCTGGACGATCCCACCGGCTATGGCCGTATCCTCCGTGATGCCGAGGGCCGGGTGACCGCCATCGTCGAGCATAAGGATGCCAGCGACGCCCAGCGCGCCATCCGCGAAGGCAACACCGGAATTCTTGCCGTCCCGGGCTGGCGGCTGATGGATTGGCTGGGCCGGTTGTCCAACAGCAATGCCCAGGGCGAGTACTACCTGACCGACGTCATCGCCCTGGCGGTGGCGGATGGCCTGACCATCGCCACCAGCCAGCCAGCGGATGCCATGGAAGTGCAGGGCGCCAACGATCGTCGGCAACTGGCCCAACTGGAGCGTCATTTCCAGCAGCGCGCTGCCGACCGCCTAATGTTGCAAGGCGTGACCCTGCTGGATCCGCAGCGCTTCGATCAGCGCGGCCAGGTCGAGGCCGGGCGGGACGTCTGCATCGATATCAACGTGATCTTGGAAGGCCGGGTGGTGCTGGAAGAGGGCGTGAGCATCGGTCCGAATTGCGTGATTAAGGACAGCGTGCTCAAGCGCGGTGCCATCATCAAGGCCAATAGCCACCTGGATGGCGTGGTGGTGGGAGAGGGCGCCGATGTGGGGCCCTTCGCCCGGCTGCGGCCCGGTAGCGAGCTGGGCGCCAAGGCTCATGTGGGTAACTTCGTCGAACTGAAGAACGCTCATCTACAGGATGGCGCCAAGGCTGGCCACCTCACCTATCTGGGTGACGCCAGCATCGGTCCAGGCAGCAACATAGGAGCGGGCACCATCACCTGCAACTACGACGGAGCCAATAAGTTTCGAACCGAAATAGGCGCGGATGTCTTCGTTGGCTCCAATAGCTCCCTGGTAGCGCCAGTCACCCTGGGCGCGGGGGCTACTACGGCTGCAGGTTCGGTCATTACTGCCGATGTACCGGCTGAAGCTCTGGCCTTGGGACGGGCACGCCAGGTCAACAAGACCGGCTGGCAACGACCGAAAAAAGCACCGAAGGCTTGACGACTGCTCGTCATTAGGTTTTGATTCGATCCAATATCTTTCGAATCGAAATTTATGACGCGTCGTAATACCGCTCAGCGCCGCCATGCCATCCTCGCCCAGCTCCAGCAGCAGGGTGAGGTGAGCGTCGATGAACTGGCCAGGCAGCTGGAGACGTCGGAGGTGACCATCCGCAAGGACCTGGCCGCCCTCGAGCGCAATGGCCTGCTCTTGCGTCGCTATGGCGGTGCGGTGGCCATGCCTCAGGAGCTACTGGCCGAGGTGCCGCCCCAGGCGTCGCCCTGGAAGCAGGCCATCGCCCGGGCCGCTGCCCAGCGGCTGCGCGAACATGCGCGGATCATCATCGACTGTGGCAGCACGACCGCCGCGCTGATCCCCCAGCTCGACCGCCGTCCCGGCCTGGTGGTCATGACCAATTCCCTGCAGGTAGCCACGGCCCTGCGCGAGCTGGAGCAGGAGCCCATGCTGCTGATGACCGGCGGGACCTGGGATCCGCACTCGGAATCCTTCCAGGGCCAGGTGGCCGAGCAGGTACTGAGATCCTACGACTTCGACCAGTTGTTCATCGGCGCCGATGGCCTTGACCCCGAGCGGGGCACCACGACCTTCAATGAACACCTCTCGCTATCGCGGGTGATGGCCGAGGTGGCGCGCGAGGTGGTGGTCATGGCCGAAGCGGACAAATTGGGCAGGCGAATTCCGAATCTGGAACTACCTTGGGAAAAGGTGGACGTCCTCATTACCGATGACCGTTTGCCGCCCGAGGCGGCTCAGGCAATCGAAACGCAGGGTGTGCAGGTCGTCCGCGCCGCTGTGGAAAACTAGACAATCAGGTCATCCACAGTCGACGCGGTCATGTCGCTGTGGATAAGACAGGCAACGGGAGGTAAGCATGTGTGGAATCGTCGGCGCCATTGCCGAGCGTAACATCACCGCCATTCTGGTCGAGGGCCTCAAGCGCCTGGAGTACCGCGGCTACGACAGCGCCGGCCTGGCACTGCTGGATGCCCAGGGTGAGCTACAGCGGCTGCGCCGTATCGGCAAGGTCAGCGAACTGGAGGCGGGTCTGCTCGCCGACCCCCTGGCCGGTCGCCTGGGCATTGCCCATACCCGCTGGGCTACCCATGGCGCGCCTACCGAAGCCAATGCCCACCCGCATTTCTCCCAGGGTGACGTGGCCGTGGTGCACAACGGCATCATCGAAAACCATGAAGCCTTGCGCACCCAGCTCAAGGCGAAGGGCTATGTCTTTACCTCCCAGACCGACACCGAGGTCATCGTTCACCTGCTGCATCTCAAGCTGCAGGACAGCGGCGACCTGACCAAGGCGCTGAAGGCAGCGGTTAAGGAGCTGCACGGTGCCTATGGCCTGGCCGCGGTCTGGCGGCATCAGCCGGATCGCCTGGTGGCGACCCGTAGCGGCAGCCCCCTGGTGATTGGTCTGGGGCTGGGTGAGAACTACCTGGCCTCCGACCAGTTGGCCTTGCGCCAGGTGACGGATCGTTTCGTCTATCTGGAAGAGGGTGACGTCGCCGAGATCCGCCTGGATCAGGTCAACCTGTGGGACGTCGACGGCCAGCCGGTGCAGCGGGAAACGGTGCAGTACCATGAAGGCAGCGAGGCCGCCGACAAGGGCGCCTATCGTCACTTCATGCTCAAGGAGATCCACGAGCAGCCCAGCGTGGTCCAGCGCACCCTGGAAGGCCGGCTGGGCGATGGTCAGGTCTTGCCAGAGGCCTTTGGCCCTTGCGCAGCCGAGCTGTTCGCCAAGGTCCGCCAGGTGCAGATCGTCGCCTGCGGCACCAGCTTCCATGCCGGCTCGGTGGCGCGCTACTGGATCGAAGAGTACGTGGGGATTCCCTGCCAGGTGGAAGTGGCCAGCGAATTCCGTTATCGCCGCGTCGCCGTCAGCCCGGACACCCTGTTCGTCACCATCTCCCAGTCCGGCGAGACGGCCGACACCCTGGCCGCCCTGCGCATGGCCAAGCAGTCCGGCTATCTGAGCAGCCTGGCGATCTGCAACGTAGCCACCAGCTCCCTGGTGCGCGAATCCCAGCTGAGCTTCCTGACCCAGGCCGGTCCGGAGATCGGCGTAGCCTCCACCAAGGCGTTCACCACCCAGTTGGTTTCTCTGCTGCTGCTGACCCTGAGCCTGGGACGCTGCCAGCAGCGGCTGGATGCCGGTATCGAAGCCGAACTGGTCTCCGAGTTGCGCCGTCTGCCGGCACGGCTGGACGAAGCCCTGGCCATGGACAAGATCGTGGAGAAGCTGGCGGAGTCCTTCGCCGAGAAGCACCACACGCTGTTCCTCGGGCGTGGCGAGCAATATCCGGTGGCGATGGAAGGCGCACTCAAGCTCAAGGAGATCTCTTACATCCACGCCGAGGCCTATCCGGCCGGTGAACTCAAGCACGGTCCCTTGGCCCTGGTGGATGCCGACATGCCGGTGGTGACGGTGGCGCCCAACAACGAGCTGCTGGAAAAGCTCAAGTCCAACCTGCAGGAGGTACGGGCTCGGGGTGGTCAGCTGATCGTCTTCGCCGACGAACGTGCCGGCTTCGAGGACGGCGAAGGTACCCGCATCGTGACCATGCCGCACATCCACGATGCCCTGTCACCGATCCTCTACACCATCCCGTTGCAGCTGCTGTCCTATCACGTCGCCGTGTTCAAGGGCACCGACGTGGATCAGCCGCGCAACCTGGCCAAGTCGGTCACGGTGGAGTAATAGGTTCCACGTGGAACTTCAGGGTACCCGCCAGGTGCCCTGATTCTGCTGGGTGCAGGCCATGGCTAGGAAGCGGCCGTCCCCGGGTACCCCGTAGTAGTGGATATCCTGCCGATAGGGTACGCCCGGTGAGCGGGCCCCCTGGCAGATGCCGATCTCGCCTACCGGACACCGCTCGACGAAGCGCACCTCGGTTTGTTGATCCTTGAGTTGCGGCTGGCAGAAGCCCTCGCGGAATAGCTTGGCGGGGATGTCGATATTGCTCTGGCAGATCTGTACGTCCACACTGCCCTGGCGACTGCGGATCACGCAGGCGTCGGCGAGCGCCAGTGAAGGCAACAGCAGCAAAGAGATCAATAGTCGCCGCATTCCAGCCAGCCTTTCGCAAAAAACGCCACTCTAGCATTCGACCTTTCGCCATGCGCCTAGCCGATATCAAGACTCATGTGATCGCCGGTCCCCTGGGTGCCGGCAAGACGACGCTGATCCGCCAGTTGTTCGCCCAGCGGCCCGGCGCTGAACGGTGGGCGATTCTGGTCAATGAATTCGGCCAGGTCGGTATCGACGCTGCGCTCATGACCCAGGACGACGAGGGGCTTAGTATCGCCGAGGTTCCCGGGGGCTGCCTGTGCTGTGTCCAGGGCGTACCCCTGCAGGTGGCCTTGACGCGACTGCTTAGGCGGGCGCAGCCCCAACGGTTATTCATCGAGCCTTCCGGCCTGGGCCATCCCGTCAGTCTGTTCCGACAACTCCAGGCGCCGCCCTGGACCGGGGTGCTGGCCCTGCAACCCCTGGTCTGGGTAGTGGATGCCCAGCACTTGCTCGAAGGGCAGTCTCTGCCAGAGGCTCAGCAGCAGGCGCTGGAGCAGGCTGGGCTTATCGTGCTCAACAAGAGCCAGGGATTGGATCGCTCGCCGCTACCCTCAGCCTTGCAGACCAGGCCGCTGTATTGGACCGAGCAGGGGCGGATCACGCTGGAAGACCTACCGCAGGCAATTGCCGCCGAGGGCTTGGCAGGAGCGCTGAGCGAGCCGCCAGCGGATACCACGCCACGTGAGCTGTTGCTGCCCAATCGTCCGCTACGTTTCTGTCGTACCCAGGAGGGACATCATGCCCTTGGTTGGCGTTGGCATCCCCGTCACCGCTTCGACGGACCGGCGCTATTGGCGGTATTGGCAGAGCTGCCGGGTCTCGTTCGGCTCAAAGCCTGTCTGCAACTGCTGGATGGCTGGCAGGCCTATAACGGTCTGGCGCATCCCGGCGACTGGGAGCCGACCCTCTGGCGCCGCGATAACCGGCTGGAACTGATTCTGGAGCAGATGCCGGATATAGAGGCCTTGGAAAAGCGTATCCGCGAGACCATTCGCGACATTTGAGGTTGCGAAATTTATCCAGTTAATGATAATGATTATTAAATTTACTTTCTCTGCGTATAGCTCCCATGGCGCCAACATCCCTTGCCAAGCCTGAACCCACCGTCATTGCCGCGCGTTCCGAGGGTGATGAAGTGGAGTCCATTCAGGGCCCGGTCAGGGCTGCGCTGACGGCCGATGTAGAGCCGGTCGCCGGCGTCAATGCCAAGCGTGGCGAACCCTCCGCGACCATCCTGTCTTTCCGCATGCCCGAGCGACACGAGGATATCGTGACGCCGGCCATGATGCCGGTAGGGGCCGCCGAGCCAGGCGAGCAGCCGCCGCGCGGCCGGGGTTGGGGCCTGGCGTCCGCCTTGTCGCTGATCATGCATGCCAGCATGGCCGCGGCACTGTTCTTCGTGGTTCAGGCCCCGCCGGAGCTGAAGATCGCCAAGGGTGACGAGCCCATGCAGGTCAGTTTCATCCAGTTGCCCAAGCCGGTACCGGAGCCGCCAGCACCCACCCCGGCACCGCCCGCTCCACCGCCGCCGCACCCTGAACCACCGCCACCAGAGCCGCCTAAGCCCGTGGAACCGCCGAAACCGGTGGAGCCGCCCAAGCCGGTGGTGGAAAAGCCCAAACCGAAGCCGAAACCCAAGCCTGTCGAGCACAGCCAGCAGAAGCCTTTGCCAAAGAAGGTCGAGCCCACGCCGGAACCGGCCGCTGAGGCCACCCCGTCGCCGACTCCAGCGCCTGCTGCTACGGCTGCGCCCAGTCAGCCCGCCCCGGCAGCAGCGCCTGCCGGTCCGCCGAAGACCGCTGGCATTCCTACCGGTAGTCTCGACGACGCCGATATCCGGCCGATCAAGATGACGGCGCCGGAATACCCGGAAATGCTGCGTAGACGCGGTGTTAGTGGCGAGGTGCGGGTGATGTTCACCGTTACCGCCGATGGCCGGTTGGCTGACATCCAGGTGCTGGAAGCTTCCAACAAGCAACTGGAGCGAGCGGTACTCGATGTGCTCGGTGAGTGGCGCTTCGCGCCGCGCGTCTCGGGTGGCCAGATTGTCCCGCGCAAGGCGACCAAGACCTTCAACTTCAAGATCCAACGCCGCTAGGCCAAGAAGCTCCTGGCCTGCACCGGGTTCGCGTCAACCAAGCTGCCAAGCAAGCCATGGGCGATGTCCTACTCGCCCATGGCTTGCTCATGGACAGGGCAAATCCTCTTGTCCTGCCAGGTGCGAATGCAACCGTCGAACGACGGCGACCTAGCCGCTAAAACTCAAAAGGTTTCCTTCAGTGCCTGGTAGCGCTCTTGCAGTTCCCGGCGGATCTGCCGGCGCTGTTGGGCCTGTACACAGCGGCGTTTCTCGTCCGCCGTTACCGGTTCGAGCTGGGGAACCTGGCAGGATTTACCATCTTCGTCCACGGCGACCATGGTGAAGAAGCAACTGTTGGTATGGCGTACCGAGCGCTGCTGGATATTTTCGGTGATGACCTTGATGCCGATTTCCATCGATGTGGTGCCGGTGTAGTTCACCGAGGCCAGAAAGGTCACCAACTCGCCGACATGGATGGGTTCGCGGAAGATCACCTGGTCCACCGACAGGGTGACCACATAGCGTCCGGCATAGCGGCTGGCGCACGCGTAGGCCACCTCATCGAGGTACTTGAGCAGGGCGCCGCCGTGGACCTTGCCGGAAAAGTTGGCCAGGTCCGGGGTCATCAGGATGGTCATGCTCAACTGGTGGTTGCCGGGTTCCATGGGCGAATCCTTGAGGGATAAAACCGGTAGACGGTGCGTCGGCGCCGTCTGTCACAGCCGTCAACGACCGGCCGACAGTCCGAAGTCGATCGGCAAATCGGCACCGGAGATGGCCGCCGCCTGGGGTTGGCAGAGGAAATAGACGAACTCGGCCACTTCCTCGGGCTGGATGAAGCGTGCGGTATCCCCTTGCGGATAGCGATTGAGCAGGTTGCGTCGATAGCCGGCGGGATCACCGCTGCCATAGCGGGCGGCCTGGAAGTCCAGCATGGGGGTATCGATGTCGCCAGGGGAGACGGCATTGACGCGTACCCCATCCCGGGCGAGCTCCACGGCCAGATTCTGGCTAAAGAATCGTACCGCGGCCTTGGCCGCGCCATAGGCCGCAGCGCCGGCGATGGGCTGGCGACCGGCGCCACTGGCGACATTGATGATGACGCCGCGGTTTTCCTTGAGGAAAGGAATGGCAGCCGAACACATGAAGAAGGTCGACTTGAGGTTGACCGCCATCACCAGGTCGTAATCTTCCTCGCTGAAGGTCTCCACTTCGCCTTCACGCCAGATACCGGCTGCGTTGATCAGGGCATCCAGGCGCCCGGTACGGGCCATCACCTTGCTGACCAGATTGCGACAACCCTCGGCGCTGGAGAGATCGGCGGTGACGCTGGAGTCCAGGCCGACGATGCCATTGAGTCCGTGCAGGCCCTCGGCATCGCGGTCGGCCGCGGCGACCCGCCAATGGCTCTGGGCGAAGCGTTGCGCCAGGGCACGGCCGAGGCCGCCCGCGGCGCCGGTGATCAGGACGACGGGAGTGCTCATGACGCATCCTCCGGAATGATGGCCTTATCCAGACCCAGACGAGGCGGGGTCGTTCAGCTTTCCAACCAGACGTCGCGGGCCCAGACCCATACCGAATCCCAGGATTCGTCGGTCAGGTCGCCATCTTCCCACAGCAGTACCTCGCCTTCCTGGCTGACGCAATAGTAGCCGTCTTCGCTGGCACAGAGGGGAATGTACTCTCGCGGCAGACCCTCGTCCCAGGCGGTCGCAGCGACTTCCGGCAAGTAGGTATGGGATTGCGGATCGGTGACGGTGACCGGCTCGATACGGCCGTAGACCACGTCGCTGACGGTCAGCAGGAACTCACGGAATTCCGGCGGCAGGCTGATGAGCAGCTCTTCCTCGATCTCGACCAGCAGGTCTTCGTCGGGCAGCTCCAGGGGCACCGGGACGGGTTCGTTTTCTTCACGCAAGCGTTCGATGACGTCTTCCATAGCAGGCCTCTCTCGAAATGCGCACCGGATGGAGTAGGAAGGAGGCGCGCAAGGTTAGCAGTTCAGTCCGGGATAACGGCAGCTTCCGTCCGGACTTGATAGCGGTTTCGCGAGATGATCGGCAACGCTACAGACGAAAAAGCCCGGCATAGAGCCGGGCTTTCGGTTGGGCAGTGGTATCAGGCGTTCTGACGGATACCGGCCAGCAGCCAGGGCTGGTTCTCGCCCGCCATGCGCTCCATGCGCCAGCTTTCGCTGAAGGGCTGGCCCTGGTCGAAGCGCGATTCCTTGGACACACCATTGAAGGTGATGGTGGCGATGGTCTTGCCCTGCAGGTCTTCCACTCCGTCCAGGGTGGCGTTCAGGTTCTCGATGTAGGTGGACTGGAAACCTTCGCCCAAGGCAGCGCGCTCGTCACGCAGCCACTGCAGCATCTGCGGGGTGACGAACTCGGCGATCTTGTCCATCTCGTTGGCGTCCCAGTGCTGCTGCAGGCTCATGAAGTGCTCGCGACCGGCGGCCACGAAGCGCTCGGCATTGAACCAGCTCGGCGCATTGATCACCGGTGCGGCACCAGCCGCGGCGCCACCGAACAGACCACCGTTGTTGTTGGGCTGGTTCGGCATCTCGCGCTGCAGGGGGGCATGGCCGGCGACAGCGGGTTGCGGACCGGCCTGCTGCTTGCGACGGGCAATCAGACGGAAGATGACGAAGGCGATGAGCGCCAGGATCAGGAAGTCGAAGAACTGGAAGCCTTCGAAGCCGTCACCCATGAACATGGAGGCGAGCAGACCACCGGCGGCGATACCGGCCAGCGGGCCGAGCCAACGGGAGGCACCACTGGCGGGGCGAGCGGCGGCAGCCGCTCCGGCACCGGCGGCAGGCGCGGCCATGCCCGGCTGCTGGGTCGGCGCGGCCTGGCGGGTCTGGTGGATGGGCGCGGCGCCAGCGGACTTGCCGGCGCCCATGCGTTTGGCATTGGCATCCAGGCTGAGCGTAAGGCCCAGGCAGAGGATCATGAAGAAGCTCATCAGGCGTTGCATGTGGTGTTCTCTCAGTGAAGAGTCTGGTGTTGGATACATCTTGCGCTGCCCGGTCAAGTACAGCCAGCGTGAATTGTTTCGGTATTTTGCCCTGTCGCGGTTGCTATGCCAGGAGCGGGCGCTGCCTCGTATGACGAGAAAATTTCTAGGCACATCAATCTATTACAGTTTTTTGCAGAATCCGTCACAAGAGGTTGCAGGTGCTAGTCTTGGATTCCAGTCAGCGCAGGTGTCGGGAGATTACCCGGCCCGTCAAAGGAGGGCCCGGCCGATGCATGCTCTAGCTTTCATCCAGGACATGGCGGTCATCATGCTGGTGGCTGGCGTGGTGACCATCCTCTTCCACCGCTTCAAGCAACCCGTGGTCCTCGGCTATATCCTCGCCGGCTTCATCATCGGACCCCACACCCCGCCCTTCGGTCTCATCCACGACGAAGAAAGCATCAAGACCCTTGCCGAGGTGGGGGTGATCTTCCTGATGTTCAGCCTTGGCCTGGAGTTCTCTCTGCGCAAGCTGTTCCGGGTGGGCGCCACGGCCTTCATCGCCGCCTTCCTGGAAATCAGCCTGATGCTCTGGCTGGGCTATCAGGTGGGCCAGCTGTTCGGCTGGTCACACATGGATTCGCTGTTCCTCGGCGCCATCCTGGCCATCTCTTCGACCACCATCATCGTCAAGGCGCTCAACGAGCTGAAGATGAAGCACGAGCGCTTCGCCCAGCAGATCTTCGGGGTGCTGATCGTCGAGGACATCCTCGGCATCGGCATCATCGCCCTGCTGTCGGGCCTGGCGGTGAGCGGTTCGGTGGAGCCGGGCGCGGTGGCCGCGACCCTGGGCAAGCTGAGCCTATTCATGATCGTGGCGCTGGTGATCGGCATCCTGCTGGTACCGCGACTACTGGCCTACGTGGCCAAATTCGACAGCAACGAGATGCTGCTGATCACGGTGCTGGGGCTGTGCTTCGGCTTCTGCCTGCTGGTGGCCAAGCTGGAATACAGCGTGGTGCTGGGCGCCTTCCTGATCGGCGCCATCATGGCCGAGTCGCGCCAGCTGCTGAAGATCGAAAAGCTGGTCGAGCCGTTGCGTGACATGTTCAGCGCCATCTTCTTCGTCGCCATCGGACTCTTGCTCGATCCCAAGGTACTGATCGAATACGCCTGGCCGATCACGGTGATCAGCGTGGCCGTGGTGCTGGGCAAGATCCTCGCCTGCAGCCTGGGTACCCTGATCGCCGGCAACGATGGCCGTACCTCGCTGCGCGTAGGGATGGGCCTGGCGCAGATCGGCGAGTTCTCCTTCATCATCGCTACCCTGGGGATCACCCTGGGCGTCACCAGCCACTTCCTCTATCCGGTAGCGGTGGCCGTGTCGGCGATCACGACGCTGCTCACGCCCTATCTGATCAAGGCCGCCGATCCGTTGGCCGTCTGGATCGGCGGTTGGCTACCGCAGCCGGTGCAGCGGGTGCTGGGCATCTATGGCGAGTGGTTGCGCAGCATCCAGCCGCAAGGCGAGAAGGCGGTGCTGGCTGGGATGATGAGGCGCATCCTGTTGCAGGTGGGTATCAACCTGTCCTTGGTCATCGCCATCTTCCTGGGCGGTGCCTATTTCGCCAATGGCCTGGCGGGGTGGCTCAGCGCCTGGATCCAGGATGCCGACCTGCAGAAGGCTTGCATCTGGGGCGGGGCGCTGCTGCTGTCGTTGCCTTGCCTGATCGCTGCCTACCGCAAGCTCAAGGCGCTGGCCATGCTGATGGCCGAACTCAGCGTGCGGCAGAATCAGGCCGGTCGCTACACCCAGCCGGTACGGCGCCTGGTCAGCGAACTGATCCCGTTGCTGTCGCTGGCCGGCATCCTGGTGCTGCTCGCCGCCCTGAGCAGCAATATCCTGCCGCGCGGCGAGTTGCTGCTGCTGATCGCAGTGGTGGCGGTGGTGGTGATCGCGGTGCTGTGGCGCTGGTTCATCCGCGTGCATTCGCGCCTGCAGATCGCCTTCATCGAGACCCTTGAGCAGGACAAGGGCGGACAGCACTAGGCCACATTTTCCTGCCCTTGGGCATTGCCGACAGGGGATCGAGGGGGCAGAATCGCTCTAAGTCGGTCGTTTGAATGAGCGTATCGATGGCAAGGGAATGCGCAATGCAGGAAATGGGCTTGGCCGCCTTCTGCCATCCGGCAATCTCCCACTGGTGGTCAGGCCTGTTTCCTGCGCCCTTTCAGGGCTTCCAGGCCAGCAGCAGAACGCCCCCGCCAATAGCTGCGATACCGCACCATTGGCGCAGATCCAGGCGCTCACCCAGTAGCGTCACGCCGAAGATGGCCACCAGCACCACGCTCAACTTGTCCACCGGTGCCACCAGCGAGGCCGGGCCCAGCTTGAGCGCCCGGTAGTAGCACAGCCAGGACAGACCGGTGGCCACGCCCGATAGCAACAGAAACAGGTAGGTACGGCCGCCAATGCTGGCCAGCGGTTGTACCTGGCCGGTGGCCGCGACGATGGCGGCGAGCACCACGACCACTACCAGGGTACGCAGCAGGGTGGCGAAGTCGGCGTTGACGTGCTCCACCCCCAGCTTGCCGAAGATGGCGGTGAGGGCGGCGAAGGCCGCCGCCAGCAGCGCCCAGAACAGCCAGGACGCGGTCATGGCTAGAGCGGCTCGAGCTTGGCGTAGCTCACCATCAGCCACTTGCTGCCTTCTGAGGTGAAGTTCACCTGTACCCGTGCATGGGCACCGGAGCCTTCGTAATTGAGGATGACACCCTCACCGAACAGGGCATGGCGCACCGGCTGGCCGAGGCTGAAGGTGGTTTCCGGGACCGGCGCCTGGGCGAAGGGGTTGGGGCGGTTGCCGGCGAAGGGCTGCTTGACCGCATTGGACAGCCGCACCTCCTGGATCAGGCCGTCCGGTACTTCGCGGACGAAGCGCGAGACTTTGTTGTAGGTTTCGCTGCCATAGAGCCGGCGGGTTTCCGCATAGCTCATCACCAGCCGGCGCATGGCGCGGGTGATGCCCACATAGGCCAGGCGGCGCTCCTCTTCGAGGCGGCCGGGTTCTTCCAGGCTCATCTTGTGCGGGAACAGCCCTTCTTCCATGCCAGCCAGGAACACCAGGGGGAATTCCAGGCCCTTGGCGCTGTGCAGGGTCATCAGCTGGACGCTGTCTTCGTGGCTGTCGGCCTGGGTATCGCCGGATTCCAGGGCCGCATGGTCGAGGAAGGCCGCCAGGGGCGTCATCTCCTCGTCGCCGCTGAAGTCGAAGGAGCGCGCGGCGCTGACCAGTTCTTCCAGGTTCTCCACCCGGGCTTGGCCCTTTTCGCCCTTTTCTTCCTTGTGGAAGGTGACCAGACCGGTCTGCTCGATGATCTGCTGCACCAGGTTGTGCAGGGACAGGTCCTCGGCCTTGAGTGCCAGGGTGTCGACCAGTTCGACGAAGGCATTGAGTGCCGAGGCGGCGCGACCCGACACGGCGCGGGCGCCGACCAGATCGTGCAGGGCCTGCCACAGCGAGGTGTTCTGGCCCCGCGCGGCAGTACGCAGCGCATCGACGGTCTTCTCGCCGATGCCGCGCGGCGGCACATTGATCACTCGCTCCAGGGCGGCATCGTCGTGACGATGCTGGATCAGCCGCAGATAGGCCATGGCGTTCTTGATCTCGGCGCGCTCGAAGAATCTCAGGCCGCCATAGATGCGATAGGGGATCTTCTCCCGCAGCAGGGCCTCTTCCAGCACCCGTGACTGGGCATTGGAGCGGTAGAGGATGGCCATCTCGCTGCGCCGGATGCCCTTCTTGAATTCGCTCTCGATGGTCTCGACGATGTAGCGCGCCTCGTCGTGCTCGTTGAAGCCGGCGTAGAGGGTGATGGCATCGCCTTCGCCGGTATCGGTCCACAGCTCCTTGCCGAGCCGGCCGAAGTTGTGGGCGATCAGGCCGTTGGCGGCCTTGAGGATGGTGTCGGTGGAGCGGTAGTTCTGCTCCAGGCGGATGATCTCCGCCGAGAAATCCTCGTTGAACTGCTGGATGTTCTCGATCTTGGCACCGCGCCAGCCATAGATGGACTGGTCGTCGTCGCCCACCACCATGAGGCTGGCGCCATTCTGGGCGAGCAGCTTGAGCCAGGCGTACTGGACGGCGTTGGTATCCTGGAATTCGTCCACCAGCAGGTGCTGGAAACGCCGCTGGTAGTGCGCCAGCAGATCCGGATTGTTGCGCCAGAGGTCCAGGGCACGCAGCAGCAACTCGGAGAAGTCGATCACCCCGGCGCGGGCGCAGGCCGCCTCGTAGGCTTCGTAGATGCTGCGCATGGTGCTGAGGAAGAGGTCACCGGCGGCCTGGATATGTTGCGGCCGCAGGCCTTCGTCCTTCTGGCCGTTGATGAACCATTGCGCTTGGCGCGCCGGCCAGCGCTGCTCGTCGAGACCCAGCTCGCGGATCACCCGCTTGACGATGCGCTGCTGGTCGTCGCTGTCGAGGATCTGGAAATTCTGCGTCAGGCCCGCTTCCTGCCAATGGGCGCGCAGCAGACGATGGGCCAGGCCGTGGAAGGTCCCCACCCACATGCCCTGCGGACTCATCCCCAGCAATTGCTCGATGCGATGGCGCATCTCGGCGGCGGCCTTGTTGGTGAAGGTCACCGAGAGGATGGAGTGCGGCGAGGCGTGCTCGACCTGGATCAGCCAGGCGATGCGGTGCACCAGCACCCGGGTCTTGCCCGAGCCGGCACCGGCCAAGACCAGTTGGCGACCCAGGGGCGCGGCCACGGCCTGGCGCTGGGCGTCGTTGAGGGAATTGAGCAGCAGGGAGATGTCGTCGTTCATCGCCGCATTCTACCGATGCGGCGAAAGGAGCGCCAAACCAGACGGATGGGAGGCGAGGGCGGTTTCAGGGGGGCGCAACAGCAGAGGGACCTCCGACCAGACAGGCTGGCCGGAGGCGGGGCAGAGGACCGAACAGGCCCACGCGGGCCTGCCGTCAGGCGGCGATCGGCGAACGCCAGTCGTCGGAGCCGGAGGTGCCGGAAACCTCGTGGGTCCAGACGATCTTGCGATAGGTGAAGTAGACGTCTTCCAGATGGGTGAAGTGCGCCATGCTCGGATCCTGGCAGTTCGGCATGCGCGACTGGACGTCGACGATGATGGCGTCTTCCAGTTCGATGGTGAAGTAGTGCTCCTGGGTGCCGGTGGCCGAGGTGCGGTACCACTCCAGACGGCACTTGCCCAGCCGCTCACCGGAGGTGAGGGCGTTGAAGATCAGCGGCGAGGCCTTGTCGAAGACCTTGGTGATCATCAGTGGCTTGTGCACACGCTGACCGGTGGGCTGGCCGGATTGGGGATCGCGGGGAATGATCACTTGGTGATTGAAGGCCTGGACCAGGATCTGGTCTTCGTGGCCTTCCTGGAAGATGTTGCCGACCGAGTCTTCGGTGAAGGTGCCGGCGGTGATCAGACCTTGCTTGGTGCCTTCGAGGGACAGATACGCGGGTGTTGGCATGGTGCTCTCCTTGCCTGGTTGATGGGCTTCATGGCCCGGGTGAGCCATACCAAGACAAGGCTCGTGCCAGATTCTAAAAATTCCTTTCCAATCAATTGGCTAGGAGCTCACTGGCGGGAGTGGCCAGGCCCACTGTGCGCGACTGCTCAAAGAGTTGCGCAGAAGCTTGCGCGCAAGAGGAGAAAAGCTGTCTGGTGCAAGGTAGTCAGGTGTCCAGATGACTACCGGAACGCCGTTTTCGATGCGAGAGGGGACGTGCTGAATCGTAATGACCAGAAGCCTTGCCAACGGTTATGTAGTATAAGTACGACGCACTACATCCGCCCGCTAGACGAGATACGCCTGTGAACCTCATGCAACATATTGCTCAATCCCGCCACCTGCTGCGCAAGTCGGAGCTCAAGGTCGCCGAGCAGGTCATGGTGGATCCGGCAGCCGTCATGCACAGCTCCATGGCCGATCTCGCCCACAACGTCGGCGTGAGCGAGCCCACCATCGTGCGCTTCTGCCGGGCCATCGGCTGTGATGGCTTCCAGGATCTCAAGCTGCGCCTGGCGCAGAGCCTGGCGGCGGGGGCCAGTTTTGGCCAGTTCGCCATCCACGAGAACGATGCGGTGGAAGACTTCAGCCTGAAGATCTTCGACACCACCCTGCATACGCTCATGGACGTGCGCGAGCGGCTCGACATGCGCGCCCTGGAGACGGCCATCGAGGCCATCGCCAATGCCCAGCGGGTGATGTTCTACGGCTTCGGCGCCTCGGGCTCGGTGGCCAACGACGCCCAGCACAAGTTCTTTCGCCTGCAGCTGAGCGCCACCGCCTATTCCGATCCACACATGCAGGCCATGTCGGCGGCGACCCTGACGCCTTCCGATGTGGCCATCTGCATTTCCCAGTCGGGGCGCTCCAAGGACCTGCTGATCACCGCCAACCTGGTGCGCGACAACGGCGCCGCCCTGATCACCATCTGCCCGGGGCAGACGCCGCTGGCCGATCTGTCCACGGTGAACATCGCCATCGATGTCCACGAGGACACCGATATCTATGTGCCCCTGACCTCGCGCATCGCCCACCTGGTGGTGATCGATGTGCTGGCCATGGGCGTGGCCATGTCGCGTGGGCCGGCGCTGGTCGAGCACCTGAAGAGTGTGAAGCGCAGCTTGCGCAGCCTGCGCCTGTCGTCGAAATCGACCAAGCACAGCGACACCCAATAGTCGTCTTACTGTCGCCAAACGGTCACCTGCAAGGGGGAAGCTGCCCATTCCGATCCCAGCCCGGAGGAATTGGCATGACCGCTCTCGTCCAGGAATCCAGCGTTCGTCTCGACAGCAAGACTCGCAGAAAGCTACAGGATCAACGGCGTATGAAGTTTCGCCGTGCCATCGAGGCGCGTGCCGAAGAGCAGCGGCTCGCGGTCGAACTCGATGAATCGCTGTTCCTCAATCAGCTGCTGGACGAACGCCAGGCGCAGCGCTTGCAGCAGGTTCCAGGGCGATACCTAACGCATTGATCAGGCTGCGCTGGCTGCGCAGGTAGTCGACGAAGGCCTGGGCCACCGGCGAGAGCGGCTTGCCGCGCGGATGGACCACGCACCAGGAGCGCCGCAGTGGCAGCTCGGCGACGTCCAGCTCGATCAGGCTGCCGGCGACCAGATCGCTGCGAATGGCCTGACGCGGCAGCAGGGCCAGGCCCAGGCCGGCGCGGACGGCTTCGCGTTGCGCCTCGAAGGCACCGATCTCCAGCTGCTCGGCGAAGTGCGCGCGCTTCTGCTTGAGGTAGTCCTCGCAGGCCTGGCGCGTGCCGGAGCCGGGTTCGCGGACCAGCAGGGGATAGGCCGTCAGCTCGCGTAGGGTCAGTCCCTTGCGCCCCGCCAGAGCATGACCAGGACGCGCCACGGCGACGATGGCATTGTCCAGCAAGGGCAGGAACTCCAGGTCCGAACCGCTCGGTACGACGGACATCAGGGCTACGTCCTCGCGATTTTCCGTCAGCCGCCGCAGCACCCGGACGTGGTTGCCCACGGTCAGCGCCAGGTTGACCTGGGGGTGGCTGTTGCGGAACTGGCTGAACAGATGCGGCGCCAGGTACTGGGCGCTGCTTTCCACACCCAGGCGCAACTGCCCGTGCAGGGCGCCGCGTAGATTCGACAACTGCATGTCCAGGCTGCCCAGCCGTGCGAACAGATCACGACCAGTCTGGCGCAAGGCCTCACCGGCCTCGGTGAGATAAAGGGTGCGATTGAGGTAGTTGAACAGCGGCGCGCCCACCACCTCTTCGAGCTGACGCACCTGCAGGCTCACCGCGGGTTGAGTTAGCGCCATGATGTCGGCGGCACGGCTGTAGGAGCGCGCCTCGCACACGGCTTCGAATACCTGCAGTTGGCGAAAGGTGAGCCGCATCAAGGGTTTACGCATGGGCTGGTGCCATCCATAAGTGGGAGCTTATGTAGTATCCAATAATTATTTATTTTCCATAAGAGAGACCCTGGCGTAGCGTCGAGACACGGCAATAAAAGCAGGCTGCAACAAGCCGTGAATAAGGAGCCAGGTGTGATCAAGAAGATACTCATCGCCAACCGGGGCGAGATCGCGGTTCGTATCGTCCGGGCATGTGCCGAGATGGGCATTCGCTCGGTGGCGGTCTATTCCGATGCCGATCGCCAAGCGCTCCACGTGAAACGTGCTGACGAAGCCCATGGCATCGGCAGCGATCCGCTCGAGGGCTATCTCAACCCGCGCAAGCTGGTGAATCTGGCGGTGGAGACCGGTTGCGATGCGCTGCATCCCGGCTACGGTTTCCTCTCCGAGAACGCCGAACTGGCGGAGATCTGCGCCCAGCGTGGCATTCGCTTCATCGGGCCGTCCGCCGAGGTGATTCGGCGCATGGGTGACAAGACCGAGGCGCGCCGCAGCATGATCGCCGCCGGGGTGCCCTGCACGCCCGGCACCGAAGGTAACGTGGCAGATCTGGCCGAGGCCCTGCGCGAGGGCGATCGCATCGGCTATCCGGTGATGCTCAAGGCCACCTCCGGCGGAGGCGGTCGCGGTATCCGCCGCTGCAATTCGCGCGAGGAGTTGGAACAGGCCTATCCGCGGGTGATTTCCGAGGCGACCAAGGCCTTCGGTTCGGCCGAAGTGTTCCTCGAGAAATGCATCGTCAATCCCAAGCACATCGAGGCGCAGATCCTCGCCGACAGCCATGGCAACACCGTGCACCTGTTCGAGCGCGACTGCTCCATCCAGCGGCGTAACCAGAAGCTGATCGAGATCGCCCCCAGCCCGCAGCTCACCCCCGAGCAGCGCGCCTACATCGGCGACCTGTCCGTGCGCGCGGCCAAGGCGGTGGGCTACGAGAACGCCGGTACCGTGGAATTCCTGCTCGCCGAAGGCGAAGTGTACTTCATGGAAATGAACACCCGGGTGCAGGTGGAGCACACCATTACCGAGGAAATCACCGGCATCGACATCGTCCGCGAGCAGATCCGCATCGCGTCCGGCCTGCCGCTGTCCTTCGCCCAGGAAGATGTCCAGCACCGCGGCTTCGCCCTGCAGTTTCGCATCAACGCCGAAGACCCGAAGAACAACTTCCTGCCGAGCTTCGGCAAGATCACCCGCTACTACGCACCGGGTGGCCCGGGGGTACGGACCGACACGGCCATCTATACCGGCTACGTCATCCCGCCGTACTACGACTCCATGTGCCTGAAGCTGATCGTCTGGGCGCTGACCTGGGAAGAGGCCATGGATCGTGGCCTGCGCGCCCTGGACGACATGCGCGTGCAGGGGGTGAAGACCACCGCGCCCTACTACGAGGCCATCCTGCGCGATCCGGAATTCCGCAGCGGACGCTTCAATACCAGCTTCGTGGAAAGCCATCCGGAGCTGACCCAGTACTCGATCAAGCGCAACCCGACGCACCTGGCCATCGCCATCGCCGCCGCCATTGCCGCCCATGCCGGTTTGTAAGGACGACAGAACAATGAAAACCATCCAGATCACCGACACCATCCTGCGTGACGCCCACCAATCGCTGCTGGCGACCCGCATGCGCACCGAAGACATGCTGCCGATCTGCGCCAAGCTCGACCAGGTCGGCTACTGGTCGCTGGAAGTCTGGGGCGGCGCCACCTTCGACGCCTGCGTGCGCTTCCTCAAGGAGGATCCCTGGGAGCGCCTGCGCCAGCTGCGCAAGGCTTTGCCCAATACCCGCCTGCAGATGCTCCTGCGTGGCCAGAACCTCCTGGGCTACCGGCACTACAGCGACGACGTGGTCGAGGCCTTCGTCGAACGCGCCGCGGCCAATGGCACCGACGTCTTCCGCATCTTCGATGCCATGAACGATGTGCGGAACCTGGAAACCGCCATCCGCGCGGTCAAGGCCACCGGCAAGCACGCCCAGGGCACCCTCTGCTACACCACCAGCCCGGTGCACACGGTGGCGGCCTTCGTCGACCAGGCGCGGCGCATGGCCGACCTGGGCGTGGATTCCATCGCCATCAAGGACATGGCCGGCCTGCTCACGCCCTATGCCACCGGCGATCTGGTGAAGGCGCTCAAGGAGGCCCTGTCGCTGGATGTGGTGGTGCATTCCCACGACACCGCCGGCGTGGCTTCCATGTGCCAGCTCAAGGCGGTGGAGAACGGCGCCGACCGCATCGAGACGGCGATCTCCAGCATGGCTTGGGGCACCAGCCATCCGGGTACCGAATCCATGGTCGCCGCCTTGCGTGACACCCCCTACGACACCGGGCTGGATCTGGAGCTGCTGCAGGAGATCGGCCTGTACTTCCATGCGGTGCGCAAGAAGTACCACCAGTTCGAGAGCGAATTCACTGGCGTCGACACCCGGGTGCAGGTCAACCAGGTGCCGGGCGGCATGATCTCCAACCTGGCCAACCAGTTGCGCGAGCAGGGTGCCCTCAATCGCATGAACGAGGTGCTCGAGGAAATCCCGCGGGTGCGCAAGGATCTGGGCTACCCACCCCTGGTGACCCCGACCTCACAGATCGTCGGCACCCAGGCGTTCTTCAACGTGCTGGCCGGCGAGCGCTACAAGACCATCACCAACGAGGTGAAGCTCTATCTGCAAGGCCGCTACGGCAAGGCCCCGGGCGAGATCTGCGAGCAGCTGCGCAAGCAGGCCATCGGTCAGGAAGAGGTCATCGACGTCCGTCCCGCCGATCTGCTCAGCCCCGAACTGGCGCGCCTGCGGGCCGACATCGGTGACCTGGCCCAGAGCGAAGAAGACGTCCTGACCTTCGCCATGTTCCCCGACATCGGGCGCAAGTTTCTCGAAGAGCGCGCTGCCGGCACCCTGGTGCCGGAAGCCTTGCTGCCCATCCCCAGTGCGGATGGTGTGGCGGCCGTGGGCGGCCAGGGCGTGCCGACCGCCTTCAGCGTCGACGTGCATGGCGAGACCTACCAGGTGGACATCACCGGCATTGGCCTGAAGACCGAGGGCAAGCGGCACTTCTATCTGTCTATCGACGGGGTGCCGGAAGAGGTGGTGTTCAAGGCCAGTGGCGACTTCGTCGCCGAGGGTGGCCAGCGGCGGCGCCAGGCGGAGCGTCCGGGCGATGTCAGCACCACCATGCCGGGCAACATCGTCGAGGTACTGGTGAAGGAAGGCGATCAGGTCAAGGCCGGGCAGGGCGTGCTGGTCACCGAAGCCATGAAGATGGAAACCGAGATCCAGGCGCCCATCGCCGGTACCGTTACCGCGGTACGGGTGGCCAAGGGCGACCGGGTGAATCCGGGTGAAGTTTTGATTGAAATCGAAGGCTGAGATCACTTCGATTTCCCTTGGGGGCCAAGAGGCCCCCTTTTTTATGGGGACTCTCTATCCGTTCGATTGATAAAAAGCACTAACACCTTCCGATAGGGTCTGCTATTAAATATAGCCATGGCTATAACGATCCCTTCGGAGGATTCGCGATGCTGAAGCAAATGAAGAGACGCGCTCTGCGTGGCCTGCTGGACCTCCTGCTCGACCAGCCTGCCCAGCAGCGCCCGGCACAGCCCAGCCAGGCGCGCCACCCCCAAGGCGCAGGGGTCCAGCCGCGCTAACGCCGTTCGCGCCCTTGCCCGAGGCGAGGGCGCACCAAGCCCCACCGATCCCATCCCAGGCCACTCGGCAATCGGCAGAGTGACCTTGTCTTGTCTCCCAACCCACAGCGAAGCGGGCCTTCATCCAAGGTTACAAAGTCTCCGCGCACTCTCGATAGGTTGTGCTATCTAATTTAGCCAAGGCTATACATTTGGCGAGAGGCGGAGCGGATGCTGAAAGAGACGAGACGCTGGGCGCTGGCGGGTCTGCTGGGATTGCTGTTGGGCAATGCCCAGGCCGCCGAGCCATTCAAGGTGGTGACCACCTTCACGGTGATCGCCGACATGGCGCGCAATGTGGCCGGGGACGCCGCCCAGGTGGAGTCCATCACCAAGCCCGGTGCCGAGATCCACAACTACCAGCCTACCCCGGGCGATCTGCTCAAGGCGCGCGATGCCCAGCTGGTGCTGTGGAATGGCCTGAATCTGGAGCTATGGTTCGAGCGGTTCTTCAGTCGTATGAAGGAGGTGCCCAGCGCTGTGGTTTCCCAGGGCATCACGCCCATTGCCATCGCCGAGGGGCCCTACGCCGGCAAGCCCAATCCGCATGCCTGGATGTCGCCCACGGCGGCCTTGGTCTATGTCGACAACATCCGCGATGCCCTGGCCGAACACGATCCGGCCAATGCCGACACCTACAGACGCAACGCCGAGGCCTACAAGGCGCGCATCACCGCGACCCTCGAACCCCTGCGCCAGCAATTACAGGCGATTCCCAAGCCGCGTCGCTGGCTGGTGTCGAGCGAAGGCGCCTTCAGCTACCTGGCCCGCGATCTCGGGCTCAGGGAGCTCTATCTGTGGCCGATCAACGCCGATGGGCAGGGCACGCCGCAACAGGTACGGCGGGTGATCGAAACGGTACGCGCCGAGCGCATTCCGGCGGTGTTCAGCGAGAGCACGGTCTCCGCCGCGCCGGCCGAGCAGGTGGCGCGGGAAAGCGGCGCGCGTTACGGCGGGGTGCTCTATGTGGATTCCCTCAGCGCTGCCGACGGTCCGGTCCCCACCTATCTGGAGCTGCTGCGGGTAACCACCGCGACCCTGGTGCAGGGGTTGGCGCCATGATCGCCCTCGACGGGGTCAGCGTGACCTATCGCAACGGCCACAGCGCCTTGCGCGATGCCAGCCTGGTGGTGCCTGGTGGCTCCATCACCGCGCTGGTCGGAGTCAATGGCAGCGGCAAGTCGACGCTGTTCAAGGCGATCATGGGCTTCGTGCCCCTCCGCAGCGGCCAGGTGCGGGTCGATGACTTGCCCGTCGCCCAGGCGCTCAAGCGCAATCGGATCGCCTATGTACCCCAGAGCGAGGACGTGGATTGGGACTTTCCGGTACGGGTGGAGGACGTGGTGCTCATGGGGCGTTACGGCCGGATGAATTTCCTGCGCCTGGCGCGGGCTGCCGATCACCAGGCGGTGGACGCCGCCCTGGCCCGGGTCGGGCTGACCGAGCTGCGCAAGCGGCAGATCGGTGAACTCTCCGGTGGCCAGAAGAAGCGCGTCTTCCTGGCGCGCGCCCTGGCCCAGGACAGCCGGGTGATCCTCCTGGACGAACCCTTCACCGGGGTGGACGCCACCTCCGAGCGCGCCATCATCGAGTTGCTCCAGGCGCTGCGTGCCGAGGGTCGCGCCATGCTGGTCTCGACCCATGACCTGGCCAGCATCGAGCGCTTCTGTGACCGTACCGTGCTGCTCAATCGCACCGTGCTGGCCCAGGGGCCGACGACCGAGGTGTTCACCCGGGAAAATCTGGAGCGCACCTTCGGCGGTGCCCTGCGCCTGTTCGACGGCGGTCGCCCGGCGTCGCAGCCGCCCCGGTGGCGGGAGCGGGCCTGATGGAGGTGCTGCTGGAGCCGCTGGCCTACGGCTACATGAGGAATGCCCTGGGTGCCGCCGCCCTGGTGGGCGGACTCTGCGCCTTTCTCTCCGCCTACCTGATGCTCAAGGGCTGGTCGCTGATCGGCGATGCCCTGTCCCATGCCGTGGTGCCGGGTGTGGCCGGCGCCTATCTACTGGGGCTGCCGCTGGCCCTGGGCGCCTTTGTCGCCGGTGGCGCGGCGGCGGGGGCCATGCTCGGGCTACGGCAATACACCCGGCTCAAGGAGGACGTCATCATCGGCCTGATCTTCAGCGCCTTCTTCGGCGGCGGCCTGTTCCTGGTGTCCCTGGCGCCAGTGGCGGTGGACATCCAGACCATCGTCTTCGGCAACATCCTGACCATCACCCCGGAGGCCAGTCGCCAGTTGCTGATCATCGCCACCCTTTCCCTGCTGGTACTGCTGCTCAAGTGGCGCGATCTGCTGCTGGTGTTCTTCGACGAGGGCCAGGCGCGTGCCTGTGGACTCAATCCCACGTTGTACCGGCTGCTGTTCTTCACCTTGCTGGCGCTGAGCACGGTGGCGGCGATGCAGACGGTAGGTGCCTTCCTGGTCATCGCCCTGGTGGTGACGCCGGGTGCCACCGCCTATCTACTCAGCGACCGCTTCGCGCGGGTGGTGCTGATCAGCGTGGCCATCGGCGTCGGCAGTGGCCTGCTGGGCACCTACCTCAGCTACTTCCTCGATGGCGCCACCGGTGGCTGCGTGGTGGTGCTGCAGACGCTGATCTTCCTGTTGGCCTTCGTGCTGGCGCCACGCCATGGCCTGCTGGCCAACCGGCGGCGGGCGCGGCAGACGGCGGAGGAGGGCTGATGGACTGGCTGCGACTGGTCCTGGAAGTCGACTTCATGCGCCAGGCGCTGCTGATGGCCGTGCTGGTGGCCGTGCCCACGGCGCTGCTGTCGTGCTTTCTGGTACTCAAGGGCTGGGCGCTGTTGGGCGATGCCATCGCCCATGCGGTGTTTCCCGGCCTGGTGCTGGCCTCGGCGCTGGGTGCGCCACTGGTGGCCGGCGCCTTCGTCGCCGGGCTGGGCTGTGCCCTGGCCACCGGTTACTTGAAGCGTCATAGCCGGGTGAAGCAAGACACCCTGATGGGGGTGGTCTTCTCCGGCATGTTCGGCCTGGGGCTGGTACTGCACGCCAAGTTGGCCACCGACTTGCACCTGGACCATATCCTGCTCGGCGATCTGCTGGGGGTGACCCCGGCGGCCTTCTGGCAGATGGCGGTGATCGCGGCCGTGGTGACGGTGGTGCTGGCCTGCAGTTGGCGCGATCTGCTGGTGCTGGCCTTCGATCCGGCCCAGGCGCGGGCGCTGGGTCTCCGGGTGGGTCTGCTGCACTACGGCTTGCTCGGGCTCATTGCCCTGACCGTGGTCGGTGCCTTGCAGACGGTTGGCATGGTGCCTGTGGTGGCGTTGTTGATCGCGCCCGGCGCCACGGCTTTCCTGCTCACCCGCTCCTTTGGTGGGATGCTGCTGGTGGCCACGACCTTGGCGGTGGCGGCGGCCGTAGGTGGCGTGCTGCTGAGCTTCGTCTGGGACAGCGCCCCGGCGCCGACGCTGGTGGTATTGCTGACCGCCGGCTTCCTGCTGGCCCTGACATGGCGTCTGTGGCGGGATCGACGTCGCTCGGACGATAAGGGTGTTCAATCGGCCTGATGTAATCGGCTCACTGGCCCTGCCAGGCGTTCCCGGTCACGCTCGCCTTCCCTCAGGAGAACAATCATGAAAACCGTCGCCCAGTTGCTCGCTGCCAAAACCCAGCAAACCGTCTACACCACCACGCCGGAAGCCTCGGTGCTCGAGGCGCTGCAACTGATGGCGGACAAGAACGTCGGTGCCCTGCCGGTGTTGCGCGGTAACGAACTGGTCGGCATCGTCAGCGAGCGTGACTATGCGCGCAAGATGGTGCTGCAGGGGCGCTCTTCCTACGCCACCCCGGTGAGTACCATCATGACCGCCGCGGTGATCATCATCCTGCCGCAGCAAACGGTCGCCGATTGCCTGGAGTTGATGACCGAGCATCGCCTGCGCCACCTGCCGGTGATGGGTAATGGTCAACTGATCGGCTTGCTGTCCATCGGCGACCTGGTCAAGGAAACCATGGTCGAGCAGGCCGAGTTGATCCGGCAGCTGGAAGGCTACATCCGCGGCGAATGAGCCTCCCCAGGCCAGCGCTGAGCGGCGCTGGCCTCCTCCGTGGTAAACCTCCTTCGCCCGCCCCGCTCCGGCCTAGACGGCCGAAGCGGCGACTACCGCCAGGGCGTTGCGTTGCCGGCCCTTGGTATCGAAGTTGTCCACGGCCAGCCAACGCCGGAAGCCGGCAGCCACCGCCGGCCATTCGTGGTCCAGCAGGCTGAACCAGGCGGTGTCGCGATTGCGGCCCTTGACCACCCGGTGCTGGCGGAAGAGGCCTTCATAGCGAAAGCCCAGGCGCTCGGCGGCTCTTTTCGAGCGGGCGTTGGCGGCATCGCACTTCCATTCCAGCCGGCGATTGCCCAGGGCGAAGGCTTCCTGCATCAGCAGATACACGGCCTCGGTGGCCAGGGGCGTACGCTGCAGGCGCCCACCGAAGGCGACATGGCCGATCTCGATGCTGCCGTGTTCGGGGACGATACTCATCAGGCTAAGCTGGCCCAGGGCGCGACCGTCGCGTGGGTCCACCACTGCATAGAACAGCGGATCGCGGCCCGGGGCCAGTCCCGCCAGCCAGGTCGCGAAGGCCGCCTGGTCGGCGAAGGGGCCGTAAGGCAGGAAGTCCCAGAGCGTCGGATCGGCCCTTTCGCCGGCCTGCAGCTCCAGCCAGAGATCGGCGCCATGGCGCGCCGGATCGAGGGGCTCCAGGCGTACGTACTGGCCTTGGAGTGGGCGAGGCTGGGGTGGGCGGGCAGGGCTCCAGGCGAGGGTGGTCATGGGCGCTCTCCCAAGAGCTGGCGGTACTGGATGAAGCCGGAACGGGCGGCGATACGGTCGTAGAGCTGGCGCCCCGGATAGTTGGTCTCCTGGGTGAGCCAGTGCACCCGGTCGCAGCCGTCCGCTTCGGCACGGGCATAGACGTGTTCGATGAGCTTGCGACCCAGGCCACCGCCACGATGGCCCTCGGCGACATAGAGATCCTGCAGGTAGCAGTAGTCGGTCTCGGTCCAGCAGGAGCGGTGATAGATGAAATGCACCAGTCCTAGCGGCCGTTCACCCTCCCAGGCGAGGGCGCCGTGGATGGGCTCATTCGGATCGAGCAGGCGCTGCCAGGTGCGGGCGTAGGTGATCTCCGGCAGGACGGTTTCGTAGAAGGTCAGGTAGGCCTGCCAGAGGTCGTGCCAGACGGCGTGGTCGTGCTGGGTGAGGGGGCGAATGGTCATGGGGGCTTTCCACAGGCTCAGGGTTCTTCGGGGGTAGAGATCGATGATGGCGTGGCGGCACAGAGGTGCTGGTATTGGAGATAGCCGGAGCGCTCTGCTAGCCCATCGTAAAGCCGTCGAGCGCTGCGGTTGGTCTCGTGGGTGAGCCAATGGACACGATCAGAGCGGACCTCGTCTGCCTGGCGATAGACCTCGGCGATCAGTTGCCTACCGATGCCTCTTCCCCGGCTGTCGGCGGCGACATAGAGATCTTCCAGGTAGCACGACAGCCCCTCCGTCCAACAGGAACGGTGATAGATGAAGTGCACCAGCCCCAGCGCACGGTCGTCCTCCCAGGCGAGGGCGCCATGGATGGGCTCGCGCGGATCGAGCAGGCGCCGCCAGGTACTGGCGTAGGTGGTCTCCGGCAGGACGGTCTCGTAGAAGGCCAGGTAGGCCTGCCAGAGGTCGTGCCAGGCGGCGTGGTCGGCCGGGGTGAGGGGGCGGATGATCATGGGTGGCTCCGCTTTAGGAAGGATCGCTCATCAGCTCGCCCAGGGCCCGCGCGCTGGGATCGGCGCTGGTGGCCAGGCCTTGGCGCACCCCCTCGCGGTCGGCGGCGTTGCGATTCTGGCTGAGCTTGGCGATGCCCTGAAGGCTGTCGATGGGCAGGCGCAGGCCGCGGATGGCGCGCAGCATGCCCTGCAGGTAATCCGCCGGGGCATCCGCTACCTGCCAAGGTTGGGCGCGGCGGGCTTCGTGCTGGTCGGTAAGGCGCTCCAGCAGCGGCAGCAGGCGCTCGGGCTCATCGAATACCTCCACCGTGCCGCGGGCATGTACCGCCTGGTAGTTCCAGGTCGGGACTACCCGTCCATGCTCTGCCTTGCTCGGGTAGAAGGCCGGGCTGACATAGGCCTGCGGACCCTGGAATACCGCCAGTACCCTGCCATCCTCGACCAGCGCCTCGGCCTGGGGATTGCTGCGTGCCAGATGGCCGTAGAGGGTGCCATAGGGGCCTTCGCTCGGGTCCAGCCAGAGCGGCAGGTGGCTGACCAAGGGACCGGTCGCGCTCTGGCTCATTAGCAGTGCCAGGGCGTGGGCCTGCAGGTGCTGATGCAGGCTGGGCAGGTCGTCGAGACGGAAGGCGGGATTGGGGTACATGGGAGCGATCTCTCCAGCGGTGTCTCGCCATGCTAAGGTCGGCTTTGGCTCTCTGTAAGAGCCAATTCCTGCCATTTTCAGGGTGCCAATCATGCTGGGTTTCGATCCTTCCGGTCTGCTGCTGGAACCTGGGCAGGGCCTGGCGCGGCAGCTCTACCAAGGCCTGCGCGGGCGCATCCTGGCCGGCGCGCTGGCGGCTGGCGTGCGGCTGCCGGCCAGTCGTGAATTGGCGCGGCTGCTGGGCGTCTCACGCAACACCGTGACCGTCGCCTACGAACAGCTGCTGGCCGAAGGTTTCCTCGACAGCCGCCCGGGTGACGGGACCTATGTCGCCGGCGCGACCCAGGCGCTGTCCGATCAGACCGGCACGCCACCGGTGGCGCCACAAGCCCCTGTCAGCGCGCCGTCCGGTGCACCACGCGCCTTTCAGGTCGGCATTCCAGCCATGGATCTGTTTCCCTTCGCCACCTGGGCACGGCTGCAACAGCGCTTCTGGCGCCATCCAGAGGCGGCGCTGCTAGGCTATCGCGCGCCAGGCGGCGAGCCCCGATTACGGCGGCTGCTTTGCGCCTATCTGCGCCAGGCGCGCGGACTGGTCTGCACGCCCGAGCAGATCCTGATCACCACGGGCGCCCAGCAGGCCATCGAATTGTGCGCTCGCTTGCTGTTGGCGCCTGGGGCGCTGGCGGCGATGGAGGATCCCGGCTACCGCGCGGCGGGCCTGGCGCTGCAGAGTGGCGGGGCGCGCTTGCAGGGGGTACCGGTGGATGGTGCGGGGCTGGTAGTGGACCGGTTGGCCCATCAGCGCGACTGCCGGCTGGTCTATGTCACCCCCTCGCACCAGTATCCCACCGGCGCCGTGCTCTCCCTGCCGCGGCGGCTGGCGCTGCTGGACTGGGCACGGCAAACGGACGGCTGGATCGTCGAGGACGACTATGACGGCGAATATCGTTATCAGGGTGCCCCGCTGGCGCCCCTGGCCGCGCTGGATCGCCACGGTCGGGTGCTCTATGTCGGCACCTTCTCCAAGATCGCCTTTCCCGGCTTGCGCCTGGGCTATCTGATGGCCCCGCCGGCCCTGGTGCCCGAACTGCTGGCCTTGCAGCGGGCCGGCATCCGCCATCTCGACAGCGCCACCCAGACGGTCATGGCCGATTTCATCGAGCAGGGTCACTTCCAGCGCCACATCCGCCGCATGAGACGCGCCGCCCGCAGCCGCCGCGACGCCCTGCTGGCCGGCTGGCCCCAAGTCACCGGTTGCGCCGTACCGAGTGTCCCCGTGGCCGGCTTGCACCTGTGCCTGCCGGTAGAGAGCCTGGCCCGCGAAGCCGAGCTGGTGGCCAAGGCGGCGGCGGTCGAGGTAGAGCTCAATCCCCTGTCGCGCTACTGGCTAGCCGAAGGCCCGACCCCGCCCGACGCCCGCGCCGGCTTGGTGCTGGGCTTTGCGGCGGTGCCGGAGGAACGGATCGGCGAGGCGCTGGCGAGGTTGCAGGAGGCCTGGAGCTAAGAGGCTAGCCCTGGCGCCGATGCTCACCGAAGGCGGCGGTGATGGCCCTCAGCGTCGCCCGGGTGCGGGGATCGGTCAGCGACGAGTGCAGCTCGATGGCCTGGGAGGGTATGGCGG
The DNA here is from genome assembly GCF_006384975.1 of Pseudomonas oryzihabitans. Classification (NCBI taxonomy): domain Bacteria; kingdom Pseudomonadati; phylum Pseudomonadota; class Gammaproteobacteria; order Pseudomonadales; family Pseudomonadaceae; genus Pseudomonas; species Pseudomonas oryzihabitans. The sequence goes on from NZ_CP021645.1 coordinate 3,692,619, forward strand.
GTAGCCCCAGGGCAGGGCCGACGTCCACCAGCGCGGCGGTCGCCAGTCGGCGGGGAAAGGCAGCCACCGCCAGGCCTGCTGCGAGTGCCGCGGCGACTGCCGAGGTACCGCCGACGAAGACGCTTGTCCAGGGAATGCCGGCCGCATCCAAGAGGCGGTTGGCCGGGTCTCGTACGGCGCACCGTGTCAGGTAGCTGGCGAGGCGCAGGGGTTCGCCGGGGCGCGGGGCGAAGTCCGCCGCGGCGTACCAGCCGAAGTGCTCGGGACCGAGCACCTCGCCCTGCCGGCTATCGTCGTCGCTGCGGATGATGACGGCATCGAACTCGCCCCTGTCGTAGGCGCCCAGCAGGGCCGGTGCGTCGTCCACCGAGACCTCCAGGGTCAGGCAAGGATCGAGCGCCTTGAGCCGCGCCAGCAAAGTTGGCACCTCGGGACCGAAGAGGTGGATGGCGATGCCCAGAGTGAAACGGCGGCTCGTCTGGTCGTTCAAGGCCGCGAGGGCCTGTTCGTGGGCGGCGAGAAAATCCCGGGCCCGCGGGAGGAAGCGTTCTCCGCCGACCGACAGTCGCACCTGGCGCGGCGTCCGCTCGAGGAGTCGTTCGCCCAGACGGTTTTCCAGCCGCTTGAGCTTGACGCTGAGGGCGCCCTGGGTCGAGCCGAGGACTTCTGCCGCCCGGGTGAAGCTGCGCAGCTCGGCGATGGTGACGAAGGCCTGCACCGCATCGACATCGAGACTCTTCACTCAGCCATCCTTTTTTGTTGTCACTGAAATAGCCAACCATACGATTGTTAAATAAATCGTGGGGCGGCATGTTCGCAACCTCTAGCCGATCGCCCTTGGCGGCCATTACCCGGAGGTCTTGCCGCGATGCCGTCCCTGTCTCTGTCCCGCAATGGTCTGGCGCTGATTGCCATCTGCCTGGCGGCCTTGATGCTGGGCCTGGAGATCACCAGCGTTCCCGCCATCCTGCCGCTGCTGGAAAGGGCGCTGCCGGCCAGCTTCCGGCAACTGCAATGGATCATGAACGCCTACACCCTGGCCATGAGTGCGGTGCTGATGGCGATGGGGACACTGGGCGATCGCTTCGGTCGCAAACGCATCTTCATCCTGGGCACCCTAGTCTTCGGGGCTGCCTCCCTGGCCTGTGGCCTGGCCACCACGGCGCCGGTACTGATCGTTGCACGTTTCCTGCAGGGCCTGGCCGCGGCGGCGATGCTGGCCTGCCAGATCGCCTTGCTGTCGCAGCACTTTCCCGCGGGCGCCGCGCGTGGCCGGGCGTTCGGCTGGTGGGGGATCGTCTTCGGCGCCGGGCTCGGTTTCGGGCCGATCGTCGGGGCTGCACTCGCGACCCTGGCGAGCTGGAGCTGGGTGTTCCTGATCCACGTGGGTCTCGCCGGGGTCACCGTCGCCTGTGCCCTGCGCGGGATCGAGGAATCGGCCAATCCTGTCGCGAAGCACCTCGATCTGGCGGGCATGCTCACCCTGTCCCTGGCGGTGTTCGGTCTCGTCTACCTGATCACCCAGGGGCAACTCGGCGCCGCCGCTACTCCGGCCGCACGACTGGGGTTGATCCTGAGCCTGGGTTGCCTGCTGCTCTTCGTCGTTATCGAGCGCCGTCGGGCCCAGCCTATGTTCGATTTCGCAGTGTTGCGCGTCCGGCGTTTCAGTGGCGCACTGCTGGGCGCCAGTGGCATGAATTTCAGCTTCTGGCCCTTCGTCATCTATTTGCCGCTCTATCTGCACGCCGTGGTGGGCCTGGACGCCCTTGCGACGGGTGGGATGGTGCTGGCCTACACCCTGCCCACCATTCTGGTACCACCGCTGGCGGAGCGCCTGTTGCTGCGCCTTGGTCCCGGCGTGGTCATTCCCCTGGGGCTTGGCCTGATCGGGCTGGGCTTCGCGCTGCTCAGCCTGGCGGTGACCCTGGGGGCTGGCCAGATACCAGCCCTGTTGCCCGGGTGCCTCCTGGCCGGTATCGGCGTGGGTCTGACCAATACGCCGGTGACCAACACGGCCACGGCGGCGCTACCCGTGGAACGCAGCGGCATGGCTTCGGGGCTGGACATGAGCACGCGGATCTTTGCCCTGGCGCTGAACATCGCGCTCATGGGCGCCATCCTGCTGGGCGGCGTCGCGGCGCACTTGGCTACGGCGGCGACCACGCTGGATGGCAGCGGACGCGAGTCGCTGGCGGCGGCCATTGCCGCCGGTAACCTCGGACTGGCACAGGCCCATGGGGTCGACCTAGCGCTGGCCCGCGCCGCGCTCGGCCAGGGAGTCGGTTGGGTGACCGGCTATGCCGCGGTCTGCGCCTGCGGCTTCGCGCTGCTGAGTTTTCTGTTGTTGCGCCCGGTAGGGAAGGGGCAGCGGAAGTGTTCGACGGCAGGTGGTGAGGCCTAACGCCGTCGAGATGCCGGAATGCTCTAGCGTGGATGCCGGCGCCTCCACTCGTCGACAACGTCGCCCAGGGTTTTGGGGGCATCGCTCCGTATCCACGCCATGAATTCACGGTCGAATCTGAAGGCTTCGCCACATTGCTCGATCATGAAGCGCCGAACGTTTTGGGTACTTTTGTAGTTCTCGTCGATAACAGTGGCGCGTGTCAGTAAGGCGCTATGCCAGTCCGTTTTCAAATTACTCACTCCCGTGACGAGTGGTTTGTCGGGACAGGGTTAGGCGCCCTAACGCCCCTGATACGCCTTCCCATAGTGCCTTTCCAGGCGCGCCTGCATGAACTCCATCGCCAGCGACATCAGCCAGTAGAGCACCGCCGCGGTGGTCAGCATCTCCAGGTAGCGATAGCTGGAGCGGCCATAGGACTGGGCGAGGAACATCACCTCCCAGACGCCCATCACCGAGACCAGGGAGGAATCCTTGAGCATGGAGATGAACTGGCTGGTGGTGGGCGGGATGATGCTGCGCATGGCCTGGGGCAGGGTGACGCGCCAGAAGATCACCCGCGGCGAAAGACCCAGGGCCAGGGCCGCCTCGCGCTGGCCGGGCGGCACGCCGAGCAGGCCGGCGCGGAAGATCTCGCTGAGATAGGCGCCGTAGTTCAGCGACAGGGCGAGGATACCGGCGCTGATGGCGCCTGGTACCACGCCGATCTGCGGCAGCCCCAGGTAGATCAGCAGGATCTGGATCAGCAGCGGGGTGCCGCGGAAGAAGGAGGCGTAGAAGGTGGCCACGCCATAGGCCAGGGCGCTGGACGACAGCCTGGCCAGGGCCGCGGCGAAACCCAGCAGCACCGAGACGGCGATGGAGCAGAGACTGAGGAACAGCGTCAGCGCCGCGCCCTGCAGGAAGCCGTTGGGCCCCAGCCGCCAGCCCACCAGGTTGGGCAGGCGTGGCCAGACGCTGGCGAACTTGAGATCGAAACCCAGGACGAAGACCACACCCCCGGCCAACAGTGCCAGCCAGGTCAGCCAGACGCGGGTACGAAAGCTCAGCAGGGGGCGGCGCTGGGGCGGGGGTGGTAGGTCACTCATGGGGCTTGGGTAATGTCCGCACCAATCCACTTCTCGGAGATGCGCTTCAAGGTGCCGTCCTGACGTAGGCCGTCGATGATCTCGCGCAGCTTGGCGGCGAATTCCGGATCGCCCTTCTCGATGGCCACGGCGTTGGGCTCGGCATAGAGCGGGGCGCCGGCCAGCTTGAACTTGCCGTCCTGGGCGATACGCGGCTGGGCGGTCACCAGGTTGGTCAGTACCGCGTCCAGGCGCTTGCCGGCGCCCAGGCCCAGGTCCTGGAAGGCGACGTTGTCGTCGGGGTAGGGCACCACCTGGACGTTGTCGAAGGGATAGCTCAGCGGCTTATCTTCCTGGCCCTCGATGGTCAGGTCCTTGTTCAGGTAGCTCTCGTAGGAAGAGGCGCTGGTGACGCCAACCTTCTGGCCCGAGAGATCCTTGGCGCCATGGATTCGCTCGTCACCGGCGTTGACCACGATGACCGCCGGCGAGGCGTAGTAGTTGACCGGAAAATCGAACACCTGGGCGCGCGCCTGGCTGGGCGTCATGGAGCAGATGCAGACATCGTAACGGCCGCTCCAGCGACCCGCGGCGATCACGTCCCAGGACGGCGTCTCCAGGCGCAGCTTGACGCCCAGCTTGTCGGCCACCGCCTTGGCCACGTCCACGTCGAAGCCTTCCAGCTGGTTCTGGGCATTGAGCTGGGAGAAGGGCGGATAGCTTTCCATGAGCACGTTGACCAGCTCGCCCTTGGCCTTGATGCGATCCAGGGTAGCGCCGGCCGTGGCCGAGGTGGCGACCAGCGCCAGGGTCAGGCCGAGGGCCGATAGCAGAGCGGTTCTCATGAGGGCGTCCTTTGCAAAGGGATAGAGGGCCTGGTATTAGAGAGATATGAGAACCGATATTGAACTCTGTTTTAGTTATAAGGAAAAGTGAAAAAACGCTATGGCCAAGATGAATCTCGTTCTTCTCGACGGTGGCATGGGCCGCGAGCTTCAACGGCGCGGGGCCCCTTTTCGTCAGCCGGAGTGGTCGGCCCTGGCGCTGAGCGAGGCGCCGGAGCAGGTGGAGGCGGTGCATCGCGCCTATATCGAGGCTGGCGCCCAGGTGATCACCAGCAACAGCTATGCGGTGGTGCCCTTCCATATCGGCGAGACCCGTTTCGCGGCCGAAGGCGAGTCCCTGGCCGCGCGCGCTGGCCAATTGGCACGGCAGGCGGTGACCGCCAGCGGCCAGCCGGTGCGGGTGGCGGGTTCCCTGCCGCCGTTGTTCGGCTCCTATCGCCCCGACCTGTTCGAGCCGGCGCGGGTGGACGAGGTGCTGCAGCCGCTGATCCGCGGCCTGGCGCCCCATGTCGATCTCTGGCTGGCGGAAACCCAGAGTTCGCTGGCGGAGGTACGTGCCATCGCCGCCGGGCTGCCGGACGACGGCAAGCCGCTGTGGCTGTCTTTCACCTTGAAGGACGAAGACGTCGACGAGGTGCCGCGGCTGCGTTCGGGCGAGCCGGTGGCCGAGGCGGCGCAATTGGCCGTGGAACTGGGCGCTGGGGCGCTGCTGTTCAATTGCAGCCAGCCCGAGGTGATGGCGGCGGCGCTGGACAGCGCCCGTGAGACCTTTGCCACCGCGGGTATCGAGATTCCCTTTGGCGCTTATGCCAATGCCTTCCCGCCCCAGCCGGAAGAGGCCACCGCCAACGACGGTCTCGATCCCCTGCGCCCGGACCTCGATCCGCCTGGCTACCTGAGCTTCGCCCAGGACTGGCAGGCGCGCGGTGCGAGCCTGATCGGCGGCTGCTGCGGCATCGGCCCGGAACACATCGCCGTGCTCGACCAGCGGCTGCGTGGCTGATGAGACCAGGCCACTTCGCCGCCCGAGCGCGGCTGCGTGGCCTGGTCCGTGCGCAGGCGCGAGTGACCGGCCATCTCTTCGGTGACATCCCGCAATATCCCCTGGCCACCACGCAAGGCTGGCGAAAGGTTGACCTCTTAGGATTCCTGCAAGACCCGCCCCCGTGAGCGGGCGACGTGCCTACAAAAATAACCAGGATCCTTGCCATGTCGTACCTGTCCCCCCGGGCGTCGCTGCACGCCTCCGTCCCCTGGATTTTCGCCCTCACCGCGCCCCAACGCCGCGGCTGAACCCTCTCCCTTTCGCGAAATTTCCAGAGGTATTCCCATGCTGACTTTCCTCGGCTTCGCCATGGTCATGACCTTCATGTACCTGATCATGACCAAGCGCCTCTCGCCGCTGATCGCCCTGACCATGGTGCCGATCGCCTTCGCCGTGCTGGCCTGGGCACTATCCAGCGAATTCGCCAGCCTCGGCCACGTCAAGCTCGACGCCCTCGGCCCGATGATGCTCGATGGCATCCGCAAACTGGCGCCCACCGGCGTGATGCTGCTGTTCGCCATCCTCTATTTCGCGGTGATGATCGACACCGGCCTGTTCGATCCGGCGGTGCGCTGGATCCTCCGGCTGGTCAAGGGCGATCCGCTCAAGGTGGCCCTGGGCACCGTGTTCCTGACCCTAGTGGTCTCCCTGGACGGTGACGGCTCGACCACCTACATGATCTGCGTGGCCGCCATGTTCCCGCTGTACAAGCGCCTGGGCATGAATCCGCTGATCATGACCTGCCTGATGCTGCTCTCCAGCGGGGTGATGAACCTGACCCCCTGGGGTGGCCCGACCGCCCGCGCCGCCAGTGCCCTGCACGTCGACCCGGCCGACGTCTTCGTCCCCATGATCGCGCCCATGCTGCTGGCCATCGCCTGGCTGTTCTTCCTGGCCTACCTCTATGGCCGCCGCGAGCGGGCGCGCCTGGGCATCCTGCAGATCGGCGAGACCGAAGGCGCCAACGTCACCGTATCCCAGTGCGAAGAGGCCCGCCGGCCGCAACTGCGCTGGTTCAACGGCCTGCTGACCCTGGCGCTGATGGCCGCGCTGATCGTCGGCGTGCTGCCGATGCCGGTGCTGTTCATGATCGCCTTCGGCATCGCCATGATCGTCAACTATCGCTGCCTGAACATGCAGAAGCAGCGCATCGCCGCCCATGCCGAGAACGTGCTGGCGGTGGTCTCGCTGATCTTCGCCGCAGGCATCTTCACCGGCATCCTCTCCGGGACCGGCATGGTCGACGCCATGTCCAAGGGCCTGCTGGCGGTGATCCCGGACGCCCTGGGGCCGTACATGGCGGTGATCACCGCCCTGGTCAGCCTGCCGTTCACCTTCTTCATCTCCAACGACGCCTTCTACTTCGGCGTGCTGCCGGTATTGGCCGAGGCCGCCGCGGCCTACGGCATCAGTCCGGTGGAGATCGCCCGGGCTTCCATCGTCGGCCAGCCCGTGCATCTGCTCAGCCCCCTGGTGCCCTCCACCTACCTGCTGGTGGGCCTGGCCAAGGTGGAGTTCGGCGACCATCAGCGCTTCACCCTGAAGTGGGCCACCGTGACCTGCATGTTCCTGCTGTTCGGAGCTTTGTTACTGGGTGTGTTTCCGCTGTACAGCCGCTAGAGTTTTACCAATTGTACGACTAGCCTTGCCGGCTGTTCGAAAACGGCGCGTCGTCCGGCGCGCCTTTTCTTTTAAAGCGCGCTGCTATTAGACGCGCCTTAGCGATGAGAGGATTTGCAATGGAGTGGTTGACCAACCCGGAAATCTGGGTCGCCTTCTTTACCCTGACGGCCCTGGAGATCGTCCTGGGCATCGACAACATCATCATGATCTCCATCCTGGTCAGCCGCATGCCCAAGCACATGCAGGCGCGGACCCGCTTCTTCGGCCTGGCCCTGGCCATGGTCACCCGCATCCTGCTGCTGCTGTCCATCACCTGGGTGATGCGCCTCACCGCCGATCTGTTCTTCGTCTTCGGCCAGGGCATCTCCGGGCGGGATCTCATCCTCTTCTTCGGTGGCCTGTTCCTCTTGTGGAAGAGCAGCGCCGAGATCTACCACGGCCTGGAAGGCGAGGAAGAGCAGGACGAGGACGCGCCGGCGAAGAAGGGCAGCGGCTTCATCGGCACCATCATCCAGATCGCCATCATCGACATCGTCTTCTCGCTGGACTCGGTGATCACCGCGGTCGGCATGGTCAGCCACGTCCCGGTCATGGTCGCGGCGATCATCGTCGCGGTGCTGGTGATGATGCTGGCGGCCGGTGCCATCAGCACTTTCATCGACAAGCACCCGAGCCTGAAGATGCTGGCGCTGTCCTTCCTGATCGTGGTCGGTACCGTGCTCATCGCCGAAGCCTTCGAAGTCCATGTGCCCAAGGGCTATGTCTACTTCGCCATGGCCTTCTCGCTGGCGGTGGAAGCCATCAATATCCGCCTGCGTGGCAAGGCCAAGGCGCGCGCGGCGGTCAAGCTGCGCAAGGAGCAGATCTGAGCCCAGCGGCGGAACCCGACTCGGTCCACGCCGCCTAACTCAGCAGGTCCCCGCGAGCCCGAAGGTGCCCTACCTTCGGGCTCGCGCGTCTGTGCAGGACGGTCATTAAACTTTTATGACAAGCTCGCCAGGAGTTCTTGGACACGCGCCGGGAGGGCGCCGCGATGCTGACACTGCTCAACCTGCTATCCGCCGTGTCCCTGCTGGTGTGGGGCACCCATATCGTGCGTACCGGCATCCTGCGGGTGTACGGCGCCAGCCTGCGCCGGGTGCTCAGCCGCAGCATGCAGCGCATGCCGCTGGCCTTCCTCTCCGGCATCGCCGTCACCGCCCTGGTGCAGAGCAGTAACGCCACCGCGCTACTGGTCACCTCCTTCGTCGCCCAGGGCCTGGTGCCCCTCACCCCGGCGCTGGCCATCATGCTCGGCGCCGACGTGGGTACGGCGCTGATGGCGCGGGTGCTGACCTTCGATCTCTCCTGGCTGTCGCCACTGCTGATCTTTCTCGGCGTGGTGTTCTTTCTCGGTCGCAAGCAGACCCGCGCCGGCCAGCTCGGCCGGGTCGCCATCGGCCTGGGCCTGATCATCCTGGCGCTGCAGCTGATCGTCGAGGCGGCTTCGCCCATGACCCACGCCGCCGGGGTCAAGGTGCTGTTCTCCTCGCTGACCGGCGATGAACTGCTCGACGCCCTGACCGGGGCGGTCTTCGCCATGGTCTCCTATTCCAGCCTGGCGGCGGTGCTGCTGACCGCCACCCTGGCCGGTTCCGGGGTCATCTCGCTCAAGGTGGCGCTGTGCCTGGTGGTGGGCGCCAACCTGGGCAGCGGCGTGCTGGCCTTGATGGGCGCGGCCAAGCAGGGCGTCGAGGCGCGGCGGGTGGCGGTGGGCAGCCTGCTGTTCAAGCTCGCCGGCTGCATCCTGGTGCTGCCGTGGATCGGCCTCTTGGCCGACTGGCTGCAGGGCTACGACTTTAACGACGCCGAGGTGGTGATCGGCTTCCACGTCGCCTACAACCTGGTGCGCTGCCTGCTATTCCTGCCCCTCACCGGGCCCCTGGCGCGCTTCTGCACCGCCATCCTGCCCTCCCAGGAGAGCGCCGAGACCATCCTGCGGCCGCGCCATCTGGACACCGCGGCGCTGGACACCCCGGCCCTGGCGTTGACCAATGCCTCCCGCGAGCTGTTGCGCATGGGCGACGTCATCGAGCAGATGCTGCAGCACCTGCTGGTGCTGGTCAGCGGTGCTGGCGACAAGCAACTGGCCCGCGAGGTGCGCCGCCTCGACGACGACGTCGACGCCCTCTACACGGCGATCAAGCTGTACCTGGCGCGCATGCCGCGCGAGGACCTCGACGAGCGCGACAGTCGGCGCTGGGCCGAGACCATCGAGCTGGCGATCAATCTGGAGCAGGCCGGCGATCTCATCGAACGCATGGCCAGCGACGTGGAGAGCAAGAAGATCGCCGCCCGGCGTTCCTTCTCGGCCTCCGGGGTGGAAGAGCTCACGTCCCTGCACCGGTTGCTGGTCGACAGCCTCAAGCTGTGCCTGTCGGTCTATCTCTCCGGCGACCTGGATGCCGCCCGCCGCCTGCGCCGGCTCAAGCAGCGCTTCCGCCTGTTGGAAAGACGCTACGCCCATGCCCACGTCGAGCGGCTGCACCAGCAGGTGGTGGAAAGCTTCGAGACCAGCTCCCTGCACCTGGGCCTGCTCAGCGACATGCGCCGGGTCAACTCGCTGTTCTGCAGCATCGCCCACGGCGTGCTGGAGGCGGCCGACGCCGGCTATGCCACCGAGCATGAATTGCCGATGGAAGGGCGGGACGAGGCGGGCGAGGCCTGAGGTTGGGTTGAGACAGCTCCATCGTCGAAGCCCAACATCGCCCGGGCCCCGAGACGATGTTGGGCTTCGCTGCGCTCAACCCAACCTACGGCGGCATCGGCGCGCCGCCATGGCCGCGATAGCACGTTCGCTTACTGCACCCGGCTATCGAGCTGCTGCAAAATCCGCCACGCCGCCTCGATCCGTGCCGGGATGGGGTAGTTGCGGTTGGCCAGGATCACTACGCCGATCTGGCGTTCCGGGATGAACAGCGCATAGGCGCCGAAGCCGTTGGTGGAGCCGGTCTTGTTCAGCAGCCGTGCGCCGCTGGCAGGCAGCGGCGGGTGCTGCCACTCCACCGGTTGCGGTTCCAGAGCCATCGCCGGGGTGTTGCCGGCCAGCAGCTGGGTCTTGGCCAGCGGATAGGCATAGGCCTCCCAGCCCAATCCCTGGGTCATGGGACCGCTGCGGTAGTAGCCCTGCTGGGTGGTGGTGATCGCCTGGGCCAGGGATTTCGGCAGGCGCGTGGGATTGAGGTTGGCTTCGACGAAGCCGAGCAGATCGCTCGCGGTGGTCTTGATGCCGTAGGCCTCTTCGGCATAGACCCCAGGATTGACCCGCAGTGGCTCGCCGTTCTTGCCGTGGCCCCAGGCGTAGTGCGCCTGTTCGGCCGTCGGCACCTGCAGATAGGTGTGGCTGAGGCCCAGGGGCGTCAGGAGGTGGCGCTGCAGCGCCGTGGCGAAGGGCTCGTCCAGACGCTGGGCGGCCAGGGCGCCGAACAGGCCGATGCTGGGATTGGAATAGAGGCGCCGGCTGCCGGCGGGGAAGGGCGGCTGGAAGGCGCGGTAGAAGGCCGTCGCCTGATCTTCCGTGGTGACGCTGTCGGGAAACTGCAGGAGTAGCCCGCCGGCGGTATAGGTGGCCAGCTGCAGCAGACTGGCGCGGCCGATAGGACTGCCGGCCAGGGCAGGACGCACCTTGGCCGCCGACTCGTCCAGGCGCAGGTGGCCGGTGACGGCGGCATAGGCGCCCAGGGTCGCGGTGTAGGTCTTGCTCAGGGAACCGATCTCGAACAGGGTGGCGGCGTCCACCGGCTGGCCGCTGCGGCGGTCGGCGGTACCGAAGTAGTAGAGCCGGCGCAGGCCTGGGGCGGTGATGCCTACCGCCAGGCCCGGGATGTCCTGCTCGGCCATGACCGTTTTGACGGCTGCCCGCACCTCATCGTCGAGGCTGGGAGCGGCCTGGGCAAGGAGGGGCAGTCCCAGCCCGAGACAGAGGCCGAACGCGAGGTGACGGCGGGGGATACCTGACATGGCCGGTCAATTCCTGAGCATAGGGGCTGGCAGTCTAGCCGAGCCTTGTCCGCTGGACCTGAGAACCGGACGACGCTGTGAGACTTTGCCGTCGCTGCGGTCTATGCCTGGCTGGAGCCCGGTCATGGACTGGACTACAGTCGCCTCTCACCTTTTCCAGGAGTCATCCTATGTCCGCTGCCCCCCTCGTCGAACAGATCCAACTGGGCAAACTGCCCGTCTGGCGCATCCGCGTCGGCCAGGCCGAAGCCCTGGTGGCCTGCCAGGGCGCCCACGTCCTGCGCTATGGCTTCGACGGCGAGCCGGACATCGTCTGGGGCAATCCGGAAGCCGTGTTCGAGCCCGGTACCCCGATCCGCGGCGGTATCCCGATCTGCTGGCCCTGGTTCGGCGACCTGCTGAAGAATCCGGCCGAGGTCCAGGCCATGTGCACCACCACGGCGGACGCCCCGGCCCATGGCCTGGCGCGTCAGGTGGCCTGGCAGGCCGGGGGCGTCGAGGTGGACACGGACCGCGTGCGCCTGGACTTCCACCACCGCACCTCCGCCGAGACCACCCCCGGTTGGCCCCATGCCACCGAATTGACCCTGAGCCTGAGCGTCGGCGAGCGCCTGGAGCTGACCCTGAGCGTGAGCAACCTGGAAGATCACCCGTTGGTGCTGAGCCAGGCGCTGCACACCTATTTCGCCGTGAGCGACGTGCGCGAGGTGGGCATCGAAGGCCTGGCCAACGCCGACTACTACGACTGCCTGGACGGCTGGACCCGCAAGCGGCAGAACGGCGAGCCGACCATCACCGCCGAGACCGACCGAGTCTATGTCGGCCTGCCAGCACGCCTGGCGATCCGTGATGCCCAGTGGCAGCGTCGGCTGTTCGTCGAGACCCGCAATAGCCATTCGGCGGTGCTGTGGAATCCCTGGATCGACAAGGCGGCGCGCCTCAGCCAGTTCGCCAACGACGCCTGGCCCGGCATGCTGTGCATCGAGACCGCGCGGGTGATGGACGATGTCTTGACCGTGGCGCCGGGGGCCACGGCGGAGATGGCGGTGAGCCTGTGGCGCGAGGCGCTGTAGGGGCTGGTTAGGCGCTAGGGGTTGCCCTCACCCCGGCCCTCTCCCTGAGGGAGAGGGGGCGCTCAGAAGGAGTTTGGTGCGAAGGGCTTGGGGCTGTCAGGCTTCAAGCGCACCCTCACCCCGGCCCTCTCCCTGAGGGAGAGGGGGCACTCAGATGGACTTCGGCGCTATGGGTTGGGGCTGTCAGGCTTCAAGCGCACCCTCACCCTGGCCCTCTCCCAGAGGGAGAGGGGATGCTCCGATAGGCTTTGGCGTGCTGGGTGTTAGCGCGTGCGCACGGCTCACGCCTGGCTTGGCAGGGTCACTGCCTTGCTGCGGCGTCTACCCAAGCGCCCCCTCTCCCCCTGGGAGAGGGCCGGGGTGAGGGAGCAGCCGGCACCTAGCCGACGATCACAGCTCCTCGCACAGATTACGCCCGACCCACTCGGCTGCCGCAGCCCGGTCCAGACCGGCGCCGAGCAGGGCGTGCAGCTTGCCCAGGGCAGCCTCACGAGTCATGCCACGACCGGAGATGACCCCCGCATCGGCCAGGCCGCTGCCGGCGGCATAGGTACCCAGTTCCACCGTACCCCGGGCACCTTGGCTGACCGCGACCACCAGGGTACCCGCGTCGCGCAGCTCGGCCAGGGCGGCAAGGAAGTCGGCGTCATCCGCCGGCCCCGTGCCGCTGCCGTAGCACTCCAGCACCAAGCCGTGCAGTCCGCTACCGGCCAGGCCGCGCAGGGTCGTGCCGTCTACCCCCGGAAACAGTGGCAGTACCGCGACGCGCACCGGTTGGCGCGGCTGGTCGAATCCCAGCGCTGCAGGCGACGCGACCAGGGGCTCGCCACTGCGCGGCCGTGCGCTTTCCACGAAGGCTTTCCAGCCGCTGCTGGCCTGCTTGGTGCAGCGCGCGGCGGGCAGGCGCTCGCCATGGAACTGCACCTGCACGCCCGGCGCTAGACCGCTGGCGAAGGCGGCGAAGCTATCGGCCAGGTTGCCGTCGGCGTCGCTGTCCGGCACGCCGGCCGGCAGCATGGAGCCAGTGAGCAGCACCGGAATGCGCAGTCCCAGCAGGCGGAAGGCCAGGGCGGCGGCGCTGTAGGCCAGGGTGTCGGTGCCGTGCAGCACCAGCACGCCGCGGCAGGCCGGATCGGCGGCGGCAGCGAGGATGGCCTGGGCCATGCGCTCCCAGGCGGCGGGATTCATGTTGGCGCTGTCGATCAACGGCAGCAGCTCCTGCAGCTGCCAGGCCGGCGTGCCCAGTTCCGGGCGACTCGCCAGCAGGGCATGGATGCGGGCCTCGAAACCGGCGGCGGGGGCCAGGCCGGCGGCGGTCTGTTGCATGCCGATGGTGCCGCCGGTGTAGAGGATGTGCAGGTAGGGAGCGCTCATGGGAATTCCTGGAGATCTGGCCGTGCAGGATTATCGCGGGGTCGTGGTTCGGGGGTTGTTGGGCTTCGGCGGTGGAGCCGCCTCAACCCAACCTACGGCAGTGCGTAGGTTGGGTTGAGCGCAGCGAAGCCCAACGTCAGCGCGGACTCGCTCAGTGCGCCTGGCGCGGCTGTGCGGCGCGGGCTTCGGCGACGGTGTCTTCCAGGCGATCCGGCGACGGCCAGGCCTGGCGATCCAGGTCCAAGTCGCGGAACTGCTCGGCGTCGAACACCGGCTGGTCGACACCGGCGCGGCGCTGGGCGTCGTAGTCGTTGAGCACGCGCATGCCGACCTTGATCAGCAGAGCCAGGGCGATCAGGTTGACGAAGGCCAGGCAGGTCATGGTGATGTCGGCGAAGGCGAACACCGTGGTCAGGTTCTGCATCGAGCCCCAGCAGATCAGCACCAGCACCAGGCCGCGATAGCCGAGCAGCACGGCCTTGCCGCGGCCGAGCAGGTAGCGCAGGCCGTTCTCGCCCAGGTAGATGTTGTAGAGGATGCAGGTGAAGACGAACAGCGACAGGGCGACGCTGATGAAGATGCGGCCCCAGTCACCGACCACCGCGGCCAGGGAGTTCTGCGTCAGGACGATGCCGTCGCCTTCGAAACCCGGGGTGTAGAAACCCGACAGCAGGATCAGCAGGGCGGTACAGGTGCAGATGACGAAGGTATCGAGGAAGACACTGAAGGCCTGCACCACGCCCTGGGCAGCCGGGTGCTTGACCGCGGCCACGGCGGCGACGTTGGGCGCCGCGCCCAGACCGGCTTCGTTGGCGAAGACGCCACGCTTGACGCCCATGGTGATGGCGGCGCCGAGCAGGCCGGCGAAGGCCGGCTCCAGGCCGAAGGCGCTCTTGACGATGGTCAGCAGGGTGCCGGGCACCAGGTCGATCTGGGTGACGATCACATAGAGGGTGACGGCGATGTAGGCCAGGGTCTTGATCGGCACCAGGATGTCGGAGACCGCGGCGATGCGCTTGATGCCGCCGATGAACACCAGGCCCAGCAGCACGGCGAGGGCGATCCCGGTGTACTGCACCGGCAGGCCGAAGGCGTTCTCCAGCGAATGGGTCACGGTGAAGGATTGCAAGCCGACGAAGGCGAAGCCGTAGGTCACCAGCAACAAGCCCGAGAAGATCAGCGCCATCCAGCGCTTGTTGAGGCCGTGCTGGATGTAGTACGCCGGACCACCCACATAGAGGCCGTCGCCGTCGGCGCGCTTGTAGACCTGCGCCAGGGTGCACTCGAAGAAGCTGCTGGCCATGCCGACCAGGGCAGTCACCCACATCCAGAACACCGCGCCGGGGCCACCCAGGGTCACGGCCAGGCCCACGCCGGCGATGTTGCCGGCACCCACGCGGCCAGCCAGGCTGAGCATCAGCGCCTGGAAGGAGCTCAGGCCGTCACCGCTGTTGCGCAGGGATTCCTTGAACACGGTGAACATGTGCCGGAAATGGCGGACCTGCACGAACCGCGAGCGCAGGGTGAAATAGCTGCCCAGGCCGACGATCAGCACGATGAGCACATGGCCGGACAGGAAGTCGTTGAGCATTTCTAGGTAGTGCATGGAGAATCCTCGAGCATGCTAGTGATGCCCCAAGGCCGGCTCGCACGCCGTGGGGCTATTATTGTGGGATAGCCATGCCAGAACCGCTTCCCGTCATGGGGATATGACCGGAATGGGCTCTGGCATGGATCGGTCCGCGCGGATCGGGCAGTGAATCGGACCGGGCGTCTAGGTTCGGCTATCCCACCGGCGTGGACAATTCCGCGCCTCGCTTCAAAATGGCGCGACTTGATGCTAGTTTTCCGGCCGTCTGTCAAGTTCGGGCAGGGTTCATGAGCGATTTTTCCGCCAATCTGCAACTGCTCTGCCGGCATCACCGCTCGATTGCCGCCGTCTGTCGCGCCGTGGGCATCAATCGCGCCCAGTTCAATCGCTACCTCAATGGCCAGAGCCGTCCGTCGCCCTACAACCTCCAGCGGCTGGCCGATTTCTTCGCCTTGCCGGCGGCCGAACTGCACCTGCCGCATCGCCAGTTCGCGGCCCGGCTGGGCGAGCCGGCTGGCGTCGAATCCGGTTGGGCCGGGCAGACCCTGGCGCTGCTGGCGAGTCGCCAGGAAGGCCTGGCGCGCTACCAGGGCTACTACCATGAGTACTATCCGTCGCTGTCCACGCCGGGGGTGGTGCTCTGTGGCCTGGTGCGGCTGTTCGAAGAGGACGGGGTCTTTCGCTACGTGCGCTTCGAGCGCCTGCGCCGGCAGGGCGAGGCCACCAGCCAGGCGCGCTTTCGCTACCTGGGCCTGGCCATGAGCCTGGAAAGCCGGCTGTTCTTCACCGACTACGAGTCCTTGACCGGCAACGAGCTGTCGCAAACGGTCCTGCTGCCCAGCGCGCGCAACCGCATCGACCGCCTCAATGGCCTCAAACTGGGCGTCAGCGCTTCCGACCGGCGCGAGCCGGCCTGTACCCGCGTGGTCTGGGAGTATCTCGGTACCCGCCCGCGCCGCGGGGAGGCCTATGGCCGCATCGGCCTCTACGACTGGCGGGACCCCAGGCTGGACGACGATCTGCGCCAACGCCTGGCCAGCGCGATGCTCGTCGACCGGGTCTATCGCCTGGGTTAGGAGATCCCCGCGGGGAGCGCCAGCTCCTCATCGCAGCGCTCCAGCCGCGCCTGATCGCGGCCGGCTTGCTTGGCCCAGTAGAGCTGGCGATCGGCGGCCTCGATGAAGGCTTCGACGCTGGTGTGATGAGGCCCAGCGCAGGCGCCGCCGATGCTGACGGTGACCCGTCGTCCGGCCCCGGTATTGCCCGGGTGGGGAATCTCCAGTTGGCGCACCGCGTCGAGCAGCCGCTGGATGATCTGGTCGAGGTCTTCATCCGCGGTCGGGTTATAGAGGACGGCGAATTCTTCACCGCCATAGCGCGCCAGGCAATCACCGGTGCGCAACTGTCCGGCGAGGGCGGCGGCGACCCTCCTCAGGCAACGGTCGCCGGCCGGATGCCCGTAGCGGTCGTTGAAGGCCTTGAAGTGGTCGACATCGATCATCAACAGCAGCAGTGACTGGCGGTGCCGACGCGGCAGCGCCGTGGCGAGTACCTGCATCAGCGCCCGGCGGTTGGCCACGCCGGTCAAGGGATCGGTCGCGGATTGCTGTTCCAGGATGCGATTGGTGGCCGCCAGCTCCTCGTTGTGCAAGCGGTCGCGTAGTACCAGCAGATAGCCCCGTCGCTGCGCCCGCTCCATCCAGAAATTCGCCAGCAGGGTGAAGAGGGTGGTGGCCAGGGCCAGGGTGAATACCAGGGAGGCTTCCAGGACCGGCAGGGCGTGGATATGGATCGCCAGACCGATGGCCAGCAGGGCGATGGCGCTGTGTACCGCAGCCTGGCGCAATGGCGGTGCGATGCAACTATTGGTGTAGAGGATCAGCAGCGGCAGGATCGCCAGCCAGAGGGCGCGATGGGCGGCATCGCTGGCGTCGACCTGCAGCAGGGGCGGGCCGTAGGCCAGCACGCTGGGCAGGATACCCAGCCACTCGCGTAGGGGATGCTCCGCCGGCAGCACGCGCAAGGTGAGCAAGACGCCGCTCCCGCCCAGTACCACCAGGAGGCTGTGGATGGTGACGGCCCAGAAGGTGTCCGTCAGCAGAATCCAGTCCCAGATCGAAAAGCAAGCGTAGGCCAGGATGGCCACTGTCAGGCTGATGCGTAGATGACGGCGCCGTGACCAGGCGATGTCGTGCTGATAGTGCTGTTCCAGCTCGGGCTCGAAGCGCAGGGCCCAGAAAGGTTGCTCCAGCGCTCGGGCGAGAGTGAGATTGAGAGGCATCGGCCGTACCTGGCAGAGGGATCTGGTTGGATCTCTTAAGCAGGGTCAGTCCCTTGGCGCCCGCGTTGGTTCCTGGCCAGGGTGAAGAAGGCGCCGAATGGTAGCCATTGGCTACCATTCGGTCTGTTTTGGGTGCTGTGGTCCTCAACCGCCAGCTTTGATCCGGCTCCAGGCCTGCTTTGGAAACCTTCGGCGGTCTGCAACGCTCAGGACATGCTAGGGGGCTCAGGTGGCCGGCAGCCGAACCAGCGCCTGCAAGGATTCACCGGGGTGGCAGCCTTTCGGTCGAGTAGGCTACTGCCCCTGAGCATTGCCGTCAGACCTTGGCCTTCAACGGCACCAGTCGCGGCGCGATCATGTTTTCCGGGCGCAGGATGTCGTCCAGGGTCGCCTCGTCCAGCAGATTCTCCTCGCGTACCAGTTCCAGCACGCCCCGGCCGCTTTCCAGCGCCGTCTTGGCGATGCGGGTGGAGGTCTCGTAGCCGAGGTAGGGGTTGAGCGCGGTGACCAGGCCGATGGAGTGCTCCACCTGGCGGCGGCAATGCTCCACGTTGGCGGTGATGCCGGTGATGCAGTGCTCGCGCAGCATGTCCATGGCGCGCTGCAAGAGGCGGATGGAGTCGAAGATCTTGTAGGCGATCAAGGGCTCCATGACGTTGAGCTGCAACTGGCCGCCCTCGGCCGCCAGGGTCAGCGCCAGGTCGTTGCCGATGATCTCGAAGGCCACCTGGTTGACCGCCTCGGGAATCACCGGATTGACCTTGCCCGGCATGATGGAACTGCCCGGCTGGCGTGGCGGCAGGTTGATCTCGTTGATGCCGGTGCGCGGACCGCTGGAGAGCAGGCGCAGGTCGTTGCAGATCTTCGACAGCTTCACCGCGGTGCGCTTGAGCATGCCGGAGAACAGCACGAAGGCGCCCATGTCCGAGGTGGCCTCGATCAGGTCGGCGGCGGGCTTGAGCGGCTGGCCGCTGATCTCCGCCAGGCGCTGCACGGCTAGCAGCTGGTAGCCGGGGTCGGCGTTGATGCCGGTGCCGATGGCGGTACCGCCCAGGTTGACCTCGGTGAGCAGCTCCGGCGCCAGGCTCTTCAGCCGCGCCAAGTCCTCGCCCAGGGTGGTGGCGAAGGCATGGAATTCCTGGCCGAGGGTCATGGGCACCGCGTCCTGCAGCTGGGTGCGGCCCATCTTCAGCACCTCGGCGAATTCCACCCCCTTGGCGGCGAAGGCGGTGATCAGGCTGTCCAGGCTGGCGAGCAGGGCGTCATGACCGAGCAACAGGCCCAGGCGGATAGCGGTGGGGTAGGCGTCGTTGGTCGACTGCGCCATGTTGACGTCGTTGTTCGGGTGCAGGTAGCGATACTCACCCTTGGCATGGCCGAGGATCTCCAGCGCCACGTTGGCGATCACCTCGTTGGCGTTCATGTTGGTCGAGGTGCCGGCACCGCCCTGGATCATGTCCACCACGAACTGGTCGTGGAATTCGCCGCGGATGATGCGCGAGCAGGCATCAACGATCGCCTGGTGTTTCTCTGCCGGCAGATGGCCGAGGCGGTAGTTGGCGTCGGCCGCGGCCTGCTTGACCATGGCCAGGGCCACCACCAGCTTCGGATAGTGCCCGAGCGGCACGCCGGAGAGGCGGAAGTTCTGCACGGCGCGCAGGGTCTGGATGCCGTAGTAGGCGTCGGCGGGGACGTCGAGAGTACCGAGGAGATCTTTTTCGAGGCGGACGGGTGATGCAGAGATGGACATGATGGCCTTGGGCTTCGATCAAGCGGCGAGCGCCGCGATGGCTTAGAATCTAGGCCTCTCAGCCGATCCCGGCCAATGCCGTTCCGCCAAGGCTCATGCCGGATCGGCATAACTCCCGGTGTGACCTCGCGCAAGTCGACGACGTATAGGTGCCATGAACATCGAATTCAAATGGCTGGAAGACTTCATCGCCCTGGCCGCCACCCACAGCTTTTCCCAGGCCGCCGAAAAGCGCTTCGTCACCCAGCCCGCCTTCAGCCGCCGCATCCGCGCGCTGGAGGAAAGCGTCGGCCTGACCCTGGTGGACAGATCCCATACGCCGGTCAGCCTCACCGAAGCCGGTCAGCTGTTTCTGGTCACGGCGCGCAGCGTGGTGGAGCAGCTGGGCGAGACGGTACGCCACCTGCACCACCTCGAAGGCGGGCAGGGCGAGGTGCTGCAATTCGCCGCCGCCCATTCCCTGGCGCTGGGCTTCTTTCCGCAGTGGATCGCCGGTCTGCGCGGCCAGGGCCTGGCGCTGGCCAGCCGCCTGGTGGCGACCAACGTCGGCGACGCCATCCACGCCCTGCGCGACGGCGCCTGCGACCTGATGTTGGCCTTCCATGATCCCGATGCCGCCCTGCAGATGGATCCGGAGCTGTTCCCCTCGCTGCACCTGGCGCACACCGCCATGCTGCCGGTCTGCGCCACCGATGGCGAAGGCCGGCCGCTGTTCCAGCTCGACGGGCAGAGCAGCGTGCCGCTGCTGGCCTACAGCGCCGGTGCCTTTCTCGGTCGCTCGGTGAATCTGCTCTTGCGCCAGCGCAAGTTGCGCGCCGTGACCCTCTACGAAACCGCCATGGCCGACAGCCTCAAGACCATGGCGCTGCAGGGCCTGGGCGTGGCCTGGGTGCCGCAGCTGTCGGTGGCGGCGGAACTGGCCCGTGGCGAGCTGGCGATCTGTGGCGATGCCGCCTGGCAGGTCAGCCTGGAGATCCGCCTCTATCGCTGTGCCCTGTTGCGCAAGCGACTGGTGCAGCAGGTCTGGCGGCATCTGGAGACGCAAAGCCACAGCGGCTGATCGGCGGTATTGAATTATGCTGATTTCGGCATTTCGATAGCCGACGTCCTGCAAGCCTTTTGCCGTCATCTGCGCGACACTGGAGCCTCTCTCACGGAGGTCAGCCATGCAGCGCATCCGCGTCATCGACTCCCACACCGGCGGTGAACCCACGCGCCTGGTGCTGGACGGTTTTCCCGAGCTCGGCCACGGCAGCATGGCCGAACGCCGCAGCCGCCTGGCTAGCGAGCACGATGCCTTCCGCCGGGCCTGCATGCGCGAACCGCGCGGCAACGAGGTGCTGGTGGGTGCGCTGCTCTGCGAGCCGGTATCGCCTGCCGCCAGCGCTGGCGTGGTGTTCTTCAACGAGGTCGGTTATCTCGGCATGTGCGGCCACGGCACCATCGGTCTGGTGGTGTCCCTGGCCCATCTCGGCCGGATCGGCCCGGGCGACCACCTGATCGAGACGCCGGTAGGGGACGTCACCGCCACCCTGCACGAGGACGGCAGCGTCAGCGTGCGCAATGTGCCGGCCTACCGCTACCGCCAGGCCGTACAGGTAGAGATTCCTGGCCACGGCGCTGTCAGCGGCGACATCGCCTGGGGCGGCAACTGGTTCTTCCTCTGTGCCGATCACGGCCAGCGCGTTGCGCCCGACAACCTCGACGGCCTGCTCGCCTTCAGCCTGGCCTTGCGCGGTGCTCTGGAAGCCGCCGGCATCACCGGCGCGCAGGGCGGCCATATCGATCACATCGAACTCTTCGCCGACGACCCGGACGGCGCCGACAGCCGCAGCTACGTGCTCTGCCCGGGCCGCGCCTACGACCGTTCGCCCTGCGGCACCGGCACCAGCGCCAAGCTGGCCTGCCTGGCGGCTGACGGCGACCTGGCGCCCGGTGCCGTCTGGCGCCAGGCCAGTGTCATCGGCAGTCGCTTCGAAGCCCATTATCAGCCCGGCGATGAAGGCCGCATCCTGCCGGTGATCCGTGGCCGTGCCCACGTCATGGCCGAAGCGACCCTACTGTTGGCCGAAGACGATCCCTTCGCCTGGGGTATTCCGGGGTGAAGAAGGTGGCGGACGTCCTCGTCGTCGGCGGCGGCATCGTCGGTGCCAGCTGCGCCGCGGCCCTGGCCGCGCGTGGCTGCCGCGTGCGGGTGCTGGACGCCGGCCTGCCCGGCGCCTCCGCCGCTGGCATGGGCCACCTGGTGGTGATGGACGACGACCCCGCCGAACTGACCCTGAGCGCCCGCTCCCTGGCGCTCTGGCGTGAGCTGGTGCCGCAATTGCCGAGCGCCGCCGACTACCGCAACTGCGGCACCCTCTGGCTGGCCCGCGATGCCGCTGAACTCGACCTCATCGAGCAGAAGCGTGCCCGATTGGATGCCCAGGGTATCGCCAACCAGCCGCTGGACGCTGCGGCGACCGCCGCCGCCGAGCCGGCGCTGACTGCCCTGGCCGGCAGCCTGCAAGTACCCGGCGACGGTCTGCTCTATGCCCCGGTGGTCGCCGCCTGGCTGCTGCAGCGCTCGCCACTGATCGAGTGTCAACGTGCCCGAGTGACTGCCGTCGAAGGTCAACGCGTGCGCCTGGACGACGGGCGCTGGCTGACCGCCGATGCCGTGGTGCTCGCCGCTGGCCTGCAGGCCGCGAGTCTCTGCCCGGAGCTGCCGCTGGTGCCCAAGAAGGGCCACCTGCTGATCACCGATCGCTATCCTGCGCAGATCCACCATCAGTTGGTGGAGATCGGCTACGGCGCCAGCGCCCATGCCAGCAGCGGTGCTTCGGTGGCCTTCAACGTCCAGCCGCGGCCCTCCGGACAACTCTTGATCGGCTCCTCGCGGCAATTCGAGCGCCCGGATAGGGACGTGGAGCCCGCCGTGGTCGGCCAGTTGCTGCGCCGCGCCCTGGACTTCCTGCCCGGCCTGACGCATACCTCGCTGATCCGCGGCTGGACCGGCCAGCGCGCCGCCAGCCCCGATGGCCTGCCCTTGATCGGCGCCCATCCCGACCAGCCGGGGCTGTGGCTAGCGGTCGGTCACGAAGGCCTGGGCGTCACCACCGCGCCCGCCACTGCCGAAGCCATAGTCGCCAGTCTGTTCGGCGAACAGCCGGGGTTCCACGTGGAACCCTTCGCGCCCAGCCGTTTCGTGACCACCCCGAGGAGCCAGGCATGCTGACCCTGACCATCGACGGCGAACGCCTGGAGGTCCGCCCCGGCAGCCTGCTCACGGCGGCCCTGGCCAAGAGTCGCGATCCCGCGGCGCGGCGCTCGGTAGGCGGTGAAGCCCGGGCGCCCTTTTGTGGCATGGGCATCTGCCAGGAATGCCGGGTGCAGGTCGACGGCGTACGCCGCCTGGCCTGCCAGACCCCTTGCCAGGACGGCATGCAGGTGGAGCGACTGCCATGACGACCCAACATTGCGACCTGCTCATCATCGGCGCCGGCCCGGCTGGTCTCGCTGCCGCGCGTGCTGCCAGCGGCCGGGGCTTGAACCTGACGCTGCTGGACGACAACCCCCTGCCAGGCGGGCAGATCTGGCGTGCCCGAGCGGGCCAGGTCGCCGCCGAAGTCGGCCAGCTGCCGGCAGACGTCACTCTGCTCACCCAGACCCGCGTCGCCGCTGTCCTAGGCACGCACCAGCTACTGCTGGAGGACGCGACGGGCAGCCGCCCCCTGACTTTCGACACCCTCATCCTCTGCACCGGCGCCCGCGAATTGCTGCTGCCCTTCCCGGGCTGGACGCTGCCCGGCGTGACCGGGGCCGGCGGCTTGCAGGCCTTGATCAAGGGCGGTGTCGAGGTCGCCGGTGAGCGCCTCGTCGTCGCCGGCACCGGGCCGCTGCTGCTGGCCAGCGCCGCCACGGCGCGCCAAGCCGGCGCACGGGTAGCCCTGGTCGCTGAACAGGCCGAACGCCGCGCCGTGCTCGACTTCGGCCTGGGACTCTGGCGCTGGCCGAACAAACTGCGCCAGGCGCTGACCCTGGCCACGCCCCGCTACAGTCCCGCTACCTGGGTCGAAGCCGCCCTCGGCACCGACCGCCTCGAAGCCGTGCGCCTGCGCCAGGGCGAACGGCGCTGGGAGATAGCCTGCGACCGCCTGGCCTGTGGCTACGGCCTGGTGCCCAATGTCGAACTGGCCCAGAGCCTGGGCTGCACGACCCTGGACGGCGCCGTGGCCGTGGATGACCTGCAGCGCACCGCTCAGCCGCACATCCTGGCCGCCGGCGAATGCACTGGCATCGGCGGCAACGAACTGGCCCAGGCCACCGGCCGCATCGCCGGCCTGGTCGCCAGCGACCAGCTCGAGGCCGCCCGTGCCGCGCAGCCTGAAGCCCGCGCCTGGCGCCGCTTTGCCGCCCAACTGGCGCAGACCTTCGCCCTCAATCCCGCCATCGCCCGCCTGGCCCGACCGGACACCCTGGTCTGCCGCTGCGAGGATGTTTCCCTCGGCGCCCTGGTCGGCCATGCCGACTGGACCCAGGCCAAGCTGCGCAGTCGCTGCGGCATGGGCGCCTGCCAGGGCCGCATCTGCGGCCAGGCCACCCGTGTCTTGCTCGGCTGGACGCCACCGGCCCCACGCTTTCCGCTGCAACCCACCCGTATCGACAGCCTCCTGACCCTGACCGAGGACGACGCATGACCCCCGCCGCCCACCTGGACGCCCTGAGCCGCGCCCGGCCCGCCGACCTGCCCGCGCTGCTCGCCAGCCTGAGCCTGGTGGCACCGCTGCTCGACGCCATCCCCGGCGTGGTGTTCTTCGTCAAGGATCTGGAGGCGCGCTATGTGCTGGTCAACCTGACCCTGGCCCAACGCTGCGGCTACGAGAGCGTCGCCGAATTGCTCGGCAAGACCGCCGAGGAAGTCTTTCCCGCGCCCCTGGGGGGCGCCTACGCCGAGCAGGATCGCCGCGTGTTGCGCGAAGGCCTGGCGCTGGACGACCAACTGGAGCTGCACCTCTACGCCGGTCGCACCCCCGGCTGGTGCCTGACCCGCAAGCTGCCGCTGCACGACGCCCAGGGCCAGCTGATGGGCATGGCCGGCATCTCCCACGATCTGCAGGCGCCGGCCGCCGATCATCCGGCCCACGCCAAGGTGGCCGAGGTCGATCGCTATCTGCGCGAGCACTATGCCCAGCCTCTTTCGGTGGGCGAACTGAGCCAGCGGGTGGGACTGTCGGTCTCCCAGCTGGAGCGCCAGTGCAAGCGCATCCTGCGTCTCACGCCCCAGCAGCTGCTGCACAAGGCCCGGCTCGACGCCGCCTCGCGCCTGCTGGCCCGCGATCTGCCCGTCACCGAGGTGGCCCTGGCCTGTGGCTACACCGACCACAGCGCCTTCAGCCGCCAGTTCCGCCGTCTCACCGGCCTGTCGCCCCGGCAATACCGCGACTCTCTCAAGCCCCGTTCCCGTCTGGAGGAAACCCCCGCATGAGCACTCCCCGCGTCAACTGGAGCGGCGTCTTTCCCGCCGTCACCACCCAATTCAACGATGACTTCTCGGTCAACCTGGAGAAGACCCATGGCGTGATCAGCAACCTGGTACGCGATGGCGTCTCCGGTCTGGTGATGTGCGGCACCGTGGGCGAGAACACCTCCCTGACCCTGGAAGAAAAGATCTCCCTGGTGGAGGTCGCCAAGGACGCCGCCGGCGGGCGCGTACCGGTGATCTGCGGCGTGGCCGAATTCACCAGCCTCAATGCCACCCGCACCGCCCAGGCGGTAGGGCGCGCCGGCGCCGACGGCATCATGCTCATGCCGGCCCTGGTCTACTCGGCCAAGCCCCACGAGACCGCGGCCCACTTCCGCAGCGTGGCCAGCGCCCTCGACCTGCCGCTGATGGTCTACAACAACCCGCCCATCTACAAGAACGATGTCACCCCGGACATCCTCATCTCCCTGGCCGACGTCGACAACATCGTCTGTTTCAAGGATTCCTCCGGCGACACCCGCCGCTTCATCGACGTGCGCAACGAGGTGGGCGACCGCTTCGTGCTGTTCGCCGGTCTCGACGACGTGGTGCTGGAGAGCATCGCCGTGGGCGCCGAGGGCTGGGTCTCGGGCATGTCCAACATCTTCCCCACCGAAGGCGAAACCATCTTCCGCCTGGCCAAGGCTGGCCGCTTCGCCGAAGCCATGCCGCTCTACGAATGGTTCATGCCGCTGCTGCACCTGGATGCCCGCCCGGATCTGGTGCAGTGCATCAAGCTCTGCGAAGAACTCGCCGGCCGCGGCAGCGCCCTGACCCGTCCGCCGCGCCTGGCTCTGCCAGAAGCGGATCGCACTTTCGTCGAACGCCTGATGGCCAAGGCCCTGGAAACCCGTCCGACACTGCCGGACGTAGGGATCTGAGGCCAGGCTTTATCCGGCCATGGCGGTCCGCCGACGCGGCCGCTCTGTATTAACCGCCATGGCCGCGAGAGACCGTAGGTTGGGTTGAGACGGCTCCATCGTCGAAGCCCAACATTGCCCGGGCTCCGAGACACTGTTGGGCTTCGCTGCGCTCAACCCAACCTACGGTGGCCTGTAGGAGCGGTCGCCGCAGCGAACCGCCATGGCCGCGATAGACACCAACGCCCTCATTCCACGCCGATCCACCCCCTCTCCCGTCTGCGGGAGAGGGCTGGGGTGAGGGCGCTCTCCCCCCGATCCCACCTCATTCACCCAGAAACCCGGCCACGTTTTTCGTCCCGTGCCGCCGTCCATACCCAAGACGTCACTCTCGGTCTTCCAGGCGACGGGAGATACCCGGTACAAGGGCACTGTACGCAACGCTTTCGTCTATACTAGGCCGCTCATTTCCCAAGCCACGTGGTAGAACGCACGAAAGCTACTGCGCTCGACCGAGCGGCGTTGAAAATCGTCTCAAAATGCTCATTTACCCGGCGTAAACTGCGCTTTTTCGACGATTTTCGCCTGGCTCGTCCTTCGCTCGCGACGCTTTCGCACGCTCTACCTCCGCGTGGCTTCTTCATTTCAGAGGCACGACGATGAGCGCACTCGTAGGCGTGATCATGGGCTCCAAGTCCGACTGGTCCACCCTGAGCCACACCGCCGACATGCTGGACAAGCTGGGCATTCCCCACGAAGTGAAGGTGGTCTCCGCCCACCGCACCCCCGATCTGCTGTTCCAGTACGCCGAAGAGGCGGCCGGTCGCGGTATCGAAGTGATCATCGCCGGAGCCGGAGGCGCCGCCCACCTGCCGGGCATGTGCGCCGCCAAGACCCACCTACCGGTGCTCGGCGTGCCGGTGCAGTCGTCCATGCTCTCGGGCGTCGACTCCCTGCTGTCCATCGTGCAGATGCCCGCCGGCGTACCGGTCGCCACCCTGGCCATCGGCAAGGCCGGTGCGATCAACGCCGCCTTGCTGTCCGCCAGCATCCTCGGCGGCAAGTATCCCGAGTACCAAGAGCGGTTGAACGCCTTCCGCGAAGAGCAGACCCGCACCGTGCTGGACAACCCCGATCCGAGGGACCAGGCATGAAGATCGGCGTCATCGGTGGCGGCCAGCTGGGCCGCATGCTCGCCCTGGCCGGCACCCCGCTGGGCATGAACTTCGCCTTCCTCGATCCGGCCCCGGACGCCTGCGCTGCGGCGCTCGGTGAGCACCTGCGCGCCGACTACGGTGACCAGAACCACCTGCGCCAGCTGGCTGACGAAGTCGATCTGGTCACCTTCGAATTCGAGAGCGTTCCGGCCGAGACCGTGGCCTTCCTCTCGCAATTCGTCCCGGTCTATCCGTCCGCCGAAGCCCTGCGCATCGCTCGCGATCGGCTGTTCGAGAAGTCCATGTTCCGCGACCTGGGCATCCCCACCCCGGCGTTCGCCGACATCCTCTCCCAGGCTGACCTGGACGCCGCCGTGGCCCGCATCGGTCTGCCGGCGGTGCTCAAGACCCGCACCCTGGGCTACGACGGCAAGGGCCAGAAGGTCCTGCGCCAGCCGGAAGACGTGGCCGGCGCCTTCGCCGAACTGGGCAGCGTGCCCCTGCTGCTGGAAGGCTTCGTGCCCTTCACCGGAGAAGTCTCCCTGGTGGCCGTGCGCGGTCGCGATGGCGAGGTGCGCAGCTATCCGCTGGTACACAACACCCACGAGAGCGGCATCCTGCGGCTGTCGGTGGCCAGCTCCGACCATCCGCTGCAAGCCCTTGCCGAGGACTATGCCCGTCGCGTGCTGGAGCAACTCGACTACGTTGGCGTGCTGGCCTTCGAATTCTTCGAGGTCGAGGGTGGCCTCAAGGCCAACGAGATCGCCCCGCGGGTGCACAACTCCGGGCACTGGACCATCGAAGGCGCCGAGTGCAGCCAGTTCGAGAACCACCTGCGTGCCGTGGCCGGCCTGCCGCTGGGCTCCACCGCCAAGGTCGGCGAGAGTGCCATGGTCAACTTCATCGGTTCGGTCCCCCCGGTAGCCGCTGTCACCGCCCTGGAAGACTGCCACCTGCACCACTACGGCAAGGCCTTCAAGGCCGGGCGCAAGGTCGGCCATGCCACCCTGCGCAGCGCCGACTTAGCGACCCTGCAGACCCGCATCGCCACCCTGGAAGCCCTGATCCAGGACTGATGCCAAACGGTTTCCGCATGCGGAAACCGTTTTTCCCTGAACCTCGACGGACCACCGACTGTCGGAGAGTACAACGACGCCTGCTGACGCGCGTCGTCCTACCAGCACTCAAACAGGGGATTCTTCACATGGGCATCATCGCAACCATCATCATCGGTCTCATCGTCGGCCTGGTTGCCCGCTTCCTCAAGCCGGGCGACGACAGCATGGGCTGGATCATGACCATCATCCTGGGCATCGTCGGCTCCGTGGTCGCCACCTACCTGGGCCAGGCCCTGGGCATCTACCAGGCCGGTCAGGGCGCAGGCTTCATCGGTGCCGTGGTCGGTGCCGTCATCGTGCTGTTCATCTACGGCATGATCACCAAACGTCGCTAAGACGGTGCTTCGCCTCGGCGAAGCCCTAGCAGCACAGGTTTCAGCCCTCGGAGTCGCCCGTCGACCCGGGGGCTTTTTTATGGACACCGCTCTGGCTCGCAGCGCAACACTGGACCCTAGGCCCGCCGCACCGCACACTCGATCTTTTGCGCCGCCGCTACCTGCCCATGTCCAGACTGCTCATCACCCTGCTGCTCGCCAGCCTGCCGCTGCTGACTCACGCCGCCAAGGGCGAACCGCCGGAAACCAACTGGCTCGACCTGCTCACCGCGGAAGACCGTCGAGCCCTGGAAACCATGCCCGAGATCACCCATGACACACCCGAAGCGCCCGGCGGCTTCGGCGCGCCGGGTGGACTCAAACAGAAGGACAGCCGCCTGCCCGCGGTAATGCACTCCACTCGTACCGTGGCGGCCTTGAATGGCAAGACCATCCGCCTGGGTGGTTTTCCGGTACCCCTGGAGACCGACGCCAAGGGCAATTTCCGCGAATTCTTCCTGGTGCCCTATCCGGGCGCCTGTATCCATGTCCCGCCGCCACCGCCGAACCAGATTGTGCTGGTGCGCTATCCCAAGGGCGTGCCGCTGCCGGATATCTACGAACCCTACTGGGTCATCGGCACCCTGCACACCGAGGCGGTCGACAACGACCTGGCCCAGGCGTCCTACACCCTGGATGCCAGCAAGGTACGCAAGGTCGAGGAGAGCGACCTTTAGATTGGGCTGAGACGGACGGTAGATACCGTCTTTGTTCCTCAGTGTGCAATCGCTAAAGCAGGGTCGAAAGGCTTGCCCGATTTGAGCACGCCATAGGCGATGGTCAGCAGCTTACGCATGGCGGCGCAGACGGTTTGTTTACCTCTTTTGCCCCTGGCTTTCAGACGCTCGGCTTGCGCCTTGATAGCCGGGTTGTAGGTCAGCGCCACGACAGCGGGTAGGTATAGCGCACTTCGTAAGCGGACTGATCCCATGCGCGAGAGGCAGGCATGGCCGCGCGCGAGACCGGATTCCTGTAGGCGTGGGTTCAAGCCAGCAAAGGCGGTAACGGCGCGGGCATTGGCGAAGCGGTCGATATCGCCGAGCTCCGCCAGGATCAAAGCGGCGGTCTTGTCGGCGATGCCGTCGATACTCACCAGCAGGTCGCGCTTACCACGTAAGTCTGGATCGTCGTCGATATGGCGTTTGATCTGTTCAAGCGTCCAGGCGATCTGCTCATCGAGCCGCTGCAAGACTGCCCGGATGGAGTCCTGGACTTTTTCCGGGCTGACCTCGAGCCGATTGAACTCCATCTGTCGTAGCGATTGGAGGTCCTCCAGGCGCCGGGTCAGCGCGCGAAGCGTGCGGATGGACACAGATTCCGGGTGCCAGTCTCGCAGACTATCCTCATGCCGCTGGCCATAGGTGGCGATCAGCTTGGCGTCGAGTTTGTCCGTCTTGCTGCGTTGCAACTGGCTTTGCGCATAGCGGGCGATCTGTGCTGGATTGAGCACTGCGATTCGGTAGCCCAGAGCATGGAAGTGCTCGGCGAGCGCTTCGTGGTAGATGCCCGTGGCCTCCATCACGATCCAAGCGCCTGGCTCGGCATGCTGTTGCAGCCAGTCTGCAAAGACCGCGAAGCCTGACGGGTCGTTGCTCAGCTTGCCCTTGGTCCGGTACTTGCCGTTGGACTGCAGGACCGCCAGATCGAAGCTGCGCTTGGCGATATCAACGCCCACCACTACGGCCATGATGTCTCCTCCTTCAGATGAGTCACGATCACGTCATCCCGTCCAACCTTGTGCAATACGAGCTCTAGAGGCTCTAGATACCGTTCGAACTTGGGGATGAGTGTGGCGGAGGCAGCCTATCTACGTTGCAAGCTCAAAGGCCTAAGGGTGGACACGGCTTGCCATCCTCCCCCGATGATCAGTCGGGGACTATGACCTCCTGAGGAGGCTGTAGTCGAGATACAAGGGTGGACAACGGCGCAGCCTTGTCCACCTCTGCATGTCTCCGAACCCTTAGGCCGCCGGCCGCTCGCCGTAACGCTGCTCCAGATAGGCGATGATGTCGTCCGACTCGTACATCCAGACGCTCTGATGGCCCTCGTCGATGCGCAGGCAGGGCACCTTCACCCGGCCGCCGCCCTGTTCCAGCTCGGCACGCAGCTGCGGGTCCTTCTTGATGTCCTTGAGGCGGATCGGCAGGTTCAGCCGATGCAGCGCCCGACGCGTCTTCACGCAGAAAGGGCAGGCCTGGAACTGATAGAGCGACAGATGCGCCAGCTCCGCCTCGATGGCAGCCTGGGCCTGCTCACTGCGCTTGAGCTTGCGTGGCCGGGTCACCAGATCCAGGCCGACGATCACCTGGCCGAGGCCGTTGCGTAGCAGATTGATCAACGGGATTCACCTTGAGGTCGTTCGAGCCGGGCAGTCTACCCTATCGCTTCGAGGCTGCCTTCCCGCCAGTCGTTACGGAACGTCAACCGCAGGGCAGAGCTCTACAGGAGGGATTAATTCCTCGATGGAGACCTGTTGCATGCCGCTGTCTTCCGCAGAGCGCGAGGCCTTCCGCCAACTCGCCGCCGATCTTCCGGGTGTCGATCTTCCGGTCTACGAACAATTCGCCAAGGACCCGCTG
The DNA here is from genome assembly GCF_006384975.1 of Pseudomonas oryzihabitans. Lineage (NCBI taxonomy): Bacteria > Pseudomonadati > Pseudomonadota > Gammaproteobacteria > Pseudomonadales > Pseudomonadaceae > Pseudomonas > Pseudomonas oryzihabitans. The sequence goes on from NZ_CP021645.1 coordinate 3,723,259, forward strand.
GACCCCATCATCGGCCTGGGCGATCCCGATGCGCCCCTGGGCTTCTTCGGCCGCGATCCGGGGCGGGACGAGGTCAAGTACGGCGAACCCTTCATCGGCAGCGGCGGCCAGATCGCCCGCAAGGTCCTCTACCAGCACCTGCACGGCCAACCCCCGGCCGACTTCGAAGCCACCCGCAGCCTGAGCCAGCAATTCTTCTGGGCCAACACCGTGCCCTACAAACCCCTGGGCAACAAAGCCTGGTCGGAACGGGTGAAGAAAACCTTCCATCCCTTGATGCGCCACCTGCTGGTGGAGCACTGGCATGGCACCCAGCTCATCACCTTCGGCCGCGAAGCCTTCCTCTGGTTCGGTATCGGCCAACCTAAGGAAGAACGCGCCCGCCTGGAAGCCTTCTGGAAGCACGAAGACCGCTTCGAAAACAGCATCGAGGTCACCCTGGAAACGGAGGAGGGCAACCGCAAGACGTTGACGCTCTATCCGCTGCCGCATCCGTCGCCTTTGAATCAGACCTGGTATACGAGGTTTCCAGGATTGTTAGAAAGTAGGGTTAATTTGCTTCTAAAATAAATAGTTTGTCAGAATATATTGCTTTAATAGATTATCTATCTCGCATTATTTTGACTTGGCACTATAGGTGCTTTACATTTAGGTTTCAAATATCTGACACTTTTCTATTGTTGGTTAGCTAACAAATCCTCAAAGCCTTCGAGCCGCGAAAGCGATCCAGTTTGGCTTTTGGAAATACCCAATATTTTATAATTTTTTCCTTTGTCGTTAATTATAATGCCGACCTCATAGTCGCTCTTCGACCCCCAGTCTTGATAGATAGAGTACTCTGTATTATTATTAGTAAATGCAATTTCATAATTTCCTTTAGGATCATTCGATTCTCCTGCTGCTCTTGTATAGCTGCTGAAGGAGAAATTTTTCCATGACTCGGAATCCTGCGCTTTAGGATAGGTGAGCTCTACGCTGTCTTGATTTCCATACCTATAGACAAGGTAGCTATTTTCAGGGCCTGCACAAATTGATGCGAGTTTTTTCTTTTGTGCTGTTTTAAACGATAGAATAATGCGTTCTTTCTGTAAGCATAGGCTGCTTTCTATGTAGGTGGGTTGATTTTTAGCAAGTGAGCTGTTGCAGAGGAGAGCTAGTATGAGACTCGCTGCAGCCTTAGCTTTTTTTGTATTCATTATAAAAAGCCTCTATATTCTTTGCGTAGTCTGGGTTTATTTCTTTCCAGTTTTTCCCGTTGTGCCCCTGTGCAATTGTTTCGAAGTTCTTGGTTCTTAGCCCCCTCAAAAGTACAGTATTGCTCTTTGCGAATTTCAAAAAAGCTTTGATGTGCTCGCCATCACCCATCGACATAGCCCTCGTAAAATCTTTGACAGTTTCATAACCTGCTGCTTTATGGTTAAAGCCCATTATCTGAAATTTACCCCAAGAAGAAGCTTGTAATGCGGCGTCTTTATTTAGTCGGTATGCACGAATTAGACGTTCGTACTGAAATCTCCCGGAAGGCCCGTATGTGTCTGCCAACTGTATCTTTTCTAATGTCTTGCTGTCTATGTAACTGCCATCCCTTAGTTTTTTAGCCCTCCTATAAGGGGAGCCATAAATATCGCTATGAGAGCTCTGCAAGGCTTCGTTTTGAGCCAGCCTCTTAAAATGATGGCGCTCATAGAGAATTGATGGGATTTTTTCCCCATCCATCTCAATAAATGAAGAGTGAGAGGACTCTTGTTTTGCAATTGCATATATCAGCCCAGGTTCGCATTCCAAGTCTGCCGCCGCCTCTCTAATGTCTTTGTCTTCTAAATGTTTTCCTTGATACTTTAGTAGAAAATCAAGCTCTACCTTTTCACCAAAAATAGTTACGATAGGATGAGTCCTAGGTTTAAAAAATTGAATCTCCAGGCCTAGGCCCTGAATGTGCCAGCACTTTGCCGGTGTAGATAGGTGCGCTATTGGACTCGCTTGCTTCCACCAAGATAAATTTTCTATTTTTTTCTTTTCCTCTTCCCACTCGATGTTTTCTGTTTGTGCATTAGGATTCAATAGCTCGTCTAAGGAGTTCCAGTTATCAGGATTCCAGTCCCACTCGCTGTCACATAGCACTATAACCTTCTGATGTTTCTGAGCTAACCAAGGCTTCGAAAGGAAATTTCTTAGCTCACTGGTACTGAGTATCCTGTCTTTGTTTTCATCGATGAGTTTGTAGAGGTTGGAAACCACAGGGTTTTGACTGCCTTTTTTAATTTCGTACTCATAGCGAAATTTTTCATCGGGCGTTAGAAGACTCAAAGCTTCCAAATGATAAGCAAGTCTAGATCTAGGAGTGGTTGAGTCCTGGATCGACGTATAACCCACCCACTCCCACGGACTATGCCGACTGGTAATAAAGTCCCGCTCACAAAGCCACCCTTCTATCGGTTGTCCTTCAGCGTTCGCCAACAGACCTTTCAGATGCCACCAGCGCTGTTCCGGCGTGTGAATACCGCCCTCATTTCGCGCGGGTACGACAATCTTGTCGGCAGCGGGCAGGGCATCCAGCTGGGCTTGACTGAGGATAAGGTCCACACCTACCTGAACGCCTGGATCGCTAATCAGCGGCGGATGACTGGCATCGATATCCGGGCGGTGGGTGATCAGCTTGCTGGCGCCGGCATGGATTTTCAGCAGGGTTCTTTCGCTGTCCGGCAAACGAGCAGCCCAGGCGCGGCTGCGGTCGATGAAGGCGGGGAGGTCATCGCAGCTGAAGGTTTCCAGGTGGATCTGCTGGCTGCCTTCATAGAGGCCGGGGTGGCCGAGCAGGGTGCCGGCCTTGATGGGGAAGGGCTGGTCGAGGACCACCACGGTGTTCTGGGCCTTAGGGGCTGCTTCTGGCTTGAGATAGCGCCTGGCGACATAGCCAAGTCCGACTTGGGTTCGTTCCGGTAGGGGCTTCAGGCCGTTATCGAGTACCTCGACGAGCCGGCACCAGTCGCCGTTTCCCTCGATACGGATCTGGCTGCCATTGTCTAGTTCGGCCTGGACGGGGGCTTGGCTGCGCGGCTCCTGGCGGACGTTGAGCTTGCCGCCCTGGGTCTGCACGCGGTAGCGGTCATTACCCCAGAAAGCCGGGCGGGTGAGTGCGGGGTCGGCCTCATAGCCGGCCCAGTCCAGCAGGTGCATGTAGAGACTGAAGAACACCAGCGAAGGCGGTGTCTCATTACCGCCGGGCAGTTGTGGCGCTTCCAGGCGGTGGCGGACCAGCACGAAGCTGGTGGAGTAGGTCTTGCCCTCGGCCGACGAGCCGTCGTCCGGTGCGAAGCGATGGACCTTGTCATCGATACGATAGGCAACCACCTCGCCATCGGCGATGCAGTGGATACATGATTGGTCCAGGTAGGCGGCGGTGCCTTCGTCAAAATGCACGCCGCCGTGCCAAAGGCCATTGCTGCCCAGCAAATAGGTACCGCCGTGAGCATGGGCCAATGCCTGTTGGTAGACCTGGGGATCGGTGACGTCCTGGCCGCCTTTCGCCTTGAAGGGGTAGGCCCAGTTTTCCACCTTGGGTTGTTGCGTAGTGGTGGGAGTGGTCATGTTGCTGTCCTTGGCAAAGGCCGCGTCGTTGCGGCCGGTCCTGTGAATGGCGTTGAGGTCATACGGAGAAGTCGAGCGAGCGCTGTGGCTTCACGTCTTCATGTTCGGTCTCGTTGGCGAGCGCCAATTGATTCGGGTCCCCAGCGATTCCCTGCTGGGTACTGCCCGGGGGCCGCGGCAGTTGCAGGGCGATGCCCGAGCCCCTGCCGGGGGAGCCGCCGGCATTGAGGCGGGCCACGGGGCCGACCAGGGTGATGCCGCTGGGGTCGAGCTTGATGAAGCTGCCGCCGGCGGTCAGGGTCAGTTCGGTACCGGCCTCGATGACCACCTTGTCACCGGCCTTGATATGGATTTCCTGGCCGGCTTCGACGAATTGGCCGGTGCCTAGCTTGAGGTGCTGGCTGCCGCCAATCAGCAGGTGGTCGCTGGCCTTGACCTCGGCCTTGCGCAGGCCGTGGACGAGGCGGTGCTCTTCGGCGTGCAATTCGCTGTGGCTGTTGCCGTGAATACGCTGGTGGCGTTCGTGGCCGATCTCGCTGTGGTGGTCGTGGCAGATGTGTTCGTCCCAATCGCGCTGGGCGTGGACGTGGATTTCCTCCTGGCCTTGGCGATCCTCGATGCGCAGCTCGTTGTAGCCCCCGCCGCCCGGACTGCTCAGGCTCTTGAAGCTGCTGCGGGTCTTGTCCTTGGGCAGCTCTAGCGGTGGACGATGCTCGGCGTGGTACAGGCAGCCAAGGATCAGCGGCTGGTCGGGATCCCCTTCGAGAAAGCCGACCAATACCTCCATGCCGATGCGTGGCACGGCCAGGGCGCCGTGGCGATTGCCCGCCCAACCGCTGGCGACGCGCAGCCAGCAACTGGTGCGCTCATCCGCCTGGCCTTCGCGATCCCAATGGAATTGCACCTTGACCCGGCCAAGGGCATCGCAGTGGATTTCTTCTCCAGCCGGACCGGTGACCACGGCGCTCTGTTGGCCGAGCAGCCGCGGTTTGGGATGGCGCGGCAAGGGCCGGAAGGGCAGTTGCCAGGGAATGGCATGGAAGAGGTTGCGATAGCCCTGGGTCCAGTCGGCGTCGTCCGGGAGTGTCAGCAACTGCGGGGTACCGAGACCTTCCTCCAGCACCTGGGGTTGGCGGCCCTGGTGTTCGATACGGGTGAGCAGCCACAGCTGGTTCCAGTCCGTCCGCGGATGCTCCGTCAGCGGCAGGAAGTGGCCGGTGGACAGGCTGGGTTGATCGCCCTGGCCCTGGGCCGTCTGGCTGTCGACGCGCAGGGCTTCCAGCCTACGGCTGCTGAGTTGCTTGCCACGGGTGCGGTCGTGGAAGCCGGCGGGAAAGACGTAGTGCTCCAGCGTCGGCTGCTGCTCGGCGTCGCTGCGGCTTTCCAGGCGCAGCCGCGGTTGCAGCGGATCCTGGTCGCGCAGGGTCAGCTGGGTGCTGCGGGTCTGCAGGCCGACCTGCAGGCGGCGGATGACCGGGCGGTCGGCGACCTGGCCGCTGCCTGGGTGATAGGCGGTGGCGTCCAGGCGCGGAAAACTGGTGGCGTCGTCGCCGAACACCAGCACGGCGCCCTCGGGCTGGTGTTCGAAGTGGTAGTGAATACCTTCTTCCTCGCACAGGCGATCGAGGAAGTGCAGATCGCTCTCGCCGTACTGCACGCAGTAGTCCCGCGCGGGATAGGGCGTCGGGCCCAGGGCGAGGCGATAGGCGCCTTCCAGGATGCCGTGTTCTTCGAGGAGCTGGCCGAGGATCTGCGGCACCGTGAGGTTCTGGAAGATGCGCGAGTTGGTGCGCTGCGCCAGATAGGCGAGCCGAGGGACCAGCTCTAGGCGATAGCGGGTCAGCCGCCGGCCCGAATCGCCCTGGACGATGGCGCCGAGCAGGCCATGGATGCCGGGCCCGCCGGGCGCGAGACCCAGCCAGGCTGGGCGATGCAGTAGCTGGGCGAGATCCCAATCGCTTTTTTCGCTGATGAGTTCGATCTCGAAGCGATAGGGCTCATTGAGCGCTTCCCAGCCCTGGAAGGCCAGGACCTGGAAATCATGGGCGAGACCCGGGAGGGTCAGGGTGAAGCGCGGGATATTGGCCGGGCTGAACATGGGGTGTCTTCCTGACAATGAAGGGTTTCACGTGGAACGCGAGAACAGTCGTCGCCATCCGCGAGACGGCGGCATCGCGCTCTGCCAGGCGGTGAGCCACTCGACGAGGTCCTGTTGGCGCTGTGCCGGATCGATCTCCAGGGCCTTGCGCAGGACCTGCCAGGCGGTGGTGGGCATGTCCGCTGGGCGCTCCGGCTCGATCCGCAGGTTGCGCGCCTGCTTGGCGCTGAGGCGGCGGTAGGGATGCTTGCCGGTGGCCAGCTCATAGAGCACGCAGGCGCAGGCATAGAGATCGCCGGCCGGGGTCAGCAGGCCTTCTTCGAGCAATTCGAGGGGGGCGTAGCGCACCGTCCAGGCATTGAAGCGTCCGCGACTCAGGCGCGGCAGGCCAGGCAGCAGGTCTTCGCAGGGCTGGCCGAGACCGAAGTCGAACAGGCGCAGTCCACTCTCGGTGAGGATCACGTTGCTGGGCTTGAGATCGCCGTGCAGCACGCCGTTGGCGTGGGCGAACCGCAGGGCGTCGAGCAGCGGCAGGGCGATTTCCTGCAGTTCGGTCCAGGCGAGCCCCTCGGGACGATCACAGAGCAGGGCGTCGAGGGTCGGGCCGCGCATCAGTTCGAGGGTGATGAAGGCTCGCTCGCTGTCGCGGTCGACCTCGAAGCCGTGCAGCCGGACGATATGCGGATGGCGTAGCCGTACGGTCAGGGCGAATTCGCCATAGAGCAGGGCATTGGCATCGCTGTACTCGGCGAAGTCGTCGTTGAGCACCTTGACCGCGACGTGGGGTGCCGGATCGCCGTACTGCTCACGCAACAGATCGCGCGTCCGGTAGACGGCGCCCATGCCGCCGACACCCAGCAGGGTTTCCAGCCGGTAGCGGCCGCCGAGCAGTTCGGGCAGGGGCGCCAGTTGGCGGATGACGGGTGTAGCCGTGGGCGGGGCGAAGGCGAAGTGGGTGAGGCCGTCGTCGACGGCGAGCTCCTGGCTGGTCATGCGACCTCCTGAGGGTGGATGACGATCGCCGTGAGGTTGTCCCGCGCGGGGCCCTGCAGCACGCCATCGAGCAGGCGCTCCAGCGTCAGGGTTGGCGACGGCAGGGAAAGGGCAGCACCCAGGGCGCGCTCTTCCAGGGCGCCGTGCAGGCCATCGCTGCTGAGCAATAGACGATCGCCGGGCAGCAGCTCGAAGCGCACGATGTCCAGCGCCAGTTCTTCCTGAGCGCCCAGCGCGCGGGTCAGGGCACGGGCGCCGGGATGGCGGGTCGCCTGGCGTGGGCTGAGGCCTTCGATCTCTATCAGGCGCTGCAGCAGGCTGTGGTCGCGGGTCAGTTGGTAGAGTTGGTTGCCGCGCCAGAGATAGGCCCGGCTGTCTCCGGCCCAGACGCAGGCGGCTTCGTCATCGGCGACCAGCAAGGCCACTATGGTGGTGCCAATCAGGCGCTCCATGCCGTCGGCGATCACCGTGAGGTCGCGGGTGAGCTGCCGATTCACACCGTGCAGCACCTGGCGAAGCTGTTCCAGGCGCTGGTCCAGGCTACCGTTCAATGGCAATTCGGCGAGCCGCTCGACCACCAGGCGACTGGCCAGTGCTCCCTCTTGGTGGCCGCCCATGCCGTCGGCGATGGCCCAGAGACCGTCGGCCGGGCGCTCCAGCAGGGCGTCTTCGTTCTGCGCCCGCACCTTGCCGGGATGGCTGCGGGCACCGCTCAGGGCCAGGCTCATCACAGCCGCTCCGGTAGCTTGAAGCCGCGCAGGGTGGCCAGGTCGAAGGGGTTGGGCGAGCGCTGGCTGGACAGCAGGTAGCCGGCATGGCGACCGTCCAGATCGGCCTGCACCAGCATCACGTCGCGGGCGCTGTGCTGTTGCAGCTTCAGGCGATCCAGCAGGCGGAACAGCGACCAGGCGCTGCCATCCTGTTCCAGGCCGACGCGGCGGCCGCCCAGCTCTTCCAGCACCAGGGTGGTTCTCAGGGCATCGTTCTGTGGCCAGCGGAAGGTGGCGGCGACGATGGGGCCGTGGCGGTATTCCAGGCGTTCCTTGCCGATGTTGAGATCGGCGCGGGTCAGACTCGGATCCAGCGAATAGGGCTCGAGCTTGAAGACGATGCCCGGCTCGGCCGGATTTTCGGCGAAGAAGCCGCGACGGATCTGCTGGGTGCGACTCATCTGGGCGAGGAATTCGCGCGACAGCGGCAGGCTGTGGCCGTCGATGGCGCGCGGACGGTAGGCGTCGCCGTCGCCGCGGATCACGAAGGGCTTGAGGTAGGTGTCGAAGAAGGTGTCGGCGGTGCCCTGGGCCTTGAAGAATTCGCGGAAGTCGACCAGAGAGACGTCGCTCTCGCTGTCGGCCTTGAACGGATAGCGCTTGTCCAGGCCGTTGCGATAGCTCGCCAGCAATTCGCTCTGGTAGCGACCGTTGAGGTAGTCGTAGGCGCCGGCCAGGATCAGGTTCCAGCTGTCGTCCACCAAGAGGCCGAGCCAGCCGTTGATCGGCGTGGGCAGGCGGCTGGACGCATTGCGCAGGCTGTTGAGGGCATCGCGGTTGCCGGCCATGCGGGCCTTGGCCAGATCGAAGGCGGCCTGTTCCGGAGCACTGGCATGGGCCAGGCCGGCCAATTGCTGCTGAAGGTCGTTGAGCGCGGCCATGACCGGAGCGAGATCGGCCACCGCGGCGCCCTGGTCGTCGAGCAGCCGATGCAGATTCTCGAAGCGGGTCTGCAGACTGCGGCGGGCGGTGTCCGGCAGGGGTTCACCGCCACCGGCCGTATCGCTGGCGACGGCGGCGAGGCGGGTGTTGTCGCGGACTTCCACCAGCACCTGCAGCAGCGGCGAATTGGCCGAGGTCAGCCCGGCCAGCAGGGTGGCGCCCTGGTTGGCATCGCCCACGGGTTGCAGGGTCACGCGGGCGAGGGCTTCGCTCCACTGGTTGGCGTAGTCGCGGAAGTAGAGCTGTTCGAGCTCCACTTGCAGCCGGCGCAGGTCCATGCCGGTGATGCCGTCGCCATCGCCCAGTACCCAGTTGTCGGCGGCCAGCTCGCGGATCGTGGCGAGGCCCTGGGTGGAGAAGGTCTGGGTGTAGCCCTGGCGGGTATAGAAGCCGGGGATGGGGTAGTCGGCGCCTTCGAAGGCCAGCGCCTGGGGGCCCAGGTGTTGGCTCAGGCGATAGACCGGCAGGCCGCTGGCCTGGTCGCGCAGGATGCGATAGACCACCGCGGCGAGGGATTCGCTGCGCAGCACCTGGCGTGCCTGGCTGACCAGTTGCGCATCCACCGGATAGCTGCCGAAGCCCTGTTCGAGCAGTCGGGCCAGGTGGGTATCCAAACTATTCTGGGTAAGGGCGTCGCCGGGATAGCGTTGCGACCAGTCCGCCGCGGCCCAGTCGCGCAGGGCGCGGGTATCGCGGCGCTCGGGTAGTTGCAGCATCAGGTAGGCGCGTAGGTGGACGATCAGGCGTTCGCGATCGTTGAGGCTGCCGCGAATGCGCTCCTCCAGTTGCACCTTGAGGCGGGGCAGCAGATAGGCATCCAGGGCCTGGCGATAGGCGGCCTCGGTGGTGGGGCGTACCGCGTCGCCCTGATAGAGCCCGGTGCGCTCGCGCAGGGGCGTGGCGCCGGCGGCGGGAAAGACCTGGGTACCGGCGTAGGCGTTGTCCAGCACTGGTAGCGCCGCGTGGGCATCGGCGCCGGCCTTGAGCTGGCTACGGGCTTGCAAACCGGTCTGCGCCAATTCGCGCAGGCGCTCCAGACGTTCATGGTTGCCACCGAAGCTAGTGGTCCAAAGTGCCGCGCCCAGGGCCAGGCCGGCGAGGGCCGCGGCATAGAGACCGCGTTGGGCCCAGCTGAGCCGGCGCACCTCGCGCTGGTCGAGGCCGGCCAGCGCGGCTTCGGGGAAGATCACCCGGCTGAACAGCTGGCGAATGAAGCGCGCCTGGCCACTGCGGTACTGGGGCAGCAGGGTGCTGGGTAGGCCGAGCTGATCACCGATGCCCTGGGTCTGGGCATCGAGATGTTGGGTCAGGGCCGGGGTACTGGTCAGGTAGAAACCACGCAACTGGGCCGCACGCTGGTAGCGGTTGCCGGAAAAGGCCAGCTCGACGAAGAGGATGAGGCCGTCGCCCAGACGTCCCAGCTGATGCGGGAAATCGAGGATCTGGCCGCGGCGCTGGCCGTCGCGCTCCTGATGGAGGCGCGGGATGACCTGGCTATTGAGTCGCCGCAGCAGTTCCTCGAATTCCTGGCGCAGGGTGGCGGTGTCGGTGCCGTTCTGGGCTTCGCGGAAGGTGGTCCCGAGCACCTGCTCGCTTTCCTCGCGGGAGAGGCCGTCGAAGAAGGCGCTGAAGCCGGAGAGACGATCCGCCTGGGTCAGCACCAGGTAGACGGGTACCTCCACCCGCAGTTCGCGGCTGACGTCCTGCAGCCGGGCGCGGACCTGGCGCGCCAGGGTTTCCAGCTCGACCTCATTGCCGCTGGCCAGACGCTCCACCGGCACGGTGACGAGGATGCCATTGAGCGGGCGGGTGCGGCGTTGGCGGCGTAAGAGCTGCAGGAGGGTCAGCCAGGCGCTGCCGTCCACCGGGGCGTCGCCCTGGGTCAGGTAGCGGCCGGCGGTGTCCAGCAGCACGCCCTGTTCGGCGAAGTACCAGTCGCAGTAGCGGGTGCCGCTGACATTCCGCGTCAAGCGGGAACGTTCCACGTTGAGCGGGAATTCCAGGCCGGAGAAATCCAGCAGCGAGGTCTTGCCGGCGCCTTCGGGGCCCAGCAGCAGATAGTGCGGCAGTTCGCGGCGCCAGCGCTGGCTGCGGCCACGGTAGAGACCGGCGCCGAGCAGGGTGCGGCGGGCGTCGCGGGCCCGGGATTGCAGTTCGTGGGCCTCGTCGTCGATGCGCTCGGCGCGCAGTTGGTCGTGCTGGCCTTCCTCGGTGGCGAGGCGCTGCCGGCGCCGGCGATTCTGCCAGCCTTGCAGCAGCACCATGATCAGGCCCCAGGCCAGGAACAGGCCGCAGAGGGTGGCCAGGCGATGGGTGACCGAGGCCCAGGGGCTGTGGCCGGCGAAGGCCAGCAGCGGGCCGACGGTCCAGATCAGGCCGCCCAGGCCGAGGGCGATGAGCAGGGTCCAGGTCCAGGCGCGGCGCAGGCTGCGCCCGAGTGCGATGATGAATCCTTTCATGACGGCCATCCGTGTCAGGCGTGGGGAGCGGTGGTGGGGGTCGCGGTGGCGGCAGGGCGACCGGGGTAGCCTTGCAGCAGGCTGTCGCGCTGCTGATCCAGTACCAGGCGGAAGCCGCCGTAGAGACTGCCCAGGCAGATCAGGGTGAAGAGGCCGACCAGCCACCAGGGCACCAGACGCACCAGGCGCCGCGGCCGGGCGTCCAGGCCCTGCCAGTGCGGCGACAGCTCGCGGGGCACGTCACCACGTAGCTGGCGAATCTGCCGGTAGAGGCTGTCGCGGATGGCTTCCAGTTCGAGCATGCCGCGCGGCAGGACGCGGTACTTGCCTTCGAAACCCAGGGCCAGACAGAGGTAAAGCAGTTCCAGCAAGGCCAGGTGCTTGGCCGGATTACGGCTGAGGCGCTCGAGCAGCAGGAAGAATTTCTCGCCGCCGAAGGTCTCGTTGTGGAAGCTGCTCAGCAGGCTGACTTGCGACCAGTCGCCGGCATTGCCCCAGGGGGTGGTGACCACGGCTTCGTCGACGGTGGTGCACAGGGCGTAGCGCGCGGCCATGACTTCGCCGCTGTCCATGCCTTCGGCCAGGGCGCGCTGTTCGAACCGGCGCAGGGTGGCGGCCAGGCGTTCCTTGAGCACGTGCAGGTCCTCGGCGGTGTAGCTCTGGCGCAGGCGCACCACGTCGGAGAGCAGCGGGGCGGCCGCGCCCACCAGGGGGTTGAGACTGAGATTCAGCGCCTCGCCCGGACGCAGGCGGGCGGCCTGGACCATGCGCTCTTCCAGCTGGGCGTAGCGCGGCGGTTCGGTGAAGTCGGTGAGCGGACTGCGCGGCGCGTCCGCGCCCTGGGCGTGGCGGCTGAGGACGACGGTCTTGTCGTCCCGGCCATAGTCGGTGGTGGTGTGCATGCTTAGCTCCTGATTGCCCAGAAGGCGAGGTCGAGGCCCGGGAAGGTGCCGGAGACATGGAAGGCGAAGCCGCCGGACTGTTCGAGCTGGGCGAGGTCGGCGGGGGTGAGTTCGAGGGCGAAGTAGGCCTTGTCGGTATGGAAAGGCAGCTGACGCGGCGCCACCGGCAGTGGCTTGAGCGCCAGGCCCGGCAGGTGCAGGTTGACCAGTTGGCGGATGCGTTCCACCGGCCCCACCTTGAGGTGTGCCGGCAGGCGCTGGCGCAGTTCCTCGGTGCTGCAGTCGGCCCCGGCGATGAGCACGAAGCTGGCCGTGGCCAACAGACCGTGGTCTTGCAGCGGCGACACCTGGATGCCGTACTGGCGTTGCTGCAACGGCAGTGGCAGGGCGTGCTGTTCGAGCACCATGGACAGCGCCTGGCGCAGGGCCTGGAACAGCGGTTCGAAGCTGCCGGCCTGGTCGGCATGGCGGTAGTACAGGTCCTGGCTGGGGCGCTTGTCCGCCGCGGCGAAGGTGGCCAGCTCGCCGTGCAGGGCGAGCAGCTCGCGGAACAGGCTGCGCGGGTGCAACTGTTCGTAGTCCAGGCAGTGCCGCAGCACCGCCTCGTGGCGGTTGACCAGTTGCAACAGCAGGAAGTCGCCGATTTCTGCGGTTCCCAGGCTGCCGGCCTGGCGCAGCCGCTGCGCCAGCACCTCGCCTCTATGGGCGAGCAGGGTGACAACCTCCTTGAGGCCTGCCAGCAATGGCTCTGCCGCGCGCACCTGGATGACGCTGGGGGTGAAGGCGGGGTCCAGTTCCAGGCTGCCGTCCGGCGCCGTCTCCAGGACGTGGCAGACCTGCAGGCGGACATAGGCGTCCAGCCGCGGATGGTCGTCGAGCAGCAGGCGGAAATCGGGACGGCCACAGGTGACCGCGCCTGGCTCGCCGAAGCCGGCATGGGAATCGGCAATCTCGCTGTCGACGCTGAGATAGCGGGCGATGATCTCGCCCTGGTCGGCCGGGCGGCTTTCCAGGCGCTGGCCACTGGTGAGCGGCAGGGCCAGCCACACCGCACTGTCGCGGCTGTTGGCGGGCACATCGAGGGCCAGGGGTTCGCTGTCGGCGCCCAGTTCGAACAGGGTGCCGTCGGGCAGGATGCCGCTGGCTTCGCTCACCACCACCTTGCCCATGGCGAGGAATTGGCGGTCGAGGGTCAGCTCGAAGAAGCCCCAGGCCGGCTCGCCCAGGCGCCGGGTACGGGTCTGCAATTGCTGGGCGAGATAGCGGTCGTTCTGCTGGAAGTGCTGCGGCCTTAGCAGCATGCCTTCCTGCCAGATCACCTTGAGCTGCTGCATGGCCTACTCCTTGGCTGCCGGCGCGGCCTGGATGCCGTCGGCCGAAAGCTGCAGGCGGACCTGGGCCAGGGCGTTGGGCTTGAGTTGGATGACCTGGCGCCACTGGCTTTCGCCCAGGTTGCGGTAGGCGCCATAGATACCGACGTAGCGGCTGTCGCCCTGCACCCTGAGCTTGAGTTCGCGAGTCTCACCCGGGCGCAGCTCGATCTCTTCCTCGGCGACCCAATCCGGCGCCAGGGCCTGCTTGGCGTTGTCGTAGAGGGGAAAGAAGTCGGCGTTCTCGAAGCCCACCGGATTCTTCAGTTCGATCAACCGCACCACCAGCGGCGAGGGGCGTCCGTTGAGATCCGGGTTGAGGTCTTCGCCGCCGTTCAGGGTGAGGTCCAGGCGGGTGGGGTCCGGGACTTTCTGGCTGGTGCAGGCGCCCAGCAACAGGGCCAGGCAGAGGGCGCCGAGGCGCAATAGGTTGGTCATGTCAGCGTCCTTGCTGGGTGGGGTTGAGGGTAGCGATGAGGCGCACTTGGTCGGCGTAGGCCTGGGCGAAGTCCTTGGCGAACAGCCGCTCGCGCCAGTCTTCGTCCTGGCGCAGGTCGCGGTACTGGCGCTGCCAGGCGCGCCAGAGCGTGGCGTCGCGGCTCCAGCGTGGGCGGCGGCCTTCGCGTTCGAGACGCGCCTCGCACTGCTCCGGCGCCAGTTGCTCGAGAGTGGCCAGCACCGCTTGGCGGCTGGCCGCGACCAGACCGACCTGATGGGCCTGTAACTCGCGACAGGCGCGCAACAGGGCTTGGTCCGCCGGCAGCTGACCGGCCGCGTTCGGGCGCAGCAGTTGGCCCAGGGCCGCATCGCCATCGGCGGCGAACTTGAGCGGGTTGTTGCCATTGCTCTGCACCGTGGTGAGCGGCAGGCGCAGTTCGTTGCGTGTCTCGTTGCGGGTACGCAGACAACCGTGCAGACCCTGGGCGGCCAGGCGCAACAGCCTGGCCGCTTCCAGGGCCAAGGCTTCGCGGGCGCCATCGTCGAGCGTGGACAGGTCCAGGCCGAGGGCGTCGCCGAAGCTCTTCCAAAAGGCCAGTGTCTGCCGCTGCGGTGCGGGTGCCGGACGCTCCATCGGCGCGGGCGCGGCCTCCCTGACCAGGGTGGGAACGCCGAGGCTGTCCAGGTCGACGCGGGCATAGTCGCTACGCGTGGTATCGGTGGCGAAGGGATCCAGGCCATCGAATTCGTCGAGTCCGTGGGGATCGCGGCGTTCCAGCGCTCGGAGCGGATCCAGTTCGAGAAAGGCATCGTCCGGGATCAGGCCATGGGCGCCGTCGGGCATGGTGAACTCATCGGTGAAGCCGGCCGGGTCGCGGATCAGCCGGGCGGCGAGGGCGAAGCTGCCGAGGGTGAAGGTCTGGCCGTGCTGGATGCGCCAGGGCTCGCCCTTGGCCAGGCGCTGGCCACCGCTGAGTTGGACGCCGTTGCTGCTCAGGTCGGTGAGGAAATAGTCGCCGTCGCTGTAGCTGATCCGCGCGTGCTGGTTGGACAGCAGGCGCTGCGGATCGGGCAGGTACCAGTCGCAGTCCTCGCTGCGGCCGATGAGTCCGCCGACGTGGCGAAAGGTCTTTTGGGTGAGCAGTCCGGGCGTGTGCTGACGGCTGCCGACCAGGTCGAATACCAGTTCCATGGTGACTTCCTGTCCTAGGTGAGGCGGTGGGGTGTCTGGGGTTCGCCCAGGGGGCGATAGTCCTGCAGGTCCTTGGGCGCCGAATGGCAGGCGGTCAGTGCCAGCAGGATCAGCAGCGATAGGGCGCGAAGCGGCAAAGGCATGGGGCTATCCCTCAAGACAGCTGCAGGTCTGAGCTGCGGATGCTCAGCCGCTGTAGGCGATAGAGCAGGGTGCGGCGCGGCAGGCCCAGTTCCTGGGCGGCCTGGGTCTGGTTGCCGCGGTTCTTGCGCAGGCAGTCCACCAGCAGGCCGCGTTCGAGCTGGTCCAGGCGCTCGCGCAGGGTCAGGCTGCTGGTGGCGGTGGCCAGGGTGGTGGGGCGGATGGCGAAGTGCTCCGGCAGCAGCTCGTTGCCGTCGCACAGCAGCACGGCGCGCTCCACCAGCCCCTTGAGTTCACGCACGTTGCCGGGAAAGGCATGGCCGGCGAGCAGGTCCAGGGCTGCACTGGACCAGCGGCAGCGTGAGCGCTGCAGGCAGGCGCAGGCCTGGTCGGCGAAATGGCGGGCCAGCAGCGGCAGGTCCTCGCCGCGCTCGCGCAAGGGCGGCAACTGGATGGGGAAGTGGGTCAGGCGGTAGTAGAGGTCTTCGCGAAAGGTGCCCTGTTCGACCAGGCGCAAGAGGTTGCGGTGGGTCGCCGCGACGATGCGCACGTCGACCTTATGGGTCTCGGCGCTGCCCAGCGGGCGCACCTCGCCTTCCTGCAACACACGCAAGAGCTTGGCCTGCAGGGTCAGCGGCATGTCGCCGATTTCGTCGAGAAACAGCGTGCCGCCATTGGCCGCATCGAACAGACCGGCGCGATCACGCTCGGCGCCGGTGAAGGCGCCTTTGCGATAGCCGAAGAGTTCGCTTTCCAGCAGATGTTCGGGTAGTGCCGCGCAGTTCTGCACCACAAAGGGCTGGGTGCGCCGCGAGCCGCGCTCGTGGATGGCGCGGGCCACCAGTTCCTTGCCGGTACCGGTCTCGCCGGTCAGCAGCACGGTGATGGGGGTGTGCAGTACCTTGCCGATCAGGCGATGCACCTGGCGCATGGCACCACCGTCGCCAAGCATGCCGAAGCCGTCGGCAGGCGTGCCTGCGGTTGCCGGGTGCGTTGGCCCTTGAGTCATAGGCAGCGCCTGGGCCCGCTCCAGCAACTGACTCTGTGCCAGGGCGAAGCGGCCAAGCGGTGCCAGTGTCTCGGCGTGGGCTTCCAGATCGCGGCGGGTACGACTGGCCTGGACCAGCAGACCTTCGATCTGGCCCGCGGGACCGCTCAGGGGTAGGCAACCCAGGCTGCGCCAGCCTTCGCCGGGCAGGAAGGCGGTGGCGTGCAGCAGCGGATCCAGTTCGCGCAGGTGCAGGCTGCGATTCTGCGTCAGGCAGTAGTGCAGCAGGCTTTCCTGCTCCAGGGGCAGCGTGGCACCACTCAGTGCGGAGCGGCCGTCCAGGCCTTGGGCGAGGAGTACCAACTGGGTATGGGTGGCGTCCAGGCGGTAGTACTGCACCAGATCGAGACTGGCCAGCAGGCGAATGCCTTCGACCAGCCCGAGCGCGAGTTGGGCAGTGTCTTCGCACTGGCCGAGTTCGATGAACAGCGGCAGGGCGTTGTCCGGCGTGGCGGGCAGGGTCATGCCGTCACCTCGCACTGCAACTCGCCAGCGGCGGAGACGTCGAGGTGTAGCTGGCGGAGCGTCCGGCCCTGGGCCAGGGCATCGAGCAGGTGGTCGGTCAGCAGTGGCAGCACCCGCTGCTCCAGCAGCAGATCGATCCGCCGCGCGCCGCTGTCGTCGTCCAGGCAGCGCGCCGCCAGTTCGTCCAGCAGGGCGGGGGCATAGCTGAAGGCGATCCGCCGTGCGGCCAGGCGCTCGCCGAGGCGCGCCAGCTTCAGCACCACCAGCTCGCGCAGCAGGACGCTATCCAGCGGGTAGTAGGGCACCACGCGCATACGCGCCAGCAGCGCCGGTTTGAAGTGCCGGGTCAGGGTGGGCCGGATCGCCTCGGTGAGGCTGGCCACGTCCGGTTGGGTATCGGCGCACAGGCGCTGGATCTCGGCGCTGGCCAGGTTGGAGGTGAGCAGGAAAAGCACGTTGCGAAAATCCACCAGGCGGCCTTCGCTGTCGGTGGCCTGGCCGCGGTCGAAGATCTGATAGAAGAGGTTGAGCACTTCCGGATCGGCCTTTTCCACCTCGTCCAGCAGCACCACCGAATAGGGCTGGCGGCGAACGGCTTCGGTGAGCAGGCCGCCCTCGCCATAGCCGACATAGCCGGGCGGGGCGCCGATCAGCCGCGAAACGCTATGTCTCTCGGCGAATTCCGACAGGTTGAAGGTGGTGAGAAAGCGCTCGCCGCCATAGAGCAGCTCGGCCAGGGCCAGGGCGGTTTCGGTCTTGCCGACGCCGCTGGGGCCGACCAGCAGGAAGACGCCGACCGGTGCCTCGGGGGCATTGAGGCCAACCGCAGCCGCGCGCAGGGCACGATCCAGGGCGACCACCGCCTGCTCCTGGCCACGTAGACGGCCGCGTAGATCGTTAGCGAAGCGAGCGATGCGCTGGTCATGCCGGCGGGCGAGTTGGTCGACGGGAAGACCGGTCCAGGCGCCGATCACCTCGGCCACCAGTTGCGGGCAGACCTCCAGGCTGACCAGGCGCTCGCCCTGCCGTTGCAACTGCGCCAGCTCGGCCTGGGTGGCGGCCAGTTCCTCGCCAGCGGCGGCGGCGCGCAACGCCAGGATGCGTTCGGCCAGCGTCCGTTGGCGCTCCCATTCCCTCTGCAGTGCGGTGACCGCGAGCCGATCGCTTTCACAGGCGGCGACGAGGCTATCCAGGGTGGCTTGTTCGACCGGCAGGCCGTGGCCGGCATCGCGCTGGGCCGCGCTCAGACTGCGCTCGGTAGCAGCCAGACGGGCCCGCAGCTGTTCCAGCGCGGCGGGCGGACTGGCCAGGCTGATGCGCACCCGGGCGCAGCAGGTGTCGAGCACGTCCACCGCCTTGTCGGGCAGCTGGCGACCGCTGAGGTAGCGCGCGGCCAACTCGGCCGCGGCCACCACGGCATCGTCGCGTAGATAGACGCCGTGGCTCTGGGCATAGGTCGGTGCCAGGCCGCGCAACACGGTGATGGAGGTGGCGACGTCGAATTCGTCCAGCTTCACCGGCTGGAAGCGCCGCGCCAGGGCCGGATCCTTCTCGAAATACCTTTTGTATTCGCTCCAGGTGGTGGCGGCGATGGTGCGCAATTCGCCGCGGGCCAGGGCCGGTTTGAGCAGGTTGGCCGCATCAGAGCCGCCGGCCTGGCCGCCCGCGCCGATCAGGGTATGGGCTTCGTCGATGAACAGGATGATCGGCTCCGGTGCCTGGCGCACGGCGTCGATCACGCCCTGCAGGCGGCGCTCGAACTCGCCCTTGACGCTGGCTCCGGCCTGTAACAGGCCGAGGTCGAGGGTCCGTACCTCTACCCGCCGCAGGCTCTCCGGGACTTCGCCGACGGCGATGCGCAGCGCCAGGCCCTCGACGATGGCGGTCTTGCCGACCCCGGCCTCGCCCACCACGATGGGGTTGTTCTTGCGCCGTCGCGAGAGGATGTCCACCAGTTGCCGGATCTCGGCATCGCGCCCCAGCACCGGGTCGAGACGACCAGCGCGGGCCTGGCCGCTGAGGTCGTGGGTGAAGCGGCTCAGCGGCGATTCGTGGGTGACGGGAGCCGCCAGCGGTTGCGCCGCCTTGACGAACTCCAGGAGCTGCATGGCATCCACCCGCTCCAGCAGGCGGCCATAGCGGGTACCCAGCTGGCGCTCGGGATGCCGCAGCAGGGCCAGCAAGAGGGCGGCGCTGCTGACCTCCTGCTGCTCCAGTTCCAGGCGGGCGAGCAGTACGGCGTCCTGCAACCACAGCAGCAATTCGGGCGCGAATACCGGATCGCCACCTTCACCCGTGCCGGCCCGGGGTTGCAGGGTGGCGGCGAACTCCGCGAGGTCGACTTCGGCGGCGCTCAGGGCGCGACCGAGCAAGCCGTCGCGGGATTCCAGCAGCACGGCGAGTAAGTCTTCGATGAGAATCTGCCGGCCGCCACGGCGGACACAGCGTTGCGCGGCCTGTTCCAAGTCCTGGCGCATCGCCGCGGACAGGCTGTTGATGAGGTGTTGCAGGTCCAGGGTGAGCATGTCGATCGTCCTTGATTAACGGTGGCAGGCCAGGGTGACCTGACCGTTGGCATGGGGGAGGCCGAGCCAGGTGGTCCAGCCGAGGCGGCAGGGGCTGGCGGCGCCGAGGCGCCATTCCCGGAGCGCCTCCCGGCGCAGGTGGAGGCGCAGGTCGTAGTCGAGCTGGTCGCGCAGGGTGAAGCGCAACAGGGCGCCCAGGGCGGCGTGCTGGCTGCCAGAGGGCAGGAAGCTGTGGAAGGCGTCCCAGTCCAACTCCAGCAGGTGCAGTCGGAACTTGCCGCCACGATCCCGTACCTGCGTGCCCAGCACCGCCGTCTGGCTGAGTTGGGCGCTGGCCCGGCCCAGATGCGTTTGCTGCTCGGCAGGAATGGCCACCGCACGTTCCAGGCACTGCTCCAGTTGCAGCGCGGGCTGCGCGAAGTAGTAGCGCAGCACCGCTTCGATCAGCGTCGCCGAATGCACCTTGAGACTGAGCAGGCCGAGATAGGGCAGCAGCCGTTTCCAGTTCAGTTCCGGTGCCTGGCGCAGGCTGCTGTCGCCCAGGCCGATGAGGCTGAACAGGCGGGCCGACAGTTCGTCGCGCGCGCCTTCGCGAAAGCGCGCGTGGTAGCGGTACTTGCGCCAGATCGGCAGCAGCAGCCGGTGCAGCCGGTGGTTGAACAGGTCGAGGAAATCGCGGGTAGTGCGGCCCTGTTCGCCATCGCCCAGGGCTTGCTCGCTGTAGAAGGCCGGCAGCGGTGAACCACTGCCCATCAGCGCGCCCAGATTGAGTTGCAGGCGGGCGCGCAGGCCATCGGCGTCCGCAACGAACTCCAGCCGCTCGATGTCGCTGCCGGGAAAGGCCAGGCTGGGATTGGCCTGGAACTCCAGCCGCTCATAGAGTTGCTCTTCAGCGAGCGTCGGCTCCAGGCGATGCAACTGCCGGAGCACCTGCCCGACGCCTTGGAACAGCGAGTACTCGCGAATCTCGCGGCACAGCGCCGAGCGATTCAGATCAGCGGCTGCTGACCCATGCGCGGTGTCCATAGATACACCTCTCCCTGCAGGCTGCGAACGCTGAGTTGATGGAAGGAGTTCAGACTGGCGTAGAGCGCGAAGAACTCGTTGAGCACACTGGCGAACAGGTACAGCTCGCCTTCGCTGCGAAAGCCGCTGGCGTCCATGTCCAGCTGGGTGGCGATGCCGCGGATCGGCAGGCCGCGATAGAGGCGATCCACCGGGCGGTGGCTGATGGCCTGCAGCGCGGCCAGGCGCTGGCGGCTGACGCGTTCGGCCTGACGGTCGTGCTGGCGGGGCAGGTCGTAGCTGGCCAGTACCGTACGCAGTGCTTCCACGTCGGTGAGCGACAGGTAGTTGAGCGACAGATTGGAGACCAGCTGCCACAGCCGGTCGCCGGACAGCACCGGGGCATGGCTGGCGGTCGGCGCGGCCAGATTGCGAAAGGCCAGGCCGCCCGGGGTGTTTTCGGTGGGCAGACAGAGATCGCCAGCGCGTAGGCGCAGCGGCAGATTCTGGTTGGTGCAGGTCAGTTCGATGGACAGGGTATCCGGCTCGTTGCCCGGGTCGCCGAAAGCCAGGTAGGTGTCGATGCCGCCATGCAGCAGGGCGGTGCGTTGGCGCACGGCGTAATGCGGCCTTCCGCCTTGGCCACCAAAGCTCAGGTCATGGGCGAAGGATTCGAACGGCAGGTACTCGCGGTGGCCGAGCCCACCCGGTTGCCAGCCGGTCACCCGCTCCACGGCGAAGACGCCCAGGTGCTCGCGACCATGGCCGGCAGGGAACAGCGGGTACTCGTCGCGTTTGCCGTCGAGGCGGATCGGCAGGGCATCGTGGCGGAATAGATTGACCACCGGGACGCAGTGCAGTCGCAGGTTGTCGCGGGTCGGCAGTCGCGGCTGCCGGGCGATCCGGCCGATGTCGAAGCGCAGTTCCAGGCCGCGGGCCTGGCGCCGCACCGCGCGGGGCAGCGTCTCCAGCCTGGCCAGGCCCTGCACACTGACGAAGAGGAATTTCTCCGGGAAGGCGAAGTATTCCTGCAGATGCCGATAGCCACGGAAGGCATTGGCTGGATAGGGCAGCAACGCCTCCTCCTCGCCAAAGCCCAGTGGTTGGACCTCATCGGTGGCCAGCGGCAGCAGGCGTTCGCGGCCCTGGTCGTCAATCAGCGGCTGCCCCTGGGCGTCGACCGGCACCAGGCTCAGGCCGGCCAGGTTATGCAGCAGCGCCAGATAGAGATCCTGGCTGAGCGTGCGGTCACCCGTCAGGTGCAGCGGTAGCTGGCTCAGTGCGAGATCGTCGAGGGTGCCATTGCCGGTGAGCGCTAGCCGTAGCGTCAGCAGTGCGCCGGTGCCCCGCGAGGCGAAGGTCAGGTCTTCCAGGCGCAACGGCTGGATTTCGAGGTGAGAACAGGTACGGAAGCGGCAGCTCACTTCGTCCAGCGGGCGGGACTCCACTTCCGTTCCACGTGGAACCTGAACGGCAACGCCCGGCGCGGGCAGCGGATCGAACTCAAGGATGGCGCAGCTCGGCAGCGGCCGTAGGTAATGCGGCCAGAGCAGGTTGAGCAATGAATGGGTCAGCTCCGGCAGTTCGTCATCCAACTTTTGCCGCAGGCGCCCGGTAAGGAAGGCGAAGCCTTCCAGCAGCCGCTCGACATCCGGGTCTTGGCCGCCCTGGCCGAGAAAGGGCGCCAGGGCCGGATTGCGCTCGGCGAAGCGCACGCCCAGCTGGCGCAGCTCGGCCAGTTCGCTCTGGTAGTAGTGATTGAAGGACATGGACCTATCCCTGGCTGACCTTGACCTGACCGCTGCCATCCAGGCGCGCGGTGAAACGAATGGGTCGCCGCTGACCGTCGAATTCGAGCTGGCCTTCCAGCGCGAAGGCCAGCGTCGTGCCCTCGCGTGGCAGCGGCAGCACCTTCACGCCAGACAACCGCGGCTCGTAGGTGGCGATGAAGCCCTCGATGGCCAGGCGCGCCCGCTGGAGCGAGTCATGCAGCGACAATCGCAGGTCGTTGAGATCGGGCAGTCCGTAGTCGGCGTGGAGGGGCACGCTGCCCGCCCGGGTGCTGAGCATCTTCGCCAGGTGATTCGCCACCGAGGTGCCAAGGGCGTCGGCGGATGAACCTTGGGCGTGCGGTGCACCGGTATCGGCGAGGCGTTCGAACAGACTGCCGTAGCTCATGGCCCGTTACTCCTTGTCCAGCTTGCCGACCAGTGAGAGGGTGAAATCGGCGCCCTGGTACTTGAAGTGGGGCCTCACGCTCAGGCCGACGCGGAACCAGCCCGGATTGCCCTCGACATCGCTGACGCGGATGCTGGCCGCGCGCAAGGGCCGGCGGCCGCGCACCTCGGCGCTGGGGTTCTCCTGGTCGGCGACGAACTGGCGGATCCACTTGTTGAGTTCCAGTTCGAGGTCGGTGCGCTCCTTGGTACCGCCCAGTTGCTCGCGCTGCAGTACCTTGAGGTAGTGCGCCAGGCGGCTGACGATGAACAGATAGGGCAGTTGGGTACCCAGCTTGTAGTTCAGCTCGGCGGCGCGGCCTTCCTCGCTGTTGCCGTAGAACTTGGGCTTCTGCGTCGAGCAGGCGGAGAAGAAGGCGGCGTTGTCGCTGCCCTTGCGCATGGTCAGGGCGATGAAGCCGGCATCGGCCAATTCGTATTCGCGGCGGTCGGAGATCAGCACCTCGGTGGGGATCTTGGTCTCGATCTCACCCATGCTCTCGAAGTGGTGCAGCGGCAGGTCCTCCACGGCGCCGCCGCTCTGCGGGCCGACGATGTTCGGGCACCAGCGGTACTTGGCGAAGCTGTGGGTCAGGCGGGTGGCGAAGGCGTAGGCGGTGTTGCCCCAGAGGTAGTGGCCGTGGCTTTGGGCGACGTTCTCGCGGTAGGCGAAGGTCTTTACCGGATTCTCTTCCGGATCGTAGGGCGTGCGCAGCAGGAAGCGCGGCAGGGTCAGGCCGACGTAACGGGCGTCTTCCTGTTCGCGAAAGCTCTGCCACTTGGCGAATTGCGGGCCATCGAAGTGATCCTTGAGATCTTTCAGATCCGGTAGGCCGGTGAAGCTCTCCAGACCGAAGAAGCGCGGCCCGGCAGCGGCGATGAAGGGCGCGTGGGCCATGGCCGAGACCGCCGCCACCTGCTGCAGGGTACGGATGTCCGGGGCGGTGGGATCGAAGTCGTAGTTGGCAATGATGGCGCCGACCGGTTCGCCACCGAACTGGCCGAACTCGGCGGTGTAGACGTGCTTGTAGAGTCCCGACTGGACGATATCCGGCGAATCCTCGAAGTCTTCCAGCAGGTCCTGCTTGGAGACGTTGAGCATCTCGATCTTGTTGTTCTCGCGGAAGTCGGTGCGGTCCACCAACAGGTGCAGGCCGCGCCAGGCCGCTTCCAGCGACTGGAATTCGGCGTGGTGCAGGATCTCGTCGACCTGGCGACTGAGCTTCTCGTCGATCTCGGCGATCATGCGGTCGACCAGCGCCTTCTTTACCGGTTGCTGGGCGTTGTGCGGCTTGAGCAGCTCTTCGATGAAGGCGGAAATGCCGCGCTTGGCCACGCCATAGCCTTCGTCCTGGGGTGCCAGGCGGGTCTCGGCGATGATGCGGTCGAGAATGCCGCTGTCGTAGGTGGCGTCGGCGGTACGGTGCTGGAGCAGGGTATCGGTCATGGTGGTCTTCCTGGTCAGACGTCTTGAGTCGGCAAGCCGAGTTCGCCGAGTACCGTGGCGCGGGCGACCGGATCGGCGAGTACCTGCTCGATGGCTTTGCGGAACGCCGGGGCGTTACCGAGCGGGCCCTTGAGCGCCACCAGGGCATCACGCAGATCCATCAACTGCTTGAGTTCCGGAACCTGCTGGACCAGGCGCGCCGGGCTGAAATCGGCCATGGCCTTGATCTCGAGCTGTACGGCCAGGTCTTCTTCGCTGCCGTCCTGCAGGCGGTTGGGTACCGCCAGGGTCAGGCCCAGCTGCTGCTTGGCCATGACCTCGTCGAAGTTGTCCTTGTCGACGGCCACTGGCCTACGGTCTTCGAGCTTGCGGTCGTCGGCGCGCTGGGTGAAATCACCCAGCACCATGAGCTTGAGGGGCAGCTCCAGTTCTTCTTCGGCGCTACCGGTGGCGGGCCGGACCGTGACATTGATGCGTTCTTTCAGGGCAACCGAGCCTTCTTTGGCCATGTCTTTCTCCTTGGGTGCGAGGGCGAGCCTCAGTCGAGCGCCGCTTCGAGATCGAGACGGCAGAGTCTTGGGCGCAACTGTTGCAGCTGCGCCCGGCTATCGGCGGTGACGGGTAGGGCTTCCAGGCACTGGCGGCGGGCCTGGAGGATCTCCAGCGCCAGTTGCGGCTCCCAGCGTGCCAGCAGGGCGCCGTGCTCGGCGTCCAGAGCGGCGAGTTGGAAATGCGCCAGTTCGAATTGGCGGGCCTGAAGCAACAGCTGGACGCTGGCCAGATCCCAGAGCAGACGCTGACGCTCGCCCTGGGCATGGAGCCGACCTTGTTGCAGGCGGCGCACGGCGGTCTTGAGTCCGCTGCCGCGCAGCTCCACCAGGGCTTCGGCGAGTGCGACCGTCCAGGCGTCCTGGCTCGACTCGTTGGCAAGGGCGGCGGGCTGGGGTGCGGTCCGGCTCGCCAGACCTGCCAGCCAGAGCCGGGTCTGGGTGTCGGCGAAGGGTTGACCGTCATGGAAGGCCAGGGCTTCGAGTCCGGGCAGCCGCTCCAGCAAGAGGATCAGCGGCCATTCGATCTCCCGGCAGCTGGCTTCGGCCGCCAGACTCTGCAGGCACTCCCAGGCCAGGCGCTGGCCGTCCAGCCAGAAAGGTGCCCGTGCCAGGCTGATTTCCAGTTCGCCCAAGAGCGTCGCGGCATCACCCGCGGCCTGGCGCTCCTGGAAGAATCTCAGGCGATCGGCCGGCAGGCCGCGCAAGCCGGTGATCCCCTGGGCATCGTGGGCGGGCAGGCTGTCGATGCCGCTCCACAGCAGCGCTCGATTCAGCCGCAGGGCGCGCGGATCGCCGGCACGCTGCCGCAACCACCAACCGCTCAGGCCACGGGCAGCTTCTTGCAACTGGCGCAGCAGACGATGGGCGTCCTTGTCCGATTCCACCGGGCCCTGGGTGAGCGGCTGAGCGGCGGGGGTGGATACGCTGGCCGGGGTGACGGCAGCAGGCGACGAGACGCTCTGCGCCTGGCGTCGCTGCTGTTCGTCCAGACGCCGAACCAGCGGCAGCAGCAGCGGTGCCTGATCGCCCAGCCGCGGTTGCAGCAACTGCTCCAAGCGGGCGAGCTGAGTGCTGAAGACCTCCAGCCAAGAGGCCTCAAGGCTGTTGAGCGTGGCGGTGTCGAAGAGGCCGTCCAACCGGCCGCACAGCCAGAGGCACGCCGCTGCGCGGGTACGGTCCTTGCGCGGATGCAGGACGTCCCAATAGCTTTCCACCAGCCGTTCGAGTAGCGCCAGCCCGGCCTGCAGTCCGGCCCAGCTCTGAGTCTGCTGCAGCGCCCAGGTCAGCCAGGCGGCGACACGCAGATCCTTGGATTGCTGCCGCAAAAACATCGTGGCCTGCTCCGCAGTGGCGGCCCAATCGGTCTTGAGGTCGCGGTGCAGCGCCTGGGTATCGTGGCAGGCCGTCTCGAGTCGCTCGAACTCCAGGCTATAACGACAGTCTTCGCCTGCGAAGTTGTCGGCTTTAATAGGCTGATCGGCAATACTTATATAATCGAGTGCGAGCGGGGGCAATAAAGTCATCCATGACCTCACTGAGTTTGAAGTTCTGATCCTTGAACTTCTCTTAGGTGAAACCTTTATGTGAAAGTTTTCGGCCGCCGCTGCGCAGTTAATGGCACAGCGGGGTGTGAGGCGCATCCTAAAGCGGATGCTGGCCTTTGGATAGCACGAAAAATGTGATGGATGCCCGATTTTTAACGAGGAAATAACGCTTAAAAATCAGATCTTTTAATGGGGTGACAAATTTTGTCCCAATTAAACTTTAAAAGTGACAGTTGGTGTCATTTGTATAAGGGCTGTATTTTTGACTGACGAAAACATGACATCTAGTTGCGCTGGCTTTAGTTGGCAATAAGTGACCCTTGCTGTCTCAGAGCCAGCCATATTCCGCCATGGACAGCGGCTCGCCATCCCCTACGATGAAATGATCCAGCACCCGCACATCCACGAAGCCCAGTGCCTCCTTCAACCGGGTGGTGAGCAGGCGGTCGGCCTGGCTGGGTTCGGCGACGCCGGAGGGGTGGTTGTGGGTCAGGATGACGGCAGCGGCGTTGTGGGCGAGGGCACGCTTGACCACTTGGCGGGGATAGACGCTGGCGCCGTCGATGGTGCCGTGGAACAAGACTTCGAAGGCCAGCACCCGGTGACGGGTGTCGAGGAACAGGCAGCCAAAGATTTCGTGGGGCTCATGGCGTAGGCGCGCCTTGAGATAATCGCGGACCTGCTGCGGGCTTTCCAGCGCCGAATCGCGCCGGAGGCCTTCGGCCAGGTGGCGCCGGCCCATTTCCAACACCGCCTGTAACTGGCTGTACTTGGCCGGGCCCAGCCCCAGGTGGCTGCTGAAGGCGGCGAGATCGGCCTCCAGCAAGGCCCTCAAGCTGCCGAATTCACCGAGCAACTGGCGGGCGAGGTCCACCGCGCTTTTGCCCGCCACGCCGGTGCGCAGGAAGATCGCCAGCAACTCGGCGTCGGTGAGCGCCTGGGCACCCTGTTCCAGCAATTTCTCCCGCGGCCGCTCCTGGGCCGGCCAATCCTTGATGCTCATGTACACCTCCTTGTCTGGCGCTGAACCTGCGTCCTGCAGGCGCTGTGCTATCTTAATCGGATCGTTTCCAGGCATCCGTGAACCGCGTTTGGCCACGTGATGCCCGTCCTAGACAGTTTTACAACGGATCAAGGCAATATGCAGCGGCTCCATCGTAAACGCATCCTGTTGGGCGTCGGAGGTGGCATCGCCGCTTACAAGAGCGCCGAGCTGGTGCGCCGGCTCAAGGATCAGGGCGCCGAGGTGCGGGTGGTGCTGACCCGCGGTGGGCGCGAATTCATCACACCGCTGACGCTACAGGCACTGTCCGGCCTGCCCGTGCATCTGGATCTGCTGGACCCGGCTGCCGAAGCGGCCATGGGTCATATCGAACTGGCCCGCTGGGCCGATCTGGTGCTGGTCGCCCCGGCCACCGCCGATATCATGGCCCGCCTGGCCCAGGGCGTGGCGGACGACTTGCTCACCACCCTGGTGCTGGCCACCGATGCCCGGGTCGCCCTGGCACCCGCCATGAACCAGGCGATGTGGCGCGATCCGGCCACCCAAGCCAATGCCGAGTTGCTGCGCAGTCGTGGCATCACGCTGTTCGGTCCGGCCAGTGGCAGCCAGGCCTGTGGCGACGTCGGTCCTGGCCGGATGCTGGAGGCCACCGAGCTGGCCCAACTCGCCGCGGATTGCTTCCAGCGCCTGGACCTGACCGGTCGCCATGTGGTCATCACCGCCGGCCCGACTCAAGAAAACATCGATCCGGTGCGCTATATCACCAACCACAGCTCCGGCCGCATGGGCTTTGCCTTGGCGGAAGCAGCGGCGGAGGCGGGCGCGCGCGTCAGCCTGGTGAGCGGTCCGGTGCACCTGGCAACGCCCGATCGCGTCGAGCGCATCGATGTGGTCAGCGCCCGCGACATGCTGGCCGCCTGCGAGGCGCTGATGCCCTGCGACGTGCTCATCGCCTCGGCGGCGGTGGCGGACTATCGCCCCGAGGTGATCGCCCCGCACAAGCTGAAGAAGGACCCCACCCGCGGCGACGGTCTGCTGCTGGAGCTGGTGCGCAACCCAGACATCCTCGCCACCCTGGCGGGGCGCCCGGATCGGCCCTTCAGCGTCGGCTTCGCCGCTGAGACCCAGAATCTGCTGGAGTACGCCCAGCGCAAGTTGCGCGACAAGAACCTCGATCTCATCGTCGCCAACGACGTGGCCAACCCGGCCATCGGCTTCAACAGCGAAGACAACGCGGTTACCGTGATCGACCGTGGTCTGCACGAGATCCGCTTCGAGCAGACCAGCAAGGGCAAGATCGCCCGCCAGCTCATCGCGCTGATTTCCATCCATTTGAAAGACACCGCCAAGACTCATGCATAGCCTTCAAGCCAAGATCCTCGACCCGCGCCTGGGGCGCGATTTCCCGCTGCCGTCCTACGTCACCCCCGGTTCGGCCGGCCTCGACCTGCGCGCCATGCTGCAGGAGGATCTGGTGTTGGAGCCGGGGCAGACCGCGCTGATCCCTACCGGGCTCGCCATCCACATCGCCGATCCGTCACTGGCCGCCCTGGTGCTGCCGCGTTCGGGGCTGGGCCACAAGCACGGCATCGTGCTCGGCAACCTGGTCGGCCTGATCGACTCGGACTACCAGGGCGAGCTCATGGTGTCCTGCTGGAATCGCGGCCAGACCACCTTCACGGTAAGCATTGGCGAACGTATCGCTCAGCTGATGCTCGTACCTGTGGTGCAGGCGCATTTCGATATCGTGGAGAGCTTTAGCGAGACCGAGCGCGGTAGCGGCGGCTTCGGTCACTCCGGTACCCGCTGACGCCAGGCAGGCAAGGCACGCCGTGACATAAAGGAGAAGAGCGGCATGGCAAGCAAGGAGCGATACAAGATCACGTCTCGCAACGCCGCGCTGCCCGGTTTGGGCGGCGGCCTGTTGCTGGCCTTGGCCGGGCTGCTGCTGGCCGCAGTAGTGCTGTGGTTCCTGGTGCTACAGCCGCAGGGCGAGCGCAACCAGGAGCAGCAGGCCGACCAGGCGCTGCAGGCTCAGGCCGCCTCGCTCAACCAGTTGCTGGTCGCCTTGACCCGTCGCCTGCAGGGCGTCGCCGGGGATGCCCTGGTGCTCCAGGCCTTGCAGGGCGACGATCCCACAGCTTGTACGGCGGCGGAAACCCAGTTGCGCGAGCGGCTGGGCGTGGTCGATGTGCTGGTCGTGCCGGCCGGCATGCGCCAGATCGATAACGACCGCCCCGGCCCACTCAACTACGCCGCCCTCGATCTGCTCAAGCGCCTGGAAAGCGGCCAGCGGACACCCCCGGAAGCCTATCGGATAGGCGATCGCTGGCTGGTCTATAGCGCCCAGCCCTTGCGCCGTGGCGATCAGCTGCTGGGCAGCGTCGTGCTGGTGGAAGACCTGGCGACGGTCCTGCAGGGCTGGGCCACGCCGCCGGCGAATATCGGCCACTGGCGCCTGCTGCAGCAATTCCCCGGTGGCGCCGTCCAGCAACTGGCCAGCGGCGGCGCGCCTGGCGACGCCGCGCTGAGCCGCCGCCTCGCCACGGGCAGTGCGCTCTGGACGCTGGAGCTGGCACCCGCTACGGAGATTAACGACGACCTGGCGCTGGGCGCTCCCCTGGTTGCCTTCGCCTTCGCCCTGTTCGGCGTGCTGGCGGGCTTTTGGCTGGTTTCCCGGGAAATGTCACGACGGCTCCGTGACGACGTCCGCACTCTGGCTGTCTATGCCGAGGAACTTGATTCCAATCAAACAGCCAAAAGCCCGGCCTTACGCCTAGCGGTAATGGAACCCGTGGCCAAGGCGATGGCTCGATTGGCCGGCCGACCGGCCGGTTCGTCGCCGGACCTCTATGCCACGGCACCCAGTGATGCCGTGGCCAAGACCCTGGCGGAGTTTGCCGACAGAGGCCGCCCTCAACAGAGCGAGCCGCTGTTCCAGACCACCGACATCCTCGACATCAGTATCCTCGACGAAGACCAGGATCTCCTGGGATTGGAGAAACCCCCGATGAGCACTACCCCGCAAGCCCCCCAACTCAACGCCAGCATCTTCCGCGCCTACGACATCCGTGGCGTGGTCGGTGACTCCCTGACCGCCGAAGCCGCCTACTGGATCGGGCGTGCCATCGGCTCGGAAAGCCTGGCGCGTGGCGAGCCCAACGTGGCCGTCGGCCGTGATGGCCGCCTGTCCGGTCCCGAACTGGTCGCCCAACTGATCAAGGGCGTGGCCGACAGCGGCGCCAATGTCAGCGACGTCGGCATGGTGCCGACCCCGGTGCTCTACTACGCGGCCAATGTGCTCGAAGGCAAGTCCGGCGTCATGCTCACCGGCAGCCACAAC
Source organism: Pseudomonas oryzihabitans (assembly GCF_006384975.1). NCBI lineage: Bacteria > Pseudomonadati > Pseudomonadota > Gammaproteobacteria > Pseudomonadales > Pseudomonadaceae > Pseudomonas > Pseudomonas oryzihabitans. The sequence goes on from NZ_CP021645.1 coordinate 3,753,299, forward strand.
CCGCCGGACTACAACGGCTTCAAGATCGTCATCGCCGGCGAGACCCTGGCCAACGAATCCATCCAGCGTCTGCGCCAGCGCATCGAGACCGGCGACGTGGCCAGCGGCCAGGGCCAGATCAAGCAGGTCGACGTGCTCAAGAGCTACGCCGACTACATCCGCAACGACGTGGTGCTGGCCAAGAAACTCAAGGTGGTGGTGGACGCCGGCAACGGCGTGGCCGCGGTCAACGCGCCCCAGCTGATCGAATCCCTGGGCTGCGAGGTCATCCCGCTGTTCTGCGAGGTGGACGGCAACTTCCCCAACCACCATCCGGATCCAGGCAAGCCTGAGAACCTCGAAGACCTCATCGCCAAGGTCAAGGAAACCGGTGCCGACCTGGGCTTGGCCTTCGACGGCGACGGCGACCGTGTCGGCGTGGTGACCAACGAAGGCAAGATCATCTATCCCGACCAGCTGCTGATGCTGTTCGCCAAGGACGTGGTCTCCCGTAATCCGGGCGCCGACATCATCTTCGACGTCAAGTGCACCCGCCGCCTGAACAACCTCATCGCCGGCTACGGCGGTCGTCCCATCATGTGGAAGACCGGCCATTCGCTGATCAAGAAGAAGATGAAGGAAACCGGCGCCCTGCTGGCTGGCGAGATGAGCGGCCACGTGTTCTTCAAGGAGCGCTGGTTCGGCTTCGACGACGGCATCTACAGCGCCGTGCGTCTCCTGGAGATCCTCAGCCAGGAGAAGGGCAGCGCCCAACAGGTGTTCGATACCTTCCCGGTAGACATCTCCACCCCGGAGATCAATATCCAGGTGACCGAAGAGAACAAGTTCGGCATCATCGAAACCCTGCAGCGCGACGCCCAGTGGGGCGATGCCCAGATCACCACCCTGGATGGCGTCCGCGTCGACTACCAGAACGGTTGGGGCCTGGTGCGTGCGTCCAACACCACGCCGGTGCTGGTGCTGCGCTTCGAGGCGGAAACCCTCGAAGAGCTGGAGCGCATCAAGACGGTGTTCCGCAAGCAACTGCTGGCGGTGCAGCCGGATCTGAATCTGCCGTTCTGACCTCGGGTCAGCGGTAGCACAGAGGGCGCCTAGGTGCCCTTTGTCTTTTCTATGTCGACCTTGAGAGGTGAGCCATGACCCTGAGCCGCGAGGATGCCTCGCACGTCGCCGAGGTACTGTCCGAGGCGCTGCCCTATATCCGCCGGTTCGTCGGCAAGACGCTGGTGATCAAGTACGGCGGCAACGCCATGGAGAGCGACGAGCTCAAGGCCGGCTTCGCTCGGGACATCGTGCTGATGAAAGCGGTGGGCATCAACCCGGTGGTGGTGCACGGCGGCGGTCCGCAGATCGGCGATCTGCTCAAGCGGCTGTCCATCGAAAGCCACTTCATCGACGGTATGCGCGTCACCGACGCCCAGACCATGGACGTGGTGGAGATGGTGCTGGGTGGCCAGGTCAACAAGGACATCGTCAACCTGATCAACCGTCATGGCGGCAAGGCCATCGGCCTGACCGGCAAGGACGCGGGCCTGATCCGCGCCACCAAGCTCAAGGTCAGCCGGCAGACGCCGGAGATGACCAAGCCGGAGATCATCGACATCGGTCACGTTGGCGAGGTCACCGGGGTCAACACCGACCTGATCAACATGCTGGTGCGTGGCGACTTCATCCCGGTCATCGCCCCCATCGGCGTGGGCCAGGACGGCGAGTCCTACAACATCAACGCCGACCTGGTGGCGGGCAAGGTGGCCGAGGCGCTCAAGGCCGAGAAGCTGATGCTGCTGACCAACATCGCCGGCCTGATGGACAAGCAGGGCCAGGTGCTCACCGGGCTGTCCACCGAGCAGGTCAACGGCCTGATCGCCGACGGCACCATCTACGGCGGCATGCTACCGAAGATCCGTTGCGCCCTGGAAGCGGTGCAGGGCGGCGTGCAGAGCGCTCACATCATCGATGGCCGGGTACCCAATGCGGTGCTGCTGGAGATCTTCACCGACGTCGGCGTCGGTACCCTGATCACCAATCGCAAGCGCTGAGCCCTGCTCTCGCTAGCTGAAAACGGCGCCCACGAGGCGCCGTTTTCTTTGCTGGCCTGGACTCACTGCTCCCAGCTGGGCTTGGGCAGGGTCAGTCCGTGCTGGCCGTTGTAGGACGCCCGCTCGGGCGACGCCCAGCCTTCCAGTAGGCTGTCCTCGACCCGGTAGATCTCCACCCCCAACGGCCGGCAGACACTGAGCGGATCCTCGGCCTCGGGCCCCCACATCGCCAGCGACAGGTCGCCTCCCGGGCAGGTGGACAGGGCGCAGAGCACGTCGATCTCGGCGAAGAATTCCAGGTAGTCGCCAGGCTTGGCCGGGCAGGCCTTCATGAAATACAGGTCGTCGTGATTCAGGCCGGTGCACTGGAAGATGTTCAGCACGTCGTGCACGTCGAATTCGGTCAGTCCGTGGGGCAGCACCGCGCGGGTCAGATTCGAGTGGCAGTGGTGATGGAAATCCTCGCCAGTGAGCATCTTGTTGACGTAGGGATCGCAGCGAGTGCCGAGCAGGTCGTGCAGGCGGCCGCCGTGTTCGTCGATGCCGTAGCTGGCCAGGCTGTCGTCGGTGATGGTCAGCAGCGGGCGCAGGAAGGGTAGGTTCGACCAGAGGCGGTCGTAGGTGCTGACATGGGCGCCTTGCAACTGCCGGGTGCGCGCGGCCCACATCCGCTCGCGCGGGTCATGGGCGTTCCACACGTTGAAGTCGCCCACCTGGGGGCCGTGCGGGGTGGTGACGCGGAACAGGTGGCCAGCCGGGACCTTCCAGGCGCGACCGGTACGGATCGGGATCTCGAATTGCTCGATCAGGGTACGCGCCTCCTTGCGTTCACGCAGGCGCGCGTAGAAGGCCTGGTCGACCTGCAGGGCGGAGCCCTTGGTGGTCTGGTAGGCGGCGGGATAGTCCTTATACATGGGCGGGTCTCCTCGGTCAGAGTGGTTTGGCTGAACTCAACAGGTCCAGCAGTCGGTTTTCGGAATCCTCGAGGTAGCTGGCCATGGCCTCGGCTGCTTCGTGGGGGCGACCGGCACTGAGCAGGTCGTGGATCTCGCGGTCGCGCTCCAGCCAGGGGCGCTGGAAGTGTTCTTCATCGGGGGCGAGGGAAAACAGCAGGCGCATCTGGGCGGCGACGTTGGCGAAGAATTCATCGAGCAACGGACTGCGCAGCAAGCCGACGATGTGCCGATGGAACTGCAGGCTGTGGGTACCGCAGGCGCGCCAGTCTTCACGCGACTGCGCCAGCTCGGCCGCCTCCAGGGCGTCCAGCATGAGATCGGACTGATATTCGCGCAGCGGGCGGCTGCCGCGGATGGCCTGCAGTTCCAGGGTACGGCGTACCAGAAAGAGGTCGCGCACTTCCGCCAGTCCCAGGCGGCGCACCATCACGCCCTTGTGGCGCACATAGGTGGCCAGGCCCTCGCGGTCCAGTTGGTGGAGGGCTTCACGAATGGTGTTGCGCGAGGCGTTGTAGGCCTTCACCAGATCGGCCTCGACCAGGGCAGTACCAGGCAACAGGCGACCGCCGATGATGTCTTCGCGCATCTCCTGGAGCAGCTGCGCGCCCAGGGACAGTCCTCCCGCATCCTTGCCGCTCATGGGGCCTCGCCCACTGACGGCGGTTGTGCAGACTGCTCAGGTCTTCGCTGGATCATTGCTCGCTACCGCCAAGTCGCTATTCGATTGTTCAACAATGAGTTGAAGTTCAATTAGCACGGTGCGTGCCACATAGCTGGGGGCTGGCAGGGCGATTAGTCTTGAGGAAGGCCAGAAGGCGCATTGCCGCCCCGAGAGAGTGGACGGCTGGTGCCGAGGAGCGCTTGTAGAACTAGCGGGTCGTACCCTGGCTAGCTTCCAGCCGCTGCATGCGCGCCCGGTCGGCGTCGAAGGCGGCGATGGTGCTAAGACGCAGCTCGGCGTAGCGCTGCAGATCGGCCTGGAGGCGAACCTGATCGGCGGCGGCGGCATCGAGGCGTGCCTGCAGGTCGGCGGGGAGCGCCTGGCCATTACGCTGCTGCACCGCGGCCTGCTCCATCAATTGGTTCTGCAGCTGGTGCGCGGAATCCAGATTGGCTTTCTTGATAGCCACCAGGCCATCCAGCTCCGCCAGCTTGCGCGTCTTGGCGCGGTCGACATCCTCGACGCTGCTGTAGAGCTTGAGCAACTGGGCGTCGGCGGCGGCCTGCTGGCGTTCCCGCTCACGACGTTCCAGTTCCGCAGCGGGCAGAGCGGGGGCGACCTTGCGGATCACCCGGCCCTGTTCGTTGAGCACGTCGTAGCCCTTGCCGGCATACTCCGGCGGCACGCCCTGGCGATCGATGACCAGGGTCCCGTTGCGATCCAGATACCGATACAGCTCGGCCGCCGGACTGGCCAACGGCAGGGCGAGCAGCAACAGGCTGGCGATAGCGCGGCGTACCACCATGGCCGTCTCTCCTGGGCTAGATGCCGTATTGAGCGCGATAGTCCTGCACGGCCGGCAGATGCCGCTTGAGCTCGGCGTCCTCGGCCAGGTACTCGAGCACCTGATCCAGCGCCACGATGCTCAGCACCGGAATGCCGTAGTCACGCTCGACCTCCTGGATGGCCGACAGCTCGCCGCGCCCGCGCTCCTGGCGGTTGAGGGCGATGAGCACCCCGGCGGCGCTGGCACCCTGCGCCTGGATGATCTGCATGACTTCGCGGATGGCCGTGCCGGCGGTGATGACGTCGTCGATGATCAGCGCCTTGCCGGTCAGGGGAGCGCCCACCAGCAGGCCGCCTTCGCCGTGATCCTTGGCTTCCTTGCGGTTGAAGCACCAGGGCGTGTCCTGACCATGATGCTCGGCCAGGGCCACCGCGGTGGCGGCAGCCAGGGGAATGCCCTTGTAGGCCGGGCCGAACAGCACGTCGAAGGGCAGCTTGGCCGCGACCAGCGCATCGGCATAGCAGCGCCCGAGCTCGGCCAGCGCCGAACCGCTGTGGAACAGGCCGGCATTGAAGAAATACGGGCTGACACGACCCGATTTCAGGGTGAATTCACCAAAACGCAGAACTCCGCGCTCGATGGCGAAACGAATGAAATTACGCTGATACGCCTGCATATAAGTCCTTGCGCGGCTTGTATTTAGCTAAACCGGTTTAGCTCGGGTATCATACATCCACGATTTTTTGGGGGCCATTTATGCGGATCATCAGCTTGAACGTCAATGGTATTCAGGACGCTGTCGAGCGGGGCCTGTTGCCCTGGTTGAAGGCGCAGAATGCCGACGTGATCTGCCTGCAGGATACCCGCGCCTCTTCCTACGACATGGACGACCCGGCCTACGCTCTGGATGGCTACATCCTCTACGCCTGCGATGCCGAGGTCCCGTCCCAGGGTGGAGTCGCGCTCTACACGCGGGTCCAGCCGAAAGCGGTGATCAGCGGCCTGGGCTTCGAGTCGTGCGATCGCTTCGGTCGTTACCTGCAAGCGGACTTCGACAAGGTCAGCATCGCGACCCTGCTGCTACCGTCGGGCAAGCGTGGCGATGAGGACTTGAACATGAAGTTCAAGTTCATGGACGACTTCACCCACTACCTGAACAAGCAGCGCCGCAAGCGCCGCGAGTACATCTATTGCGGCTCGCTGTACGTGGCGCACCAGAAGCAGGACGTGAAGAACTGGCGCGACTGCCAGCAGATCCCCGGCTTCCTCGCCCCGGAGCGGGCCTGGATGGACGAGGTGATCGGCAACATGGGCTATGTGGATGCCCTGCGCGAAGTGAGCCGCGAAGGCGACCAGTTCAGCTGGTGGCCCGACAGCGACCAGGCCGAGCACCTGAACCTGGGCTGGCGCTTCGACTACAACATCCTCACCCCGGGCCTGCGCCGCTTCGTCCGCTCGGCGCGCCTGCCGCGGCAACCGCGCTTTTCCGAGCATGCCCCGTTGATCGTCGACTATGACTGGACGCTGAGCATCTAAAAGCCGCTACCCCATAAAAAAACCAGCCTGAGAGCTGGTTTTTTTATGGGCACTCACTTCACCAGGATCACCGGCAAAGGCACCTGATGCACCACCCGGTGGGCCACCGAACCCAGCAGTAGTCCGCTGAGCGACCCCAGGCCGCGGGTACCCATCACCACCGTATCGACGTCCAGGTGGCGCGCCATCTCGCCGATGGTCTCGGCGATGCCGCCGAAGCCCACGTGGGTCTGCGCCTCGATACCGGCGTCCAACAGCGCCGGACGCGCCTTGGCCAGGATGTCATCGGCCTTGTCTCTCAGACTGCCGCGCCACTCGCGCAGGATGCGGTCATCGAAGGGTGCGCCATAGATCTCCGGTTCGTTCTGCACGTTGAGTAGGTGCAGCTCCAGCGCCAGACCCGCCTTCACCAGGTCGAGGACGTAGCGCAGGGCGTTGTCGGCGCTGGGCGAACCGTCATAGGCAACCAGGATGTTACGCATGGCACATCTCCACGAGAGGGATATGCCTTCATGCTAGACCGTCCATGTCCGGGTTGCCTGATCCAGATCAAGGGGCGTGGTCTCAATGCCCTACCCAGTTGAGCGCCGCCTTGGGAATCACCTCGGATTCGTCCAGCTTGCTGGCGAACATGCTGACCGCTTCCACGGCGTCGCTGGCGCCATCGCGAATCTGCACGATCACCGCGCCGGCCTGGTCGGCCAGCTCGACGCCCTTGATCGCCCGGCCCTGGGTGGTTTCCATGCTGGCGATGGCCTGCTGTGTCTCGCCGAGAATCTTGCCGATCATCTCGGCGATCTCCGCCGTGGCACTGCTGGTGCGGCCCGCCAGTTGGCGTACTTCATCGGCCACGACGGCGAAGCCACGGCCCTGATCACCGGCACGGGCGGCCTCGATGGCGGCGTTGAGCGCCAGCAGATTGGTCTGGTCGGCAATGCCGCGGATGGTGTTGACGATGGCGGTGATCTGCTCGGAGCGCTGACCCAACTGGCCGATCACCTGGGCGGAGGCACTGACGGTCTGGGCGATCTCGCGCATCTCCTGGGTGGCGGCCTGGATGATCTGGGTGCCGTGCTCGGCGACTTTCTCGGTCTCGGCGGAGATATGGTAGGCGCGGGAGGCACTGCGGCCGTCGCTCTCGTGCTTTTCGACCCGCTCGCTGATGTCACTGGCGTACTTGACGACCTTGTAGAGCTTGCCGGCGGCATCGTAGACCGGGTTGTAGCTCGCCTCCAGCCACACCACGCGCCCGTGCTTGCCGAGGCGTTTGAATTGGCCGCGAAAGAATTCACCCGCGTTCAGCCGGCGCCAGAAATCACCGTACTCGCTGCTGTTGACCAGGCTCGGCTCGCAGAACAGCCGATGATGCTGGCCCTGGATCTCGCCGAGGCTGTAGCCGAGGGTCGCGAGGAAGTTGTCATTGGCCGCGAGAATGCGACCGTCCAGATCGAACTCGATACGCGCCAGGGCGCGATCCAGCGCCTTGAGCTTGCTCTGGGCTTCACTGTCGCGCTCGACCTGACGGGTGACGTCCAGGGCGTATTTCACGACCTTGACCACCCGGCCGCTGGCGTCGGGTATCGGGTTGTAGCTGGCCTCCAGCCACAGGGTACGCCCTTGGGCGTCGAGTCGCTGGAAGGTCCCGGAGACGAAATCGCCACGCCCGAGCCGATTCCAGAAGTCGCCGTAGTCGCGGCCCTGGACGATCTTCGGCGGGCAGAGTTGGCGATGGTGCTGCCCTACCAATGCATCGGCGCGGTAGCCCGTCAGCCGGAGAAAGTTGTCGTTGGCGCGCAAAATCGTGCCCGACACGTCGAATTCGATCACCGCCATGGAGCGTTCCAGCGCCTGGGTCAGCCCTTGGCTTGCACCCAGCTCGCCTTGCAACTGAGAAATAGTCTTCTTGTAGTGGGCGTTGAACATGGCAGAGCTCGCTGTTCTGGGGATATAGGACGACTTATCGGCCCTCACTAAGAAGACTTTATCGACGCCGAGGAGCGGTAAAAAAGGGGCACTCGACGGCTGTCGCAAACGCGCCGGCCTGCGGCGTAAACAGGCATCTTGGGGGAAGTTCCCAGGCCTACCATCGCCGCCAAGGGGGTGGTTTTCACCGCCACACAATTTAGGAGCGCCGCGATGTTCAGTAAGCAGGACCAAATCCAGGGCTACGATGATGCGTTATTCGCCGCCATGGGCGAGGAAGCGCGGCGCCAGGAGCATCACCTGGAGCTGATCGCTTCGGAGAACTACACCAGCCAACGCGTCATGGAAGCCCAGGGCAGCGTGCTGACCAACAAGTACGCCGAAGGCTATCCGGGCAAGCGCTACTACGGTGGCTGCGAGTACGTCGACAAGGTCGAGCAACTGGCCATCGAGCGCGCCAAGCAACTGTTCGGCGCCGACTACGCCAACGTCCAGCCGCACTCGGGTTCCCAGGCCAACGCCGCCGTCTACCTGGCCCTGCTGCAGGCCGGCGATACCATCCTCGGCATGAGCCTGGCCCACGGTGGTCACCTGACCCACGGTGCCAAGGTCAGCTCTTCCGGCAAGCTCTACAACGCCGTGCAGTACGGCCTGAATACCGATACCGGCCTGATCGACTACGACGAAGTCGAGCGCCTGGCCCAGGAGCACAAGCCCAAGATGATCGTGGCGGGCTTCTCCGCCTACTCCAAGACCCTGGACTTCCAACGCTTCCGTGACATCGCCGACAGCGTGGGTGCCCTGCTGTTCGTCGACATGGCCCACGTGGCCGGTCTGGTCGCCGCCGGTGTCTACCCGAACCCGGTGCCCTTCGCCGACGTGGTCACCACCACTACCCACAAGACCCTGCGCGGTCCGCGCGGTGGCCTGATTCTCTGCAAAGCCAACGCCGACATCGAAAAGAAGCTCAGCGCCGCGGTCTTCCCGGGTGCCCAGGGTGGCCCGCTGATGCACGTCATCGCCGGCAAGGCCGTGTGCTTCAAGGAAGCCCTTGAGCCCGCCTTCAAGACCTACCAACAGCAGGTGATCAAGAACGCCCAGGCCATGGCCGGCGTGTTCAAGGCGCGTGGCTTCGACGTGGTTTCCGGCGGTACCGACAACCACCTGTTCCTGGTCAGCCTGATCAAGCAGGGCATCACCGGCAAGGACGCGGACGCCGCCCTGGGTCGCGCCTGCATCACCGTGAACAAGAACGCCGTACCCAACGATCCCCAGTCCCCGTTCGTGACCTCGGGTCTGCGCATCGGCACCCCGGCCCTCACCACCCGCGGCCTTGGCGTCAGCGAGAGCGAGCGCGTGGCCGGCTGGATCTGCGACATCCTCGACCACCTCGGCGATGCCGACGTGGAAGCCCAGGTGGCGCGCCAGGTTGCCGAGCTGTGCCGGGATTACCCGGTCTATCGCTAATCCCGCCGTCCGGGCCTAGCCCCTATCCCACCCCTTTCCCCTTCGCCGGGAAAGGGGAGTCGTCTGTAGGAGTCTCCAGATGCAACGCTATTCCGGCTTCGGCCTCTTCAAGCACTCCCTGAGCCATCACGAGAACTGGCAGCGCATGTGGCGCACGCCGACGCCCAAGCCGGTCTACGACGTGGTCATCGTCGGCGGTGGCGGCCATGGCCTGGCCACCGCCTACTACCTCGCCAAGCAATTCGGCGTGAAGAACGTCGCGGTGATCGAGAAGGGCTGGCTCGGCGGTGGCAACACCGCCCGCAACACCACCATCGTTCGCTCCAACTACCTGTGGGACGAATCCGCGCAGCTCTACGAGCATGCCATGAAGCTGTGGGAAGGCTTGTCCCAGGACCTCAACTACAACGTCATGTTCTCCCAGCGTGGCGTCTACAACCTCTGCCACACCCTGCAGGACATGCGTGACTCCGAGCGCCGGGTCAGCGCCAACCGCTTGAACGGCGTGGACGGCGAGTTGCTCGACACCCGCCAGGTGGCCGAAGAGATCCCCTACCTGGACTGCAGCAAGAACACCCGCTATCCGATCCTCGGCGCCACGGTGCAGCGCCGCGGTGGTGTGGCCCGTCACGATGCCGTGGCCTGGGGCTTCGCCCGCGCGGCCGATGCCCTGGGCGTCGACCTGATCCAGCAGACCGAAGTCACCGGCTTCCGCAAGCAGGATGGCAAGGTGATCGGCGTGGAAACCACCCGTGGCTTCATTGGCGCCCGGCGCGTCGGCGTGGTCACCGCCGGTAACTCCGGCCACATGGCCAAGCTCGCCGGCTTCCGTCTGCCGCTGGAATCCCACCCGCTGCAGGCGCTGGTGTCCGAGCCGATCAAGCCCATCATCGACAGTGTCATCATGTCCAACGCGGTGCACGGCTACATCAGCCAGTCCGACAAGGGCGACCTGGTGATCGGTGCCGGTATCGACAGCTGGGTCGGCTACGGCCAGCGCGGCTCCTACCCGGTGATCGAGCACACCCTGCAGGCCATCGTCGAGATGTTCCCGATCCTCTCGCGGGTGCGCATGAACCGCCAGTGGGGCGGCATCGTGGACACCTGCCCGGATGCCTGCCCGATCATTTCCAAGACCCCGGTGGAGAACCTGTTCTTCAACTGCGGTTGGGGCACCGGTGGCTTCAAGGCTACCCCCGGTTCGGGCAACGTCTTCGCGGCGTCGCTCGCCGCGGGCGAGATGCATCCGCTGGCCAAACCCTTCTCCATCGACCGTTTCCACACCGGTGCGCTGATCGACGAACACGGCGCTGCGGCCGTCGCGCACTAAGGAGCCCGAGCATGTTGTACATCCGTTGTCCCCACTGCGGGGAGTTGCGCTCCGAAGAAGAATTCCACGCGGCCGGCGAAGCTCACATCGCGCGCCCCCTGGATCCCGAAGCCTGCAGCGACAAGGAGTGGGGCGAGTACATGTTCTTCCGTACCAACCCGCGCGGTCTGCGTCATGAACTCTGGGTGCACGCCTCGGGTTGCCGCCAGTACTTCAACGTCACCCGTAATACCGAGACCTACGAAATTCTCGAAACCTATCCGATCGGCGAGCAATCCCGCTTCACCGCCGAGCGAGGAGAGCGCACATGAGCCAGGTCCATCGACTCACCCAGGGCGGTCGCCTGGACCGCAGCCAGGCCATCACCTTCACCTTCAACGGTCAGACCTACCAGGGCTTCAAGGGTGACACCCTGGCCTCGGCCCTGCTGGCCAACGGTGTGGACATCGTCGGCCGCAGCTTCAAGTACTCCCGGCCGCGCGGCATCGTCGCTGCGGGCGCCGAAGAGCCCAACGCCATCATGCAGATCGGCGCGACCGAAGCCACCCAGATCCCCAACGTCCGCGCCACCCAGCAAGCCCTCTACCAGGGCCTGGTAGCCGCCAGCACCAATGGCTGGCCGAGCGTGAACAATGACCTCATGGGGATCCTCGGTAAGGTCGGCGGCAAGATGATGCCGCCCGGCTTCTACTACAAGACCTTCATGTATCCGCAAAACCTCTGGATGACCTACGAGAAGTACATCCGCAAGGCGGCGGGTCTGGGTCGTGCGCCGACCCAGGTCGATCCGGATACCTACGACAACTTCAACCAGCACTGCGATGTGCTGGTGGTCGGTGGTGGTGCCGCCGGCCTGGCTGCCGCTCTGGCTGCCGGTCGCAGTGGCGCCCGGGTGATCCTGGCCGACGAGCAGGAAGAATTCGGTGGCAGCCTGCTGGACAGCCGCGAGCGTCTCGATGGCGCGCCGGCGGTGGAGTGGGTGGCCAAGGCAGTTGCCGAGTTGCAGGCCCTGGACAACGTGGTGCTGCTGCCGCGCGCTACCGTCAATGGCTATCACGACCACAACTTCCTCACCATTCATGAGCGCCTGACCGACCACCTGGGCGATCGCGCCCCCCATGGTCAGGTGCGTCAACGCCTGCACCGCGTCCGCGCCACTCGCGTGGTGCTGGCCACCGGCGCCCATGAGCGTCCGCTGGTGTATGCCAACAACGATCTGCCGGGCAACATGGTGGCGGGCGCCGTTTCCACCTATATCCGTCGCTATGCCGTGGCGCCGGGCCAGCGTCTGGTGCTGTCCACCAACAACGATTACGCCTACCGCGTGGCCCTGGACTGGCTCGAAGCCGGTCGCCAGGTGGTGGCCATCGCCGATGCGCGTCCCAATCCGCGTGGCGCATGGGTCGAGGAAGTGCGCAAGCGTGGCGTGCGCGTCATGGGCGGCACCGCCGTCAGCGAAGCCCGCGGCAGCACCCGGGTGACCGGTGCCAAGATCGCCACCATCGACCTGACCGCCTTCCGTACCCTGGGTGCGGGCGAGTGGCTGGACTGCGACCTCATCGCCACCTCCGGCGGCTACAGTCCGGTGGTGCACCTGGCGTCGCACCTGGGCGGCCGTCCGCTGTGGCGTGACGACATCCAGGCCTTCGTGCCCGGTCCGGCGCCGCAGAAGCGCGTGTGCGCCGGTGCCGTGAATGGCGTCTTCTCGCTGGGCGACGTCCTGGCCGATGGCTTCGAGGCCGGCGCTACCGCTGCCGCCGAGGCTGGTGCCCAGGTGGTCAGCGGCGAACTGCCCCAGGCCGAATACCGTCAGGAAGAGCCGACCCTGGCCCTGTTCCAGGTGCCCCACGACAAGCCGTCCTCGCGGGCGCCCAAGCAGTTCGTCGACCTGCAGAACGATGTGACCGCCGCTGGCATCGAGCTGGCCTGCCGCGAGGGCTTCGAGTCCATCGAGCACGTCAAGCGCTATACCGCCATGGGCTTCGGTACCGACCAGGGCAAGTTGGGCAACATCAACGGCCTGGCCATCGCCGCTCGCGTGCAGAGCAAGGCCATCCCGGAAGTCGGCACCACCATGTTCCGCCCGAACTACACCCCGGTGACCTTCGGCGCCATCGCCGGTCGCCACTGCGGTGCCCTGTTCGAACCCAAGCGCTACACCGCGCTGCACGCTTGGCACCTCAAGCAGGGCGCGCTGTTCGAGGACGTCGGCCAGTGGAAGCGGCCCTGGTACTTCCCCAAGGCGGGCGAGGACCTGCATGCCGCGGTCAACCGCGAGTGCCTGGCCGTCCGCCGCAGCGTGGGTCTGCTCGATGCCTCCACCCTCGGCAAGATCGACATCCAGGGCAAGGACGCGCGGGAATTCCTCAACCGCGTCTACACCAACGCCTGGACCAAGCTGGACATCGGCAAGGCGCGCTACGGCCTGATGTGTAAGGAAGACGGCATGGTCTTCGATGACGGCGTCACCGCCTGTCTCGCCGACAACCACTTCCTGATGACCACCACCACCGGTGGCGCGGCACGCGTGTTCGAGTGGCTGGAGCTGTACCACCAGACCGAATGGCCGGAGCTGGAGGTGTACTTCACCTCGGTCACCGACCACTGGGCGACCCTGACCCTGTCCGGCCCCAACAGCCGCAAGCTGCTGGCCAAGCTGACCGATATCGACCTAGACAATGCCGCCTTCCCCTTCATGGCCTGGAAGGAAGGTCAGGTGGGTGGCGTACCGGCACGGGTGTTCCGCATCTCCTTCACCGGCGAGCTCTCCTACGAGATCAACGTGCCGGCCAACTACGCCATGGGCGTACTGGAGCAGGTGGTTGCCGCGGGCAAGGAGTTCGATCTCACCCCCTACGGCACCGAAACCATGCACGTGCTGCGGGCGGAGAAGGGCTTCATCATCATCGGCCAGGACACCGATGGTTCGGTCACGCCGCAGGACCTGGGCATGGGCTGGGCCGTCAGCCTGAACAAGAGCTTCTCCTTCATCGGCAAGCGCGGCATGCATCGCCAGGACTGCGTACGGGAGAACCGCAAGCAACTGGTGGGCCTCAAGCCGCTGGATGCCCGCGATGTCCTGCCGGAAGGCGCTCAGCTGGTGTTCGAGCGCAACCAACCGATCCCGATGGACATGGTGGGCCACGTCACCTCCAGCTACTACAGCGCGACCCTGGGTTATGGCTTCGCCATGGCCATGGTCAAGGGTGGCCTGAGCCGCATGGGCCAAACCGTCTATGCCCCGCTGGCCGATGGCCGCTACGTCGCTGCCGAGATCGTCTCGCCGGTGTTCTACGACCCCAAGGGTGAGCGGCAGAACGTCGCCTAACGAGGATTGCGCCCATGAACGACATCAATGTTTACGATCAATACTCCGCCAAGGCGCGCGCCGAGTCCCCGCTGTTCCACGCCGAGCTGAGCAAGCTGGCTGGACGGGGTCCGGCCAGTGCCGGGGTTACCCTGCGCGAGCGGGCCCTGTTGGGTCACCTGGTCATCCGTGGCGATGCCCATGACGAGGGTTTCACCGGCGCGGTGACCAGTGTGGTCGGTCTGGAAGTGCCCGGGCCGCTGGCGATCACCCAGAAGGGAGAGAGCTCGCTGCAGTGGCTCGGCCCGGACGAGTGGCTGCTGGTGGTACCCGGTGGCACCGAGTTCGCCACCGAGCAAGCCCTGCGCCAGGCGCTCGGTGAGCGCCATGTCGCCATCGTCAACGTCGGTGGTGGCCAGACGCTGGTCGAACTCAAGGGCCCCAAGGTCCGCGAAGTGCTGATGAAGTCCACCTCCTATGACGTCCATCCGAACAGCTTCCCGGTCGGCAAGGCGGTAGGTACGGTATTCGCCAAGTCGCAGCTGGTGATCCGCCACACGGCAGAAGACACCTGGGAACTGGTGGTGCGCCGCAGCTTTGCCGACTACGTCTGGCTGTGGCTGCAGGACGCGAGTGCCGAGTACGGACTGCGCATCGAGGCCTGATCGGTCGCTGCGTTCAGTCGCGCTCTATCGAACCCGACCTGCGTGATGCGCAGGTCGGGTTTTGTGGTTTTGGCTTCATCTCTATGCAAAGGAATTCATCATGAGCCGCACGCCCGATACCTGGATTCTCACCGCCCAGAGCCCGAGTCGCCTCGGCACCGTGGACGTGGTCACGCGCTATCTGTTCGAGCAGGGTTGCTACGTGACCCAGCATCACAGCTTCGATGATCGCGAAGCCCAGCGCTTTTTCATCCGGGTCGAATTCCAGGTGCCCGCCGACTTCAACGAAGGCCTGTTCCGGGTAGGGCTGGATCTGCGCTTCACGCCCTTCGACATGACCTTCGAACTGGTGCCGCCGGGCTATCGGGCCAAGGTCGCCATCATGGTTTCCAAGGCGGATCACTGCCTCAACGACCTGCTCTATCGCCAGCGTATCGGCCAGTTGCCCATGGATGTGGTCGCGGTCATCTCCAATCATCCGGATCTCGAGCCGCTGGCGGCCTGGCATGGCATTCCCTATCACCATTTCCCGCTCGATCCGCAGGACAAGCCGGCCCAGGAGGCCAAGGTTTGGCAGGTGTTGCAGGAGACGGGTGCTGAGCTGGTCATTCTCGCTCGTTACATGCAGGTGCTATCCCCCGAGCTCTGTCGACAACTCGACGGCTGGGCGATCAACATCCATCACTCCCTGCTGCCAGGCTTCAAGGGTGCGCGCCCCTATCACCAGGCTTATGCCAAGGGCGTGAAGCTGGTGGGCGCCACGGCGCACTACATCAACAATGACCTGGACGAGGGCCCGATCATCGCCCAGGGTGTCGAACCCGTAGACCATGCGCACTATGCCGAAGATCTGGTGGCCAAGGGGCGAGATATCGAATGCCTCACCCTGGCACGGGCCGTGGGTTATCACCTGGATCGGCGAGTCTTCCTCAATACCGGCAGGACAGTGGTGCTTTAAGGCGCTCGGTCGCCCTTGATGGTTCTGCCAGGGCCGCGTTGCGCCTGCCCTGGCAGAGGCCCCCTTCCTTCCGCTCGTCCGATCTCGCCTTCATCTTCCTATGCCGTTCCCGTCACTCGCATGGCGAGCGGCATCGTCCGCGCGCACGGTGGGAAAGCGCTCGCGCCTCGAGCGGCCGTGAATTGCGCTGGCAGCGGCTCTTCATCCCGTACCCCAAAGGTACCTTGCCCAAGACCAATGGAAGGCTAACGTCGCAACGCAGTAGTTCTGACGCAGGCGGACGCAGCAACGAACCTTGCGTTTTGCCAAGCGGATGAGGGAGCGGCTATCGCGAGATGGCTGGCCATCAAGTGGCCAAGAGAAGAGGACTTCGGTGTGGGGTTTTAAGCGCCCCAGCATGACAGGCTGGGGCGCTTGCGACGGCGATCAGCCCGCCTGGGACAGCTGCGAGCGAACTGCTGGCGGCGCGACGTCTTCTTCGCCGGCCTTTTCCAGATTCTTACCCAGCAGGGCGTGGTACAGCTCCTTGTCGCCCAGGATGCCGACGGCACGGCCATCGGTTTCCAGCACCAGCTTGTGGCCGGTGTGATAACGGATCTCGAGGGCATCGCGCATGCGGATGTCGGCCGGCGCCAGGGTCGGTTGACGCTGCAGGTTGCTGATAGGCATATCCGGGGTCCAGCGCTGCAGGGACAGGCTCTCGCCGCCGCGACGCAGTGCCTTGACTACCTGGCCATCCAAGGCCAGCCAGATGTCATGGCTGCGCTCCAGGCAGATCTCGTTACCTTCACGACCGCACTTGTCCAAACCACGCATCAGGCTGTAACCGCTGAGCACGTTGAGCGGGTTGGTGTGGGCGACGAAGGTCCGCACGTATTCGTCAGCCGGATTGAGCACGATATCCTCGGGGCGGCCGTGCTGGATGATGCGACCGTCCTTCATGATAGCGATGTTGGTGCCGATCTTCAGCGCCTCGTCCAGGTCATGGCTGACGAAGACGATGGTCTTGTTGACCTTGGCTTGCAGCTGTAGCAATTCATCCTGCAGCTGCTGGCGGATCAGCGGGTCGAGGGCGGAGAAGGGCTCGTCCATCAGCAGGATGTCGGCGTCCATGGCCAGGGCGCGGGCCAGGCCGACGCGCTGTTGCATGCCGCCGGAGAGGGAGTCGGGTTTCTTGTTGCGCCATTGCGTCAGACCGACCAGCTCCAGCTTCTCGTCGACCAGCTTCTTGCGCTCGGCAGCCGAACGGCCCTGCATTTCCAGGCCGAAGCCCACGTTTTCGGCCACGGTCAGCCAGGGCATCAGGGCGAACTTCTGGAACACCATGGCGATGCGGGTGGTGCGCATGTCCTTGAGGACGGCGGGGGAGCAGTTGGCGATATCCACCTGGCTGCCTTGATGCTCGATCAGCAGCTTGCCACGGCTCACGGTGTTCAGGCCGTTGATGCAGCGGAGCAGACTGGATTTTCCCGAGCCGGACAGGCCCATCAACACGCAGATCTCACCCTTCTGGACTTCCAGGCAGGCGTCCTCGACGCCCAGTACCTGGCCAGTCTCCTGCAAAATCTCGTTGCGGCCCTTGCCCTGGTCGAGCAGCTCCAGGGCACGCTTGTTCTGCTTGCCGAAGATGACATCGACATGTTCGAAACGAATAGCGGTCATGACTTATTTAACCTCGCGTGGGGCGGGTTGCTTGCACACCCGGTCGAGCAGGATGGCGATCAGGACGATGGACAGCCCGGCTTCGAAGCCCAGGGAGATGTCCGCGGTGTTGAGCGCGTTCACCACCGGCTTGCCCAGGCCATCGGCACCCACCAGGGCGGCGATCACCACCATGGACAGCGAGAGCATGATGCACTGAGTGATACCGGCACCGATGCTGGGCATGGCGTGCGGGAGTTCGATACGGGTCAGCAACTGCCAACGCGAGCAGCCAAAGGCCTTGCCGGCGTCCATGAGTTCGGCCGGGACATCCTGGATGCCCAGGTAGGTCAGGCGGATGGGGGCGGCCACGGCGAAGACCACGGTGGAGATCAACCCCGGCACTACACCCAGGCCGAACAGTGTCAAGGTGGGGATCAGGTAGACGAAGGTCGGCACCGTCTGCATCAGGTCGAGCACCGGACGCAAGCCGGTGTAGAACCAGGGCTTGTGCGCGGCGAGGATGCCCAGGGGAACGCCGACGGCGATGCAGACCAGCGTGGCGAACACCACCTGGGCCAGGGTTTCCATGGTTTCCTGCCAGTAGCCCAGGTTGAGGATCAACAGCAGGGCGGCGAGGGCGAACACGGTGAGTCCGATGCTACGTTGCAGCAGATAGACCCCGACCACCACCAGGCCGATGAAGGCCAGCGGGTGGAACCACATCAGGCCGGCGGTAAGGCCATGGATGAGGGTGGAGAGCACGTCGGAGATCTTGTCGAACACGCTGGCGCCGTGCAGCGTCAGCCAGTCGATGAAGTCGGCGATGTACTTGCCCAAGGGGAGTTTGTGATCTGTTAACAACATAGCGATGCCCGTCAGCTGGTCAGGATAAGGAAGGAGCGGAAAACTCCGCTCCGGCTGCGGCAGTTCCCACCCGAGCCGGCGTGGGACGGTCGAAGGTCAGTCTTGCTTTCTACAGGCCGGCGGCCTTTACGGCGGCGAGGCCCGGCTTGCCGTCACGTGTGGTCACTCCGTTCAGCCACTGCTCAAGCTGCTGCGGATGGGCCTTGAGCCAGACCTTGGCGGCGGCACTCGCCGTCTCTTTCTCGTTGAGGACCTTGTCCATGAGCTGGTTTTCCATGTCCAGGGTGAAGGACAGATTGGTCAGCAGCTTGCCCACGTTCGGGCATTCCTGGACGTAGCCCTTGCGGACGTTGGTGTAGATGGTGGCGCCGCCGTAGTTGGGACCGAAGACGTCGTCGCCGCCCGAGAGGTACTTCATCTTGAAGCGGGTGTTCATCGGGTGGGGTTCCCAGCCGAGGAAGACCACCCACTGCTGGCGTCGCTCGGCGCGCTGAACCTGGGACAGCATGCCGGCCTCGCTGGATTCCACCAGCTTGAACTTGCCCAGATCGAAGGTGTTCTTGTCGATCATGCCCTGGATCAGGCGGTTGCCATCGTTGCCCGGCTCGATGCCGTAGATCTTGCCGTCGAACTTGTCGGCATACTTGGCGATGTCGGCGAAGGTCTTCACCCCGGCGTCGTAGACGTAGTCGGGTACGGCCAGGGTGTACTTGGCGCCTTCGAGGTTGGCGCGTAGCGTCTCGACGCTGCCGTTGTCGGTGTAGGGCTTGATGTCGGCGGCCATGCTCGGCATCCAGTTGCCGAGGAAGACGTCGATATCCTTGTTCTGCAACGACTTGTAAGTGACGGGCACGGAAATCATGTTGGTCGTGGTCTGGTAACCGAGGGCGTTCAGCACCTCGCTGGTTACCGCCGTGGTGACCGTAATATCGGTCCAGCCAACGTCAGCAAAGCGGACCTTGTCACAAGAAGCTGGCTCGGCTGCCAGCACGGCCAGCGGCGCTGACAGCGCAACACTCAAGAGCCAACGGGAACGACCTTTCATGACAACTCTCCTTGAGTTTGGCGGGTGGCTTTTCGCTGAGCCCCGCGTGTATTTATCTGTAACCTATCCCCCCAGGCTCGCCTACCGCCTGCGTCGCTAGCAGTGTACGCGGCGTCGTAACCAGAAGCGGAAATGTCGCATCCAGCTTGAACTCCGTGAACCTCGGCACAGCCTGGAGGCAACGGTGGGAAATTTTCGTGATCCGCCTGGATGTCCCGGCGGGAAAACAGCGAGGGAATAGCCGAAACGGCACCTCTGCAAGGCTTGCCAAGGGTGATGGTCAATTGGCCAGGCCGGCCTTGACCGCGGCATTTCCCGGGTTGCCGCTGCGCGTATTGACGCCCTTGAGCCAGGCCTCCAGCTGCTCGGGGTTCTGCTTGAGCCAGGTGCGCACCGCACGCCGCGGATTCTCTTGCTCGTTGGCCACCCGATCCATCAGGGTGTTCTCCATGGCCGGGGTGAAGACCAGATTGCCGAGCAGTTTGCCGACATTTGGGCACTGTTGCGTGTAACCCTTGCGGACGAGGGTGTAGACCGTCGCACCGCCCTGGTGCGGACCGAAATAGTCATCCCCACCGTCCAAATAGGCCAGCTTGTACCTGAGGTTCATCGGGTGTGGCTCCCAGGCGAGGAAGACGATCCACTGGTTGTTCAGCAAGTGCTTCATTCGCACCTGATTCAGCATGCCCTGTTCGCTGGATTCGTCGAGCTTGAAGCCGCCCAGGCCAAAGGCATTGCTGGCGATCATCTTTTTGACCAGAGCGTTGCCATCGTTGCCCTTCTCGATGCCGTAGAGGGTGTGGTCGAAGCGATCGCCGAAGCGGGCGATGTCGGCAAAGGTCTTTACGCCGGCGTCGTAGACGTACTGAGGAACGGCGAGGGTGTAGCGGGCCCCTTCGAGATTGCTGTGCAGTCGCTCGATGCTGCCGTTGTCGATGAAAGGCTGGCTGACTTTCGCCTGCGCCGGCATCCAGTTCCCGAGGAAGACATCGACATCGTTCTGGGCCAGGGCGGTATAGCTGTTCGGCAGGGATAGCCGGATGACCTCAGTGTCATAACCGAGCGCGCCGAGGAGATAGCGCGCCATCGAGTTGGTGATCGCCAGATCGCTCCAGCCGACGTCGGCGAAGCGCACGTTATGGCAGCTTTCGGGTTCGGCGGCCCTAACGGTCGTGCACAGCAACAGACCAGACAGAACGATGCAAGAGGAGATCTTCATCCAGTACTCCATGGATAAGAAAGGTTGAAAACCTCACTGCTGCACTTACCGAGCCGTCTAGTACGGATATTTGCCGCTTGGCGCTGCAAGTAAGTAGAAGCGCGACAGGCGGTTGGGAGCCTGACCTAGAACCGTGCTCGCTGGGTCGAGTTGCCACATTTTGGCGCGTGTTCGTTACGTTGTGGTGTTACCGAAGTAGCAGACGTGGCCAAAGGCCATTGTCAAAAGGTCGGTCTCAGATCTGTTTGGTCGCAACTAAAAACCCTATTCAATCAAGGCCATTTCGCCCTGCGACGTAGCTTGCCCGGCGCAGACAGCTTCAGAAGTGAAAGGTTCTTCTCATTCCGGCATGGGATTTGCGACATAACTTATGTGTCCGCGACACATTGCCTGGCTCAGGCCATTTGCCGGACTTCAAAAGAGCCCAAAAAGGGCCTTCAGCCTGCGTGAAGGAGAGTCCTACCATGTCGCCCGTTCAGTCCCCGTCACAGCCTCGTGCCATGCAGTCCATTGGTTTCCTGCTACTGGATAATTTCACGCTCATCTCCCTGGCTTCGGTCGTGGAGCCGCTGCGCATGGCGAATCAGCTGTCGGGGCGGGAGCTCTATCGCTGGTGCACCCTGAGCCTGGATGGGCGTCCGGTGCGGGCCAGCGATGGTTTGCAGATCACTCCCGATAGTGCCGTGAGCGCAGCTCCGGTAATGGACATGGTGATCGTCTGCGGTGGCGTGGGGATCCAGCGGAGCGTGTCGCGCGAACACTGCACCTGGCTGCAGAGCCAGGCACGCCAGGGGCGTAAACTGGGCGCGGTCTGTACCGGTAGCTGGGCGCTGGCCCGTGCCGGGCTGCTCGACGGCTACGACTGCAGCGTGCACTGGGAGACCCTGGCGGCACTGCAGGAAGCCTATCCGCGCGTCGTGCTGAGCACGCGCCTGTTCACCATCGACCGTAATCGCTGCACGGCCTCCGGCGGTACTGCGCCGATGGACATGATGCTGCACCTGATCGGGCGCGAGCATGGCCGCGAGTTGTCCGCCGCCATCTCGGAAATGTTCATCTACGAGCGTATTCGCAACGAACAGGATCACCAGCGCGTCCCCCTCAAGCACATGCTGGGCACCAACCAGCCCAAGTTGCAGGAGATCGTGGCGCTGATGGAAGCCAACCTGGAAGAGCCCATCGATCTCGACGAGCTGGCCGTGTACGTGGATGTGTCTCGGCGGCAGTTGGAGCGACTGTTCCAGAAGTACCTGCACTGCTCGCCGTCACGTTACTACCTCAAGCTGCGTCTGATCCGCGCGCGGCAGCTGCTCAAGCAGACCACGCTCTCGATCATCGAGGTCGCGTCGGTATGCGGCTTCGTCTCCACCCCGCACTTCTCCAAGTGCTATCGCGAATATTTCGGTATCCCGCCGCGTGACGAGCGCCAGGGTCCGACCATCCAGCAGCCCATCGCCCTAATGCCACTGTCTCAGGAACTGTCCTTGATGCCAGCTTCCTCGGCGCTGGCGGCTCTGAGCCAGGCGCAGGGCGAATCGACTTTCGCCAGCGTACGGCTGTAGCGGTTCGATGGGGCTACGCCTATTCCGAAGCGAGTAGGCGGCCGTCTCTTTTGGGTTGAAAACGCTCAGCGACCGCTGGGCAGGCTGAGCAATAGAGCCGCTGTCTGCAGGTCCGGTTGGCCATCGAAACGTCCTGGCCGGTATTTCATCTGGAAGGCGCCGATGACGTCGCGGGTGGCAGGATCGAGCACGCCAGTGCGAGGCACTGCATAACCAATACGCGCCAGCTGGTCCTGGAACCACGCCGGTGGCGGCAGCACGCCGCCCAGGCTGGCCTGGCGCTGGGCGACCACGGCGGGGTCCGGCCAGTTGATCAGGCCGGCGGCGGCCAGCCGTGACCAGGGAAATAGCGGACCGGGGTCCTGCTTGCGCCCCGGGGCGATGTCGCTGTGGCCGACGATGGCCCTGCGATCCAGGCCATGCCGCTGTTCGATGTCCTTGAGTAGCGGAATCAGTGCCTGGATCTGGGCTTCGGTGAAGGGATACCACTGGCGCCCGGCTGGGGTGTCGCGAAAGCCCAGGTTGACCATCTCGATGCCGATGGAGGTGGAGTTGAGCCAGGTACGGCCTTCCCATTCGCTGGCGCCGGCATGCCAGGCGCGGCGATTCTCGTCCACCAGGCGATAGATGGTGCCGTCCGTATCGATCAGATAGTGGGCGCTGACGCCGGCCTGGGTCAGCAGCTTGAGCGACTGCTTGGAGTCGGCGGCGGTGTAGTGCAACACGATGTATTGCACCCGACTGTCCTGATCGCGGGAGGTGTAGTCGTCATTGATGCGTGGACCGCTGGCGCAGCCGGCCAGCAGCAGGCCACAGAGTAGCCAGGGAAGGAGCTTGAACGGGTTTCGCACGATTACCTCGCGAGCGGCGGAAGGGGTCAGGCTACTTCCAGGCGATCGCGTCCGGCGCGTTTGGCGCGGTAGAGCGCCTGGTCGGCACGCTCGAATACGGTATCGGCATCTTCGCCCGGCGCAAAGGCCGCAAGACCAGCGGACAGGGTAATGACCACGCGCTCGCCTTTGAAGTGGAAGGGGCAGGCCGCCACGGCGGCGCGTAGCTGTTCGAGCAGCGTAACGCCACCCGCGATGGGCGTGGCGCCCAGCAGTACGACGAATTCTTCGCCACCGAAGCGGGCGATGAAATCGGTCTTGCGCAGGCGGCGCTGCAATTCGCCACCGATGATCTTGAGCACCTTGTCGCCGGCCAGATGGCCATAGCCATCGTTGATGCGTTTGAACAGGTCCACATCGAGCACGGCCAACAGCAGGTCGCCACCTTGGCGTTGCCAGCGGGCCACCTCCAGCTCCAGGCGCTCGCTCCAGGCGGCGCGATTGGGCAGGCCGGTGAGTGGATCGCACAGCGCCTTTTGCCGCTGCTCTTCCAGATGGCCGCGATACTGTTGGGCTTCGCGCTCCATAGCGGTGACCCGTTGGGTAAGAGCGGTCAGGCGTTCGTTGGCTGCCTGCTCGCGGGTTTCCCGCAGGGACTGCTGGTCGGCCAGGCTGGACAGCAGGCCTTCGAGACGGGCATCCAGCGACAACTTGAGGCTGTCCAGATCGGTGGCGCCCTGGACTTCCGTCTGTAGCTCGTTCACCTGGCCACGCAGGGCATCGCCGAAGGCGCGCTCCTGGGTCTGGCCGTCCTGGCGCTCGACATGGACATCCTGCAGACCGGTCTGGAAGGCCGAAAGGCGCTCATTGAGTTGGCGCAGGTAATGCTGGAATTCGCTCTGACCGGAATGGTTGAGGGCGAGCACCAGGATCGACAGGTCATCAAGCACCGGGACCAGTTCGTACCAGTTCAGGCTGCCCTGGATCCGCTGGCGCAACTGTTCGGCCTGCGGCTTGTGGCTGTCGGGCAGGGCCAGGTCGTCGAGCAGGCGCAGCAGGGTGGCCTCGAGGTGCGGGGCGATGGCGCTGTAGCCAGGTTCGGGAACGGGTGGCAGGGCATAGGCGGGGTCGGCGGAGGCGGCCGGCTCCAGCGAGACAGGCGTGGACTCAGCGAGCGCGGGCTGTTCGGCGGGCGCTGATGGTTCCGTGACGGCTGGAGCTGTAGCGACCGAGGTCGCGGGCTCTGTTAGCGGAGTAGCGGAATTTTCGGGCTGATCGCCACGACCGCCGAGCAGCCGTTGCAGAAAACCGGGCCGCGCCGGTTGGTCGGGTTGCAGGGCATTCAAGGCTTGTTGCTGGAGCCGGCTGAACTCACCCAGCAGTGCAGGCAGCTCGCCCGGTTGCCCGGCCGCAGCCTGGGCACGCTTGGCGAACGTCTTGAGCGCCTTGCGCTGTTCACGCGGCAGTTCCAGGTTCAGGAGTAGCCGGCAGAGTTCGGCGAAGGCCTCAGCGACTTGGCGCGCCCGCGCTTCACGGCGTTGCTCGGAATCGAGCACCGTACGCTCCAGGCGCGGGATGAGCTTGGCCAGGTCGGCGTCGCTGTCGTCACGGCGCAGGATGTCGCGCAACTCGACCAGACATGCGTCCACTGCCGTGTCGTTGCCTTCGGCGGCCAGGCTGCTGCGCACGAGGCCCCGGCGCACCAGGTCGAGACGGTTTTCCCACCGGCTTTCCAGGCGCTCCAGATTTTCGAGGCTTTCGAGGTATTTGTTTTTCCAGCGTTCGACGTCCGCGCGCTCCATCCGCCTGCTCCATAGGCTCAAGGTGGCTAGAAGGCAGGCACGACGAGGCGCCTAGCCGACTTGATAGTCGCTAGGGTATCGACCGTTACGGGGAAAGTTTGTGCAGGACGACCGGAGGCCGCTTGGGAGGGACGAGCTGAGGAGTCGCCGCCGCAGGATGCGGCGGCGGCGGAGCTTACTTGGCGGCGCGTTCTTTCTGGATCAGGTAGTCGGCGACTTTCAGCGCCTCGTCCGGACCACCGGCGGAGCCCAGGTCGAAGCGGTACTTGCCGTCGACCACCATGGTCGGTACGCCGGTGATCTGGTAGGCCATGGCCAGCTTCTTGTCCTTTTCCACCTGACCCTTCACGGCGAAGGAGTTGTAGGTGCTGAGGAATTTCTCGCGATCCACACCCTGGGTGGCGAGGAAGTCGGCCATTGCCTCGGGGGTATCCAGCTTCTTGTGCTCCTTGTGGATGGCGGCGAAGACGGCGTCATGCACCTTGGCTTCCACGCCCATGGCTTCCAGGGTCACGAACAACTGACCGTGCACGTTCCAGATGCCGCCGAACATGGCCGGTACGCGCTTGAAGTCGACATCGGCGGGTAGCTTCTTGGCCCAGGCGTTGAGGGTGGGCTCGAAGGCATAGCAATGTGGACAGCCGTACCAGAACAGCTCCACCACCTCGATCTTACCGGGTGTGGAGGTGGGCACCGGGCTGCTCAATTCCACGTATTGCTTGCCGGCTTGGATGTCGTCGGCATGGGCGACCGCACCGAACAGGCTGGCGGCGGCGAACACGGCGGAGAAAAGCAGGTTGCGCATGGGGCTACTCCTAAAGAATGAGACGCCCACCAACCGGGCGTGACGAACTGCGGGCATTGTAGCCGGGCGCATCGCCACGCCTAGTCGCCCGCTCAGCGGACGCCGGCCATGTTCAGGCTTCGTTCAGGTTACCGGTGGGCAAGGCCCTCATCTGGCGCATCCGATATACTGCTGGCTTTGCCGCGCGGTCGCGAGTACGCCCATGTCCAGCTTCAAGAATCCCATCGTCGGTCTGTGCCAGCAGGCGTCCTTTCTCATCAGTGCCGCCAAGGTCGAGCAGTGTCCGACCGACAGCGGCCGGGAAGTCGCCTTCGCCGGGCGCTCCAACGCCGGCAAATCCAGTGCGCTCAATACCTTGACCCATGCGAGCCTGGCGCGTACGTCCAAGACGCCTGGACGTACCCAGTTGCTCAACTTCTTTTCCCTGGATGAAGAGCGGCGCCTGGTGGACCTGCCCGGTTATGGCTACGCCAAGGTGCCGATCCCGCTCAAGCAGCACTGGCAGGAGCACCTGGAAGCCTATCTGAGCAGCCGTCATTCGCTCAGCGGCGTGGTGCTAATGATGGACATCCGCCATCCGCTGACCGAGTTCGACCGTTTGATGCTGGACTGGGCCCAGGCCAGTTCCATGCCGCTGCACATCCTGCTGACCAAGGCCGACAAGCTGGCCTTCGGTGCCCAGAAGAATGCCCTGCTCAAGGTGCAGCGCGACGTGCGCCAGGGCTGGGGCGATACCGCCAGCATCCAGCTGTTCTCGGCGCCCAAGCGCCAGGGTGTGGAAGACGCCCAACGGGTGCTGGCCGCTTGGCTGGGCCTGGGCGAGCCCGCCGCCGAGGCATAAAAAAACTCCGGACTTCCATCGGGGGAGGGGAGAAGTCCGGAGTCCAAGTCTGGTCCGCCCAAGCGGGGGCCAGAATCTGCCAACACTAAACAGCAAAGGAGCAGAACGGCTATCCAAACCGTTCAGCTGTTCAGACGGGGCACCGTGAAAAAGGTTCGCCCCGGCCGAGAATAAAGCGCGTGTCCGGATCAGCGGCCGCTGGCGAGGCCCAGGCCCTCGTCGACACCCAGGTGCACGTTCATGCACTGGACCGCCGCCCCGGCCGCACCCTTGCCCAGATTGTCCAGGCGCGCGACCAGGGTCAGCCGCTCGGCGTTGCCGAAGACGAAGAGGTCGGCACGGTTGGTGTCGTTGCTGGCCTGGACGTCGAAGAAGCCATTGTCCAGCTCCTCCTCGGCCGCCACCGGTGCGACGCGAATGAAGGCTTCGCCCTCGTAGTGGCGCGCCAGGGCGGCCTGCAGGTCGGCAGCAGTGGTGCCGGGACGCAATTGGCTGGCGTGCAGCGGAATGGTCACCGCCAGGCCCTTGAGGAAGGGACCGACGATGGGGCTGAACACGGGAGCCGCGGCCAGACCGCTCTGCACGCGCATTTCCGGCAGGTGCTTGTGGCCCTGGGCCATGGCGTAGGGCCGCGGGCTCTGCAGGCGCGCATCGCCACCCGCTTCGTAGGCGGCGATCATCTGCTTGCCACCGCCGCTGTAACCGGTCAGGGAAAAGGCCGACAGCGGCGTCTCCGGGGCCAGCAGGCCGGCGTCCACCAGCGGGCGGGCCAGCAGGATGAAGGCGGTGGCGTGACAGCCAGGGTTGGCGATGCGCTTACTGGCGCGGAGCGCCTCGCGCTGACCCGGAGCCAGCTCGGGCAGGCCGTAGGTCCAGCTGCTGTCGGTGCGGAAGGCGGTGCTGGCGTCGATGATGCAGGTGTTCGGATTGGTGACCAGGCTGACCGCTTCACGGGAGGCGGCGTCGGGCAGGCACAGGAAGGCCACGTCGGCGGCATTGAGGAAGCGTGCCCGCTCGGCCGGGTCCTTGCGCTTGCTTTCGTCGATGCGCAGCAGCTCGATGTCCGGGCGACCGGTCAGGTAGTCCAGCAGACGCAGGCCGGTGGTGCCTTCCTGGCCGTCGACGAAAACTTTGAAGCTCATGGCGGTGCCTCTCGCGGATGGGCGCTGAAAAGCCGATTGTAGCGATTCGAGCAGTTCAGGGGTACGCCGGAGGTCAGGGATACAGCTGCATTCCGCGCGACCGGCGCAGTAGGGCGGGCCAGAGCTGTTCGGCCAGGTTTGACAGGTACAGATTGAAATCTAAATATTTTGTATAGATACAGTAATGCATGGCTGTAGGTGTTGCGCTTGCCTGTTACCGGTGAAGCTGGGTCTCCCTGCCGCTTCACTGGAATCTGCCATGGACCGCCTTTCGTCTAGTACTCCGTTCACCGGCCTGCGTACCTGCCGCCTTGGACTCGGCCGTCTGCTGGGGCTGTTGGCCCGCTGGCGGCACCGCATGGTTTCGCGTCGGCAGCTGCAGCAACTGGACAGCCGAGCGCTGGCCGATCTGGGGCTGAACCAGGCAGATCAGTATCGGGAAGGCGACAAGCCGTTCTGGCGGGAGTGAAATTCCGCGCCGGGATGCGACTTACTGGCGCTGACGGTAGTCTCACTCAGGCCTATCCAGACGGGAGTCATCCATGAAAACGCTACACCTGGGCGCCGCCGCGGCGCTGTTCTGCCTGTCCTCCGCCGCTTCGGCGTCGAGTTTCTATGTCACCACCGACATCATCGTCAACGCCATCGACGCGACCTCCGATGCCACCTCGGCCATCACCGGTTCGTTCAAGAACGACAAGCTGGTGCTCGAGGCGCGTGACGACGCCGCCAGTTTCGTCGGCAGTGCCGGCGATATTCGCGGGGTACGCCTGGAGGCGGCGCTGGATCATCTGCGCACCCAGGCGCCACAGCTGCGTCAGGCCAGCGATGCACAGCTGGCCCAGGCGATCCTGGCGATCTAAAGCGCAACACCGCGAAACGCTAGGCGCGCCGCTTGGCGGCTAGCCCGCGGCGGGGTGCTGCGTTAGCCTTGGCGACCATCTGCCACCGGAGGGTCGCCAACCATGTTTTTCCGCCGTTCTGCCGGGCTGCTGCTCGGTCTCTCTCTTGCCGCACCGGCGTTTGCCTTGGACTCCACCACCGAGAGTCTGGTCAAGACCCTCTATGGCACCAGCCAGCTCACCACCGCGCCCTTCCAGAACAAGCTGGTCCTGGCGGCGCGGGACGATGCCGCGACCTTCGTCGCCACCGACGGCGTCGTGCGTGGCGCGCAGCTGGAAGAAACCCTGAGAGCCCTGCGCGCGGCCGATCCCGGCTTGCACGCTTCCGATCGGGAACTCGCCCAGGCCATTCTGAGTCAGTAATCCGTTTCAATTCCGTGACATCCCTGGAGTATCCATGCGCCGTTCCCTGCTTATCGCCGCTGCCCTGACCCTGGGCGTTTCGAGCCTGGCTCAGGCCCAGACGCTGGTGGCCACCAGTAACATCGTGGTGCGGGCGCTGCAGCGCAGCATCGACTTCACCTCCGATACCACCACGTCCATCCGCGATGCCAAGATGATCCAGGCGGCGCGTGGCGATGCCGCCAGTTTCGTCGCCAGCAATGGCGACATCCGTGGCGTGCAGCTGGAAGAAGCCTTCCGCAGCCTGCGCGATCAGCTCCCGGCCGCCCGCGAGGCCAACGATCTGCAGCTGGCTCAAGCCATCCTCGCGCTGTGAACGGCCGTGCCGGCCGGCTGTGGGTGTGGCTGGCCGGCCTTGCGGCCGGGTTGGCCCTCGGTGGGGCCCAGGCCGCCCTGCGCCTCGAACTCGATACCCAGGGGCTGACGCCGGCCCAGGTCCAGGCGACCCAGCACCTGCTGGATGAAGCCCAGGCGTTGCTGCCACCGACATTCAAGGCGGCGCTGGATGAGCGTATCCAGGTGCACTGGAGTGATGAGTTATTGCAGGAGGCCTATGGCGAGGCCGACCGCTACACCCTGCAACTCAACCGCCGCCTGTTGCCGAGCCTGGTGGATGGCAGCGATACCCGGATCCAGACCGGGCGTCCCCACGGCACCCAGCATCGCGAGCTGCTGGCCACGGTGCTCCATGAGCTGACCCACTTCTACGACCGTGAGCAGGTCTGGACGCCTGCGCAGCGCCAGCTGATCCTGTACTGCGGTGGCCTGGACCTGACGTCCGACAAATTGCCGCTGAAATGCCAGGGGCAGGCCGGGCGCAGCTATACGCTGTCGGATGATCCGCGGCTGCTGGACCTGGCTGGTTGGCAGGTGAAGACCCGCAAGTACGGTAATCGCGAATCCAAGAATCTGTTCGTTGCCCGCAGTCCCGATCTCTATGAGCTCACCAACCCGAAGGAATTCGTGGCGGTGAACATGGAGTACTTCCTGCTCGACCCCAGCTACGCCTGCCGGCGACCGGGGTTGCAGCAGTATTTCGCCGAGCATTTTGGCTGGTCGCCGCCCCACGACGCCTGTCCCGGTCGCTATCCCTATCTCAACGCCGGCAACGACTTCGGCGAGGCGCCCCTGGGCTGGCTCGATCCGGAGCGGGTCTATGCGGTGGACTACCTGCTCGCCGAGGGTAACGAGAAGGTCATGAGCCGCTGGGGGCACAGCATGCTGCGCCTGGTGGTCTGCGCGCCCGGGCGGCCGCGTGGGCCGGATTGCCGGCTGGATCTGCAATACCATCTGGTGCTGTCGTTCCGCGCCTTCGTCAACGATGTCCAGCTCTCCAGCTGGCGCGGCCTGACCGGCTCCTACCCCTCGCGGCTGTTCGTGTTGCCGCTGGCCCAGGTGGTGGACGAATACACCAAGGTGGAGCTGCGGGGCCTGCAATCGGTCCCCCTCAAGCTGACCCGCCCGGAGATCGCCGACTTCCTCGAGCGCACGGCCCAGGTGCACTGGAGCTATGACGGCCAGTACTACTTCATCACCAACAATTGCGCGGTGGAGACCTTCAAGCTGTTGCACGATGGGGTACCGCGTTTGGCGGCTGCCCAGCTCGACGTCATCACCCCCACTGGGCTGATGGATGCCCTGAGGATCAAGGGGCTGGTGGATACCTCGGTGCTGGACGATCCGCGCGAGGCGCTGCGCCTGGGCTATCGCTTCGACAGCTTCCGCGAGCGATTCCAGGCGATGTTCAAGGTGGCCAAGGAGCGCCTGAGCCTCCCTCAGCCGGATGTAGAGGCCTGGCTGGCGCTGACCCCGCAACAGCGCCGCGCCTACTTCGCCCACGCCGACCTGCGCGGCAGTGCTGCCCTGTTGCTGCTGGAGCAGGCGGCCTATCGCCGGGCGTTGCTGCAGGCCCAGACCGAGCTCAAGGACCGCTACCTGGGTGAGGACGCGGTGGACAAGGCGCGCTTCGGCAAGGCCGGCAATGCCCTGGAACAGATCCTCAAGGACAGCGGCTACCTGAGCCGGCCCGCCGAATTGCTGGGTACCACCGGCTATGGCCTGCCGCAGCCGGGCGAATGGCAGCAACTGACCGCCGAGAGCCAGAAGCGCCAGGCCCAGCTGCGCAGCCTCAGGGACACGCTGAACAATGAGGTCCGCCAGCTGCTCTCGCCCGAGGCACGGGATGGCCTGGATCTGACCGAGGCCAACCTGGACCTGCTGGGCAAGCATCTGCGTGAGTTGAACAAGGCCAGCGGTGGCCTGGAGCTGAAGTAGGGCGGTTGGGGCTGTGTTGGGGCTTCGCTGCGCTCAACAGTGCCCAAGGCCTAGCTTGCACTATTGGGCTTCGACGATGAAACCGTCTCAACCCAACCTACAAGTCCCGTAGGTTGGGTTGAGCGTTATCGAAGCCCGACACTGCACTTAGCGCTTCGGCGCCTTGTTCTGGGGCTTGGCGGGAGGCGCCGGTGGCTGTGGTGGCTGCAGCAGGGCCAGCAATTGCTCCGGTGGGACTTCCTGGCCGTTGAGCAGCAGGCGACCCGCCGCGTAGTTCAGCGTGGCCACCAGATCCTTGCCTTCGGCTTTGAGCAGGCCGCTGTTCAGGCCGATGTTGGCCAGGGCTTCCGCGGTCGCCTGGGCCTGTTGCTGCATGGCAGGTTGCTCGCGCTGGCCACCGGCCTGGAACAGTACGCCGTCCACCAGGCTGCTGCGCGCCACCGCCAGGCGAGCGTCGAGCCGGGACAGCACCTGGGCACCGAGTTGCGCTGGCGGCAGGTCATAGGTCGTGGGCTTGTCCAGCGTCAGGTCGAGGCGCAGATGGTTGCTGCCGCTTGCCGTGTCGAAGCGCAGATCGTCCACCACCAGTTGCGGACGTGTCGCGAGGACGTCGCTCAGGTGCTGTTGCAGGGTCGCCTGGGTAGTGGGATCGAGGCCTTCGTCGGTATCCAGCGGCAGGTGCTGCAGCAGGGTATTCAGTTGGGCGAGAGCGGGGCTGTCGAGATGGCTGTAGCGGGCGCTCAGGGTCGCCTTGCCCAGCGTCTGGCCGGCCACGGCGAGGCGACCCAGGCTGGCGTCGAGCGTGCCGGAGAGCTGCTGGCCCTGTTGCTGAGTATCGCCCTTTAGCTGTAGGTCCTGCAATTGCACCTCTGGCTGGCCGGGCATGGCCAGGACCAGCCCCGTCAGGCGCAAGGCGCCCGGGCCGAGCCAGAAGCCATCGGCATTGCGGCGGTTGTCGCCGGTCAGGCTGAGGCCTTGCAGTTCCAGCTTGGTCCAGCCGTCGGGCGTGCGGACGTTGAAGCTGAAGTGCCCCACCGAGCCCTCCAGGCGGAACTGCTGGGCCTCCAGATCGGTACGGAAGCCGGCGTTCAGGCCGGAGAAGGCGACTGCGCCCTGGGGCTGGTCCATCTGCAGCGGGGCGACGATCAACTGGCCGTCGACCGCCCGGTCGTAGCCGAGCGTCGCGTCGAGCTGCACCGGCTCGGCGCCCTTGGCCAGGGTGAACAGCTCCGCCACGATGGGAGTGCGTATCAGGGTGAGGCGGTTGACCGCCATGACCGGCGCCAACTGCAGGGACTTCAGGCGCGTGAGCGGGAAGGGGCCGTGTTGGATCTGGTCTGCCACCCGCAGCACCTCGACCGGGGAGCGGTCTTCCGGTTGCATGCTCAGGCTAAAAATGGCGCTGCTGCTGAACAGGCCACGGTGGAACTCGGCCAGCTGGATCTGCGGGCGATACTCCGGCATCTCGGCTTGCAGGGCTGCCTGGGCCTGGCTTGCGGCCTGGCGCAATTCGCCTTCCAGGCGACCCCCGGTATACCAGGCGCCACCGACGCCGATGCCGACGGCCACCAGGGCAAGACCAGCCAGGGTGGTGAAAAGAGGTTTCTTCATGGGGCGACAAATCCCTTTGCAAAGGTCACGCGGGAATTGCCCACGCAAATCGGAAGCGAGTGTACGAAAGCGCCGAGCCAATGCCGAGGGGGATAACGGGTCCGCTACGATGGGTTTGTGATCCCTTTCCACTGCGGCTCGCCCTGAGTCGACGACTCAGGCAACGGGTGCTAGCGTGCCGCGGTCCCCTCTGCCGGAGAATCCGCCATGACCGCCCCTGTATCCCTGCCTGCCATCCCTTCGGTTTCGCTGCGGGAGGTGCTGGCATGAGCAGTCAGCGTCCGGTGGAAGGTCTGCAGCTACCGGCCGAGCTGCTGGCCCGCGCCGAGGCGCTGCTGGCCCGCGGTGGCCGGCGCCTGCTGGGCATCGCCGGCACGCCCGGCGCGGGCAAGTCGACGGTGGCCGAACTCCTGGCGGCAGCCCTTGGCGAGCGGGCCGTGGTAGTGCCCATGGACGGCTATCACCTGGCCAACCGCGAACTGGCCCGCCTGGGCCGCGCCCAACGCAAGGGCGCGCCGGACACCTTCGACGCCCGCGGCTATCGCGCCCTGCTGCAGCGTTTGAAAGACCCGGTAGCGGGCGAGACCGTCTATGCCCCGCTGTTCAATCGCGAGATCGAAGAGCCCATCGCCAATGCCATTCCCGTCCATGCCGACACCCAGTTGGTGATCAGCGAGGGTAACTACCTGCTGCTGACCCAGGCGCCCTGGAGCGATGTGGCCGAGGTGTTCGACGAATGCTGGTACGTGCGCGTCGACCCCGAAGAGCGCCGCGAACGCCTGGTCGCACGCCATATGCATTTCGGGCGTAGCCGCGCGGACGCCGAGGCCTGGGTGGAGAGCACCGATGAGCCCAATGCGCGGTTGATCGACGGGGACAGGGCGCGGGCGGATCTGGTGGTGGAGTGGCGGGATGGGGCGGGGAACGGGTAGGCCGAGAGAGATACGGGTGTTTGCTGCCTTTGCGGCAGTGAACACCGAGGGTATCGGCCCGGCTGATCATGGCGTATTTCTAAGCTGCCTATGCGGCAGTGAACTTGGCACCGCGCAGGTCGGCACCGCGCAGGTTTTTCTAAGCTGCCTATACGGCAGTGAACCTGGTGTCCTTCGGCCAGGGCTATCAGTCCATTTTCTAAGCTGCCTATGCGGCAGTGAACGACCGATCCGGTTGCAGCCACGGCCGACTTACTTTCTAAGCTGCCTATGCGGCAGTGAACGATTCGAATTAGCGCGCCCAGCCTCGGCGAATTTTCTAAGCTGCCTATACGGCAGTGAACTACGTCCGCCGCAAATTCCGCCGGCTCTTCAATTTCTAAGCTGCCTATACGGCAGTGAACCGAGGATCAGGCGGTAAAGCTCGGCATTCTCGTTTCTAAGCTGCCTATACGGCAGTGAACGCCGCCTGCTCCTCGCTGAGGGAGACGCCGCATTTCTAAGCTGCCTATACGGCAGTGAACGACTACTTCTTCTTCCAGCACGAGAAGCGCCATTTCTAAGCTGCCTATACGGCAGTGAACCCCAAGCTAAAGCTGCGCGGCCACGACGTAGATTTCTAAGCTGCCTATACGGCAGTGAACTAGAGCGTTTTCTGCATAACGCCTTGATATATCGAAGACTAACCGGATTTTCCTCGCAAAACCCTTTTTTCGTGCCTTTTTCCAAGTCATTGATTTTTATCGTTGTAAGGCGGGTATCAAAAAAGAGGGTATGAATGCAGCGTCATCCACCGAGACCGGACAGACGCTAGCCTGAACCCTGCCTGCTTAGAATCCGCCGCCTGCATCCAGCCACGTCTGCTCTTCCGCTGTATTGATCCGCCCTAGCGCCCGGTTACGGTGTGGAAAGCGCCCGAAGCGGACAATTACGTCCAGATGCGCCTGGGCATGGCTGCGGTAGTGCTCGATGCCTAGCGCCTCGAACAATTCGAGAGAGCGGCGCTGATCGGCCAGGGCTTCGGAATGCTCGAACGGCAGATAGAAGAAGGCGCGCAGCTCGGGTTCGATCTGTAGATCCAGGCCGGCAGCGATCGCCTGTTGGGCGTAATGCAGGGCCAGGGCGTCGGTGGCGAAGGTGTGGCCGCTGTGGCGGAAGATATTGCGTGGGATCTGGTCGAGCAGCAGGCAGAGGGCCAGGGCGCCTTCGGCCTTGTCGGCCCAGCTATCGAATTCGCGGCGGCTCGCGTTGAAATGCGCCGCCTCGAAGCGCGTACGGCATTCGGTGTCGAACTCGGCGCCGCCGCTGAACCATTTGCGTCTACCGGCGGAGCGCCAGAAGGTTACGACCTCCCGTGGTTGCATGCTGTCTTCCTCCGATCGATTCCGGCTCGCCTGGGCGGTGGCTCCACCAACAAGAATAGCCTGGGGACTTGCGCCCAACGACCGCTCGGTATGGTGAAACATAGCTATCCATGTACGGCTGCACCAGAGTGAATAGTGCGTCATTGACTCACATAGCGACCGCGGTATGATCGTGGTACGCCAATGACGCATGGATCGCGACATGATCTTTATCGAAACGCCGGTCTTCACCCGGCTCGTCAAAAAGTTGCTTGAGGATGATGCCTACGCTGCTTTCCAGCGCTGGCGCAAAACCCGACAGCAGGCGATGTCATCAAGGATACCGGTGGCCTACGCAAGATCCGTGTCGCCAGCGGTGGCCATGGCAAGCGTGGCGGCTCTCGGGTGATCTACTATCACTTCGCTGCCGATGCTCGCATTGCCCTGCTACTGATCTACCCCAAGAGCGAGAAGGACGACCTCTCAGTCGAGGACCGGAAAGCCTTGAAGGCCATGATCGAAAAGTGGAGATAGACAGCATGACCAAGTTCTTAGATGACCTCATGGAAAGCGTTACCCAAATGGACGAGATCGTCCGGGGTGAGCGGCAACCTTCCCGTGAGTTCCACGTCGATGCCTTGCAGATCAAGCAAATCCGCAAGAGCACCGGACTTAGCCAGGTGCAGTTCGCCAGGAAGCTCAATATCGACGTCGGTACGTTGCGTAACTGGGAGCAAAGCCGGCGCGAACCCACCGGCCCGGCGAAGGCCCTGTTGGTGGCGCTCAGGAACGATCCCGTGCATGTGCTGGCGGCGCTGGAGGCTTAGCCGTCTTGGGTGCTGGTTTCTGGGCTGCCTGCGCGGCAGTGAATCGATACTCGGTCGGTACGCCAGATGGCATGCGTTTCTAAGCTACCTGCACGGCAGTGAACGCTCCGAACATCCGAGACCGGCTCTACTGGTTTTTCTAAGCTGCCTACGCGGCAGTGAACCTGACCAGGGCGAGCAGGGCCTCCTCCTGGACTTTCTAAGCTGCCTACACGGCAGTGAACGTCATACAGCGCGGCGCCGCAGTTGCGTTCCCATTTCTAAGCTGCCTACACGGCAGTGAACCCGTTGAGCACCCAGACGCGCGCGCCCGGGACTTTCTAAGCTGCCTACACGGCAGTGAACACCCGTTTTCACAAGTATGCCGATGACGAAATTTTCTAAGCTGCCTACACGGCAGTGAACCCAGGGCGAAGCTGAAGAGCGGCCCCCGGAAATTTCTAAGCTGCCTACACGGCAGTGAACGGCAAGCTCGCCGCGTTCGTCTCCGCCGACAATTTCTAAGCTGCCTACACGGCAGTGAACTAGACCCCAAACCACCCAAGTCCTTGATTCCAAAGACTTAGGTGGTCTACTACCCTCTCCAACCCTTTTTTCTGCTCTCTTCGTAACCCCTTGATTTTAAAAGGTGCTTTTAGGTGCTCGAAAAAGAGGGTCAAAACCAGGGCACGGTGGCCGTGGTGCTCAGGCCGTAGCGGTTGAAGGTCCCTGGGAGGGGCGCGTCCAGCAGCGGACCGTGGCGGATGAAGAGGCGGAAGCGTTGGCCGTTGCCGCTGCTGCGCAGGGTGACGAAGGGCAGGGTGCTGCGTTTGGCGGCACTGTCGGGGATGCGCTGGCGCGCCTCTGCTTCGCTGAGGCCGTGGCGTTTCATCAGGCGGCGGCGGAGGCGGTCCGGGTTGCTGTCCACCTGGACGCGGTTGACCTGGCGCCAGCGGACCTGGGCCGGTATTGGCGCCGGCGCCCCCAGGTGCAGGTGGTCGCGCATGCCGGTGAGCCAGTCCAGTGCCAGCAGTCGGTCCAGGGCCTCGACCGGGCCATGCAGGCGCAGCCGGGTGCCCAGGGTCGGGCCGGCGTCCACTTCGGGAAAGCTGATGCCCACGTCGTCGCGCCGCAGATCGTCGAGCCCGCGGTGCAGTTTGGCGAACAGGGCGCTCATCAACTGGGTGGCGGGGAATTCCGGGTCCGGCAACAGCCGGAGGTCGAGGTAGTGGTCCATGGCTACTTCTCCTCGGCGGCCCCGAAGACGCCACCGCGGATCAGGTTGGCGATCACGAAGTGCTGCTGGTCGAGTTCCGGCACCTGGTCATGCAGCACCCAGTTGTCGAACAGGCTGTAGAAGTCGAGCTTGTCCTTGGGCTGGCGGTAGGCCTTGCCCTGGGAGGTGACGGAGCCATAGGGCTCGACGGCGATGGGGCCCAGCTCGCCCGCGCCGGGATACCAGGTATCCAGGGTGCGCAGGGCGTTGCCGATCTTCTGCGAGTGGATCGCCGCCACGTCCCGCACCTGATAGAGGGTCTTGCTCTTGCCGCCCTTGTCGCCGCGGTCGAGGATCAGTTCCTGGGAGGGGAAGACCTCCTGGCCGTCGCCGATGCGAACGAAGGCCACCACCTCCAGCAGCAGATGGCCTTTGCCGGCCAGGCCGTCGGCGATCACGGCGCCGAGGCTGTCGACCTGGGCGTCGGCGGTGAAGCTGCGCAGCGGCACGGCCAGGCCGTCGAAGCGCCAGCTTTGCGCGGCGGCGCCGTCCTGCAGGCGGGCGATGCGCACCTCGACGGCTTCGGCACCGACCCGGTTGCGCCAGAGGAAGCGGCCATTGGCCAGGTTGGCGGCGTAGCGCCGGCCCAGTTCGCTGAAGCCCTGAGCGCTCACGTAACCCTGGACGGTGGCCAGCAGCTTGGCCTGGTAGTCGACGTCGTTGCAGGCCGCGGGGGTACCGGCGCCGCCCAGAACGCGCAGGGTGAAGCGCACCTTGAGGGTGTCGGCCTCGGCGGGTAGGGCGGCGACGTCGACGGTCTGCAGGTTGGGCGCCTGGATGGAGGCGTCCAGCTTGGCCGGATCGCGGTCCTTGGTCTTGAGGCGGTTGGAGATGGTGCCGCGCACGGATTTCTCGCGGATGGCGATGGGCTGCCAGGCGCCGGCCTCCCGCTCGTTCCAGCGCCCGGCATAGAGCAGGGCATCCGAGGGGTCGAGCTTGCGTTCGAAGGCGAGGACGGAGGCGGTGTTCAGGGTAGCGATCTTGGCCATGGTCGGATGTCCTTATGCGAGGGCTTCGAGGTCGAGGAAGGGCGTGGTGCAGCGATACAGGCCGGCGTCGGGTTCGGCCTGGTGATACCAGAGCAATTGGCGGATGTCGGCGAAGCGGTGCGGGCTGCGCCATTCGCCGAGGCCGTAAAGGCTTTCGACGAAGTGGAAGGGCAGGCTGCGGTCGCGGGCATTGCGCACGCTGCCGGGCGGGTGGGCCGCCAGGGAGCGATAGCCCAGCGGGATGGGCACCAGCCAGCCGCTACGGGGGCGCAGGTGCCAGTCGGCCTGGGGCTCGCCGTGCTCGTCCTCGGTGCCGGGCGGATCGATGTTCAGGCGCGTGAGGTCGAGCAGGGCCTCCAGGCTGGTCAGGCCAGCGTCCTTGGCTTGCAGCGCGGCGGTGCGTTGGATGAGCAGGTCGTCGCGGGGGATCAGGGCGAAGCCGGGCAGCAGGCGGCGGGTGAGGCGACGGCTGAGCTGGAATTCTTCCTCGGCCGTGCCGGGCCAGAATTCCAGCAGTGGCCGCTGGCGCTCGCCCAGCGCCCAGGTCGGCGGCAGCAGGCTGCCACCGGCCAGACGCATGCCCAGCGCTATGTCCCAGGCCCGCTGGGCGATGGCGGTCAGGTCCAGCAGGCCGTCATAGAGGGCGTTGCCGGAGACCCCGATCAGCAGGCTGACGTCCAGGTGGATGCGCCCCTCTTCGACGATGGCGGCGGTGGCGCCGTCCTTGCCGACCGGATTGCGCGTCAGGTGGAACACTCGAGTGCGCTTGCCGGCCGGTACGGAGGTCTGCGCCTGGTGGTGGTGACAGACGATGGCCACCCCGGCGAGTTGGATGTCCAGCTCCTCGCGCAGCTTGAGTTCCAGGGCCTGGACGAAGCCGGTGAAGGCGGTGACCGCCGGAAAGCCCCAAGTCAGGGGGCCGGAGATGGCGTTGGCGTTCTGCACGCGCAGGCGCGGCAGCAGGAGCAGGGCTTCAGGCGCGTCCATCGTCGAGCATCTCCTTGAACAGCTTCAATTCGTCGTGCAGCACCCCGCGCCAGTGGTCGGCCTCGGCTTCGCCCAGGCGCAAGGTGTCGTGATCCAGTTTGGCGTTGAGCCAGTTGCCGAAGCGCTGGCTGGCCTGCGCCGGCCAGTCGCGCCACAGGTGGCTGCTGCGAAATTCCGCATCCGTATGGGCGCGCAGGGGGTCGAGCCAGTGCCGTTCGCTGTCATCCAGGCGGCAGTCAGGATGGGCGCTCCAACCGGGGGCCAGGACGGCGTTGCGGTTGGCCTCCAGCAGCTCGGCGGCGTACTGGTGGAAGGCGTCGGTGATGTCGCCGAGCAGGCGGGCGCGCTTGCGACGGATCTGCCAGTTGTTGTGGGCCGTCACCCGCAGGAAGTGCTGCAGCTCGGCCACCCGGGCGCGCAGAGACTTGTCGTTGCGATAGAGGAATTCGAAAGCCGAGTCGCGGCGCAACGGCGGGCGCAGGTCGAGGCTGCGCCAGGCGGGCGGTAGCGAGGCGAGTAGCCAGTTTTCGCCATAGCGTTCGCTGTTGAGCTGGCTGATGTTCTGCGGCTTGGTTCCGCCGAATTTCTGGATCGCCAGGTCGAGGTATTCGCAATAGCCCTGTGTGGCCGGTTGGCCGCTCTTGCGGGCTTCGCGCGCCGCCTTGGCGGTTGCGCCGAAACGATCCTCTCGCAGGCGTCGCTGCACCCGGTGCACCAGGCTGGTGGGGAACAGCGGCGCCAGCAGGTGATAGCCACCGTCCGGCAAGGGGAAATAGACCTGCTTGGCCAGGCTATGGGAGGCCGCTGGGCCACGGCTGGTAGTGATGGCGGCGAAGCTGGCGCACCAGGCCTGGGCCTGCTCGGCATCGTCGCTCAGAGCGGCGAGCAGGTCGGCGTCCTGTTCCAGCACGCGTTGCAGCAGGCTGCGCCCTTGATATTCCAGCTTGAGCAGCTTGAACACATCCAGGGCCGCCGCGTTGCCTACCACGTCGTCGTCCCACTGGCCGGCCAGGCAGTGGCTGGAGACCAGCCCCGGCAGGTCGACAGCGGCCGGTGGCACATGCAGGTTGCTGCCCCGGGCGTCCGGGTGGAGGGGCTTGAGGGTATGGGTGGCGAGCTGGATCTGGGCGACGCGCCGGGCGGCATCGGCGAGCCAGGTGTCCGGGCGGTGGGCGTCGAGCAGCGGCTGGCGCTTGGGATCGTCGGCGGCCAGCTTGTCGAGCTTGGCCTCCAGGCGGGTGCGGATGAAGTCGTGGATCAGGTCGCGCAGGGCGATGGAGGTGGATGTGCTACTCGTCGCCATGAAACCTCCTGTCTAGGCGAAAGCATACGAGTGTCGGAGGACAACCTGTCCTTCGAGTAGGGGCTGATCGGTCCAAAGCCGGTCAACGACCGGCCTGGCCTGCTGAATCAGCATCGCAAGGCCTGGGCAGACAAGTAAACCGCCGGTTCGCAAAATCATTTGCCACGAGCAAACCCCAACCATGGATGCCAACGCCAGGGCCGATCCGTCAGGGTGCCGCTGTCGTTGCGGTCGCAGTCGAGGCTGAGGCGGCCATAGCGCTGGGCACAGGCGCGCAGGCTGAGGCCTTGGCGTTCGGCCAGGGCGTGCAGTTCGGCTTCGTAGCCGGTATGGCCCCAGCTGTGGACGCGGGCGCCCAGGCTGAGGCGCATGTCCGTCTTGAGGTTACCCACCGGCCGCCAGGTGCCGTCCTCTTCGTCGCGTTGGAAGGTGAAGGGCGGTTCGTCGTCCAGGTCCGGCAGCAGGGCATAGTCGAGCTGGGGCTGTCGCTTGCGGAAGGGTTGGGCCTTTTGCAGCAGGCCGGTGAGGGCGGCTGGGCTTTGCCACCAGAGCGGTGCCGTATAGGCGGTCTTGCTGGCGCCTTCGCCCAGTAGCTCGGCGCGTAGCCGGGCGTGTTCCAGATCCACCAGGCGAGTCGTGGGTTGCAGGGCGGTGGCCTCCTGGATACGGGGCGCGGCATCGATGGCGAAGCCAGGGGAGGGCAGCAAGGCGTGCAGGTCATGGCTGGCCAGGCGCCAGGCCTTGGCCTCGAAGCCGGGGCGCTCGAAGGCGGGAGCGATCCCTTGTAGCGCCTTGAGGTTGTGCGAGAGCAGATAGAGGTTGTCCGCTGTGCAGGCGCAGGGGCGATGGCGGCGGATGCGGCCGGCCAGTTGGATGATGGAGCGCATGGACGATGGCTCGACGATGGCCCAATCGTAGTCGTGATCGCGGCCCACCTCGGCCACTGGCGAGGCGAGCACCACGAACAGGTGATCGGCTTCCGGGTAGCGGGCAAGAGACTCGCGGACCACGGGGTGCGCGAATACCGCCTGGGGATCATGGCGGCGCAGCAGGGTATCCAGCTGGCGTTCGATGGCCGAGCGCAGCAGCAGTGGAAAGCGCGAGTGATAGACGCACAGATGCAGGCGCGTGCCCGTGGGTGCATCCAGGGCGTGGAGTGCCTGGGCCAATTCGATCAGCGGATCGATGTTGGCCATTCGCAGCAGCCCGAAGCTGACGCGTCGACCGTCGGCGGCCGGGCTGTGATGGTGCTGGTGCAACTCGCTCATCCAGCCGGGCAACTGGGCGGCCAGTTCGGTACAGAGGGCGCCGCGTGCGCGGCTGCTGGCTTCGAGGGGTTGGATGCGCGCCCGGCGCCGCACGGGCTGCTGCCCCAGGGCCGCCAGGCGCCGGTCGATGAAGGCCGCGTGTTGGTGGGCGAAGGCGTCGCCGTCCGCTTCCTGGGCGCTACTGCAGCCGAATTCGTCGAACCAGGCGCAGCAGATGGCGGCCGAGGTGCCCGGTTCGCCGCGATGTTGGCGATAGGCGGCGCGGCCGGCGGCATAGGCTTCGAACAGGCCGCGCACCAGGGCCGGTGGCAGGGTGGCCGAGGACAGCAGCACGCGGCTGCCGAGCAGGCCGGCCCAGTGCACCAGGCGGGTCAGGGCCGGCAGGTCGGCCAGGTCGAAGTCGTCCGGTTCGTCCAGCACCAGGTCGGCGGTGAGCAGGCGCAGCATGGGCGCGATCTGCCGGCCGCCGCGGATGCTTTCGCAAGCTGGCATGAGGTGGTCGAGGGTACAGACCAGCACGGGCGCGCTGACCAGCCGGTGCGTCGGCGGATCGTGCTGTAGCCACTCCTTGAGCGGGCCGTCTTCCAGGTTGGCCGCGTAATGGACGTGGCTGTTGTCCAGCAGGGCGGCGGCCGACTCACTGCCTTGCGCGGCGGCGCGCCGCTCCTGGGCGTCCAGCTCGAACAGCTCGCGCACCGCTGGGCCGCCGACGCGGATGGCCAGGTCGTCCTCGTCCAGGCCGAGCTGTTGCCGATAGGCCTCGCCGGTCTGCAGGGTGAGGGTGCGCAGGCCGAGGGCGATGCTGAAGCGGGCACCGCGCTGCGGATCGGCCAGGGCATAGAGGATGCGACCGTTGGCGAGGGTCTTGCCGCAGCCGGTGGAGGCCAGGTTGACGCCGAAGAAGCCCTGCCGGGCCGCGGTGTCGCGCAGGCCGCTGGCCAGGTCGAAGGCGCGGTCCTGCCAGCGGAAGCGTTCCTCGGTGGCGCGGCGCTTGAAGCCCTTGTGCCGGGCGATGCGCGGCAGGCTACGTTCCAGGCGCGGCAACAGGCCAGCGATGCGCCGGGCGCCCTGGGCGACTCCGAGCAGGTGTTCGTCGAGGCGCTGCTTGAGGCGCCCGTCGCGGTCGGTGTTGGCGTAGGCGGGAAAGTCCGCCTCGCCCAGGCGCGGCTGGCTGGGCAGGCTCGAATAGTGGTGGTCGGCGAGCATCAGCACCAGGCGCGACAGATGCAGGAGATAGGGATCAGTCAGCAGGCGCTCGGCACCCGACAGCAGGCCCGGCCGTGCGAGTAGGGCCTGGGCACAGGCCGCGCTACGCCGGCGCCAGGCAGCGCTGACGAAGGGCAGGTGGCCCGCCGGAAATTGCCAGCAGGCCGCTTGCTCGGCCGGCGTCGCATCGCTACGGGCGCCGCACCAGTCGGCCGTGATCGGAATGGGTAGCCGCTTCACACCGGGCGTTGGCAGCGATTGAGTGCCGAGGGGCAGGCGATGGTGGCTGACGATCAACCAGCCGATCGCCTGGGCCAGGGGCGGTAGGTGTTGCTGGATGAAAGGGCCGGGCTGGGGCTGATGATCCGCCCGCAGCCGGGTGAGCCAATCCTCGGTGGGGCCGTCGGCCAGGCGTTGCAGCCAGTCCGCATCCCGGCTGCCGCTGCCGACGAAGGCTTCGAACAGGCGCAGCGATACCCACTCGTGGCGGTAGGCGTCGGCCAGGGGGCCCTTGCCGCGCAGCTTGGCCTGGAAGGCGGCGTTGGCCTTGCCGATGTCATGGAACAGGGCCGCCATTTGCGCCAGCAGCTTGATGTCCTCGCCGCTGTGCCAGTCGTTCTCGCCGTCCCGGCGCAGCACGTCGCGGCGGGTGGTGTTGGTCGGTACCGCGCCCTGGTCATTGAAGCGGCTGGCGTCGCCGACGATCCACAGCAGTTCGCTGTGATCGCGGCCCCGGATCCAGTGACAGGCCACGGCGGTGTTGCGGCGGGCGGTCTTCTTCAGCAGCTTGCGCAGGGTGTCCAGGCCGGCCTGGGTGATGGGCGTCTGCCAGGTACGTTCGCCGCGACGCTCGGCGAACTGGTCGAGGATGCGCCGGCTTTCCACCAGGGCGCGCTTGTCGCACTGGCTGATGAGCAGGACGTTCACGCGCCGATCTCCTCGGCCACCGCCTTCAGGGTGTCGATCATGAAGTCCAGGGCCTCGCCGCGGGTCAGGCGCTCCAGGCAGGCCTGGCGGAACTCCTGTTCCTCGTCGCCGCGCACGGCGCTGACGAAGGCCTGGGGCAGGATGCTGGCGTCCTTGACCAGATCGGCCACATCGAACACCAGACCGCCGCGGCGGGTCTTGCCGTGCAGCACCGCCAGGCCATGGGGCAGGCCGAGCACCCAGGTGGCGCTGGCGGCCAGGCCGTAGGCCAGGTAGTTGCCATGGTCGAGGAAGCGATTGGCCGGGTCGCTGCCGGAGCCGTGCTTGGCGCGGGTGAAGTCGCCATAGCCGACGGCCCGTGCCGCCAGGGCATAAAGCTGCTTGCTCAGGCGGGCTTCCTCGGTGAGCAGGAAGGTGTTGTCGGGCGCTGCCTGGATGGCGTTGCGCGATGCGGCCAGGGCCGCTTCCAAGGCCGCCGGATCGATCTGGAAGCCGGCCTCCTGCAGGGCACGCTCCTGCAGCCAGCCCAGGCGAATCCGCTCCAGGCGCGCCAGTTGGAAGGCCTTGGCCGCGGCCAGCCGCTTGGCTTCGTCGAACCAGAAGCCGACCCAGCGTTGCAGGTACTCGGTGGGGCGG
This sequence comes from Pseudomonas oryzihabitans, assembly GCF_006384975.1. Taxonomy (NCBI): domain Bacteria; kingdom Pseudomonadati; phylum Pseudomonadota; class Gammaproteobacteria; order Pseudomonadales; family Pseudomonadaceae; genus Pseudomonas; species Pseudomonas oryzihabitans. Next base: position 3,797,544 of record NZ_CP021645.1, read on the forward strand.
TACTCGCTCTGGGGCGAAAACCAGGCCACTTCCACATCCATCTCGTTGGCCGAATACAGCGGCGTGCCGCCACCGCCGCAGAAACCCACCAGCACACCCGCCCGAGCCAGCTCGCGCATCGCCGCCTGGGTGATGGAAGTCCCTGTGCCGAGCAGCAGGGTAGTGGTATTGGCGATGGGAATGTTCCAGTACAGCGACTGCTGGCCCGCCTCGGTCACGTACTCCACCCGGCCGCCGTTCACCAGCACGCGGCAGTGCTGCAGGTAGTAGAGATTGGCGCGCTTGGAATGCAGGATCGACTTGAGATCGGAAGGGCTGAAATCGTCCATGACAGCGTCCTTGATGTCGGTGGCGGGCTGGCCGTCATCTTGGCGTGGCGGGTGGCTGGGCGGAACCCTTTTTTTGCGGCGCTTGGTGGGGCCTTTGAAATCAAGGGGTTAGGGGAGGGGATAAAAAGAGGGTCAGGCGGCGAAAAAGCGGGTGGAAAGCTGTTGTATCAAGGGGTTGGGCGGGAAATACTCTAGTTCACTGCCGTGTAGGCAGCTTAGAAAAGTGGCAATGCCCGCTTGCCGAGGCTCCAGAAGTTCACTGCCGTGTAGGCAGCTTAGAAAGCAGAGCGTGAGCCCGCCACGCCGGCTGGCAAGTTCACTGCCGTGTAGGCAGCTTAGAAAAGGCCGGGGTCCTTGCGGTACCAGGGATCAATGTTCACTGCCGTGTAGGCAGCTTAGAAATGGGCGGACATCGCGTCGGGATCGACGAAGCCGTTCACTGCCGTGTAGGCAGCTTAGAAATCGATGCGGCCGTCCTCATGCACAGAGATCTCGTTCACTGCCGTGTAGGCAGCTTAGAAAACCAGGTTTCCCCCGGCAGTATCTGGCCGTGAGTTCACTGCCGTGTAGGCAGCTTAGAAAAACACCGGGGACCAGTCGGCAGCGACCAACACCGTTCACTGCCGTGTAGGCAGCTTAGAAAAGGCGCTGGAGATCGACCTGCCACAGCAGTCCGTTCACTGCCGTATAGGCAGCTTAGAAAAGCAACACCGGCTACCGCTCGGCGGCCAGCAAGTTCACTGCCGTATAGGCAGCCTAGAAATTGTAGATCAGGCCGTCGATGGGCTGGGCCTCAGTTCACTGCCGTATAGGCAGCTTAGAAAATGGATCAGCAACGTAAGGGCTTCGGCGTCTTGTTCACTGCCGCGTAGGCAGCTTAGAAATCAACGCCGAGCAGTTGAAGGCGTTGCAAGACGTTCACTGCCGCGTAGGCGGCTTAGAAAATGGCCCGGCTGTTCTGGCGCGTCATCGACGGGTTCACTGCCGCGTAGGCAGCTTAGAAATTGCAGAACTCCCCAAGCAGCCGCGCCACTCCGTTCACTGCCGCATAGGCAGTCCGAATAGTCCGCTTGCGAGCCAGTCGTCTCGACCGGCTTCCCTGCAATGCCACGGCCCGTGGCCGTTCCACGTGAAACCTACCCCCTACCCACATACGGCATCTTGGTCGCCATCACAGTCAGGGTCTGGACGTTGGCATCCAGCGGCAGACTGGCCATGTAGCGGACGGCGTCGGCCACGTGTTTGACATCCATGCGCGGCTCCACCGCGGTGCTGCCATCGGCCTGCAGGACACCATTGGCCATGCGCTCGGTCATCTCGGTGGCGGCGTTGCCGATGTCGATCTGGCCGCAGGCGATGTCGAAGGTGCGGCCGTCCAGGGCCAGGGCCTTGGTCAGGCCGGCGACGGCGTGCTTGGTGGCGGTGTAGGGCGCGCTGAAGGGTCTTGGCGTATGGGCGGAGATGGAGCCGTTGTTGATGATGCGGCCGCCGCGGGGCGACTGTTCGCGCATCAGGGCGAAGGCCGCGCGGCTGCAGAGGAAGACGCCGGTGAGGTTGGTGTTGACCGCCCGGTGCCAGGCGTCCAGCTCCAGTTCGTCGATGGACACCGCCGGGGCGCCGACGCCGGCGTTGTTGAACAGCAGGTCGAGGCGGCCGTAGGTGGCGCGGATGCGGTCGAAGAGCGCCTCGACGCTGGCGGCATCGGTGACGTCGCAAGGGACCGCCAGGGCTTCGCCGCCCTGCTGGCGGGCTGCTTCCGCCAGGGCTGCCAGGGGCTCGGCACGGCGGGCGGCGAGGACCACGCGGAAGCCGTCCTGCAGCAGGCCGAGGGCGACGGCGCGACCGATACCCTGGGAGGCACCGGTGACGAGGGCGATGGGGCGAGCGGTGGTCATGGCTGGTCCTTGGAGGCCGGGAGGATGCCCAAGGCTAGCAGGTCGTGGTGATACAGACAGTCGCCTAGTGCGTGGGGCGGCCCTCACCCTAGCCCTCTCCCAGAGGGCGAGGGGATGGCTGGGTGGTTTGGGGAGGATTTGTAGGCAGCCGGTGGGTGCGGAGCTGGGTGGCCCTCACCCTAGCCCTCTCCCAGAGGGAGAGGGGATGGTTAGGTGGTTTGGGGAGGGTTTGTAGTCAGGCGATGGGTGCGGAGCTGGGCGGCCCTCACCCTAGCCCTCTCTCGGAGGGAGAGAGGATGGTTTGGGGGATAGGGATCGTGGCCAGACGGTGGCTAGGTCACTGCGAGCCGTCACCCGGTCCTCCCAGGGGATGGTTAGGTGTTCAAGGTAAGGTTTGTAACCGGCCGGCGACTATGGTGTCGTCAGCATTCTTCCTGGCGGCAGCGTGAGGTAATGGCCACAAGAATGAGGCTCGACCGGCTCACCGCAGGGCGAAGTCGGGCGGCACCAGGATCACCTGGCCGGATGGTCGCTCCCTCAGCCGGGTGAGATAGGCATCCAGACGTGGCCAGGCGGCCAGCCAGCGTGGCTCCGGCAGTCGTTCCAGGTAGTCCAGCATGGGTGCCAGCAGGGCATCGGCCAGCCCGAAGTCGGGCGTGCAGAGAAAGGCGTCTTCGCCCAGTTGGCGGTCGAGCACCGCCAGGGTCGCGCTGACCTCGGCGGCGGCGCGGTCATGCTCTTCTGCCGTGAAGTGCGGATCGGGGCGGGGCCCGGCGACGCGTAGCAGGTAGCGGCGGATCAGGCGGCTATCCACGGTGGTGAGCAGGGCGCTGGTCCAGGCGTCTTGCTCGGGATCGTCGAGGGGGTCGGCAGTGGGTAGCAGGTGCCGGCCGAGGTAATGGCAGATGGCGAGCGTCTCGAAGATGCGGTGCTCACCGTGCAGCAGCACCGGCACCTGACCGAAGGGATGCAGCGCCAGATGGGCTTCGCTGCGCCAGGCGATCGGTTGGCCGGCGGGCGCGAGGCCACAAGGGAGGTCCAGCCCCCGTTCCAGACTGTAGAGCCGCACGCTGCGTACCAGGCTGCTGAAGGCGGGACCGAAGAGATAGGGCGTCATGGTTCAGGCTCCTTGCAAAGAAGCCTGCATGCTGGCAAAGGGGACCTTATGTTCAAGAACATAATCTGGAGTCCCCATGGCCTGGCCCCTCGATCAACGCGAGCAGACGCGTCAGCGCATCCTCGATAGCGCCGCCCGCCTGTTCGCCCTGAAAGGCTTCGACGCCGTCGGCCTCGACGACCTGATGGCCGATGCCGGCCTGACGCGCGGTGCCTTCTATCATCACTTTCGTACCAAGACCGACGTCTACGACCAGGCCATCGGTCACGCCGCCCGGGTGGGCAGCGCCCGGCTCGACAGCCTGGGTGGCGCAGGCCTGAGCCACTTGATCGAGCACTATCTCAGTCGCGAGCATGCCGAAGGCGAGTCACTGCGCTGTCCGCTGGCCTTCCTGGCGGCAGACGTGACTCACCGAGAGGCCGCCATTCGCGGCAGCTATACCCGCTTCTTCGAGCGTTTCGTGCAGCGCCTGGAGCGTGATCTGCCAGGGCACTCGGCGCAACGCCGCCGCCGGGCGCTGCAACTGGCCACCACCCTGATCGGCGGCGTGGCCCTGGCGCGGGCGCTGGATGACGAGGATCTTGCCGAGGAGCTTTTGGCGGCCTGCCGCCAGAGCGGTCAGGGACTCCTGGCCGAGGACGAGGATTTGGCAGGCTCGGCCGGCTAGGGGACACTGGCGTCCCCCCCTGTCCGCCGAGGTAACCCATGCTTATCCGTCCGCTCGAAGCCGCCGATTTTGACCAGGTCTGGCCGCTCATCCAGCAAGTCGTGCAGGCGCAGGAGACCTATGCCTACGCTCCCGACATGACCCGCGAGGAGGCCTGGCGCCTCTGGGTAGAGATGCCGCGAGCGACCTACGTCGCCGAGCGCGAGGGGCAGATCCTTGGCAGCTACTACCTCAAGGCCAACGCCATGGGCCCGGGCGACCACGTCTGCAACTGCGGCTACATGGTCGCCCCCGCCGCCCGCGGCCAGGGCGTGGCCGGTGCCCTCTGCGAGCACTCGCTGCAGGTGGCGCGCGAGCTGGGCTTCCTGGCGATGCAATTCAACTCGGTGGTGGCGAGCAACAGCGTGGCGGTACGGCTGTGGCAGAAACACGGCTTCCAGATCGTCGGCACCCTGCCCAAGGCCTATCGGCATGGGAGCCTGGGACTAGTGGATTGCTATGTGATGTATCGGTGGCTTGGTGAATAATTATAGTTAAAATCTATTGAAATTCCTCATTAGGTGTCTTTTTTTCGAGTCGTAAAAATGGCGAAGTCAGAACCGGCGACAATTTTTGGACAAGCTGTAATTACTGAATTAGAGCGATGTTGATTTGAAAAGAAACTTGGAGTGAGTCTTAAGAAAGCACCTTTCATCATCATTTAGGTGCCGTCTGTCACTAGAAATAAGTTGTTACTATTTGACAATTGATTGAGTAGATTTATCGTTCCTCCCGCGTATTCGGCATCGGCTAGGCCAATATCTGGTCAGGGAACGATCATGCGTTTGTCATTCTTTCGCTCAGGTTTAGGCTTTGGCCTGATGTTCTGCCTGGCCAGTGCCCAGGCCCAGGTGGTCCCCACCAATCCCGGCGATACCGACCTGATCCGCAATCGGCAGGAGCGCTTGCTTCAAGAGCAGCAAAAGCGCCTGCAGGATCTCCAGGAGCTGCCAGGGGCAACCGTTCAACCGGCGCCCCCGCCGCCCACCGCCGAAGGGCGCTGCTTCACCATCCAGCACATTGAGCTCAAGGGCGCCGAGCATCTCTCCGCTCAGGACCAGGCAACCCTGACACAGCCCTATATCGGCCAATGCCTGGGTGTGAACCAGCTCAACGCGCTGCTCAAAACCATCACCGATCACTACATAGGGCGTGGCTACGTCACCAGTCGGGCCTACCTGCCGCAGCAGGATCTCGCCAAGGGCACCCTTACCATCCTGGTGGTGGAGGGCAAGCTGGAAAGCCTCAAGCCCGCGGCGGGCAGTGGCTTGACGCCCCGCGAGCTGATGCAGGCCTTTCCCGGTGCGCCGGGCGAGTTGCTCAACCTGCGCGAGCTGGAGCAGATGGTCGACCAGCTCAACCGCCTGCCTTCCAACCAGGTGCAGATGGACCTGGTACCGGGCAAGGCGGTCGGTGGCAGCGATGTCGAGGTCAAGAACACCCCGAGCAAGCCCTGGCGTGCCTCTCTGTCGCGCAACAATAACGGTCAGCGCAGCACCGGCGAACAGCAGTGGGGTCTGGGTCTGGACTGGGACGACCCGCTGGGCCTGGCCGATCAGTTGGTGCTGCGGGGCGGTCATGACGCGGTGAGCGACCACATCCAGCTGTCACGCAACGGCTACCTGGGTTACAGCCTGCCGTGGGGCTGGTGGACCTTCAACTACAGCTACAGCCGCAACGACTACCGCTCCCAGGCCAAGGCCAACGGCTTCGCCTTCCAGCAGAGTGGCGACAGCCAGAACCAGCAATTCAAGGCCGAGCGGGTGGTGCATCGCGACGCGGTGAGCAAGACGGCGCTCAACTCGGGGCTGTCGCTGCTGAGCACCAATAACTACATCGAGGACAGTCGCCTCGGGCTGAGCAGCAACCGTATCAGCGAGCTGCAACTAGGCTTCAACCACGGCCGGCGCTTCGGCAGCGCCTTCGTCAACCTGGATCTGGGCTGGCAGCGCGGCGTCGGCATCTTCGGCGCCCAGAGCGATCCCACCTCCGGCCCCGGCCAGCCCACCGCCCGCTACCGCAAGTACACGGGGACCCTGAGCTATCTGCAGAACTTCCAGCTGTTCGGCGAGAACCTCAGCTTCAGCAGCCTGGCGACCGGCCAATACACCGATGACGTGCTCTACAGCCCGCAACGGATGAGCCTAGGCGGCCTGGCCTCGATACGGGGCTTCAAGGACCAGTCGCTGTCGGGCGACACCGGCGGCTACTGGCGCAATGACCTGCGCTGGACGCGGGCGGTGACCTGGGGCTGGTTGCAACCGCTGTTCAGCCAGTACGGCATCGGCCTGGGCTATGACCAGGGCGTCATCCATCACGGTCGCTACAACCCCGAGATGCACGGCCGGCTGTCCGGCGACTCCCTGGAACTGTTCGCCCGCGGTCGCTACCTGTCCGCCAGCCTGACCTTCGCCCAGTCGCTTGAGCGCCCCGCGGCGCTGCCCGAGCGCGAGCACCCGGTCTATTTCAGCGTCGACCTGTTTCTGTAAATCACCCGTTTCGCTACACCGCACTACCTGAGGAGCTGACATGGACGTCCGCCAATTCGACTTTCTCGCCGCCCAACCCAGCGCCGAACTCAAGCCGCGTGACACCTTCTGCGGCATTTCCAAGCGCGCCTTGGCCCTGCTGCTGGTCAATGCCCTGTTCTGGCAGCCGATCTGGGCTCAGGCCGAGGGCATCGTGGTCAGCAACGGCAATGGCGCCCGGCTCGATCAGGCGGGTAATGGCGTCCCCATCGTCAACATCGCCACGCCCGGTGCCAATGGCCTGTCGCATAACCAGTTCCAGGACTACAACGTCGACAGCCGCGGGGTCATCCTCAACAACGTCACCGACCGCACCGGCAATACCCAGTTGGGCGGCATCATCGTCGGCAACCCCAACCTCCAGGGCCGGGCGGCCGGCGTCATCCTCAACGAGGTGGTGGGCGGCAGCCCCAGCCAGCTCAGGGGCTATACCGAGGTCGCCGGCCAGGCGGCGCGGGTCATCGTCGCCAACCCCTATGGCGTGACCTGCAACGGCTGCGGCTTCATCAACACGCCGCGGGTGACCCTCACCACCGGCAAGCCGATCCTCGACGGCAATCGCCTGGATCGTTTCCAGGTCGATGGCGGCAGCGTCACCATCGAAGGCAATGGCCTCAACGCCGACAACGTCGACCAGTTCGACCTCGTCACCCGCTCGGCCAAGATCAATGCCGAGCTGCATGCTCGCCAGCTCAACATCGTCGCCGGCCGCAACGACGTCGCCGCCGATAGTCTCGCCGCCACGCCGCGCCCCGCCAGCCCTGGCGACGCCCCGCAACTGGCCATCGACTCCTCCGCCCTGGGTGGCATGTACGCCAACACCATCCGCCTGGTCGGTACCGAAGCCGGCGTAGGGGTGAAACTGGCCGGCAACCTGGCCGCCAGTGCCGGGGATATCCAGCTCGATGCCAACGGCCAACTGACCCTGGCCCAGGCTGCCGCCAGCGGCAACATCGCCTTGAAAGGCCAAGGCGTCGACGCCCAGGGCCCGGTCTATGCCTGCGGGAACGTCAACGCCCGGAGTGGGGGCAATCTCACCATCCACCAGAGCGTGGCGGCCCGTAACGCCATCACCCTCAACGCTGCCGGGCAACTCACCAATGCGGGTGTCATCGAAGCCGGGGTAAATCCGGACAACAGCCGCAATGCCACGGGCGATGTCAGCCTGCAAGGCGCCGGGATCACCAACCGGGGCTCGGTGATCGCCAGCCGCAATCTCAGTGCCACCGCGTCCGATACCCTCGACAACACTGGCGCCACCCTGAGCGCCGGCAGCCAGGCGCAACTCCAGGCCAGCACCCTCGGCAACGCTCAGGGCCGTATCCAGAGCCAGGGCAGCCTGGCGGTACAGGCCGCCAGCCTCGATAACACCCAAGGCCTCGTGACCAGTGCGGGCGCGCTCACCGCGACCCTTGGGCAGACCAGCAATGGCAAGGGCGAGATTTCCAGTCAGGCGCGCCTGACGCTGCAAGGCCAAGGCCTCGACAACCGCCAGGGCAAGCTCATCGGTACCTCGGGCCTGGACCTGACCCTGAATACCCTGGACAACCGTAGCGGCACCCTCGTCAGTCATGGCGACCTCCAGGCACGCCTCAGCGGCACCTTGGACAATCGCCAGCAGGGCAACCTCCAGGGCGCCGGCAATACCACCCTGAGCTTCGGCCAACTGCTCAATGCCCAGGGCGTGCTCACCAGCGCCGCTGCCCTGAGCCTGAGCGGCAACCAGGTCAACAACGACGGTGGCCAACTCGGCAGCCAGGGCAACCTGACCGCCACCCTGGGTAGTCTCGACCAGCTCAATGGCCAGTTCATCAGCCAGGGCCAACTCAGCCTCATCGCCGACCGGCTGGGCAACACCGGCAACAGCCTGGTCGGTGGCCAGAACGGCGTCGAGTTGCGGGTAACCGCGATCGACAACCGCGTCGGCGAAGTGTCCAGCCAGAGCGGCAGCGTCAGCCTCACCGGGCAGAGCCTGCTCAATAGCGGCGGCAAGGTCATCGCCGGGAGCGATCTGACGGCCAGCATCACCACCCTCGATAACAGCGGTAGTGGCTTGCTGTCGGCCAAGCAAGGCTTGCGCCTGAGCGGCCAGACCCTGGCCAACGGCGCTGGCGGTGTGTTGAACGCGGGCGGTGACCTCCAGGCGACCCTGAGCGGCGCGCTGAACAATGCCGCGGGTAAGCTCCTCGCCCAGGGCGGCCTGACGCTCGGTAGCGCCAGCCTGAATAACCTCGGGGGCCTCCTCAGCGCCCAGGGTGCCCTGGCCGTGACGACCGGAGACCTGGGTAATACCCAGGGTCGCCTCGTCGGCCAAGCCGCCCTGAGCCTCACGGCCGCCAGCCTGGATAATCGCCAGGGCCTGGTGTCCAGCGTCGGCCAGCAGACCCTGACCGTCACCGGCGGCGCGGTGCAGAACGACGGCGGTCAGCTGGTTACTAACAGCGGCCTGACCCTCAGCAGCGCCAGCCTGACCAACGGCAGCGGCACCTTGAGTGCCAAGGGTGCCGTGAGCCTGACCACCACCGGGGCGCTCAGCAACGCCCAGACTGGTCGCCTGATCGGCAGCGACACCTTCAGCGTCACTGCCGGCAGCCTGACCAATGCCGGTCGCCTGGCCAGCGCCAAGGACCTGCAGGTCACCACTACCAGCCTGACCAACAGCGGCGAACTGTTCAGCCAGGCCGGCCTGACCCTGGACCTCAAGAATGGCACTCTGACCAACGCCGGCGGTGGTCTGATCACCGCCCCCGGCGCTCTGGTACTGAAGAACCTGGGCGATGTCCGCAATGCCGGCGAACTCAGCAGCGGCCAAGCCTTCACCCTGGCCGCCACCAGCCTGGACAACAGCAACGGCAAGCTGATCAGCAACGCCAGCCTGACCTTGCGCATTGCCCGCGCCTTGACCAACGCCAAGGGCAATCTATCTGCCGCCGGCCTGGATATCGCGGCAGCCAGTCTCGACAACAGCACCGGGGTGCTCACCAGCCATCAAGACCTGAAGGTGATGCTGGCGGGTGACCTGCTCAACGGCCAGGGCCAACTGCTCAGCGACGGTACCCTGGGCATTACCGCGGCCAACCTGGACAACCGCCAGGGCCTGGTTTCCAGCGCCGGTCAGCAAACCCTTACCGTCGCCAATGGCAAGGTTCGAAATGAGGGCGGCCAACTGGTCACCGACGGCGGCCTGACCCTCAGCAGCACCAGCCTGGATAACGGTGCCGGCACCCTCAGCGCCAAGGGCGCCGTGACCCTCACCACCGGCGAACTGAACAACGCTCAGCAGGGCAGCCTTGTCAGCGGCGGTCCTCTGGCGATAGCGGCCCAGCGCCTGGATAACACCACTGGCCTGATCTCCAGCGGTCAGGCCCTGCAACTGGACCTGAGCGGCGCCCTCGACAATACCCAGGGCCGCCTCCTCGGCCAATCCACCCTGGACCTCAAGGCCACTGGCCTGGATAACCGCCAGGGCCGGGTGTCCAGCGTTGGCCAACAAACCCTCGCGCTCACCGGCGCGGTGCAGAACGATGGCGGTCAACTGGTCACCGACAGCGGCCTGAGCCTCAGTAGCGCCAGCCTGGATAACGGCGTCGGCACCCTCAGCGCCAAGGGCGCCGTGAGCCTGAGCACTACCGGGGCTATCACCAACGCCCAGAATGGCCGCCTGATCGGCAGCGATACTTTCAACGTAGCCGCTGGCAGCCTCACCAACGCCGGTCGCCTGGCCAGCGCCAAGGACCTACAGGTCAGCATCGCCAGCCTGACCAATAGCGGCGAACTGTTCAGCCAGGCCGGCCTGACCTTGGACCTGCAGCACGGCAGCCTGACCAACGCCAGTGGTGGCCTGATCACCGCCCCGGGCGCCCTGGTACTGAAGAACCTGGGTGATGTCCGCAATGCCGGTGAACTCAGCAGCGGCCAGGCCTTCACGTTGGCGGCGACCAGCCTGGACAACAGCGGCGGCAAGCTGATCAGCAACGCCAGCCTGACCCTGCGCATCGCCCGTGCCCTGAGCAATGCCAAGGGCGCTCTGTCGGCTGCCGGCCTGGATATCGAGGCAGCCAGTCTCGATAACAGCGCTGGTGTGCTCACCAGCCATCAAGACCTGAATGTGACGCTGGCGGGCGATCTGCTCAACGGCCAGGGCCAACTGCTCAGCGAGCGAGCCCTGGGCATTGTCGCTGCCAATCTGGACAACCGCCAGGGCCTGGTCTCCAGCGCCGGCCAGCAGACCCTTGCCGTCACCAATGGCAAGGTGCAGAACGACGGCGGGCAACTGGTTGCCGATGGCGGCCTGACCCTCAGCAGTGCCAGCCTGGACAATGGCGCCGGTACCCTGAGCGGCAGGGGCGCCGTGAGCCTGACCACCGCCGGGGCGCTCAGCAACGCCCAGACCGGTCGCCTGATCGGCAGCGACGTCTTTACCATCAATGCCAACAGCCTGACCAACGCCGGTCGCCTGGCCAGCGCCAAGGATCTCTCGGTCACCACCGCTAGCCTGACCAACAGCGGTGAACTGTTCAGCCAGGCCGGCCTAACCCTGGACCTCAAGAATGGCAGCCTGACCAACGCCAGCGGTGGCCTGATCACCGCACCGGGTGCGCTGCTGCTCAAGAACCTTAATACGGTGCGCAACGCCGGTGAGCTCAGCAGCGGCCAAGCCTTTACCCTGGCCGCGACCAGCCTGGACAACAGCGGTGGCAAGCTGATCAGCAATGCCAGCCTGACCCTGCGCATCGCCCAGGCCCTGGCCAATGCCAAGGGCGCCCTATCCGCGGCGGGCCTGGACATCGAAGCCGCCAGCCTCGACAACAGCGCCGGCCTGCTGACCAGCCATCAGAATCTGCGAGTAACGCTGACAGGCGCCCAGGTCGACGGCCAGGGCCAGTTGCTCAACGGCCAGGGCCAACTGCTCAGCGACGGTACCCTGGACCTCACCGCGGCCGACCTGGACAACCGCCAGGGCCTGGTCTCCAGCGCCGGCCAGCAGACCCTTACCGTCGCCAATGGCAAGGTACGAAATGAGGGCGGCCAACTGGTTACCGACGGTGGCCTGACGCTCAGCAGCTCCAGCCTGGACAACGGCACCGGTACCCTCAGCGCCAAGGGCGCCATGAGTCTCACTACCGGCGTCTTGGATAACAGCCAGAAGGGCCGTCTGGTCGGTGGTGATCGCCTGACGGTCAGCGCCCTGCGCCTGGACAATACCGCTGGCCTGATCTCGGCGGCCAAGGGCCTGCAACTGACGCTGAGCGATGGCGTGAGCAATGGCCAGGGAAAACTCCTCAGCGAAGGTACCCTGGGCATCACTGCGGCCAACCTGGACAACCGCCAGGGCCTGATCTCCAGCGCCGGTCAGCAGACCTTCACCGTCACCGGCGGCGCTGTACAGAACGACGGTGGCCAACTGGTTACCGACGGCGGCCTGACCCTCGGTAGCGCCAGTCTGGACAACGGCACCGGTACCCTCAGCGCCAAGGGCGCCGTGAGCCTGACCACCACCGGTGCCTTGAGCAATGCCCAGGGCGGCCAACTGGTCGGCAGCGACCAGGTCAGCGTCACCGCTGGCAGCCTCACCAACGCCGGCCGCCTGGCCAGCGCCAAGGACTTGCAGGTCACCACCGCCAACCTGACCAACAGTGGCGAGCTGTTCAGCCAGGCCGGCGTCACGCTCGACCTGCAAAACGGCAGCCTGACCAACGCCAGCGGTGGCCTGATCACCGCCCCCGGCGCACTGCTCCTGAACAACCTGGGTACCGTCCGTAACGCCGGTGAACTGAGCAGTGGCCAAGCCTTCACCCTGGCGGCGACCAGCCTGGACAACAGTGGCGGCAAGCTGGTCAGCAACGCCAGCCTGACCCTGCGCATCGCCCGCGCCCTGGCCAATGCCAAGGGCACCCTGTCCGCGGCCGGTCTAGACCTCCAGGCCGGCAGTCTGGCCAACGCCGGCGGTACCCTGGTGAGCCGTGGCGCCCTGAGCGTGACCACCAGCGGTCTGCTAGACAACAGCGCCGACGGCCTGCTCAGCGCGGCCACCACCCTCGATGTCACGGCCGGCACCTTGGATAACGCGGGCGGTAGCCTGCTGGCCAAGGGTGCGGCGACGCTCACCACCGGGCAGCTCGACAACACGGCCAAGGGCCTGATCAACAGCCAGGCCAAGCTGACCCTCACCGCCGACCACCTGGACTCCAGCAATGGCGGCGAAGTCTCGGCCAAGGGTGACCTGCAACTGACCCTGGGTGAACTCAAGCAACAGGGCGGTCGCCTGATCGGCGAAAGTACCCTGGTCCTAGACCTGGGGCGTAGCGGCGGTACCGGCAACCTCGACAACACCGGTGGTCTCATCGCCAGCAGCGGAGCCCTGGGCTTCGCCCACCTGAATCAGGTCACCAACACCGGTGGCGAGATCAGCAGCGCCCAGTCTTTCGACCTCATTGCCCGGGCGCTGGATAACAGCAAAGGCAAACTCATCAGCCAGGGCCTGCTCAAGGTCCAGGCCGGCCAACTGACCAACGACGGTGGCCTGCTTTCCGGTTGGCAGGGCCTGACCGTCACCGGCGGCAACCTGAGCAACCGCCAGAGCGGCACCCTGTCGAGCAAGGCCGGCGACCTCACGGTCGCCCTCAGCGGCACCCTGGAAAACGGCGACAACGGCGCCCTGGTCAGCCAGGGTGCGCTCGCTGTCACCGCCGGCAACCTGAACAACACCGGTGGCTTCCTCTCCAGCAGCGGCGCCCAGACCCTGAGTGTGACCGGTACGCTACAAAACGGCACCAAGGGCCTGATCGACGCCGGGACGGGCCTGACCGTCAACGCCGGCCAGTTCAGCAACGCTGGCGGCCTCACCCAGGCCAAGCAGGCGCTGAGCGTCAACACCGGCAACCTGGATAACCGTGGTGGCACCCTCAATGGCCAACAGACGGTCACCCTCGACCTGCTCGGCGCCCTCACCAACACCAATGGCGCCGTACTGGCCCAGGGCGACCTGCTGCTCAAGCGCGCCACCCAGGTCAGCAATGCCCAGGGTCGTCTCAACAGCGGGGGCCTGCTGACCCTATTGGTCGGCGGCCTGGACAATAGCAATGGCGGCACCCTGGCCAGCCAGAGCGAGCTGAGCATCACCGCCAGCGGCCAGGTCAGCAATGGCGGCGACGGCCTGCTCGCCAGCCAGGGCGGGGCCCTGAGCGTCACCGCCGGCGGTCTCGACAACAGTGGCGGCACCTTGCAGAGCGCCACCGGCCTAACCCTCGCCACCGGCTCCGGCACGGTAGGCAACGCGGGCGGCAAGCTCCTTGCCCAGAACGGCGACCTCAGCATCACCGCCGGCAACCTGGACAACCGCGGCGGTATCCTGGCCAGCCTCCAGGGCGCCTTCATCGCCGGCATCGGCGGGCTGCTGGCCAACGGCGGCCAGGGCCAGACCGGTGGCACCATCCAGGCACAGCGCCTGGACCTCAACGCCGGGACCCTGAGCAACTACAACGGCAAGCTCACCGCCCTGGGCGGCGATGCCCTGTTCCAGATCGGTAGCCTGGACAACCGCAACGGCAGCCTCTACGGCAAGGGCCTGGTGCGCGTCCGTGGTGGCAGCTTCGATAACAGCGGTGACAACGACGGCCAGGTCTTCGGCAACCAGATCGACTTCAGCCTGAGCGGCGCCCTCAACAACCGCCTGGGCATCATCGAAAGCACCAGCACCCTGAGCCTGTCCGCCGCCAGCCTGGACAACACCAATGGTCGACTGCGCGCCCTGGGCAGTGGCGGTACCACGCTACTCAACCTCGGCGGCACCCTGGACAACACCAACGGCCGGCTGGAAAGCGCCAACCAGAACCTGCAACTCAACCTCGGCGGCCTCATCAACGCCAATGGCACCCTGCTGCACGTCGGCAACGGTACCTTCGGCCTGGGCCTGCCCCTGCTGCAGAACGCTGGCGGCAGTGTCGTCAGCAACGGCACCCTGACCCTGAACGGCAGCAGCTGGACCAACAGCAGCACCCTGCAGGTGGCCAACCTGGTGGTCAACGTCGACAACCTGACCCAGACCGGTAGTGGCCAACTGCTCGCCCGCAACAGCTTCAGCGGCAACGGCGGCAACTGGACCAACGACGGCCTCATCGCCAGTGGCGGCGCCTTCAACCTGCACCTGGGCGGTACCTACCAAGGGGCGGGCCGGCTGAGCAGCGCTGGTGACTTCACCCTGGGCGCCGGGCAATTGCTGCTCGACAACCCCAACGCGCGCTTGAACGGCAGCGGCACCACCAACATCAACATCGGCGGCCTGCTGCGCAACCGGGCGCGAATCTCCGCCGCCGGCGACTTCAACCTCAGCGCCGGACAGGTGGACAACCAGGGCACCTTGGGCGCTGCGGGCAACCTGTCGATCACTACCGCCAACCTGGCCAACCAGAACAGCAGCCTGATCTTCAGCGGCGGCAACATGGGGCTGTGGGTCGGTGACTTCACCAACCGCTATGCCGACGTCTACAGCCTGGGCGACCTGTCGATCGCGCGCTCAGGCGACGGCAGTTGGGCGAACAGCATCGTCAACCGCTCCGGTACCCTGACCAGCGACGGCAGTCTGTGGCTCGCGGCCAGCACCATCCAGAACGTCCATGACATCCTGGCCGTCAACAATATGGGCGTCTACACCGGCCAGATCACCGAGCTGCCCTGCGGCTATGGTGCCGGCGACTGCGACGGCGGCAAACGAAACCACGTCTGGCAGGTCCTGCAGCGTGACAAGCTCGAAGTGACCCAGGCCAGTGCCGCGTCCAGCATCACCGCCGGCCGCAACCTGATGGTGAACGGTGGCGACCTGCTCAACAGCAGCAGCACCCTCGCGGCCGGTGGCTCCCTCACCGCCAACGTCAACAACCTCTACAACCAAGGCGTCGAGACCGGCGATACCCAGACCACCCGGGTGTTCATTTCCGAGCGCACCCGCAAGGCTGGCGCTTGGTACGACACGGCCAACGATTTCAATGATCGCTACTGGTACCAGAGCCCCAACTACAATGCCCAGGACCTGAGCGGCCTGGGCGCGGCGATGAGCAAATTCATCGCCATGACCGAAAGCGAGCAGACCGCCTACCGCAAGACCGAACGGCTCTCCACCGGCGACCAGAGCTATGCCGCGGTCATCCAGGCTGGCGGTGCCGTCAACGTGCGGGCCAACAACAACATCGACAACAGCGTGGTGCGTCCCGGCTACACCTACGTCGGTGGTGGCCGCCGCACCGACACCAGCGCCCCGGGCACCGCCTACGCCACGGTCGTCACCCTCAACCCCCAACTACCCGCCAACCTGGCCCAACAGCAGGTCAATCCCACCACGCTTCCCGGCTTCAAACTGCCCACCGGGCAGAACGGTCTGTTCCGCCTCAGTGGCCAACAGAACAGTGACACGGACATTAAAATCGGCAGCCAGGTCCAGTGGCTGACCAGTAGCCAAGTCACCGTCGACAATCAGATCGGTGCCCAGAACACGACCTATACCGCGGGCCGTACCCAGGATACCTCCAAGGCCCTGGAGAGCAGTCAGGTAGCGGCTATCACCCCGCTGCAGGTGCAAAAACACACCAACAGTCCCCTGGCCAACCAGGTAGCGCTCGATGGCGTGATGTCCACGCAGCCCACTACTCAGACGCTGCTGTCCGCCCAGCTCGCCGCGCCCTCTACCCTGACTGGCAAGGTCGCGCTCGATAAGACGCCGCAAGCGGCCAAGGCGATGGATGCGACCACCAGCCAACAGCGCGAGGCCACCGTCGCCGAGGGATTGCTCAAGGACGTCAGTACCCAAGGCGTCACCACGCCCATGGTCTCCGTGGCCCTGCCCACCACCGTCGGCCATGACCTGCCGCACCGCTACCTGGTGGAAACCAACCCGGCGCTGACCGACCTCAAGCAATTCCTCAGCTCCGACTACCTGCTGGGCAACCTCAACTACGACCCGGACACCAGCTGGAAGCGCCTGGGCGATGGCCTCTACGAACAGCGCCTGGTGCAGCAGGCCATCGTCGCCCGCACCGGGCAGCGCTTCATCGACGGCCTGACCAGCGACGAAGCCCAGTTCAAGTACCTGATGGACAATGCCATCGCCAGCAAGCAGGCGCTGGGCCTCAGCGTGGGCGTCGGCCTGACCGCCGAGCAGGTGGCGGCCCTGACCCACGACATCGTCTGGATGGAAGACCAGGTGGTGAACGGCCAGCACGTACTGGTCCCGGTGCTCTACCTGGCCAACGCCAACAATCGCCTATCGCCCAACGGCGCTCTCATCCAGGGCAGCGACGTCACCCTGATCGCCGGCAACGACCTGAACAATGCCGGCACCCTCAAGGCCACCAACAGCCTCAGCGCCACGGCCACCAATAACTTGGTCAACAGCGGCCTGATCCAGGCGGGTGATCGGCTGAGTCTGTTGGCCGGCGATAACTTGACCAATCGTGCTGGCGGCATCCTGTCCGGCCGCGATGTCGACCTGACGACGATCCGGGGTGACATCCTCAACGAGCGTACCGTCACCAGCCACCAGAGCGCCTCGGGCGCCAACAGCTGGCGCGAGGACTTCGCCGACAGCGCGGCACGCATCGAGGCGGCCAACAACCTGACGGTGCAGGCCGGTCGTGACTTCAGCAACGTCGGTGGCGTTCTGAGCAGCGGCCGCGACCTGAGCATCACTGCCGGTCGCGACGTCAACCTGAGCAGTGCCCAGACCCAGACGGGCCGCAGCAGCGGTACCCAATTCAATACCTCCAGCATCACCCAGCTGGGCAGTAGCACGACGGCCGGCCAGAACCTCAGCATCCACGCCGGTCGAGACCTGAGCGCCACGGCCAGCACCCTCAGTGCGGGCAAGGATCTGGACCTGAGTGCCAAGCACGACCTGACCCTTAGCTCCGCCGTTGACGAAAGCCACAGCTACAGCACGAGCAAGAAGGTCACCAGCAAGGAAGACCACGTCAGCCAGCAGGGCACCAGCCTGACTGCTGGAGGCGCGGTCACGCTGAGTGCCGACCATAATCTCAAGCTCGTCGCGAGTTCCGTCACGGCCGGCACCGAGGCCTATCTCTATGCCGGCAAGGACCTGGACATCCTGGCCGCGACCAACAGCGACGACTCCTTCTTCTCCAAGACCAAGAAGGGCTCTTTCGGTCGCAAGAGCAGCCAGATGGCTGAAAGCTCCAGTGACCTTGCGGTTACCTCCTCTCTCTCTGCCGGGACCAAGCTCACTCTCTCTGCCGGGCAGGACATCAACACCCAGGGTGCACAGCTGTCCGCCAAGGGGCTGCTCCGCGCCGATGCTGGCCGCGACATCAATCTCGACGTGGCGGAAAACAGTGCCAGTAACGCGACGGCCACGTCGAAGAAAGGCTTCTTCTCCGGCAAGGCCAACAGCGCCTCCAGCAGCCAGACGACCGTCACCAGCACCACGCTCAACGCCGACAGCATCAAGCTCACGGCCGACAACGACATCAATCTCAGAGCGGCGGCGCTACGCGCGAACAATGCCGTACAACTGGACGCCGGGCGCGACATTACCCTCGGTACCGCCCAGGAATCGTCCTCCTCCAGCCAGGCCAGCAGTTCGAGCAAGCTGACGCAGCACTGGACCGGCTCCCTGACCCAGACGCAAAAAGCCCAGGGCAGCCAGGAGGCGTCCACCCAGGCCATCGGCAGCAGCATCAGCGCTGGCAGTCTGAACATGCACAGTGGCCGGGATACCACGATCAGTGGCAGTACGGTCGTTGCCGACAAGGACATCCGCATCGATGCCGGTCGCAACCTGAGCATCGTCAGCGCCCAGGATAGCGACGCCTCCAGTTCCAGCGGCAAGAATCGCAAGGCAGGTGAAATCGGAACCTGGTGGCAGGGCGCCACCGGCGTGGTCTCCACCAAGCAGAACAGCCAGGAAAACAGCACTCGCCAGGTCGGCAGCCAGATCGCTTCCCTGGGCGGCAACGTTTCCCTCAGCGCCGGTGAACACTACACCCAGACCGCCAGCCAAGTGGTCGCGCCCCAGGGCAACATCGCCATCGCGGCTAAGCAGGTCGATATCCAGGCCGGCTACGACACCCTCAGCGCGGATCACAGCGCCAGCTCCAACCGCACGGCGGTAGGGGGCTCGGTGAACATCCCCCTGGTGAACGCCGTTCGCGATATCCAGCAGATGAAGGCTGCCGCGGGCAAGACCAAGGATCCACGCATGCTCGCCCTGGCCGCAGTGAACGCCAGCATGAACGCCGGCGCGGCGGTCGACAGTGCACAGAGCCTGGCAAACGGCGAGCTGACCGGCATCAAGGTCAGCGTCAACCTGAGTAACAGCCAGAGCAAGCACCAGAGCCACGAGTCCGGCCAGAACGTGGTCGGCAGCAGTATCGCCGCCGGTGGTGACGTCAGCATCACTGCCAAAGGCGCGGGCAAGGACAGCCACATCAACATCGTCGGCAGCGACATCAATGCCGGGCGCGATGTGGCACTCAAGGCCGATGGCGATATCAACCTGGTATCCGCGCAAAACACTGCCGTTCAGGAGGGCAGCAACAGCAACAGCGGCTGGAGTGCCGGGGTTGGCTTCAACCTGGGGCAAAAGAACGGATTTACGATTGATCTTGCCGCCAACAAGGGCTGGGGCGACTCCAAGGGCCATAGTGTCACCCAGACCAACACCCACATCACTGCCGGCAAAGGCGTCCAGCTTGTCAGTGGCAACGACACCAACATCCGTGGTGCCGTGGTCAGTGGCGATCAGGTGCGTGCCGACGTGGGCGGTGATCTGAACATCGCCAGCCAGCAGGACCGCAACGACTACAAGTCGCGACAGCAGAGTGCCAGTGCAGGCGTCAGCCTCTGCATACCGCCGTTCTGCTATGGCGCCTCATCGGCCGGCGGGTCCGTCAGCCAGCAGAAGATCGAGAGCACCTACGCCAGTGTCATCGAGCAGTCCGGTATCAAGGCGGGTGACCACGGCTTCCAGATCAAGGTTGGCGGAAATACGGACCTTAAAGGCGCCAGCATTGCCAGCAGCGACAAGGCCGTCGCCGAAGGCAAGAACCGTCTTACTACCGGCACGCTGACGCATTCCGACCTCGAGAACAAAGCCGAATACAAGGGCTCCAGCATCAGCCTGAGCGGCAGCTACAGCACCGCTGCGCACGATAAGAAAGGCAACGTAATCAAGGATAAGGACGGAAAACCTGTCCAGGACGCCGCTACAAACCTAGGCACCCCCATCGCGCTAAGTGCCAGTGGCAAGGACAAGAGCACTACGTCTAGCGGTATCAGTGGTGGCGCTATCACCATCACCGACGAGGCGAAGCAGCAAGCGCTTACTGGGCAGACCGCTGAGCAGGCCGTTGCCGAGGTCAATCGAGACGTCTCCAGTGACAGAGACGGCAGTAACGCTCTCAAACCGATCTTCGATCGAAAGGAAGTCGAAGCGGGCTTTAAGATCACCGAGCAGTTCGTGCGGAACGTGGGCACCTTCTTGGAGCAGCGCTCGCTCGTCTCGACTGATGCCAAGAAGCAGTTGGCCGAGGAGAACGCCAAGCCTGCTGAACAGCGCGACCCAGCAAGAATCGCTCAGCTTGAGAACCTCATCCAAAGCAACGCCACCTGGGAGATTGGGGGGCTGGGGCGCACCTTGGTTTCCGCGATCAGTGGTGCGGCGGGGGGCAATGTCACGGGGGGTGGAGCCCAGCTGCTTCAGGGCGCCGCGGTAAGTTATCTCCAAAGCCTGGCCGCCGAACAGGTCAAGGGCATTGCCGATGAGTTGAAATCCGAAACCGCACGTGCGGCCTTGCATGCCATCGTCGGCTGCGCGGGCGCCGCTGCGCAAAGTCAGAGCTGCGGTGCCGGCGCCTTGGGCGGCAGCGTAAGCGTGGTGCTGAACAACCTGATCGATCAATTGAGTGATCAAACTGCCGAAGGCATGACGGATGCCCAGAAGCAGAATCGCCTGAACCTGATTGGCAGCCTAGTGGCGGGTATTACCGCTGCTGCGGGTGGCGAGGCTGCGGTCGCGGCGAATGCGGCGCAGATCGAAACGGGAAATAACTATCTACACCGCACCGAGGCGCAACGACAAGCTGTTCTGGAGCGTAGGCAGAAGGATGGCAGCTTAACGACGGATGAGGCTAAAGAGCTTGCTGATATCCGTAAGGTTGATAAGGCACGTGACCAAGCAATTCGAGATATTTGTACCAAAGGGAACAAATCTGATGGTGCGTGCTCGGCCTTGGTAGCCGAAGCCAAACAAGCGTTGGCGTCTTATGATGAGCCTATTAGCTACAGTCTTGCGTGGAAAAGCGTCTATCCAAAGGACGCAGCAAATGTAAGCAAGATCCTGGAAGGCCTCGATGAGGGGAACATCACACGTGATGGTGCTATAGCGGCGATAGCGAAGGAGTCAGGCAAGAGCTGGGATGAAGTAGCGGAGCGATATGACACGGTCATGGCGGTCCAGTCAGTTGTTGCCGCCTTGGCGGGAGCGTATGGTGGAGGAGGTGTTCTTGGCGGTGCAAAAAGTTCCGGTACATCGGGTGCAAAAGCGGCGCCTAAGACTGAAACTTACTTTAGAGTAGAAGGCGGTGGTTCAGGTTCAGCGACGAGCCAAAATCGCATTACTGTGAATGCGGATGGCAGTATTAAAATCAACCCTGGGTGCTCTGGGCAGCTTTGTGTAAGTGTAGGGAGTGCTGAGCATGCTAGCTACTTCTTAACTAACAAACGTCCGGATGGGTCGGTAGTAGTTTTCGAGGTAGATGCCGGCCTTCATAAGCAGATAATGGATAGTTCGATACCTCAGCGACCGGTTCCGGGCATTCCACGAGATCCATCGGCACCCAAAATCGTAGATCCGAACCAACCGGGTATTGCTTTAGAGCTGCCCAAGATATGGGAGTCGTTACTTGAAAAGCATTCAAGCAATGCACGTGTATACTCTCACGAAGAGTTTTTGAAGGAGTTTGGGAGATGACTTGGCGGCAGTCGTTGGTTGATGATTTATGGAGCGGCGAAAAAAGTATATGTTTTTTTGTTCATTCAGGGAAATGCTTCTGGGTTGCAGATGATAAGTTTAACTTTAGCTTGGATGCGGAGAGAGATTATCGGGCATACCTTGATAAGGGGCATATAAATCTGGAGCAATATACGTCAGCATGCATTTCGTTCAGAGGAGGGATTCTTAAGCTAACTGCTGAGAGTTTTTTGAAGTACTTAATGGCAGAGGGGCGGCAGGTGTTATCAAAGCAAGAGCTTAAAGATATTTTCACGTGCGGGCTTGGTTTGAGCGAATCTTTGTATGGAAAAATCGAGGGGTACTATTTTTCCGGAGCAGAATTAAGCGCGAAAGATTTTGGTGAGGCTAATGCTGTTGCCTCCAGGCTTCCGATGTTCTATGTGAATTTCGATCGAAAAATTTACATGCACATGGATTATGGTCGGGGGCATGAAGACTTGGCCTACTCAGACTGGTTCGCCAAGTGTTCGGACTTTTGTTATTTAGTGCCAGATAGGGAGAAGTATTGGGTTTTAGGGGGTATGGACTTTTGGAAATATAGGTTTTTACAGTTGATATAGGGTGGGAAAGCAACAGGGAGTGCTCTCGGCAATTTAGGAAGAGGCGTGCTGACAGAGGCTGATTTCGCTCAGAACAGAATAAATCTGATAAGCGTTGGGAGACGGAATAAAACGTGAGCTGAAGGGGGGCGACCAAGCTGGCCCAGTTGCGGTGCGCTTTTCGAGAACTGATCCTGCGTCAGCACGACCGGACTCGTTGGTAATTGACTACTCAATTGGTGGAGAGAAAATGCGTAAATGAGGCAGGGCAATGAGCATTGAGCAACAAGTGGAAATCTTAAATGCACTCGTGAAGATCATGCATGGCTCTGCGCATGGGCAGTATGACGAGATGTGCTGTGAATTTGGGTATGAGATTTATGATGGAGGATGGTCTGCAGACTCTAAATATTCGTTCGTTCGAGATGGCTTAATTGTCAGCGAGCTTTTAGATGATCCTGAAGATAGGGTTTCTGATTTTGTTCATAAATTACACGAGCTCATGAAGTCACATACGGGCGGTGACTGGAAAAAATTTGTGCTTGCTATTGGGCCTAGTGGTAAAGCGAATACGAAATTTATTTATTGATCAGGTGTAAAAGAAACTGGGACTGCTGTAGTTCCTCTGCAAGGAATTGTTTCCTTCGAGAGCGGAAAGACATTTGAGAGCCTCAATGCTTCGGAACAGAAAGGACCGAAAGCTATTCAGAAGCTTGGTTACGATGTTCACGTGTCCTTGTGGTCGAGTGAGAAAGGCATGTCTGGCCTACCTAATGCTGAGTTCAAAATTCAGGGACTAGAGAAGGTGAAATTTTGGTCGCATGATGGTCCTTCTGGTGAGAGCTGGCCAAGCTTGGCGGTCTGGATTAAAAAGGTTTGGATTGATGAAGAATAAAAATAGCCCCGGCATTTCCGGGGCTATTCGTTTCACTAGTGGTACTCACCAAACAGCTCCGCATGCCTCCGGATACGTTTCCGCTCGTTGACCTCAAGCCCGCCTGTTGTAATCAGTAGCCGCGTAGCTTGATCCCCGAATGCGTTGATCCCTGTTGTGGGACAGTTTCTAAGTGATCAAACTGCTGAAGGCCTGACGTGGGACAATAGGGGACAGACCACGTTTTATCGATTTAGGATTACGGAGCTCTATGGAGGGAGATCCTTATGCCACGTCGAGCACGCGTTTCTTTGCCAGGATGTTCACTTCATCTGATTCAGAGAGGTAACAATCGCTCAGCGTGCTTTTACGCTGACGAGGACTGTCTCTTTTATTTGGATGTATTGGTGGATCAAGCAAAGAAGCATGGATGTGCGATCCATGCCTGGTGCTTGATGACCAACCATGTTCATTTGTTGGTCACGCCCGAAAGCCCTGATAGTTCAGGGCTCATGATGAAGGGACTAGGGCAGCGTTACGTACAGTATGTGAATCGCACTTACCGCCGTAGCGGTACGCTGTGGGAAGGTCGCTTCCGCTCCTGCCTCATGCAGGAGGAAGCTTATGTGTTGGCTTGTTATCGATACATTGAGATGAACCCTATCCGCGCCTGTATGGTTGAGCACCCGGCGGAATATCGCTGGTCCAGCTATCGGGTTAACGCACAGGGTGAGCCTTCGGTGCTGGGTTGCTCCCACCCGCTCT
Organism: Pseudomonas oryzihabitans; assembly: GCF_006384975.1. NCBI lineage: Bacteria > Pseudomonadati > Pseudomonadota > Gammaproteobacteria > Pseudomonadales > Pseudomonadaceae > Pseudomonas > Pseudomonas oryzihabitans. The sequence continues at coordinate 3,821,316 of NZ_CP021645.1, forward strand.
ACCAAGCGTTGGGTCGAGATGAGTTGCTCAGGGCTGAGGCTTATAGGGAGTTGTTCCGTTATCAGCTAGATCCAGGGCTAGTTGATCAAATACGTGCTGCGACGAATGGGAACTACGCACTGGGAAGTCCGAAGTTTTTAGCCGAAGTGGAGGCCGCGTTGGGGCGAAGAGTCACAAAAGGTAAGCCAGGGCGCCCTAAGAGCGCGTCCGATCTCTAGTAGAAAAACGTGGTCTGTCCCCTATTGGGTCATATAGAGTACAGTATTGGTGGTAATCGTCCGGTTGAGGTTGTTTTCTATAATAGGCCGGGAGGCTTTTAAATGAATGAAGATCAGATATATTTAAATATCTCTGAATTGCTTTTTAGTATCGCGCCTTCTGACGTGGCTGCAATTAAGATGTCTGCAGCGCTCTCTCCAGAAACAGGTTCTTGCAAGCTAGAGTACGATGCTGTAAGGCCGGATGGTTCTGTATTTTGGTTAGTGGGCGGAGGGGAAGTGAATAGTAAAATGTTAGACCTTTTGGTGGGTTTGCGTAGAATTTATTTGGATAGAAACAGTGACTGCCTTAAATGTATTGCTGAGCTTGACGTCGTGAAAGGAAAGATTAAAGTTGATTTCCTTTATTCCTGATATATGTGGGCTTGGTGAGCTTGGAAAGGCGCACGGGTACTCCACCGGCAGCCTGACTACCTCCGACATCAAGAACGAGGCGCGCTACGACGGCTCCAGTGTCACCCTGAGCGGTGGCTACCAGACCGGCGATCAAGGCTCCACCGTCGGTCGTGGCGCGGATGGCAACGCCCAGGCGGGCGCGCTGGGCAAACCCCTGATTCCTGATCTGTGGGGGAAAAACGTTGGGAGCACTATGAGGTGGCATCAGTAACGACTACCTACCTTGGCATTGTATTGAGCGAGCAACTGGTCATAGTCCTGTTGGACGATATGCAAGTCCATATCCAGCTGCACGGGTTTGGCTTTGGCGGACCACTGTTGTTGCAGGTTACCGAGGTGTTCCAGCCAGCGTTGCGAAAGAGGTTCTATATCCAGCCAGACGGCTTGGCTACCGCCTACCGAACTCAGGTGCGGGTAGGCCTGATGGTAGATGTGTGCAGCCTGCCAGATGTGCTGCAGTTCGTCTTGCATCATGGCCAGTTCTGTCGCCGTAATGGTGCCTTCGTCTACCTGGTCCATGGCACTACGCGCGAGGAGCATGAATTTCAGCGTGTACCAATGTTGGTCATGACCGAAGCGTTGCTCGATCTGGGCAAGCTGCTGTTCGCGTAACTGTAGTTGGGCCTTTTCGAAAGCTCGGCGAAAGGGAATCTCGGCTTGTTGCAGCGTGCGCAGGCGTTGCTCGAACGCTGCGTCCAGTTGCCTAGCGCGAGAGACGTCGATGTCTGGCGCGCGCTGGACATAGAAGGCTTCGATGGCTTCCGCCTCCGGGCGCAACGCGTCGAAGGCGGCGATATAGGCCCGTCCGGTCGCTTCCAGCGAGTTGGTGGGCACCTGGTCGGAGTCTAGATAGAAGAAGCGCAGGCATGCCGAAAGGTGCTGTCCACTATTGGGAGATATATGGGCAGAACCCATGTCGAAACCTGGAAAGTAAATAGCCGTCCTGCTTACTGGTCCTTGCTCGATGACTTGGCGCGAGAGCTTTTGGTACTTCGCTAGTCTGTCCTTGAATGTGGTGTCCATATAGGCCAGGCAAGGGCCGGAACGCTCGGTGCCAGCGGTGGCGTAGGACATCTCAAGAGGCTTGACCATGCCCTTGAGCAGCAAGATGACACCGAGAAAGAGGCCAACCGCGACGAGGAAGGTACGGGTGCTGATCATGGCTGCTCACCCTGTTGCGGGGGATACCACTGGGGTGGTCGGCAAGGCGTGTCCGTTTCGGCCCGTGCTGCGCACAGGCGTTCAGGCCAGGCTTGCAGGCCATAACCAGGGGGTACAGGACGATAGTTGGCGCTAACGGTCATCACCGTGATCAGGGAGGCCGCTAGGCCGATGGCGATGCCGAGCCATACTTCGCGCCGCACGGATGCCGGAGGCCCCGTTAACCATTGGACTGCTAGTTGTAAATGCCGGGTTCGGCTCAAGAGCGCCATGACCACAAGGATGGTGCTGTACACCAATAGGGGGCCGAGCCCCTGCACGAGATACAGCAAGCCTCCCAGCAACCCGCTCGGGAGGCTTTCGCGGATGGGCAACGGAGGTGGGCGACGCAGGCTCAGCCAGTGTCCGTAACGCTCCTGCAGCCGGGTATCGAGGCGCCAGTGGCCAAGACCGAGGGATCGGCAAAACCTGCTCAGTAGCCAGCCGAAGGTGCCTAGCACGATGGCGATGAGCACCCAGATCAGCAGGGTGTCATAGAGGTTGCCACCGAGCCGGTAGAAGTCGCGATAAGCGATGAAAGTGCTTGCGCTTAGGATCGCCAGTACCAGGGGTACGACCGGGGGGGTCCGATGTAGCGGTCTCCAGGTTCTGGGAGCGAGGCCCGGTAGCTCGACCAAGAGTTCGGGATAAAACTGCTGGGCAGTCTGCACGAGCTTTTCGCAAAGCGCCCAGTCCTCCGTGTTGAAGTGTGCAGCCATCTTCATCCGCTCATCTTCGGTCGCGGGTAGAAAGAGGAAGCGTGCTGCGCGCCTAGCGCTGGAGTCGCTTTTTTGGTTGGCGATGCGCTGTTGTTCCGCCAGGAAGATGCTCCGATGCTTGCGGGCCAGGAGTTGGCTCCAATAGCGGTCAGCGCAGCGCAATGGCGGGCGGGGCTGTTTCCAGCCCAGCTGATTGCTCAGGGCTTCAAACAGCTCGTCGGACCAGAAGGACGACTCGAGCAGCGTCTGGGCAATGCTGTCGTGCAGCCATTGGGCATTGTCTAGCGACTGCAACCAGGATTGCTTGCCCAAGTGTTGGCAGAGGTCGAGAAAGGATTGCGTATCGGCTCCGCGTAGAGACTCCGCCATTCCTGTCTGGGCGTAGCCCTTAAGGTTGCGCAGGACGTTTTGCAGCGCCTCTCGAGAGAGGTGATCATTTTGCCAGGGCGTAAGCCAATGAAAGTGGTTCGTGACCTGTTCGGTGAGCCTTGTGTTTTCGATATTGAACGCCTGGCAATGGTGGAGAACGATGTCTTCGAATTCCCTGGCGCAGGCGTAGCGTTGCGCCTGCTCGAGACGATCATCGAAGCAATTGGCATCCAGTCCGTCTGCCAGTCGCTCTGCGAGTTGCCAGGCCGGCGTAGGGCCTGCAGCCGGGATGGGGTCGGGCAGTGGCACCAATAGCGGCGCGCTGTCGGCTGTGTCGTCCTGACGCGCATCGGCCAGTTGCTCGGCAAGTTGCCAGGTAGGCGTAGGACCTGCAGCCGGGATGGGGTCGGGCAGTGGCACCAATAGCGACACGCTATCGGCTGAGCGATCAACTGTATCGTCCTGGCGGGCATTGGCCCATTCGAGTGCCTGCTCGTACGCCTCGCGCAACCGCTGGAAGCCCTCGGGGTCTTCGTCCGGGCGGTAGCGCTTGAGCAGGGCTGCGTATTGGCGCTTGATGGTACGCGCATCGGCCTCGTGCGAGATGCCCAGGACGGACCAGCAGCTCATTCGAAGCTACCCTTTTCCAGATGGTCCAGCTCTTCATTGAGGCGGAGCCGCAGGGTGCGAATCTCATGGGCATCTTGGTGTTCCAGGGTGTGGGTGAAATGCGTGGCCATGGCATCGATGCGCTGGCGCAATTCGCCGCGTCCTTCCTGGTACAGCCGCTCCAGACGAGCTAGCAACAGGGTGTTGGGTTGTTGCTCGCGCGGATGGATCTTGAGTTCGGCGAGCGCGGCGAGACGGGTCGCGATCTCCGCGGGTGACAGGACACCGGGATTGTTGGTGATGACGACCTGGCGCTTTTCCCCCGTGAGCGGGATATGGGCTTCGGCCTCGAGTAGGCCATTAGTGTCATAGGTGAAGCGCACGTCGACCTCCGCCTGGCCTGCCGGCAGGGGCGGAACCTGAACCTCCAGTTCGCCCAGGAAGATGTTTTCGCTGACTCTACGGCTCTCGCCTTGGTAGATCCCAAGCCGAACGTGCGTCTGCTGATCGCGTAAGGTGACTACGCGCTTCACCTTGCTTACGGGGACCACGCAGTTGCGCTCGATGATGGGTAGGTAGTGCCCGGACTCGTAGCCATAGCCACAGGCGACGCTGGTCTCGATGCCCAAGGAGTAGGGGCAGACATCGGTCAGGACCACTTCCTCCAGCGCGGCATCGCGTGCTTTCAGGCCAGCCTGGACCGCGGCGCCCAGCGCCACGGTTTCGTCCGGGTTTAGCTGGATGGACGGGAAGCGGCCGAACAGGCTGGCGGCCAGCCGCCGGATTAGAGGCATGCGGGTGGTACCGCCAACCAGCAGGATCTCGTCCAGCTCGCTGGCCTTGATCCGAGCATCGCGCAGGGCGGTCTCGATAGGGGCCCTTAGGCGGGCGAGCAGAGGCGCATAGAGGTTGGCCAACTGGGTCTGGTCGAAAGACTGTTGCCACTGCGCGTTGTCATGGCGGAGGGTGAAGGTGGCCTGGCTTTCCTGGCCGAGCGCCTTGCGCACGCGCTCGGCTTCGCGGCGGAGCCGACCGAACAGCTGCGGGTCGGCCAGATCGAGAGTGCTGGTCGGCTGGGGTACGTCGGCTTGCGCGGCGACGAAGGCCTGCACCAGGACGGTATCGAAGTCTTCGCCCCCCAGGAAGTTGTCGCCCGCACTGGCGCGCACCTCCATGACGCCGTCGAAGAGTTCGAGGATGGAAACGTCGAAGGTGCCGCCGCCCAGGTCGAAGACTAGGAAGGTACTGGTACTGTCGCGCTGGTGCAGCCCATAGGCCAGGGCGGCTGCAGTGGGTTCGTTGATCAGGCGTTCGACCTTGAGACCGGCCAGTTCGCCGGCGATGCGCGTGGCCTTGCGCTGGGCATCGTTGAAGTAGGCCGGGACGCTGATGACGGCTTCCTCGACCGGCTCGCCGAAATGTCGCTCGGCGTCTTCCCGTAGGCTACGTAGCACCATGGCCGAGAGTTCTTCGGGGCGAAACTCCCGATTGCCCAGGGTGGTGGTCCGGGCGCTACCCATGTAGCGCTTGAACAAGGCGGCGGTCTGGCGGGGGTGGGTCTGTAGGCGTTCGCGTGCGGCCCGGCCGACGATGATGCGGTCCTCATCATCCAGACCGACCACGCTCGGCGTGAGCAGCTCGCCTAGGGCATTGGGAACGAGGTGGGGGGCGCCATCACGCCAGACGGCAATCAGGCTGTTGGTGGTGCCAAGGTCGATGCCGACGATCATGATGCGGTCGCTCTCTGTGGAGCCGGCTTGGGGCCGGCGTCCCTACATGTGGTGAAGGACAGGCACGCGTGGCGTGTTCGAATGTCTGCCGGGACGTCTGTCGCGGTATGGCCTGCCCCGATGTTTGGTGAGCACAAGGGCAGGCCGTCACGGCACTCAGAAGTCGTAGCGTGCTTTCAGTACCATAGAGTTGGCGTCGTAGCCCGACTTCGCCTGATAGCCATAGGTGGCACCGAAGGTGAAGGCGTCGATGGCATAGTTGACTCCCAAGGTGCCTTCGTAACTGTCGCGGACGGGGGAGGCTCCGGTCACGATGAAGCTGTTGCCACCGCGCACGAAGGCCGAGGTCTGGCTGATGCGATCACCGATCAGGTCGTGGTAGGCCATCAGGGTTGCCTCGGGTTTGAGCGTGCCCTGGAACAGTGGCAGGTCTGCCGCGAGGCGCAGGCCGGCACCGACTTCACCCTGCTCGTATCTCTGGCTGCCGTTACGCAGCGCCGCCACCGAACCGTGCTCGGTGTAGGCATCCGTCTGCACGTTGGCGTAGCGCGCCGCGACGCGCGGTTCGAGGACCAACTGGCGATTGAGCTGGAAGGTGTAGCCGCTCAGGGCGTTGAGGGCTATCAGGTCGCCGTCGTAGTCGCCCTTGGCCTCGGTGCCGACGATGTAGCGCTTGCCTTCGTTGCTGCTGCGGCCATAGGACAGGTTGCCGTCGGTGAACCAGTTGCCCGAGGTCCAGGAGCCGTAGAGGGTGAACAGGTGGCTCTGGACGTTGGTCTTGTTGCCGTTGTCAGAGCCGACATTGGTGTTGGCGTAGCTGTAGGCCAGGCCCAGGGTGGTGGCGGGGTTGAGCTTGCCATCGGCACCGATGGCGATGCCTGAGGTGTTGGAGGAGTAACCAGCGATACCGTCCCGGGTGCTCTGATCGGCGCTACCGGTGAGGCCTTGGATCCAGATACCGGTGTCGGTGAGGACATCACCTGAGGAGAGACCGTTGCGCTGACCACTGAGACGACCACCGATAGCGGCGCTGGTCGCCGACTGACCGGCCAGGGCGGCACTGACGGCACCGCCGTTGCTTTCTGGAGTCAGGCTTTCGCTCAGCCGCGCCAGGGTTTGAGGCGAGGAAGTCGAGGTGAAGGCCTGGAAGAGCGGGTCGGTCGACGAGAGCGTGCCCAGCACGCCGTTCTTGAAGGCGTTCAGGGCGCGAACGTCGTTGGGCGAGGCGCCTGCCGCGCCGAGCTCCTGGCTTACCTGCTGGTCCGATTGGACGGTGACCACGGCCTTGACCGTCTTGTTGTCACTGGAATAGCTGCTGACCGCGAGCAGTGGGCTGCTACTGGCAACCGTCAGGCCGCTGTTGGTGACCTGATTGGCGCTGACCAGGGTGTACTGGGTACCGGCCGCGGTGGCAGTGAAGTTACCCGGCTCCGCTGTAAGCTGGATGCGTGAGCCATTGGCGAAACTGGCATTGCCGCCGACCGTCAGGTAGGGGGTCGTCGGCTGGGTGGCGTTGGACAGTTGCAGGCCCAGAGCCGCGCCGTTGGCGACCGCCAGGTTGCCGCCGATGCTGGCGCCCTGGGTGGTGAGGCCGAAGGTGCCGCTGTTGACGTTCACATCGGAGTCGATGTGATGGGCACCGACGAAGGTGGCGTTGCCGGCTACCGTGGTTCCGGTGACGCCCAGGATATCGCCCTGGATCTGGCCGCCGGTCCAGTTCAGGCTGGCGACATTATGGCCGGAGATGGCGGTACCGCTGGCGCTAGTGATGGAGCCGGCTTGCTGGTTGATTTCGAACGGGGAAGTCTGGGTATCGGTAGCCAGGATGGCGGTGCCGTCCGAATAGATGGTGCCCTGGTTGATCAGGCCGCGTGAGCCGCTGGGATTGGTGGTGGTGAAGTTGGCTTTTTCGATATGGATAGCCTGGGCATTCTGGCCGCGGGCATCGATGGTGCCGGTGTTGAGGATTTGATCGAAGGGACCTTCGAATAGCGATACAGCTTGCGAAGCCTGCCCTACGGAGGAGATCGTTGCCCGGTTTTCAATCGTGACACTCTTGTTGGCCGTGGCTTCGAAGTCGAACGCCTCAGCTTTCTCACCTTCCGCATGGATGGTTCCGGTATTGATGATCTTGCCACCAATGGATAGGTTTCCGGGGCCGTCAAATATCAATCCAGTAGAATCCTTGCCAAAAGCATTTATGGTTCCGTTGTTAATAACATCGCCGGCAATCTGAGCTCCGTGGATGTAGATGGCCTCGGGTTCGCCATAGCTAGTTGCAGTGGTTCTGGTGGCCGAAATCTTCCCGTTATTTATGACGGATCCGGAAATAATGGCATTGCCAACTTCGAAAATTTCCGCAGACCCGGCATTGCGCAGGTCGATATTGCCATTGTTTATTACATTGCCATTTATTTTAGATTGATTTTTATTGTTGTATTGGTAGTTTTGCACTCCAATTACAAAGGTCGTAAAACCATTTGCATCTAGAGAAATATTCGAGTTATTTACGACGTCGCCGACGATAGAGCTGTTGTCGACCTGAAAGCCTTGATCTCTAGCTGAAAGGGTAGCGGTCCGTGAACCTATGAGCTGGAGCGGGCCGCTGATCGTCTGGTTGGCGAACGTCCTGGGGCCATTGGATACATCGTAGTCCAGAGCGAAGGCGTGCTGTGCAAGGGTACCAATAACGATAGCGAGAGATGTTTTCTTGAATAGATCAGGTTTCATGGGTATGTCCTTAATAGTCATGAATACGAATTAAATTTCAGGATTGAATGTCTCTGGCTCCGAGGTCGAAAATCTCCATGAAGGCAAATAATTGGTGATGGATGGCGTGCTTGCATGAACTCTGGCGGAAGTAGAGGCGACCTAAGGGTTTCGCTACTCTTGGGTAGCGGTTGGCAAAAATTAGGGAACATTGGATGACGCACTACGGATTGGCCTTGCTGCTCGGCGTCTGCCTGAGCTTTGTCGGCTGCACTTCGCCCCAACAGCGATTGACCAACTTGGCGGCTAGTAGCGATCTGCAAGTCGAGAGCCTGGGCAACCCAGCGCTGCCTGTCCTTGGGCTGGTTCCGGCCCGGCCGCAGGCTGACGGTCGTATGCGTATCTATCTGGAGGGGGATGGCCACGCCTGGGCCACCGCGACCCAACCCAGCCTCGACCCCTCGCCGCGCAACCTGTTGGTGCCTCGCCTGGCCTTGGACGATCCCGGCTACGTCGCCTACCTGGGCCGTCCCTGCCAATACGTCAAAGGAACTGGCTGCACCATCGCTATCTGGACGTCGGCCCGCTTCGGTAGCGCGGTGGTCGCCAGCCTGCAGACAGCGCTGGACGAGCTGAAAAGGCGCTATGGCGTTCGGCAGTTCGAGCTGGTCGGCTATTCGGGAGGGTCGGCCATCGCACTGTTGCTGGCCGAGCGGCGCCAGGACGTGGTGGCTATCCAGACCTTGGCAGGTAATCTGGACCCCTATGCCTGGACGGCCATGCAGCATCTGCAACCGCTGTCCGAGTCGCTGGACCCCTTGGCCAAGCCCGAGGCCTTGCGCGCCATCCCTCAGCGGCATCTGGTGGGGCGCCTGGATACCGTGGTGCCCGCCGCGTTGGCCGATGGCTATCGACGCAAGGTGGGTGGCGACTGCGTGAAAGTGGTCGAGGTTGAAGCCGATCATGCCCAAGGTTGGGAGCAGGCCTGGCGAAGTTGGCGTGGCCAGCCGTTGCCGTGCACGTCGGGCGCGATCAGGTAGCTTGGATAGGTCCCTAGCTATCATGGGCGGGCCGACCGTTTTTCTTTGAGGACGACGGTATTGGCCAGCATGTCGCCCAGCCGCTTCCGGGAGCCGAAGAAGATGAAGATCCAGTCGAGGAAGCTTAAAAATGGGGTCGTGATATTACGCAGGAAGGACTGCAGCGGATTGCAATTTAAATAACTGCGCTCGTCGACCACGACGATACCCAGTAGTCTTTTCCCCAGGCTCTGGCCGTTCGGCAGGCTGTCGCTGAAGAGGTAATAGGCGACAGCCAGGATGAAGGCCAGTAACTGGTTGTATGTACCTATCCGGGGCAGGAAGAAGACAGCTTGCTGAACCAGGAAAAGGATCAGCACTATTACCAAGCAATCGATCAACTGGGCGGCGAGCCGGCTGCCCAGACTAGCCAGGTTTGCCGGTTTCACATAGGTCTCAGGAGTATTCATTCACTTGCTCCCTAGGCGCCCCGCGGCGCCTCTCGACTAGTTGTTGCGATCTATCCGTATGGCAAAGCTCAGCGCGCCGCCAGGTCCTTCCCATACAGCGGCGAATGCGGCCCTGGCAGGACGCCGTTCGGTCGCAGGGTGAGCAGGCGGACTCCGGCGATACCGGCCATTTCGTGACCACGGTCACTGACGGAGTTGATGATCTGGGTGACCGCGGCGGTGATCAGCATGCCGACCAGACTGCCACCGCTGTTCTGTTGCTGTTCGGCGGTGCTGGCGCCGGCTGCTCCTTCCCAGAGCAACTTGCCGCTGCGCAGGTCCACGAGCTTGGCGGTCACTACGACAGCGGTTTCGCTGCTGACCACGTGGTAGGAGGTGCCATAGCGGGTGACCTCGGTGTAGAGGGCAGCATCGGCGCCGAAGATCTCGCGCAGCTTGGGCAGCGGCGCGGCCTGCATCTCGTCCGGGTTGAGCAGACCGTTCTGTTTGAAGGTTTCGTCGACCAGGGCGACCGGCAGGACGTAGTAGCCGGCTTCGCCTAGCGGATAGCTGAGCTGGGAGAGGACGCTGTAGGTGGCCTTGACGTCTGGTGACTTGTTGATCGGCGGCAGGATGACCACCGAGGTGGGCTTGCTCTCGCGGAAGGCGGTGTAGTCATAGGCCTTCTGCTGGTTGGCGCAACCACCGAGCAGGGCGAGGGCCGCCAGCAGGGTCAGGGCTTTGAGGATGAGCTTGGGCATGGTCGGCTCCTTACTTCTTGGCCAGGTTGCGCATGAGGAAATCCATGTAGGCGGTCGATTCGGGGAAGAGGGTTTTCTCCGTCTCGAACTGCTGGCGGACCTGATCGGTCTTGCCGACTTCGGCGTAGAGCATGCCGAGCTGAGCGTGATAGCCCGGGGCGGGCGTCAGGCCGGCGGCACGGGCTTTCTGTAGCCCCGCCTCAAGCTCGGCAATTTGCTGCTCGGGCGCGCTCTGCTTGGTGAAGTGACCGTAGACCTGCTCCTGATAGCCTGGCCAGTAGTAAAGCGGGCGTGGCTGGCTGGCGGCGCAGCCACCGAGCACTGCTGAGGCGAGGAGAAGCGACATCATCGCGGCGCGAGGCCGAAATACGCTGTTCATGGTGGCTTCCTTGCTTAGGGGGCGGGGCGCCAGGCGCCACTGTCGATGCCGTTGACCAGCCTCGTCACGGCTTCACGGATGGCGAGGTCCAAAACCTTGCCGTTGAGGGTGGAGTCGTAGCTGGCGGTGCCGCCGAAGCCGATGATTTCGCGGTTGGATAGGCTGTATTCGCCTGCGCCCTGGACCGAATAGACGACTTCCGAGGTGCGCACGTCGACGATGTTCAGGTCGACCTTGGCGTAGGCGATCTGCGACTTGCCGCGCCCGAGGATGCCGAACAGCTGTTGGTCACCGACTTCCTTGCGGCCGAATTCGGTGACGTCGCCAGTGACTACGTAACGGGCGCCCTTGATCTGCTGGGCCTGCTTCGCGAAGCCGCTCTCCTGGGCGATCTCGGCCAGGTTGTCGCGATCGAGCACATTGAAGCGGTTGGACTGCTGCAGATGGGTGACCAGGATGGTCTTGGCCTGGCCACCGAGGCGATCCACGCCGTCGGAGAACAGCCCGCGCATGTAGCTGGAGCGGTTATCGAACTTACCTACGGCGATGGGCTGACGCACGCCCTGATACTGGGTATTGGCCGAGGTGACCTGCTGGACTTCCAGCGAGCGCGAGGATTCGGTGGCACAACCCATGAGGGTAGCCAGGCCGGTGGCGACGGCGAACATCAGTGTTTTTTTCATACATCCCTTGTGTTGAGCAGTGGCATAAGGGCGCCGAGACACGCCCTCCGCGTGGGCTCGACACGAATCTCGCTGACTCAAAAAGGGATGCGCGCCTCACGTAGCCGGCTTGCGGGCGTTTGGTCACGGTAAGACGCCGATGGATCTCCGGCAGAGAAGACTTGAAGGCCGGTCCTTGGCGAAGCGAGCATCCTTGCTGATCAAGTCAAAAGACTGACTCAAGTGTAACAACAGATTTGTGACACCTTTAACAGGCGGCTCGACGAACGTGAGACTGACACGTATCAGCGGTCCTTTCAGGAATCTGGTTTTCAGCGGCTGCCTAAGCCTAATTCCAGAGGCTCCTGTGGCGGAGACGGGCGAGTGCTAGCCGCCATCAGGTTCTTACACTGACTCGACAATAGCCAAGAGAAGGCCTGCCCACTAAGGAACGCAATTTGCGTGCTAGAGCCCATCAGCCTCCCGCCGTAACGAGCCCGCCATGCGCCATTTAGATACCGATGCCCTCGCTACCTTCATCGCGGTGATCGATCACGGTGGTTTCACGGCGGCGGCCGAGCGGATCGGCAAGACCCAGGCGGCGGTGAGTTTGATCGTCAGCCGGCTGGAGGAACGGGTGGGCAAGCGGCTACTGGAACGCAGTCGCAAGGGGGTGAGCCTGACCGCCCACGGCGAGATCCTGATGGGCTATGCGCGACGCATGCTGATCCTGGAAGACGAGGCGCTGTGCGCCCTGGAGTGCAAGTTGGAGGCGACGCGGGTGCGCATCGGCATGCCCGACGACTACCTGGACAGCCTCGGCGCCTGGCTGCTGCAGACTTTCGCGGCGCAGCATCCGGAGATCCAGGTGGAGATCCTCTGCGACTTTTCCAAACGCCTGGAGCCCCAAGTGCAGGTGGGCGATCTGGATCTGGCCATCGTCACCCGCGAGGCCGGGCGGCCCAGCGGCGAGCTGCTCTGCGCGGAAGCCCAGGTATGGTGCAGCATGGTGGGAAAACGTCCGGAACGGGAGCAGGTGTTACCGTTGTCGCTGTTCGCCGATAGCTGTCGTGCGCGACCCGGCATCCTCGCGGCGCTGGACGAGGCCGGGCGGCCCTGGCGCATCGTCTCGTCGTCGTCGCATCTGCCTGGGGTGCTGGCCGCGGTGCGCCTGGGCGCGGCGGTGACGGTACTGCCGGCCTCGGTGGTACCGGACGGCTGGCGCGTGCTGGGAGCGGCCGAGGGCTTGCCGCTGCTGCCGCAACTGGAGCTGGCGCTGCTGGTACCGTCCGGGGCTCGGCTGAGCACCCGGCGGCTGGCCAATTTCATCCGGGATCGCTATCAGGAGCGGCAGCGCGCCGCCATCGCCTGAGCCCTATGCCCAGGTCCGGGCCACGTCGGTGAAGGCTTCTTCCAGTTCTGCCAGGACCGCATCGGTGTGGGCGAAGGTCAGGTACAGGCGGCCATAGGCGACAGGCATCATCAGTACGCCACGGGCGCGCAGGGCGAAGTGCAGGGCACGGGTCCATTCGGCATCGACGCTGGTTTCGGCCTGGGCATAGTCGGTGGGCGCCTGGGCACGGTCCCAGGGGGTGAAGACGCTGCCATAGCCGCTGCTGGAAAAGGTCAGGCCCTGGGCGGCGAAGGTGCTGGCCAGCCGGGCGCGCAGGGCGTCGCCGCGGGCCAGCAGGGCGAAGTAGTCCTTCTTGACCAGCTGCTCGAGGGTGGCGAGCACCGCCGCGCAGGCTGGCGGATTGCCGCTGTAGGTGCCGGCGCGCACCACCTGGCCGCGCTCGAACAGCTCCATGATGGGCGGTTTGCCGAGCAGGGCGGCGACCGGAATGCCGCTGCCGATCGCCTTGCCCACCGCCGCCAGGTCAGCGTCCACGCCCAGATAGTGACCGGTAAGGCCGGCGTGCAGGCGAAAGCCCATCAGCACCTCGTCGAGGATCACCAGGGCGCCATTACGATGAGCGCGGTCGGTGACGTACTGCAGATAGCCAGGGGCTGGTTCCAGGCAGCCGGCATTGGCCAGCACCGGTTCCATGAGGATGGCGGCGATGTCGTCGTATTCGGCGAACAGTCGCTCCACGTCGGCGAAGTCGTTGTAGCGCAGCAGCAGCATGCCGTCGCGTTCGGGACGGGCGCCGGTCATGCGCGCGGCCGGTGACTGGGCGTTGCCGAAGGCCACCGGGTCGTACCAGCCGTCGTAGGCCGCGGCGAATTTGACGATGCGACCGCGACCGGTGGCGATGCGTGCGGTGCGGCAGGCCAGGTGCACGGCCTCGCTGCCGGTGTTGAGGAAGATCACCTGCGACAGGTCACCGCAACGGGCGGCCAGGGCGGCGGCGGCGGCTTCCTCGCGGGCATGGGCGAAGGAGGGCATGGGGCCCTCGGCCTGGGCCTGGGCGACCGCCTCCAGCACCTGGGGCGGGGCATGGCCGAGCAGGGTGGCGCCAAAGCCCATTGCGGTGTCGAGATAGCGCTGGCCACGGTCGTCCCAGAGGTAGGCACCCGCGGAGCGGGTGACCCGGAAGGCGTGGCCCTGGAGATCGGGCAGGGCGCGTCCTGCGCTGGAGATGCCACCCACGAGAAAGGTCATGACGGAGGTACTCGGATTGCGGGTTGATCAGTAACCGAGCAGGCGGGGTAACCAGCCGCTCAGGGAAGGGAAGAACACGAGCAGGGCGACGGCCACGGCGGTAGCGATCCAGAAGGGCACCAGGCGCCAGGAGACCTCGCCAATGGACAGCCGGGCGACGTTGCAGACCACGAAGATGTTGGTGCCGATGGGTGGGGTGAACAGGCCCCAACCGAGGGTCACGGTGAAGATCAGGCCGATCTGGTAGGGCTCGAAGCCGGCGGCCTTGGCGATGGGCACCAGGATGGGCGCGAGGATGATCATGGCCGGGCCGAGGTCGAGCCAGAAGCCCACCACCTTGAGCGCCAGCACGATCATCAGCATGGTCAGCAAGGGGCCGGTATGGAGGTCGACGATCCAGCCGGCCACGGTGTGGGGGACCTGCTCGACGGTGAGGATCCAGCCGAAGGGCATGGCCACCGCCATGATGATCATCACCGAGCCGGTGGTGACCACGGCTTCGTGGATCGCCGGCAACAGGTCGCGCCAGCGCAGTTCGCGATAGACCAGGGCGCCGGCGCCCAGGGCGTAGAGCACCGAGACGGCGGCGGCCTCGGTGGCGGTGGCGAAGCCGCTGACGATGGCGCCGAGCACCAGCACCGGCATCAGCAGCGCCGGCAGGGCGTAGCCGAGGTCGCGCAGCAACTCGCGCAGTGGCAGGCGCTCGTCGACCTTGGGGAAGTTCTCGCGTACCCCGACCACATAGGCGGTGACCATGAAGGTCAGCGCCAGCAGCACGCCGGGGATCAGGCCGGCGACGAACAGGCCGCCGATGGAGGTGTTGGTCAGCACGCCATAGAGGATGAGGATGACGCTGGGCGGCACGATGATGCCCAGGGTGCCGGAGGCGGCGGTGACCGCGGCGGCGAAGGCGCGCGGATAGCCACGCTCTTCCATGGCCGGGATCATCACTTTGGCCACCGCGCCGGTGTCGGCGGTGGCGGAGCCGGTCAGGCCGCCGTAGACGAAGGCGGTGGCCACGTTGACCAGGCCCAGGCCGCCGCGGAAGCGGCCGAGGAAGTGCTCGGCGATGCGCATGATGCGCCGGGTCAGGCCGCCGCGGTTCATCAGCTCGCCGGCCAGCAGGAACAGCGGGATGGAACTCAGGGTGGCGGAATCGGCGCCGCGGATGGTCTGCTGGGCGAGCCAGGCCAGGGGCATGCTCAGGTCGCCCACCAGCAGGGCGACGATGCTGGCGCCGGCCATGGCCCAGACGATGGGGATGCCGGCCAGCAGCAGCACGATGAATGCGAGGAACAGCGCGAGGACGGTCATGCCTGGGGCTCCCGACGGACGAGGAGGCGCCATAGCCGCAGCAGGGCGATGACGACGAGCAGGGCGGCCGCGCTGACCAGCGCCAGGGTCATCAGGCCGGAGGGCCAACGCAGCACCGGGGTGGGTACCCGACCGGAGCGTTCCAGCACCGCCCAGCCGCTGGTCAGCAACCAGAGGCTGACGCCCAGCAGCACCAGGCAGCCGAATACCTGCAGGGCGCGCTGGCCGGCTGGCGGCAGGAGCAGCAGGGCGCCGACGAAGCGCACGTTCTCGCCACGCAGCTCGGCCAGTACGCAGCCGATGAAGGTGACCCAGACGAAGCTCAGGGCGGCGATCTCAAAGGACCACTCGAAGCCGGGCAGGTGGAAGTAGCGCGCCACCACCCCGCCGGTGATGGCGCCGAAGGTGGCGAGGAACAAGAGGACGCCCACGGCCTGCAACAGGCGCTCGGGTCGCGAGGGACGGTGCGGGACGTGGGTCGGATCGCTCATGACTCAGCGGGCCTCGCGCGCGGCGCTGCGGGTCTGGTCGACGAAGGCCTGGCCCCATTCACCGGCGAAGCGGGTGTAGACCGGATCGACCAGGGCCTGGAAGGGCTCGGTGTCGACGCTGTTGACCTGCACGCCCTTGGCCTTGAGTTCGGCGAGGACCTTGGCGTAGGTGGCGTCCAGCTGGCCGCGATACCAGGTCACGGTGTCCTGCGCCGCCTTGCGTAGCGCCTCGCGCTGGGGCTCGCTCAGGCTGTCGTAGGTGTCCTTGTTCATGAACCAGTAGTTGGCCGACCAGATGTAGTTGGACAGCGACAGGTACTTGGCCACCTCGAACCACTTCTGATCGTAGAAGTCGCGCATTTCCGGTTCGACGCCATCCACCACGCCGGATTGCAGGGCGCTGTAGACCTCGCCGAAGGGGATCGACTGGGCCAGGGCGCCGAGTTGCTTGAGGGTGGCGAGGATCACCGGATTCGGCGGCGTGCGGATCTTCAGGCCGGCGAGGTCGGCCGGGGCGACGATGGGGTGCTTGCTGTTGGCGAACTGGCGGAAACCCGAATCCAGGGCGCCCAGCAGCACGTAGCCGTGATCCTGGCCGAGGCCCAGCAGGGCCTTGCCCTGGGGACCGTCGAGGAAGGCGTGGACGTTGGCCGCGTCGCGGAACAGGAAGGGCAAGGAGACCACGTTGAGGCGCGGATCGATGGCATCCACCGCGCCCCCCAGGCCGATGTCGATGGAGCCGTTGCCGACACCCTCGGCGATGGGGCCTTCGTCACCGAGCTGGCCATCGGGGAAGACCTTGACGGTCAACTCGCCCTTGGACTCGGTCTTGAGCTCTTCGGCGAAGCGCTGCACCGCCTGGTTGATCAGACTGTCGCTGCTGGAGGCGTGGGCCAGGCGCAGCGCACGGGCGGCGGAGGCGCTCTGCAGGTCGAGCAGACCCAAGGTGGTGGAGAGGGCGATGGCGAGCCAGCTGAGGCGCGCCTTGGTCCGGCGTTGCGGCATGATGCTGCTCCTGAAGGAGGGTGCCGGAAGTGGCGCCCCTGTTCAGGGATACTGCCAAGCTTTGCCGCTGCGCTGGATAAAGATGCGTAATGCTGTGATAAGCGGGCGTTAGAGGGTCCCGTGCTGCACTACCCAACGCAGCGAGGCCGCTAGCATGGGTCCGTGGCCGAGACCCGGCAGGGTCGCGAAGTGCACCGTCAGGCCCGGAATACGGGCGAGACGTTCAGCCAGGCGCGGGGTGGCATCGGCAGGGACCGCGCTCTGGAACTGCGCGGGCAGGTCGTGCTCGGCACCGCCTTGCAGCAGGATGAGTTCGGCGGGGTGTCCTTGCAGACGTTGCGCCAGGGCCCGGTCATCCTGGGGCAGGGCGTCGGGACTCCACCACAGCGAGGGGCTGACGGCGTAGCCCCGGGCGAAGGCGTCCGGCCGGGTGAGCAGGGCATGGAGCACGAACAGACCGCCCAGGGAATGACCCCAAAGCGCGCGCTGACCGCGATCGAGGGGCACCTGCTGCGCCACCGCCGGTTCCAGGCGGTCGAGCAGCCAGGCGAGGAAGACATCGGCACCACCAGTGGGCATGGCCCGAAAGTGCTCGCTGGTGGGCTTTGATGGGGTGTAGTCGTAGGCACGTCCGGGCCCGTCGATGCGCTTGCCGCCGGCATAGCCCACCGCCACCAACACCGGTGGCTGCGGACGGCGGGCCAAGTCGTCGAGCAACTCGGCGTTCAGGCCGCCCAGGGCGGCATTGCCGTCGAGCAGGTAGAGCACCGGATAGCCCGCCGCGGGCGCCGGGGTCGCGGGCCGGGCGATCCATACCTGGTAGTGGCGGGTGCCATCGGCGGAATCCAGCTGCACTTCGCTGAAGGCATAGCCCTGGCCGGGCTGAGCGAGGACGCTGGCGTCCATCGGTTGATCGATGGGACGGGCCTGGCCTGGAACAGCCAGGGCCAGCAACAGCGGCAGGACCAACCAGGCACGCAGCGGCGTGAGGCGAAGCGAGAGCGGCAGCAGGGACATCGGCGAACAAGACTCATTTTCAGTAGAGCCAGGCAGCCTACCGGGCTCCGCCCAGGGTCGCCATACTGGCCAGGTGTCTTCGCCGCCCAGGCCGCAAAAGATCAGGCGACCTGCAGAGGTTTTACCTGCGCACGGATCTGTTCACCTTTCGCTATCTCTGCCTTTCTCAGTTCATAGGTAGCCTGCAGGCCTACCCAGAAACCAGGGGTAGTATCGAACGCAGCGGCGAGGCGTAGCGCCATATCGGCCGTCACTCCGCGACGCTCCAGAACGACATCGTTTACGGTAGGGGCCGAGACGCCCAGGGCGCGGGCCAGCGCGGAAGCGCTTATGCCCATGGGTACCAGGTACTCTTCCCGCAGGATCTCGCCGGGATGAACCGGGCGCATTCCGTTGGTCAGCATGGCGTTACCTCTTTCACTATCATCTAGGGCTAGTGGGACGGGGTATTACGTTCGAGGCGAGTTACCGCGCCGGTGGCGTCTAGCCGACCCTTTTAGTGATAGTCGACGATCTCTACATTGACCGGCCCGTGTGCGGTCCACTCGAAACAGATGCGCCACTGATCGTTTATGCGAATGCTGTGCTGGCCTTTACGATCCCGCTCCAGCTGCTCCAAGCGGTTGCCGGGAGGAGACCTGAGGTCTCGCAGCTCAATGGCCTCGTTCAACATCGCCAGCTTCCGCGTCGCCACGGCAGCTATCTGGCTCCACTGCCGGTTCTGTCCAGTCGTAAACAGCTCTTCGGTATCGCTACAGCGAAAGCTGCGGATCATTGCAGCTCCTTAACGAGGCTCGTTAAGAAAATATTAACGCCTAACGTTAGGCGTTTCAACTGGGGTCTTGGCAAGAGAGTATCCGACAGTTGATACCCGGCGGCTCTTGCCGATCAATTGTTCACGCAGTACGCATTGGCCTAGCGTTGCGCCAGGGCTTCGGCTGCTAGCGGGACGCCGCGACCGGCGTGGCGGTGGCCGGCCGGTCGACGGTCACAGGTGCGCTCAGCCGCAGGTCGCAGTTTGCACCACCAGACTGGCGCTGGTGGTGATGGTCAGGCGCTGGGAGTTGAAGTCCATGGTCATGGGGTCCTGCGGACGCACCACGCGGACCACCTGGGCACCGGCGCGTTGACGGCTTTCTTCGGCGAGGGCCGGGGTCAGGGCCTTGCCCACCAGGTCCTGGACTGCATCGGAGTTGCAGCGGCCACTGCTGGTGGTGGTGGTGCTCGCGGTCGGCTTGGCGGCCGCTGGACTGTCCTGCGTTTCATGCGAGCCGCAACCGGCCAGCAGGCTGAAGAGGGCGGCGCCGGCCAGCAGGAGAGGGGTCTTGAAGCTCATGGGTTTGCCTTATCGATTCGTGAGAGAAGAAACCTTAACCCGTACGGGCCTCTGCATGGACCCCTCTAGGGTGGGCATTGTTACAAATCGCGATCCGGGCGACGTCGACGGCTATTGGAACCAGTCGTCTTCTCGATGAGAAAGTTAACAAATATAACGTTCGGTAATCGGCCAGATTTGGGTTGGATGGCTTGATCCATTTCTGCCATCGACCATCATCGAACTAGGGCCGCACGGCCCCTCACGGTGACGACAACAACAAAAAAGGAACACCCGCCATGTCAGCTCGCTATCCTATCGCGCCACCTCCTGACGATCCCCGATCCGTGCCCGCTAGGCCCTGATCCCTGCGCCCCCGTGGCGCCTTCCGCCTTCTTCGTCAGGATGGTCAACCCATGTTCGCATCGCGCTCGCCCCAGGCCTGCGCACGGGCCCGCTCGTGCCTTGCCTTTGCTTCCCTCAGCTCCCTGCTGCTCAGCCAGGAGGCCTTCGCCGAGCCTTCCACTACCCTGGAACGCGCCCGGCCCAAACCGCTCAACAGCCTGGAGGTGGCGCGGCCGCTGCCGCCCGGACCGCCGCGCTGGATCGAGAACTATCGCTTTCTCGACGAGCCGGCCAAGCGCACCGATCCCTTCGACGGGCTGCGCTACCAGCGCCTGGGCGACTCGGCCTGGCTGCAGACCGGCGGCGAGGCGCGCTACCGTTTCGACACCTACCACAATCCGGTCTTCGGCCGCCGTGGGGTGAACACCGACCACTACATCCAGCAACGCCTGCAACTGCACGCCGACCTGCACCTGTTCGACGATGCCCTGCGCACCTTCGTCCAGCTGGAGAACACCCGCGCCTGGAACAAGGCGCTCTATGGTCCCTACGACCAGAGCCGTACCGAGGTGCACCAGGCCTTCATCGATCTCAACACGCCGCTGGCCGGCGGCAAGCTGATGACGCGGGTGGGGCGCCAGGAACTGGGCTATGGCAACCAGGCCTTCGTCACCTACCGCGACGCCCGCAACATCCGCCTCAACTTCGACGGGGTACGCCTGGCCTGGACCCGCACGGATGGCTATCGGCTGGACGCCTTCGGCCTGCGGCCGGTGGTGACGGGGGAGGACAGCTTCGACGACGGCTCCAACAACGCGGTCAAGTTCTATGGCCTCTACGGCACCCTGCCACTCGCCGGGCCGCTCAAGCTGGATGTCTACGGCTTCGGCCTGGAGACCGACCAGCGCACCCTGGACGGCCGGACCGGTGCGGAAAAGCGCTATACCGCCGGCATCCGCCTGTTCGGTAACGCCGGGCCCTGGGACTGGAGCTGGGACCTGGCCGGGCAGGGCGGCCATCTGGCCGGGGCAGAGATCCGTGCCTGGGGCCTGAGCAGCGAGACCGGCTATCGCCTGGCCGGCGCCTGGAAACCGCGCCTGGCCCTGCGGCTGGACGCGGCCAGCGGTGATCACGGCCTGGGCGACGACCGCGTCGGCACCTTCGATCCGCTCTATCCGAAGAATGGCTTCTACGGCGATTCCGGCCTCACCACCCTGGCCAATCTCTATCTGGTCGGCCCGCTGCTGACCCTGGCGCCGCGCCCGACCCTGCAGCTGGAGAGCGGGCTGTTCGCTGTCTGGCGGCAGAGCACCGCAGACGGCGTCTACCTGCCGGGCATGACCACGGTGCCGGGCACCACGGCCAGCTCGGCGCGCAAGGTCGGCAACCTCTGGCGCAACAACCTGCGCTGGATGCCCATCGCCAACCTGACCCTGGACCTGGAATACAGCTACTTCCAGGCCGGCCCCGCCGTCCGCCAGGCCGATGGCGACGACACCAGCTTCTTGATGATCGCCACCACCTTCCGCTTCTGAGGAGTCCATCATGCGTCTGCTTTCCACCGCCCCGCCCGGGGCCCGCCTGACCCTCGTGCTGTGCTTCATCGTCGCCCTGCTGGAGGGCATGGACCTCCAGGCCATGGGCATCGCCGCCCCGGCCACGGTCAAGGCCTTCGGCTTCCAGCCGGGGCAGATGGGCCTGGTGTTCAGCGCCAGCATCCTCGGCCTCTTGCCCGGCGCCTTCATCGGCGGCTGGTGCGCCGACCGCATCGGCCGCAAGCGTGTGCTGATCGCCTGCGTGCTGATCTTCGGTGTGTTCTCGGTGGCGACCGCCCATGTCTGGAGTCTGGAGAGTCTGCTGCTGGCGCGGCTGCTCACCGGTATCGGCCTGGGTGGCGCCTTGCCGAATTTGATCGCGCTCTCCGCCGAGTCGGTAGGCGAGCGCGCCCGCGCCACGGCGGTCAGCCTGATGTACTGCGGCGTGCCCCTGGGCGGTGCCTTGGCAGCGGTGGTGGGGCTGCTGGACGTCGGCCGCTGGCAGACGGTGTTCTATGTCGGCGGCCTGGCACCGCTGCTGGTGGCGCCGCTGCTCGGCCGCTACCTGGTGGAGACCGCCGGCTTTCTGCGCAGTCGAGGCGGGCCTCAGGCGGGAGGCCCGCGCGGGGCCTGGCTGGGCGCCATCCCGCTGTCGACCACCCTGCTGCTGTGGCTGGGTTACTTCTTCACCCTCACGGTGATGTACATGCTGCTCAACTGGCTGCCCTCGCTGCTGGTGGGGCAGGGCTTCAGCCGGGGCCAGGCAGTAGGGGTGCAGATCCTCTTCAACCTCGGCGGCGGCATCGGCTCGGTGCTGTTCGGCCTGCTCATGGACCGCTGGCGGCCACGGCTGACGGTGCTGGCCATCTACCTGGGCATCCTGCTCGGCCTCGCCGGGCTGGGCCTGGCCAAGGCCTATCCGCTGGTGGCCCTGGCTGGTTTCGCCGCCGGGCTGTTCGTGGTCGGCGGCCAACTGGTGCTCTATGCCCTGGCGCCGCAACTCTATCCAGCGGCGGTCAGGGCGACCGGGACCGGCGCGGCGGTGGCCGTGGGGCGGCTGGGCGCCATGGCCGGCCCCCTGCTGGCCGGCCAGGTGCTGACCCTCGGCGGCGGCGCGGCGACCCTGGTGGTGGCCACCACCCCGGCGGTGCTGGTGGCGGCGGGCGCGGTGCTGGCCCTGCTGCAACGGCGGGCGCCGGCTGCGGCTGCCGCCACGGCTGAGGCTGCCGGCCATGCGTAACGGCCAGAGCACCCTGTACGACGATGTCCTGCTGCTGGATGGCGTACGCACTCCCTGGGCCGACCTGGGTGGCGCCCTGGGCCAGGTGTCGCCCACCGACCTCGGCATCGCCGTGGCCCGGGCGCTGCTGGCGCGGGGGCACGACGCCGGGGCGGTGGACTCGGTACTGGCTGGCTGCGTGGCCCAGGCCAGCTTCGACGCCTATCTGCTACCGCGCCACATCGGCCTCTACGCCGGGGTACCCGAGGTGGTGCCGGCGCTGCAGGTGCAGCGCGTCTGCGGCACGGGCCTCGAGTTGCTGCGCCAGGCCGGCGACCAACTGCAGAGCGGCCAGGCCAGCCGAGTGCTCTGTGTGGCGGCCGAATCCATGACCCGCAATCCCATCGCGGCCTATACCCACCGCAGCGGCTTTCGCCTGGGCGCGCCGGTGGAGTTTCACGATTTTCTCTGGGAGGCGCTCAAGGACCCGGCGGCGGGTCTGGACATGCTCGGCACGGCGGAGCGCCTTGCCCAACGCTTTGGCATCGTCCGTGAAGATGTCGACGCCTGGGCGCTGTGCAGCTTCGAGCGGGCCCTGGCGGCCCAGCGGCAGGGCTGGTTCCACGAGGAGATCGTACCGGTGGCGGCGGCACGCTTCGAATCCGCTGGCCTGGCGCCACGGGAGCTGCGCCTGCCGCGGGGCTGTGCGGTGGTGGAGCGCGACAGCCATCCGCGGGAGACCTCACTGGAGGCCCTGGCACGACTGACGCCGGTGCATGAGGGAGGCGTCCAGACCGCCGGCAACAGTTGCGCGGTGGCCGATGGTGCGGCGGCCGTGCTGCTGACACGGGGTGCGGATGCCGTGCCAGCGCGCGCCCTGGCCTGGGTGCGCGGCAGCTGCGTGGTGGGGGTGCCGCCCGAGGTCATGGGCAGCGGGCCGGTCCCGGCGATCCAGGGACTACTGGAGCGCGCCGGTCTGCCGCTGGCTGCCATCGACCGCCTGGAGATCAACGAGGCCCAGGGCGCCCAGCTGCTGGCGGTCCAGCGCGCCCTGGAACTGGACCCGGCGCGCCTCAATGTACACGGCGGCGCCATCGCCCTCGGTCATCCGCTGGCGGCTACCGGCCTGCGCCTGGCCATCACCCTGGCCCGGCAACTGCGCGCCGAGGGGCTGCGCTATGGCGTGGCGGCGGTATGCATCGGCGGCGGCCAGGGCATGGCGGTGTTGTTGGAGAATCCGGGGTGGCGGGAGCGGTAGGGGGGTTGGGCCTGGGTGTGTCGGGCTTCGCGGTGCCTAGCGCCAACCTAGGGGAGCGAGCGGTGCGCCGGAGCAGCCCCCTCTCCCCTGGGGAGAGGGTTGGGGTGAGGGTGGTGCAGCGCCTTGGTCTGGGTCTGTTGGGCTTCGCTGCGCTCAACCCAACCTACGGGGCCGCTTCCACGGCAGGGGTGACCAACGGCGGGAAGTGGATCGCCACCCTCAGGCCGTGGCCGCTGGCCGGGGTGGCCAGTTCGATGCCGGCGTCGTGGGCGGTGGCTATGTCGCGGACGATGGCCAGGCCCAGGCCGGTGCCGTGGATGCCCCGGTCGATGCGATAGAAGCGCTCGAAGATACGGGCACGCTCGGCCTCGGGGATGCCCGGGCCGTTGTCTTCCACTTCCAGGACGGTCGCCCCCGCCTGGCTGTGCAGCCGCACCGTGACCTGACCGCCACGCGGGGTGTATCTCAGGGCGTTATCCACCAGGTTGTCGAGCAGGTCGCGCAGCTGGAAGGCGTTGCCCAGGACCGTCTGCGGTTCCAGTTCGTAGCCCAGATCGATGCCATGGCAATCGGCCTGGGCCAACTGGCTGGGGATGGCATCGCTGACCAGTTCGTCCAGGCGCAGGGGTTCGCGTGGCGGACTCTCCAGCCGCGCGGTAGCGGCGCGGGCCAGGGTCAACAACTGGTTGGTCTGGCGGGTCATGCGTTTAGTGGCGGCCTCCAATTGCGCCAGGGCGGCGGCGCTCTCGGCATCGCCGGCGTGGCGCTGGCGCAGCCACTGGGTCAGGGTGCTGATGCCAGCCAGGGGGGTGCGCAACTGGTGCGCCATGTCGTCGAGAAAGGCGCGCTGGTTGCGCGCGCCCTCGCGGACCCGCAGCAGCAGGCCGTTGAGCGCGGCGACGAAGGTACTCAGCTCGCGCGGCGCCCCCTCTTCGCGCAGCGGGGCGAGGTCATCGTAGTGACGGCTGTCGAGCTGGCGTTCCAGGCGCTCCAGCGGGCGCAGGCCGCGGCGCACCGCCCAGAGCAACTGGGCGGCGATGAGCAGGGCGACGATCAGTTGCACCGCCACCAGGGTCAGCACCATGCGCTGCAGGGCGGCGGTGTGGCGACTCAGGGTCTGGGCGACGCTGGCCACCACGGGCTGGCCTGCGATATTGCCCAGTTGAGCGACCATGAACACCGAGCGCTCATTGATGCGGGCGCGCTGCGCCGTGGTGTGCCCGTCGCGCATCTCGTCGGTAATCGCCTGCACCGGCATGGCGCCGTCGCCGAACAGCAGCCGGCCATCCAGGGTGCGGACCGCCAGCCAGACGTGGTCATGGCTGTTGTGGCGTAGTAGGTACTCCGCTTCGGGGGGCAGCGATAACCGACCATCGCCGTCCACCCGCAGTTGTTCCAGCAGCAGGGTCGCGGAATCGGTCAGGTCACTGTCCAGGGCGCTGAACGCCGGCTTGCGGGCGAACTGATAGCTGACCACCGCGCCCCCGAGGTTGACCAGCAGCACCGGCAGCACCAGCCATTTCAGCAGGCGCCGGCGCAGGCTGCGGTCGGGCGTGCTCATGGGCCGCTGGCCTCCTCCAGGCGATAGCCGAAGCCACGCACGGTGCGGATGCCGACGCCCGAGTCGGTCAGTTTCAGCCGCAGTCGCGAGACGTAGACTTCCACGGCGTTGTGGGTCAGATCCTCGCTGCCCCAGGGCGCCAGGGCATCGATGATCTGCTGCTTGGAAACCACCTTGCCGGCCTGGCGCAAGAGGTGTTCGAGCACCGCCCACTCGCGGGCCGAGAGATCCAGCGGCGTCTCGCCGAGGCGTGCCTGGTGGGCGGCGGTGTCGAGGCGCAGGGCGCCCAAGCTGAGGTCGGCGCTGCTCTGGCCACCGGCGCGGCGGGCCAGGGCCTTGATCCGCGCCACCAACTCCGGCACGGCGAAGGGCTTGACCAGATAGTCGTCGGCGCCCACCTCGAAACCGTGTACCCGGTCGTCGATGGCGTCGCGGGCGGTGAGCAGCAGCACCGGCTGGTCGCTGCCACGCTGGCGCAGCCGCCGGACCACCTCGAAGCCATCCAGGCCGCCTGGCAGGCCGATGTCCAGCACCACCACGGCGAAGCGGGTGGTGCGCAGCCAGGTGTCGGCCTCGGCGCCGTTGCGCAGGAGGTCGACCTGCATGCCATGGCCCTCCAGAACGCGGCGGATACCGTCGGCCAGGGTGGCATCGTCCTCGACGAGCAGGATGTGCATGGGGAGAGTCCTTAGCGCCTGGCGATCCAGGCCATTGTCACTGCAGTTTGGCCGACGCGCCGCGGATTTTGAACTGGCGCTCAGCGCGGCAGGGCGCAGAAATCACCGAGCGCACGCAGCAGCGCCAGGCGATGGAGGTCGTCGGGCTGGGCCGTGGCGAGGTGGGCGGTCAGGGCCTGGTCCAGCTGCGCCGGACAGTCCGCGGCCGCGCGCAGTTCGCCGGTGGCAGCGAGCCCGGCGAGCAGGCGGGTTTGCAGGGTATCGAGGCGGGTCCTGAGTCCGGCCAGGTCCGGGGTGGTGGCCGGTAGCGGTCGCATGCCGCGCCGCCAGGCGTCGAGCAGACCGTATTGCACCAGCTTGTTGGCTTCCATCTGGGCAGCGAAGAAGGTCTGGGCGGTGGCTGGGCTGACAGCGGCACCCTGCGCGGCCTGGCTGACACTGTCGAGTACCTGGCGCTCGCGGGTCTCGTCGAGCACTGGCTTGCCGCTGTCATGCTTGCTGCGGGCGACCTGGTCGGCCACCGTCAACCGCTGCGCCATGGCGTCCAGCAGCTCCGGCAGGGGCGAGGGCGCGGCCTGGGCGCCTAGGGCGACGCTCAGGAGCGGGATGGCGAGCCAGCGAATGCCAGGCATGACGACCTCCAGGGCAGGGGAAAGGGCACCGAAGCTCGCACGGGGCGGCGGGGTGGTCAAGCTGGGCGGGAGGGGGCGGTTGGGGCGAGGGGCGCAAGTCCGGCGTAGGGTGGAAAACCGCAGAGCGTTTTCCACGCGGGTACCGTGCCTCCGTGGATGAGGCTGCGCCGTCATCCACCCTACGGAGTCCAGCGCAGGTCGGTAGCTTCGAGCGGCGCGGTTCCCTCACCCCAACTCTCTCTCGGGGTAAAGGGGGCTACGCCTCCTGCGACGCGCGGACCTCGGCGGTCAGCGCCTGGAGGCGGGCGTCGAGGGCGCTCAGGGCGCCGGCGTCGGCGGCGGTGTCCAGGCTCAGGCGCAGGGCGGCCAGCACCAGCAATTCGGTGGCGTCGCCGCGGCGGCGGTCACCCTGGATGGCGACCAGTTCGTCGCGCAGGCGGGCGGCGGCCTGTTGCAGCGCGGCGCGATCGCCTTCGGCGACCTTGAAGCGATAGCGACGCCCGAGCACCTCCACCTCGTCGTGGGCGCTGGCGATCGCGTCCGAGTTTTTCACTCGACGTCAGCCGGGACGGGCTGTTCAGCGACGGCGTGCGCGACCGGTGCGCCAGCGGCCAGCAAGGCCAGTAGGCCTTCCACGCGCTGACGGGTGCTGGCGCCGGCTTCTTCCTGCTCCAGCAGGCTCAGCTGCAGGGTGTCGTTTTCCTCGCGCGCGGCCGCCAGGGCCTGTTCCAGCTCTTGGGTCCGGGCGGTCAGGCGTTGGTTGCGCT
This sequence comes from Pseudomonas oryzihabitans, assembly GCF_006384975.1. NCBI lineage: Bacteria > Pseudomonadati > Pseudomonadota > Gammaproteobacteria > Pseudomonadales > Pseudomonadaceae > Pseudomonas > Pseudomonas oryzihabitans. The sequence goes on from NZ_CP021645.1 coordinate 3,848,334, forward strand.
GCAGCAGGTCGCGGATCGCGGTTTCCAGTTCGCTCAGGGTGTTGTCCAGCATGGGCGCGGTCGTCTCTCGTGTCAGGTTCGGGGCTGCCGGGAGCGGCAGGGGCTGCATTCTAGGCTTCTCGGCGACCACCGGCACCCCCTTCGTCGCAGGCTAACCCCTTGTTTTGCCAAGGGGTTCACGGGGGTGCACGACGAGCCGACCGGCTGTCAGGCAGTTGTCAGGTTGCGCTAAGGGGGCCGTAAGGCGTCTCGCTTTAGCCTGCGCTCATCCTGTCCGGTACCTCTGTGCCGGCGCCCCCTTTTTGGATGAGCCGCCATGACCGATCTGTCCCAGAGCTCTACCCCGCGTGTGGTGGATGAACCTTTCCTGCCGTTCTCCCGCCCCAGCATCGGCGCCGAGGAAGTGGCCGCGGTGAGCCAGGTGCTCACCTCGGGCTGGATCACCACCGGGCCCCAGGCCAACCTGCTGGAGGAGCGCTTCGCCGCCTCGGTGGGCGCTGCCCACGCGGTGGCCCTCTGCTCGGCCACCGCCGCCATGCACGTGACCCTGCTGGCACTGGACATCGGCCCCGGCGACGAGGTGATCACCCCTTCGCTGACCTGGGTCTCCACCGCCAACATGATCACCCTGGTCGGCGCCACCCCGGTGTTCGTCGACGTCGACCGCGACACCCTGATGGTCTCCGCCGAGCAGGTGGCCGCCGCCATCACCCCGCGCACCAAGGCCATCATTCCGGTGCACTACGCTGGCGCCAGTTGCGATCTGGCGCCGCTGCGCGCCCTGGCCCAACAGCACGGCATCGCCCTGATCGAAGACGCCGCCCACGCCGCCGGCACCCGCTACCAGGGCGAGCCCATTGGGATGCGCGGCACGGCCATCTTCAGCTTCCACGCCATCAAGAACCTGACCTGTGCCGAAGGCGGCATGCTGGTGACCGACGACGCCACCCTGGCCGAGCGGGTGCGCCGGCTGAAATTCCACGGCCTGGCGGTGGATGCCTTCGACCGCCACTCGCTGGGCCGCAAGCCCCAGGCCCAGGTGCAAGAGCCCGGCTTCAAATACAACCTCTCGGACATCCACGCCGCCCTGGCACTGGTCCAGCTGGATCGCCTGGGCGACATCAACAGTAGCCGCCGGCTGCTGGCCGAGGCCTACACCCAGCGCCTGGCGGCCCTGCCGGTCGCGCCCCTGACGCTGCCGGACTACGCCCAGACCCATGCCTGGCACCTCTACATCCTGCGCATCTGCCCCGAGCGCTGCGGGCTGGATCGCGAAGCCTTCATGGCCGGCCTCAAGGCGCGCGGCATCGGCACCGGCATCCATTTCACCGCCACCCACCTGCACCCCTGGTACCGCGAGCGCTGGCCCGAGCTGGCGCTGCCCAACAGCGAATGGAACTCCGCCCGGCTGTGCTCCATCCCGCTGTTCCCCGACATGACCCTCGCCGACGTCGACCGCGTGGTCGGCGCCATCGAAGACCTGCTGGAGAAAGGCGCATGAAGCCCTATGCCATCGACCGCGTATCCGTAGTGATCCCCGTCTACAACGAAGAAGCCAGCCTGCCGGAACTCTTGCGGCGTACCCGCGCCGCCTGCCGCCTGCTGGATTGCCAGGTGGAGATCATCCTGGTCGACGACGGCAGCCGCGACCGCAGCGCCGAACTGCTGCAGCAGGCTGCCAGCGAGCCGGACAGCCCGGTGGTGGCGGTGCTGCTCAATCGCAACTACGGCCAGCACTCGGCCATCCTCGCCGGCTTCGAGCAGGCCAGGGGCGACCTGATCATCACCCTGGACGCCGATCTGCAGAATCCGCCGGAAGAGATTCCGCGCCTGGTGCACACCGCCGCCCAGGGTTACGACGTGGTCGGCACCGTGCGCCAGCAGCGCCAGGATTCCTATCTGCGCACCCTGCCGTCGCGGCTGATCAACCGCGCCGTGCAGCGCTCCACCGGGGTCGCCATGCGTGACTACGGCTGCATGCTGCGCGCCTATCGCCGCCAGGTGGTGCAGTCCATGCTCGCCTGCCACGAGCGCAGCACCTTCATCCCGATCCTGGCCAACAGCTTCGCCCGCCACACCACCGAGATCGAGGTGGCCCACGCCGAGCGCGAGCACGGGGATTCCAAGTACAGCTTCCTCAAGCTGATCAACCTGATGTTCGATCTGCTGACCTGCATGACCACCACCCCGCTGCGGCTGCTCAGCTTGTTCGGCGGTGGCCTGGCGCTGTTCGGCTTCGCCTTCGCCGCGCTGCTGCTGTTCCTGCGCCTGACCCACGGCGCCGAGTGGGCGGCCGATGGTGTGTTCTCGCTGTTCGCCATCCTGTTCATCTTCACCGGCGCCCAGTTCGTCGGCCTCGGTCTGCTCGGCGAGTACCTCGGCCGGGTGTACCACGATGTCCGCGCCCGGCCCCGGTTCCACGTGGAACAAGTGATCCGCGCGTCCAATTTCTCCCCTTCGCCGGCGCCGCTGCGCCAGGTCCAGTGACAGGAATGCCCCTGATGAAAACCGCTATCGTCTTCGCCTACCACGACATCGGCTGCGCCGGCCTCGCCGCGCTGATCCAGGCCGGCTATCCCATCGCTGCCGTCTTCACCCATCCGGACGATCCGGGCGAGAACCGCTTCTTCGCCTCGGTCGCCCAGCTCTGTGCCCGCCACGGCATCCCGGTGCATGCGCCGGAAGACGTCAACCACCCGATCTGGGTCGAGCGCATCCGCGCCCTGGAGCCGGACTTCATCTTCTCCTTCTACTACCGCAACCTGCTCTCCGAAGAGGTGCTGGCCTGCGCCAAGCGCGGCGCCTACAACCTGCACGGCTCGCTGCTGCCGCGCTATCGCGGTCGCGCCCCGGCCAACTGGGTGCTGGTCAACGGCGAGACCGAGACCGGCGTGACTTTGCACCGCATGGTCAAGCGTGCCGATGCCGGCGCCATCGTCGCCCAGCAACGCGTCGCCATCGCCCCGGACGACACCGCCCTGACCCTGCACGGCAAGCTGCGCGAAGCCAGCCAGGAACTCCTGCGCGACGCCCTGCCGGGGCTGGCCGCCGGGACCCTGGAAGAGCGTGAGCAGGACGAAAGCCAGGCCAGCACCTATGGCCGTCGCAGCCCCGCCGATGGCGAGCTGGAGTGGAGCCGTCCGGCCACCGAGCTTGCCAACCTGGTCCGCGCCGTGACCCAACCCTATCCGGGCGCCTTCGGCTGGATCGGCGATCGCAAGCTGATCGTCTGGAGCGCCCAGGCCCAGACCGAACACCACGGCCAGGCCCCCGGCAGCGTGCTGAGCCTGGAACCCCTGCGTATCGCCTGCGGCGAAGGTGCCCTGGAAGTACGCGCCGGCCAGCTGGGCGATGCCGGGCTGTATCTCGCCGGCCCGCAACTGGCCCGCGAAGCCGGCCTGGTGGTCGGTGCCCGCCTGCATCGCCAGGAGCGCCGTGCCAAGCGTCGCACCCGGGTACTGATCCTCGGCGTCAACGGTTTCATCGGTAACCACCTGTCCGAGCGCCTGCTGGCCGATGGCGAGTACGAGGTCTATGGCCTGGACATCGGCTCCGACGCCATCGAGCGTCTCAAGGCCGATCCGCACTTCCATTACGTGGAAGGCGACATCTCCATCCACACCGAGTGGCTGGAGTACCACATCAAGAAGTGCGACGTGGTCTTGCCGCTGGTGGCCATCGCCACCCCCATCGAATACACCCGCAATCCGCTGCGCGTGTTCGAACTGGACTTCGAGGAAAACCTCAAGATCGTTCGCCACTGCGTGAAGTACGGAAAGCGCGTGATCTTCCCGTCCACCTCCGAGGTGTACGGCATGTGCCAGGACGAGCGCTTCGACGAAGACCGCTCCAACCTGGTGGTCGGTCCGATCAACAAGCAGCGCTGGATCTACTCGGTCTCCAAGCAACTGCTCGACCGGGTGATCTGGGCCTATGGCGCCAAGGGTCTGAAATTCACCCTGTTCCGTCCCTTCAACTGGATGGGCCCACGCCTGGATCGCCTGGATTCCGCACGCATCGGCAGCTCCCGCGCCATCACCCAGCTGATCCTCAACCTGGTGGAAGGCACCCCGATCAAGCTGGTCGACGGCGGCGCCCAGAAGCGTTGCTTCACCGACGTCGACGACGGCATCGAGGCGCTGTTCCGCATCATCGAGAACAAGGGCGGTCGCTGCGACGGCCAGATCGTCAACATCGGCAACCCGGACAACGAAGCGAGCATCCGCGAGCTGGCCGAGGAGCTCCTGGCCCAGTTCGAGGCCCATCCGCTGCGCCATGAATTCCCGCCCTTCGCCGGCTTCCGCGAAGTGGAAAGCAAGAGCTTCTACGGCGATGGCTACCAGGACGTGGCGCACCGCAAGCCCAGCGTGGAGAACGCCCGTCGCCTGATCGACTGGCAGCCGACCACCGCCATGGCCGCCACCGTCGGCAAGACGCTGGACTTCTTCCTGCGCGAAGCCCTGGCCCAGCGGGAGGCGTGATGAACCCTGTGATCCCGGCCAGCCTGCGCATCGACGTGGACACCTATCGCGGCACCCGCGAAGGGGTGCCGCGGCTGCTCGACCTGCTGGATGAAGCCGGGGTCAAGGCGACCTTCTTCTTCAGCGTCGGTCCGGACAACATGGGGCGCCACCTGTGGCGCCTGGTGAAGCCCACCTTCCTGTGGAAGATGCTCCGCTCCAAGGCCGCCAGCCTCTATGGCTGGGACATCCTCCTGGCCGGCACCGCCTGGCCGGGCCGGCCCATCGGGCGCGACCTCGGCCACCTGATGCGCGAGACCCGCGCCCGCGGGCACGAGGTTGGGCTGCACGCCTGGGATCACCACGCCTGGCAGGCCCATACCGGGCACTGGAACGTGGAGCGCCTGGGCGAGGAATTCGGCCGTGGCCTGCACGCCCTGGAAGACATCCTCGGCGCCAGGGTCGACTGCTCCGCCGCCGCTGGCTGGCGCGCCGATCCCCGCGTGGTGCAGGCCAAGGAGGCATTCGGCCTCAGGTACAACAGCGACTGCCGTGGCAGCGCCCTGTTCCGTCCGCGCCTGGGCAATGGCGGCCACGGCACGCCGCAGATCCCGGTGGACATGCCGACCTTCGACGAGGTGGTCGGCCCCGACCTCGCCGCCGGCGACTGGAACGACTATCTGCTCAAGCTGTTCCGTCCCGGTGCGCTCAACGTCTACACCCTGCACGCCGAGGTGGAAGGCATCGCCTTCGCCGAGGACTTCCGCGCCCTGCTCAAGGCGGCGCGGGAGCAGGGCGTCCTCTTCCTGACCCTGGGCGACCGCCTGCCGGGCGATGCGCGCCAACTGCCCGCGGGCAACTTGGTACGGGGCAGTCTGGCCGGGCGCCAGGGCTGGCTCGGAGTGCAGGCATGACCCGGCGTTGTCTGCTGGCGCTGCTACCGCTGGCCTTGCTGGCCTATGCGCTGCCGCTGGAATGGCGCGGCCTGTGGATTCCGGACGAGTCGCGCTATGCGCAGATCGCCCAGGAACTCTGGCGCAACGGCGACTGGGTGGTGCCGCATTTCCTCGGTCTGCCCTATTTCGAGAAACCCATCGGCGGCTACTGGACCCAGGCGCTGGCCCAGGCCTGGCTGGGCGATTCGCTGCTGAGCGTCCGCCTGGTGCCGTTGCTGGCGAGCCTGGCCACCGCCGCCTTGGTCGCCCGCCTGACCCAACTGATCTGGCAGGACCGCCTGCTGAGCCTGCTGGCCGGGGTGTTCTACCTGTCCTGCCTGGCCGTGGCGGGCCTGGCCACCTATGTCACCCTGGATTCCCAATTCGCCTTCTGGATGACCCTGGCGCTGCTCGCGCTCTGGCAGGCCCAGGCCGCCGAGACCCGTACCGCGGCCCTCGGCCAGTGGGCGCTGTTGGGGTTCGCCTGCGGCTGCGGTCTCTTGACCAAGGGCTTTCTTGCCCTGGTGTTGCCGGTGCTGGTGGCGGTGCCCTTCTTCCTCTGGCAGCGGCGTTTCGGCGAGCTGCTCTGGCGCGGTCCGCTGGCAGTGCTGGTGGCGGTACTGGTAGTGGCCCCTTGGGCGCTGCTGGTGGCCCACCGCGATCCGGACTTCTGGAATTTCTTCTTCTGGCACGAGCACATCCAGAGATTCGCCGGCCAGGATGCCCAGCACGAGCGGCCCTTCTGGTTCTATGCGCCCATCCTGCTGGTGGCCATCCTGCCCTGGGCCGGTTTGCTGCCGCGCACCCTCGGCGCGACCTGGCGCGAGCGGCGGCAGGTCGGCACGGCCTTCCTCGGCCTGGCCTTCGCCAGCCAACTGGTGTTCTTCAGCCTGAGCCGCGGCAAGCTGCCCACCTATCTGCTGCCGAGTCTGGCGGCGCTGGTGCCGCTGCTGGCGCGCAGCCTGCTGGACGGCTATCGCCGTGGCGACTTCGGCGCCCTGCGCCTGAACGGCCTGTGCAACCTGCTGCTGGGAGCGGCCGGCCTGGTGGCGCTGCTGGTGTTCGGCAATCAGCTCTATCACCCCGGCGAGGGCCTGACCCATGCCCTGGCCCTGCTGGCCCCCCTGGGCCTGGCGCTGGCCGGTCTCGGGGCGCTGCTCTGGCCGCGCCGCACGGTACTGGCCCCGGCCCTGGCGCTCTGGCTGATCCTGCCGCTGCTGTCGGTGGCGCTGCCGATCAGCGTGGTCGACAACAAGCTGCCGAGCACCTTCATCGAGTCCCAGCTCGGCCATCTGCAGCATGCCGGTCTGCTGGTGAGCAACGACCTCGGCGTGGCCGCCAGCCTGGCCTGGGCCACCGATCGCCAGGATGTGGTGGTGGTGGGTGGTCCGGGTGAACTCAAGTACGGCTTCGCCCGCGAGCCCGACAGCGGCCGGCTGATCCCCGAGCAGGAACTGGCCGCCTGGCTCGCCGCCCATCGCGATCAGGGACCGGTGGACATCCTGCTGCGGGTGGACGGCCCCAGTGACCGCCAGTTGCTCGACAGCCTGCCCGAGCCCGGCGAGAGCATCGCCAGCGAGCGGCTGGTGCTGCTGATCTATCCGCGGGTGGCGAAATGACCCTCGTCAACGGCCTGCTGATCGCCCTGGTGATCCTGCTCACCTGCGCCGGCCAGCTGGGCCAGAAGCGCGCGGTGACGGATGGTGGCGCCCTGGTCGAGCGGTTGCGCTCGCCCTGGTTGTGGGGCGCGCTGGTCTGCCTGGGTCTGGCCCTGCTGCTGTGGTGCGCAGTGCTGCAGCGAGTGCCGGTGGGCGTCGCCTATCCCTTGCTGTCGCTCAATACCCTGGCGGTGACCCTGGTGGCCCGCCTGGTGTTCGGCGAGGCGGTCGACGCCCGCGCCTGGTGCGGCTGCCTGTGCATCGTCGCGGGCGCCGCCCTGCTGGGAGGCCAGCTATGAAGGGGCTCTTCCCACTCGGCCTGAGCATCCTGCTCACCACCCTGGCGCAACTGCTGCTGCGTGCGGCCCTGGTGCGGCTGCCCGCCATGTCCAGCTGGCTGGGCCAGCCGACCGCGCTGCTCGACACGGCCGGCCTGCTGCTGGTCCTGGGCATCCTCTGCTATGGCCTGTCGTTGCTGGCCTGGCTGGCCGCCCTGGCGCGCCTGCCACTGGGGCGCGCCTATGCGGCGCTCGGCCTTTCCTACGTCTTCGTCCACCTCGGCGCGGCCTGGCTACCAGGCGCCGCCGAGTCCTTCACCCCCTGGAAAACCCTGGGCATCGTGCTGGTCGTGGCCGGCGTCGCCCTCGTCGGCGGGCCGCGGCCCACCGCCGCTCCCACCCTGAGGAATACCCTATGAACATCAGCGTTTTCGGCATCGGCTACGTGGGCCTGGTGCAAGCCGCCGTGCTGGCGGAAGTCGGTCACCAGGTGGTGTGCATGGACATCGACCGCGCCAAGATCGACAAGCTCAAGCGTGGCGAAGTGACCCTCTACGAGCCCGGTCTCGAAGACCTGGTGCGCAATAACCTGGCCGCCGGCCGCCTGGTGTTCACCCACGACGCCGCCGAGGCCGTGGCCCATGGCGCCGTGCAATTCATCGCCGTGGGCACCCCGCCGGCCGCCGATGGCTCGGCCGATCTGTCCGCCGTCTTCGCCGTCGCCGAGACCATCGCCCGGCTGCGCCGCGAGCCGCTGGTCGGCCAGCCGGTGTCGCGCGATCCGCTGCTGGTGGTGAACAAGTCCACCGTGCCGGTGGGCACCGGTGACCGCGTCCGTACCCTGATCCACGAGGTGCTGGCCGAAGAAGGCCGCACCCTGCACGTGGAGGTGGTCTCCAACCCGGAATTCCTCAAGGAAGGCGCCGCCATCGCCGACTGCAAGAAGCCCGATCGCATCGTGGTCGGCACCGACTCGGCAGTGGCGCGCGACGTGATGCGCGAACTCTATGCGCCCTTCAACCGCAACCATGACCGCATCCAGTGCATGGACCTGCGCAGCGCCGAGCTGGCCAAGTACGCCGCCAACAGCCTCTTGGCGGTCAAGATCAGCTTCATCAACCAGATCGCCGAACTGGCCGAGCGCGTCGGCGCCGACATCGAGGCGGTGCGCCAGGCCATCGGCGCCGATCCGCGCATCGGTCACCACTTCATTTATCCCGGTTGCGGCTACGGCGGCTCCTGCTTCCCCAAGGACCTGCAGGCGCTGATCCGCACCGGCGAGGAAAACCAGGTGGAGCTGGATCTGCTGCGCGCGGTGGAGGCGATCAACGTGCGCCAGAAGACCAAGCTGTTCGAGCGCATCCACACCTACTTCGATGGCGATCTCAAGGGCCGCACCTTCGCGCTCTGGGGGCTGGCCTTCAAACCCAATACCGACGACATGCGCGATGCGCCCAGCCGGGTACTGATGGAAGCCCTGTGGGAAGCCGGTGCCAAGGTGCGCGCCTTCGATCCGGTGGCCATGGCCGAGGCCCAGCGCCTCTATGGCCACGACGAGCGCCTGGCGCTGATGGGCACTCCCGAAGCTGCCCTGGCCGGCGCCGATGCCCTGGTCATCTGCACCGAGTGGCAGCAGTTCAAGGCTCCGGACTTCGACCTCATCGCCCAGCAGCTCAACCAGCCGGTGATCTTCGACGGGCGTAACCTGTTCGATCCGGAGCGCATGGAACGGCGTGGCTTCGAGTACTTCGCCATCGGTCGCGGCGCCCCCCTGAGCGGTCCCCAGGTCACCCGCCGCGTGGACGCCGCTTGATGGCAGCGCCCCTGGCCCTGACCCCGCAGGGCGGGCGCCTGGCCACCCTACCGGCGGCCAACCGGTTGCGACTGGAAAGCCTGCTGGTCGGCCTGGTCGCCGTGCTGATGTTCACCCTCGGCATCTGGAACCAGGCCCCCCAGGGCTTCGATGGACGCTGGGCGGTGTTCCTGGAGGAGATGTTCCGCCACGGCCCGGCCTTTTTCCCCACGACCTACGGTCAGCCCTATCCGGACTATCCGGCTACCGCCACCTGGCTGAGCTGGTTGGCTGCGCGGGCGATAGGGGCGCCCAACCATTTGGCCAATGTGCTGCCCACTGCCCTGGCCTCGGCCGGGGTGCTGGCGCTGACCTACCGGCTCTTGGCCGACACCCGCCGTGCCTGGGCGCTGCTCACGGTACTGCTGGTGGCCCTGACCCCGCAGTGGCTGGAAAAAGCCCGCGCGGTCTGCCTGGACCAGCTGGTCGCCCTGGTGGTGCTGAGCTGCTTCTACCTGCTCTACAGCGCCGACCGCGACGCTCGTCCCTTGCGCCGCCTGCTGGTGCTGCCGCTGTTCGCCCTGGGCTTCGCCATCCGCGGGCCGTTGGGGCTGATCGAGCCCTGCGGCGTGGTCTGTCTCTACTGGCTGGTGGTGGCCTGGGGTGAGCCGGCGTGGCGCCGCTTCGCCCTGCAGCGGCTGTTCGGCTACGGCCTGGTCGGCCTGGCGCTGCTCGTTCTCTGCTGGTGGACGCTGATCCAGCTGGCCCACCACGAGGGCGGCGCGGATTTCGCCGCCGAGGTCTGGCACATGCAGGTCAGTGGCCGCCTGGACGAGAGCGGCAAGCCGTTCTGGTTCTATCTGCAACTGGGGCTGTATCGCTATCTGCCGGTGGTGCCGCTGGCGCTGTTGCTGCTGGCTGCCCAGCACCGCAGCCTGCGCAGCTGGCCGGATACCGCCCAGCGCCGGCTGCTGCTGGGCCTGGCGGGCAGTGGTCTGCTGATCCTGATCGGCCTGTCCATCCCGCACTTCAAGCGGGCCTACTACGTGGTGCCCATGGTGCCCTTCCTGGCCGCCCTCGCTGCCCACGGCCTCCTGCGTGCGGAAAGCTGGTTCCGCCGGGTCGTCCCCGTCTACCTGGCCCTGGTGCTGGCGCTGCCGGGGCTGGCCCTGGTGGCGCTGCTGGTCTGCCGGCATCTCTGGCAACGCCACGGCTACTGGCCGGATGTCTCCCTGGCGCTGCTGGTAGCGGTCTTCGTCGTCCTCCAGCTCGCCGCCTTGATCGGTTGGCGGCGCCTGACCGGTACGCGCCGGCTGCTCGCCCTGAGCGCCCTGGCGCTGGCCGCCCAATGGCTGATGCTGGTCGCGGTGGTGGAGCCGGCCCAGGACCTGGAGTACGACAGCCGCGGCTTCGTGCAGCAGGTGGAAGGCCTGCGCCAGGAGCATCCGGGGCCGCTGGTGTTCTTCGGTCTCGGCCAGGACAGCTGGGCGATTCGCTACATCATGAACCTGGACCACGACGAGCAGCCGATCTTCGTCGCCCGGCCCCAGGTCGCCGACCTCGCCCATCTGCCGTCCGGCGCCTGGGTCATCCTGGCCCGCGCCGACCGCGACCTGCTGAGCGGCACGCTCCTGGCCAATCAGCAACCCGTGGTGGAGCGCCGCCTCAACGGCAATCCCTGCCTGGTGTACCGGTTGCCGTGAGGCCTCTGGAGCCGATCGCCCTAGCGGTCGGCTCCGGCTTCTCGAGAGAGCTCCAAGATGCGCTTACGCCCCTGTTCGGCGACCAGATAGTGGCCGTCACCCAGGGCGATCAGGGTCTGCGCCGAGCGCAGGTGCGACAGCACCGTGACCAGGCTGCCGTCGGGTCGCAGTAACAGGACGCGGGCGCCGTGGGTGGCGTCCTCGGTGATCCACAGGCCGTCGGCCGAGCACTGCACGAAACCGGGGGCGTCGAGTCCCGTGGCGACCAGGGTGTCCGCGCCCTGCGGCTGCCACTGCTTGACCCAGCCCTTGGCCTTCTCGGTATAGAACAGCCGACCATCGGGGCAGCGCGCTACTCCTTCGCCTTGCTCCAGCCCTTCGCGCAGCACCTTGAGTTCCCGACGCTCCGGCTGATAGCTGAGCAGGCGGCCCTGGGGCAGATCCTCGATGGCATAGAGGGTCTGGCCATCGGTGGCGACGCCCTCGACGTCAGTGCCGTCGAACAGGGCCTGGCGCTGGCCGTTGCGCAGGAGAAATACCGGCAGCGGTCCGCCTTCCTGGCTGACCACCAGGCCACCCTGGAACATCACCAGGCCATCGGGTTTGGACAGTTCGCCCAGGACCGGCTGGCGCTTGCCCGTGGGCAGCAGGCGCAGGAGACTGCCGCGGCGATTGGAGAATTCCTGGGTGACGAACAGGCTGCCATCGGCCGCCAGGGCCAGGGCACTGACCATGGGGATGTCCGTGGCGAATTCGCGGTAGCCCCAGCCCGCGGCGGCGCTGACCGGATGGAAATGCCGCCAGGCCGGATAGGCGAAGCCGAGCACGACCACGGCGACGCCCAGCGCCAGACCCTGACGCCAACCCAGGCGTGAAAAACGTCGCATGACGACCTCGCTAGCTATGAAGGGACTCCACAGCTTAGCGGGCAGGGAGTGAAGATTCCGTCGCCGGCCCGGGCGGCCGGCGCGGAAGAGGAGGCGCCTCAGGCGGTGAGGAAGGCCTCGGTCAGCTTGACCCAGTAACGCGCGCCGACCGGCAGCAGGGCGTCGTTGAAGTCGTAGGCCGGGTTGTGCAGGTTGGCGCTCGGGCCATTGCCGACGAACAGATAGCAGCCGGGCACCTGTTGCAGCACATAGGCGAAGTCCTCGCTGGCCGGAATGGGCGCGAAGGGGTGCAGGGCGTCGGCGCCGAAGTGGTCGATGGCCACCTGGCGGGCGAAGGCGGTGGGGCCGTCGTGGTTGACCAGCACCGGATAGCCGCGCTGGTAGTCCAGCTCGGCGGTGGCGCCGAAGCTTTCCGCCTGGGCGCGGACCAGAGTACCGATGCGCTGCTCCAACAGGTCGCGGGTGCTGTCCTGGAAGGCGCGGATGGTGAGTTTCATCTCCACCGCATCGGGGATGACGTTGGAGGCCTCGCCACCGTGGATGCTGCCGACGGTGACCACGGCGGTGTCCAGCGGTGCCACGTTGCGCGAGACCACGGTCTGCAACGCCATGACCGTGGCGGCGCTGGCGACGATGGGATCGACCGCCTTGTCCGGCACCGCACCATGACCGCCCTGGCCGCGGATGCGCAAGAGGGCGGTGTCGGAAGAGGCCATGGCGGCACCCTCGACGAAGCAGAACTTGCCGGTGGGTACGCCGGGCATGTTGTGCAGGCCGAACACCTGGTCGCAGGGGAACAGCTCGAAGAGGCCGTCCTGCATCATCTTCAGGGCGCCGCCCAGGCCTTCCTCGGCCGGCTGGAAGATCAGGTGCAGGGTGCCGTCGAAGGCGCGGGTCTCGGCCAGGCAGCGAGCGGCGGTGAGCAGGGTGGTGGTGTGGCCGTCGTGGCCGCAGGCGTGCATGCGCCCGGGGTGCTGGCTGGCGTAGTCGAGGCCGGTGGTCTCCAGGATCGGCAGGGCGTCCATGTCGGCGCGGATGCCCAGCACCTTGCTGCCGCTGCCGGCACGCAGGGTACCGACCACCCCGGTGCCGCCCAGGCTGCGATGGACCTCGTAGCCCCAGCCCTCAAGGGCGGCGGCCACCAGGTCGCTGGTGCGCTGTTCCTGGTAACCCAGTTCGGGATGGCGGTGGATGTCGCGGCGCAGGGCGACCATCTCCGGCAGGTAGCCGGCGATATGACGGGCGGTGGCGTCTTGATCCGCAGCGGTGGCAAGGCTCATGGCGATCTCTCTCAATCCAGGTGACGTTCGGGATAGCTCAGCAGTGCCACCCATCCTATCAGCAGCATGGCGATCAGGTACCAGGCCGGGGCGAGCGGACTGCCGCTGGCCTGGATCAGCCAGGTGGCGATGAACTGGGCGGTGCCGCCGAACAGCGTCACCGCCAGGGCGTAGGTCATGGCCAGGCCGGTGGCGCGCACCGGGCGCGGCAGGCCGGCGAGGATCAGCAAGAGCCCAGCGGTCATGTTGACGCTCATGGCGGTGATCACCACGAAGCGGGCGACGAAGGCCAGGCCCTGGGTGGTCGGGTCATTCAGCCAGACGAAGGCCGGATAGATACCCAGCACGGCCACCGCCAGGCTGACCAGGGCCACCGGCTTGTAGCGCCCGTAGCGATCCAGCAGCAGCCCGGCGGCCAGGGCGGCGGCCATCTGCACGGCGCTGGAGGCCACCCCGGCAAGGTAGGCGCTGGTCGCCGGCAGGCCGACGATACGGGTCATGTAGGTGGGCATGTAGAACTGCATCAGGTAGGTCAGCAGGGTGGCCGACATCACGATCAACAGGCCCAGGCCGAAGCGCCGCGGGTGCTCGCGCAGGAAGGCGCGCACCGGGCCGCCCTCGGTCGCGCCGGCGCCGCTCCAGGTCTCGTCCACCTGGCGACGGATATAGAGGCCGACCGGGATGATCAGCAGCCCGACCAGGAAGGGAATGCGCCAGCCCCAGGCGTGCAGGTCCGCCTCGGACAGGCTGCGGGTAAGCAGGGCGCCCAGGCCCGCGCCGAGCAGGGCACTGCCGCCCTGGCTGATCACCTGCCAGCTGACATGGAAGCCACGCCGGCCGGGGCTGGCGGACTCCAGCAGCAGGGTGGTGGCGGCACCGATCTCACCGCCGGCGGAGAAGCCCTGCAGCAGGCGTCCCAGCAGCAGGATCAGCGGTGCGGCGAGGCCGATCTGGGCGTGGGTCGGGGTGAAGGCGATCAGGGCGCTGCCCAGGCCCATCAACGAGATGGTCAGCAGCATGGCCTGCTTGCGCCCGTGGCGGTCGGCATAGGCGCCCAGCACCATGCTGCCCAGCGGCCGCATGACGAAGCCGACGCCGAACACCCCGACCGCCATCAGCAGCGAGCCATAGGGCGTATCCGAGGGGAAGTACAGCTGGCCGATGATGGCGGCGAAGAAGCTGAACACGGTGAAATCGAACATCTCCAGGCCGTTGCCGAGACTGGCGGCGGCGATCAGCTTGGCCCGCGAAAGATGGGCGACCGGCACGGCGCTCGCGCGGTCGGGCGGGGTGGAGGACGTCGGAAGGGCCTGGGCCATGAAGCGCTCCTCTGGTTCAGGTGAATGCTTAGCTATGCAAGTAGTGGTCCGGCTCGGCCAGCCCCTGTGCCAGAGGCGTTGGCAGGCAACGAGCGGAGGGTCCTTGCGCCAGCCTAGTGCACGGCGCTGCTGTCTGCCGCCTGACTGAACGCCTTCCCGCGGCTGGCGAGCCTTCATAAATCCGTCACAATGCCCGCCTAGAGTGCCAGCTCGCGCCTGCGCGTCGCCGGCCCAGGCCCGTCTTTTCCATCCCGCGAGGAATCCGGCATGCATCTCAAAGGCCCGCTGACCGCGGTGGCGCTCGTCCTGGCGCTGGGTGGCACGACCGCTCGGGCGGCGGACGTCGACCCGGCCATTCCCCAGTACCAGAAGGTGAGCGGGATCTCCGGCAACCTGTCGAGCGTGGGCTCCGATACCTTGGCCAACCTGGTCACCCTGTGGGCCGAGAGCTTCAAGCGCGAATACCCCAATATCAACATCCAGATCCAGGCGGCCGGCTCGTCCACGGCACCGCCCGCGCTCACCGAGGGCACCGCCAGCATCGGCCCCATGAGCCGCAAGATGAAGGATGCCGAGGTGCAGGCCTTCGAGCAGCGCTTCGGCTATCGCCCCACGGCGGTGCCGGTGGCCATCGACGCCCTGGCGATCTTCGTGAACAAGGACAACCCCATCCAGCACCTCACCCTGGAGCAGGTCGATGCGCTGTTCTCCAGCACCCGCCTCTGCGGTGGTCCGCGTGAACTCAAGACCTGGGGCGACCTGGGCCTGACCGGCGACTGGGCCAAGCGGCCGATCCAGCTGTTCGGCCGCAATTCGGTGTCGGGCACCTATGGCTACTTCAAGGAGGCGGCGCTGTGCCACGGCGATTTCCGCGCCAACGTCAACGAGCAGCCCGGCTCGGCCTCGGTGGTCCAGGCCATCAGCCAGTCGCTGGGTGGCATCGGTTATTCCGGCATCGGCTACCAGACCGCCAGTGTCCATACCGTGGCCCTGGCCAAGCCGGGCACCACCGACTATGTCGCCGACAACCAGGAGAACACCCTGTCCGGTCGCTACCCCCTGGCGCGCTATCTCTATGTCTATGTGAACAAGGCACCCAATCGTCCGCTCAATCCGCTGGAAGGTGAATTCCTGCGGCTGATCCTGTCCCGCACCGGCCAGGAAGCGGTGATCAAGGATGGCTACCTGCCGCTGCCGGCGCCGGTGGCGCAGCAGGCGCTCAAGAGCCTCGGCTACTGATCGGCGCGCGTCCGCCGCCCGTTCCGGGCGTGGCGCGCACGGCTGTCCATTCGCTGTAACCTTTCTGTCATAAGACGTGATTAGGCTCTGCGCCATGAAATCCCCGGTACCCCCGTCCATGCCCGACCCTCGCGGCCCCGCCCGGCTGGACTTCAACACGCCTGCATTGCGCCGGCGGCGCCGGTGGCGGGCCCTGCAGGATCGGCTCTTGCGCGGCTCCGTGCTGGTGGGCGGGCTCGCCGTCCTGGCCACCATCACCCTGATCTTCTTCTACCTGGCCTATGTGGTGCTGCCGCTGCTACGGGGCGCCAGCCTGGAAAGCCAGCCGCTGCCGCAGCCGGATTGGCTGGCCAGCGCCGGGGCGCCCTTGCTGCTGGGGCTCGACGAGCAGAATCGCATCGCCCTGCACCTGGCCGACAGCGGCCAGGCGACCTTCTTCACCCTGGCCGACGGCCAACCCGTGTTGCGTGAGCAACTGCCCTTGCCGCCTGGGGTATCGATCACCAGCCAGGCCCAGGACGCTCCGCGCAGCCTGATCGCCCTGGGCCTGTCCGATGGCCGCGTGCTGGTGGCGCACAAGCGCTATGTGTCCAGCTATCCCGAGGGCAGCCGGGTGATCACGCCCGAACTCGATTTTCCCTATGGCCGCGAACCCCTCGACCTGGGTGCCCCCGCGATCGCCCTGGACCGGGTAGCCATCGCCGGCACCGATGACCTGCTGGTGCTGGCGGGCGCCCAGGGCAAGCGGGTGACGGCCCTGCGCCTGGCGCGTCCCACCGCGCCACTGGGCGGTGGCGCGGCTTCCAAGGTGCGCATCGTCACCGCGCTCGCGCCGCTCAACGCCGCGGTCAAGGCGCTCTACCTCGATCCCCGTGGCCAGTGGCTCTACGTCCTCAATGGCCGTGCCCAGGCGGATGTCTTCAACCTGCACGACGGCAGCCTCAACGGGCACTACAAGTTGCTCGACACCGCCGACGACGAAGTCACCGCCAGCGCCCAGTTGCTCGGTGGCGTGTCCCTGCTGGTGGGCAGCGCCAAGGGCGGCATCGCCCAGTGGTTCCTGGTCCGCGGCCAGGATGGCGAGCCCGTGCTGAGGCACATCCGCAGCTTCCAGCTCGGCACTGCGCCCATCGTGCAGATCGTCCCCGAGCAGCGCCGCAAGGGCTTCCTGGCGCTGGACAGCCAAGGTTGGCTCGGCGTCTTTCACAGCACCGCGGGGCGCACCCTGTTGCGCGAGCGGATCGCCCCCGCCGCCGGCGTACTGGCCCTGTCGCCGCGGGCCGATCGCCTGCTGCTGGAGCAGGGTGGGCAGTTGCAGGGTTTCATCCTGACCAATCCGCACCCGGAGATCTCCTGGTCGGCGCTGTGGGACAAGGTCTGGTACGAAAACTACGAGGCACCGGCGCGGGTCTGGCAATCCAGCGCGACGACCACCGATTTCGAACCCAAGCTGAGCCTGGCCCCACTGACCTTCGGCACCCTCAAGGCGGCCTTCTACGCCATGCTGTTCGCCGCGCCCCTGGCCGTGGCCGCGGCCATCTATACCGCCTACTTCATGGCGCCGCGCATGAGGCGCACGGTCAAGCCGGTGATCGAGCTGATGGAAGCGCTGCCCACGGTGATCCTCGGCTTCTTCGCCGGCCTGTTCCTGGCGCCCTTCGTGGAAAACCACCTGCCAGGTCTGTTCAGCCTGTTGCTGCTCTTGCCGCTGGCCATCCTGGCGGCGGGCTTCGGCTGGGCGCGCCTGCCCCTGGCCTGGCGCGAGCGGGTGCCGGAGGGCTGGGAAAGCCTGCTCCTGCTACCGGTGATCCTGCTGACCAGCGCCCTGGCCCTCAGCCTCAGCCCCTGGCTGGAGAGCCTGCTGTTCGCCGGCGACCTGCGTCTCTGGCTGAACCAGGAACTGGGCATCGCCTACGACCAGCGCAATGCCCTGATCGTCGGCATGGCCATGGGCTTCGCCGTCATCCCCAACATCTTCTCCATCGCCGAGGACGCCCTCTACAGCGTGCCGCGCAGCCTGACTCTGGGTTCGCTGGCGCTCGGCGCCACGCCCTGGCAGACGCTGACGCGGGTGGTGCTGCTCACCGCCAGCCCCGGCATCTTCTCGGCGCTGATGATCGGCCTGGGGCGTGCCGTGGGCGAAACCATGATCGTGCTCATGGCCACCGGCAACACCCCGATCATGGACGCCAACCTGTTCGAGGGCATGCGCACCCTGGCGGCCAACATCGCCGTGGAAATGCCCGAGTCCGAGGTGGGCAGCACCCATTACCGGTTGCTGTTCCTGGCCGCCCTGGTGCTGCTCAGCTTCACCTTCCTGATGAACACCCTGGCCGAGCTGATCCGCCAGCGGCTGAGGAAAAAGTATGCGGCGCTCTGAGGTGCGGGCACCGCAAGGGCAGGGCGCCGCCAAGCGGCGCTCCCTGGGCCGCTGGCTACAGGGCGGCGCGCCCGGCATCTGGCTCAGCGCCGGCGCCGTGACCCTGGCCGTGCTCATGACCCTGGGGCTGATCGGCATCATCGCCGTGCGTGGCCTGGCGTACTTCTGGCCGGCCGAGGTGGTGCAGGCGCGCTATGCCCCGCCGGGCCTGCCGGAGCGGCTGGTGCTGGGTGAGGTGGTGCAAACCGAAACGGTACCCGTGGAGCGGCTGCGCAGCGCCGGGCTGCCGCTGCCGACGAGCGCTGGCGAGACCCTGACCCGCGAACTGTTCAAGGTGGGCAACCGCGACCTCTCTGGCAGCGACTTCGTCTGGCTGATCGGCAACTGGCTGCAGGATCGCCGTACCCCGGCCGAGGTACTGGTGCTGGAGCGCCGTGGCTGGGGCAACTTCTACGGCTATGTCGTGGCGGTGCGCGAAGACGGACGGCAGATCGCCACCGGCGCTGCGGCCTTGCCCGAACTCCAGCGCCGGCTGCAACGCACCCAGGCCCTGAGCGAGCGCCTGGAACGGCTGGAAAAGCACGACATCGGCAGCGTCAACCATGCCCTGGAGCGCCTGCGCCTGGAGGGCCGCGCCCTGCAACTGGACGGCCACCTCGATGCCGCCGCCCAGGCCGATCTCGCCAGCCGCCGCGCCGAGCTGGAGGCACGCTACGGCGAGCTGGAAGAGCAACTCGCCAGCCTGCGCCAGGAGCGCCGCCGCGACAGCGTGGTGGTGCGCGACGTCGAGGGTCGCACCCTGGAGCTGAATCTGGATCGCGTCGTACGCGCCTATCAGCCCAACGCCATGGGCCTGGGCGCCAAGCTCGGCTTCTATGGCACCAAGCTGTGGGAATTCCTCAGCGCCGATCCGCGCGAGGCCAACACCGAGGGCGGCGTCTTCCCGGCCATCTTCGGCACCGTGATGATGACCCTGCTGATGGCGGTGATCGTCACCCCCTTCGGCGTTATCGCCGCCATCTACCTGCGTGAATATGCCCGGCAAGGCCTGTTGACCCGCATCATCCGCATCGCGGTCAACAACCTCGCCGGGGTGCCGGCCATCGTCTACGGCGTCTTCGGCCTCGGTTTCTTCGTCTATGTGCTGGGCGGCTCCCTGGACCAGCTGTTCTTCCGCGCCAGTCTGCCCACGCCCACCTTCGGCACCCCGGGCCTGCTGTGGGCCTCGCTGACCCTGGCGATCCTCGCCATGCCGGTGGTGATCGTCGCCACCGAAGAAGGGTTGGCGCGGATTCCCCGGAGCATTCGCGAGGGCTCCCTGGCACTGGGCGCGACCCAGGCCGAGACCCTGTGGAAGGTGGTACTGCCGCTGGCCAGCCCGGCGATGCTGACCGGGCTGATCCTCGCCGTGGCCCGCGCCGCGGGCGAGGTGGCGCCGCTGATGCTGGTGGGGGTGGTCAAGCTGGCGCCGGCGCTGCCGTTGGACGGTAACTATCCCTATCTGCACCTGGAGCAGAAGATCATGCACCTGGGCTTCCACATCTACGACGTCGGCTTCCAGAGTCCCAATGTGGAAGCCGCCCGCCCGCTGGTCTACGCCACCGCGCTGCTGCTGGTGCTGGTGATCGCCGGGCTGAACCTGTCCGCCGTGTTCCTGCGCAACCGGCTGCGCGAAAAGTATCGGCTGCTGGAAGACTAGCGCCCGCGGCCGAGGAGAACCCATGCCTTCCGATTCCTCCATCTTCAGAACCGCCGCCGCCTACGCGGCCAGTGCCACGCCCGCGGCGAGCGAAGGTGGCGTGGCGCTGTCGGTGCCGCGGCTCAATCTGTTCTACGGCAAGAAGCAGGTCTTGCAGGACATCGCCCTGGAGATCCCGCGCCAGCGGGTCACCGCCTTCATCGGCCCCAGCGGCTGTGGCAAGTCGACCCTGCTGCGTTGCTTCAACCGCCTGAACGACCTCGTGGAAGACTGCCGCATCGAGGGCGAGATCCTGCTCGATGGCCAGAACATCTATGCGCGCGGCACCGAGATCGCCGAATTGCGGCGACGGGTGGGCATGGTGTTCCAGAAGCCCAACCCCTTTCCCAAGAGCATCTACGAGAACGTGGTCTACGGCCTGCGCATCCAGGGCATCAAGCAGAAGCGGGTGCTCGACGAGGCGGTGGAATGGGCGCTGCAAGCCGCGGCGCTGTGGGACGAGGTCAAGGACCGCCTGCACGAATCGGCCCTGGGCCTCTCCGGTGGCCAGCAGCAGCGCCTGGTGATCGCCCGCACCATCGCCGTGCAGCCCGACGTGCTCTTGCTCGACGAACCCTGCTCGGCGCTGGACCCCATCTCCACCCTCAAGGTGGAAGAGCTGATCCACGAACTGAAACAGCGCTACACCATCGTTATCGTCACCCACAACATGCAACAGGCGGCGCGGGTCTCCGATTACACCGCCTTCATGTACCTGGGCCAACTGGTCGAGCATGGCGATACCGATACCCTCTTCACCAACCCGGCGAAGCGGCAGACCGAAGACTACATCACCGGCCGTTACGGCTAGCTCCAGGCAGGCCGGTGCCCCACCCGGCGACTCGATCCTCTCAGGCAGGACTGACAGCATGATCAACAAAGACGGTCACACGCAGCACATCTCCCAGCAATACAACGTCGAACTGGAGGAGGTCCGCAGTCACCTGCTGGCCATGGGCGGTCTGGTGGAAAAGCAGGTCAGCGACGCTGTGCGCGCGGTGATCGACGCCGATGCCGGCCTGGCGCGCCAGGTACGGGCCATCGATGACCAGATCGACATCATGGAGCGCGGCATCGACGAGGAATGCCTGCGCATCCTCGCCCGGCGCCAGCCGGCGGCGTCCGACCTGCGCCTGATCATCAGCATCTCCAAGTCGGTGATCGATCTCGAGCGCATCGGCGACGAAGCCTCCAAGATCGCCCGCCGCGCCATCGAGCTGACCGAGGACGGCGAGGCCCCGCGCGGCTATGTCGAGGTGCGCCACATCGGCGAACAGGTGCGCAAGATGGTCCATCAGTCCCTGGACGCCTTCGCCCGCTTCGATGCCGAGCTGGCCCTGTCGGTGGCCCAATACGACAAGCTGATCGACCGCGAGTACAAGTCCGCCCTGCGCGAGCTGGCCACCTACATGATGGAAGACCCGCGCTCCATCTCCCGGGTGCTGAGCATCATCTGGGTCCTGCGCTCCCTGGAGCGGGTCGGCGACCACGCGCGCAACATCGCCGAGCTGGTCATCTACCTGGTCCAGGGCACCGATGTCCGCCACCTGGGCCTGAAGCGCATGGCCGAAGAGGTCAATCGGTCGCGCGAATGATCCATCCGGTCACTCCCCGGGTGGTGTCCCGGAGCCTCCTGCTATGCTGCAAGACTTGGCATGGAGTGACCGATGAGCAAGCTGAACGTACTGGTAGTGGACGATGCGCCCTTCATCCGCGATTTGATCAAGAAGGGCCTGCGCAACCTGTTTCCCGGGCTGACGGTGGACGAAGCTGCCGATGGCCGGCGCGCCCAGACGCTGCTCGGCAAGCAGCGCTTCGACCTCATCCTCTGCGACTGGGAAATGCCCGGCATGACCGGTCTGGAACTGCTGAGCTGGTTCCGTGCCCAGCCAGACCACCAGGGCGTGCCCTTCATCATGGTGACCAGCCGGGGCGACAAGGAAAACGTCGTCCAGGCCATCCAGGCCGGGGTGTCCGACTACATGGGCAAGCCGTTCTCCAACGAGCAGCTCGCCGCCAAGGTCAAGAAGGCTCTGCAACGCACCGGCAAGCTGGCCGAATTGCAGGCCAATGCCCAACCGCGCCCGGCGACCGGGTTCGCCAACGATTCCCTCGGCGCCCTCACCGGTAACCGCAGCGACGTGGTCCAGCCCAGCCCGGCTGCGGCTGCAGCGCCGGCTAGCTCCAGTGCCGGGCTGCTCACCGGCTCGCTGCCGCCGGCCGCGGCGACCAAGAGCAAGTCCTCCGCCAACTTCGGCCAGGGCCAACTGCGCCTGCCCGACGCCAGCATGGCCTGCCTGATCAAGGCCATCAGCATCAAGGAGGCGCTGCTGGTGGTGCGCCGGGGCGATCCCTTGCCCCAGGTGCTGGAAACCGCCGTGCTCGACCTGGAGCAGGGCGACGCGGGCAACGAGGTGGCCCGCCTCAATGGCTATCTGCATTCGCTCACGGCGGTGGAGCCCACCCCGGCCAGCGAATGGCTGCAGGTCAATTTCCGCTTCATCGACCGCGACCCGGCCAAGCTCGACTACCTGTCGCGGCTGATCGCCAAGGGCACCGCCCAGCGGCACTACGTGCCGGGCGCCTAGGGCAAGGCACGGCCATGAGGGGACTGGCACGCCGCCTGCTTGGATCCGCTCCACCGCGGATTTCTGACGCCCTGCCCATGCCCTTCGCTCGTCACCTGCTGGTCCTTGCGTTCGCCCTGGCGGGTCCCGTCGGGGCGGCGCCCATCTACAAGTACGTCGATGCCAATGGCGTGGTCACCTACACCGACAAAGCGCGCCAGGGCGCCAAGGTGATGACCTTCAGCGACGATCCCATCGAACGGCTGGACCAGCGGGTCAAGCTGCAGCCGCGGCACTATGCTGGCGGCACGGTGCTGGAGGTACGCAACGATAGCTTCCTGCCGGTGACCGTCACCCTGCGGCTCTCCGCCTTGCAGAACGTCAGCGGCGTGGGCGCTGCGCCCATCCGCAAGGTGCTGCCGGCGCGCAGCCTGACGCGCCTGGCCACCCTGATCGCTCCCGATCCGAGCCGGCCGCAGCGCTATACGCCCCAGCTCACCACCCTGATGGGCAGTGCCACGCCGGTCTTCGCGTCCGGCTTCGCCTATCCGCTGCCCTGGCTGGGCGGGCCCTTCAGCGTCAGCCAGGGCGCGAACGGCGGCTTCAGCCACAACACGCCCAAGAGCCGCTATGCAGTGGACATCGCCATGCCCGAGGGCACGCCCATCGTGGTCTCCCGCAGCGGCCAGGTGGTGGAGGTGGAAAACGACCAGGACGGGCGCGGCAATCATCCCTCCGGCAACTTCGTGCGCATCCTCCACGACGACGGCACCATGAGCGTCTACCTGCACCTGCAACGGGGCTCGATCAAGGTCACCGAAGGCCAATGGGTCCGCACCGGCCAGGCCCTGGCAGCGTCGGGCAACACCGGACGCAGCACCGGTCCGCACCTGCACTTCGTGGTCCAGCGCAATACCGGCGAGGCCGTCGAATCCATTCCCTTCCGCTTCGCCCAGGCGGTGGACAGCCTGCCGAACTTCGCCGTCGGCGGCCCCTGAGAGCCTGTTCAAAGGCTGCTGCGCGTCGGCCAAACGGCGTTGAAAAGCCCTTCGGAATGCTCATTTACCATCTGTAAACCCGGGCGCGGGTCCGATCCGCTTCCTCAGGGCTTTTCGTGGGGCCGCCTAGGCCTTGTTTGGCTCTAGCTCGCGAGCCTTTGAGCAGGCTCTGACCCTTGCCTAGTTTCAGCCCTGGGCGTCGAGGTATTCGCTGGGTGACACCCCCAGCACCCGGCGGAACATCCGGGTGAAAGCCGATGGCGAGGCGTAGCCCAGATCCAGGGCCACCCGCATCACCGGCTCGCCGGCGGCCAGGCGCGGCAGCGCCAGCATCAGCCGGGTGTGCTGGCGCCAGGTAGAGAAACTGGTGCCGGTTTCCTTGAGAAACAGCCGGGCCAGGCTGCGCGAGCAGAGGTGCAACTGCTGCGCCCAGGTCGCCAGGGCCGTGTCGTCGGCGGGGTCGGCATGCAGACTGGTCTGGATGGCGCGCAGCCGACGGTCGGCCAGCGCCGGCAGATGCAGCGCACTCTCGTCATGGAAGACCAGCTCCGCGAGCATCAGGGCGCGGACATGACTGCCCAGCTCCGCCTCGCCATAGGCGTGGTTACCCCGGCGCAGGCAGCGCAACAACTCCCGCAACAGCGGCGAGATGAGCACCATGCGAGTGGCCGATTGCGGTGCCGGCAGGCCACGTGGCAGTTCGATCATCACCACCTGCAAGGTGGCTTCGCCGTTGGCGCGTGCCTGATGCTCGATCCCCGGCGGAATCCAGATCGCCTGCTTGGGTGGCACGAACCAGGCGCCTTCCTGGGTGGTGACCTCCAGCACGCCGTTGACGGTGTACATCAGGTGCGCCTGAGCGTGGGCATGCGGTGGCCAGACCTGGCCATGGGCGAAGGTATTGAGCACGGACACCAGCGGGGTGGACGCTGACGCGGCGGGCGGACCCGCTACCGGGGTGCGGTACCGGTCGATTGTCTGTTCCTGCATAACGGCTGTCCGTTTCGGTTGGGCATCGACGAGGCGCAAGGGCCTAACCTGCAGCACTATGGCCGGAGCATCGTGCGTGCTCGTGAGAACGGCTTCGCGCACGTCGCGGACCTGTCTTTCCCGGGAGTGTCGCATAGAACGTCTGCCGCTTGGCTGCCAAGCCTGCAGAGCCGGTATCGCATTTGAACTACCGTCCGATCGGTGGCAGCGTGGCACAGGGATTTAGTGCCACGCTTTTTTATTCGCGACGATGCTTTGCCAGCGGCTTCACAAAGCCGCGCTTTGCTCATCGCCGCCCAGCCGGGGCTTTGTTAGGTTCGGTCCTTGCCCATCATGGTGGCCCTATGCCATGGACCGACGCCTGACCGCCCTGATCACTTGCCTGACCCTCGCCCTGGCCGCGCCCGCCGCCCTCCAGGCCGCCGAGACCGCGACCCTCACCAAGGCCGCCAAGAGCACCGCCCGCAAAGGGCAGGTCAAGCTCAAGGTACGCACGGCCAGTGAAGGCCGCATCTTCGAGGTGCGCAACGATTTCGACGTCCCCGTGCGCGTGGAGCTGCGCCTGCAGCGTACCGTCAACGTGGCCGGCGCCGAACGGCCGATCCGCCAGGTGGTGGAGCCGCGCTCCACGGTGCAGCTGGCGGTGATCCGCAAGCGGCAGCAGGGCTTTCCCATGCACTTCGACCAGTCGTTCAGCTACAGCCCGCAGCTACCGGTCGGGACCCTGCCAGCGGGTGCTGAAACCGCGCTGGACGCTACGGGTGGCGGCATCGGCTACGGCTATGCCTGGCCCTGGCGCCAGGGTATCTACTACGTGACCCAGGGCGCCGGCGGCGACTTCAGCCACAACACGCCCAAGGGGCGCTATGCGGTGGACATCGCCATGCCCGAGGGCACGCCCATCGCCGCTGCCCGCGCCGGTACGGTGATCGATGTGGAGAACGGTCAATTCGGCCATGGTCCCAGTCCATCCGGCAACTTCGTGCGCATCGCCCATGAGGACGGCAGCCAGAGTGCCTATCTGCACCTGCGCCGGGGTTCGGTCAAGGTACGCCCTGGTGAACGGGTCGAGGTAGGTACGCTGCTGGCGGAGTCGGGCAATACCGGACGCAGTACCGGGCCGCACCTGCACTTCGTGGTGCAGGCCTATGAGGGCGGCGACCTGGTCTCCATTCCCTTCCGTTTCATCCGACCTTTGGCGGCCCTGCCCAACATGGCATTGGGTGACCGTTAGGTCCTCTTGCGGACAGTTCTTGCCCCTATGAGCGTCAAGGCTCTAATCCGGCACTAAAAGCGTCGTCCTGGTCGGAAATTCATTGCCAGCAGTCAGGTCGGTGGCGTTATGCTATCACCTGTTTTTTGGCTCTAACTCTGCTGTATCACCAGCTGTCTTCCCGCCGTATCAGCTGTGGACGATGCCCATGAATGGATTCTTAACCGTCCTCTGTGCCTGCGGGCGCAGCGGTCTATTGTGGTTGGCACTGCTCGTCGCCAGTCCCTGTGGTGCCCAGATACTGACGCTCGACGATCCAACGCGCACCTACGATCCACGCGCCGTGCTGGAGATCCTCGAGGCACCGGCCAGCCTGAGCTTCGCCGAAGCGGCCGCTCGGCCGAGCGACTCGGCGCAGGGCTGGCATAAGCCCCGACTCCTCGAAACCCTGTTCTACGATGGCCGCCAGGGACTCTGGCTGCGCTTTCGCGTGCAGACCCGCGAGGACCAGGCCTGGTGGTTGATTCCCAGTTGGCCGGTGCTGGATCGCCTCGAGTTGCGGACCCGCAGCGCCGCCGGTGTCTGGAGCGCGCCGCAGCAGAGCGGTATCGCCCTGCCGGCCAGTGAACGAGCACTGCCGGGGCGCCAGGCGATGTTCGCCCTGGCGCCCACCGCTGGCGCCGTGGAAGAGGTCTACCTCCGGCTGGATTCCCGCGAAACCTTCGTGCTGCCGCTGCGCCTGGTGACACCTGCCGCCTACCTGACCGAAGCGCAGCGGGATGCCTGGCTGATCGGCAGTTTCTTCGGCTGCCTGTTCACCATCCTGCTGCTGACCCTCACGCTGTGGAGCTTCGGACGCCGCTCGGGCTTCGGCTGGTATGCCCTCTATCTGCTCAGCGTCATCGGCTACCAGGCGGTGACCACCGGGTACGGTGCCTGGCTGCTCTGGCCGGACAGCCCGGGCTTCGCCTTGCGCGCCCATCTGGCCTTTGCCGCCCTGTGTTTCCTGAGCGCCGGGCTGTTCGTCCGCTATCTGCTGAGTCTTTATCACAGCGAGCGCTGGATCGATATCGGCAACCGTCTGCTGATCGGTTACTGGTCGCTGGGCCTGGTCATCGCCCTGGTCTGGCCGAGTCTGCTGAGCTTCCAGGGCTTGCTCGGCATGATGGCGCTGAGTTGCCTGATCCTGCTCGGCACCACGGCGCACCTGGCGCTGCGTGGCAGTCGCATGGCCCTGTGGTTCAGCGCTGCCTGGGGGTTGCTGCTGCTGGGCAGCCTGGCGCAGCTGCTGGCCTTGACTGGCGTACTGGCGGCGGCAAGCCCGGCGCACTATGGCCAGTTGATCGGCTTCGCCCTGGGCTTCGTGATGCTCTCGTTGGGGCTCACCGAGGGGCTCAGCCTGCAACGCCGCGAGCGGATCGAGGCGCAGCGCCAGGCGCTGGAAGCCTCCGCGGCGCTGGCGCGGGAGCGCGAGGCTTCGTTCGTCGAACTGGAACTGCGGGTGGCCTTGCGCACCGTGGAGTTGCAGCAGGCCAAGGCCGCTCTGGAGCGACTGAACCGCGAGCTGCTGCACCAGAGCCAGACCGATCCGCTGACCGGGCTCAGCAATCGCCGGCATTTCGAACGGGTCTTCCAGCAGGAGATTCGCCGGGCCACCCGGGCGGAAGCGCCGCTGGCGGTGCTGCTGGTGGACATCGACCACTTCAAGGCGGTCAACGACACCCATGGCCATACCCTGGGCGACGAATGCCTGAGATGCGTGGCCGAGGTGCTGCGCCAGCATGCCCAGCGCGCGGGGGAGGCGGCGGCGCGCTACGGCGGCGAGGAATTCGTCATCGCCTTGCCCGGCAGCGATCCGTTGTCGGCCTACGGGGTGGCAGAGCGTATCCGGCAGGAAGTGGCGGCGCTGGAGTTGCAAGGCGAGCAGGGCATGCTGCGGCTCTCGGTCAGTATCGGCATCGCCGTAGCCGTGCCGAGCAATCTCGATCACGGCCTGGGCTTACTGGAAGATGCCGACCGGGCGCTCTACACGGCCAAGCGCAGCGGGCGAAATCGCGTCTGCCTGAGCGATGGTCTACCCGGGCTGTGGAGCAGCCGCGGCTGAGACCACCGCGCGCCGTCAGCGCTGTTCCGGCTGGCGCCGGCGCTTGTCCTGGGGGTCCAGCTTGATAACCTTGGCCAGCACGATCTTGGGGCCCTTCATCTTCTTGACGATGATGCGCAGGCCCTCGGCCTCCAGCACCGTCTCCTCTTCGGGGACGCGCTTCAGGCTGTCGTAGATCAGGCCGGCGAGGGTCTCGGCCTCGACGTGGTCCAGGTCGATACCGAGTAGCCGCTCGACCTTGAACAGCGGGGTATCGCCGCGTACCAGCAGCTTGCCCGGCTGGTAGGCGACCACGCCACGTTCGGTCTTGCGGTGTTCGTCCTGGATGTCGCCCACCAGCACCTCGAGCACATCCTCCATGGTCAGGAAGCCGATGACCTTGTGGTCGGCTTCCTCCACCAGCACGAAGTGCGCGCCACCGCGGCGGAACTGCTCCAGCAGCTCGGACAGTGGCATGTGCTTGGTCACCCGCTCCAGCGGATGCACCAAATCGTCGAGGTCGAAGGAGGCGGCTTCGCTGTCCAGACCGGCGATGGCCAGGAGCAGATCCTTGATATGCAGCACCCCGGTGAAGGTCTCGCTCTCTTCGTCGTAGACCGGATAGCGGCTGTACTTGGAGCGGCGAATCTGGGTGAGGATCTCGTCCAGGCTGGCCTTGCTGTCCAGGTAGATGAGGTCTTCGCGGGAGTTGGCCCAGTCCACCACCTCCAGTTCGCCCAGCTCCACGGCCGAGGCCAGCACGCGGCTGTCCGGGTCGGTGGCGCGGTTGGAGTGCAGGATCAGCTTGAGTTCGTCACGGCTGTAGTGGTGCTCGTGGTGCGCGCCCGGCTCGCCCTGGCCGGCGATGCGCAGGATGCCGTTGGCGCTGGCGTTGAGCAGCCAGATGGCCGGGTACATCAGCCAGTAGAAGAGGTACAGCGGCACCGCCGTCCACAGCGACAGCAGGTCGGGCTTGCGGATGGCCCAGGACTTGGGTGCCAGCTCGCCGACCACGATGTGCAGGTAGGAGATGATGAAGAAAGCGGTGAAGAAGGCGATGCCGTGGATCACCTCCGGACTCTTGACCCCGGCGGCGGCCAGCAGCGGTTGCAGCAACTCGGCGAAGGCCGGCTCACCGACCCAGCCGAGGCCCAGGGAGGCCAGGGTGATACCCAGCTGGCAGGCGGAGAGGTAGGCGTCGAGCTGGTGGTGCACCTTCTTGAGGATGCGCCCGCGCCAACCGTGCTTCTTGGCGATGGCCTCCACGCGGGTGGCGCGCAGCTTGACCATGGCGAACTCGGCGGCGACGAAGAAGCCGTTGAGCAGCACGAGGAAAAAAGCGAAGAACATGAGGCCGAGATCGGCGAACAACGTCGAGGAAAGACTAGTGGAAGGATCCATTAGGGCCGAGAGCTGGAAAAAGGTCGCTTAAGCATGGGGGCGGGGCAGAGCAGTTGCAAGATATTGCGTCCGACGGATGGTCGGGTGGTCATGCGCGGGACATGACAGACGCTCTGGCATGGGCCCTGGCACTCGCTGCCTTTCATCTAAGTCCAGCCCTCCAGACGCATGGTCGCCCGTACCAGGCGCTGCTCTTCCTGTTCGATCTCGCGCAGATTGTCCCTCACGCTGTGGATGTGCTCGCGGGCGGCGGCGTGCGCCTCGTCGGGCAGGCGCTGGCTCACGGCCGCATAGAGGCGGGCGTGCTGGGCATCGATCTCCTGGCGCTGCGGCGGGCGATGGTAGAGGTTGGCGATGCAGGCGAACACCGACCCCAGCAGCAGTTCGTTGAGCGATTGCAGGGTGTGCACCAGCACCGGGTTGTGCGAGGCCTCGCTGATCGCCAGGTGGAAGGCGTGATCGAGGCGGGCGTGGGCCTCGGCGGACAGGGTGGTCAAATCCTGAGCGGCGGCGCAGAGCTCGTCATAGCGCCGACCGATCAGCACCAGATCGGCGGTGGTGGCGCGCAGCGCGGCCAGGCGCGCCGCTTCGCCTTCCAGCAGGGCGCGCACTTCCAGCAGGTCGTAGAGGGTGCGTGGCTGGCTGCTGAACAGGTGCAGCAGAGGATTCTCCGCCGCCGGCGCGGCCAGGCGGGCGACGAAGCTGCCCTGGCCGTGGCGCGTCTCGATGATGCCGCGGGCGCGCAGCAAGCCCAGGCCCTCGCGCAGGGCGGTGCGGGAGACGCCGAGTTTGTCGCACAGGCGGCGCTCGGAGGGCAGCGGCTGGCCGACCTTGAGCACCCCGTCCACCACCAGGCGTTCGATCTGCTGGCTGACGTTCTCGGCGACGGGAAGGCGGGCGGTGGCGACGGACATGGTGGCTTCCTGCTGGTATGACCACGGGATTTTTGGCTAGTGAGCCACTGGTAGAAGAGGCCGTCAAGCCTCATGGGACGGCCTAGTCCTTTGGTCGAAGAGTTGCAAAAACTGGTATGACCAGTGGTCTGGGCAATGGACTCGCCGGCAAGTCTCGGGGTACAACGAAGCCTCTTCAGCCAGAACAACAACAATGGCGGTTACCCGATGAGCCTGGTCTACGATGAACGTCTCGACGGCGCCTTGCCCCGCCCGGACAAGGCGCAGCTGCTGCAGCGCCTGCGCGCCGAGCTGCCCGAGCACTGCCTGCTGCACGCCAGGGAAGACCTCAAACCCTACGAATGCGATGGCCTGGCGGCCTACCGCACCACCCCCTTGCTGGTGGTCCTGCCGGAGACGGTGGAGCAGGTACAGGCGACCCTGCGCCTCTGCCACGAACTCAAGGTGCCCCTGGTGGCACGCGGCGCCGGTACCGGGCTGTCCGGTGGCGCCCTGCCGCTGGAGCAGGGCGTGCTGCTGGTGATGGCGCGCTTCAATCGCATTCTGGAAGTGGACCCCGATGGCCGCCGCGCCCGGGTGCAGCCCGGGGTACGCAACCTGGCCATCTCCCAGGCCGCCGCGCCCCACGACCTCT
This sequence comes from Pseudomonas oryzihabitans, assembly GCF_006384975.1. Classification (NCBI taxonomy): domain Bacteria; kingdom Pseudomonadati; phylum Pseudomonadota; class Gammaproteobacteria; order Pseudomonadales; family Pseudomonadaceae; genus Pseudomonas; species Pseudomonas oryzihabitans. The sequence goes on from NZ_CP021645.1 coordinate 3,878,803, forward strand.
ACTACGCCCCCGATCCCTCGTCGCAGATCGCCTGCTCCATCGGCGGCAACGTGGCCGAGAACGCCGGTGGCGTGCACTGCCTGAAATACGGGCTGACCGTGCACAACGTGCTGGCGGTGGAGATCGTCACCTTGGAAGGCGAGCGCCTGACCCTGGGCAGCGCGGCGCTGGACAGCCCCGGCTTCGACCTGCTGGCGCTGTTCACCGGCTCCGAGGGCCTGCTCGGGGTGGTGGTGGAGGTGACCGTCAAGCTCCTGCCCAAGCCGCCCTGCGCCCGGGTGGTGATGGCCAGCTTCGCCGACATCGAACGCGCCGGCTCGGCAGTGGCGGACATCATCGCCGCCGGCATCATTCCCGGCGGCCTGGAGATGATGGACAACCTGACCCTGAGAGCCGCCGAGGACTTCATCCACGCCGGCTACCCGGTGGACGCCGCCGCCATCCTGCTCTGCGAACTGGACGGGGTAGAGGCCGACGTGGCCGCCGACATCGAGCGCGTCAGCGCCCTGCTGGCCGCGGCCGGCGCCACCGAGATCCGCCTGGCCCGCGACGAAGCCGAGCGGCAGAAATTCTGGGCTGGGCGCAAGAACGCCTTTCCCGCGGTGGGGCGGCTGTCGCCCGACTACTACTGCATGGACGGCACCATTCCGCGCCGCGCCCTGCCCGAGGTCCTGCGCGGCATCGAGGCGCTGTCGGCGGAGTACGGCCTGGCGGTGGGCAATGTCTTCCATGCCGGCGACGGCAACCTGCACCCGCTGATCCTCTTCGATGCCAATCGGCCCGGCGAACTGGAGCAGGCCGAGGCCCTGGGTGGGCGCATCCTCGACCTCTGCGTGGCGGTGGGCGGCACCATCACCGGCGAACACGGCGTCGGCCGCGAGAAGATCAACGCCATGTGCACCCAGTTCCAGCCGGGCGAGCTGACCTTCTTCCACGCGGTGAAGGCGGCCTTCGACGCCCCCGGCCTGCTCAACCCTGGCAAGAACGTGCCGACCCTGCATCGCTGCGCCGAATTCGGCGGCCTGCACGTGCACCACGGCCAGTTGCCCCACCCCGAACTGGAGCGCTTCTGATGGATAGCCTGGAATTGCTCCTCGACCAGGTCCGCGAGGCCCTGGTCCGCCGCCAGCCGCTGCGCATCCACGGCGGCGACACCAAGGCCCACCTGGGCCGCGCGGTGGACGGCGAGCCGCTGGACGTCAGCGGCCACCGTGGTCTGGTGCGCTACGACCCCACCGAGCTGGTGGCCACGGTGCGCACCGGCACGCCGCTGGCCGAACTCAACGCCGCCCTGGCCGAACAGGGGCAGATGCTGCCCTGCGAACCGCCCCGGCTGGGGGAGGGCGCCACCGTCGGCGGCACCCTGGCCTGCGGCCTTTCCGGTCCGCGGCGCCCCTGGGCCGGCAGCCTGCGCGATTTCGTCCTGGGCACCCGCCTGATCACCGGTACCGGCGAGCACCTGAGATTCGGTGGCGAGGTGATGAAGAACGTCGCCGGCTACGACGTCTCCCGGCTGCTGGCCGGCAGCCAGGGCTGCCTGGGGGTGATCACCGAGGTGTCCTTCAAGGTGCTGCCCAAGCCGCGTTGCACCCAGAGCCTGAGCCTGGAGCTGGACGCCGAGCGCGCCCTGCAGCGGCTGGCCGTCTGGGGCCGTGAAGCCCTGCCGATTTCCGCCGCCTGCCATGACGGCCAGCACCTGCACCTGCGCCTGGAAGGCGGCGAGGGGTCGGTGCGCTCGGCGGCCGATCGCCTGGGCGGTGAAGCCCTGGGCGAAGGCTTCTGGGACGAGCTCAATGAGCAGCGCCTGACCTTCTTCGAAGGGCCCGCGCCCCTGTGGCGGCTGTCGGTGCCGGTCAACACCCCCTTGCTCGACCTGCCCGGCACCCGCTTGCTGGATTGGGGCGGCGCCCAGTACTGGCTCAAGAGCGATGCCCCGGCCACGGTCGTGCGCGAGATCGCCGAGCGGGCCGGTGGCCATGCGCTCTGCTATGCCCCGGATGCCGAGCGCGAGGCCCAGCATCCGCTGCCGGCCGCGCTGCTGGACTACCACCGCCGCCTCAAGGCGCGCCTGGACCCCCAGGGGATCTTCAATCCGGGTCGGCTGTACGCCGGGCTGTAGGGGAAAGACGTCATGCAAACCAATCTGAGTCCTGCCGCCCGTGAACTGCCCCGCGCCGCCGACGCCGAGCGGGTGCTGCGCAGCTGCGTGCACTGCGGCTTCTGCAATGCCACCTGCCCGACCTACCAACTGCTCGGCGACGAGCTGGACGGTCCGCGCGGGCGCATCTACCTGATCAAGGGCATGCTCGAAGGCGGCGAGGTCAGCGAGAAGACCCGCGAGCACCTCGACCGCTGCCTGACCTGTCGCAACTGCGAGACCACCTGTCCCTCGGGCGTGTCCTACCACGAATTGCTCGATGTCGGCCGCGCCGAGGTGGAGCGCCGGGTGCCGCGGCCGCTTGGCCAGCGCCTGCTTCGCGCCGGCCTGCGCCAGGTGCTGCCGCAGCCGCGGCTGTTCGGTGCCCTGCTGAAAAGCGGCCAGGCGCTGAAGCCGCTGCTGCCGGCCAGTGTCCAGGCCAAGTTGCCGGCGCGCATCGCCGCCCCTGGCGTACGGCCGGCGCCGCGCCATGCCCGACGCATGCTGATCCTCGAAGGCTGCGTGCAGCCGGGACTGTCGCCCAATACCAATGCCGCCGCCGCGCGGGTGCTGGATCGCCTGGGCATCAGCCTGGAGGCCGCCCCCCGCGCCGGTTGCTGCGGCGCGGTGGATTACCACCTCAACGCCCAGGAGGCCGGTCTCGACCGCGCCCGGCGCAACATCGACGCCTGGTGGCCGGCGCTGCAGGCCGGCGCCGAAGCCATCATCCAGACCGCCAGCGGCTGCGGCGCCTTCGTCAAGGAATACGCCAGCCTGCTCAAGGACGATCCGGCCTATGCCGCCAAGGCGCGGGCAGTCTCGGCGCGCACCCGCGATTTGGTGGAGGTGCTGCGTGAGCTGCCGCTGGAAGAATTGCGCCTGACCAACACCCCGCGGCTGGCCTTCCACTGCCCCTGCACCCTGCAGCACGCCCAGCGCCTGGGCGGTGCCGTGGAAGGCGTCTTGCAGCGCCTCGGTTTTCCGCTGGCGCCGGTACCGGACGGCCATCTCTGCTGCGGTTCGGCCGGTACCTATTCGCTGACCCAGCCGGACTTGTCGCGCCGGTTGCGCGACGCCAAGCTCGAAGCCCTGGAGAGCGGCCGGCCGGAGGTGATCGCCACCGCCAACATCGGCTGCCAGAGCCATCTCGACGGCGCCGGGCGTACCCCGGTGCGCCACTGGATCGAAATCCTCGACGCGGCCCTGGCCGCCCCGACCCCCGCCTGACCCTGGAGGCCCCATGAAGACCAAAGCCGTGCTCACCCTCGCCGAGATCGACACCCTGCTGGCCGCCGGCCGCGCCGAAGCCGAGCGCCAGGGCTGGGCCGTGTGCATCGCCGTGGCCGACGACGGCGGTCATCCGCTGGCCCTGTTGCGCCTCGACGGCGCCGCGCCCAACAGCGCCTACATCGCCCCGGAGAAGGCCCGCAGCGCCGCCCTGGCGCGCAAGGAGTCCAAGGCGCTGGAAGAGATGATCAACAATGGCCGCACCGCCTTTCTCAGCGCGCCGCTGATGCAGGGCATGCTCGAAGGCGGGGTGCCCATCCTGGTGGACGGCCAGGTGGTGGGCGCCGTCGGCGTCTCGGGCGTCAAGGCGCCGGAAGATGCGCAAGTCGCGAAAGCAGCTATCGCGGCCCTCAACTGAATTCACAGCTTCACACTACTAAGGAAAGCCATCATGACCGACCGTACTACCCTGGGCCGCCTGCAGGTGGCCACCGAGCTGCAGCGCTTCATCGACGAGGAAGTGCTGCCCGGCACCGGGCTCGACACCGCCGCCTTCTGGTCGGGCGTGGACCAGCTGGTGCACGAGCTGGCGCCGCGCAATCGCGAACTGCTGGCCGAGCGTGATCGCCTGCAGGTGGAACTGGACAACTGGCACAGCGCCCATCCCGGCCCGGTGACCGACCTGGCCGCCTACCAGAGCTTCCTGGAACGCATCGGCTATCTGCAGCCGGTCCCAGGCCAGGTGCAGGCCTCGACCTCCGGCGTCGACCGCGAGATCGCCGAGCAGGCCGGTCCGCAACTGGTGGTGCCGGTGCTCAACGCCCGCTACGCCCTGAACGCCGCCAATGCCCGCTGGGGTTCGCTGTACGATGCCCTCTACGGCACCGACGCCCTGCCCGAGACCGACGGCGCCGAGCGCGGCAAGGGCTACAACCCCGCCCGTGGCGCCAAGGTGGTGGCCTTCGCCCGCCAGGTGCTGGATGGCGTGGCACCCCTGGCCGGTGGGTCGCACCAGGACGCCACCGCCTACCGGGTGCAGGACGGTCGCCTGGTGGTGGACCTCAAGAGCGGTACCAGCGAACTGGCCGATCCGGCCGCCTTCGTCGGCTACCAGGGCGATGCCGCCGCGCCCTCGGCCGTGCTGCTGCGCCATAACGGCCTGCACCTGGAGATCCAGATCGACCGCGACAGCGCCATCGGCAAGACCGACGCCGCCGGGGTCAAGGATCTGCTGATGGAGGCTGCGGTCAGCACCATCATGGACCTGGAAGACTCCATCGCCGCGGTGGACGCCGCCGACAAGGTGCTGGCCTATCGCAACTGGCTGGGTCTGATGAAGGGCGACCTGGCCGAGGAAGTCAGCAAGGGCGGTGAGACCTTCATCCGTCGGCTCAACCCCGACCGCGAGTACCAGGGCGCCAATGGCCAGCCGCTGACCCTGCACGGGCGTTCGCTGCTGTTCATCCGCAACGTCGGCCATTTGATGACCAATCCGGCGGTGCTGCTGGAAGACGGGCGCGAGATTCCCGAGGGCATCCTCGATGCCGTGGTCACCGTGACCATCGCGATGCACGATCTCAAGCGCCAGGGCAATTCCCGCAGTGGCTCGGTGTACGTCGTCAAACCCAAGATGCATGGTCCGGCCGAGGTGGCCTTCGCCGTCCAGTTGTTCGACCGCGTCGAGGCCCTGCTGGGGCTGCCGGCCAACACCGTCAAGCTGGGCATCATGGACGAGGAGCGCCGCACCAGCGTCAACCTCAAGGCCTGCATCCATGCCGCCGCGGCGCGGGTGGCCTTCATCAACACCGGCTTCCTCGACCGTACCGGCGACGAGATGCACACCGCCATGCTGGCCGGTCCCATGCTGCGCAAGGGCGACATGAAGACCTCCAAGTGGATCACCGCCTACGAGCGCAACAACGTGCTGGTGGGCCTGGCCTGTGGGCTGCGCGGCAAGGCGCAGATCGGCAAGGGCATGTGGGCCATGCCCGACCTGATGGCCGCCATGCTGGAGCAGAAGATCGGCCATCCCAAGGCCGGCGCCAACACCGCCTGGGTACCGTCGCCCACCGCCGCCGTGCTGCACGCCCTGCATTACCACCAGGTCAACGTCCAGCAGGTACAGCAGGAGCTGGAACGCAGCGACGTCGATGCCGCCCGTGGCGACTTGCTCGCCGGCCTGCTCAGCGTGCCGGTAGCCGAGTCGCCGGACTGGTCCGCTGAGGCCATCCAGCAGGAGCTGGACAACAACTGCCAGGGCATCCTCGGCTACGTGGTGCGCTGGGTCGACCAGGGCGTGGGCTGCTCCAAGGTGCCCGACATCCACGACGTCGGCCTGATGGAAGACCGCGCCACCCTGCGTATCTCCAGCCAGCACATCGCCAACTGGCTGCACCACGGCGTGGTCAGCGCCGAACAGGTGGACGAGACGCTGCAGCGCATGGCCAAGGTGGTGGACGGCCAGAATGCCGGCGACGCCCTCTACGAGCCCATGGCCGGCCACTTCGATAGCTCCTACGCCTACCGCGCCGCCCGCGACCTCATCTTCAAGGGCCGCGAACAGCCCAGCGGCTACACCGAACCGCTGCTGCACGCCTGGCGCCTGAAGAAGAAGGCGGGGGTCTAGGTCTGAGACGACAGGTGCCCAGGCTGATTGTGGATGGGCACCTGCTGAGTTAATTATCCGTCGCCACCGCCGAAATTTTGGATTCCGTGAACTTTGGCTAAACCTTGTCCAATGAGCTCCAATGAGCTCCAATGAGCTCCAATGAGCTCCAATGAGCTCCAATGAGCTCCAATGAGCTCCAATGAGCTCCAATGAGCTCAAAAAAGGCCAAGGGTAGACGGAAATCGCGCAATGGCAGTGAAAGAGGAGCTTCTCCAGGTACTGCGGGGGCGGGCGGATACCGAGCGTCCTTGGATGAGTTCCACTGAGTTGGCAGTACGCCTCGGTACGACTAGCTTGGCGACCGTGAAGCGTCATTTGGATGCTCTGGTTCGATCAGGTGACGTGCTACGGGCAGGACAGCGCCGGGGTACGCGCTATAGCCTGAACCTGGAATCGCACGTCGATCCTGCTGCTGAGGCACCACCTCCGGTACTGTCGGCAGCGCAGGCGTTGAAGAGTCAGCTCCTGCAACCGCTGGCGAGCCGTCAACCGGTCACCTATCAAGCCGACTTCGTGGTCGACTATGTCCCGAATCAAAGCTTCCTGCTCCCAGAAACGCTCGCGCACGCCCTGGCCGCCGAAGGCGGCATGCAGGGGCAACAACCAGCGGGTACCTATGCCCGGCGCGTCCTTGAGCCGTTGTTGATCGACCTGTCCTGGTCTTCATCGCGTCTTGAGGGCAACCCCTTCTCCCTGCTCGCGACCGAGGCGCTGTTCAGGAAGGGGACGGCAGACGGGGATCTGGATGCGGTGATGCTGCTCAACCACAAGGCGGCCATCGAATTCCTGATCGATGCAGTGCCCGAGTACGGTCTGACCTCTGGCGTGATCCACAACCTGCATGCGCTGCTGATGCAGGATCTGTTGATGGACAGCGCTGGCCTGGGAGTCATCCGGCACAAGATCGTCAGTATCTCGGGGACCACCTACTACCCCTCCCACGTGCCTACCCAGCTGCAGGAGATGTTCGAACTCATCCTCGGCAAGGCGCGACAGATCAACAACCCCGTTGAGGCCGCCTTTTTTCTCTGGGTAAACCTGGCTTACCTGCAACCCTTCGAGGATGGCAACAAGAGGACCAGTCGGCTCGCCGCAAACATTCCGCTGATGCTCTACAACTGCGCGCCCCTCTCTTTCCTGGATATCGAGGCGCAGGACTACGCCTACGCGATGATGGGGGTTTATGAACACCGCAACGTCGCCCTGGCGATCGAATTGTTCGAAAGCGTCTATCGGCGCTCGATCACCAAGTATGGCGTGCAACTAGCGGCCGTGGGCATTCCTGACCCTGTGCGCTTGCGGCTGCGCAGCGCACTTGGCGATGCGGTGGGAATGGTGGTGCGTGAGCGTCGATCGCTTGAGCAGGCTGTGGCCGCCGTTCAGCTAGCGAAGGCCGATGCCGTAATCTTTCGGCAAATGCTGGTCGAGGAGCTGCGCACCCTGGGCATGCACAACTGCGCCCGCTATCGGCTGACGATCAGCCAGACCCAGCACTGGATAGACGCTGGACGGCCCCAGTAGCCGACCACCGCCCCTTCCCTTGCCACTGGCGAATTTTTATACTGTCTGGTCCCCCGTTCCCGGGATCATCATCGCCACGAGGAAGACCATGGCCCGCGTTACTGTCGAAGACTGCCTGGATAACGTAGACAACCGATTCGAGCTGGTCATGCTCGCCACCAAGCGCTCGCGTCAGCTGGCCACCGGTGGCAAAGAGCCCAAGGTACCGTGGGACAACGACAAGCCCACCGTCGTCGCCCTGCGCGAGATCGCCGAAGGCCTGGTCGACGAAGAAGTCATCCGCCAGGAAGACATCGTCGAGGAAGAGCCCCTGTTCGCCGCTTTCGAAGTCAACGACGAAGCGGACGGCGAGGCCCTCTAAGCCATGGCCGCCGAGCCTGCGTATGGTGACGTCCGCCCGACCGGCATCGACCTGCTGGCCGAGCGTCTGGCGGACTACCTGACCCCCGACCAGGTCAATCTGGTGCGGCGGGCCTACTACTACGCCGAGCAGGCTCACGACGGGCAACGCCGCCGCAGCGGCGAGCCCTACGTCACCCATCCGTTGGCGGTCGCCAACATCCTCGCCGACATGCACATGGACCATCAGAGCCTGATGGCGGCCATGCTGCACGACGTGATCGAGGACACCGGCATCGCCAAGGAAGCCCTCGCCGGCCAGTTCGGCGAGACGGTAGCGGAGCTGGTGGACGGGGTCAGCAAGCTGACCCAGATGAAGTTCGAGACCAAGGCCGAGGCCCAGGCGGAGAACTTCCAGAAGATGACCATGGCGATGTCCAAGGACATCCGCGTCATCCTGGTCAAGCTGGCCGACCGGCTGCACAACATGCGCACCCTGGACGCCATGCCGCCGGACAAGAGCCGGCGCATCGCCAAGGAAACCCTGGAAATCTACGCGCCCATCGCCAATCGCCTGGGCATGCACGATTTCTACGTGGAATTCGAGGACCTGGGTTTCCGCGCCATGCACCCGATGCGCGCCGAGCGCATCCAGCGGGCGGTCAAGACGGCCCGGGGCAATCGCCGCGAGATCCTCGGCAAGATCCAGGAATCCCTGGCCAACTGCCTGGCCCGCGACGGCCTCGACGGCGAGGTGGTCGGCCGCGAAAAGCACCTGCACAGCATCTACCAGAAGATGCGCGGCAAGCGTAAGTCGTTCAACGAGATCATGGACGTCTACGGCTTCCGCATCATCGTCGACAAGGTCGACACCTGCTACCGGGTGCTCGGCGCGGTGCACAATCTCTACAAACCGTTCCCGGGGCGCTTCAAGGATTACATCGCCATCCCCAAGGCCAACGGCTATCAGTCGCTGCATACCACCCTGTTCGGCATGCACGGCGTGCCCATCGAGATCCAGATCCGCACCCGCGAGATGGAAGAGATGGCCAACAACGGCATCGCCGCCCATGGGCTGTACAAGGCCGGTGGCGACGAGCCGCGCGCCAGCCACCTGCGGGCGCGCCAGTGGGTGAAGGGCATCCTCGAGTTGCAGCAGCGTGCGGGCAACTCCCTGGAATTCATCGAGAACGTGAAGATCGACCTCTTCCCGGACGAGGTCTACGTCTTCACCCCCAAGGGCCGCATCATGGAGCTGCCCAAGGGCTCCACGGCCGTGGACTTCGCCTACGCGGTGCACACCGACGTCGGCAACAGCTGCATCGCCTGCCGCATCAATCGCCGCCTGGCGCCGCTGTCGCAGCCGCTGGGCAGCGGCGAGACGGTGGAAATCGTCACCGCACCCGGCGCCCGGCCCAATCCGGCCTGGCTCAACTTCGTGGTCACCGGCAAGGCACGCACCAACATCCGCCATGCGCTCAAGCAGCAGCGCCGCTCCGAGTCCATCAGCCTTGGCGAGCGCCTGCTGAACAAGGCGCTATCCGGCTTCGGCACCCAGCTGTCGAAGATCTCTCCCATGCGCATTCTCTCGGTGCTCGGCGAGTACAAGGGTGTGGTACTGGAAGACCTGCTGGAAGAGATCGGACTGGGTAATCGCATGGCCTACGTGGTGGCGCGGCGCCTGGTGTCCGGCAGCGAGCAGGAAGAGCCGCTGGAACCCCAGGCCAGCACCACGCCCCAGGGCCCGCTGGCGATCCGCGGCACCGAAGGCCTGGTGATCAGCTATGCCAAGTGCTGCACGCCGATTCCGGGCGATCCCATCGTCGGCCACCTCTCGGCCGGCAAGGGCATGGTCATCCATCTGGAAAATTGCCGGAACATCGCTGAGATTCGCCACAACAGCGAAAAATGCATCGTGCTCAACTGGGCCAAGGACGTCACCGGCGAATTCAGCGTCGAGTTGCGCGTCCAGCTGGAGCACCAGCGCGGCCTGATCGCCATGTTGGCCAATAACGTCACCGCGGTGGACGCCAACGTCGAGAAGATCGGCATGGACGAGCGCGATGGCCGGGTCAGCGTGGTTCAACTGGTGGTCAGCGTACGCGACCGGGTCCACCTGGCGCGGGTGATCAAGAAGCTGCGTACCCTCAAGGGCGTGGCCGGTATCACTCGGGTTCGCAGCTGAGGTTGCAGCGGTCACCACCGGCTTGCAGAATCGGGCCTTTCCCGCACAGGAGCGACCCATGAGCAAGCAAGTGATCCACACCGACAAGGCGCCCGCCGCCATTGGTACCTATTCCCAGGCGATCAAGGTCGGTGACACCGTCTACCTCTCCGGGCAGATCCCGCTCAATCCGGCCAGCATGGAGCTGGTGGACGGCTTCGAGGCCCAGGTGGTGCAGGTGTTCGAGAACCTCAAGGCCGTTGCCGAAGCCGCCGGTGGTTCGCTGGCCGATATCGTCAAGCTGAACATCTTCCTGATTGACCTGGCGCACTTCGCCACCGTCAACGAGATCATGGGCCGCTACTTCCAGCAGCCCTATCCCGCCCGCGCTGCCATCGGCGTGGCCGCGCTGCCCAAGGGTGCGCAGGTGGAGATGGATGGGGTGTTGGTGCTGGGTTAATTGGCGGTCTATCGCGGCCATGGGCCGCTCCTACGGTCGTGCCTGTACCTGTAGGAGCGGCCCATGGCCGCGATAACCAGATTCGCATCTGGCCACGAAGCCCAAGCAAGAAAGCCGACCGTCTCGCGACGGTCGGCTTTTTCGTGCCCGCTCGATCAGGCCGGAATGGACTTGATCTTCGGCATCCGCGCCCAGCAGCGATGCTTGGCGATGGCGGCGAAGAAGTCCTGCTGCACCGCCTTGAAGTCGCTACCGGTCAGCAGCGCCTCGTCGGGGCTCAGGTAGACCGCCTTGAGCAGCTGCTCGGCTTCACCGGTGAGGGCGATGGCCTTGAGGTGCTTGTAGGCTTCCAGCAGGTAGTGCTTGATCACGCCGTCGTCGAGCATGGCCTTGACGCTCTCGGCGCCGCCCGGCACATAGACCGCATCCAGCGCCACCGAAGGCATGCCCTCGGCCGAACCGTCCACGGCGACCTCGCTGCCATCGGCGGCCTTGACCGGGCCGGCGGTGGGGCCGAGCACCTTCACATGCGCGCCTTCGGCCTTGAGCGCTTGCTTGATGGCGTCCACTTCGCTGGCGATGACGCCATCACCCACCAGTACCGCCACCTTGAAGCCCTTGATGTTGCCGGACAGCAGGTTGAGCTGGCTCAGCGCCGGCGACTTGTCGATGGAGATTTTGCGCGGTTGTACGGTGGGTGCGGTCGGTGGGGTCACGCCGATCTTCTTGGCCACCTTCTGCGCCAGCTCCAGATCGATGTTGGCGAGGATCTCGTTGACCTGGCGCTCACGAATCCACATGCGCTCGACCTTGCCCAGCTCGAAGCTGTAGGCGTCGGCGACGTGGGCCTGTTCGGCCTCCGACAGGCTGTTGTAGAACAGCGTGGCCTGGGAGAAATGGTCGCCGAAGGACTCGCTGCGCTCGCGCACCTTGTAGCCATCGATGCGCTCGTAATAGCTCTCGAAGCCACCATCCTGGGGCGCCGGCGGGGTTTCCTTGGGCCAGCCGCCGTCGATGGAGTTGGGCTCGTAGGAGGCCCGGCCCTTGTCGATGGTCATGCGGTACTTGGCGTCGCGCTGGCCGTTATGGTTCGGCACCACCGGACGGTTGACCGGCAGTTCGTGGAAGTTCGGCCCACCGAGACGGCTGATCTGGGTGTCGGTGTAGGAGAACAGCCGGCCCTGCAGCAAGGGGTCGTTGCTGAAGTCGATACCGGGGACGATATGACCGGGGCAGAAGGCCACCTGCTCGGTCTCGGCGAAGTAGTTGTCCGGGTTGCGGTTGAGCATCAGCTTGCCCAGCGGCGTGATGGGCACCAGCTCCTCAGGAATGATCTTGGTGGCGTCGAGGATGTCCCAGTCGAACTTGTGCTCATCTTCCTCGGGAATGATCTGCACGCCGAATTCCCACTCGGGATAGTCACCGGCCTCGATGGCTTCCCAGAGGTCGCGGCGGTGGGCATCGGTGTCCTTGCCGGCCAGCTTCTGGGCTTCGTCCCATACCAGGGAGCGCACGCCACCGGCGGGCTTGAGGTGGATCTTGACGAAGACACCCTTGCCGGCGGTGTTGATCATGCGGAAGGTGTGGATGCCAAAGCCCTGCATGCTGCGCAGGTTCACCGGTATGGCGCGGTCGGTCATGGTCCAGAGCACCATGTGCGCCGACTCGGGCACCAGGGAGACGAAGTCCCAGAAGGTATCGTGGGCGCTGCCGCCGGTGGGGATCTCGTTGTGCGGCTCGGGCTTCACCGCGTGGACGAAGTCCGGGAACTTGATGGCGTCCTGGATGAAGAAGACCGGCATGTTGTTGCCGACCATGTCCCAGTTGCCTTCCTCGGTGTAGAACTTGATGGCGAAGCCACGCACGTCACGCACGGTATCGCCGGAGCCGCGCGGGCCCTGTACGGTGGAGAAACGCACGAACACCGGGGTTTGGTGGTTGGGATCGCGGAAGAGGGCGGCCTTGGTCAGGTCGGACCAGTCCTGGTAGGGCTGGAAGTAGCCGTAGGCACCGGTGCCCCGGGCATGGACGATCCGCTCCGGAATACGCTCATGGTCGAAGTGGGTGATCTTCTCCCGCATGATGAAGTCTTCGAGCAGGGAAGGGCCGCGGGTGCCGGCGCGCAGGGAGTTCTGGTTGTCGGCGATCTTCACGCCGTGATTAGTGCGCAGTGCCTGGCCGGTGGCGTCGGAGCGGAATTGCTCCAGTTGCTCGAGTTTCTTCGAGGTGTTCTGGCGATCCAGGGTGTCGGTACCGGCGAGTTCACTCTTGGGGGGCGTAGCCATGGAAAGTCCTCATCAGGCGCCTTTGCGGCGTTCTTTGCTACCCCTACGGGATGTGGGGCGAATTCAGGCAGTCCTGTAATGACTCGCCGCCGTGCGCCGGTGTTCCGTTCGGCTGAGGCGAAGCGACGGGCTGTTTCCTTGTGCGTCGGCTTCGCCCTGGCGCTGGCCATATGCCTTTATGGGCTTAACATCCGATAACAAGTGCTAAGCAGATATAAGCGCGCACGTTAAACTGCGCGCCGGGGTCACCCTCCTGTTGTCTGCTACCCACAAGGTTCCTGCATTGATCGAATTCCATGCTGTCCACAAGACGTACCGCACGCGCGGTCGCGAGGTCGCGGCGCTCCAGCCGGTCGACCTGAGGATCGAAGCCGGCGAGATCTTCGGCCTGATCGGCCATTCCGGCGCCGGCAAGAGCACTCTGCTGCGCCTGATCAACCGGCTCGAAGCCCCCAGTGGCGGCCGCCTGCTGGTCGACGGCGCCGAGGTCACCACCCTGGGCGCGACCGAGCTGCGTGATTTTCGCCGCCGCATCGGTATGATCTTCCAGCACTTCAACCTGCTCTCGTCCAAGACCGTGGCGGCCAATGTGGCCATGCCGCTGGAACTGGCCGGCGGCCGTTCGCGGGCGCAGATCGCCCAGCGCGTCGAGGAGTTGCTGGCGCGGGTCGGCCTGTCCGACCAGGCACGCAAGTACCCGGCGCAACTCTCCGGCGGCCAGAAGCAGCGCGTCGGCATCGCCCGCGCCCTGGCCACCGAGCCGAAGATCCTGCTCTGCGACGAGGCCACCAGCGCCCTCGACCCCCAGACCACCGCCCAGGTGCTGCAACTGCTGGCCGAGCTCAATCGCGAGCTGGGGCTGACCATCGTGCTGATCACCCATGAGATGGACGTGATCCGCCGCGTCTGCGATCGCGTCGCCGTGCTCGACGGTGGCGCCGTGGTGGAGCAGGGCACCGTTGCCGATGTCTTCCTGCATCCGCAGCACCCCACCACCCGCCGCTTCGTCTTCGAGGCCGAGCACCAGGACGAAAGCGACCTGGCCGACGCCTATGCCCATGTCGAAGGCCGCATCCTGCGCCTGACCTTCCGTGGCCAGGCCACCTATGCACCGCTCTTGGGCCACGTCGCCCGGGAGACCGGTGTGGACTACAGCATTCTCGGCGGCCGTATCGACCGCATCCGGGACGAGCCCTACGGCCAGCTCACCATCGCCCTGGTGGGCGGGGACCTGGACGCCGCCCTGGCCCGCTTCCACGCCGCCGACGTCACCGTGGAGGTCCTGCGCTGATGGACGAACTCTTCACCAACATCGACTGGGCCGAGATCGGGCAGGCCACGCTGGACACCCTGTCCATGCTCGGCTGGTCGATGCTCTTCACCCTCATCCTCGGTCTGCCGCTGGGCGTGCTGCTGTTCCTCACCAGCCGCCGCCAACTGCTGGAGCAGCCGCTGGTCTACGGCATTCTCTCCTTCGTGGTCAACGTGCTGCGCTCGGTGCCCTTCATCATCCTGTTGATCCTGATGATCCCCGTCACGGTCTGGCTGATCGGCACCTCCCTGGGCGTCGAAGGCGCCATCCCGCCGCTGGTGGTGGGCGCCGCGCCCTTTTTCGCCCGGCTGGTGGAGACCGCCTTGCGCGAGGTCGACCGCGGCATCATCGAGGCCACCCAGGCCATGGGCGCCAGCCTCTGGCAGATCGTCACCCGCACCCTGTTGCCCGAGGCCCTGCCCGGTCTGATCGCGGCCACCACCGTCACCGCCATCGCCCTGGTGTCCTACACCGCCATGGCCGGGGTGATCGGTGGGGGCGGCCTGGGCGACCTGGCCATCCGTTTCGGCTACCAGCGCTTCCAGACCGACGTCATGGTGGTCACGGTGCTCTTGCTGCTGGTGCTGGTCCAGGTACTGCAGATGGTCGGCGATAGACTCGTCGCCCATTTCAGTCGTCGCTGATCCCACCTGAAGGTTTGCATAAGGAAAATCCAGATGTCGCTGAAACGTACCCTGCTGTCCCTGGCCTTCGGCCTCGGTATCGCCACGGCTGCCCAGGCCGAGACCCTGACCGTCGCGGTCAATCCGGTCCCCCATGCGGAGATCCTGGAATTCATCAAGCCGCAACTGGCCAAGGAAGGGGTGGACCTGAAGATCAAGGTCTTCACCGACTACATCCAGCCCGATCGCCAGACCGATCAGAAGCAGGTGGATGCCAACTACTTCCAGACCAAGCCCTATTACGCCAGCTACCAGAAGAGCAATCCGAGCAGCGACCAGGTGCCGGTGGTGGCGGTGCACGTCGAGCCCTTCGGCGCCTACTCGCAGAAGATCAAGGACATCAAGGAGCTCAAGGACGGCGCCACCGTGGCCATCCCCAACGACCCGAGCAACTCCGGTCGCGCGCTGCTGCTGCTCGCCAAGCAGGGCCTGATCACCCTCAAGGACCCGAGCAATGTCACCGCCACCCCGCGTGACATCGTCGCGAATCCCAAGCACCTGAAGTTCAAGGAGCTGGAAGCCGCGACCCTGCCGCGCGTGCTGAACCAGGTCGACCTGGCGCTGATCAACGCCAACTACGCCCTGGAAGCCAAGCTCAATCCGACCAAGGATGCCCTCTTCATCGAGAGCGGCGAGTCGCCCTACGCCAACCTGCTGTACACCCGCGCCGACAAGGCCAACGACCCGGCCATCCAGAAGCTGGCCAAGGCCCTGACCACGCCCGAGGTGAAGCAATTCATCGAGCAGAAGTACCAGGGCGCCGTGATTCCGGCGTTCTGATTTCCCTGGCCAGCCGGTCCGCCATGTACGGGCCGGCGGCTACGTTCTTTCCTTTAGGAGACTGCCATGAAAAAACTGTTCGCCACCGCCGCCCTGCTGGCCGCCAGCCTGACCGCCCACGCCGCCGAGACCCTGACGGTCGCCGCCACCCCGGTGCCCCACGCCGAGATCCTCGAATTCGTCAAACCCCAACTGGCCAAGGAAGGGGTGGACCTGCAGATCAAGGTCTTCACCGACTACGTGCAGCCCAACCTGCAAGTGGCCCAGAAGCGCCTGGACGCCAACTTCTTCCAGCACCAGCCCTACCTGGACGAATTCAACAAGAGCCGCGGTACCGACCTGGTGACCGTCGCCCAGGTGCACGTCGAGCCCTTCGGCATCTATTCGCAGAAGATCAAGAAGCTCTCCGAGCTCCGCGACCGCGCCGTCGTGGCCATTCCCAGCGACGCCACCAACGGTGGTCGCGCCCTGCTGCTGTTGGAAAAGGCTGGCCTGATCAAGCTCAAGGACAGCGCCAACATCCTGGCCACGCCCAAGGACATCGTCGAGAATCCCAAGCACCTGAAGTTCAAGGAACTGGAAGCCGCGACCCTGCCGCGCGTGCTCAATCAGGTCGACTTGGCGCTGATCAACACCAACTACGCGCTGGAAGCCAAGCTCAACCCGACCAAGGACGCCCTGCTGCTGGAAGGCAAGGAATCGCCCTACGCCAACATCCTGGTCGCCCGTCCGGACAACAAGGACAGCGACGCCGTGCAGAAGCTGGCCAAGGCGCTGAACACCCCGGCGGTGAAGCAATTCATCGAACAGAAGTACCAGGGCGCCGTGGTACCGGCGTTCTGAGGTTAGGCTGAATGAGAAAACGCCGGCCTTGCGCCGGCGTTTTTCGTGGCGAGAAGGCGTGGCAGGGTCATTTGAACCAGTTACTCGCCTCTTTTTCCCGAGCAACACCTTCGCTCTGCATCAGCGCCTTGCCACCTTCGGAGAGGTTGCGGTTGGCGTCGGCGTTGGACTGCACCACATCGGTCAGGGCCGCCTGCTGACGCAATTCCTGATCGATGAAGTCGTTGCTTCGTTCAGTGCGGGCCTTGATCTGCGCCAGCTTGAGCTTGCGCTCTTCAATTTCCAGCTGACGCAGTTCGTCCTCGAAGCCCTGGTCACGCTGCTTGTCGGCCAAACGCTCGGTGTTGCGAGCCTGCTGGTCAGCCCGGGCCTGGGCGGCACGAGCGGCGGTAGCCCGTTGTTGCTCGGCGCGGGCCGCTTCGGCTCGGCGCTGTTGCTCCGCGCGCTGCCGCTCAGCCTGGGCCAACGCCGCTTCGTATTCGCGGCGCGCACGTTCGGCCTCTGCCTGACGCACCGCCTGCTGCTGTAGCTCCGCCTGGTGTACCGCGTTGATCTGGTCCTGGAGGCTCGCCGCCTGGACACTACCGCCAAGCAGCAGGCCCGCTATCAGAAGTTGGGCGCGCATGGGCTCACTCCTTGGCGGCAACCGGACAGGTCGCGTTCGGCTGGATACGGGTTTCCTGGGCATCGGTGGAGACCACGATGGCCGTGCCAGGGGTGAATTGGCAGCTCAAGCCGACCTGAGCTGAGTTGAAGGTCTCGCCGGCTTCGAGGTAGGTGATGGAAACACCTTCCACCAGGCGCTTGTCATTGACCAGAGAGCCAGCGGCAGCGCCTGCCACTCCGCCTGCCACGCCACCGATGGCGGTATTGGATCCACCACCCGAGCCAATGTTGTGGCCGAGCACGCCGCCGGCTACCGCGCCAAACACGGCGCCCAGAACCTGGGCCGACTGCTTGGCTTGGGCGTTGTCAACTTCGATCTTGGCGGGCATCACGGCCAGGATCTGGACCGTCTTGGCGGCTTGGCGCGAATTGACCTGACCGGCCTTGTATACGTTGGCGGCATAGTTTTCACCGGTTGCCTGGCAGCCCGTCAGCGAAGCCAACGCCGTGAAAATGCCTGCGACCACCCATCCGTTGTGTTTCATCTGCTTTTTCCCTGAAGTGGTTCGAACATACGGCAAGAGCTTGGGCTCCTCCGCAACTACGGTTCAGTCAGGGCAGGCACAACGGTCGCGAGCAGCTAATGATCGCTGACGGACGTCCATTCCGTTAAAGGCCTACCCTGGCTGTGATCAGGTTAACAGTAAAACCAAAGTATGGCAGCAAATCGCTCCGTCTTATGAAACGGACTCTGCCTGTACCGGCACGCTCCCCCGACGCCCAACGATCACCAGCAGTACCGCCGCCCCCGCCGCCATCAACAGCGGCAGGGCATGGCCGGTGAGCCATTGGCTGGCGGCACCGGTGACCAGCGGGCCGACCAGGCAGCCGAGGCCCCAGAGCTGGGCGATGCAGGCGTTGGCGCGGACCAGTTCAGCGTCACGATAGCGCTCGCCCACCAGGATCAGGCCCAGGGTGAAGAGCCCGCCGGCGGTGGCGCCGAACAGCACCAGCAGCGGCCAGACGCCCAGGGTATGGAGCAACAGGGGCAGGGCCAGGCTGACCGCCAGCAGGCCCAGGGTGCAGCCGACGAACAGGCCCTGGCGCGAGAGACGATCGGCGAGCAGGCCCAGGGGTAGCTGCAGCAGGGCGTCACCCACCACCACGGCGCTGACCATGTAAAGCGCCAACTGCTGGCCGAAGCCCTCGTTGAGGGCATAGACCGGCATGAGGGTGAGGATCATCGACTCGAAGCAGGCGAACAGCGCCACCGCCCAGGCGATGGCCGGGGCACTGCGGCAAAAGTCCAGCAAGGCACGCCAGGCCGCGGTATGGCCACCGGCCGCTGGAGCGCCCTGGCGGCCCAGCAGCAGGAGCGCACCGCCGAGCATGAGCAGGGCGCCTAGCCAGAAGCCCTGGTCGCCCTCGGTGCCGAGCGCGCCCAGGAGCAGCGGCCCGGCCAGTTGGCTGAGGGCGTAGGCGCTACCGTAGAGGGCCACCAGACGCCCGCGCCACCGATCGGTGATGATCTGGTTCATCCAGCTTTCACCGAGCACGAAGATCAGGGTGAGGATGGCGCCCAGGGCCAGGCGCAGGAGCAACCACAGCGGATAGCTGGGCAGCAGCGACAGCAGGATCAGGGAGCCGGCGCCCCCCACCAGGCACAGTCGCATCAGCCGTGGGGTGCCGATCCAGGTGGCCAGGCGTCCGGCCAGACTGGCACCGGTCAGGATACCGAGCGCGGGAGAGGCGGCCATGACGCCAATGGCGAAACTGCCGTAGCCCCAGCTTTCCAGGCGTAGCGAGACCAGCGGCATCGACAGGCCGATGGCCAGCCCCACGCTGATGACGCTGCCTAGCACTGCGAAATAGGTGGCCCAGGGCATGGGCGAGGAGGAGGCATTCATCGGCCCAAGCTTACCTGAACTCGACGGCTCAGCATCGCTGGCGAGAGGCCCGGTGCGGGGCGCGACGGCGGTCACGCCGGGTTCCGGTGCGGTTGGCCTTTGGCAGGCTTTCGCGTAGCGTGCGCCTTACCTGAAGCTGGTGAGAGAGATAAGCAATGCGGAAATGGCAGTGCATCGTGTGCGGCTATATCTACGACGAAGCCCTGGGCTGGCCCGATGACGGCATTGCCCCGGGGACGCGCTGGGAAGATGTACCCGAGGATTGGCTCTGCCCGGATTGCGGTGTGGGCAAGGGCGACTTCGAGATGATCGAGATCGGCTGATCGTCGACTGCCTGCCTTCGATAAATAGGTGGCCATAAAAAAAGGCATCGCACGAGCGATGCCTTTTGGCTGCAGCGGCCATCCTTGCCGTCTGATCCTCAGCCTTCGATGCTGTCCTTCAGTGCCTTGCCGGGCTTGAACGCCACCGTGTTGCTCGCACGGATCTTGACCGGCTCGCCGGTCTGGGGATTTTTCCCCATGCGGGCACCGCGATGACGCGGCAGGAAGGTACCAAAGCCGACCAACGTCACGCTGTCCTTGCGGTGCAGCGCATTCGCGATCTCGTCCAACAGCGTGTTGAGCACGGCGTTGGCCTGTTCCTTAGGAAGTCCGACTTTTTCAGCGATTACATTCGCCAATTCAGGCTTGCGCATAGCTACCTCTCGTGGAGTCATTTTTAGCGGTGCGGGCCTCGCATGGCTTTCCTGGCAAAACGATTCCCTCGCGCTAGAGGGCGGCCCGACACAAAGAGCGTTGGTGCGACAAAAGTCGAACCAGATGCCGTTATAAGGCAAAGTACGCACGAGCGAAAGTTAATTAGCAGACTATTAGCTGTTGGTAGGATGACTGACCCCGACTTCGCCAACTGCGCGGCATTTTAACCACCCTTTGTGGACGGTCTGTCCACCGTTTGGCGGAAGCCGGGCTTCCAGCGCGGGCTCGCCAAAGGCTCTAGCTGGCCGCTGTGAATGGTCCGACGAGGTGGTCTGGGGCGGGGCAAGGATGCACGGGCGGGGTGCGGTAGTCCGACCGCATCCTTCTCGTCAGACGAACGCAGCCGGAATGAGGACGAGAAGGAGTGCAGGCGTGGGATCGGCTGCGACGTCGGGTCACTGCCGGCGAAGGCCCGTATCGCGTTCCAGCGCAACCAGGCCTTGCCGAGCAGCGTAGCGGACACGGGCCGAGGCCCGAGCGAGAGAGCGACCGGAGTCCGGCGCCTGGGCTCCGGTCGCGACGCTGGTCAGGCTGGCGCCTGGACCGGCATCACCGGCTGGCTCGCGGGTGCCTGGCCTTCCAGGCGTCGTTCCAGCGCCTTGGGTTCGATCACCAGCCGCATGCCATTGCTGGCCTGGGTCCGGCCCCAATCCTCCAGCAATTCCATGCAGGCATGATCGATGTAGGAGACGCGATCCAGCGGTACGTGCAGGGTCGTCCCCGGCTTGATCTGCTCCAGTACCTTGGTCAACTGGGGTACGCGCAGGAAGGTGGCAGCGCCCACCAGGCGTAGTTCGGCTTGCTGCGGATCGTCTTCGCGGTAATTGAGGCTGATCTTCAGTTGCGCTGCCTTGACGGCCAGGAAGGCGATGGACAGTCCGAAGCCTACCAGCACGCCGGTCAGCAGATCGGTGGCGACGATCATCAGCGCGGTCAGCGCATAGATGGCCATGGGCGCCCGACCGTAGCGCTTGAGACCGGTCAGCGACTTGGGGTCGGCCAGCTTGACGCCGGTGAACACCAGCACGCCCGCCAGACTCGCCACTGGTACCAACTTGAGTACGAAGGGCAGGGCCGCGACGAAGGCCAGCAGCCAGAGGCCGTGGAAGATGGTGGAGGCGCGGCTGGTGGCGCCGGCCTGGACGTTGGCCGAGCTACGGACGATGACGCCGGTCATCGGCAGTGCCCCGACCGCACCGCACAGCAGGTTGCCAATGCCCTGGGCGCCCAGCTCGCGGTCGAAGTGCGAGCGTGGACCATTGTGCATGCGGTCCACCGCGGCGGCCGAGAGCAGGGTCTCGGCGCTGGCGATGAAGGCCAGGGCCAGGGCGGCCACCACCAATTCGGCATTGGCCAGCATGCCGAGGTCAGCGAAGGTCACCCAGTCGATGGCATCGGCCAGGTTGTTCGGTACCTCCACGCGGCGGATATCCAGTGCCAGCCAGAGACTGGCCAGGGTCGCCAGGGTCACGCCGATCAGGGCGCCGGGCAGGAAGCGCAGCGTCTGCGGCCGGAATTTCTCCCACAGCCACATGCTGGCGATGGTCAGCAGGCCGATCAGCGCTGCCTGGGCGCCGCTGCCGCTGCCGTTCCACTGACTGGCGGCCTCGACGGCGGCACCGGGGAAGGCCAGCAGGTTGGACAGGCCCGAGGCCGCGGGCTTGGCATCGAGCATCACATGCAGTTGCGAGAGCACGATGAGGATGCCGATGCCGGCCAGCATGCCGTACACCACTGCCGGTGAGGTGACGCGGAACCAGGCGCCCAGCCGGGTGAAGCCGGCGATGAGCTGCAAGAGGCCGGCGAGCAGCAGCACCGGACCCAGGGCCTCGATGCCATGGCGGTTGATCAGATCGAAGACCAGCACCACCAGGCCGGCGGCCGGACCGCTGACCTGCAGCGGCGAGCCGGCGAGAAAGCCCACCACCAGGCCGCCGACAATGCCGGTGATGATGCCTTTCGCCGGCGGCATGCCGGAGGCGATGGCGATCCCCATGCACAGCGGCAGGGCGACCAGAAACACCACGAGTGAGGCCAGGGCATCGCGCGACAGGCTGCGCCCCGGGGTCTGTTGATTGGCAAGCATGGTCCTAGTCCTCCAGCGACTCGGGATAAAACGGTGCCTAGGTTCTGTAAGAAAAGTGCCTGCGCTCGGTGATGCTTCGTTGAAAAACGCTTCGGAATGCTCATTTACCCTTCGTAAACTCCGCTTCCTCAGCGCTTTTCGCCTCGCCTGACCGTCGCTCGGCGACTTTTCATACAGAACTTGGCGTCATATCACGTCATATGACACGGTGCGGTTTCAGGCAGTTATCAGGTCGATGGGCAAGCCCCGTGGAGCCCCAAGCGAAGGCGCCCTGCGCGGTGCGCTTTAGTTATGTCGGCAGGACGAAGACCTGCCGTTCGGGCCGCCGCCCGGGCAGCAGCGCTGCGCCGGGCAGAGGCGCCGGATCAAGCCTGTTGCAGGCGCGGACGCGGGGTGGCGACCGGCATGTTCTCGCCGTCCAGCGGCAGGAAGCGTTCCTGCTGGGCATCGTAGGCCTTGATCTCGCTGGTCTCGATGGAATAGACCCAGCCGTGGATCTGCAGCTGGCCGCTGGCCAGGCGCGAAGCCACCGACGGATGGGTGCGCAGGTGGACCAACTGGGCGACCACATTCTCTTCGGTCAGAAAGCCCAGGGTGCCGCCGTGGCCGCAATCGCAATGGCTGTGGTCCTCGACCACGGTGCGGGCGACCTCGGCATGGCGCAGCCAGGCCTTTACGGTGGGCATCTTTTCCAGCGGGTCGGGGTTGAGTACCGCCTTCATGGCCCCGCAGTCGGAGTGACCGCAGATGATGATGTGCTTCACCCCCAGGGCGACCACCGCATATTCGATGGCGGTGGAAACGCCACCGTTCATCTGGCCATAGGGCGGCACCACGTTACCGACGTTACGGGTCACGAACAGGTCGCCCGGCGAACTCTGGGTGATCAGCTCGGGCACGATGCGCGAGTCGGCGCAGGTGATGAACATGGCCTTGGGCGCTTGCGCATTGGCGAGTTTCTTGAACAGCGCTTCTTGCTCGGGAAAGACATCCTGGCGGAAACGCTTGAAACCATCGACCAGTTGCAGGAGCGCCTCGTCGGGCGCGCCGTGGGTGGTATCCCTGTTGTCGCTCATCAGTTCTGACCTCTTCTCAAATACGCAATGGCAGCGGCAAGCGCTGGTTAGTGGCTAGACGCCCCCAGGCATCGCTTCGATACGCCCCGGCGCTGTTCAGGCTCGGGTGGCTTGGTTATCGGGCATTCCATCGCGTTCCGGGCGGCATCTTGATGCCCGCCTTCGCAGCTTGTGAAAACAACCTTAATCCACGCTGAAAGAATCTCCCGTGACCGACAACGCAGAAGATATTTCAAACTTATACTGAGATCATCCCGCCATTATCGCTACACGATCAAAGCATTTAGCACTTTTATCGGCACGAACCCGGCAGTTCGCCGCTGATTCGCTCCTTTCGCCGTGAAAAAAACGTGAATCGCGCTACTCGGAAAGATTCCTTTGTCGATCAGTGGCTTGCAGCGGATGTACGAAAATGTGAACGCCATGCCGCTGCTGGAACCTGGGTAACATTTCAGGCGTTTTGGCCCAGGCTGTGATCTGCGGCACAGTGTCGCAGATCACAGGGTTCGCCCGGCTTTCAATAGCACCTATGCCCTATGGGACAAGGGTTGCTCGCTTTTGCTGCATCGCCAGAGGTCGGCGCGGTTTGTCAGAGGTCCGACATTCGGCCTCAGGATTGGCGCGGCTTGGTCGATAGGGAGCTCTCCCGGCTCAACGGAAACACCCCCATGTCCTTTCGCAACTTCTCCATCGCCCGTCGTGCCACACTCGGATTCGCTTTCATCGGCTTCTTGTTGTTGCTGCTCGGCGGCACCGCCCTGGTCAAGATGAACGATATCCGCGCCTCGGGTCTCGCCATCGAAGAACGCGCCATGCCCCGCGTCGCCGCGCTCGACGAGCTGACCGCCCTGACCCTGCGTCTGCGGGTGCTCTCCTATCGGCTGTTGCTCAATCGCGAACCTGACATCATCGCCAAGACCCAGGCGCTGTTCCAGCAGCGCAACGGCCAGATGCGCGCCGCCCAGCAGCGTTATGAAGCCCTGATCCAGTCCCCGGAAGAGCGCACCGCTTACGGGCGCTACGGGCAACTGATCGCCCAGTACGACGGCCTGCAGCAGCGCATGCTGGCGTTTTCCGCGGCCAATCAGCTGGAGCCCTTGCGGCAACTGCTCAACGAAGACCTGCTGGCCAACTCCGACGCGGTCAACGCCGTGCTCAAGCAGCTCACCGATCTGGTCGACCAGCAGACCGCTGCCGCCAACGCCCTGGCGGCCACGGACTATCGCCACGCCATCCAGTGGCTGGTGCTGTTACTGGCCGCCACCGCGGTGCTGACCGTGGTCTTCGCCTGGCTGCTGATCCGCAGCATCACCCAGCCCATCGCCCGTGCCGTGCGGGCGGCCGAAGTGATAGCCACCGGCGACCTCACCGAAGAGATCCACAGCGAAGGTCGCGACGAGGCCGCGCGCCTGCTGCAGGCCATGAAGACCATGCAGGGCCAGTTGCGCCATACCCTGCAGGGCATCCTCGGCTCCGCTACCCAGCTGGCCTCGGCAGCCGAAGAGCTCAATGCCGTGACCGAGGAATCGAGCCGCGGCCTGCAGCGCCAGAATGCCGAGATCGAACAGGCCGCCACGGCGGTGAACCAGATGTCTTCGGCGGTGGAGGAGGTGGCGCGCAATGCCGTCAATACCTCCCAGGCTTCCCAGGAGTCCGCCGGCGTCGCTCGTGACGGTCGCGACCTGGTACAGGAAACCGTGGGCGCCATCGCCACCATGAGCGAGGACGTCCAGCAGGGCGCCACCTTGGTGGGCGATCTGGCGCTGCAGGTCAACGATATCGGCAAGGTGCTGGACGTGATCCGCAACGTGGCCGAGCAGACCAACCTGCTGGCGCTCAATGCCGCCATCGAAGCCGCCCGCGCGGGCGAGGCCGGTCGTGGCTTCGCCGTGGTAGCGGACGAGGTACGGGCCTTGGCGCACCGCACCCAGGAATCGACCCGCGAGATCGAGACGTCCATCGGCACCATCCAGCAAGGCACCGGTCAGGCCGTGGCGGCGATGCGCAGCAGCACCGAGCGCGCCCAGGCCACCTTGGAGGTGGCGCGTGGCGCCGGTAGCGCTCTGGAACGTATCCATGGCGCCATCGGTGGTATCAACGAACGCAACCTGGTGATCGCCAGCGCCGCCGAAGAACAGGCCCAGGTGGCCCGCGAGGTGGACCGCAACCTGGTGAACATCCGCGAGCTGTCGATCCAGACCGCGGCAGGTGCCGAGCAGTCCAATGCCGCCAGCGCCGAGTTGTCCCGACTGGCCATCGATCTCAATGGGTTGGTAGCGCGCTTCCAGCTCTAAGCCAACAGCGGCGGCGCACGGAGCGCCGCCGCCGGGTCACGGCTTCAGTTGGGGGACAGCAGTTGCAGCACCGCGGTCAGCGCCAAGAGCAGGCCGAACGGCGTGAGTACCGCGGAAAGCAACAGGGACAGCGCCTTGCCGGCGCCGGGACGCAGAGTGGTCGGCATGACGGTTCTCTCAAGCTCGGGAAGGAGTCGGGAGCCACAGGGCTCCGCAGGAGGAATTGTCGCCCAGCGGAGCCCCAGCGTCATGTCAAGAAAGTGCAAAGGTGCGTAAAGCGCAGCGTGATAAAAGGTCGCAGCCGGCGACGCCTGTCAGACCCGGAAGCGCGCCGCCAGGCCGTGAATCTCGCGGGTCAGCCCGGCCAGTTGGCGACTGGAGGCCTCGATCTGATCGGCACCCTGCTTGGAGGCGCCGGCCAGTTCGCGGATGTTGATCAGGTTGCGATCCACCTCGCGGGCCACCTGCGCCTGTTCTTCGGCGGCACTGGCGATCACCAGGTTGCGCTCGTTGATGTCGCCGATGGCGACGAAGATGCGTTCGAGGCTCTGGCCGGTGCGCTCGGTGGTTGTCAGGGTGGTGCCGGCCAGGGCGTTGCTGCGCTGGATGGCCGCCACCGCCGAGTCGGTACCGGTCTGGATGCTGTCGATCATCTTCTCGATTTCCAGCGTCGACTCGCGGGTGCGTTGGGCCAGGCTACGCACCTCATCGGCCACCACGGCGAAGCCACGTCCGGCGTCGCCGGCCCGCGCGGCCTCGATGGCGGCGTTGAGTGCCAGCAGGTTGGTCTGCTCGGATACCGCGCGGATCACGTCCAGCACCTTGCCGATCTGGGAGGCCTGTTGCGCCAGGCTGGCGATGACGGCTTCCCCTTCGTGGACCGTGGTCTGCATGTTGTGCAGCTCGCTGAGCACCTGGGCCACCTGGCTGCGGCTGCCGTTGGCCAATAGATCCGATTCGCGGGCGGTATCCGAGGTAGAAGCGGCGTTGCGCGCCACCTCTTCCACGGCGGTGGTCATCTCGGTCACTGCCGTCACCGCCTGTTCCAGCTCCTGTTGCTGCTGGTTGAGGGTGCGGTTGCTCTGGGCAGTGACCTGGCCCAGCTCCTGGGCGGCGCTGTCGAGTTGCTCGGCGGTACGGTTGAGCTGGGCCAGGGTATCGCGCTGGCGGGTCTGCAAGGTGGCGAGGCCGGCGAACAGTTGGCCGATCTCGTCGTGGCTGCGGACCTCGATGCGCTGGGTCAAATCACCCTCGCTCATGGCGGCGAAGTGCTCGCCGGCCTGGTACAGAGGCGCCAGCACCCGGCGGGCGATGAACCAGCCGGCGAGCAAGGCCAGCAGCAGGGTCAGGCCCATCAGCACCAGGGTGCCGAATTCTGCCTGCAGCACTCGGCTTTCGGACGCGGCGAGGGTCGCGTCGATACGGGCGTTGATCTCGTCGGTGAAGACCTTGCGCGTATCGGCGAAGGCGGTACTGGCATCTTTGGCGCCATCGCTGATGCGAATGTAGCCCGCCAGGTCACCGGCACGGCAGGCCTTGATCTGGCCTTCGACGATGACCTTATAGGCATCGAAGGCCTTGAGCATGGCTTCGATCTGGCCGCGCAACTTGGGGTCGTTGGCGCTCGCCAGCATGTCGGTGATCAGCCTGCGGGCGATGTCCAGGCGCTCCAGCGCCAGGGCGGTGCCTTTCTCGGCCTTGGCCGCATCGCCGTTGACCCGGTCGAGCATGGCGGTGTGGGAGTTGGCGCTCGCCCGGCTGATCCAGGTGGCGGCGTTGTTGACCTTGTCGAGCTGCTCCATGGTCAGACTATCCAGCTCGCGAAGCTGTTGGGCACTGGTACGAGCGCTGGTCCAGCCATAGAGGCACGCCAGCAGCAGACAGGCGACGAACACGCTGAGCACGCTGTACATCCCGGTACGAATTCTTGTTGTTTTGGACATGGCCTTCTTCCTGATGACGGCATACGGCGAAGGTGCAATACGCCTTTCGTATAGCTATTCGTCAGCAGTACGCGAAGACAGGCGCTATCGTCGACGGCCAAGAGCCAGTCGGTATGAGGAATGCGCCGAGAAGTTGTCTGATGTCTTGTAGGGATGGGCCCGACGACGTCGGGCCCGGAGGGATCAGGACAGCGGGGTGAACTGGATGACCTCGACCCAGTAGCCGTCCGGATCCTTGATGAAGGCGATTTCCTTCATGCTGCCGTCGGTCAGGCGCTTCTGGAAGGCCACGCCCAGTTGCTCGAAACGCTCGCAGGCGGCGCGGATGTCCGGCACCGCCACGCAGGTGTGGCCGAAGCCGCGCGGATCGCTGTTGCCGTTGTGGTAGCTGAACTCGGCATCGTTCTCGGTGCCGTGATTGTGGGTCAGCTCGAGGATGCCCGGGGTGGACTTGCGCCAGCGCTGGCGGGCTTCCGGATCGGTCGGCACCTGGGCGCGGTCGACCAGGGCGAGGAAGGTCAGGCTGAACTTGGCGTCCGGGAAGTCCTTGTGGTCGACCACGGTGAAACCCAGCACGCGGGTATAGAAGTCCAGCGAAGTCTCCAGGTTCTTGACCCGCAGCATGGTGTGGTTGAAGACGAACTCACGGGTGGCGGCGTCGGGCTGGGCGGTCACGCCCGGTAGGTTATCGAATTGGCTCAGCGACATCAGGATTCTCCGGTGAGGGTGTGGCAATTGGAGAGACGGCCCTGCGCAACGTTCCCGCAGGAAGCGGCGCCTGGCGCGGTCGCTCACGAAAAAGGCGGGAAGTCTAAAGGCTTCGGGAGTAGGTACCCAAACACACCTTGACATCTCTTGCCGCTGCGCTCTGCGACGAATGGTCGAAACCCCGACGCTAGAGCTGGAGTCGGATTTTACAAGCACACTGCCTGTGCGAATCGAAGGAGACTTGATATGAGCAGCACCAGCGACAAAATCAAGGGTACCGCCAAAGAAGTGGCTGGCAAGGTCAAGCAAGGCATCGGCGAAGCCACCGACAATTCGCGCATGAAAGGCGAGGGTCGCGCCCAGGAAGCCGAAGGCAAACTGCAAAAGAACGTCGGCAAAGGTAAAGAAGCGATCAAGAACACCGTCGATCGCGCCTAAGCCAAGGTTTCACGGAGAAGGCCGCCCCAGGGCGGCCTTTTCTTTTGCCCGTCAGGCCGGATCCAGCTCCGGATAGTGGCGGAAGATTCCTTTCTCGCTGAACGGCAGGCGTCGGGGCGAAGCCAGATAGGCGGCGATGTTCGGCAGGGCGGCTACACGCTCGGCCACGGCTAGTACCCGTGGAATCTCCGGGGCCAACCGGCGCATGGCGTTGGGGAAGGCGTAGGTCAGGCCGGCTACTACCTGGAACAGCGACAGGTCGACATAGGAACGGCGGTCGCCCACCAGCCAGGTATCGCCTGCCGGGTTGTAGCCGAGCACGCGCTCGAAATAGCTCAGGTAGGTACGGATGCGCTCGCCGGCGAAGGCCTTGGCCCGGCGTTGCGCCTCTGCCCTCTGCTCTTCGTAGGTCAGGGAAATGGCCACCGGGTGATGGACATCATGGGCTTCGGCGGTGAGATCGGTGATGGTCAGTTGCAGGCCATGCACCCAGAACTGCGACTCCTCGTCGGCGGGGACCAGATCCAGCCGCGGTCCGAGGAACTGCAGGATGTTGGCGACATGGGAGATGACCTCGTCGCCTGCCTTGAGAAAGGGCGGGGCGAAGGGTGGGCGGCGAGTCTTCTGGCCTTCCAGGTAGGCCTCCATGGCCGGTACGCCTAGACCCTCGCCCTCCGGGGCGTTGCCGACATCGAGATAGTCCGCGCCAGCCTCTTCGAGCGCCAGCCGGACGAATTCGCCGCGACCCTGGATGCTGGGCCAGTAGTGCAGTTCGTAACGCATGGGCACCTCCATCGTCTGCCAGATTGACCGATCCAGGAGTCGTGACCGCTTGGTCGGTTCGAAGGTTTGCCCGCCGCACGCCTTTGGCGACGAAGCGCACAACCAATTCCCATCCGTGAGACTCCTATCAACCAGCGACTGGCTCTTAGGACGGTGGAATGACGGGGCAACAGCGGGCGGACGGTTCCATGCGCATAGGCATTCTCTCTCACCTGAAGCACCCGGTGCGGCAGCCCTTCGCCGGCGGTCTGGAGGCCTTCACCTACGACACCACCCTGCAGTTGCGCGCGCGTGGTCATGACGTGACCCTGTTCGCCAGCTCGGCCTCGGCGCCCGAGCTGAACGTGGTGCCCATCCTCGACGATGGCAACTACGGCGCGGATGGCTGCCGCCGCAAGCGCAACGTGTTGAGCTCCGAGTATCTCGACGAGCACCACGGCTATCTCGACTGCCTGCAACGCATCGACAGCCATGGCTTCGACGTCATCTTCAACAATGCGCTGCACTATGTGCCGGTGACCATGTCCGGGTTGATCCGCACCCCGATGCTCACCGTGCTGCACACCCCACCGTTCTTCGAGCTGATCAACGCCATCGGCGAGCTGCATCGGCGCGGCGGAGGCCATTACTGCACCGTGTCCCAGGCCAATGCCGACAACTGGGCAGAGTTGGCACCGGCCTGCCACGTGATCCCCAACGGCATCGATCTCGACGCTTGGCGCCCGGGCACGGCGCCGGTGGGCGAGCATGCGCTCTGGTTCGGCCGGCTGGTGCCGGACAAGGGCCCGCACCTGGCACTGGATGCCGCGCGGGAGGCGGGGGTGCCCCTGCGTCTGGCCGGCCAGGCCACCGACGAGCGTTATTTCCGCCAGGAAATCGCCCCGCGGCTGGGCGAGCAGGCGGTCTACCTTGGCCACCTGGGCCGTACCGCCCTGGCGGCCGAGGTAGCCCAGGCCCGCGCCTGCCTGGTCACGCCCTGTTGGGATGAACCCTTCGGCCTGATCGTCGCCGAATCCCTGGCCTGTGGCACGCCGGTGGCCGCCTTCGCCCGTGGCGCCCTGCCGGAACTGCTCACCGCCGAGACCGGCGCCCTGGCCCCACCCGGCGACGTACCCGCCCTGGCGGTGGCCCTGCGCGAGGCCTTGTCGTTGTCCCGCGAGGCCTGCCGGGCGCGCGCCGAGGGCCAGTGGAGCCAACAGCTGATGATCGATCGCTACGAGTCCCTGCTCGCCGCTGTCGCCGCCGGTCGGGTAGCCCGTGGCTGAGCTAAGCATCGGTTACTACGCCCACCATCACGGCGCCGGCCACGTGACTCGCGCCCTGGCCATCGCCGCGGCCTTCGATGGCCCCCTGACCCTGTTCGGCAGTCGCCTGCCCGCGTCCGTGGACCTGCCCAATGTCGAGCTCTGCCCGCTGCCGGCCGATGTGGCGCCCGGCGTCGAAGGCGAGGCCTTCGCCTGCCTGCACTATGCCCCGCTGGGGGTAGCGGGCCTGCGCGAGCGCATGGGGCTGCTGGTGGACTGGTTCCGCCGCGCCTGGCCCTGCCTGCTGGTGGTCGACGTCTCGGTCGAGGTGGCCTTGCTGGCGCGCCTGTGCGGCGTCCCGACTGTCTATCTGCGCCAGCGCGGCAGTCGTTTCGATGCAGCCCATGAAATGGCCTATGCCACCGCCAGCCGCCTGCTAGCGCCCTATTCAGAACTCCTCGAAGAACCTGGCACACCGGCCGCCTGGCGCGCCAAGACCTGCTATGCCGGCAGCCTGTCGCGCTATGCCGGGCAGCCAATCATGCCTCAGCCTGAGCCCCGGACGGTCACGGTCATCGCCGGCCATGGCGGTACCGCCTTCAGCCGCGCGCGCCTGGCCGTCGCGGCGCGGGCCTGTCCCGACTGGCAGTGGACGGTCCTGGGCCCGGTAGCGGACGACGCCACGCCGGCCCTGGCCAACCTCAGTTTCGCCGGCAGTGTCGCCGACCCCGCGCCCTGGCTGACCAGGGCCGAGGTGGTGGTCGGCTCCGCCGGCGACAGCCTGGTGGCGGAGCTCGCCGATCTGCGCTGCCGCTTCGTCTGCCTGCCGGACGCCCGCCCCTTCGACGAGCAACTGTCCACCGGCCGGCTGCTGGCCGCCCAGGGCCTGGCGATCACCTGCGAAGCCTGGCCCGCCGACGGCGATTGGCCGGGGCTGCTGGCCAAGGCACGCCAGCTCGATCCCCAGCGTTGGTCTCAGGTGAGCGACGGCAAGGGTGCCCGCCGCGCCGCTGCCTGCATCCAGGCGGTCGCCAGGGAGGTGCTGGCATGATCGTCCTGACCCTGGTCCACGGCCGCGAGCGGCAGCTGGCCAACCTCATCCGCGGCCTGGAGCTGGCGCCCACGCCACCCACCGCCCTGGTGGTGGTGCAGATGAATGAGGCACCGCGCCCGCTGCACAGCGCGCACTTTCCGATCCAGGTACTCGGCGTCATGGGCGACGGCATCCTGCCCCTGGCCGCCGCGCGCAATACCGCCGTGGCCGCCGCGCCGGGTGAGGAACTGGTGTTTCTCGACGTGGACTGCATCCCCGCGCCCGACCTGCTCGACGGCTATCGCCAGGCACTGGCGGCGCGCCCCGAAGCCTTGCACCAGGGCTTCGTCCACTACCTGCCGGCCGGGGTCGCCGAAGGCGAGTGGACGCCGGCTGAACTGCTGGCCAAGGGCGTCGTACATCCTTTGCACCGGAATCGTCCGCCCGGTGCCGAGGTGCCCCATCCGCTGTTCTGGTCGCTGAACTTCGCCTGCCGCCGCGCCACCTTCCAGCGTATCGGCGGGTTCGACGAGGGCTATCGCGGCTATGGTGGCGAAGACACCGACTTCGCCTTTCGCGCCCGCGAGGCGGAGGTGCCCGTGTATCAGGCCGACGCTCGGGCCTTCCACCAGTACCACCCCACCTACCATCCGCCGCTCAATCACTTCGCCAGCATCCTGGCGAATGCCCGGCGTTTCCAGGCGCGTTGGGGGATGTGGCCCATGGATGGCTGGCTCCACGACTTCGCCGCTGCCGGCTACATTCACTTCGATGAAAGTCGCGGCATAGAGGAGCTCAGGGTGCCCAGCACCGCCGAGATCGCCGCCTGCCGGGATGCCTCCGGGTCGGGCTTCTGACGCCTTGGCGCAACCAACCCGGCCAACGCTACTCTGAAGGTAGGGCTTGTCTGAAAAGCCGCCGGGCGTAGGCACCTTCAGACAACCTCCAGGAATCCTTCCCGAGGAACGTTCGTCAGGAGCCGCCAATGTCCTTGTTCGCCTTCAGCCTGCGCGGTGTTTCGCCGTTCACTCTCATCAAGCGTGCCGTCCAGGAATTCGTCGCCGACGACATGCCCACCTATGCGGCGGCGCTGGCCTACCAGATGCTGTTCTCGCTGTTTCCCTTCCTGTTGTTCCTCATCGCCCTGATCGGCTTCCTGCACCTGCCGGACTTCTTCACCTTCCTGCGGGAACAGGCCGCCTACCTGCTGCCGGTCACCGCGCTGGACACCGTCAATCCCATCATCGACCAGTTGCAGACGCAGAAGGGCGGCCTGCTGTCCTTCAGTATCATCGTCGCGCTCTGGTCCGCCTCCGGCGGCTTCCGTTCGCTGATGACCGCCATGAACAGCGCCTACGACGTGGTGGAAAGCCGCCCCGCCTGGAAGCGCATTCCCCTGTCGGTGCTGCACACCATAGGCCTCGCCGGCCTGCTGCTCAGCGCCGCGGCCCTGATGGTACTCGGTCCCCAGGTGATGAACTGGCTGGCCGCCTACGTCGGTCTGGAAGACTACATGGTGACCCTCTGGGCGCTGATCCGCTGGCCGCTGGCGGTATTCATCCTGATGATCGCCGTGGCCGCGCTCTACTACGTCACCCCGGACGTGAAGCAGAGCTTTCGCTTCATCACCCCCGGCTCGGCGCTGGCCGTGGTGGTCTGGATCCTGGCGTCCCTGGGCTTCGGCTACTACGTGCAGAACTTCGCCAACTACAACGCCACCTACGGCAGCATCGGCGCCATCATCGTGCTGCTGCTGTATTTCTACATTTCCTCGGCGGTGCTGCTGTTCGGCGCGGAGATCAATGCGGTGATCGAACACCACAGCGAAGAGGGCAAGGAGAAAGGTGAGAAGACACCGGGTGACGGTGGTGTGGAAGCCGACGAGGAAATCCAGGCGGGTCAGGCGGAAGAAGAGGGCGTGCTGGGCGAGGCGCGGGTGGTGAGGCGCTAGATCGTAGGTTGGGCTGAGACGGCTTCATCGTCGAAGCCCAACATGGCCAGCACCCTGAGGCGAGACCTGTTGGGCTTCGCTGCGCTCAACCCAACCTACGGCGACCCGTGGCCGCGATAAGTCGGCAGTCCGTAGGGTGGATAACGGCATCAGTGTTATCCACCGCTTACGCCGCGTCCTCCCTGTGGAAAACCTTGCAAGGTCTCCACCGGAGGACGGACAAAAGATGCCTTACTTCGCCTTGCCCTGATTGGCCACCGCCGCCATCTTGGCGGCGACCTCGTCCGGGTCGGCCAGATAGTAGTGCTTGGTGGGCTTGAGGTTATCGTCGAACTCGTACACCAGCGGCACGCCGTTGGGGATATTGAGGCTGACGATGTCGCTGTCGGAGATATTGTCCAGGTACTTGATCAGGGCGCGCATGGAGTTGCCGTGGGCGACCACCAGCACGCGCTGGCCACTGCGGATGGCCGGGGCCAGGACTTCGTTCCAATAAGGCAGGACGCGCTCAACGCAGTCCTTCAGGCATTCGGTACGCGGCACCTGATCCAGCGACAGACCGGCATAGCGCGGATCGGCAGCCAGCGCCTTCTGCTCTTCGACGCTCTGCTCGGGCGGCGGCACGTCGTAGCTGCGGCGCCACACCAGCACCTGCTCCTCGCCGTACTTGGC
Source organism: Pseudomonas oryzihabitans (assembly GCF_006384975.1). Taxonomy (NCBI): domain Bacteria; kingdom Pseudomonadati; phylum Pseudomonadota; class Gammaproteobacteria; order Pseudomonadales; family Pseudomonadaceae; genus Pseudomonas; species Pseudomonas oryzihabitans. The sequence goes on from NZ_CP021645.1 coordinate 3,912,721, forward strand.
CGCGGTCTCGGACTTGTTCAGTCCGGTCAGGCCGCCATAGTGACGCTCGTTGAGGCGCCAGTCGCTCACCACCGGCAGCCACATCTGGTCCATGCCTTCCTGGACGTGCCACAGGGTACGGACGGCGCGCTTGAGCACCGACACGTGGGCCACGTCGAAGAGGAAACCGGCGTCCTTGAGCGCCTGGCCGCCCTCGTGGGCCTCGCGGATCCCCTGTTCGGTCAGATCCACATCCGCCCAGCCACTGAAGCGGTTTTCCAGGTTCCACGCCGACTGGCCATGGCGGATGAATACGACTTGCGACATGCGACCTCCATCTTGGGATTCATTGTTTGGCTCACGCCTACGCGAAGCTGTGCCAAACATACCGCAGATGGAGGTTTCCGGCATGGGCATCACGGAATCCGTGATGCGTCCGGCACTCGTAGCGCGTCTCAGGCCGCCAGGGCGCGCCGGGTACGGGCGATGACTCGCTCCAGCCCGTCGGCAGCGCTGTACTGCTCGGGATAGAGGCGCTCGCTGCGACAGGCCACGCCGCGCTCGTCGACCACGGTGAAGCTGAAGCCGCCCTTGCGCGAAGCCGGGGTGGTGATGCAGTGGAACGGCGCGAAGGCCGCTTGGAGATGTTGCATGGCCGCGATGGCCTGGTTTTGAATGTTCATACGTCTATCCTTGGGATCCACGCTCAGTCGGCGCGGTGAAATAACTCCAGCAACCTCGTGCCCATAACGGCCGACGGCTGAATCTCTGGCTGGAGGAAGGCAGCGTGTGGGCGAGACGCCCAGGCATGCAGGTAAGTACTTGGGAAGGCAGGCAACCGGCCGGGCACGAGATTCAGAGGCCACGGCGGCAGATCCTGAACAATCGAGGGATCTTGCGATCCAGGTGACGCGGATTTCACGCTGTTCTGAGGAGCGGAAGGGCGTCCGGCGATTGGGGACAGCTTGGTACTAACCCGATCAAGCTAGCAGGATCGATGCCAAGAGCGCAAGCCCGTCGGTCGGCGACGGGCTTGGTGGTGCCTAACGCTCGACCAGTTGCATCCAGGCCGCCGGATAACGCGTCCCGGCCACGGCGTCCGCGGTGAAAAGGCTATCCAGCTCGGCCTTTTCGCCTGCGCTCAACCGCACCTCGAGCGCACCGAGATTTTCCAGCAGATAGTGCCGGCGCCGGGTGCCCGGGATGGGGACGATATCCTCGCCCTGGGCCAGTACCCAGGCCAGGGCCACCTGGCCGGGCGTCACGCCCTTGGCCTCGGCCAGGACCCGTACCCGTTCCACCAGTTCCAGGTTGCGCTGGAAGTTTTCGCCCTGGAAGCGGGGGCTCAGCCGGCGATAGTCGTCCGCGGCGAAATCCTCCGGTGACTTCAGGGCACCGGTGAGAAAGCCGCGACCCAGGGGGCTGTAGGCCACTAGGGCCACACCCAGCTCGCGGCAGGTGGTGAGGATGCCGTGCTCCAGCGGATCGCGGGACCATAGCGAGAATTCGCTCTGCAGGGCGGTGATGGGGTGTACCTGCTGGGCACGCCTGAGGGTGTCGCTGGACGCCTCGCTCAGCCCCAGGTAGCGCACCTTGCCGGCTTGGACCAGCTCGGCCATGGCGCCTACGGTGTCCTCAATGGGCACCTCGGGGTCGACCCGGTGCTGGTAATAGAGATCGAGATGATCGACCGCCAACCGGCGCAGACTGCCTTCCACCGCCTGGCGCACATAGTCGGGTCGGCCGTTCACGCCACGGCTGGTGGGGTCGGCGCTGCGCACCAGGCCGAACTTGGTCGCCAGGAACACCCGCTCGCGGCGTCCACGCAGGGCCCGGCCGATCAGTTCTTCGTTACGGTGCGGGCCATAGGCGTCGGCGGTATCCAGCAGGGTCACGCCCCGCTCCAGGGCGAGGTCCAGGGTGGCGAGGGCTTCGCTCTCGTCCGTCGCCCCATAGAACTCGCTCATGCCCATGCAGCCCAGGCCCAGGGCGGATACCAGGGGGCCGTTATAACCCAGTCGTCGTTGCAGCATGACGTGCGCTCCTCAGTGAATGACCCCTTCAGACTAGGTGTTGAGTGAGAGCGAACAAAGCTGGTATCAGGGCAGACAGTATTCAGCCTAGGTGAATAATCTTGGACCAACTGGCAGCCATGCGTGGCTTCGTGCGTATCGTCGAGCGCCGCTCCTTTACCCGGGCAGCGGCCGACCTGGGCCTGTCACCGGCGATGGCGACCCTGCTGGTGCAACAGCTGGAAGCTCATCTGGGGGTGACGCTACTGCATCGCACCACCCGCCGGGTCAGTCCGACCCTGGATGGCGCGGCCTACTACGAGCGTTGCGTACGCTGGTTGGCCGAGCTGGACGACATCGAGGGGGCTTTCAGCCAGCGGCGTCGCCAGCCCCGTGGTCGACTGCGCGTCGATCTGCCCGGCTCCCTGGGGCGGGTGCTGGTGATGCCCGCCCTGCCGGATTTCTGCCAGCGCTATCCGGACCTGGAGTTGGTGATCAGCGCCGACGACCGCCCGGTGGACGTGATCGGCGAGGGCATCGACTGCGTGCTGCGCAGCGGTCCCCTGCTCGACGAGGGTCTGGCCGCCCAGCCGCTGGGCGAACTGGTACAGGTGACCTGTGCCAGCCCGGATTATCTTGAGCGGCATGGCCAGCCGACGACCCTCGCCGATCTGGCCGAGCACCAGGGGGTGCACTATCGCTCCCAGCGCAGCGGTCGGCGGCTCCCCTTTGAGTTCGTGCAGGCAGGCGACGTGCTCTGCCCGGAAGTGCCGGGTCGGCTGGCGCTCAGTGGCGCCGATATCTATGTCGGCGCCGCCCTGGCCGGCCTGGGCCTGATCCAGGCGCCGCTCTATCACGTGGCGGCGGACCTGGCTGCGGGCCGGCTGTGCGAGGTCCTGCCCGACCAGCGCCCGCCAGGCCTGCCGCTGGCGGCGGTCTATCCCCTGACCAGCCAGACCTCGCCACGGGTGCGGGCCTGGGTGGAGTGGCTGGATGAGGTGTTCGCCGCGGTCGATCCGGCCTGGTTGCGGCGTTGAGCTAGTAGCCCGCCGCCGCCCCGTTGCTGCGCGGATCGAAGGCCCCTTCGAACAGCCCGTTGGCATGGCGTACCGCCGCGCCCGCGTGGCCCATGGTCTCGCTGAAGGGCGGCAGCAACTCGACCTCGTGGCCAAGGGCGCGCAGTTCTTCGATCACCGCGGCGGGGAAGCGATTTTCCAACTTGAGGTTGTCGCTGCTCTCGCCCCAGGTGCGGCCCAGCAGCCAGCGTGGCGCGGTGATCGCCTCCTGCAGGCGCTGGCCGAACACCGCATAGCGACTGAACACCGCCGCCTGGGTCTGGGGCTGGCCGTCGCCGCCCATGGTGCCATAGACCAGGGTACGGCCATCGGCCAGGCGGGCAGCGGCCGGGTTGAGGGTATGGAACGGCTGCTTGCCTGGCGCCAGGGCCAGGATGTGCGCGGGGTCCAGGCTGAAGGAGGCGCCGCGGTTCTGCCAGTTGAGGCCGCTGTCCGGCAGCACCACGCCACTGCCGAACTCATGGTAGATGCTCTGGATGAAGGACACCGCCAAGCCGTTGCCGTCGATCACGCCCATCCAGATGGTGTCACCCGGCCCCTTGCCACGCCCCCAGGGGCGAGCCCGCTGCGGATCGATCTGGCCGGCCAGGTCGGCGAGCCAGGAGGGCTCCAGGCAGGCCTGGGCATCGAGGGTCATGTGCGCCGGGTCGGTGATGTGCTCGTCGCGCACCTTGAACGCCAGCTTGGTGGCTTCCACCAGGGTGTGGACGTGGGCGCTGCCATCGGCCGTGCAGCCGCCGAGGCCGGCGTGATCGGCGAGGCCGAGGATCAACTGGGAGACCAGGCCTTGGGACGGCGGGGCCAGGTTGTAGACACTGCCCGCGCTGTGGGCGAGGTGCAGCGGCTTGACTCGCTTGGCACGATAGGCCGCAAGGTCGGCGGCGGTGACCGGGGCGCCCAGCGCGGTCAGGTCGGCAGCGATGCGGGCGGCCAGGTCGCCGCGATAGAAGTCGTCGAGGCCACGCTCCGCCAGCTGGCGCAGGGTGGCCGCCAGGCGCGGCTGGGTGAACAGGGCGCCTTCGGCGGGGACGGCGCCGTCGGGCAGAAAGGTCGCGGCGAAGCCGGGAAGGTCTTCCAGTTCGGCGCGCTTGGCCAGGGTCGCCAGGTGTTGGGATCCGGTCACCGGGATACCGGCCTCGGCGTAGTGGATGGCATCGGCCAGCAGGCGCGGCAGCGGCAGGCGCCCGCCGAATTCCGCGGCCACCTCCAGGGCGGCCTGCCAGCCGCCGACGGTACCGGCCACGGTGAGCGCGGCGCGCGGACCGCGGGTGGGGATGGCGCTCAGGTCGGCATAGGCGGCCAGGGTCGCGCCGCTGCCAGCCGGGCCGCTGGCGTCGAGGGCGATGGGCTCGCCCTCGGGCGGCACGATCAGCCAGAAGCCATCACCGCCCAGGCCGTTCATGTGCGGATAGACCACGGCGATACTGGCCGCGGCGGCGACCATGGCCTCCACGGCATTGCCGCCTTCACGCAGGACCGCCAGGGCGGACTGCGCCGCCAGGCTGTGGGGGGCGACGGCGATGCCGCGGGCGGCGACGGTGGTGTTGAGCATGGGGTTTCCTCGTTAGCGAGCGTGACGGGCCAGCCAGCGCTGGCGCAGGCGCTTGAGCACCAGCAGGGCCAGGGCGGCGGTGATGAGATCGAAGGCGATGGCGGTGGCGAATACCGGCAGCCAGCTGCCGCTGGACTGGTGCAGCAGGGCCGCGACCGGTCCGCCGAAGATCGAGCCGATGCCCTGGGCCATGTACAGGAAACCGTAGTTGGTGGTGGCGTGGCGGGTGCCGAAGGTGTCGGTGAGGGTCGAGGGGAACAGCGAGAAGATCTCTCCCCAACCCAGGAAGACGACGCCCGACAGCAGCACGAAGAGCACCGGGTTGTCACTGGTCAGCAGCCAGAGGGTCATGGCGATGCCTTCGAAGCAGAAGGCGAAGGCCATGGTGTTCTCGCGGCCCCAGCGATCGGAGATCCAGCCGAACAGCGGGCGGGTCAGGCCATTGCAGATGCGGTCGATGGTCATGGCCAGCGGCAGGGCGGCCATGCCGAACACCATCACCTCGGTCATGCCGAAGTCCTTGGCGAAGCTGGCCATCTGCGAGGTGACCATCAGGCCCGAGGTGGACATCAGGGTGAACATGAGGAACATCAGCCAGAATAGCGGCGTCTTGAGCATGGCCTTGGGCGCGATGTCCGGGGCCGTGCTGACCTCGGCTGCCAGGGCTTTGGCCGGCGCCGGCGGCTGGCGCAGGAACTGGGCGGCGAGCAGGCCGACGATGCCCAGCACCACGCCGAAGGTGACCAGGGTGGTCTCCAGCCCCAGGCTCTTCAGACTGTTGGCGATGGGAAAGGTGGTGACCATGGCGCCCATGCCATAACCGGCCGCCACGGCGCCGGCGGCGAGGCCGCGGTGATCGGGGAACCAGCGCACCATCAGCCCGACGACGCCGACGTAGACGATGCCGGTGCCGAGGCCACCGAGCACGCCGTAGGTCAGGTAGAGACTGGCGAGGCTGTCGGCGCGACTGGCCAGGATCCAGCTCAGGCCGCTGAGGGCGCAGCCACAGGCGATCAGCTTGCGGATGCCGAAGCGGTCCACCAGGAACCCCTGGACCGGGGAGAAGAAGGTCTGCAGGACGATCAGCAGTGAGAAGGTGACCTGCAGCGAGGCCAGCCCGGAACCTAGCTTGGCGCTCAGCGGGCCGGTGAACAGCGTCCAGACGTACTGGGGGCTGGAGATGGCCATCATGCAGAGGACGCCGGCGCACAGCTGGAACCAGCGCGAGGTGGAAGAGACGACGGGGGTCGAGGTCGCGATGAGCGGCTTGGTGGTCATCGGGTGCAATCCTGTCAGGGCAAGACGAAGTGAGGGCAGGATGGCTAAGGGATGCAGCGATCATCGTTATGGGCTGCGACTGCGGACACGAAAGTCGAGTCGGCCTGATTTCCCGAAAAAGTAGCACCCACGATGTCCGTCGGACTCGCGCCAAAATCCCAATGCATAGCGCGAAACGGACAGCTATGCAGTAAGCGTTCGGACGCTCTGGTGTCGAAGGCGTCCTGTCTGGTGGCCTGACGAGGGAAGGCTAGGCGTCTAGGACTCGGCTTGGCGAGCGCCTGGGGTGTGTACTGAGGGATGGCGTGGCACCGCCCAGGCGCGATCAGGATGGGCCGCGCCAGCCGCTACCGCTCGTCAGGTCTGGAAAAGCCCCTGGCGAGCGTGCGGTGGGATCGGCGACCGCGACCCGGCCCTACAGGGAACTGGGCATTGGTTCAGTGCGCCCCGGCCGGGGTATCGCCCCCGGCGGTCGCGGGTGCCGGTTGCCGATGGCCGAAGGCCTGGCCGAGATCGTCGCCGGAGGTGGTGCGGTTGTCGTCGGTGCGCCACTTGGCGACGTCGGCGGCGCTAACCGGCGGGGCGTCGTTGCCCCAGCTGGCGCGGATGAAGCTGACGACGTCGGCCACCTGGGCGTCGTCCAGGCGCCAGCCGAAGGGCGGCATGACGATCATCGAGGGCGCCGTGTGCAGGCCGGGCAGGGTGCCGCCCTTGAGCACTATGTTGATCAGCGAGCTGGCATCGGCCGTGCGCAACACTGGATTGCCGGCCAGGGCCGGGAAGACCCGGTCGTAGCCCTGGCCGTCGGTGCGGTGGCAGGCGGCGCAGTTGTCGACATAGACCTGGGCACCGCGGGCGCTGTCGTCGCCGCGCCAGAGGGCGGCAGCGGCGCGGCCATCCGGCTGGAAGGGCGCATCGTGCGGGTCCTTGGGTGGCAAGGTCTTGAGATAGCGGGCGATGGCGTGCAGATCGGCGTCGCTCAGGTACTGCAGGCTGTGCTGCACCACCTCGGTCATGCCGCCGAACACGGCGCTGTCGGCGGAGCGACCGATCTTGAAGAATTGCACCAGTTGCTCCTCGCTCCAGCGGCCCAGGCCGTCGCGCTGGTCGCCACGCAGGTTCTTGGCGATCCAGCCTTCCAGCGGCGCGCTGCCGGCCAGGAAATCCGCGCCATCTGCGGGGGATAGCGCCTTTTCCTGCATGGTCAGGGCGCGTGGCGTGTGGCAGGCGCCGCAGTGACCGAGGCCTTCCACCAGGTAGGCGCCACGCGCCACCACCGGGTCCTGGTCCGGGGCCGGCTGGAATTGCACTACCGCAGGGGCGAACAGCTGGCGCCAGATCGCCAGGGGCCAGCGCATGGACAGCGGCCAGGGGATGTCGCTGTCACGATTGGCCTGGGCGACCGGGGTCACGCCGTGCATGAAGTAGGCATAGAGGGCGTGCATGTCGCCCTCGCTGACCCGGGCGTAGGAGGGATAGGGCATGGCCGGGTAGAGGGTATGGCCCTCCTTGGCGATGCCCTGGCGGATGGCGGCGTCGAAGTCGGCGAAGCTGTAGTCGCCGATGCCGGTCTGCCGATCCGGGGTGATGTTGGTGGAATAGAGGGTGCCGATGGGCGTCTGCATGGGCAGGCCGCCAGCGAAGGGCTGGCCGCCCGGCGCGGTGTGGCAGGCCACGCAGTCACCGGCGCGCGCCAGGTATTCGCCTTTCTTGATCAATGCCGGGTCATTGTCGTCGGCGGCCTGGACGCCCAGCGTAAGGCCGGCGCCCAGCAGCAGGGTCGCGAGGGTACGGAGGATCATGGGCGCGTCTCTCATGCCTGCACCAGGGGGCCGGGGTTCTTCAGGTATTGCTCGCGGATGGCCCGCGCCGACCAGTAGGTCAGTGCCGCCACCAAGCCGGTGGGGTTGTAGCCCAGGCCCTGGGGAAAGGCCGAGGCACCCGGCACGAAGACGTTGTGCACGTCCCAGCTCTGCAGGTAGCGATTCACCGCGCTGGTCTTGGGATCGGTGCCCATGATGGCGCCACCGTTCAGGTGGGTGGTCTGGTAGCTGGCGGTGTTGAAGTGACCACCGAAATCCTTGACCGCGACGCTGATGTGCTCGGGATTCATGGCCTCGGCGATCTTCTTCATCTTGGCCGCCATGAAGCGGGTCATGCGGATGTCGTTGTCCTTCCAGTCGAAGGTCATGCGCAGCAGCGGCTGGCCATAGGCGTCGCGGTAGGTGGGGTCCAGGTCCAGGTAGTTGTCGCGATAGGACTGGTGCGCCCCGTGGGCGTCCATCGACAGCTGGTGGTTGTAGTAGCCGGCCTGGGCCTTTTTCCAGGCGCTGCCCCACTGCGGCGTGCCGGGCGGATTGGCCGCCCCGGCGATGGGTCGGGTGCCGGCCTGGTTGACCCACATGGGCGAGCCGCCGACGAAGCCGTGGGGGCCGTGGTCGAAGTTGTCGGCGTTGAAATCGTCCACCGCCACGCCATTGCCACCAGCGCCGATGAAGGGATTGGTGTGGTGCTGATCCTTGCGGAAGAAGGCCTTGATGGTGGCCATGTTCTGGTAGGCGAAGTTGCGGCCGACCACGCCTTCGCCGGTCTTGGGATCATAGGGCTGGCCGATGCCCGAGAGCAGCATCAGGCGCACGTTGTTGAATTGGAAGGCGGCGAGCACGACGATGTCGGCCGGCTGCTCCAGCTCCTGGCCCTGGGCGTCCAGGTAGGTCACCCCGGTGGCCTTCTTGCCGGTACTGTCCAGGTTCACCTTCAGCACATGGGCCTGGCTGCGCAATTCGAAGCGCGGTTCCTGCTTGAGCGCCGGCAGGATGTTCAGATTCGGCGAGGCCTTCGAATACATGTAGCAGACATAGCCGCTGCAATAGCCACAGAAGTTGCACGGGCCCATCTGGCAGCCGTAGGGGTTGGTGTAGGGCCCCGAGGTGTTGGCCGAGGGCAGGTTGTAGGGGTGATAGCCCACCTCCCGCGCGGCCTGTTCGAACAGCTGTGCCGAGACGGTGTTCTTCTGCGCCGGCAACGGGAAGTCGCTGGAGCGATCCGCGGCATAGGGATTGCCGCCCTTGCCGTCGCCCACCACCTGGCCCTTGATCGTCCAGGCGGTGCCCGAGGTACCGAACACCTTCTCGGCGAAGTCGAAGTAGGGCTCCAGCTCGGCGTAGCTGACGCCGAAGTCCTGGATGGTCATGCCCTCGGGAATGAATTTCTTGCCGTAGCGCTCCTCGTAGTGGCTGCGCAGGCGCAGTTCCACCGGATCGACGCGGAAGTGCACGCCGGACCAGTGCAGGCCGGCGCCGCCGACGCCATCGCCGGGCAGGAAGACGCCGAGCTGGCGATTGGGCAGGGCGACGTCATTGACGCTGTGGCGGATGGTGACGGTTTCCTTGGAGACATCGACGAACAGCTTCTTGCGGATGCTGTAGGTGAGTTCGTCGATCACCTGGGGATAGGAGCCATCGGGATAGGTGTCCCGGTAGCTGCCGCGTTCCAGGGCCACCACGTCCAGCCCGGCTTCGGTCAGTTCCTTGGCCATGATGGCGCCGGTCCAGCCGAAGCCGACGATCACCACGTTCTTTCTGGGCAGTACCTTGGCCATCAGCCGCGCTCCCCGCGAATGGATACCGGCGGCAGGGGATAGCGTTCGTCGCGCTCCACCCAGTCCATGAAGTCGGCGCGGGCACCGGGGAAATTCACCAGCTTCCAGCCGACCAGTTCCTTGTTGCCGCCATGCAGCGGATCGCAATAGAAGCCTTCCTTGGTGTTCTGCAGCAGCTGGGCGAAGAACAGCTTGGCCGGCACGCCGTCTAGCTGGGCATCACCGCTTTCCAGGGCCTTGAGTGCCTCGTCCTGTTGGGCGGGTGCGAGCTCGGCGAAGGGCTTGCCGTGTTGCTGACCCGTCCAGCGATCCACCGCGGCGATGCCCAGGCGATAGAGGTCCTGGGGCACCAGCCGACTCTGGTAGCCCATTTCCGGCGCGGCATCGGCGGCGAAGGGGCCCTGCATGTACCAGAGGCCACCGCGGGCATAGGCGGTCTGCATCTGGCGGTCGATGAACTCAGAGGCGCCGGCTTCCAGCGCCCCCGGCCCCAGCTCGTCCGCCGGAATCAGCCGGGCCACCGCCGCTTGCACGAAGGCCCATTCCTCTGCCGTGAAGAACACCGGCTGATAGTGATCCGCGCGTGGGCTGCTGCCGGGCTTGTCCACCGGCGTCGGGGCGGCGAGGGCCAGGCTCGGCGCGGCACTGCCGGCCAAGGCCACCACGGGAATCAGGCTCAGGGACTTGCGCAGGAAGTCGCGACGGGCCGGGACAGAGTCGTCTGCGGACATGCTTGGGGTCTCATCAGGGGCCCGACGTGGAACCGCAGGGCTTATGGTTAGCTAGCTAATCTGTTGGAATATTACCAACATCTCCGGGCGCCGGTTACATTTTGTCGCAGAGGTGCAGAGGCCTGGCGCCACGCCAAGTTCCCGACCCTGCGACTAAGACCCATGCCCGAACGCTTACCGAGGCGGCGCAGGGGAGCACCCTGGCGCGCTGGAACACCCAGAGCGGCTGTGGTCCAGTCGCCAGCCCGATTGGTCATTGCCAGCCAAGGCACCATGCGCGTGACAGGCCTAGGGTTACCTAAGGTTTCACCCAATGACGCCTCATATTGGTGCAAGTTGCACCAAGTGATACCTAATGAAGCAGGGCTGAGGTCTGGCGTCGTCAATAAAAAATGTACCTATTAGTCAAATATTTATTGCGATATTGAAAATAAGTGCCGTGTTTTCGCCCTTTTTCGCGAGGTCTTGCACCATTTGAGTTCGTGTTGTGCCGATTTCAGCGAGACTGGCGCGCATGTTGCACTTAGGAGGCTTTCCGTTGTCAGGTAACACCTTATGTCCAACGTAGAATGCAACCTTTCCCCGGAGCTCAAACCGCGCCATGTGACCATGTTGTCCATCGCTGGCGTGATCGGTGCCGGTCTGTTCGTCGGCTCCGGGCATGCTATCGCCGCGGCCGGTCCTGCCGTGCTGCTGGCCTACGCCCTGGCCGGTACCCTGGTGGTGCTGGTCATGCGCATGCTGGGTGAGATGGCCGTCGCCTCGCCCGATACCGGCTCCTTTTCTTCCTATGCCCAGCAGGGCATCGGTCGCTGGGCCGGCTTCACCATCGGCTGGCTGTACTGGTGGTTCTGGGTGCTGGTGATCCCACTCGAGGCCGTGGCCGCCGCCGCCATCCTCAATGCCTGGTTCCCGGCCGTCGCCACCTGGCAATTCGCCCTGGTAATCACCGGCATCCTGACCGTGACCAACCTGTTCAGCGTCGCCAAGTACGGCGAGTTCGAATTCTGGTTCGCCCTGCTCAAGGTGATCGCCATCGTCGCCTTTATCGCCCTGGGCGCGGCCGCCTTGGTCGGTGCGCTGCCGGGTCGCGAAGTCAGTGGCCTGAGCAATCTCATGGCCCATACCGGTGGCTTTATGCCCAACGGTTTCGGCGCGGTGATGGGCGCCCTGCTGACCACCATGTTCAGCTTCATGGGCACCGAGATCGTCACCATCGCCGCGGCCGAGTCCAAGGACCCGTCGCGGCAGATCAGCAAGGCCACCAACTCGGTGATCTGGCGGATCGCCCTGTTCTACCTGGTATCCATCTTCCTGGTGGTGTCCATGGTGCCGTGGAACGATGCCCAGCTGCCGCTCGTCGGTTCCTACCAGCGCGCGCTGGAGGTACTGTCGATTCCCCACGCCAAGCTGATCGTCGATTGCGTGGTGCTGGTCGCCGTGGCCAGCTGCCTCAATTCGGCGCTCTACACCGCCTCGCGGATGCTCTATTCCCTTGCCCGTCGCGGCGATGCCCCGGCCAAGCTGGGCCGCGCCTCCAGCGCCGGTGTACCGCGCGCCGCCGTGCTGGCCAGTACCGCCGTGGGTTTCCTGACCACCATCGCCAACTACACCATGCCCGAGGCGGTGTTCAGCTTCCTGCTGTCCACCTCCGGTGCCGTGGCGCTGCTGGTGTACCTGGTGATCGCGGTGACCCAGCTGCGGCTGAGACGCAAGCTGATCGCCCGGGGTGAACAGTTGGAATTCCGCATGTGGCTGTTCCCCTGGCTGACCTGGGCGGTGATCCTGTTCATCGTCGGTGCCCTCACCGTGATGCTGTTCAGCGAAGCCCACCGCTTCGAGATCATCGCCACGGGCCTGCTGGCCCTGGCGGTCATGGCCATCGGCACCTGGGTGGGGCGGCGTCAGCCCCAGGCTCCCGCGCTGGTAGCTGCGGCGCCTTGACGGCCAGGCGACCCCGGCAACTACGGTGCCGGGGTCGCACCCTGGTGGGGCAAAATTGGGGCGTGGTGCTGGACAGAAAGGGCGGTAACAGGTAGAACAGCACCTCTGTTTGCAAGGCTTCAGCGGAACTGTACAGGCCAAATTCTCTAGTCTGTTCCCTCTGGTAACCGAAAAATGCACTGTAATGGTGCTAAACGTTACAGAATGACCCATATTGCAGCAGTACAGTTGCAATTGTGTGCTGAGTGACCCGCGAACCTTTCCCTGGACTGTTACTGGTGGTAGCACTCGCCTGGCGAGACAATGGCGCCATTCGATGACCAGTACCCGTCATAAGCGGGAAGGAAAGCCACCATGGAACGCACCTTCAGTTCCTCGCTGTACCAAGCCGAACCCAGCACCCGCGTCCCCTTCGTTCTGCGCGTGCTCTCCACGCTGGCCACCTGGCAGCGTCGCATCGCCAGCCGTAACGAACTGGCTCGTCTCGACACCCGCATGCTGGCCGACGCCGGCATCACCGAGGCCCAGCGTTACCAGGAAATGCACAAGCCTTTCTGGCGCTAAGCCCGGCGGCTGCACAGCTTCCACGAACCCCGCTCCGGCGGGGTTTGTTTTGTCTGCGGCCTGACACCCGGACAGCAAAAAGCCCCGGCATGCCGGGGCTTTTTCGTTACCGCCCGCGTGGGGCAGGCCGTTACTGCATGTTGTTCTGATTGCGCGCGTCGACCTTGTTGGGCTTGTCGCTTTTGAAGGGCACCTTGGCGCCACCGTCCGCACCACCCTCGACGGTGGTCTTGCCCGGCACCGGCGCGGTGGCCGAGCCGCTGACCGCGGTGTTGCTCTTGGAGGTGTCGGCCGCGAAGACACCCGTGGCCATGGACAGCATCACAACAGCGGTAGAGGTAATCAGCAGCTTTTTCATGAATATCGGCCTCGTGGCTAGGAACCCGTGAATTCGTTGTTTGGCCCGCTCCGCGCGGCGGCGGGCCTCAGCTACAGACACACAGCTCTGTAGTGCACGTCTTAGTTGACTGCCGCCCGGAATGAGGGGTTCCAGGGTATTTGTGAACATTTTGTAGGCAGGTTGAGCGACGAGGGACTCGATGCGCAGCGGAATCGGCTACGGCGCTTCCCAAGTTCGGCCATGCGTCTGACAATTGCCCAGGCGAACCCTCTGCATCAGGTGTGGTCAGTTCGCGAGCGCTCCTCCTCTACCAATAAGGACAATCATGAGGGCTTCCCGCTTCGTCACCTGCAGTCCGGTCATCGCCCTGTGGGGGTTGGTCGCACTGTCAACGGGCTGCTCGCAGGAGCAGCCGCCTGCCCAGGAACTGGCACGGGTGGTGGTGACCCAGGTGAGTCCCGTGAACGATACCCAGCCCATCACCTTCACCGGCGATATCCAGGCGCGGGTCCAGACCCCCCTCGGTTTCCGGGTGAGCGGCAAGATCAGCGAGCGGTTGGCGGACGTCGGCAACCGGGTGCGTGAAGGCCAGGTGCTGGCGCGACTGGACCCCCAGGACCTGCGTAACAATCTGGCCGCCGCCCAGGCCCAGGTAGACGCCCAGGAAGCCCGCACGCGATTGGCGCGGGTGGATTTCGAGCGCCAGGCCGCGCTGTTGCCCAAGGGCTATACCAGCCGCAGCCAGTACGATCAGGCCCAGGCGACGCTCGACGGTGCCCGCAGCGCCCTGCAGGCCGCCGTGGCCCAGCGCGACGATGCGCGCAAGCAACTGGGTTACACCGAATTGCGCGCCAGTGCCGCAGGGGTGCTGACCGCTCGCCATGCCGAGGCGGGGCAGGTGGTGCAGGCCGGGGCGGCGATCTTCGACCTGGCAGTGAGCGGCGAGCGGGATGCGGTCTTCGATCTCTACGAATCCCTGTCCCGCGAATTGAAGCTCGGCCAGACCCTGCCCGTTTCCCTGCAGGCGCAACCCGCGGTGACCACCCGGGGCACCCTGCGCGAGATCGCCCCGACGGTGGCGGCAGCTACCGGCACGGTGCGCATCAAGGTGCAACTCGATCAGCCACCACCCGCCATGACGCTGGGCGCGGTGGTCAACGCCCAGGTGCCGAGCACGGCGGCGCAGGGCTTCGCCTTGCCCTGGACGGCGCTGAACGGCACCACCGACCAGCCGGCGGTGTGGCGCCTGGACGATGACGGACGGGTGAGTCTGCAACCCTTGCACATCGAGCGTTACACCCGTGACAGCATCATCGTCAGCGATGGCCTCAAGGCCGGCGACCGCATCGTGATCGCCGGGGGACAGTCCTTGAGTCCCGGGCAGCGCGTCGAGGTCGCCGAGCGCTCGACCTTCGCCGAGGTGCGCCCATGAAGCGCCTGCTGACGCTCTTGCTGCTGCTGGCGCTCAGCGGCTGCTCCGACGACGAGGCCCCGCCGCCGCCCGTGCGGCCCGTGGCGACCCTGACCCTGAAGGCGCCAGCGCCACAGCGGGAAGTCTTCGCCGGCAGCATCCAGGCGCGCTACGAAAGCGTGCTCGGCTTTCGCGTCGGTGGACGCATGACCCGTCGCCCGCTCGACGTGGGCGCAGCGGTACGCCGGGGCCAGTTGCTGGCAGCGCTGGACCCCACCGACCAGGACAACGCCCTGCGCAGCCGCGAGGGCCAGACCGCCGATGCCGAGGCCCAGTGGCGCGATGCCAAGGCGGATGCCCGGCGCCAGCAGCAATTGTTCGATCAAGGGGTTGGCTCGCGCTCCCAGCTGGATCAGGCCCTGACCCGGCTGCATACGCTGGAGGCCTCGCGCGAGCAGGCGCTGAGCGCCGAGCGCCAGGCCCGCGATCAGCGCGACTATGCCGAGCTCTACAGCGATTTCGACGGGGTGATCACCGCCTGGCAGGCCGAGGTCGGCCAGGTGGTGTCCGCCGGGCAGCCGGTGGTCCGGGTCGCCCGCCCGGACATCCGCGAGGCGGTGCTGGATCTGCCGGCCCAAGCCATTGGCCAGCTCGTACCGGAGCGCCAGATGACCGTCCGCATGGCGCTGGACCCGGAGGTCGCGGTGGTGGGCAAGGTCCGCGAGATCGAGCCCCAGGCCGATGCCACCACCCGCACCCGGCGCGTGCGTCTGACCCTGCTCGATCCGCCGGACGCCCTGCGCATCGGCAGCCTGGTACAGGGCGAGCTGGAGCTGCCCGCCGCCGAGGGCCTGGCGCTGCCGGTCCAGGCCCTGCGCCGCCAGGGCGAGCAGACGTCGGTCTGGGTGGTGGAGGGCCAGGGCCAACAGGCCCGCGTCCGCCAGCGCCCGGTCCAGGTCCTGCGCGAGGCCGACGGCCAGGCGTGGATCGGCAGTGGTCTGAAGGCCGGTGAGCGGGTGGTGGTCGCCGGCGTCAATAGTCTCGAGGAAGGGCAGCAGGTGAAGGATAGCGAGGGCGTGCGGCCATGAAGGGCTTCAACCTGTCGGACTGGGCGCTACGCCACCAATCCTTCGTCTGGTACCTGATGTTCGTCGCCCTGCTGATGGGCGTGTTCTCCTACATGAAACTGGGGCGTGAGGAAGATCCGTCCTTCGCCATCAAGACCATGGTCATCCAGACCCGCTGGCCGGGGGCGACCACCGAGGAGACCCTGCGCCAGGTCACCGAGCGGGTGGAGAAGAAGCTCGAAGAGCTGGATTCCCTCGACTACACCAAGAGCTTCACCCGGCCGGGGCAGTCCACGGTGTTCGTCTATCTGCGCGACACCACGCCGGCCAAGGCGATTCCCGACATCTGGTACCAGGTGCGCAAGAAGATCGCGGACATCCAGGGCGAATTTCCCCAGGGTATCCAGGGCCCGGCCTTCAACGACGAATTCGGCGACGTCTTCGGCAGCATCTATGCCTTCACCGGCGACGGCTTCAGCATGCGCCAGCTGCGCGATCAGGTGGAGCAGGTGCGCCGCGAGATCCGCAGCGTACCGGGTATCGGCAAGGTGCAGGTGCTCGGTGCGGAGAACCAGGTCATCTACTTGGACTTCTCCACCCGCAAGCTGGCCGCCCTGGGCATCGACCAGCGGCAGGTGATGCAGAGTCTGCAGCAGCAGAACGCCGTGACCCCCTCGGGCACCATCGAGTCCGGGGCCGAGCGCATCAGTGTGAGAACCAGCGGCGAATTCCGCTCCACCACCGATCTCGCCGCGGTGAATCTGCGCATCGACGACCGCTTCTACCGCCTCACCGATCTCGCCGACATCCGCAGCGGCTACGCCGATCCGCCGAGTTCGCTATTCCGCTACAACGGCCAGCCGGCCATCGGCCTGGCCATCGCCATGAGCAGTGGCGGCAACATCCAGACCTTCGGCGCGGCCCTCACCGAGAAGATGCAGGAGATCACTGGCGATCTACCGGTCGGCATCGGCGTGCACATCGTCTCCAACCAGGCGCAGGTGGTGGAGAAGGCCGTGGGCGGCTTCACCCGGGCGCTGTTCGAGGCGGTCATCATCGTGCTGGTGGTGAGCTTCATCAGCCTCGGCGTGCGCGCCGGCCTGGTGGTGGCGCTGTCGATTCCGCTGACCCTGGCGCTGGTGTTCGTCTTCATGGAGTACAGCGGCATCACCATGCAGCGGATTTCCCTGGGTGCGCTGATCATCGCCCTGGGCCTGCTGGTGGACGACGCCATGATCACCGTGGAGATGATGGTGACCAAGCGCGAGGAGGGCGAGTCGCTGCACCGCTCGGCGACCTTCGCCTACGAGTCCACCGCCTTTCCCATGCTCACCGGCACCCTGGTGACGGTGGCCGGCTTCGTGCCCATCGGCCTCAACTCCAGCAGCGCCGGCCAGTACACCTTCACCCTGTTCGCGGTGATCGCCGTGGCGCTGCTGTTGTCGTGGATCGTCGCGGTGTTCTTCTCGCCGGTGATCGGCGTGCACATCCTGCCCAAGCAGGTGAAGAAAAAGGATCACGACCAGCCCGGCCGCCTGGCGCGCTGGTCCGATGGCCTGCTGCTGGGCGCCATGCGCCATCGCTGGCTGACCATCGCCCTCACGGTGCTGCTGTTCGCTGCGGCCCTGTTCGCCATGAAATTCGTGCAGAACCAGTTCTTTCCGTCCTCGGATCGACCCGAGTTGCTGATCGACTTCAACCTGCCGCAGAACGCCTCCCTCGACGCCACCCGCGCGCAGATGGACAGGTTCGAGCAGACCCTCGCCGACGACCCGGACGTGGCTCACTGGAGTTCCTACGTCGGCCAGGGCGCGGTGCGGTTCTATCTGCCGCTGGACCAACAACTGGAGAATCCCTTCTACGGCCAGGTCATCCTGGTGGCCAAGGACCTGGAGGCGCGCAATCGCCTCTTGCCCAAGCTCAAGCAGCGGCTGCGCCAGGACTTCGTCGGCCTGTCCGGCTACGTCCAGCCGCTGGAGATGGGCCCGCCGGTGGGTCGGCCGATCCAATACCGCATCAGCGGTCCGGACGTCGCCGAGGTACGCCGCCAGGCCCTGGCGCTGGCCAGCGTGCTGGGCAAGAGTCCGCAACTGGGCGACTTCCTCTACGACTGGAACGAGCCGGCGCGGATGCTCAAGGTGGAGGTCAACCAGGACAAGGCGCGGCAACTGGGCTTCTCCTCTCAGGACGTGGCGCAGATCCTCAATGGCGTGGTGACCGGCACCCCGGTGACCCAGGTACGCGACGACATCTATCTGGTCAACGTGGTGGCGCGTGCCAGCGAGGCCGAGCGGCGCTCGGTGGAGACCCTGGAAAACCTGCAGATCATGACGCCCCAGGGCACCGCGGTGCCGCTCAAGGCCTTCGCCCGCATCGACTACGCCCTGGAGCAGCCGCTGGTGTGGCGGCGCGACCGCCTGCCCACCATCACGCTCAAGGCCTCGATTCTCGGAGACATCCTGGCGCCGGACCTGGTCAAGCAGTTGCAACCGGATGTCGATGCCTTCATCGCCAAGCTACCGCCGCGCTATCACGTGGCGGTGGGGGGCACGGTGGAGGAGAGCAGCAAGGCCCAGGGACCCATCGCCGAGGTGGTGCCGCTGATGCTGTTCCTCATGGCCACCTTCCTGATGATCCAGCTGCACAGCATCCGCAAGCTATTCCTGGTGGCGAGCGTGGCACCCCTCGGGCTGATCGGCGTGGTCCTGGGACTGATCCCCTTCGGCCAGCCGCTGGGCTTCGTCGCCATCCTCGGGGTGCTGGCGCTGATCGGCATCATCATCCGCAACTCGGTGATCCTGGTGACCCAGATCGATGCCTTCGAACGCGACGGTCGCTCGCCCTGGGACGCCGTGGTGGAAGCCACCCGGCACCGTCGCCGACCGATCCTGCTGACCGCCGCGGCCGCCAGCCTGGGCATGATCCCCATCGCCCGCGAGGTGTTCTGGGGGCCCATGGCCTACGCCATGATCGGCGGCATCGTGGCCGCGACGCTCTTGACCCTGCTGTTCCTGCCGGCGCTGTACGTCGCCAGCTATCGCATCCGCGAGCCAGGGCGTGAGGGCTGAGGGGGTAGGATGAAAGAGGGCAAAAAAAACGGCCCCCTGGTCGAGGTCTTCGCTGAAGACATCGGCCAGGAGGCCGCAAGGAGCTATCCAAGGAGCCACTGCCGGAGGGAAGGATCCAGCGGTCGAACGCCGAATCCACAGCAGCTCACTGCACCACTATCGGGCGTCCGACTTTTTCAATAAAGTGACGGCTTGACGAAACTCCATTGCGAAAAAGGCAATAATGGATATTTTCCAAGGCATGCGCATCTTCGTCCGGGTCGTGGATCTGGGCAGTCTCACGGCTGCTGCCAATACCCTCGACCTGTCCACCGCCCAGGTGTCGCGCCTGCTCGCCGAGCTGGAAAGCCATCTGCAGACCCGCTTGCTGCACCGCACCACGCGGCGGCTGGCGCTGACCGAGGCGGGTGAACGCTACCTCGAACGCTGCCGGCGCATCCTGCAGGACGTCGGCGAGGCCGAGGCCGAGGCCAGTGGGGCGCACCTCAAGCCCCATGGCCATCTGCGCCTGCACTCCATGACCGGCCTGGGCACCCAGCTGCTGGCGCCGCTGGTGTCGAGCTTTTGCGCGCGCTATCCCCAGGTGGAGATCGTCATGAACCTGTCGCAGAACCATCCGGCGCTGCTGGAGGACGGACACGACATCGCCATCACCCTGGATACCGAGCTGGCCGATTCGGATTTCGTCGCCCAGCGCCTGGGTGGGGTCTACAGCGTGGTCTGCGCCGCGCCCAGCTACCTGGCCAAGCACCCGGCGCCCAAGGTGCCGGCTGATCTCGCCGAGCACGATTGCCTGCGCCTGCTCGATCCGAATTTTTCCGAACGCTGGGTCTTTGCCGGCGAAGAGGGCGAGCAGCAGGTGGCGCCGCGCTATGTCTTCCAGGTCAATGTCGCCGAGGCCATGGCCAGGGTCGCGAGCCAGGGCATGGGGATCTGCCTGCTGCCCAGCTACATCGCCGTCAATTACCTGCGCGATGGCAGCCTGGTACGGCTGCTGCCCCACTTTCGCCTGCGCGAGCGCAACATCCATGCGCTCTATCCCTCCCGGCGTTTCCTCGACGCCAAGATCAAGACCTGGATCGACTTCCTCAAGGAAGAAATCCCCGCGCGCCTGCAACTGGAGAATCGGGTGATCGAGGATCAGCGCTACTGGGCCAAGGACTAGCAAGGTGTTGCACCGGTCAGCCGGCTGAGCGGTGAAGGTCGGCAGCAACCTTGCCTTGCTCATCGCGGCGGTTGATTCCTGCCTCAGGGTGCTCGTCTATCCACTGGAGACCAGCAAGGCCCTCGCTAGAGCGGTTATTACAGATTTCGCAATACTGAATTAGTTAGCATGCTATTTATTAGGTTGCGAACACTTCCTAGAATGGACCCGTACCCCGATGAACACATCCTTATAAGGAGTTCGACATGAAACGTTCTCTGACCGCTCTACTCTTGGCTGTCGCTGCCCTGTCTTCCGCTCAGTTCGCCTTCGCCGACGAGAATCCCAGCCTGCGTTACAAGCTGGTCAATCAGAATTACGCGGCAATGCAGCACTACCAGGACCAGTCCGCCGCCGACGCGCATCGCTGAGTCACCCCCGCTTTCGAAAGACCACCCCCCCTCTTTGCTCCTTTGGTCTTTCTCCGCCGCACCCTTGGGTGCGGCTTTTTTATATCTGCGGCACACTGAGCCTCTGACCTTGTCGAGGTGTTCATGACCGCCACTCCCGCTCAACGACTTGCCCGCCTGCGCGCCTTCCTGGCCGAGCAGGGCGCCGACGCCTGCCTGATCCCCAGCGCAGATCCCCACCTGTCCGAGTACCTGCCCGAATACTGGCAGGGACGCGCCTGGCTGTCCGGCTTCACCGGCTCCGCCGGGCTGCTGCTGGTCACCCATGACGCCGCCGGCGTCTGGACCGACAGCCGCTACTGGGAGCAGGCCACCCGCGAACTGGCCGGCAGCGGCATCGACCTGATGAAACAGGTCGCCAGCCAGCCCCAGGCCCATCTGCACTGGCTGGCTGCCCAGGTTCCCGCGGGCGGTACGGTGCTGGTGGATGGCCAGGTGCTGTCCCTGGGCGCCGCTGCCGCGCTACGCCAGGTGCTTGAGCCCAAGAACATCCAGCTGCGCACCGAGCGCGATCCGCTAGCGGCGATCTGGAGCGAGCGGCCGGAGCTGCCGACCGCGCCGGTCTTCGTGCATGCCCCGCCCTTTGCGCCCCAGGCGCGCACCGCCAAGTTCGCCCAGGTCCGCCAGGTTATGGCCGAGGCGGGTGCGGATTGGCATTTCATCTCCTCGCTGGACGACATCGCCTGGCTGCTCAACCTGCGCGGCGCGGATGTCCCCTACAACCCGGTATTCCTCGCTCATCTACTGCTGGGCCAGGACAGCTGCCAACTGTTCATCGATCCGGCCAAGGTCTCCGCCGAGATCCGCGCCGCGCTGGTGGCCGATGGCGTGACCCTGGTCGACTACGATCAGGCGGCTGCCGAATTGGCGCGCCTACCTGCGGGCAGCCGCCTATTGGTAGATCCGGCGCGGGTCACCCTGGGGCTGGTCGAGGCCGCGCCTACGGGTGTTAAGCGCCTGGAGCAGATCAATCCTTCCACCCTGCTCAAGGCCTGCAAGACTGCCGGGGAAGTGGCCCAGGTGCGCACGGCCATGGAAGAGGATGGCGCGGCGCTGTGCGTCTTCTTCGCCCGCTTCGAAGCGGCCCTGGCCCGCGGCGAACGGCTCACCGAGTTGACCGTGGACGACTGGTTGACCGAGGCGCGTGCCGCCCGGCCGAATTTCGTCTCCCTGAGCTTCGCCACCATCGCCGGTTTCAACGCCGGTGGCGCCCTGCCGCACTACCGTGCCACCGAAGAAGCCCATGCCGAACTCCAGGGCGACGGTCTGCTGCTGATCGACAGCGGCGGCCAGTACCTGGGCGGCACCACCGATATCACCCGGGTGGTGCCCATAGGCACGCCCAATGCGGCGCAGAAACGTGACTTTACCCTGGTACTCAAGGGCATGCTGGCGCTGTCGCGGGCGCGCTTTCCCGCCGGGGTCGCCGCGCCCATGCTCGACGCCCTGGCCCGCGAGCCGATCTGGGCGGCCGGCATTGACTACGGCCATGGCACCGGCCACGGCGTGGGCTACTTCCTCAACGTGCACGAGGGGCCCCAGTCGATTTCCTTCTATGCCACCATCACGCCGCACCATGAGCTGCGCGAGGGCATGATCACCTCCAACGAACCGGGCATCTATCGCCCCGGACAGTGGGGCGTGCGCCTGGAAAACCTGCTGCTGTGCACCCGGGCGGAGAGCACCGAGTTCGGTGATTTCCTGACCTTCGAAACCCTGACCCTCTGCCCGCTGGATACCCGCTGCCTGGATCTCGCCCTGTTGCGCGCCGACGAGCTGGACTGGCTGGATAGCTATCACGCCGAGGTGCGCCGCCGCGTGCTGCCGCGGGTTGAGGGTGCCGCGCGCGATTGGCTGCTCGCACGTACCGAACCCGTGGCGAGGACCGCCCCATGAGCAGCAATGCCCAGCAATTCGCCAGTGACAACTACTCCGGCATCTGCCCGGAAGCCTGGGCGGCCATGGCCGCGGCCAACGTCGGTCACGAGACCGCCTATGGCAACGACAGCTGGACGGCACGCGCCGCTGATCGCTTTCGCCAACTGTTCGAGACCGACTGCGAGGTGTTCTTCGCCTTCAACGGCACGGCGGCCAACTCCCTGGCCCTGGCCGCCCTGTGCCAGAGCTATCACAGCGTGATCTGCGCCGACACCGCCCACGTCGAGACCGACGAATGCGGCGCGCCGGAATTCTTCTCCAACGGCTCCAAGCTGCTGCTGGCGCCGTCGCATCACGGCAAGCTGACACCCGGCGCCATCCAGCAGATCGCCACCAAGCGCGCCGACATCCACTTTCCCAAACCACGGGCGGTGACCGTCACCCAGGCCACCGAGGTGGGTACCCTCTATGGGCTGCATGAGCTGCACGCCATCAGCGCCACCTGCCGCGACCTCGGTCTGCACCTGCATATGGACGGCTCGCGCTTCTCCAACGCCGTGGCCAGCCTGGGTTGCACGCCGGCCGAGGTGACCTGGAAAGCCGGCGTCGACGTGCTCTGCTTCGGCGGTACCAAGAGCGGCATGGCGGTGGGGGAGGCGATCCTGTTCTTCAACCGCGACCTGGCCGAGGACTTCGAATACCGCTGCAAACAGGCCGGCCAACTGGCCTCCAAGATGAGATTCCTCTCCGCGCCCTGGCTCGGCGTACTGGAGAACGACACCTGGCTGCGCCATGCCCGCCACGCCAACGGCATGGCCCAACTCCTCGCCGAGCGGGTCCGCGATGTGCCCGGGGTGGACTTCATGTTCCCGGTGGAGGCCAATTCGGTGTTCCTGCAACTCTCGGAGCCGGCGCTGGAGTTCCTGCGCAGTCGCGGCTGGCGCTTCTACACCTTCATCGGCAGCGGCGGGGCGCGCTTCATGTGCTCCTGGGATACCGAGGAAGCCCGGGTGCTGGAGCTGGCGGCGGATATTCGGACGGCGATGGGCGGGTAGGGCGCCTCGCGGCCAAGGATGCGATAGACCGTAGGTTGGGTTGAGACGGTTCTATCGTCGAAGCCCAACATGGCCGGCTCCGAGGCAATGTTGGGCTTCGCTGCGCTCAACCCAACCTAAGGTGGCTCTCAGGAGTGGCCGCTTTGGCGGACCGTCGTGGCCGTGGTAAGCGCACGTGTAGGGTGGATGACGGCGCAGCCTCATCCACCACTGCCGTACCGCTCGATGTGGAAAACGCTCTGCGGTTTTCCACGCTACGGTGTTCTTGCGGGACGCTACTCCCGGCACCCGTTACCATGGCCGCTTCTTCGTCGTCCCCGGCGTTCCATGGCCAAGAAGTCCAGCAAAGCCTCCGCTACCGCGGTCAATCCCGGCGCTCCCACCCTGATTGATGTCGCCCGCGTCGCCGGGGTGTCGCCGATCACCGTTTCGCGGGCGCTGAACCGGCCGGAGATCGTCAGCGAGGCGGCGCGCACCAAGGTGCTGGCGGCGGTCCAGGCCACCGGCTACGTGCCCAATCTGCTGGCGGGCGGCCTGGCCTCCAAGCGCAGTCGCCTGGTGGCGCTGTTCGTGCCGACCATCGTCCACTCCATCTTCGCCGAGACGGTGCAGGCGCTGATGGATCGCCTGGCCCAGGCCGGCTACCAGACCCTGTTGGGCCTGACCGGCTACAGTGCCGAACAGGAGGAACAGCTGCTGGCCGCCGTAC
The DNA here is from genome assembly GCF_006384975.1 of Pseudomonas oryzihabitans. NCBI lineage: Bacteria > Pseudomonadati > Pseudomonadota > Gammaproteobacteria > Pseudomonadales > Pseudomonadaceae > Pseudomonas > Pseudomonas oryzihabitans. The sequence goes on from NZ_CP021645.1 coordinate 3,936,600, forward strand.
TGGGGCGCCGGCCCGATGGCATCGTGCTGACCGGCACCCTGCATACCGCGGCCAGCCGCGAGCGCCTGGCGCAGGCCGGCATTCCGGTGGTGGAATCCTGGGACCTGAGCGAGGCGCCGCTGGACATGCAGGTGGGCTTCTCCCACGAAGCCGTGGGCCGGGCCCAGGCTGAGCACCTGCACGCCCGCGGTTATCGCCGCTTCGCCGTGGTGTCGGTGGACGATCCCCGTGCCCTGCGTCGCTGCCAGAGTCTGGTCGACCGCCTGGCCGAGCTGGGTGTGGCGGAGCCCGCCGTGGAAATCCTGCCGGCACCCGCCCTGGTGGAGTCCGGACGGATCGGGCTGCAGCGGTTGCTAGCCCGAGGTGAGCCCCAGGACGTGGTGGTCTGCAGTTCCGATACCGTCGCCCAGGGCGTGATGGCGGAAGCCGCGAGTCGCGGTCTTGGCGTGCCCGAGGATCTGGCGGTGCTGGGCTTCGGCAATCTCTCCAGCGCGGCCCAGATGCATCCGGCGCTGTCATCGGTCAGCGTGGCGGGGGAGCGCATGGGCACCCTGGCGGCGGAGGCGCTGCTGCAGCGTCTTGGCGGGGGCGAGCGGCCCCAGCAGCCCATACGCCTCGATACCGGCTTCCACATCATCGACCGCGCCACGACCTGACTGTCGGCGGTAGTGTCGTTAGACGTCGTACTTGTTTGGTTGCGCAATCATGGCTAGTCTTGGGTCAAGCGCGGGCTGCGCCGGATGATTGCGTCTCGTGATGATTGCGCAATCATGCTGCAGCCAGGCCGCGCTCGATAACAACAATCAGGCGAGAGGACTCCACCATGGACGCCGCAAGACCTACCGGTAGGTGCTATCCAACCCTGTCGCTGCCTTTCGCGGTGGCCGCCAGCAGTCAGGAGGTCCGCCAGGCTCAAGGGGGGGATTTCATGATCCTGGCACCCCTGACCCTGCCCCGCGCCGGGCGCATCCCACGCGTCGAACGGCGTACCTCCCGCGGCGAATTCCTGGGCGCACCTCAGCCTGACCCAGTCCGGGCCTGATCCCGACGGAGAATAAGACCATGCACCTGATCGATCACCGAGATTCGCCGCGCTACATCAAGCTCCATCCCCAGGACAATGTCGGGGTGGTGGTCAACGAACCCGGCGTGGCCGCTGGCAGCGCCTTCGCCGACGGCCTGACCACCGTCGAGGCCATTCCCCAGAGTCACAAGGTTTCCCTGGTGGATTTCAAGGAGGGCGCCAAGGTAGTGCGCTATGGCGAGGTCATCGGCTACGCCCTGCAGGATATTCCCGCCGGCAGTTGGATCACCGAGGCCCTGCTGCGCATGCCGGAACCGCCAGCGCTGGACAACCTGCCCAAGGCCACCGCGCCTGGCCAGGTCGGCGAACCCCTGGAAGGCTATACCTTCGAGGGCTTTCGCAATCCGGACGGTAGCGTCGGCACCCGCAACATCCTGGCGGTGACCACCACCGTGCAGTGCGTGGTGGGGGTGCTGGAACTCTGCGTGGAGCGGGTGCGCAAGGAGATCCTGCCGCGCTATCCCAACGTCGACGACGTGGTGCCCCTGTCCCACAGCTACGGCTGCGGCGTGGCCATCAATGCACCCGATGCGGTGATTCCGATCCGCACCCTGCACAACATCAGCCGCAATCCCAACTTCGGCGGCCAGGCGTTGGTGATCGGTCTGGGCTGCGAGAAGCTGCAGGCCAGCCAACTGATGCCGGGCGACGATCTCACGGCCGGGCAGGATGAAGAGGCCTGGCTGTTCCGCCTGCAGGATTCGGCCAACGGCTTCGCCGGCATGGTCGAGCAGATCATGGGGCTGATCGAGGCGCGGCTGGAAGTGCTCGACCAGCGCCGCCGTGAAACGGTGCCGGCGTCCGAGCTGGTGGTGGGCATGCAGTGCGGCGGCAGCGACGCCTTCTCCGGCATCACCGCCAACCCGGCCCTGGGCGTGGCCGCCGATCTGCTGGTGCGCGCGGGTGCCACGGTGATGTTCTCCGAGAACACCGAGGTGCGCGACGGCATCCACTTGCTGACCCCGCGCGCCGCCACCCCCGCGGTGGCCGACGCCCTGATCCGCGAAATGGACTGGTACGACCGCTACCTGGAGCGGGGCATGGCCGACCGCAGCGCCAATACCACCCCTGGCAACAAGAAGGGCGGGCTGAACAACATCGTCGAAAAGGCCATGGGCTCCATCGCCAAGTCCGGCACCAGCCCCATCGCCGGGGTCATAGCACCCGGCGAGAAGATCAAGGGCAAGGGCCTGTACTTCGCCGCCACCCCGGCCAGCGACTTCATCTGCGGCACCCTGCAGCTGGCGGCGGGCATGAACCTGCACATCTTCACCACCGGTCGCGGCACGCCCTATGGGCTGTCCATGGTGCCGGTGATCAAGGTCTCGACCCGCACCCAGTTGGCCGAGCGCTGGCCCGATCTGATCGACATCGATGCCGGGCGGGTGGTGAGCGGACGCTTGTCGCTGGAGGAGATGGGCTGGGAAATCTTCCAGTGCTACCTGGACGTGGCCAGCGGCCGGCGCCAGACCTGGGCCGAGCGCCATCGCCTGCACAACGACCTGGCGCTGTTCAATCCGGCGCCGGTGACCTGAGCCGAGCGCCCATAAAAAAGGCCGATCTCGCGAGGGATCGGCCTTTTTCGTTAGCCGCCAGCGCTCAGTCGGCCAGGGCGCTACCGCTGACCGGTCGCAGGCGCTGCTGCTCATCGTCTGCTGCATCGCGCATCAGCACGTAGCCGAGGATGATGCCGACGAAGAGGTTGCCGACGCCGATATCGAAGAGGTCGGTGGTCCAGCCGATCAGGCAGAGGCAGAAGGCGATGGCCAGCAGGGTGTGGCTCAGGCGGTCGGGCGCGGTGTGCAGGCGGATGAACACCGGCAACTGCAGGGCATAGCCAAGGATGCCGACGACCCCGAACACGCACCAGAGATAGACCACGCTGCTGTCGCTGGTGACGAAGAGGTCGATCCCCGGGACGGGGAAGGCGGCCATGGAGCTGCCGAACAGGCCGAAGCCGGCACCCTCGACCGTCCAGCCGTGGCGGCTCATCTCCGCGACGACATTGGGCCAGGTGTTGACCAGGCGATCGTAGAAAGAGGCCAGGCCGCTGTCGCTCATCACCACCAGGGGATCGAAGTCGCGGACCAGGCCGAGCACCGGCAGCAGCATGCCACCCACCACGGCCAGCAGGATCAGGGCGTAGGTCGGCCACTGGAAGCGGCGGGTCATCATCAGCACCAGGGTAAAGGCGAAGGCGGCGGCGGGCGCCTTGCTGGTGGTGAGCAGGATGCCGAAGAAGCCGACCAGGGCGACCACCAGCCAGAGCGCCTTGGAGCGGGCGAATTGCGCGAGGAACAGGCAGTAGACGGCGATCAGCGCCGCCAGCACGTTGGATACCCGGGCGAAACCGGCGATGCGGTCCTCTTCACCGGCGACCCACTGGGTATTGCCGGCGATGTCGTTGCCGCCCAGGTTGTAGCTGTAGCCCTTCCAGGGAACCGAGGTGAATTTGTCCAGGGCGATGCCGATCAGGCAGGCGACCAGCAGCAGGAACATGGCCCGCGCCAGCAACCGGCGCTGCTTGAGCAGCTCGCGGCCGCAGAGCAGGCCGAACAGCAACGGGCTGTAGACGAACAGCGAGAACAGCACGTTGTTGAAAGTGCCACCGTGGAGCAGGGCGAGGGCGGCGTAGGCCAGGCCGGCGAGCAAGCCGACCCAGATCACCTTGGGGATCCTGACCGTGGCCAGCTGCAGGGCGAAGAGCGCCAGGCAAGCGATCTTGGGCAGATAGACCAGCGCCGAGGCGCCGACCATGTCCAGGGCGTAGCGCAGAAAACCGGAAAAGGTCTCGACGAACAGCAGGCCTATCGCCGTCCACACCATCAGGGTGGAATAGCGCCATTCGAGCACGCGCTGGAAGGCATTGGGGGTAGCGGTGGCAACCGTCATGATGATCATCCCTGTTGTGCTGCCGATGGCGTCGTGGGCCACCGTGAGAAGCGAGGCGCACCGGCGACACGCCACCTTGGCGTTATCGACGGGCTGCAGAGGCAAAGGCGGAAAGGCGGGCACGCTACCGCTAGCGACCGCAAGAAAGGGTCGCTGCAGCAGCGTGAAAGAAGTCAGCCGAAGGGATGATAGCGGAGGGCTTCCGGCGCCTGTCAAACGGCGCCGGCGCTAGCGGAAATCCTCAACGCGGGAATCGGAAGCAGGCCACAAAAAGCCTTTAACTCACCATCCGCCAGGTCAGGGGATATCGGTAGTCGCGGCCCTGGTTGGCCTTGATGCCGGCGATCACCGTCAGCACGAAGGCCACGCAGGCCACCAGCAGCATCAGCGGAATACCGATCAGCACCCACGCCAGCAGCGCGCAGATCATGTGCACCAGGGTGACGGTGAGCTGGAAGTTCAGCGCTTCCTTGCCCTGGCGATCGATGAAGGGGTCGTCCTCGCGCTTGAGCTGCCAGACCACCAGCGGACCTATGACGTTGCCGATGAAGGGCACCACGAAACCGAAGAAGGCCGCGTAGTGGCAGAGCATGGCCCAGCGCCGGGCATCGGCACTGGGAGCGGGGACGAGATCATGCATGGCGTGGGCCTTCGGTCATTCGCCGCGCAGGGCGGCTTGCTGGATCTCGAACAGGTCGCGCAGACCGGTCTGGGCCAGTTCGAGCATGGCGTTGAGTTCGGCCGGCTGGAAGGGCGCACCTTCGGCGGTGCCCTGAACTTCGATGAAACCACCGGCATCGGTCATGATCACGTTGAGATCGGTCTCGGCGGCGGAGTCTTCCAGGTAGTCCAGGTCGAGCACCGGGGTACCCTGGTAGATACCCACGGAGATGGCGGCCACCATCTGCTTGAGCGGATTGCCCTTGAGATTGCCCCGGCGCTTGAGGGCGCCCAGGGCGTCGACCAGGGCAACACAGGCACCGGTCACCGAGGCGGTACGGGTACCGCCATCGGCCTGGATCACGTCGCAGTCGATATAGATGGTGTTCTCGCCCAGCTTGGAGAGGTCGACCGCGGCGCGCAGCGAGCGCCCGATCAGTCGCTGGATCTCCAGCGTCCGACCACCCTGCTTGCCCTTGGCGGCTTCGCGCTGGTTCCGCTCGCCGGTCGCGCGCGGCAGCATGCCGTATTCGGCGGTGAGCCAGCCCTGGCCCTTGCCCTTGAGAAAGCGCGGCACCCCGGCCTCGACGCTGGCGGTGCAGATCACCTTGGTGTCGCCGAACTCCACCAGGACCGAGCCTTCGGCGTGCTTGGTGTAGTTGCGGGTGATGCGGATGGGGCGCAGCTGATCGGCGGCGCGGCCACTGGGACGCTTCATTGGGGCTTTCCTGTAGGGCGTAGAAATCTGGCCCCATAGTATAGGGAGCGCCCGGTTCGTGCACACGGATGCATTGGGCGCCCCGATCAGGTGCGTTAGAATCGTGCGTTTTACGTGCGGGGAACGGCCGGATCGCCTGGTCTTCCGCGCATCGCCAGACGAGGATCCTGCCATGGTGCACAGCATGACGGCGTTCGCCCGGGTCGAGCGACCGGGGCCCCAGGGCACCCTGAGTTGGGAGCTGCGCTCCGTCAACCACCGCTATCTGGAACCGCACCTGCGCCTGCCCGAGACCTGTCGTGACGCCGAACCGGGGGTGCGCGAAGCGCTGCGCCGGCGGCTGTCGCGCGGCAAGGTGGAGTGCGTGCTGCGCGAAGAGCGCGACGAGGCCATGGCCCTGCGCGTCGACGCCCGCCGGGCGGCTCAGCTGGTATCCGCCGCCGAAGACGTCGCGGCGCTGATCGCCCGGCCGGCCAAGCTCGACCCGCTGGCCGTGCTGGCCTGGCCCGGCGTGCTGGTCGGGGCCGAAGTGGATGACGCCGAACGCAGGGCGCAGGTGCTGGCGCTGTTCGACGCGGCGCTGGACGAGTTGCTGGAAAGCCGCCTGCGCGAGGGCCGGGAGTTGAGCCGCCTGATCGAGGAACGACTGGTCCAGGTGCTGGCGGAAGTGGCGACGCTACGGGCGTTGCTGCCGGAGCTGCTGGCGCTGCAGCGGCGGCGTATTCTCGAGCGCTGCGCCGAGGCGGGCGTCGAGTTCGAGCCGACGCGCCTGGAGCAGGAATTGGTGCTGCTGGCGCAAAAGAGCGACGTGGCCGAAGAGCTGGACCGCCTGGAGACCCATGTGGCCGAGGTGCGGCGGGTCCTGGCCGGCAGCGGCGCGGCGGGCCGGCGCCTGGACTTCCTCATGCAGGAACTCAATCGCGAGGCCAACACCCTCGGCTCCAAGGCCATCGATGCCCGCGCCTCTCAGGCGGCCATCAATCTCAAGGTGCTCATCGAACAGATGCGCGAGCAAGTGCAGAACATCGAATAGGCGGACTTCCATGACAGCCCTTCCCGGCACCCTCTACATCGTTTCCGCGCCCTCCGGCGCCGGCAAGACCAGCCTGGTCAAGGCCTTGCTGGACGCCCTGCCCGAGGTGCGCGTGTCGGTTTCCCACACCACCCGCGCCATGCGGCCAGGTGAAGCGGATGGGGTGAACTATCACTTCGTCGACTGCGCGACCTTCACCCAACTGCTCGAACACGGGGATTTCCTCGAACATGCCGAGGTGTTCGGCAACTACTACGGTACCTCTCAGGCGGCGCTGGAGCGCACCCTCGCCGAAGGCCACGACCTGATCCTGGAGATCGACTGGCAGGGCGCCCAGCAGGTACGCCGCAAGCTGCCCCATGCCCAGTCCATTTTCATCCTGCCGCCGAGCCAGGCCGCCCTGCGCCAGCGCCTGGACAACCGTGGCCAGGACAGCGCCGAGATCATCGAGCGCCGCATGCGCGAGGCGGTGAGCGAGATGAGTCACTACGTCGAGTACGACTACCTGATCATCAACGACGACTTCGCCAAGGCCCTGGAAGACCTCAAGTCGATCTTCCGCACCCGCCAACTGCGCCTGGACCGGCAGCAGCGACGCCATGACGATCTGTTGGTGGATCTGCTGGGCTGAGCGGACCGCCAGGGGCCGCTCAAAGGCTACGCAGCAGGACGAACAGCCCCAGGCCGGCCAGTCCCAGCGCTGCCAGCAGATCGATGCGGCGCTGCCAGCGGGGCTTCAGCGTCTGCCTGAGGCTGCCGCAAAGCCCTGCCAGCGCTAGCCACCACAGCAGGGAGCCGAGGAAGAGACCGGCTGCCAGGGTCAGTTGACTGCTCAGCGAGGCCGCGCTCGGGGGGAGGCCCATGAACAGGGTGGCGAAACTGAGGATGGTGAGGGGGTTGGCCAGGGTCAGCGAGAATCCCGTGGCGATCTCCCGATAGCCACCCGGCGTTGGCGCCTGGGCTGGCGCCGCTGCTCGCGCGGCTTGCCAGGTCCGCCAGGCCAGATAGCCCAGATAGAGCGCGGCCAGGCGTTGCAGCCAGGGCTGCAAGGTGCCGAACAGCGTCGCCAGGGCGGTGGCGCCCAGTGCCCCGGCCACGGCGAAGAGGCCGTCGGCCAGGGCGATACCCAAACCGAACCTCAAGCCGGCGCCGAAGCCGCCGGCGAGACTGCGCTGCATGCACAGCAGGCTGATCGGACCCACCGGTGCGGCGATGGCGACACCCAACAGCATTCCTTGCAAGACGATCATGGGGCTTTCCTCCGGATGAAGGAGGCCAGTCTGGCTACCCGGAGGTCGGCGGCTCCATGGCCTTTCGCAGGTATGCTGCTGGGTAAACCGAAGGAATGAAGGTTCGTCGATGACCAAGCCGCTGGATCGCCTCGATCGCCGTTTGCTCAGGGAATTACAGACGGATGCCAGACTCAGTCTCGCCGAGTTGAGCCGGCGGGTAGGGCTGTCCAGTCCGGCGCTGGCGGAACGTCTCAAGCGGCTCGAGGAACGTGGCGTGGTCCGTGGCTATCGAACCGAAATCGACAGCCATGCCGTGGGCTATCCGGTCACCGCCCTGATCCGGCTGTTCGTGCCGGCCGAGCGTTATCCGCGGATCGAAGCCTTGCTGGCCGACATGCCCGAGGTGCGCGAAGCCTTCCATGTCACGGGAGAAGCGGCCTTCGTGCTCAAGGTGGTGGCGCCCTCGTTGGCCGCGCTGGAGAACACCCTCGCGGTGTTCGATCCTTATGGGCGGACCGAGACGGCGGTGGTGCTGTCGACCCGGCTGGCGCCACGGCCGTTACCCATCGCAGAGGTCGCTGGCTGATGTGGAGCGGCTGTCCAGGTTAGGATCGGGGACGCGCGAACCGCTTGGCGCCCCCTGCGCCCTTACAACTTGATCCAGGTCGCCTTGAGCTCGGTGTACTTGTCGAAGGCGTGCAGGGACTTGTCGCGACCGTTGCCGGATTGCTTGAAGCCGCCGAAGGGCGCGGTCATGTCACCGCCGTCGTACTGGTTGACCCAGACGCTGCCGGCGCGCAGGGCGCGGGCGGTCTTGTGGGCCTTGGAGATGTCGCGGGTCCAGACCGCGGCGGCCAGGCCGTACTGGGTGTCGTTGGCGATCTGGATGGCTTCCTCGGCGGTGTCGAAGGTGATCACCGAGAGCACCGGGCCGAAGATCTCTTCCTGGGCGATCTTCATGGCGTTGCTCACGCCGTCGAAGATGGTCGGCTCGACGTAGACGCCGCCGGTCTCTTCCAGGGTGCGCTTGCCCCCGGCCACCAGGGTGGCGCCTTCGGCATGGCCGGCCTCGATGTAGCGCAGCACGGTGTCCAGCTGGGTGGTGTCCACCAGGGCGCCGACGTTGGTCTCCGGCTCCAGGGCGTGGCCGGGCTTCCAGCCCTTGAGGGCCTCGATCACCAGCGGCAGGAATTGGTCCTTGATGGAACGCTCCACCAGCAGGCGCGAGCCGGCGGTGCAGACCTCGCCCTGGTTGAAGGCGATGCCGCTGGCGGCCGCAGCCGCGGCGTCCTTGAGGTCGGGGGCGTCGGCGAAGACGATGTTGGGGCTCTTGCCGCCCGCCTCCAGCCAGACGCGCTTCATGTTGGATTCGCCGGAGTAGGCCAGCAACTGCTTGGCGACCCGGGTGGAGCCGGTGAAGACGATGGTGTCGACGTCGGGGTGCAGGCCCAGGGCCTTGCCGACGTTATGGCCGTAGCCCGGCAGCACGTTGAACACCCCGGCGGGAATGCCGGCCTGCTGCGCCAGCTGGGCGACGCGGATGGCGGTCAGCGGCGACTTCTCCGAGGGCTTGAGCACCACCGAGTTGCCGGTGGCCAGGGCCGGGCCGAGTTTCCAGCAGGCCATCATCAGCGGGAAGTTCCAGGGCACCACGGCAGCGACCACGCCGACCGGCTCGCGGGTGACCAAGCCCAGTTGGTCATGGGGCGTGGGGGCGACTTCGTCGTAGAGCTTGTCGATGGCCTCGGCGCTCCAGCGGATGGCATTGGCCGAGCCGGGCACGTCGATGGTGAAGGAGTCGGCGATGGGCTTGCCCATGTCCAGGGTTTCCAGCAGCGCCAGTTCCTCGGCATTGGCCAGCAGCAGGTCGGCGAAGCGGATCAGCACGCGCTTGCGCTGGGCCGGTGCCAGTTGCGACCAGGTGCCCTGCTGGAAGCTGGCGCGGGCGGCGGCGACGGCGCGGTCGGCGTCGGCGGCGTCACAGCTGGCGACCTTGGCGAGGAAGCGCCCGTCCACCGGGCTCAGGCAATCGAAGGTGGCGCCGGAGAGGGCGTCGACATAGGCGCCGTCGATGAAGGCGCGACCTTCCAGGGTGAGACCTTGGAAGCGCTGCTCCCACTCGGCGCGGCTGGGCAAGCTCATGGGTGACTCCTCGCTAATGGCGGTGAGCAGCCACCCTAAACCAGGGTCGGAAGGGTTATCAATATATTTGACACTCGGCCGTCGAAAGCGCCGAAACGTGCGTTTTATCGAACGCTGCGTTGCCGCTGGCGGCTGCGAGTCAGGGCGCTTGGCACGCACGCCGGGGCGCCACGCCGCTGCCGCGGCTGGAAGCACTGGCGCGTCAGCCGGGGCTCGACGCTGGCGTCCAGATCGTCGAGCCAACCATCCACCGCATCCTCCAGCGCCGCGACGGTGAGTTGGCCCAGCACCTGGTGGGCGATGAGATTGCCCAGGCTGGGCGCCGCCGGCGCACAGGCCGCGCCCCACCAGGCGGCCAGGCGGTCATGCAGGCCTTCGAGCAGGCGATGGAAGCGATAGGCCGCGGCGAGCAGCGCCAGGCTGGCCGAGGGCGCCTGGGCCAGCGCGGCGGGCGCGAAGCCGGCCAGGGCCCGTTCCAGCACGAGCGCCAGGGGCGCTTCGAAGGCCACGGCCCGTGCCTGGTGCAGCAGGGCATCCAGCGCATCGGGCACGCGCTCGACATAGGCGCTGGCGAAGCGTTCCAGCGCCGGGCCACGGCTGGCGCCGTCGCTGGCGTTGCGCGCCGCCTGATCGGCATAGGTGCGGCTGGCCTCGCCACTGTCCCGGGCCCGCACCTGGGTAGTCTGGATCACGAGGCGCAAGGCGGCGGTATTCATGGCAGGGTCCTGCAGGGGTGAGCTGCTTTGGACGCCCGTGCTTGAGCCGGGTCACACCGTTCGTCCGGTGTCGGCTACCGTCAGTGGCGGAGCATGAAGGTGTCGTACTCCAGGTCGTCCAGTACCCGGTCCAGCCGGTGCAGGCCGAGCAGCACGCAACAGGCCAGGGAGACGGTGAAGCCGTAGCCGAAGAAGCTCGGACCCAGCTCGATGCTGAGCAGGGTCAGCGCCAGGTTGAGGCCGAGAAACAGGGTGCAGAGCATCAGTACCGTGTCGCGCCGGTCCAGGTAGAAGAAGACGTTGAGCAGGGCCATGAACACCACCTGGATGCTCACCCCCACCACGTCGATGTAGAACAGCGGCAGGTAGTAGTGCGACATGCCCAGCCAGGCCAAGAGCTGCGGTGCCAGCAGGAACACCAGCACCAGGGTCAGGCCCTGCACCTTGCAGATCTCCAGCAGGCCCTGGCGGATGGCCAGGATCATCTGTTCCTTGAGCTGGCTGATGTGCTGCAGCGTCTCGCCGCCGCGCACGGCGTTGAACACCCGTTCGTACCACTCGGCGAAGTCGGTCTCGATGCGCACCAGGAACACCGCCATGCCGGGGATGATGGCGAGGTAGGCGAGAAAGATCGGCAGGTCGTAGAGGATGGAGGCGCGCAGCGGGCCGATGACGGCGTCGGAGGTCAGGGGGTCGAACCAGAAGATGAATTTGTCGACCCAGATGCCCAGGTTGTAGAAGAAGCCGGTCACCAGCAGGCTGATGAAGATCTGCTTGCGGTCGAGGAAGTCGAAGGCCACCAGGCGCTCGGCCGGGTACTCACGGATGATGTCGTAGAGAAAGATGAACAGCAGGGCGGCGTGGCCCAGCAGCAAGGCCATCAGCAGGCCGTTCATGCCGAGGAAGCGCAGCACGAAGGCCGCGGCGATCATGATGCTGTAACCCAGGGTCATCACCACCAGGATGCGGTTGTAGGCCTTCATCCCCGACAGAAAGATGATCACCAGCCAGAGGTCGCAGAGGGTGACGAAGTTGGCCAGCACCAGCAGGCGATAGGCGAATGGCTGGCTGAACAGGGTCGCCAGCAGCACCAGGCCCAGGGCCCCGGCCACCAGGGTGACCAGGAGCAGGATGCCCACCAGGTTGGGCAGGATGCTGGCCTGTTTTTCCTCGAACAGCCGGTCCGAGACGAAGCGGGTGAAGTACAGCTGCAGGCCGCCGGTGAGGATCAGCGAGCTGGCCATGAGGTAGGTCACCGTGACCAGGAACTGGCGGATCAGCACGCTGGGGGTGACGATGCCGGTGGCCAGCACGCCGATCAGCATGACGCTGATGATCGACAGTACCCAGGGACCGGAACTGATCAGGCCGGCGTAGACATAGGCGCGCAGGGTGGCGGTGTAGGAGTCGCGAGCGAGGATCTTGCGCAGTTCGAAACCAATGCCGGCCATGTCAGACGACCCTCCCGATGGCGTCCTGGTAGAGCTCGCGATAGCGTTCCAGCATCAGCGGCTCGGTGTAGTAGCGATTGACCCGGGCGAGGCCAGTGCGCTGCGCGGCCTGCCAGCGGCCAGGGTTGCGCAGCAGGGCGAGGATGGCGCGGGCGGTGGCCTGGGGATCGGCGATGGCGACCACGCTGCCGCCGGTGCCCAGGGCGCGATCCTCGGGCGTGGAGCCCTCGATGAGTTCGCGGCAGGAGCCCACGTCGCTGCTCACCACCGGCACCCCGGCGGCCCAGCCTTCGAGGATCACCAGCGGCTGGGCCTCGCTGATGGAGGTCAGCACCATCAGCCCGAGCTTGGGCAGGATGTCGCCGATCTTCTGGAAACCGAGGAATTTCACCTTGCCCTCCAGGCCCAGGCTGGTGACCAGGCTGTGGCATTCGGCGGCGTATTCCTCGTCTTCGTCCTCGGGGCCGACCACCCAGGCCTCGGCCTCGGGCATGGCACTGATCACCCCGCGCATGGCGCGGATGAAGGTCTTCACGTCCTTGATCGGCACCACCCGGCCGAGTAGCCCGACCACCGGCGGCACGCCCTCGGGACGCCGCTCCAGGGCGTCCTGCCACTGGGTGAGGCTGATGCCGTTGGGGATCACCCGGCAGCGCGTCGGATCGGCGCCGTCCTGGATCTGCCGGCGACGGTTGCCGTCGTAGAGCGAGATGATCGGGTTGGCGGCCTTGTAGGTGAGCAGGCCGATGCGCTCGAAGAAGCGGATCCATAGCCGGCGGATGTAGCTGACGTCCACGTCCAGGCCGGTGCGCAGGGCCTCGTCGGGGCCTTCGGCGATCCACTTGGCCTGGGCCAGGTCGATCTTGCGTTCCTTGGTATAGATGCCGTGCTCGCTGAGTAGGAAATTACAGCCCCAGCGCCGCTGCAGGACGGCGCCGAGCATGCCGGCGTAGCCGGTGGAGATGGAGTGGATCATCCGCGGCCTGGGCAGGCGGCGCGCGGCCTCGGCCAGCATCAGCAAGGGCGCCTGCATGGCGCGCAGGGTCCAGAGGTAGTCGACGAAGGAGGGGTCGGTGCAATAGCGCTCGTAGCCTTCGGTGATGGCCTCCCAACTGGCGCGGCTGTACATGAAGTCGTCCAGGGTTACGCTGCCCTGGGCGAAGGCGTCCACCAGGGCGTCGCCCTGGGCGGCACTGGGTTCGTCGGGGTGGTGCAGGAAGGCATGCAGGTCGCGCAGCAACTGCACCGGCGCCTGCCGTCGCGGGCTGATGGGCACGGCCTTGGGCACCCAGGAGCCGGCGAGGAAGTGTTCCTCGATATGCACCACGTTGGGCGGGATGGCGTAGTGGCGCTTCTCGTAGTTCTCGCGCTGGCCGCCGATGAAGAACACCGAGAAGGTCAGCTCGGGCAAGCCGAGGATCAGCTGGTTGACCCAGCTCGACACCCCACCACGCACATAGGGCCAGGTGCCCTCCAGCAGCAGGCAGACATCGGGCGTGACGGTGGCGGCAGGGGCGTCTTTCATAACCAGTACTTCACCAGGGCGGCGAACGGCGGCCGCTTTTTCAGATCCGCCGGCAGGCTGTCGAGCAGCGCCGGGATGACCGTGTAATCGCGGCGCAGGAAGGCGATCTCGGCGCGGAAGGGCGCCAGCTGGGCCGGTGGCACGCCGGCCGCCTCGGCCGCCTGGAAGAACTCCAGGGCCCGCTCGGGCTCGCCCTGCTCCAGGGCGATACGCCCGGCCAGGATGCGCAGCTCTTCGTTCTCCTCGCCGGCCAGCGCCAGCTCGATGTGCTCGCGGGCCTGCCCGAGCACGTGGCGCAGGACGCTACCCTGGGCCAGGCCCAGGTAGGCCAGCTCCCAGTAGCCACGGGCCAGGGTGCCGTGCAGCGCCGCCTGGCGGTCGGCCGGGGTGCTGGCCAGCTCGCCGAGTTGGGTCTCGATGCGCTGGTTGATCTGGCTTTCCTGCTGGTCGAGCATCGAATAGGCGAGCAGTCGCACGTCGTCGGCTGGATCGCGCAGGGCCAGCTTGAGGATGGGGATGGCGTCGCGCCCCGGCATGCGCCGGGTGGCGAACAGGGCGGTCAATCGCTTGTCGGTACTGGGCGCGTGGCGCAGCACGTCCTGCAGGCCGCCGTCGCTGAACAGCATCTCTTCGCGGCGCTCCAGCGGACGGAACGGCAGGTTGGGCACGCTGCGCGCCTCCCAGGCGATCTCGCGTCTCTTGCGCGGCAGGTAGAGCGCCGGGAAGACCGCGGCGATCACCCCGGCCGCGCCCACCAGGGGAATGAAGAAGGCCAGGGCGAAGAGGAACAGCGGACTCCAGGGCAGCGGTCGCTGGTAGCGCCGGGGCAGCAGCAGCCAGGCACCGCCGGCCAGCAGGGCGCTGCCGGCGGCGTGGGCGGTGGCGAAGGCCAGGGCGGCGGCCGCCACCGGCAGGTTGGCGAACAGCAGCGCCCAGCTGCTGGCCTCGAAGGCGAAGGCGCCGCTAAACAGCCACTTGCTGTTCATGCAGGCCACACTCGTTGAATAGGAAGACGCGCAGTTCCTGGGCGCGGGTCTTGGGTAGCAGCTCGTGCTCGTGGCTGCGCACGCCCAGGCTCTCCAGGGTGCTGTCTTGGCCGTAGCGCTCGGCCAGCAGCTGGCGCAGGCGACGGCGATAGCCCTCCAGGCCGTCGGAGGAGGTCAGCGGCAGCAAGACCAGCAGACAGGGATGGCCGGCCCCATTGGTCAGGCGCAGTTGCAGGTCGAGACCGCGGCGGCTGCCTTCCAGTAGCGCCAGGGCGCGTTCGCCGCCGTCGGCCTCGGTCATCTCGAAGCAGAACAGGCAGGCCGGCAGGGCGTGCTGCTGGGCGTCGCGCAGCGAGCGTTTGAGGTGCTGGGAGAATTGCTGGGCGTCGTCGTCGGCCAGGGCCAGCGCCTGGGGATCGCTGCCCAGCAGGTCGGCGATGTGGCCGGCGAGGATGGTCAGCAGGTTGAGGGTGCGCTCGTTGAAGGAGAAGAACGGCATCTGCTCGATGGCCAGCACCGCCAGCAGGCGCTCCTCGGTGTCCAGCAGGGGTACGCAGGCCTGTAGCGCCGAATGCTGGGTCTCGCCGCGTTCCAGCAGGGCCTGGCGGATGCTCAGGGTCTCGCCGCGTTCGAGGGTCAGGCGCACCAGCAGGTCGTCGGGATCGATGCCGGGCATCTCGCCCTGGCTGGCCAGGGCGCGACGATCCACCTGGCCGTCCGCCAGTACCCGGTACAGTCCCGCCACCCGCAGCGAGCCGTACTGCGTCAGCAGTCCGACGATGGGCTCGGCCAGGGCTTGCAGCGCATCCTGTTCGCGGGGCACTTCGCGCAGTTGCCGGCGCAGGTCCAACAGCGAACTGCGCAGGCTCAGGTCATTGCCGGCGACGCGCTGCTCCAGGCGGTCGTGGGAGATCCGCAGCAGGTGGTGCGCGCGGGTGAATTCGTCCAGACGCAGCTGGCGATAGTCGTTGGCCAGGTCCAGGCGCTCCAGGCGACGATCCCAGAGATCGCGGAATTCGCCCACCAGCATGGCGCTGAGCAGCACGCCGACGATGAAGGACGGCGGAATCTCCGCGTAGGCCGGATAGCCCTGATAGTGCAGATAGAGCAGTGCCGCCACCAGCAGGCTGGCACTCACCAGCCCGCGCATGAAGCCATAGCGGACTCCCATGAGGATGGGCGCGAACACCACCCAGGGAAAGGCCAGCCCCACCATCAGTGGATCGTCGGGCACCAGCCAGAAGCCCAGGCCCAGGGCAGCCGCCGTGACCAGCAGGGTCTCCAGCCAGGACAGGCGGCCACTGGCGCGGGGCGCCAGGGTGAAGTCCTTGTGGACGGATTGCAGGGCCATCAGTTCAGCCGCAGCTCGTCGAAGGTGCCGCGCAGGACCTTCTGCGCGGTGGCCGCCAGGCTCTCGCGCGACCAGCCGGAACGTGCCCCGCTATTGCTCCACAGCACCTTGCCGCTGGCGGGATCCAGCACCTGCAGGGTCACGCCCACCGCCGGCTCGCCGTCCAGGCCATTCTTGTATTGCCACTCGTCGACGCTGCCGGTGAGCACGTATTGCAGATTCTGCTGACGCGCCCAGTCCAGGGCCGCGCGCTGCCGGGCCTTCTCGTCGTCGGTGGGACTGCCGGCCTGGCTGTCGTCATAGACCTGGGGGTGGACACCGCGCTCGCCGAGCACGCTGACCAGGATCTGCGCCGCGCGATCGCCGGCCATGGGCGCCTGGGCATAGTTGGCCAGGGGCACCAGACCCCAGCGGGCATCCTTGGGCAGGGTCTCGCCGCTGGGGCGGGTAAAGCTCGAGCAGCCGACCAGGAGCAGGGTGGCGACACTGGCGGCGAGCAAACGCGTGATCTTCATGAACTCTCTCCCTTGAAGCGGCCTAGCGACCGATTCTGTTGCTGTATTGAATGCCCAGGGTGCTGCCGGCCTGGCCGCCGCTGCCCTGGGGCGCGGACTGGTAGCCGGCGGTGAACGCCAGTTCGTCGTCGCCGAGCACTGCCATGCCCAGGCCGACATTCAAACCGTAGTTGAATTCGCGTTCGGTCCACTGCCAGCCGACCAGGGTGTCCACCAGCCAGGTGTACTGGGGATGGGTGCGGTTGAGCGAACCGGGAATGCCGCGCCGCCAGCTGCTGCCGACATAGAGCTGGCCATAGCGATCCTGCAACAGTTGGGTCCCGCGCAACGCCTCCAGATCCGCGGCGGTGATCTCGCCGTTCTCGCCGCTGCCGACCAGGGGTTGCAGGTAACGGGTCACGCTGTCGGGCAGGGTGCTGCGTGCCTTGTTCTGCTGGTAGGTCACGCCGCTGCGCACCTGCCAGGTGGGGCCTTCGAAGAAGAGCAGGTGGCTCAGCTCCAGGTTGAAGGCGAAGCCGCTGCCCAGGGCATCGCCATCGCGACTCGAATAGCGGTTGTGCGACGCCCGCCAGCTCAACTGGTCCCGCGGGGTCAGGTTGTGACGGCCCGCCAGACTGACGCTGTCGCGGCGACCGAGGGCACGCAGATAGCCGCTCTCGTCCGGTTGCCGATGCCAGTCCAGCGCTGCCTCGATCTCGGTGTTGCTGTCCAGCCGCCAGGTCCGGGCGACGCCCAGGCCGATACGATGGCTGTCGCTGCGCTGGCTGGCATCCACGGTGGTCTCCAGGCCGCCGTCGGCCAGGTTCTTGAGCACCTTGAGCAGCATCTGGTGTTCGTTGCCCAGGGCATCGGATTGCAGACCGCTGCTCGTCACCCGGTCCTGCTTGAGCTGGACATCGGCATAGACGTCGTCGGCGAGACGGCGAGCCGCGCGGACTTCCGTACCCTGCTCGACCAGGCCGCCATAGTCGCGTCTTTCCCAACCGGCCTGGACGCCGTTGGGCGTGCGCTCGGCCTGCTCGGTGGCCTGGCGCAGCAACTGTCGCTGGATGACCTCCGGTGGCTCATCGCCGGCTGCCGTCAGGGCCGCCGCCTGGGCGTCGCCGGCCTGGCCGAGGCGCTGCAGCACCTCGACGCGCTGCGCCGGGTCCAGGTCGCCCGCCGCCAGCACCTTCTCCAGCTCGCCGCGATTCTGCCGGCGCAGCACTTCCTGCAACTGCTCGTACTGGCGGACCTTCAGGCCGCGGCTCTTGGCCCAGGCCAGCCACTCGCCCTTGAGGCCGTCGTCATTGTTCTGGCTGAGGGCATCCAGCCACTGGTCGAACCAGAGTTGCAGCATGCTCGGCGAGCCATCCTGCCAGGCACGGGCCTGGGCCAGTGCCGCCTGGGGCCCGCGCAGGCTGGTCAGCAGCCGCAGGTAGGTGGCGTAACGCTCGGGGGTCGCCGGTAGCTCGTCACCGGCCAGATGCGGGGTTACCGCCTTACGCAGGCGCAGGGCCGCATCCTGGTGCCCGGCAGCGTCGAGGGCATCGGCGTAGGCCGCCTGCACCAGCCAGTCCTGGGGATGGGCAGCGAGATAACGGCGATACCAGACGAGACCTTCCTCGGCTTGACCCAGCAGCACCAGGCCACTGCCGAAGGGCAGCCAGAGTACGTCGCTGTCACGGGCGCGGCCTTGCCAGTCGCGCAACAGGGTAGCCAGCTCGACCTGGCGATTCTGGTCGATGAGCAGCCACAGCAGGCGTTCGCGGAATCTGTCGTCGTCCGGGAAGCGCTCCAGGGCCTGCCGATAGCCGGTTTCGGCCTGGCTGACGCGACCACGCTGGAAGTCGAGGCCCGCTCGCGCCAGCCACACCGCGGGGTTGTCGGCGGAAGCTGGCACGCGGGCGGCGCTGGCCAGCAGCCGCTCCAGGGCCACGCTGTCCTTGAGTTGCTCGGCCCATTGCAGCGCCTGGGTCAGACGATTCTGGTCCTTGCCTTTCTCCCAGCTTTTTTCCAGCAGGACGAGCGCCTTCTGCGGTGCGGTCCGCTGATAGAGCTCCAGCAGCCGTTCCTCGTCGGTTCTGGTCAGCCCCTTGCTGCTCGCCGCCAGGCGTTCGAGCGCCTGCTGGGCCTCGGTATCGCGCTCCAACTCCCAGGCCAGATCGGCGCGCAGCCGCCAATAGTCGTCGCCTTGCCGCTGTTTGGCAGGCATGCGTTCCAGCACTGCCCAGGCTTCCTCCGGCTTGAAGAGCTGCAGCAGGTTCTGGGCCCAGGTCAGGTATTCCTCGGTGCTCAAGGGGAAGCGCTGGCCGAAGACGGCCCACTGCGCGGCGGCGGCTTCGTCCTGTTCGGTACGGCTCAGCAACTGTTGCAGGCGTTCCCAGGCCAGGCGCTGCTTGGGCTGGCGCTTGATGTAGCCGCGCAGCCATTGCTCTTCCGCCACGGGGTCGCCGAGGGATTCATAGGCGAAGATCAGTGAATCCAGCTCGGTCTTGTCCAACTGGCGGGTCTGGGAGGCGCCGCCCAGCAGTTCCACCACCGCGTCGAAGCGGAAGGCGCGGGCGGCCAGCTTCCAGGCGTGATCACGCCGGGCGGGATCGTCTTGCCGGGCGAGCAGCCGCAGCCAGAGGTCGAGCGCCTCGTCCACATGGCCGTTCCATTCGCCCAGTTGCGCCAGCTGGGCCAGCAGCTCGTCATCCTCCGGTCGCAGGGCCAACAACTGCTGACCGTCTGTCCAGGCGCTCTGCGTATCGCCACTGGCCAGGGCCAGGCGGAAGGCGGCCTCCAGGGCGGCGGGATTGTCCGGCTCCCATTGCCGCCAGCGCTCGATGATCCGTTGTGCCAGATCCAGGCGTCCACTGCCCTGGGCTGCGGCGACGCCGGCCTTGAGCCAGGCCAGCCCCGCGGCATCGGGTTGCAATCGGGGCAGCTCCTGCTCCAGCAGCGCCGCGGCCTCTGCGCCCTGGCCGGCCGCCAGCCAGGCATCGAACGCCTGGTGCCGATAGCCCTGACGTTGCTCGGCGGTAGTGGCGAGGCTGGCCAAGCTCAGATAGAGCCGTGCCGCCTCCCGTTGCTGACCGCTGGCGAGACTCCAGCGTGCTGCCTGTTCCAGCCATTGCCGCTGGCGCGGGGTATCGCGCTGCGCCAGCTCGAGGTAATAGCGTGCCGCTGTGCCCGGCGCGGCCAACTGCAGAGCGCGCTCGGCCAACCGTTGCAACCGGGGAATGCTCAGGGTCTGGATATCCAGGGTGCCCAGTCGCTGGGCCAGGCGGTCGCGATCAGCGTCGGTGAGGCCCTGCGGACGGGACTCCGCCTGCAGGATGTCCAGTTCCACGGCATAGAAGGGCGTCGACGCCAGTGGGCGCGGCAGCAGCTCGAGTTGATGCTGTGCTTCTTCGAGCCGGCCCAGGGCGATCAACTGATCGATCAGCTTCATGCGCAGCTCGGTGTCTTCCGGCGTCGCCTTGAGCAACACCTGGGCATAGCTGATGGACACCTGGTCCGCCGGCTCCTCGCCCGGCATGAACACGTCCTTGCCATGAAAGGTCAGCACCAACACCAGGGCGGTGAGGAGCGTGACCCCCAGCAGTGTCCAGCCACTCAGCAGCCGGGTTTTCTTAACCGCAGACGATCTCACCGTCACTCACTCGTGTTAGCGGAAGTTTGAACGTCCAGAGTCCAGCCTGTCCCGGCTGACCCTTGTAGCGGTCACGACCGACCCGGACCTCGCAGGCCGCGGCCGCCCGCACGGTCATCTCCAGCGGGAACTGACCGGCGAAGGCGAAGCGGATCCGCGTCGGCGAGAGGTATTCCCAGCGTTGCAGCGGGATGTTGGCCTCTTCGAGGGCCGGCGAGTTGTCGCGGCTGTCGCGCAGGACCAGCAGTGCCTGATCGTCGGACAGATGCACATAGCGGCCCTGCGGCAGGTCGCGGACACCGGCGACGCCCTGGGAACGCTGCAGGTCTGGCCAGCCCAGGCGCGGGTCCAGTCGTAGGGTCCGCAGGCCGTCGAGCGCCTTGATCGACCAACTGCCGTCGTCATGCCGGGCGAGACTGGCGGTGTAGAAACCATGCAGCCGCTTGATGTAGTCGCTCATCCACAACGACAGCGGTCGCTCGGCGGCCATGCTGCGGTAGATCTCGTCCATCACCTTCAGCGAGGCCTGCTTGGTGGCGGAATAGAAGTGATAGTAGAGATTCAGGCCGCGCAGCCGCCGGGGATTTTCGGTGCGGTCGAAGGTGTAGAGCAGGTCGCGGAAACCGTAATAAGGGCCGCGCCAGAGATTGGTGTAGACGTTCTCGTTGATGATGGGCGCATAGAACTGCAGCCCACCGGGCGTGGGGCGGATGAAGGGATAGAGACCGCTCACCGAAGGCTGCGAGCGGGTGATGTGCGAGTTGCCGCCGTTCACGTTCAGCAGATTGTTGTCGTAGGCGAGCTTGAGCGTGGCGGCGTCCGGCTGGGCATCACCGGACCAGAAGATCAGCTTCACCGGCTTCTGCGGAGTGGTCAGGCGTTCGTTGATGTAACGCGTCGAACCCACGACCTCCCGGGTGTAGTCCACCTTGTCGTAGCCGGGGATCTGCATCATGTAGCCGTATTGGGCTTCGAAGTTCTCGCTCTGCTCGGAGACCGCCGGCTGCCAGAAGAAAGGATGGCTGAAGGTATGGGTCGCCACTTCCACCTTGGGATCGGCGAACAGCCGGCGGGCGATGGGTTCGAGCTGCGCGGTCAATTCTGGATAGCGGCCCTTGGGCCCGACCTCGCCTTCGATGATCGAGACCGAGGTCAGGAAGGGGTTGGGCTGGATGAAGTGCTCCAGCACCATCTGGCCGGCGTAGGGCGCGCCGGGCACCTCGGCCTTGGATACGAAGGCGTCGCCATCGATATGCACCGTGGCGATCCGCCGCCCGTTTTCGGTGGTGGGATCGGGCACGGGCAGGGGCGGCAGGCGCAGGGTCTTGGCGGTGAAGGCGAAGGGGTCGATGATCCAGCGATTGGCTTCGGGACCCTCTTCCATCAGGTGCGGACTGAAGGCAAAACCACCCCAGCTGGCTACGCCGACCGGCACGTAGCTCTCGCCTTGGCTGGAGAGGGACACCACCGGCGTCGGGCCGTCCGGGAGGACCTGCACGGCTGGCAGGCCGCGCGTGCGCAGCTTGGCCGGTGCCTCGAAGTTGCCGGTCAGGCTCGGGTCGAGCACCTTTAAGGTCAGCTTCTCCGGCAGCGGCTTGCGGCTGATGCTGAGGCCCAGCCGCTTGAGCAGGGCCTGGTTATCCAGCGGCAGGCCACCGAGGATCAACAGGGGTGTGTTCTCGTCCAGGCGCTGGTCGAGCCAGTCGCTGAAGCTGCGCGCGTTGGGCGGCGGTCCGCTGGTCATCCAGACCACTACACCGGCGTAGAGCGCACTGGGCCAGGCCTCGGGCAAGGGCTTGGAAGCATCGAAATAGTCCAGGCGATAACCCTGGTACTCCAGCACGCTACCCAGGAACCGATGCACCGCCGACTGCCGCAGGGCGCCTTCGCGACCGTCGTACAGCAGGGCCAGTCGCCGCGGCTGCAACGCCACTGAACTGATACCGAGGGTGTTGAGATCAGGAGTGGTGACGTAGGGGACGTAGCCTTCTTCGCGCAGCCGCTTGACCAGCCGCTGGGCTTCGTCGCGTCGCTCCGGCGGCAGGTACTCGATGGCGATCACCGGAATACCGGTGCTGCGGGCGGCCTCGATGCGGGGTTTGAGCCACTCGCGATCCTGTTCACTGACGGGGCGGTAGCTTTTCTTGCCGGCATCCCAGCCGGCATAGATGGACTCCACCGCCATGGCCGCCGCGACCCCAGGCAACTCCGGTTGCACTTCGAAGCCGCGGTTGAAGAACAGCTTGAGCGCCGGCTGGCTGCTATGCAGCTCGGCGAGCAGGCTCTTCAGCGCCAGGCGCTGGGTTTCGCGCTGGTTCTCCGCGACCAGTTGAAAGCTGTCCAGGGTGTCCAGGAACAAGCCGGTGTAGCCGGCCTTGGCCAGCTCCGCGGCGCGTTCGAGCAGGTGTCGCCGCCAGATTGGCGAGGCCAGGTCCATGACCTGACTGCCCCAGGCCTTGTTGGCGACCGGACTGGCCGCAGCGCTGAGGCCAGCCTGCTTCAGCGCCGCGGCATCGCCGGCGAACTCGCCGATGGAGAGATAGGCGAAGGGCTCGGCCCCGGCCTGGCGCAGGCTGCGGACATCGGCGGCATTGGCATGGCCCGGCTCGAGAACCACCCAGTCGAACTGGGCGAGTTCGGCGATCGGCGGTTTTTCCGCATACCAGAAGGCCACGCTGGCGGGTGCGGCCAACGCCGTACCCATGAAGGAAAGATAGCCAAACAACCAGACGGTGAGCTTGCGCCACCAGCCTGAGGTGGAGATTGCTTTCGTTGCCTTACCTGACGCCACACCCAGTCCTTACGCGTGCCCGACTATCCCTATCAGGGTAGCTACATTACGCAAAAACGTGATGAAAAACCGTCGTTTCCAAGCCGAGCGGCAGTAATAAAAGGCGCGACAGGTATGCAGGCAAACAGCGCTTCGCTCGGAAAGTTCTCTAGGTCGCGGATTTCGGGCGTTTCGAAGGATGTGGTGATTCGGAGGGAATTTCGGCGGGGGCGATAAAAGGTCAGAGTAATTGCCGCCATGCGCGGTCGTCACCGGCATGACGGCAAGGCAGTGCCGTTACTTGAAGCTACTGTTCAGGTTGGCGCTGGTGGAGAGGATATTGGTCGAGCCCAGCAACTGGCTGACGAAGCGGTTCCAGCGGGTGATACCGGCCGGGCCGACGAAGACCACGTCCTGCGGCTGCAGATGGAAGTTCTGCGCCAGCACATAGGCGGTGGGGTTCTTGGCGGCCAGGTGGAATACCTGGGCGGTGGCACCCGGTGCCTTCAGGTCTTCCGGACCGCGGATGACGTAGACGGCATCGGCGTTGGCGGTCTCCTGCTGGATGCCGCCGGCTTGGCTCAGGGCTTCCATCAGGTTCAGGTTGGTGATCTTGTAGCTGACCGCAGCCGGAGCGCGGACTTCACCAACCACGTAGACCTTGCGCGCGTCGTTGTAGGGCAGGTGGATGCTGTCGCCGTCCTTCAGGTAGATGCCGTACAGCTTGGAATCCTTGCGGTTCAGGCTGTCGGTATCCAGGCGGTATTCCTTGCCGTCGCGCACCAGGGTCACGCCGGTCAGGTCGGCACCGCCGGTGTTGGCCACGCCGACCTGGCCCAGGGCTTCCACCAGGGTGATGGGCTTGGTGGTCAGCGGGATGGCGTCGCCTTTGTTCACGGCGCCGGAAATGGTGACCTTCTGGCTACCGAACTTGAGCACGCTCACGTCGACCTGGGGATTGTCGATGAAGGTGGCCAGGCGGCGGGAGATGTCGGAGCGGATCTCTTCGAGGGTCTTGCCGGCGGCCTTGACGGTGCCTACGTAGGGGTAGAACAGGGTGCCGTCCGGACGCACCAGGCGACCGTTGGCTTCCAGTTGCTGCTGGGCGCCGGACGGGGCGGTCAGCTCGGGGTGATCCCAGACGGTGATGTAGAGCAGGTCGCTCGCACCGACGCGGTAAGCCTGCGGCTTGTAGTCCAGCAGGGGCTTGAGGTCGGGCGCCTTGGACAGGGCGGCAGAATCCTGGCTCATCAGCAGCGAGCTGGTGATGGGGATCAGCTGGACCTTGGTGCCCTGGATGCTCGGATCGTTCTTGAGGTCGTCCTGGTCCAGGTATTGACCCGGGGAATAGGCACAACCCTGCAGGACGATGCCAGACAGCAAAGCCAGAGCGGTAAATTTGGTTTTCATGTCATTCGTCCTTGATTGCTGATTGAGTGAGAGCAAGAGGGGTAAAACGCAAGGCAGATGCGACGAGCCGGTTGTTCATGGTGTTCCTTCGCAAGACGTGGCGGCCCTTGGCAGCGGACCGGGTTCCATGCGGCGAGCATGTCTTGTGTACGGGTGAACTCGGAGACTCCCTCGGGAAGTTGTACGAGCACTGGAGTCTGCTGGTCTGAGACTGGCCCTTAGCCATCGAGTTCAGGACGTCCACGCCGCAAAAAGGTGATGCCGTTCGAAATCTGTCGTAATTCCACTAACGAGGCCCGATGACTTCGCAGTCATCTTTCTTCAGGTGTTTTTCCAACAGCGCAACCTGGGGCTTTTCCATCCCCCCCTTGGGTTCGATGGACAAGGGATAATCACCCCAGCCCGGGCCTGCCGCCCAATAGGCGCTCGGCACGCACTGCTCGCCCAGGTAGCTGAGCAGATTGTCCATGGCTTCCAGCCACTGTGGCTGTGCAGGTATCCCATATTCGCCAATGAAACCGCGCAAATTGTGCTTTTTCAGCCACTCGATAAAGGGCTTGGTGCGTTCCACCCCGATCATGGGATGGACACCCTTCATGCCGGTGGCGTAGTTGCCGCTGGAGTCCGCGTCGAAGTAGATGTGGGCCTCGTAGATCAGGTTGTTCGCCGGATCCTTGATCAGCAGGTCGCCGTTCACCTGGGGCCAGCGCTGGGCACTGGCCCAGCTGTCGCCTTCGATGAGGATCGGGGTCTTCATGTCGACGGTGCGGATGCTGTCCACCGCCGTCTGCGCGGCCTTGGGCCAGAGGCCCTGGGTGTCATGGGGCTCGTTCATGACGTCGTAGCCGTACAGCGCCGGATGGTCCTTGAACGTCGTCGCCAGGCGCTTCCAGGCGTCGGCGTAGCTGGTATAGGGCACCTGGTAGGAGCCGATCAGTTGGCCGCGATAGCGCGCATAGTTGTGCATGTCGAGGATTACGCGCATCCCGTACTGGTCGGCGAAGTCGAGGGTGCGCTTGAGCAGGGCGACCTGTGCCTGGTCCAGTTCCCCGCCGAGTTGCGGTTGCACGCGCTCCCAAAGAAAGGGGAAGCGAATGAAGCGAATGCCCTTGGCGCTGTAGCGGCGGAAATAATCCTCGGTGGGATAGAAGTAGTTGGTGCCTTCCACACCCGGCAACACCTGGCCGGCGAAACCGGCAGCGGACATGTTGATGCCGATGAGGTCCACCTTGGCGGCCGCCGGCGCTGCCTGGACATTTCCATAAAGCGCCGCGGAAAGTAATGCGGTAGCCAGCAGGCTACGACCGATACGACGTTTCACTCGGGACACGGGCGGCACCTCTATCTGTTCAAGGGCTCTGTTGATAAACGGGGGTTGGCAGTGGCGGAGTGCGCCGGGCGAAGTACTCCAGGGCCAGGTAATCCACGGTCACCCGGATCGTCCAGGCGATGGCGGCGCCCAGGATGGAGAAGTGCTGGATGCACACCACCAGCAGGCCCAGGTAGGGCAACAGTTCGGCCAGGTGGATCATCGCCGTGGTACGCGAATGGCCGCGGGCCTGGA
Source organism: Pseudomonas oryzihabitans (assembly GCF_006384975.1). Taxonomy (NCBI): domain Bacteria; kingdom Pseudomonadati; phylum Pseudomonadota; class Gammaproteobacteria; order Pseudomonadales; family Pseudomonadaceae; genus Pseudomonas; species Pseudomonas oryzihabitans. The sequence continues at coordinate 3,962,268 of NZ_CP021645.1, forward strand.
TCTTGGCGAAGGGAATCTGCGCCAGGGCGTTGAAGATGAAGCCGACGACCAGGGTGCGCAGGATCTGCGCCGCCTCGCCGCCATATTCGGGACCCATCCACACGGTCATGATCCAGGGCGCGAGGATAAGGATCGGCAGCACCATCGCCAGGCTGATGAGCAGCAGGCCCCAGAAGGCCTTGTTGGCCTGGCGGGCAGCGTCCTCGCCGCTCTTGCTCAGCAGCGGGAAGACCACCCGGGCCACGGCATTGGGGATGATCAGCATCCGCGACACGGCTTCGGCGGGGGCGGTATAGAAGGACACGCGCCCGGCACCGACCATGTGCGACAGCACGAAGCGGTCGAAATACACCATCAGCGGACTGATGATGTTGCTCACCGTCATCCAGCTGCCGAATTTCAGCAGCTCCTTGAACACCAGGACCTTGAAGGTCCGGATGCCCTCGGGGAAATCCTTGTACAGCGGCCAGTAGGCCAGCGCCATCGACACGACCCGGGCCAATACCAGGCCGATCACCGTGGCGGAGAAGCTGGGCTCGATCAGCACCGCGATCAGCGGCGCGATGGCGAGCAGGCTGTTGGAGAAGGTACGCAGGACGTTGAATTCACCGAAGCGCTCGTTGCCTTCCAGATAGGCGAACCATACCGTCGCCAGCAGGAAGGGCGGCACGCAGAGGCTCAGCCAGCGAAAGCCGGCCACGGCATTGTCGAAATGCTCGGGTGAGACGTGCAGCAGGCTCACCACCTTGCCCGCGCCGAACCAGAGCAGCAGGGTGGCCAGCAGGCTCAGGCCGATCACGGCACCGGTGGCCGTCCCCATGACCAGGCGATTGAGTGCCTTGTCGCCATGGTTCATGGCGACGGCACGGATCACCGCGCGCGACAGGCCGGCATCGAACAGCGTCGCGTAACCGACGATGGCGAAGGCCAGGGTGAAGAGGCCGAACTGCTCGATGCCGAGCAGACGCGACAGCACACCCATGGTGGGTAGCGCGATGGCACTGGGGATGACGACACCCAGGATGTTCCAGGTGCTGTTTTTGATCATCGACATCTTTGGGGTGAAAACTCCGTAGGGCCACCCGGCGATCATCGCGGGGATGATCGCCGGGCCGCGCGAGGGATCAGGCCGGGCGCGGCAGCGGGCTGCTCGAACGCGGGTAAGGTCTGCTGACGTAGGTTTCCTGGACGGGCGCAGAGCGATAGTCATGCAGGGCGCGCAGGGCTTGGATGACCAGCAGGTAGCAGATGGTGGCCTGGATGTATTCGAAGAAGCCGGCCAGCGGCCAGATCACCAGTTGCGCCAGCACCGCCGTGACCACGAAGCCGGTATCGGGATGCAGCATCTTCGCCCAGCGGTAGTAGAGGAACAGCGAGACCGGGATGATGATGAAGGCCAGGAAGCCGAAGCGGAACAGGGTGCCGAACACGCCCACGTCGGAGAGGAAGAAGTACTCGCCGAAATAGGGGATGAAGCCGTTGTTCCACATCAGCGACAGCGAGCCGCTGGGCAGCCAGTGATTCTGGCTGAGGTGGGAGAAGATGTAGCCGATGGTCTGCTCACGCACCCCGTCGGTGGGACCGTCCTGCACCGATTGGGCATAGAAGTCCACGTTCAGCCCCAGTACTTTCATCAGGTCGGGGAAGATGAAGAATGGCGACAGCAGCAGCCCGGCCACGCAGATCCAGACGATCGACTTGCTCTTCAGGCAGAACACGGTGAAGCACAGCGCCAGCACGATCAGCTGACGGGTCTGGGTACCGAACACCAGGGTCAGCAGGAAGAACATGGCCAGCACGATATGGATGGTCTTGCTGCGCGCCGAGCCGTCGATCGGCGAGATGCCCTTGTTCCAGGTCTGGATGCAGTAGAAATAGGCCAGGCACAGCGCCGGCGCACCGATGGACGAACGGTCCGGGCGGTCGAAGGAGGACTGCTTGTCGCGCAGGTCGGGCAGTACGCCGAACTTGAACATCCAGGCCATGACCGCCGCCAGCAGGGCGGTGATCAACAGCGCCTTCTCGAACTGGGAGGCGCTCATGTTGCGGCCCAGGAACATCAGGGTGGCGAAGCCGAAGCTGAACAGGATCCGGCGTTCCTCGATCAGGCCATAGACCAGCGGCTGACCGTAGAAGAGGAAGGAAAAGATCGCCGGCAGCCCGATGAACACGACCGATGAATAGACGGCGTAGGTCATCAGGATCTTGAATTCGCGCTGCTGGGTGCCAATGCTGGTCAGCAGGTAGAAAAAGGTGAAGGCCATGCAGATGGCCAGGTACAGCTCGTTCAGATAGAGGATGCCGACCGGGTTGTGCGGGCTTTCGCCAAACACGTCCAGGTGCAGGATCAACAACGGGATCAACAGAACGAAGGAAACGGTACTTTTACGGAGAATGCTCATAGACCTACCCATCCAGACGGGATCACCGGCCCAGGCGCCCGGTGATCATCTTCCTTGTTGCCCAAGGCGTTGCGCGGCAACGCCTCAGGTACGGCGACTGCTGCGTTCCTTGAGGTAGATGGGCAGGATGCTCAGGGCATCGTGCACGTAACGCTTGGCCAGGCGCTTGGGCTCCGAACACATGCGGTGCAACCACTCCAGCTTGGCCTTCTGCATCCAACGCGGAGCGCGCTTGACCGTGCCGACGGCGAACAGGATGGAGGCGCCGATGCACAGGCCGACGCCGGTGCGCTTGCTGCTGTCGATCTGCCGCGCCAGCTTTTCCTGTCGCGGAGCACCCACGGCGTAGAGGATGAACTCGGAAGGGTTCTGCATCACGAAGTCCACGCATTTCTGCGTTTCCAGCGGATCGTTGATGAAGCCCATCGGCGGGTTGTAGTGCGCCAGCTGCATGTGCGGATACATCCGCCGCAGCTTGCCCACGTCGTTCTCGCTGGAGCCGATCAGGACGACGGACAGACGCTCGTCGTTGGCCTTGCGCAGGACACTCAGGGTGAGATCGCTGCCGGTGATGACCTCGGGCACGGCGACGCCCAGCGACTTGAGGATCGGCAGCAGGATCCGGCTGTCGCAGATGCGCTTGCCGGCCCGCTGGTAGGACTCGCGCATGTCCGGGTTGCTCTGCAACTGCACCACGTGGTCGATGTTCGGCGTGACGATATAGCTGTAGGGCCGGTGGATGTCCTGGGCGATTTCGCTCAGCAACTGGTCCTTGGTACCGGTGAAGAAGTCGATACCGAAGGCCTGGGTGCGTAGGTTAGACATGCATCGTCGCTCCCTTGAAGGCACCCTTGACGCCGGACCAGGCCAGTTTCGGATTCTTGAATTCCTTGAGCACGGTGATGCCGGACAGCAGCACCGCGGAAACCAGGGCGAACGGGGTACCGTGGAATTTGCGGTTGAAACGGGTCGCCGCGCGATTGCGGAAGTAGTGATAGAAGGCGCTGCGCCCACCCGAGCTCATCGAGCCGTAATGGTAGAGCTGGCTCTCGCGGCAGACCTTGAGGGCGACGCCCTTGCGCTTGGCCTGGTGCTGCCAGTCCACCTCTTCGGAGTACATGAAGTAGGCCTCGTCCATGAATCCGACGTCGGTGAGCAGGCTGGCGCAGAACGCCATGCTGCAGCCCATGATGTAGTCGGGCTCGCGTTCCAGCTTGGCGATGTCGGCGACGTCGATGTCCTTGCCGAGCAGCTTGGACTTGCCCAGCAGCGGATAGAGGATGCCGCCGCCGTAGCATTCCAGGCGCCCGGTCTGGGAGCTGAGGATCACCGAGCCGACGATGGTCTTAGGCGCGCGCTGCAGTTCGGCCAGCAATGGGGCGAAGGCATCGTCCTTGACGTAGGCGTCGTTGTTCACGACCCAGAAATGCTGCACCGGCAGGTTGTCCAGGGCCCAGCGCATGCCGTAGTTGTTGCCGCCGGCATAGCCATCGTTACGCGGACTGGCGAGCACGGTGACCTGGCTCAGGCCGTTTTCGGCCTGCCAGCGCTGCAGGACGTCGCTGGAGCCATCCTGGGAATCATTGTCCACCACCACCGCATGATCGATGGAGGGGCAGTGCTTGAGGATGCTCTCCACGCAACTGATGGTTTCGTTGGGAGCCTTGTAGTTGAGCACCATGACTACGTTCATTGGCATGTTCCTATTCTTCAGAATCATCAATCCGGTACAGCGTCGAGATCCAAGGCTGCCAAGCGTGGCCGGGCTCTAGGTCGAGCCCTTCGAAATCGCTGTGTGAGGTAGTTTCTTGTCGTTCGATACGTCTGTACGAATACTGCCGCGATCCCTGAAGGGACGGGCTGGACGGCCCACGGGCCGTCCAGCCGGGGTGTTTCCTTAAGCCTTGCTACCCTGCTCGTAGGAGTAGTGGTAGTTGCCATAGGAGCCGTAGTTGCTGGCTTTGCGTTCCACGGCGTTGAAGATCACACCCTTGAGCGGAATGCCGTTGAGGTCGAAGCGGCGTTTGGTCGCTTCCAGCTCCTTGACACTGTTCATGCCGAAACGGGCGACGATCAGGCTGGTACCGGCATGGCTGCCGATGATGCCGGCCTCGGTCACGGCCAGGATCGGCGGGGTATCGATGATCACGATGTCGTACAGCTCGCTGAACTTCTTCAGCACAGTGGTGAATCTCAGGCTCATCAGCAGTTCCGACGGATTCGGCGGGAACTGACCGCAGGAGACGAAATCGAGGCTGCCGACTTCGGTCTTCTTGATGGCGTCGTTCAGCGCGATGCGACCGCTGAGCAGATCGGACAGGCCGTCCTGCTGCTTGGTGCTCATCAGCTTGTGCAGGTAGCCCTTGCGCATGTCGCCGTCGATCAGCAGCACCCGCTGGCCGGATTCCGCGATTACCGCCGCCAGGTTCGAGGACACGAAGGACTTACCGACGCCCGGGCTCGGACCGGAGATCATCAGGATGTTGTTCTTCGCCTCGATCATCGCGAAGTGCAGGCTGGTACGCAGGCTGCGCAGCGCTTCGGTGCTCAGGTCGGTGGGATGGGTGAGGGCGGTCAGCGAGGACTCGCCCGGCTTCTTGTTACCCAGACCCTTGGCGGCATCCGCCTGGTTCTTGCTGAAGGGAATCGAGGCATAGACCGGCAGACCGATCTGCTCGATGGCTTCCGGAGTCTCGACACCACGACGCAGGGTATGGCGGGTATAGACCACGGCCAGGCCGACGATGGCGCCCAGGATGATGGCGACGGCGATGATCAGCGGCTTGTTGGGGGCGGACGGGTCATCGACGTTGGCGTTGGCGTTGTCGATGATGCGCACGCTACCCACGGTACCGGCGCGGATGACTTCCAGTTCCTGCGCCTTGTTCAGCATCAGCGCATAGGTCTGGCTGGTCACTTCGATGTCGCGGTTCAGACGCAGCAGTTCCTGTTGGGTTTCCGGCAGGACTTCGACGCGCTTCTGCAGCTTGGCGCGCTCGGCCTGCAGCTGGCCCAGCTGGCTCATCAGCGCCTGGTAGGCCGGGTGCTGACGGGTGAACTTGCGATCCATCTCGGTACGCTTGAGGTTCAGCTCGGAGATCTGGTTGTCCAGGGCCACGGACTGTTCCAGTACGCCCTTGGTCTCGCTGTCGATATCGACCGACTTCTTGTTGGTCTGATAGTAGTTCAGCGCGGACTGGGCCTTTTCCAGATCGGATTTCACGACCGGGATCTGGGCGCGCAGGAATTCCAGGCTCTGGGTGGATTCGGCGGCGTTGCGGTCGATGTTCTGCTGAACATAGATGTCCGCTACTTCCTGCACGATGGCCTGGGCGCGCAGCGGATCGGAATCCTGAATGCCGATCCCGATGATGCCCGACATCTTGCCGCGCTCACCGGCAACCAGACGACCCTGGTATTCCTGGATGGTCTTGGAGAAGCGCTGCTTCATGATGGTGAATTCGGTACCCGGGCGTGCCTGCAGGGTCGACACCTGGATCTGGTACCCGTCATTGCTCACCGGCTGGCCGAGGCTACCGTGCAGCACCACTTCTTCATCGTTGTTGAAGACGGTGAAGTTCTGGTTGTCCTCGACCTTCAGCTTCATCGGCTTGTCGAGGTTGCTGTCAGGCACTTCCAACTGGTCGATGACCAGCTTCTCGCCACCCCAGGCAAAGCTGTTCAGGCCCAGCAGGGGAGAGGCGACGTCGGTGTCGTTCTGCGGCTGGAAACGACGGGCGACGAAGTTGCCGATGATCGGGAAGTAGCGCGGCTTGACGACGATGTCCAGCTTGAGGTTTTCGATCGCCTTGCCGATCACCGAGCGCGACTTGAGCAGCTCGATCTCGGTCACCGCTTCGGGCATGGGCGGCGGCATGCCAGAGGTCTGATCAGTCAGGCGGGTCACGCCCTTCTTTTCCATTTCGATCTGGATCATGGCGTTCGACGAATACATCGGCGTCGCCAGGACGGCATAGCCGATACCAAGCGCAGCGAAGATACCGATGATCGACAATAGCTGCCATTTATAGTCGATGAGCATGCCGAAGAGTGCGGAGAAGTTGATGTCCGACTCGTTCTTAAGTTCGGGAGTAAAGCGAGGCATCGTAGTCATGAAATTCCTTCTTCCCTATTTGATGTATGGAAGCCAACTGTTTACACAGCGCGTCAAAAGTATGTGTACATTTTGGAACATCTCTTTAGAAAGGCGATAAGGGTCTGGTACTTCTTGATTGCTCAACCATTTCCCGATCAGAAAAACCTTACCCCTGACTTCAGGAGCAATACTTTCGACGGAGCGTGAGTGAAACTCTTCCATGGTCAAAATCAAATCTGCCTTGCGCAGCATCTCTGCATCCGCTTGGCGAGCTTTGTGGGTAGTGAAATCGATGCCGTTCTCGCGCAATACCTCCTGAGCGGTCTTCTCGATGCCATGGCCGACGAGCGCACGGATGCCGGCGGAGCCGACCTCGACGTCACGACCTTCCAGTGCCTTGGCCAGTAGTGCTTCCGCGACTGGGCTGCGGCATATGTTCCCTTCGCATACAACCAATATCGACTTGATCATTCTTCAAAACCTTCCTGTTGCCCGGACAACAGGTATTGACGGCAGATGTTCAAGCAATACCTGGTCCTCAGGATCACTTCCTGCCGGTGTCATTAAATTCAGGAGTCTCGGCTCCAGATCGTCGTCCTGAGGGACGGGTAATTAAAGCCCGTCGATCTCAGTATGCGTTCTTATTGATGAAGCCTTTGAACAGCGTAAGGAAGATGATCTTGACGTCCCACCAGAAAGACCAGTGGTGGATATAGTCCAGATCGAACTCGACCCGCTTCTGCATCTTGTCCAGCGTATCGGTCTCGCCGCGCCAGCCGTTTACTTGAGCCCAGCCGGTAATGCCGGGTTTCATCTTGTGGCGGAGCATGTAGCCCTGCACCAGCTTGCGGTACTGCTCGTTGTGAGCGACGGCGTGGGGACGGGGACCGACGATGGACATCTCGCCGCGGAGTACATTAATGAATTGAGGCAATTCATCGAGAGAAGTACGTCGTAAAAATGCACCGAACGGGGTGATCCGGGAGTCATTCTTGGTCGCCTGCGTGACCTTGGCCCCGTTTTCCATGACCTTCATGCTGCGGAATTTCCACACCTCGATCGGCTTGCCGTCCATGCCGTAGCGCTTCTGCTTGAAGAAGACCGGGCCGGGCGAGGTGATCTTGATGCCGATGGCGATGGCCAGCATGGGCAGGGAAATCATGGCCAGGATGATGGACGACAGCACGATGTCTTCGATGCGCTTAACGATGTGGCTGGCGCCGTCCATCGGGGTATCGAAGATGCTGATGCTGGGCAAGCCATCCAGGCTTTCGCTGCGGGCATGCAGCAGGTGGAACATGAAGATGTCCGGGATGATGTAGACGGAAGCCGTGGTATCGCTCAGCTCCTGCACCAGCCAGTTGATCTTGTTCTGATCGGCCATGCCCAGGGTGATGTACACCTTGTCGACCTGGCCCGAACGGACGTCCTGCATCAGGCGGTCGAGATCGCCGTTCAGGGTGGGGCTGGGCACGCCTTCTTCGCCGGTTTCCTGGTTGTCGCTGTAGAAGCCGGCGATGCGCAGGCCCATCCAGGGCGCCTTGCTGATGGTGTGCGCCAGACGCTGCGCCACCATGCCATTGCCGGCGATGGCGACGTTGCGGGTATTGATGCCGGCCTTGCGCAGCGAATGCATGAGCGAACGCAGCACTAAGCGGTAACCACACAGGGTGCCCAGGGTGAGACCGAGCCAGGTCTGCATCACGCCGGGCGAGAGATAGGATTGGTCGAAGAAGAAGTAGTCGACCATGAACACGGTAGCGAACGTCAGTACCCAGTAGGTGGCGATCTTGAGCAGTTCGTCGGTGACCCGCTCACCGCGCCAGGAGCCATAGACGTGATTCAGCTCCGTGAGGAAATGAAAGATCAGCAGGGAAAGGAAGATGATGACCCAGTGCTCGGGACGCATGCCGTGCTCGGACGCCCAGGTACCGGCCACGTAGGCGCTCAGGGTGATCACGGCGAGGTCGAGCAAGCGGTGCGCGAGCGATATTGCCGAGGAGTTCGTATGCAAAATGCCGCGTTCTTTCAAATTCATGGTTCCATCCTTGTGCCTGTACCGATGCACGAACTTTCAACTGGGCAAGCTGCTACCAGCGTCTGAATGTTCACTATGGCGGCGTGGGAGCGGTAATTGGTCACCGATCGCCAAGTGCCATGATGGCTGTAGCGTCGTTAGGACTCGGCACCGATTAAGAGGTTCACACGGTAGAGAAGGCGGGAAAGTGCTGTCGAGCTAGCCCAAATCAGGGCAAATAGCACGCCAGACGAACTGCGGGAGGGGAGAGGCGGGTGAGAAGAGCAGACTGCGTCACACTACGTGCGGACGAGAGGCACACTTCTTCGGCGTTTCGGGGGGACGAAAGGTAAATCCGGGCAGCGGGAGCACTCGAAACGTTCCGTCGGGTCCCAAAATAGGATGCGGAATCTGTGGAGTGCATCACCAAACAATGAGACAGCTCAAAGGCTTAGCGTCTTAGAGGCCAGTCCTTGGCCTGCAGAGCGACTCAATGACGCTGATGGGACTGGAAGCTGAAACGAGGATCGACTGGGAGGGTGGAAATCTTGGAATGCCAGGCCGAGTTTCTTGAGTGGTCATGCGAGAACAGCAAGAAAGACCAGCTGACGAGGAGGGAGGCAACCGCAAGCCAGGGCAATTGAGCTTGGGCGAAGGCGAGGCAACCGGCAACGCCGGTCCAAACGGGCAGGTAGTAGCGCATTTTTGTTATTCCTGCTTATTGCGAGATTGCAACCTAACTATTGTGCAGACTTTGTGAGAAGTCCATCACCAAAAGGCATTTTTTTCATTTCCTCCGGTAGATTCCGACAAACGTGCAGCCTAGAGCGGCTGTTCGATCAGGCCAGCGGGTCTTTTTCTGCTACCAGCATCAGATTTCTCGGTGTCAGGTCGGCCGCGCAAAAAGTCCCCAGTTGCACGGCATAGCCGCGCTGTTGCAGGAACAGCGCCTGGTCCAGCACCAGCCAGAGCTCCAGCGGACGTCGGAACAATCCCCTTACCAGTTCCAGGTTACGAACCTGTGCCAGGCGCTGGAAACCTTGCGCTTCCCAATGGGGCCAGTCGACGTCTCGCGGCAGTGTGAGGCCCTTGAGGCGCGCCAATTCCTGGCCGAAGGCCGCGAAGGGTTGCCGCAGCCACTGGACGGGTAGCGGCGGGGTGTTGAGGTAGGCATCGCGGCCGGTAACCTTACGCTGCAACAGATCGAAGCCCAGCCGCCGGGCCATGGACAGGTCCCGGTCGCGGCGGACGCGCTGGCCGCCGGTGACGGTTTCGCACAGGGCCAGCCGCAGGTCCTCGCGCTCCAGCTGCAGGGGGGATGCCTGGGCGACCTCGGATAGGGGGCCATAAAGAGGAGCGGCGATGCGGTCATAGCAGCAGGGCGCCAGCGCCAGTTGCCGGCACTCCCGCTCCACCGTCACGCGGAGCAGTTGCCGATGCAGGTCGCCGCAGGCATGCAGGGCGACCGGGGTGTCGCCGGTGCCGAGGTGGGCGGCGGGCAGGGGTTGGAGCACGTCTGCCTGCCGATGGCCTACCGGAGCCCGGACTTTCTGACTGAGTTGTTCGCCGGCGCTGACGAGGGCGTCATCCACTTCCAGGCACAGGGCGGGCGTGTCGGGTTGCGCCAGGCGTCGGGCCAGGTGGCCCTTGCCCGCGCACCAGTCGACCCAGCGCTGCACGGGTCGCTGGAAATTCAGTTTGCTGCCGAAGGCCTCGATCTGCTGCCATTTCCGCCCGGGAACGGCGACATCCTGCCGCTCCAGCGGCGGAGGCATGACGATCTCCGCGAGTTCAGCGACCTGGGTCAAGGCCCAGGCGGCTTGCGCCAGCGAGGAAAAGGGTTCTGGCGCGGCGAGGGTGTGGGGCGCCGTGTGCACCGCTTCGGCATCTGCCAGACTGCGGGCGCGTAACCAGGCGGCCAGCTCCGGATAGGTCGCCTCCCACGGCAGTTGCAGTTCGACGAAGGGTCTTGGGCGCCACAGGTCCTGATGCTCGGTGAGGAAAAGGTCCAGGGCGCGGAAACGATCTATGAAGGCGTCGGCTTGCATGATGACGGTGGGCAGTGGCGAAGGGGCAGTGAAGCGGAACCTGTCCTCCTATTGTCGCTGGGCCCGGGCATCCATGGATATCGAAATTTCCCGAGCGACCGGTGCCCTGTGCCAGGTCTCGAATGGCCCGGCGCTTGCCTGTTGATCGACACCCGGGCGAGTGGCTGGCAAGGCGCAAACGAAACTGCCGGCTTCAGGCAAAGGTAATATCAAGCCGGTAGTCTGGGGCCGATCTTTCCATCGATCGAGAGTCGGATGGGTGAATCGATTTATCTTAAAGCCGGACATCCGGTCGTGTGACCTCTACCTGTCGCGCTAACATTGCCTGTCCGGTATATCCCTGAAGGAAAATTTCATGAAGCCAACCTCCCCGCACAAGCTGCGTCTAGCATTCAGAGCCCTGCTGAAATCGGAAAGCTGCTACCACACGGCCTCCGTGTTCGATCCCATGTCGGCGCGTATCGCCAACGACCTGGGCTTCGAGATGGGCATCCTGGGCGGGTCGGTGGCCTCCTTGCAGGTGCTGGCGGCGCCGGATTTCGCCTTGATCACCCTGAGTGAATTCGTCGAGCAGGCCACCCGGATCGGTCGGGTCGCACGGCTGCCGATCATCGCCGATGCCGACCATGGCTACGGCAATGCCCTCAACGTGATGCGGACCATCACCGAGCTGGAGCGCGCGGGTGTGGCGGCGCTGACCATCGAGGACACCGTGTTGCCCGCGGGCTACGGGCGCAAGTCCACCGACCTGGTGAGCGTCGAGGAGGGGATCGGCAAGATCAAGGGAGCGTTGGAGGCCCGTATCGACGAGGCCCTGAGCATCTTCGCCCGGACCAATGCCACCGAGCTGAGCACCGAGGATGTCATCGCGCGGGCCAAGGCCTACGAGGCGGCGGGTGCGGATGGTATCTGCATGGTGGGTATCCGGGATTTCGACCATCTGGAAGAAATCACCCAGCACCTGAGCGTGCCGGTGATGCTGGTGACCTACGGCAATCCCCAACTACGGGACAACGCCCGTCTGGCGAAGGCCGGGGTACGGGTGGTGGTGAACGGCCACGCCGCCTACTTCGCCGCGATCAAGGCCACCTACGATTGCCTGCGCGAGCAAAGACACATCAACGCCTCGGACCTGTCCGCCTCCGAGTTGTCCACCAAGTACTCGACCTTGCAGGAATATCGCGCCTGGGCGCGGGACTTCATGGACGTGAAGGAGTAGCGATCAGGCGGTATTCAGCGAGCTCGGTTGCAACCCCTTGCTCGGGAAGGGCGTGACGATGTCGAGATCCAGGTCGGTGGGCAGGTGCAGGGCGGCCACGCGGGCTTCGACGAAGGCGCGCATCTCCTGGCGGAAACGCTTGATGGCGAAGCGTTCGGCGTTGTGTCGGCAGGCCTGCTGGCTGATGGGCGTTTCCAATGCCTCGAATTGGCGCACGGCCGCACACAAAGACGCCACACTCTGTTCGGGATAGAAGACTCCCGTGGGATGTTGCACATCCAGCCCCCGGACGGTTTCCAGCACCCCGCCGCGGCCAAAGGCGATGACGGGCGTGCCGCACGCCTGGGCTTCGATGGGCGTGATGCCGAAATCTTCCTCCGCCGCGAAGACGAACGCCCGGGCTCTCCTCATGTGATCGAGGAGGCTATCGAAATCCTGATAGCCGAGCAGGGTGACGTTGGGGCCGGCGACTTCCTTGGCCTTCTCGAATTCGGGTCCGGCACCTATCACCACCAGCTTCTTGTCGGGCATGGCGCTGAAGGCTTCGACGATCATGGGCATCCGCTTGTAGGGCACCATGCGTGAGGCGGTCAGGTAGAAGTCGTCCTTGCCGCCAGCCGGGGTGAAGCGGCTGATGTCGACGGGGGGATAGATGACCTTAGCCTCGCGGCGATAGGCCTTGCTGATCCGCCGGGCGATGAAGTGGGAGTTGGCCACGAAGGCATCCACCCCCGCCGCGGTGCGCTGATCCCAGATGCGTACGTAATGGAGGATGATGCGCGCCAGCTTGCCCTTCAGCCCGGTATTGAGGCCGGCTTCCTTGAGATACTGGTGCTGGAGATCCCAGGCGTAGCGGATCGGCGAATGGACGTAGCTGATGTGCAGCTGGTCCGGTCCGGTCAGGACGCCCTTGGCCACGGCATGGCTGCTGGAGATGATCAGGTCGTAGCCCGACAGGTCCAGTTGCTCGATGGCGTGGGGCATGAGCGGCAGATAGGTCTGATAGCGCTTCTTGGCTTGCGGCAGTCGCTGGATGAAGGTCGTAGTGGCGTGCTTGCCCTTGAGGTGGGCCCGATCTTCATCCGACAGGAAGTCGATCACGCTGAACAGGTCGGCCTCTGGCCAGATCTCGAACAGCTCGGCGAGCACGCGCTCTGCGCCAGCAAAGGTTACCAACCAATCGTGGACGATGGCGATTTTCATGTCGTCTTCCTTAAGCGAGAAATGAAATCAACGGCTGGTGCTGATTCATGAAGTGCTGGTTGTTCTGGTCACGGCATAGCCCCAGGGCAGCCGGGTGATCTCGATGCCGTCCAGCGTGCGGTCGAGTTCGGGCAACGGGATGGCTGGGTTGGGGGCCGGCTCGGGCTCCCCTGGTGAGGTCTCGGTGGTCAGGTCCGCAGAGGGGACGTCTCGGCCTGCCCTGGCTGTGCGTGTCTCTTCCATGAGTGCTCTGGGTTCTGGGGTTGGAGTGAAATCGAGCGCGCTCCACCTTCATCGCGGGCGGCGTCGAGCCGGTCGTATCAGGCGGCCTTGGCCGCGGTTTTCGGTGCTGCGGCCAGGGCCGTATCCAGGAGTTCGGAGACCTTCCCGGCGGAGGCTTTCCAGCTGAAGCGCTGGGTATTGGCCAGGCCCTTGGCCTTGAGCGTCTCTCTAAGCCGCGGGTCGCGCAGGATGGTCAGCATCGCCTGGGTGATGCTCGATGCCTCGTAGGGATCGAAGTAGAGAGCGCTGTCCTGCAGGACTTCCGGCATGGAGGCGGTATTGGCCGAGATCACCGGGCAACCGCAGGCCTGGGCTTCCAGTGGCGGAATGCCGAAGCCCTCATAGAGCGAGGGAAAGACGAAGGCCGTGGCATGGCGGTATTGCTGCGCGAGCGCCTGGTCGTCGATCCTGCCGAGCAGCTTTACCCGGCGATCGCGGGCCGCCAGGGTCGCCAGATCGCTCTGGCCGAAGACGGCGTGGCTGTCGCCGACGATGCGCAATTCGACAGCGAGGTCCGGCGGCAGCGCGGCGAAGGCTGCCAGCATCCGCGCGAAGTTCTTGTGATAGCTGGGCGAGGAGACGGCCAGCAGATAGGGCTTGCCCGCCGCGGCAACCGGGCCATCCAGGGTGAAGGCCTCGGCGACGGCGTTGGGCACGACGGTGATCGAGTCGCCTGGATACCGATAGAAGCGCGAGATTTCCGCCTTGGAGAATTCACTCACGGTGATCAGCGAACGCGTGCGCCTGAGCAGCAGCGGAATCAGGCAGCGATAGGAGGTGCGGAATTTCCAGGAATAGCTTTCCGGGAAGCGCACGTAGTTGATGTCGTGGTGGGTGGCGATCTGGTTGGCGTAGCGCAGCGGCGCCGTGCTGCACAGCGAGAGCAGCAGGGGATTGCCCTGGGTGCGCAGCCAATTCGGCAGGTCCCATTGCTCCCAGCGCTGGCCCTGGTGGGTGCCGATGATCTCGATGTTCAGGCGCTTGGCGACCTCCGGCCGCACGCTGCCCGGCGGGGCGACGAAACGCAGGTCGCCTCTCAGCTTCGCCAACTCCAGCGAGATGCATTCGGCGAAGCGTTGGACGCCGCGAAGGTCCTGGGTGATGAAGCGGGAATTGACGATGATCATGATTCTGCCCGTGGCCTTGAACCTGTGGCTCAGTTGGAAAGCTGCGTCTGTGCGGGGTGAAGCGTGCCGGCGGCGCCGTGCCGGGCCTGGCCCAGAACCTGTTCGAACAGGCGGTGATAGTCATCGAGCATGGGTTCCAGGCTCAGCAGCGGCGCCACCGCGCTGCGGCTGAGCAGGCTCAGGCGTTGCCGCAGTTCGGCGTCGTCATGCAGACGCTGCAGGGCCCGGCCCAGGGAATCGCGGTCCGCGGGATTGCACAGCAGGCCGTTCACGCCGTCCCGGACGATTTCCGGCAAGCCGCCCATGCGGCTGGCGATGACCGGTTTCTGGAAGGCGCAGGCCTCGACGGCGACCATGCCGAAGGGCTCGGCCCACAGCGAGGGCACCACGAAGACGTCGATGCCGCTGAAGAAGTCCTGGGGCCGCTGATAGCCGACGAAGCTGACCCTGCTGGGATCGGCCATGGCCTTCAGTTGCTCTTCGTAGGCGAGCTGGCCCTTGCCGGCGATGGTCAGGGTGGCGTTGAGCGACAGGCGCTGGAACTGCTCGATCAGCCAGCCCACGCCCTTGTTTTCCGACAGGGTACCCAGGTAGCCGAAGCGCAGGGGGTTGCCCGCGGGAGACGGTGGCAGCGCCTCATGATTGCCGTCGATGAGGCTACTGTTATGGATGACCTGGGCCGGGACGCCTTGGAAGTAGCCCTTGTCCCGGATCGTTTCCAGCAGGTAGCGGCTGACCCCGACCACCGCATCCACCTGGGCGGATTGCGCGGCGTGGGGCCGGCGCAGGGCCGCGCAACTGCCGCAGCGCTGCTGGCAGCTCTGGCCCTTCTTGAACAGGGTGTTCTTCGGGCACAGCAGGTACATGTCGTGCAGCACCTGCACGAGGGGCGTGCCGCTGGCGCGGATTTCGTCCCAGGCCGACACCGACCAGCCGGACAGGTTGTGGCACACCACCAGGTCCGGCTGTTCCCGTTGCAGCACCTCCCGCAGGGGCGTGCGCATGGATTTGTTGTATTGGTCACGGAAGTGCCAGCCGAAGCGCGCCAGCGGACCGGGCCGCTGCTGGGTCAGGGGCCAATAGAGATTCTTCAGGCCGGCGCGATAGACCCGCACGCCATTCACCTGCTCCTGCACAAGGCCCGCTTCGGGCCCGGTGACCAGCACGCAGACCTCGTCGCCGCGCTGCTGGAAGCCTTCCACGCTGCGTTGCAGGATGAGCTCCGCCCCACCGCCCACATGGGGTGGATAGAAGCTGTTGAGAAAGAGCAGTTTCATAGCGGATAGCTACGGTTGATACCCAGCGCCCCGGTCTCGCCGTCCTGCACCGCCTGGCGGATCAGGGCCAGGCGCTGGCGACTTTGCTCATCGCGGGCGAACAGCTTGAGCAGGGTATGGAAGACGTAGCGGTTGAGGCTGTACATCGGCTGCGAGCGGGCCCAGACGTTCTTGTCGAACCAGGCCTGGTTGCGCGCGGCGTAGTAGGCGCGGAAGTCCGAGCCCGCCTTCAAGTAGTTCTGATAGACATTGCTGGTGTTCTCCTTGATGTTCCAGGAGTGCTCGAGTTCTTCGAGTTCGGCGCCGGTGACCATGAACAGCTTTCCGCCGGCCTGGGTGATGCGATAGGTGTACTCGGTGTCGTCGGAGTAGAGCACCAGCTCGCGCAGCGGCAGACCGATCCGCTCGTACAGGCTGCGGTGGGCGAGCATGCCGCCGTAGGGGGCGAAGGGCAGTTCCACCAGGGCGGCCGGGGTACCCCCGCGTGGCCGGCCCCAGGGCAGGCGGCGCCAGATCTTGTAGGGGATGCGCGCCACGTGGAAGCCGAAGTAGCTCGACCGCGGCTGGGTGATCATCCTGGTGGGGATGCACTGGGCGATGTCGGCCTGCTGGGTGGGCCGATAGCCGAGCACGGCGACCTTGTCCTGGCCATAGCGGGTGGCGAGAGCGTCCAACTGCCGATGCAGCACGTCCAGGGCGTCGCCTAGGGGTGCGTTATCGTCGTCCATCATCCAGATGTGGGTGGTCTCGCTGGCCAGAGCGGCTTCCAGCGCCACGGCGTAGCCATTGGCGGAGCCGGTGTTCTCGCTCAGGGCGATGACCTTAACCTGGCCGGGCCAGCGGGCCTCCAGGCTGTCCAGCGCGACCGTCGCCGCGTTGCTGACGACGATGACCTGGTGGACGCAGCGCTCGGCCAGGGCACGGCTGACGAGTTGTTCCAGATAGCAGAGGCGATTGCCGTAGGTGACGGTAACGACCGTGGTTTTGCAGTGCATGGGAAAGTCCTCCGAGAAACCTTACGGTCAGGCGCGTAGCCGTTGGTTGGCGGGGGTGGCCGCCGACAGTTGATCGAGGGCAACGCTGACCCGCTGCTCGCGCTGCAGGATGCGCAGCAGAATGATGGCCCGCTCGTTGCCATCGGGGCTGAGGAAGACGGCGTCCATTTCCAGCTCCGGGCTGTACTGGACGCGGACCGCCGCGCCTGGCTGGTGCGCCGGCGGCGCCTCGACCGGGGTGGCGAGCCGCTGGCGGATGGCGTCGATGATGTCCTCGCCCACGGCGGTCGGTTGGGCGCCGAAGCTGACGATCCGATTGACGCCGCGGGTCGAGCGAATCGGGTACCAGTTGTCGTTCACGTCATTGAGGTGAATGAAGAGGTAGCCCGGAAACAGCGATTCCTGGGTGGCGACGCGGCTTCTGCCCGCCGCCTGGCGCTCGCGCTGGGGCCGGAAGCAGACGAAGCCTTGGCGGCTCAGGTTCTCTTCGGCCCGGACTTCCTGATTGGGCTTGGTTTGCACCAGGTACCAGTGGCTGGAGCGAGTGGCGAGCGTCATGGGCTGAGGTCCTTCTCTGGGAAGCCGAGGGGCAGGGCGGTACGTCAGGTACGGGGGCCGTATTCGTAGTAGCCGTAGGCACCGTCGTCTTCGATGGCCATCGAGGCCTTGCGCTGGACGCCGTTCAAGATGGCGCCCTTGATGGTGATGCCGTTCTGGGCGAAGCGGCGCCGCGAGTTCTCCACCGCCTTGAGGGTGCTCTGGCCGAAGCGGGTGACCAGCAGGGTGGTACCGGCGAGGCGGCCCACCAGGGCGGCGTCCGTCACCGCCAGGATCGGCGGCGTATCGACGATCACCAGGTCGTAGAGGCTGCCTACTTCGTCCAGCAGGCGGGAGAAGTTAGCGTGCATCAGCAATTCGGAAGGATTCGGTGCCGCCTGGCCGCAACCGATGATGTCCAACTGGGCCACGCCGCTCGGCAGGATGGCGTCGCGCAGCTTGCTGCGCCCGGTCAGGACTTCGGACAGCCCCGCCTGCGGCTGCAGGCCGAACACCCGGTGCAGATAGCCCTTGCGCATGTCGGCGTCGATCAGCAGGACGCGCTGGCCGGACTGGGCGACCACCGTGGCGAGGTTGCTGGAGACGAAGGACTTGCCCACGCCCGGGGTCGGGCTGGAGATCATGATCACCCGGTTCTTGGCTTCCAGCATGGCGAAGTGCAGGCTGGATCTGAGGCTGCGCAGGGATTCCACCGCCAGGTTGGCGGGTTGCACCACGCTCAGCAGCAGGGGTTCGCCGTGGCGGGTCTTCTTCTTCAGGCGCCGGTTCAGCCGCTCCTGGTCCTTGGTGAAGGGCAGGGTGGAATAGACTGGCAGACCGATCTGCTCGACGGTATCGGGATTCTCGATGCCTTTCTGGAAGGCCTGGCGGACGAAGACCACGATGACCGAGGTCACCAGGCCCAGCAGCAGCGACAGGATCAGCGCGATCTTGCGGTTGGTGGCCGGCTCGTCGAGGTTGACGTCGGCGTTGTCGACCAGGCGGACGTTGCCGATGGTGCCGGCGCGGATGATGTCCTGTTCTTGGGCCTGGTTGAGCAGCAACTGGTAGGTCTGGTTGGTGACCTTCATGTCCCGGTTCAGGCGCAGCAGCTCCTGCTGGGTACTGGGCAGGGCTTCTACCTTGCGCTGCAGGCTGCGCTTCTCCACCTCGAGTTGTTCGAGCTGGTTCAGCAGGGTCTTGTAGGTCGGGTGATCGCGGGTGTAGAGACGATCGTATTCGGCCTGCTTGAGCTTGAGCTGGGAGATGGAGGTGTCGAGGGCGACGATCTTGTCCAGGACCGCCTTGGTCTCCAGGCTGATGTCCACCGAGCGACTGTTGGTCTGGTAGTTGTTGAGCGCGGCCTCGGCGCTTTCCAGGTCCTTGCGTACCCCCGGCAGCTGGCTGCGCAGGAAGTCCAGGCGCTGCGCCGCTTCCGCCGAGCTGCGCTCGACGTTCTGCAGGACGTACAGGCGGCTGATCTCGGCCAGCACGCTCTTAGCCAGGTCGGGATTCTCGTCCGCCAAGGACAGGTAGATGATGCCCGACTCCTTGCCGGCCTCACTGGTCTTGATGCGGTTCTGGTAGAGCTGCGCGGTGGTGATGACGCGGTTGCGTGTCACCTTGAATTCGGTGCCGGCGCGCGCCGTCAGCGTCTTGATCTGCACGCGATAGCCGTTGCCGGTCGCCAGCTGGCCGACCTGGCCTTCCAGGACCGGCTGCTTGTCCTTGTCCAGCAGCCGATAGCGACCGTTGCTGCCGGCCACCACCGTCAGGGGCTCGCCGTACATCTCGTCCGGCACGTCGAGCTGGAAGACATCGATCTTCTCGCCACCCCAGGCGAAGCGGCGCAGTTGCGGCCAGCTGTCCGCCAGTTGTCCGGGATGATCGGCATCGTAGGTGCGCCAGAGGTAATGGCCGATCAGCGGGAAGAAGCGCGGCTTGGCCTCGATGTCCAGGCGCAGGTTCTCCACGGTCTTGGCGAGCACCGCGCGTGACTTGAGCAATTCGATCTCGGCCACCGCCGGCGACGCCGAGTTGGGCCGCACCACGGTTTCCGCGACGGCGGTGAGGGCGTTCTTCTTGGGTTCGATCTGGATCATGGCCCCGGCGACGTATTGCGGGGTGGACAGCACGGCATAGGCGATGCCCAGGGCCAGGAAGCCCCCGGTGATGCCCGCGATCAGCTTCTTGTGATCGAGCAGCGTGAGCGCCATCGTCTTGAGGTCCAGGTGTTGTTCTTCGTGTTGTTCGAACGAAGATCGCTGCATGGCGGTCATTGGGGTCCCTTCCTAGTGGCTGGATACGTCGCAGTAGGAAAACTGCTATGGGTTGATTCAGTAGGTGACGCGCTTGGGGGCGAAGCGGCGGCCGGTGTTGACCGCTATGTTGCACACCGCCCGCGCCAGCGCCTTGAGCTTCTGTGCTGGCGGAATCGAGGACAGCGACAGGCTGAGCACCTGGCGCAGGAAGAAGATGTGCAGGTCCCGCTCGCCCAGCCGGTAGTAGTAGTTGGCCAGGCAATACTGGGTGTGCAGATCCATCTGCAGGCGCTTCTGGCTGGCCCGCATGGAAAAGATCCCGCCTTCATGGACGCGGTAGGCGGCCGGGCGGATCTCGGCCATGAACTTGCCCTTGCCGTGGGCGCCCAGCAGCGACCACCAGACGATGTCCATGAGCGCGGCGGTCTGCAGTTCCGGTGGCAATTCACGCAGCACGTTGCGGAAGCAGGCCGTCAGGGTGGACAGCGGCAGCGCCTTCTTCAGGTCGGTTTCGCTGCGGTCGAAGTGATCACGACCGTCGAAACGCTGGGGATTGACGATGCCCTGGCTGTTGAAGGCATAGGAGGCATGGAAGGTCAGGGCGTAGTCGCGGTTGGCCTCCAGGAAGTCCACCTGCAGTTGCAGCTTGCGCGGATCGTTCCAGTAGTCGTCGCCTTCGCAATAGGCGATGTAGTCGCCACGGGCCTGCTGGAACACCGGCATGCCATAGGGTTTGCCCTGGCTGTACTGGTTTTCCTCTTGCAGGATCAGGCGGATCAGCCGGGGATAGCGCTGTGCGTAGTCCCTGAGGATGTCCCGGGTGCCGTCGGTCGAGACATCGTCGTTGATGATGATCTCGAAGGGAAAGTCGGTCTGCTGGCGCAGGAAGCCGTCGATGGCCTGGGCGATGTAGTCGCGGTGATTGAAGGTCAGGCAGACGATGCTGAGGACGGGCCGAGTGGCGTCGGTCGGCCAGCGTTTCATGATGTCTGTTTCGGTCCGAGCGTCCATGTCAGATACCTGCTTTGTAGAGGTGGGAAAACAGGCGCGTACGGGTCTGTTTCGGTGAACAGAGCACGTAACCCAGCGCCACCAGCATCAGGGTCAGGCCCCCGCTCAGGGCGAGGGTGGCCAGGATGGCGAACCGCTCCTGCGGTTGAATCTGTTGGTACAGCAACTTGCTCAGGCCCACGCCGAGGGCGGTCACCACCACGGCCACCAGCAGATCCTGGTTCCAGTAGCGCTGCAGATTCGGCGCGAAGCGGCCGTGGATGATCGCCGGCCAGATCACGAAGGGGATCAGGCGCATGCAGAACCAGGCCAGCGCCGCGCCATAGGCGCCGTAATGCAGGACCACCAGGATCACGATGGGCACCGAGATGACCGCCGAGACCAGGCTGTACCAGACGTGCAGGCGCAACTTGCCGTAGGCGTACTGCAGGTAGAACTGGAACTGGCTGAGCGCCAGCAGCGCCGCGCCCAGGGCGTACCAGAACAGGATCGGCTCGCTCCAGTGGGCGGAGACCCGGTCGCCGGTCCAGGCATAGACCAGCGCCTCGCCATGGAAGGCCACCATGGCCGCCAGGGGCAGCAGGATGGCGAAGGCGAAGCGGGCGGCGTTGCGGTAGAGCCGTTCCAGCTCCAGCGCCTGGCCCTGGGAGACCAGCACCGTCATGCGCGGCAGTAGGGCCTGCACCAAGGGGTTGGTCAGGGTGACGATGCCGGTGGAGATCAGCGCCACCAGGCTGAAGTAGCCGTATTCGGCGAGCGGCAGCGCCTTGGACAGCACCAGCTTGTCGAGCTGGGTCAGGGCGATCCACAGGATCGAGGTGAAGGACATGCTGGCCGCGAAGGGTACGATGGGCTTCACCCGTTGCCAGTCGAAGCCGCTCCACCACGCGGGGTTGGGCAGCAGGCGATAGGCCTTGAGCGCATAGACCAGCATCTCGAACACGGCGACGCAGGCCTGGAACACGAAGAAGTCCAGCGGCTCCTGGGAAATCCACATCACCAGGATCAGGCCGCCGAAATAGCGCACCGTGGCGATCAGCACGTTGACCAGGTTCAGCCAGCCATGCAGCTCGACGCCCTGGACACCGCTCTTGTACAGCGTCGACAGCAGGCGAAAGGCGATCATCAGCCCCATCAGGCCGATGCAGTGGGCCACGGTTGCCTCGGGCAGCCCCTGGACGTTCAGCCAATGCCCCGCCATCCACGCCGAGTTCAGCTCGATGGCGACGAAGGCCAGGGTCGCCAGCGGAATGAAGACGAATTCCAGCGACCGCAGCAACTGGCCACGGGTACGCCCGGCGCCCGTCTGGCCACGACCATGGGCGACATCCCGCACCAGGGAGGCGGAAATGCCGACGTCGAGGAGTTGCAGCCAGGTCTGCAGCACGGCGAAGAAGCCGATCAGACCGTAGGTTTCAGCGCCCAGATGGCCAAGGTACAGCGGCTGGATCAGGATGCCGATCAGCAGCGCATAGGCCTGACCGGCATAGTTGATCAGGGTGTTGCGCAGCACCGACACTTTCGCGGGACGGGTCATGGGAGAGGGTCGGCCAGGATCAGGTTAGCGCGGGAGAGGAGTCGCCGGGAAAGTCCCAGCTCGGCAATAGCTGTGCCGGCGTGATGAGCGCCCGCAGGGATTCCAGGCTGGTCTTTTTCTGCTGTACCGAGAGCAGGGTCTCGAGCAGCAGGTCCTGGGTGGTCTCGGGCAGATCGGGATAGATGGGCACGCAGAGGATGCGTTGGCTCAGCTTGCGCGAGATCGGCTTGATCACCTGGGGTTGCAGGTAGTCCAGCGTCTCCAGCGACGGATAGAAGTAGCGGCGCGGATTGATGCCGACGGCGTTCAGCGCCTGCTTGGTGTCCAGCAGCGCCGTCTCGTCGCGCAGGGCCACCGGGAAGTAGCTGTAGTTCAGCTGGCTGCTGTAGGTCGGCCGTTGCAGGTCGAAGGTGCCTTGCAGGCGTGCTTCATAGTACCGGCCGATGCTGGCGCGGCGAGCCAGGATGTCTTCCAGCTCATCGAGGATGCACAGCCCCATGGCGGCGGATACCTCGTTGAGCTTGGCGTTGATGCCCATGCCTTCGATGCGCTCGGCATCGACGATGCCGAAATTGATCATGCGGCGGACGCGTTCGGCCAGCTCGTCATCCTCGGTGATGATCGCGCCGCCCTCGATGGTGTGGAACAGCTTGGTGGCGTGGAAGCTGACCGTGGTGATGTCGCCCCATTGCAACACCGAGCGGCCTTCGTAGCGGGTGCCGAAGGCGTGGGCGCCGTCATAGACCACCTTCAGGCCGTGGCGCTGGGCGACCTGCTGCAAACCCTGGACATCGCAGGGGTTGCCGAACACATGGGTGGCGACGATGGCCGAGGTATCGGGCTCGATCACCGCTTCGACATTGGCCGGGTCCAGGTTCCAGGTTTCCGGGTGGATGTCGGCGAAGATCGGCCGGATCCTTTCCCAATGCAGGGTGCTGGTGGTGGCGACGAAGCTGAAGGGCGTGGTGATGGCGCTGCCGGTCAGCCCGAGCGCGCGATAGGCGACCTGCAGCGCCAGGGTGCCGTTGTTGACCAGGATGATGTTCCTGACCCCCAGATAGTCGCGCAGGCGCTCTTCGAGCTGGGCGTGCAGCGGACCCTGATTGGTGATCCAGTTGTTGGCGTAGATCTTGTCGATGTACGCCTTGAAACGTTCCTTGTCACCCAGATAGGGCTTGGTCACATTGATCATGATCCGGTACCTGCTTATCGAGTCCTTGATAGGTGTCGGTGCGGTCAGGCGTGTTCGACGACCGCATCGCCCGCTTGCCGGAAGGTCGCGCCCGGCTTGTCCAGGCGGTCGAGCACCGATTCGAGGGCCTCGCGACTGGCATCGTTGTGGAACTGCCAGACCCCGTAGATGCGCCCGGAGAAGGACGCCTCGCTGCCCAGCCGCGGATCCACCGCCAGGCCCGAGCCGAGCCCGAAGAGATGCAGGCCCTTGAGGCGCTGGCCATGCTGGTCCAGGGGGCAGCCGGCGGCGTCGGAGTCCAGGCCGCCGCGCAGGGTTCGCAGCGACAGCGGACGACCGTCCTCGCCGCGCAGTTCGGGCAGGATCGGCTGGTAGCCCAGGCCCTGTACCAGCAGGGCGGCGTTGTCGAACAGCCGCTGAGCACGTTCGAGCCGCTCGTGACTGCCATCCAGCTGCAGCGTGTTGACCTTGACCGGCGTACCGCCGATGCCCTGCCCGGCGAGGACCTGGCGCCCGATCTCGTGGGCCCGGTAGCGCAGGCCGCCGGAGCGGTTGACCCGCTTGGAGATGGGGCAGATGTCCTGCATGGGATCGAAGTCATAGCCGGCGGCCAGGGCCTCGGCCGCCGTCTCGTAGAACAGCCGGATCGGCGAGCGATGGACCAGCGTCAACTCGCGCAAGCCGTCGTGATGCAGGGCGCTGGCCAGATTGTCCAATGCGGAGAAGGCGCTGTGGGAGCCACCGACCACGCAGATGGGGCCGCCATCCTTGAGGTGGGCGCGATAGCGCTGGCGCAGGGCTTCGGGTTGCAGGCGCAGCAGGTTGTCCGAGCTGTCGATCGGCGCACGCTGCGGCAGTTGCAGGCCCATGGCCTGGGTACCTTCGGCGAAGCTCTGCCGCGTCTGCTTGCCACCCAGGTTCAGGACCAGACTGGAGGTCCGCACGCGTCTGATGGCCCCCGCCTGTTCGAGCCAGACCACATAGCTCGACCCCTCGCAGGTGACTTCGGTGATACGGGTCTGGCGCCAGGTGGGAATACCGTACTGACGTTCCAACCAAGGCAGCACCAGGGCGGCGGCCTGCTGGAAGAGCTGGCCGACGATGGGCAGCGCCGGTGCCTCCTGGGCATTCAGCTTGAGGTGCCTGTAGGTGGGCGAAGCGTGCAGGGGCGCCAGGATGGGGGCCAGCAGCGGATCGCGTAGACAGTCGAGAAAGACGTCGCTCACCGAGTTGGCGATGATCTGGTAGTCGCCCAGTTTGCCAGCCCCTAGTTCGGTGCCGGCATCGACGATGATGGTGCCGGCCTGGGCGAGTTGTTCCACTGCGCCACGCTTGATGGCATTGAACAAAAATCCCAAGCCTGCCGGGCCTGCGCCACCAATCAAACATCCCAATGTCGATTCCGATAGATCATTCCGTGTCATCGGGCCCATCCTCTGTATGCGCTGTCGAAGCGCGAGTTGAAAGTTGAAACTAAGTTCTTGGGTGCCCGGCAGTGACAAATAAAAGCCAAGGGTCGCTGGTTAGACGTATCTATTAAGAAACCGAAATTTGGCTGCCGGTCGATTGGGCAGGATTAATAGCGAGACCCTTAGTCGTTATTACAAAGCGCTTGCGTCAAGAACTGAATGGAAGATGTTTTTTATTGTTGATCGCGAAAAGACGCGTTCCTGTCATGCCGCCGTTTCGCGCTGGGCCGTGCCATCCTGCATAGGGCAAGGGATGTCATGACTGACTGCTGCACGGCACCGCGAAAGCGAGAGAGTGGAGCTACAAGAGGCTGAGAGAGGGCTGGCTGACATCCGTGTGCTCCTGCAAGTGCTCGCTTGGCTGGTCAAAGCCCTGTCCTTGAACGCCGTTCACGCATGGCTACCGCACAGGTTTACCGTGTTGGAGTGGCGAGCCATTCGCAAGACATGGCTACCGCACGGGTTTGCACCTGGACGTTGTGAAACGGAAGTTGGGTTACCGATATCAAGGCCTGCTGAGATGAATAACAGGCACTTGAACGATCATCGGCGAGACGCAAAGGAGGGGGAGGTTATTGCATCTTCCCTGACCTATACGGCAGTAGACTCAGCGCGCAATCCCAGCGCTACCACGAGTCAGGGGCAATGATTGTCAAAAGGTTTTGTACTGTCAACGCGAGGTCGGACGAGGGTGTTTGTCAGGCGAGACGGCTATTAACGACCTTGTTCTTGAATAATCGCCGGGTAAATGAGGCTTGCTTGGCAAAACTCGTTTGGTTATCAAATTTTTAGTGAAGGGCGTCGCAAAGAATGAGCGAAAAGCTAGCAGAAGTGTGACGAGTATTTTGGTGATTGGTTAACGGAATAGTCGAGGCGTATGGACGCTTGGCGAGGCCGCCGAAGAGCGTTCGCGGCCCGCGGTAAGACTTATCGTTTTGCTACGGATGACCAGGCCGCCAGCAGCTCCGGCAACTCGCTCAACGAACGGATCTCCGCATCCGGTTGCCCCGTGCCCTGCCAGGCCGTTTGCAGCGGATTGAACCAGACCGCGCGAATACCGGCTTGCTGCGCGCCCTGGACGTCATCCACCGGGTTGTCGCCGACATGGACGGTGGCCTCGGCGGGAATGCCGGTGAGCCTCAGTGCCTCGCGAAAGGGCATGGGGTCGGGTTTGCCGATGCCGAGTTGCTCGGCATTCAGGGCGAAGCGGAAGTAATCGGCCAGGCCGATGGTGTGGACATCGGCATTGCCATTGGTCAGGACGCCCAGGGTATAGCGGTCGGCGAGCTGTTCCAGCGTCGGATGGACGTCCTCGAACAGGGTGACCTGCTGGCGGGCCGCCAGGTAGACGGCGAAGCCGGCCTCGGCCAGTTGGGCCGCCTCGGGCTCCACATAGCCGGCATCCAGCAGCGCCTGGTGGATGACGCGCCGGCGCAGTTCACTGACGCGATGCTTGAGGCCGGCATCCTGGTGCAGGAGTCGGTCGCGGATCGCCCAGAGGTGTTCGACCGGGACACTCCCCAACCGCGGCGCGGATTCGGCGAACCAGTCGCGCAGCAGGGCTTCGGCGGAATGGATGACGGGCGCGATTTCCCAGAGGGTGTCGTCGAGATCGAAGGTAACGAGGCGAATCGTCATCGGCTAACCTTGCGCTTGGCGCGGGGATGGGCTTTGTCGTAGACCTCGGCGAGCTGGCCGAAATCCAGGTGGGTATAGATCTGGGTGGTGGCGATGTCCGCGTGGCCGAGCAGCTCCTGCACGGCGCGCAGATCGCCGGAAGCGCTGAGCATGTGGCTGGCGAAGCTGTGCCTGAGCATGTGTGGATGCAGGTGCTGGCCCAGTTCGCGGACGCCGGCCTCGCGGACCCGCAGTTGCACCGCCCGTGGCGTCAGCCGCAGGCCGCGCTGGCCGATGAACAGGGCATCGTCGCGCGGTGCCGCCTGGGTTCGTACCTTGAGCCAGGTGTCCAGGGCGTCGCGCGCCTTGCTGCCGATGGGCAGCACCCGTTCCTTGTTGCCCTTGCCGCGCACCTGCACCAGGCCCTGGGCCAGATCGACATCCGCAAGGTCCAGGCCGACCAGCTCGGACAGGCGCAGGCCGGAACTGTAGAACAGCTCCAGCAGGGCCTGGTCGCGCAGGCCGAGGAAGTCGTCTTCCACGGCGCCATCGAGCAACTGCATGGAGCGGTCGACGTCGAGCACCTTGGGCAGCGGCTTCTGCGCCTTGGGCGGCGATAGCCCGTGCGCCGGGTCCTGGCTGCAGTGGCCCTCGCGGATCAGGTAGAGATAGAAGCCGCGACAGGCGGAGAGCAGCCGGGCGAGGCTGCGACTGGAGGCGCCGGCCCGGTGCAACTGGGCGATCAGGGCACGCAGCCGCCGACCGTCGAGCGCGCCCCAGTCAGCCATGCCTTCGGCTTCGGCGAAGGCCAGCAGCTTGCGCAGGTCGCGGCGATAGCCGTCGAGGGTATGGGGCGACACCTGGCGCTCCAGGCGCAGGTGATCGAGATAGGCGTCGAGCTGGACCTGCATGCTCCGCTCCTCGGCTCAGCGCACCGTACGCAGGGGAACGGGGAAGCGCGGCAGGACTCGCGCCAGGACTTCCGCCACATGACTGAGGAACAGGGTGCCCAGGCTGCTGCGGTAGTGCTGGGGATCGGGGCTGCCGATCGCCAGGACGCCGTGCAGGCCCTGGTGGGAGAGGGCGGCGACGGCGGCGGAGCCGACTTCTTCCTTGGCCGAATCACCGAACAGGAAGGCCAGCTCATGGGCGCGTAACACGCCGCTGGTGGTCTTCTCGCCGCCCAGCAGGCCACCGATGACCTTTTGCGCCTCGGCGGGCGTGACGCTGCGACCGACCGGCAGGGGATGTTCGTGGAACAGGATGAGGCCGACGTAGGGCACCTTGAATTCATGGCGCAGGCTGTCTTCGACCGTGCCTATCACCTCTTCGAGGCTGTTGGCATCCAGCAGGCCGATGATCAGCCGACGGGTCTTGTCGAACAGCCGGTCGTTGTCCCTCGCCACGTCCATGAGGTGGGCCAGGCGCTGGCGCATCTCACCGTTGCGATCGCGCAACAGTCCGAGTTGCCGCTCGACCAGGGAAATGGCGGTCCCCCGCTGATGGGGCACGCGCATTTCCGCCAGCAGCTCTTCGCGGTTGGCGAAGAAGTGCGGATGGTCCAGCAGCCAGTCGGCGACCTGGTCCGGGGTCAGTTCGGGGGTCTCGCTCATACTCTCACCTGGCCCTCGTAGACGCGGGTGGCCGGGCCGGTCATGAGCACCGGCTGGCCGACGCCGTCCCACTCGATGTTGAGCAGGCCGCCCGGCAGTTCGATGCTGACCGGCGACTTCAGCCAGCCCTGGCGGATACCGGCCACCGCGGCGGCGCAGGCGCCGGTACCGCAGGCACGGGTTTCGCCGACGCCACGCTCCCAGACCCGCAGGCGGGCGCGCTGGGTATCGATGACCTGCAGGAAGCCGATGTTGGCCTTTTGCGGAAAGCGCGGATGGCATTCCAGCTTGGGCCCCAGGGTGAGGACCGGTGCCTGGTCGACATCGGCGACGCGCAGCACCCCATGGGGATTGCCCATGGAAACCACCGAGAGTTCGACCGTTTCGCCGTCCACCTGCACGGCGTGGCTCAAGGCTTCCGCCTCGGCGACGAAAGGAATATCGGCCGCCTGCAGGCGCGGGGCGCCCATGTCGACGCGGACTTGGCCGTCGCCCTTGAGCTGCAATTCGATGATGCCGCTCTTGGTTTCGACGCGGATCTGCTTCTTCACCGTCAGGCGCTTGTCGAAGACGAAACGGGCGAAGCAGCGCGCACCGTTGCCGCATTGCTCGACCTCGGAGCCATCGGCATTGAAGATGCGATAGCGAAAGTCGACGTCCGGCTTGGTAGGGGTCTCGACGATCAACAGCTGGTCGAAGCCGATGCCGGTGTTGCGGTCACCCCACTGGCGGACGTGCTTGGGCTGGATATGCGCGTGCTGGCTGATCAGGTCGAGGACCATGAAATCGTTGCCCAGCCCGTGCATCTTGGTGAAGCGCAATTGCATGGAGCGCTCCCCTCAGCTTGGCAGCCGGCTTTCGCCCGCGAAGAGTTCTTCCAGCGTTTCACGCCGACGCACCAGGTGGGCCTGGTCGCCATCCACCATCACCTCGGCCGCGCGGCCACGGGTGTTGTAGTTGGAACTCATGGTGAAGCCATAGGCCCCGGCGGAACGAATGACCAGCAGATCGCCTTCGGCCAGCACCAGTTCACGATCCTTGGCGAGGAAGTCGCCGGTCTCGCAGATGGGGCCGACCAGATCGTAACGGCGGGCCTCGCCCTGGCGCGCGGCGACCGGCTCCACCGCCATCCAGGCCTGGTAGAGGGCCGGGCGGATGAGGTCGTTCATCGCCGCGTCGACGATGGCGAAATCCTTGTGCGTGGTGTGCTTGAGGTACTCCACGCGGGTCAGCAGCACGCCGGCGTTGGCCACGATAAAGCGGCCGGGCTCGAACACCAGGGTCAGTTGGCGACCTTCGATGCGTTCGCGGATGGCCTGGATGTAGTCACCGGCCAGTGGCGGCTGCTCATCGCGATAGCGCACGCCCAGGCCGCCACCGAGGTCCAGGTGGCGCAGCACGATACCGCGCTCGGCGAGGCGATCGATCAGCGCCAGCAGGCGGTCGAGGGCGTCGAGGAAGGGCGGCAGGCTGGTGAGCTGGGAGCCGATGTGGCAGTCCACCCCGAGGATCTCGAGATTCGGCAATTCGGCGGCGCGGGCGTAGACCGCCTCGGCGTCGGCGATGTCGATGCCGAACTTGTTTTCCTTGAGACCGGTGGAGATGTAGGGGTGGGTACCGGCGTCGACGTCGGGATTGACCCGCAGCGAGATCGGCGCGACCACGCCCAGCTCGGCGGCCACCTGTTGCAGCCGCTCCAGTTCGTCGGTGGATTCGACGTTGAAGCAGTGCACCTCCACTTCCAAGGCGCGGCGCATGTCGTCGCGGGTCTTGCCGACACCGGAGAACACCACCTTGTGCGGATCGCCACCGGCGGCCAGCACGCGCTCCAGCTCGCCGCGGGAGACGATGTCGAAGCCGGCACCGAGGCGCGCCAGGGCGTTGAGCACGCCGAGGTTGGAGTTGGCCTTGACGGCGAAGCAGACCAGGT
Source organism: Pseudomonas oryzihabitans (assembly GCF_006384975.1). NCBI lineage: Bacteria > Pseudomonadati > Pseudomonadota > Gammaproteobacteria > Pseudomonadales > Pseudomonadaceae > Pseudomonas > Pseudomonas oryzihabitans. The sequence continues at coordinate 3,992,101 of NZ_CP021645.1, forward strand.
GCGGCAGGCCGGCCAGCGCATCGGTATAGGCGCGGTACTGGCCCTCGATGTGGGCCCGGGAATAGACGTAGGTGGGAGTGCCGAATTGCTGCGCCACGGCGCTCAGGGACACCCCTTCCGCATGCAGTTCACCTGCACGGACAGCGAAGACTTCCATGCTGGCTCCTTAGAACACGTCGTGGCGATGTTCTTTGGCGGCTTTCTGGTCGTCGGGCAGGTACAGCGGGCCTTTCTGACCGCAGCCGGCCAGCAGGCAGGCGCAGGCGATGAAGAGGAGGGACAGGCGCTTCATGACGCTAAACCTATACGAAAAGATGATATTGCACCGAGTATACCGAGGTTAAGCGACTCTTTGACACGCCCGGATGGGCTGAGACACACGCGCTGGCGAAAGCCGCGACTGGACGCCATCTGGGCGGCCCGCTACCGTGCGTCGATTGTTTCCCTTCTTTCGAGGATCGTCATGAGCCGGCTCAGCGAAGCGCAATTCCACCACCTCGTCGACCAGACCCAGCGCCAGGTCGAGGACGCCTACGACGACAGCGGCCTGGACCTCGATCTGGAAAACGGCGGTGGCGTGCTGACCGTGAAGTTCGACAACGGCAGCCAGGTCATCCTCAGCCGCCAGCCGCCGCTGGTGCAGCTGTGGGTAGCGGCGCGCTCGGGTGGCTATCACTTCGACTGGGACGGCCAGAACTGGATCTGCGACAGCTCGCCCGAGACGCTCGGCGCCCTGCTGGTGCGGGTGACCCTGGAGCAGACCGGCGAAAGCGTGGCCTTCCCGGGACTTTGAGGGTTGCCGGTCGGCCCGGCTTGACCGCGAGCCGAGACCCTGTGCTAGCGTGACCTGACGGCGCCTTTCGAGCGCCGTTTTCTTTGCCGCCGCCTTGCGGCTTCCCAATGGGCGTCCGTCGCCCGTCATCCCGAGGGGCCTCCGCAGTTCGCGGCCGGGTCCGCGTCGTCTCGTCCTCCAGGAGTCCGCCATGCGCCATGCATCGCCCATCACCGTTTCCGCTGCCGATCTGCCCCGTCTCGAGCGCCTGCTCGACGACTTGCCGGAGTTCGGCCCCGTGGCCGCCGCCCTCGACGAGGAGCTGGCACGGGCCCAGGTCGTGGCGCCCGAGGACGTCGGCGCCGTGGTCACCATGAATTCCCGCGTGCGCTGCCGCGAGACCGACACGGGCAAGGAATATCAGGTGGTGCTGGTGTATCCAGAGGATGCCGGCGAAGCGGGGCGGGTATCGGTGCTTGCACCGGCGGGCAGTGCCTTGCTTGGCGCCACCCCTGGCGAAAGACTCAGTTGGCCGGTGCCCGGCGGCAAGGAGCAGCAGGTGGAATTGCTGGCGCTGGAGCCGGCCGCGGGCTAGTCCGTGTCGGTTTCCGGCAGTTCCGGCAGGGCGCGCAGTAACTGCTCGTAGTGAGCGCTATCGAAGGGTCGATCCGCCTGCAGCATGGCGTCTATCTCGAAAGCCAGCGCCTGGGCCATGAGCAGGACCGCATCGTCGCGCTCGTAGCCGACCAGGGTGAGCTTGTTGAGCACAGCCTGGACGTAGACGGGTTCGCCGGCGGCGAGCTGGTTCTCCACCGCTTCGATGAGATGAGAGGAAACGAAGGATTCTTCGTCGTCGTCGTGGTCAATCATGTCTGGATATCCCTTGTTACAGTCCGACCCCTGATGCCGGCCCGGAGTCTATCGAATGATCACCTGCTATCGCCTGTCCGCCAACGAGCTGGTCGCGCAGCCGCTGTCGCCGGGAGACGCGCTGCCCGAGGACCTGGTCTGGGTGGACTTGCTCGATCCCAGTGAGGAGGAAGAGCGCTATCTCGAACAGACCCTGGCGATGGACATCCCCACGCGCGAAGAGATCGCCGAAATCGAGGAATCGTCGCGACTCTACCAGACCGGTCAGGCCCTGCACCTCACCACCACGGTGGTCAGTGGCTTCAGCGAGCACCAACCCAAGGCGACGGTGGTGAATTTCGTGCTGACCCCCGATTGGCTGGTGACGGTGCGCTACGCCGAACTGGCCGCCTTCAAGACCTTTCTCGGCAAGGCCCGCCAAGAGGCCCGCCAGCACTGCCGGAGCGACGTGATCTTCGCCTCGCTGCTGGACAGCCTGGTGGACCGGGTGGCCGATATCCTCGAATCGGTCCAGGCGCATCTCAATCGCCTGGCCCAGGCGGTATTTCGCGAGCCCGTCGATTCCCAGCAGGAAAAGCACCAGCCGAAGACGGACCTGCAATCCATCGTCAAGCAATTGGGACGCACCAACCAGTTGCTGGCCCAGCTCAGCGAGAGCCTGCTGGGCATCAACCGGATCGTCTCCTACCTGAGGCGCACGGGTGCAGCCTGGATTTCCGGTACGGCCAAGACCTGGTTCAAGACGCTGGAGCGCGATGTGCGCTCGCTCAGCGATTACCAGGCGAAGATGAACGGCGAAATCGGTTTCCTGCTCGATGCCACCCTGGGGCTGATCAGCGTGGAGCAGAACAACATCGTCAAGGTCTTCACCATCGCCTCGGTGCTGTTTCTGCCGCCGACCCTGGTGGGGACCATCTACGGCATGAACTTCAAGGTCATGCCGGAACTGGATTGGCACTTCGGCTATCCGCTGGCACTGGGCGCCATGGTGGTGTCGGCGCTGATTCCCTATGGCTGGTTCAAGTTTCGCCGCTGGCTCTAGAGCGACTGACAAGACTACTGCGCACCCGCCAGACGGGCGCTCGCTACGTTTTGTCAGCCGCGCTTGGCCGGCGTTTCACAGCACTGCATGAGAGGACATACCAATGCGCGTTGGATTCATAGGCCTGGGTGGCATGGGGCAGGGCATGGCGGCCAATCTACTCAAGGCCGGGCACGAGGTGGTGGTCTGGAACCGCTCCCAGGCGCCGGTAGCGGCGCTGGTCGGCCAGGGCGCGGTAGCCGCGGCGACGCCGGCGGAGGCCTTCGATACCGAGGTGCTATTCAGCATCCTGGCCAACGATACCGCCACCCGCGAGGTGATCCTCGACAGCGGTGCCCTGCAGGGCGCGCGGGCCGGGCTGATCCACGTCAGCATGGCCACCCTGTCGGTCGCCTTGGTCGACGAACTGGTCGCGCGCCATGCCGAAGCGGGGTTGGGCTATGTGGCCGCGCCGGTATTCGGGCGCACCGACGTGGCCGCCAGTGGCCAGCTCAACATCGTGGTGGCGGGTGATCCGGCGGCCATCGAGCGCGTTCAGCCGCTGCTCGACGTCCTCGGGCGCAAGACCTGGCCGGTGGGCCAGGAGCCACGCCAGGCCAACGTGGTGAAGATCGCCGGCAATTTCATGATCGCCAGCGCCATCGAGACCATGGGCGAGAGCACTGCACTGGCGCGCAGCTATGGCGTGGAGTCGGCCGCGTTGCTGGAGATCCTCACCAGCACCCTGTTCGCCGCCCCGGTGTACCAGAACTACGGTCGCCTGCTGACCGAGCGGCAATTCTCGCCCGCCGCCTTCAAGCTCAGTCTGGGTCTGAAGGATGTCGGTCTGGCGCTGGCCGCGGGTCAGGAGAAGGCGGTGCCGCTACCCTTCGCCAGCGTCTTGAGAGACAACCTGCTGGAGGCCGTCGCCCAGGGCGAGGGCGAGTTGGACTGGGTAGCGCTGGGGCAGAGGTCCCATAAAAAAGCCGGGCTCGACTGAGCGCCGGACTACTTGCAGGCGGTCCCCAGGGCCGCCAGCGACAGCGGATAGAACTGCAGGTTGTAGCCGGAGGTCTTGGCCTGGCTGCAGCGCTTGGTGCTGTAGGGGCCGTAGTCGATGATCATCACCGGCTTCTTCTGGGTCCGGAAGTAGCTATAGGCATTGCACTCGGCGTAGTCGTAGCAGCTCTCATTGAGGGCGAAGTCGAACTTGCCGTAGACGCTGGGGATCAGCTCGATGGCATTCTTCAGGCCTACCAGCAATTGACGCTTGTGGGCTTCGTCGGCCAACCAGTTGAGGAAGTCCAGCTGCTGGGCCTTGGTCAGCTTGAGACCGTTCGGGTTGGTGTAGCCGTCGACGTTGTCCGGGTCCACACCCTGGCAGCCCTTCTGCACGGCCAGATCCAGGCGCTTGGCCAACAGGGCGCGGACATCGGCACGGCGGATGTCCAGCCAGCGCTCACCCGGCCAGGCGTCCAGCGCCTTGCCCAGGGCGGCCTTGGGGTAGAGGGCCGCATCGGTGCGCCAGTCTTCCCAGGTGCCGGCGCTGAAATAGCAGATCACCGTCTTGCCATTGCCCTTCAGGTTGGCGATCACCGCCTTGCTGGTGTCGTAGAGGTCGATGTCGTAGAAGGTCCGATTGGGCTTTTGCAACACGCCATTCAGCTGGACATGCCAGGTGAGCGTCTGGGGCAGCGGAGCGGGCGGGGCCGCATGACTGGAAGCGGCGGCGGACAGTCCGCACAGCAGGATGGAACAGGCTGAAAGGCGCATGAGGCTTGACTCGAAAGGCTGGTCAAGTCCTCAGTATCGGCTGACTTTTCGGGGGCCTGAGTGCCGGTCGTCGTACCCATTCGCGGCTGGTCGGTACCCAGTTAGCGGGCACTCCAGAGTGCTCGTTCAAAGAGCCTTGTCCTAGAGCTGTCGCCGATAGAGCAGCCGCTGTTCCGGTCGTGCGGCCAGCCTTTTTCGCCCGCTGGTGCTGCCGATAGACGGCATGGCGCGGCCAGCGAGCGAGGGGTCGCTGGCCGCGCGCCGAACGAACGCCGGGCTAGGCTTGCCCGCTCCTGCGCAGGCCACCACCTGGAGGCGGCGGCCGCAGGGAGCGTGCTGGCTCTCAGCGCTTGGCCAGCAACTCGCGACCGCGAGCCACGGCGGCGCGGACCTGGGCCGGTGCGGTGCCGCCGATATGGTCGCGGGCGTTGACCGAGCCTTCCAGGGTCAGGACAGCGAAGACGTCCTGCTCGATCTGGTCGCTGAAGCGGCGCAATTCGTCCAGGCTCATCTCGGCCAGGTCCTTGCCGCTGTCGACACCGTACTTCACCGCATGACCGACGATCTCGTGGCAATCGCGGAAGGGCAGGCCCTTGCGTACCAGGTAGTCGGCCAGGTCCGTGGCGGTGGAGAAGCCACGGCGCGCGGCCTCGCGCATGATCTCGCGCTTGGGCTTGATGGCCGGAACCATGTCGGCGAAGGCGCGCAGGGAGTCACGCAGGGTATCGGCGGCGTCGAACAGTGGCTCCTTGTCCTCCTGGTTGTCCTTGTTGTAGGCCAGCGGCTGGCCCTTCATCAGGGTCAGCAGGCCGGTGAGGGCGCCGAACACCCGGCCGGTCTTGCCGCGCACCAGTTCGGGCACGTCGGGATTCTTCTTCTGCGGCATGATCGAGGAGCCGGTGCAGAAGCGGTCGGGCAGATCGATGAACTGGAACTGGGCGCTGGTCCAGAGCACCAGCTCTTCGGAGAAGCGCGACAGGTGCATCATCGCCAGGGACGCCGCAGCGCAGAATTCGATGGCGAAGTCGCGGTCCGAGACGCCGTCCAGGGAATTGCCGCCGATGGCCTCGAAACCCAGCAGCTCGCAGGTGACCTGGCGCTGGATGGGATAGGTGGTACCGGCCAGCGCCGCGCTGCCCAGGGGCATGCGGTTGACGCGCTTGCGGCAGTCCACCAGGCGCTCGTGGTCACGGGAAAGCATCTCGAACCAGGCCAGCAGGTGGTGGCCGAAGGTCACCGGCTGGGCGGTCTGCAGGTGGGTGAAGCCGGGCATGATGGTGTCGGCTTCGGCCTCCGCCAGTTGCAGCAGGCCTTCTTGCAGGCGATTCAGCTCGACGAGGATGGCGTCGATCTCATCGCGCAGCCAGAGGCGGATATCAGTAGCCACCTGATCGTTGCGGCTGCGGCCGGTGTGCAGCTTCTTGCCCACCACGCCCAGGCGCTCGGTCAGGCGCGCCTCGATGTTCATGTGCACGTCTTCCAGGTCGACGCGCCACTCGAAGGTGCCGGCCTCGATCTCGCCGCGGATTTCGTCCAGCCCGGCGACGATGGCATCGCGCTCCGCCTCGCTGAGCACCCCGGCCTGGGCCAGCATGCGGGCATGGGCCTGGCTGCCGAGGATGTCGTGGCGGTAGAGGCGCTTGTCGAAGTCCACCGAGGCGGTGAAGCGGGCGACGAAGGCGTCGACGGGTTCGCTGAAGCGTCCGCCCCAGGACTGGTTGGTTTTTTCGCTGCTCATGGATCGGCCTGCTGCTGGGCTTGTCGGTGGAGGGTGAAGGGTGCCGATGATAGCAGTCCTGAGCGGGTTCCTGCCGGAATCAGCGGAGCCGACTTGCCGACGAGCGGTATCTGACCCACACTGCGGCTCATGATGCTCGAACGCCGCAAAACCCCCCGGCCGGTCAAGGTCGATGACTTCTTCGTCCCGGCGCTATGCGAACCGGAGGCCCTGCTCGTCCTGGTGGTGCTGGCGGAGTTGCTGGTGCTGGTCCTGGTGCTGGCCGAGCCCTTCACCCTGCAATTCAACTGGATCCGCCTGGCGCTGGTGTCGCTCTTCGTGCAGTGGATCGTGCTGCTGTCGGCGGCGCTGCTGTGTCGTCTGCGCCCCTGGCTCGCGCGCCATCGGCCGGTGGTGGCCGGCGGCCTCTGCTGCGCCATCGTGGTGGCGCTGACGCTGGGTTGCACTCTGGTGGCCGACTGGCTGCAACTGGCCGGCCCGCTACAGCGGGTGGGCGAGGTGCGGCTGTACATGAGGCACGCGCTGATCGCCTTCATCATGTCCATGCTGCTGCTGCGCTACTTCTGGCTGCAGAGCCAGTGGCGCCGCCAGCAGCAGGCCGAATTGCAGGCGCGCATCGAATCCCTGCAGGCGCGGATCCGCCCGCACTTCCTGTTCAACAGCCTGAACAGCATCGCCAGCCTGGTCGCCCTGGATGCCGACAAGGCCGAGCGCGCGGTGCTGGATCTGTCGGCGCTGTTCCGCGCCAGCCTGGCCCAGCCCGGTACCAAGGTGCGCTGGGTGGAAGAGCTGGAACTGTCGCGGCGTTATCTGGAAATCGAACGGCTGCGCCTGGGCGACCGGCTCAAGTTGCAATGGGACGTCGACGGCGTGCCGGCCGACCTGCCGATCCCCCAACTGACCCTCCAGCCGTTGCTGGAAAATGCCTTGATCTATGGTGTCGCGCCGCGCATCGAAGGCGGGCTCGTCACCATCTACGCCAACTATCTGGATGGGGTGTTCGAACTGGTCATCAGCAACCCCTACGATCCCGAGGTCGAGCAGCAGCCACGTCCCCCCAAGGGCACTCGTCAAGCTTTGAGCAATATCGAAGCGCGGTTGACGGCACTTTTCGGACCAGCTGCGAGTCTCAAAATCGAACGCCGCGACCAGCGGCATACAACGTCTCTTCGCTATCCATGCGAGCGACTCATGCGGGAAGCCTGAGCTTATGAATGTCCTGATCGTCGATGACGAACCCTTGGCGCGCGAGCGTCTGGCCCGTCTGGTGGGGCAACTGGACGGTTATACCGCCCTGGAGCCGACAGCCACCAACGGTGAGGAAGCCCTCGCTTTGGTTGAAAACCTCAAACCAGACATCGTCCTGCTCGACATCCGTATGCCGGGCCTGGACGGCTTGCAGGTGGCGGCACGGCTCTGTGAGCGTGAATCGCCGCCCGCGGTGATCTTCGTCACCGCCCACGACGAATACGCGCTCGACGCCTTCCAGGTGAGCGCCGTGGGCTATCTGGTCAAGCCGGTTCGCCAGGAAGACCTGGCCGCGGCCCTGAGCAAGGCGCAGCGCCCCAACCGCATGCAACTGGCTGCGCTGACCAAGCCGCCAGCCAGCGGCGGTCCAGGTCCGCGTAGCCACATCAGCGCCCGCACCCGTAAGGGGATCGAGCTGATTCCGCTGGACGACGTGGTCTACTTCATCGCCGACCACAAGTACGTGACCCTGAGACACTCCGGGGGCGAGGTGCTGCTGGACGAGCCGCTCAAGGCGCTGGAAGACGAATTCGGCGAGCGCTTCGTGCGGATTCACCGCAACGCGCTGGTCTCCCGCGAACGCATCGAGCGACTGCAACGCACGCCGTTGGGGCACTTCCAGCTGTTCCTCAAGGGCATGAACGGCGATGCGCTGACCGTCAGCCGCCGCCACGTCGCCGGCGTGCGCCGCCTGATGCACAGCATCTGACGTCGCTTCCACGTCGATGACCGGCGCTCAGCGGGGGAGAGGCGCCGGTCGACCTGCTATCATGGCCGGCAATCTGACGTGCTGGTAATGTCCATGCTCCGCGAAATTCGTATCGCTACGCGCCAGAGTGCTCTGGCGCTGTGGCAAGCCGACTATGTGAAAGCCCGCCTCGAAGCGGCGCATCCAGGGTTGCGGGTTAGCCTGCTGCCCATGACCAGTCGTGGCGACAAGCTGCTGGACGCGCCCCTGGCGAAGATCGGCGGCAAGGGGCTGTTCGTCAAGGAGCTGGAAAATGCCCTGCTCGACGGCAGCGCCGACATCGCCGTGCACTCCATGAAGGACGTACCCATGGAGTTTCCCCAAGGCCTCGGGCTGTACGCCATCTGCGAGCGTGAAGACCCGCGCGATGCCTTCGTCTCCAACCGCTATGCCCGGCTCGCCGATCTGCCCCAGGGCAGTGTGGTGGGGACCTCCAGCCTGAGGCGCCAGGCCCAGTTGCTGGCCCTGCGACCCGATCTGCAGATCCGCTTCCTGCGCGGCAACGTCAATACCCGCCTGGCCAAGCTCGACGCCGACGAATACGACGCCATCATCCTCGCCGCGGCCGGCCTGATCCGCCTGGGCTTCGCCGGGCGCATCCGTGAGTCCCTCACCGTCGAGGACAGCTTGCCCGCCGGTGGCCAGGGCGCCGTGGGCATCGAGTGTCGCACCGATGATGCCGAGGTCCATGCGCTGCTCGAACCGCTGCACCATGTCGACACCGAGCGCCGGGTCGCGGCAGAACGGGCACTGAATCGGCGCCTCAACGGTGGCTGCCAGGTGCCCATCGCCAGCTACGCGGTGCAGGAAGGCGAACTGCTCTGGTTGCGCGGCCTGGTCGGCCAGCCCGATGGTGGCCTGCTGCTGCGCGCCGAGGCTCGCGGCCCGCTGAATGACCCGGCCGGACTGGGCGTGGCGGTAGCCGAAGCGCTGCTGGGGCAGGGCGCCCAGGCCATTCTCGACGCCGTCTACGGAAGCGCCGGCGCATCATGAGCGCCTGGCGGCTGCTGCTGACCCGTCCGGCGGAGGAAAATCCACCGCTCGCCGCCGCCCTGGCCGCGGCGGGCATCGCCACCGCCAGCCTGCCGCTGTTGGAGCTCCAGCCACTGGCGGAGTCGCCGCCGCAGCGCAGCCTCTGGCTCGATCTCGACCGCTACGCCGCCGTAGTGGTGGTCAGCAAGCCGGCCGCCCGCCTCGGACTCGCTGCCCTGGATCGCTACTGGCCGCAGCCGCCGCTGCAGGCGTGGTTCGCCGTCGGCGCGGCGACCGCTGCGGTGCTCGACGACTACGGCCTGCTGGTGCATTACCCCGTGCGCGAAGACAGCGAAGGCCTGCTGGCCCTGCCGGCGCTGGACGCAGCCCTGCAACGCCCCGACCCCCAGGTATTGCTGTTGCGCGGCGAAGGCGGTCGCGACCTGCTGGTCGAGACCCTGACCGCCCGCGGCGTCCGGGTCGAGGTACTCGAACTCTATCGCCGGCAGTGTCCGGTTTACCCTGCGGGGCTGATCCTAGAGACTCTCGCAGCGGAACGCCTGAATGCCATCATGGTCAGCAGTGGGCAGGGTTTCGCGCATCTGCAGGCCTGTGCGGGTGCGGACTGGCCCGAGTTGCGCCGCTATCCCCTGCTGGTACCCAGCGCCCGCGTGGCCGAGCTGGCCCGCGCGAACGGCTGCCACCGCATGATCGAGTGCCAGGGCGCCAATGCCGGCGCCATCGCCGCCGCGCTAGCCCACCACCATCCGGATTGACCCTACAAGGAATTCCCGTGAGCGAAACTCAAGCCCCCCGCGCCGACGACGTCTCTCCCGATCCTGTCGTGACCGCCGCCACGCCCCCGCCAGCGTCGCCCCCTGCAAGCGCGCGCCGCAAGGGCTCGGGCAAGGCATCCGGTCTCGCACTGTTGGCCCTGCTGGTGGCCGCTGGCGGTCTGGGGCTGGGTGGCTGGAGCGTCTGGCAGTTACAGCAGGTGCGCCAGGCCGAGCAGAGCAGCGCCGCCCAGGCCGAGGATCTGCGCACTCAGCTGCGCCAACTGGAGACGCGCAACCAGGCGTTGAGTGCCGACCTGGCCCGTCTGCCTTCGGCCAGTGACTTGGAAGAGCGCCGCCGCCAGTTGATCGCCCTGCAAGGCGATCAACAACACCTCGCGGAGCAATTCAAGGAAGTAGTCGGCCAGAGCCGTCAGGCCTGGCGCCTGACCGAGGCCGAGCACCTGCTACGCATGGCGACCCTGCGGATGGTCGCCCTGCAGGATGTCCCCAGTGCGCAGAATCTGCTGCAGGGCGTCGACGACATTCTCAAGGCGCAGAACGACCCGGCTGCCTTCGCCGCCCGCCAACAGATCGCCAACGCTCAGCAGACGCTGCGCCAACTGCCCGATCTGGATCGCACCGGGCTGTTCGTCCAGCTCGCCTCGTTGCGTAACCAGGTGCAGAGCCTGGAGCCGCTGCCGCCGCGCTTCTCCACCACGGTGGCCGATCAGCCGGGTGTCGAGAAGCCCGCGCTGCCGCCGAGCAGCACCCTGCAGCAATGGTGGCAGGACTTCCGCCAGCGCATCTCCAGTTACTTCCGCATCGATTTCTCCGCCGACCAGCCGATCCGTCCGCTGCTGGCTGAGGAATCCCTGGCCCAGGTCCGCCTGGCCATGAGTCTGGCCTTGGAGCAGGCGCAATGGGCCGTGCTCAACGGCAACCAGGAGGTCTATCGCCTCTCCATCGAGCAGGCCGAAGACGTCCTCGCGGGCTACTTCAACAACCAGAATCCCGATAGCCGTGCGGTCAAGTTGCGCCTGCAGGAGCTGGCCGAGCGTCCGGTGACCTTCGAGGCGCCCGATCTGACGCCGGCGCTGACCGCGCTCCAGGCCTACATCGCGCAACGCCAGCAAATCCAGCCGAACATCCAGTCGAACAATGCCGCCGGCGCGGCTCAGGAGAATCGCCCATGAAGCGCCTGTACCTGCTGTTCCTGTTCGCCCTGCTCGTCGGCCTGGGCGTCGCCGTGGTGCTGGCCAAGGAGCCGGGCTATGTGCTGCTCTCCTATAGTAACTTCCGCTACGAATCGAGCCTCTGGGCCTTCCTGGCGCTGCTGGTGGCCGTCTGGCTGGCGCTCTACATCCTCAAGCTGGTGCTGAATGCCCTGGGGCTGACCGGCAAGGTGCTCAACCCCTGGTCGCGCCACAATCGCCAGCGGCGCCTGGAGCAGGCTCGCCACAAAGGCCAGCTGGAGTTGGCCGAAGGCAACTGGAGCAGCGCTCTCAAACACCTGAAAAGCGCCGCTGAACAGGCCGACCAGCCATTGTTCGTGCTGCTGGGCGCCGCCCGTGCCGCCAATGAATTGGGCGATCTCGAAGAGCGCGACCGGCTGCTGCGCCAGGCACGTGAACGCGAGCCCCATGCCGAGCTGGCCATCGGTCTCCAGCAAGCCCGCCTGCAGATTGACCGCGGCCAGTACCTGGAAGCCCGCGACAGCCTCGCACCGTTGCAGGCCAAGTACCCGAAGAACGGCGAGGTACTGCTCCAGCTGCAGCGTTTGCAGGTGACCCTGCGCGACTGGCCGGCGCTGATCGCCTTGCTGCCGCAACTGCGCAAGCAACAGGTGCTGCGTCCCCAGGAGCAGGACGACCTGGAGCGCAAGGTCTGGATCGCTACCCTGGACGAGGTGCCTGCACAGGGCGCCGAGTCCGCCTTGGATGCCCAGTGGCAGCAGGTGCCCACGGCGCTCAAGGGGGATTCCTCGGTCGTGCTGGCCTATGCCCGCCAACTGCGCGCCATCGGTCGTGACGACCTGGCCGAGGAGGTGCTGCACATCACCCTCAACCGGCAGTGGGATGAGCGGCTGATCGAACTCTACGGTCATCTGCGCCCGCGCGATGCCAGTCGGCCGCTGCATCACGCCGAAGGCTGGTTGCGGGAACGGCCTCAGGACCCGGTGCTGTTGCTGGCGCTGGGACGGCTGTGCATGAGCAACCAACTGTGGGGCAAGGCCCGCGAATACCTGGAGACCAGCCTGGCCCAGCGGCCTTCCGCCGTCACTGCCGGCGAATTGGCGCGGGTGGTCATGCAACTGGGCGACGTCACCCGCAGCCAGCAGCTCTTGCAGAGCCAATGGCATGAGCCGGCGCCTGGAGCTCTGCCGGCCACACGCGCCTGAGACGCCGCCGTCCAGCCCGGGTCCTTGAAAGGAGCCCGGGCTTTCACTACCGTAACGTCCCAATTCCTTGCTGGAGACGGCGCGTCCGTGACTAGTACCCGCTTCATCTTCCTGTTCATGGCCGCGACCTGCGCGGTACTCATGGGCGTCGGTCTCTACCTCGAACACGTGGTTGGCCTCGAGCCCTGCCCACTGTGCGTCGTGCAGCGAATTTTCTTCATCCTGGTCGGCGTGGTCGCCTTGATCGCCGGCATCCAGGCGCCAGGCAAGCGTGGAGCGCGTATCTATGGCGTGATCCTCCTGCTGCTGGCCGCCGGTGGCGCCGCCACGGCCGGCCGCCAGGTCTATCTGCAGACGGTGCCGGCGGAAGAGCTGGCGGCCTGCCTGCCGAGCCTGGACTACATGATGCAGGCACTGCCCTTCCAGGAGATCATCCGCCTGGTCCTGCACGGCACCGCCGATTGCGCCGAGGTCAACTGGACGCTGTTCGGCCTGAGCATCCCGGAATGGAGTCTGCTGGCCTTCGTCCTGCTCATGGCCTTGAGCCTGGTCAAGATCTTTCGCCGCCGCTAGGCCTTTCTCCGAGCAACGGCACTCGCGTGGCGAGACGATGTCGGTATAGTTCCTGATATCACCCGGGTGCTCGCGCCCGGACCGTCTCGCCCGTATAGAGAGCTGCCGTCATGCTAGAAACCTGCCGCAATGCCCAGGAACGCTGGGGTGGGGTCCACCAGCTGATCGACCGCTGGCTGATCGCCCGCCGCGAGCTGGTGACCGCTTACGAAACCCTGGACCTGCAACCCCTGCTGGCCCCGGTACACGAGGTGAGCGAGCTGGAGCGCCTTTGCGACCTGCTGGTCGACTACATGTCCACCGCGCATTTCGAGATCTACGAGCAACTGGTGGCCGAAGCCCGGGAGTTCCAGGACGAGCGCGCCATCGAGTTCTCCGACAGCGTCTATCCGCGCCTGCAGGCCCTGACCGACGCCGCTCTGAACTTCAACGACCGTTTCGAGCGCGGCGCCTACCGGGACCCTGGTCTGCTGACCATCGAACTCAAGCTGCTGGGCGAAACCTTGCGCGAGCGCTTCGAACTCGAAGACTGCCTGATCGAAGTCCTGCATACCGCACACCAGCAGCCGCGCCTGGCCTCCGTCTAAGGCCAGGCTATCTAGGGCCTGGCCATCCGCGCTGCCTCGGCCAGCAGGACGAGATCGCTGGCTGCCGCGTCAGGAGGTACCACGGCGTGCAGCCAGCTGGGGGCGCCTGTACCGGCGCGGCAGGGCCAATGCGCCGCGAGTCGTGCCAGGCGAGCGAGCTGTTCGCGTTCCGCGGAGAGCTCCAGGCCCTTGAGTTGGTCGCGGAGCGCCGCCAGATCCTCGTCCTCTCCAGCCGGAACCTTCCAGGCCTGACGCAGCTGACGCAAGGGCCGCACCACCGTTTCCTGCCAGTGCGTCGCGGCGGCCTGTAACCGGCCGAGGCCCCTGGCCTCCAGAGCGCAGCCGCGCCGGTCGAGCCAGAGCGCCGTCAGCACCAGGCAGACATCGGCTCCAGCCTCCTGCACACGCAAACAGGCACCCTCCACGCCAGGCCGGGCGTATACTGCCAACGCGAATTCCCACAGGTCCTCTTGCATATCCGCCTCCCCATTCGTGGGTGGTGGAGCTGCTACACTCCGCCGCCATGATCCGACTACAGAACCTTACCCTACAGCGCGGTCCGCAGCGCCTGCTCGAAAGCGCCGACCTGACCCTGCATCCCGGCCAGAAAGCCGGCCTGATCGGTGCCAACGGTGCCGGCAAATCCAGTCTCTTCGCCTTGCTGCGTGGCCAACTCGGCGCCGATGCGGGCGATTGCCACATTCCGGCCGCCTGGCGGATCGCGCACATGCGCCAGGAAGTGGACACCCTGGAACGCCAGGCGGTGGACTACGTGCTGGACGGCGACGTCGACCTGCGCCGCATCCAGCGCGAACTGGCAGCCGCCGAAGCGGCCCAGGACGGCAATGCCCTGGGCCGGCTGCACGCCGACTTCGAGGCGGCCGACGGCTATACCGCCGATGCCCGGGCGCGCAAGCTGCTGGCCGGGTTGGGCTTCACCGCGGCGCAGATGGAGCGCCGCGTCGGCGACTTCTCCGGTGGCTGGCGGATGCGCCTGAACCTGGCCCAGGCCCTGATGTGCCCCTCGGACCTCTTGCTGCTGGACGAACCCACCAACCACCTGGATCTGGACGCCATCCTCTGGCTGGAAGACTGGCTCAAGGGCTATCCCGGCACCCTGATCCTGATCTCCCACGACCGCGACTTCCTCGATGCGGTGGTCGATCACGTGGTGCACCTGGAACAGCAGAAGCTCACCCTCTATCGCGGCGGCTATTCCAGCTTCGAGCGCACCCGCGCCGAACGCCTGGCGCAGCAGCAGCAGGCCTACGACAAGCAGCAGGCCCAGCGCGCCCACATGGAGAAATACATCGCCCGCTTCAAGGCCCAGGCCACCAAGGCCCGCCAGGCGCAAAGCCGGATCAAGGCCCTGGAACGCCTGGAAGAACTGGCGCCGGCCCATGTCGACTCGCCCTTCGAATTCGCCTTCCGCGAGGCGGACAAGCTGTCCAGCCCGCTGCTGGATCTCGCCGAAGGCCGCCTCGGCTACGGCGAGACCACCATCCTGCACCCGGTCAAGCTGCAACTGGCACCAGGTGCGCGCATCGGTCTACTCGGCCCCAACGGCGCCGGCAAGTCGACCCTGATCAAGACCCTGGCCGGTGAGCTGGAGCCCCTCGGCGGCCGCCTGCAGCGTGGCGAGAACCTCGCCATCGGCTACTTCGCCCAGCACCAGCTCGACTCCCTGGACGCCAAGGCCAGCCCCCTGTTGCACCTGCAACGCATCGCCCCCGGCGAGCGCGAGCAGAGTCTGCGCGACTTCCTCGGCGGTTTCGATTTCCGCGGTCCCCGTTGCGACGAGGTGGTGCTGAATTTCTCCGGTGGCGAGAAGGCACGGCTGGCGCTGGCGCTGATCGCCTGGCAGAAGCCCAACCTGCTGCTGCTGGACGAACCCACCAACCACCTGGACCTGGACATGCGCCTGGCCCTGACCCTGGCCCTGCAGGAATTCGCCGGCGCGGTGCTGGTGGTCTCCCACGACCGCCACCTGCTCAAGAGCACCACCGACGAATTCCTGCTGGTGGCCGACGGCAAGGTGCAGGCCTTCGACGGCGACCTGGACGACTACAGCCGCTGGCTGGTGGACTTCCGTGCCCGCCAGGAGCCCAGCGCCACGCCGGGCGATAGCGCGGCGGTCGACAAGACCGACCGCAAGGCCCAGCGCCAGGCCGCTGCTGCCCTGCGCCAGCAGCTGGCGCCCCTGAAGAAGGCCGCCGACAAGCTGGAAGCGGAACTGGGCAAGGTCCAGGAAAAGCTTGCCGCCCTGGAAGCGCGATTGGGTGACAGCGGTCTCTACGACGCCGCGCGCAAGGAGGAACTGCGCCAGGCGCTGGCCGACCAGGCTGCCGCCAAGGCCCGTGAGGCCGAGTTGGAAGAGCAGTGGCTGGAGGCGCTGGAGCGTCTGGAAAGCCTGCAAGCCGAGCTCGAGGGGGCCTGATGAAGGAGTGGCTGCAGACCTGGCTGCCGGGGTGGAGTGCCTACCTGCTGGTGGCCGGCCAGGTCGCCCTGGTGCTACTCATCGGCTACGTCCTGCAGCGCTTCGTGGCGCGGGCCGTCACCGGCCTCGGCGAGCGCTATCCGCTACCGCCGCAGATCGTCCTCGGCCTGCGTGGCACCCTGCGCTGGCTGATCATGGGCAGCGCCATCCTCATGGCGCTGGAGCGCTTTGGGGTGTCCGCCGCGGTGCTCTGGACGGCCATTTCCGGCTTCGTCGCGGTGGCGGCGGTGGCCTTCTTCGCCATCTGGAGCGTACTCTCCAACCTGTTCTGCGCGGTACTGATCTTCACCGTCGGCCCGTTCCGCCTGGGCGATCGCATCGAGGTGCTGGATGCCTCCGACAAGCCCGGCATCAAGGGCCGGGTGGTGGCCATCAACATGCTCTTCGTGACCTTGCAGGAGCTGGACGAGCAGCAGGAAGGCGCCTTGGTACAGATCCCCAACACCCAGTTCTTCCAGAAGTCGGTGCGGCGCTGGCGCGACGCCGACGGTTCCTTCGATTTCCATCTCGACAGGTGAGTGCATGAGTTTGCAGGTCTGGACCGGTTTCTTCATTGCCTGCTGGATGATCAGCCTCTCGCCGGGTGCCGGCGCCATCGCCTCCATGAGCGCCGGCGTGACCCTGGGCTTTCGTCGTGGCTACTGGACGGCCATCGGCCTGCAACTGGGTCTGGCGTTGCAGATCGCCGTCGTCGCGGTCGGCGTCGGCGCCCTGCTGGCGACCTCCCAACTGGCCTTCACCCTCATCAAGTGGTTTGGCGTGGCCTATCTCGCCTACCTGGCCATCCGCCAGTGGCGCGCGGCGCCCATGGATCTGGGCGCCCAGGTGGCCGACGAGCGGGCGCCGCCACGGATCGGCGCCCTGGTGCTGCGGGGCTTCCTGGTCAACGTCAGCAACCCCAAGGCGCTGGTCTTCATGCTCGCGGTGCTGCCGCAATTCGTCGATCCCCAGGCGCCCCTGACTGCCCAGTACCTGATCATCGGGCTGACCATGGTCACCGTCGATCTGATCGTGATGGCGGGTTACACCGGCCTTGCCGCGCGGGTATTGACCTTGCTGCGCACACCCCGGCAGCAGCGGCTGACCAACCGGGTCTTCGCCAGTCTGTTCCTCGCCGCGGCGGCGTTGCTGTCCACGGTACGGCGCGCGGCGCTCTGATCTCAGGTCGCTACCAGACCACTTGCTGGCCCTGCCAGTCCCAGAAAGTGCCGGTCTCGGCCGGGGTTCGCGCGGCCAGGACGGCCAGCAGGCGCTCCGCCGCATAGCTCGGCGTGAACAGTTGCTCCGCCGGCACCCGCGCCTGGAAGGGGCGTGACAGGGCGGTATCCGTGGTACCCGGATGCAATGCCAGGACGCAGCTCTCGGGGTTGAGCCGGGCGAGTTCGATGCTGGCGCAGCGCAGGCCTTGGTTGAGGGCGGCCTTGGCCATGCGGTAGCCGTACCAGCCACCCAGACGGTTGTCACCGATGGAGCCGACCCGGGCCGACAGCGCCGCGACCTGGCAGGGATGGTGCCCCTTGAGCAGCGGGGTCAGCTGCTTGATCAACAGGATCGGCAAGACGGCATTGGCCAGATAGCTTTCCAGCAGGCCGGCCGGGGCTACCTGGGCCAGGCTCTTCTCGGCGCGGGCCTGCTCGCCCTGCAGCAGGCCCGAAGCGCACAGCAGCAGGTCCAGGCGCGGCGAGACGCCCGCCAGTCGTGCCAGCAGATCGGTCTCGTTCAGGACATCGACGTCGAGTCGCCGCAGGCGTGGACCATGGCGCCGTTCCAGCTCCGCCAGTTCCGCGTGGGCCTCTGCCTGGCGGGCGCAGGCCCAGACCAGCGCGATCTCGTCACGCGCCAGCAGCTGCTCGCACAGCGCCAGGCCCAGGCCGCCGCTGGCGCCGTACACCAAGGCATGGGCGGGGTGCTCCAGGCGTTGCCAGAAGGTCATGGACGGGCTCCAGTCGGTTCGCTATTCCTGTCCGACCACGCCGCTGCGCTGGGGTGCGCCGGCGGGGCGCGGTATCCTGGGCTTTTGCCGGAGAAGTCCCGTGATCCTGTGGATCGATGCCGATGCCTGTCCGCGTGCCGCCAAGGAGCTGGTCTGTAAATTCGCCTTGAAACGCAAGCTGGAGGTGGTCCTGGTGGCCGGCCAGCCGCAGATCAAGCCGCCTTTCGCCTGCGTGCGCCTGGTGGTGGTGCCCAGCGGGCCGGACGCCGCCGATGATCATCTGGTCGAGCAGGCGCAGCCGGGTGACCTGGTAATCTGCAGTGACATCCCGCTGGCCGATCGCTTGGTCAAGAAGGGCGTGGCCGCGCTCGATCCGCGTGGGCAGGAATTCGATGAACGCAACATGGGCCAGCGCCTGGCCATGCGCAACCTGATGGCCGACCTGCGCGACCAGGGACAGATGGGCGGCGGGCAGGCCGGCTACGGTGAGCGGGACCGCCAGGCCTTCGCCAACGCCCTGGATCGCCTGATCACCCGGCTCCAGCGCGGTGCCGTCGGTTAGGCCGGGCTAGGCGGCTGCGACCGGTCGCTGTTCCAGCCAGCTCCTGAGTTGCGCCAGCGGCACCGGACGGCTGAACAGGTAGCCCTGCAGGAAATCGCAGTCATTGGTATGCAGGAAGTGCCGCTGCTCGTTGGTCTCCACCCCTTCGGCCACTACCTTCAGCCCCAGCTTGTGCGCCATGGCGATGATCGCCGAGGCGATGGCCATGTCGTTGTGCTGGTTGGGGATGGTGCGGACGAAGGCGCGGTCCACCTTGAGTGAGTCCACCGGTAGCCGGCTTAGATAGGCCAGGGACGAATAGCCACTGCCGAAGTCGTCGATGGAAACCCGTACGCCCAGGCCGCGGATCTCGTCGAGCAGTTCGATGGCCACGTTGAGACTGTGCATCAGGGCGTTCTCGGTCACCTCGATGGTCAGCGCCGAGGGCGGTAGATCCTCGGCCTGCAGAGCCCGGGCGATAGCCTGGGGCAGCAAGCGATCGCTCAGGTTCAGGGCCGAACAGTTCACCGAGACGCGCAGCTCCGCATAACCTTCACGGTGCAGTTGGGCGAGATCGGCGCAGGCCTGGCGCATGACCCAGCCATCCAGGTCGGCGATCAGGCCGGTCTGCTCGGCGACGCGGACGAAACGCTCCGGGCTCAGGGCGCCCAGCGTCGGGTGCTGCCAGCGTACCAGCGCCTCCAGGGCCACGGGATGGCCGTCGGGATCGACGATGGGCTGATAGGCCAGGTGCAGGCCACCCTGGCTGAGGGCATGGCGCAGATCCATCTCCAGGCTGAGCAGGTCGTCGGCTTCGCGTTGGAGTTCGTTGGCGAATCTCTGGCTGCGATTGCGCCCACTGCGCTTGCAGTGACCGACCGCCAGCCCGGCACTGCGCAACAGCTGGCCCGCGTCGGCGCCATCCTGGGGATAGTGGGCGATACCCACGCTGAAGGTCATGGCGAAGCGCTGCCCGGCGAGCTCGAAGGGTGGGCGCAGCTGCTCCAGCAAGCGCAGGGCCAGGGGTTGGCTGTCTCCCCGGGTGCCGAGCGGCAGCAGCAGGCTGAATTCATCGCCGGCATAGCGCGCCAGCGGCAGGTCGTCGTCCAGCACCGCCCGGATCCGCTGTGCCACCTGTACCAGCAATTCATCGCCCAGGGCATGGCCGAGGCTGTCATTGATGCGTTTGAAGTGATCGACATCCAGCATCAGCAGCGCGAATTGTTCGCCACTGCGCGCCTGGCTCACGGCCCGGTCCACGGTCTGGATGAAGCTCGAGCCATTGAGCAGATGGGTGAGCGGATCGTGCAGGCTGATCTGATCGAGGGTGGTGGATACCCGCTCCAGGCGCAGACGCTGGGCGTGGAAGCGTTCTCCGGCCCAGGCGGCGAGGAGGCCGACCAGGATGATGAACAGGGTACCGAGCGCGACGGCCATCCCCAGTTCCAGGTGCTGGCTCACTTCCGCCAGACCGTCCGGCTCGAAGCCGATGGGTACTGCCAGCGTCAGCGCGGCCATGCCGGTGAAGTGCATCGAGACGATGGCGAAGCCGAGGCCCAGGCCGCCCAACAGGCGCAGCCAGATGGTCCTGAGTCCGGTCCGGCCCCGCAGGCGGAAGGCCAGCAGCAGCGCCGCCAACGACGCCAGGCTGGCGATCACTACCGAGACCACCACCAGCAGCGGATCGTAGAGCTGGATGGCGATCGAGTGCATGGCCAGCATGCCGGTGTAATGCATGGCCGCGATACCCACGCCGGCGGCCAGGGAGGCGAGCAGGTACTGGGCCACGGTGAGGGATTCGCGCCCGATCAGGTGCATCACGGTGTAGGACACCGCGATGGCGATCAACAGCGAAGCAAGGGTCTGCAGCGGATCGTAATGCACATGGATGCCGACCTTGAACGACAGCATGGCGAGGAAATGCATCGACCAGATGCCGCCACCCAGGGCGATGGCACCGATCAGCTTGGCCAGTTCGCTGCCGCGTCGGGAGCGGCTGGTGGTCACCCAGTCCGCCATGGCCAGGGCCGTGTAGCCGGCGGCGCTAGCGATCAGGTACGACAGGACCACGAGCAATCCTTCGTAATCGTTGGCCACGAATACCTGATGGCCAGGGGGAAGCAAGGTGGAGAAATTCAGCATGCTCAATCGCCAGCTTGCCGCACGAGGCACGAAGGAAGGGAAGGTTATTCAGAGCATCGGCAGAGATAACTCAGGCTTTAATTCTACCGACGGACGTAGGTACTCGGGAATCCAGCGTTCTAGGGCTTTTTGAAAAAGTTGCCGAGAGCCGATCGGGCAAGGCAAATCCCAGCCAGAAAGCTGGTCGGGCTAGCGTTTGAGTCTACGCAGGGCAGGGGAACAGGCCGCTGGGAGCGTCCAGCCGGTGTTCAGCGCTTTGCCACCGGTGCGCGGATGTTTTCAGGTCAAGCTGGGTCTAGACCTTGGGCGCACGACTGCGCCGCCAGAGCCAGAGCAGCAGCCCGATCACCACGAAGCCGCCCAGCACCATCAGCTCGTAACGCTTGAGATTGCCCAGCACGCCCTCGAGGACGGCGCCGAAGTGATAGGCCGCATAGCCCAGCACCGTCGCCCAGACGATGGCACCGATGCCGTTGAGAATCAGATAGCGCGCCGGGGGATACCCCGACAGGCCGATCGCCACCGGCATGACGGTACGCAGGCCATAGACGAAACGAAAGCTCAGGACCCAGAGGTCGGGATGGCGACGGATGTGCGCCAGCGCCTTTTCCCCCGCCGCTTCCCACTTGGGCTTGCGCGCCAGCAGCTTGCGGCCATGGCGGCGACCGAGGAAGTACCACAGCTGGTCGCCCGCGTAGCTGCCGCAGAAGGCCACCAGGATGACGGTCTGGATGTTCATGTAGTCGCGAAAGGCGAGAAAGCCGGCCAGCACCAGAATGGTTTCGCCTTCGAAGAAGGTGCCGAGAAAGAGGGCGAAATAGCCGAAATCATGGAGGAATTGCTGGAGCATTCGGCGCTACACGAGGTGGAAGAGATGGCGCAGCCTACCCCGGTTGCCGTCTGGAAAGAAAGTGTGACGGGCTTCCTTCCGCCGGATGCCAGACGGTCGTGAGCAGAATTCCCTGCGACCCTGTGTCACGCCGACTCCAGCCAGCGTCTGCCTTGGATAGGACCTATAGGCACACCATATTGTCATGTGCTGTTACCAATCGGTCATGATTGTGGCCTATAACCCATCACACTGACCCGTGATCCGGGTCTGGGAGTCGATCGTGAGTTTTACCCCTATCAGCCGCAGCTACCCCGCCACTCGCATGCGCCGTCAGCGTCGCGACGATTTTTCCCGTCGTCTGATGCGCGAGCATGTGCTGACGGTGGATGACCTCATCCTGCCGGTTTTCGTGCTGGACGGCGAAGGCCGTCGCGAAGCCATCCCCTCGATGCCCGGCGTCGAGCGGCTGTCCATCGACCTGCTGCTGGAAGAGGCCGCCGAGCTGGTGGCCCTGGGCATTCCGGCCGTCGCCCTGTTTCCGGTCACCCCCGCCGAGCGTAAATCCCTGGATGGCGCCGAGGCCTACAACCCCGACGGTATCGCCCAGCGCGCCACCCGTGCCCTGCGTGAGCGTTTTCCCGAGCTGGGTGTTATCACCGATGTCGCCCTGGATCCCTTCACCACCCACGGTCAGGACGGCATCCTCGACGAGCGCGGCTACGTGCTCAACGATGTTTCGGTCGAGGTGCTGGTCAAGCAGGCGCTGTCCCATGCGGCGGCGGGGGCCCAGGTGGTCGCGCCGTCGGACATGATGGACGGTCGCATCGGTGCCATCCGCGCCGCGCTGGAAGACGCCGGCTATCACAACGTGCAGATCATGGCCTACTCGGCCAAATACGCCAGCGCCTACTATGGGCCTTTCCGCGATGCCGTCGGTTCGGCCGCCAATCTGGGCAAGGGCAACAAGGCCACCTACCAGATGGATCCGGGCAACAGCGATGAGGCCCTGCACGAGATCGCCGGCGACCTGGCCGAAGGAGCCGACTCGGTGATGGTCAAGCCGGGCATGCCCTACCTGGACATCGTCCGCCGCGTCCGCGAGGAATTTCGCGTACCGACCTTCGTGTATCAGGTAAGTGGCGAGTACGCCATGCACATGGCCGCGATCCAGAACGGTTGGCTGTCCGACGCCGTCATCCTCGAGTCGCTCTTGGCCTTCAAGCGCGCTGGAGCCAACGGCATTCTCACCTATTTCGCCAAGCGCGCCGCCCAACAACTTCGTCAGGGGCCTTCGCGTTCCTAAGGAGCTTCAATGAGTAGCCAGGGTTTCGTCGAAACCGATCTGCAACAACCGGCCACCGCCGAATCCCTGGGCGATGCCCAGGAAACGGTCGCGCTGGACGGCGAGGCGCAGCAGCCCGCGCCGGTGGTGGAAGCGCCTGCCGCGCCTGCCGTTCCGGCCGCCAACGTGGATGACAGCAGCCTCTATATCCATCGCGAGCTGTCGCAGCTGCAGTTCAACATCCGGGTGCTGGAACAGGCCCTCGACGAATCCTATCCGCTGCTCGAGCGGCTCAAGTTCCTGCTGATCTTCTCCAGCAACCTGGACGAGTTCTTCGAGATCCGCGTGGCGGGTCTCAAGAAGCAGATCGCCTTCGCCCGCGAACAGGCCGGTGCCGACGGTCTGCTGCCGCACCAGGCACTGGCGCGGATCAGCGACATCGTCCATGGCCAGGTGGAGCGGCAGTACGCCATCCTCAACGATGTCCTGCTACCGGCCCTGGCCGAACAGCAGATCCGCTTCATCCGGCGGCGCTACTGGGATACCAAGATCAAGACCTGGGTGCGCAAGTTCTTCCGTGACGAGATCGCGCCGATCATCACCCCCATCGGCCTGGATCCGACCCATCCCTTCCCGCTGCTGGTGAACAAGAGCCTCAACTTCATCGTCGAGCTGGAGGGCATGGACGCCTTCGGCCGTGACTCGGGTCTCGCCATCATCCCGGCGCCGCGCCTGCTGCCGCGGGTCATCCGGGTGCCGGAGGAGGTCGCCGGGCCCGGCGACAACTATGTCTTCCTGTCGTCGATGATCCACGCCCACGCCGACGATCTCTTCCCCGGCATGAAGGTGAAGGGCTGCTTCCAGTTCCGCCTGACCCGGAACGCCGATCTCTCGGTGGATACCGAGGACGTCGAAGACCTGGCCCGTGCGCTGCGCGGTGAACTGTTCTCGCGCCGCTATGGCGACGCCGTGCGGGTCGAGGTGGTGGACATCTGCCCGAAACACCTCACCGACTACCTGCTCAAGCAATTCGGCCTCAGCGAAAGCGAGCTGTACAAGGTCAACGGCCCGGTCAACCTGACCCGGCTGTTCTCCATCACCGGCTTGGCCAGCCATCCGGAACTGCAGAACGCTCCTTTCACGCCGACCATCCCCAAGCTGCTGCAGAAGAAGGAAAACCTCTTCAACGTGCTGGGCAAGCTCGACGTGCTGCTGCTGCACCCCTTCGAATCCTTCACCCCGGTGATCGACCTGCTGCGCCAGGCGGCCAAGGACCCCAACGTCCTGGCCATCAAGCAGACCCTCTACCGCAGCGGCGCCAACTCCGAGATCGTCGACGCCCTGGTGGACGCGGCCCGTAGCGGCAAGGAGGTGACCGCGGTCATCGAACTGCGCGCGCGTTTCGACGAAGAGTCCAACCTGCAACTGGCCGGTCGACTGCAACAGGCCGGCGCCGTGGTCATCTACGGCGTGGTGGGCTTCAAGACCCACGCCAAGATGATGCTCATCCTGCGCCGCGAAAACGGCGAGCTGCGTCGTTATGCCCACCTGGGGACCGGTAACTACCACGCCGGCAATGCCAAGCTGTACACCGACTACAGCCTGCTGACCGCCGACCTGGCCCTCACCGAAGACGTGCACAAGCTGTTCAATCAGCTCATCGGCATGGGCAAGACCCTGCGCATGAAGAAGCTGCTGCACGCGCCCTTCACCCTGAAGAAGAACCTGCTGGAAATGATCAACCGCGAGGCGGTGGCCGCCAGCGAAGGTCGTCCGGCGCAGATCATGGCCAAGATCAACGGCCTGACCGATCCCAAGGTCATCCGCGCCCTCTACAAGGCCAGCCAGGCCGGGGTGAAGATCGACCTGGTGGTGCGCGGCATGTGCTGCTTGCGCCCCGGCGTGCCGGGCGTGTCGCATAACATCCAGGTGCGCTCCATCATCGGCCGTTTCCTGGAACACAGCCGGATTTACTACTTCCTCAACGGCGGCGACGAGAAGCTCTACCTCTCCAGCGCCGATTGGATGGAGCGCAACCTCGACATGCGCGTCGAGACCTGCTTCCCGGTGGAGGGCAAGAAGCTCATCGGCCGGGTCAAGAAGGAGCTTGAAGGCTATCTCACCGACAACACCCAGGCCTGGGTGCTGCAGGAGGACGGCAGCTACGTGCGCCAGTCGCCCACGGGTAACCAGAATGCCCGGAGCGTGCAGGCGACGTTGCTGGAGCGGTTGGCTAGTCCGGTGGTGAATACGCGCTGAGGGGCGGCGGGCCCATATCGCCATGGGCTCTGATCGGTTTCGTAGGTTGGGTTGAGCGGGAGCGAAGCCCAACGTTGCGAGGTTTTAACTGTGCACTTTGTGCGTATGGGTGCCCTAGCTGATTATCGTGTTTTGCTGATGGCTTTTGTTTCGCCTGGCCGGCGACTCACTTTTCTTTGTTTGCGCAAAGAAAAGTAAGCAAAAGAAAGCGCACCCCGACAGTTCGGCCCTCCGCTTCGCTCCGGGTCCCCTCGCTCCGGTGCCGCTTCAGGGGCACGGCACGAAGGGGCCTCCTGCCCCTCGCGCCTTGCTCGGCGTCCTGCCTCGCATCCCCCTCCGCGACACCTACACTCGGCCTCACTGACGGGGACGGGGCGCTAGCCTGAGACTACGGTGTTTACAGGCAAAGCCAGAGCGATTCGTAGCGTGGAAAACCGCGCAGCGTTTTCCACTGCTGGGCACCGAAGCGATCAGTGGACAAGGCTTCGCCGTTGTCCACGCTACGGGTTACGGGCTGTTTGTGGTTCTTCAACCAACACTTCCCGGCTGGCGAATTGCCCCGTCCAGGAGGGCGAACGCCAGTGCTGTGGAGTGGGTCGAGCCGCATGGATGCGGCGAGAGGTCCAGTGGGCCATGGACGGCTCATCTGGACCGACCCCGGAACGGCGCTGGTGTGAGCGGACCTGGAGCGAAGCGGAAGGCCGGATGGTGGGGCAAGCGTTTTTGGTTACTTTTGTCCGGGGCGCGCAGCCGCGACTGAAAAAAGTGAGTCGCCCGGGTGGGCGAAACAAGGAGTACCAGAAGACTTCGATAAAGAGCCAAGGCACACAAAGAGTTGGGTACTCAAGACTCCGAGTTGAAGCCCCACACCGTTGGGCTTCGCTCCCGCTCAACCCAACCTACGAAAAATCCCCTCAGCACACGCTCAACCGATACCCCACCCGCTCCAACCACTGGGCCTCCAGCTCGAAATCCGCCTGGGTCAAGGGATTCTCCGCCAGCCAGCCATCGGGGAATTGCACGTCCAGGCTGCGCTCACCGGCGCTGAGCTGCACGTCCGGGATGCTCTTGTGGCGGATGTGGTGGAAGAGGATGGCGAAGCGCAGCAGCAGCGTCAGGCGCAGCAGCGGTTCGCCTTCCGGGCCCAGCTCCTGCAGACGTTCCAGCGGAATGTTGCGGCGATGGCCGCGCACCAGCAGCGCCAGGGCCTGCTGATCGCGGCGGGAGAAGCCGGCCAGGTCCGAGTGCTCGATCAGGTAGGCACCATGCTTGTGATACTGGTAGTGGGCGATGTCCAGGCCGACCCCGTGCAGGCGCGCCGCCCAGCGCAGCAGTTCGGCGTGGTTCTCGTCGGTCAGGTTCCAGGCATCGGCTACCTGGGCCAGGGATTTCAGCGCGCGCTTCTCCACGCGCTCGGCATGGCGCTGGTCCACGTGATAGCGCTCGGCCAGCGCCTTGAGGGTACGCTCGCGCACGTCCTCGTGGCTGTGGCGGCCGATCATGTCGTAGAGCACCCCTTCGCGCAGGGCGCCTTCGGAGAGGTGCATTTCCTGCAGTTCCAGGGCCTTGAACAGGGCTTCGAGGATGGCCAGGCCACCGGGCAGGATGGCGCGACGGTCCGGTTTCACACCGTCAATGGTCAGCAGATTGATGTCGCCCTGCTTGAGCAGCTTGCGCTTGAGCCACTCGATGCCGTCCGGGGTGATCTCGCCGTTGCCGCGGCCGGCGGCCTGGATCGCCATGGCCACCGCGCGAATGGTACCCGAGGCGCCCAGCGCCTGGTTCCAGCTCATCTCGCGCAGGCCCTGGTCGATGTTCATCAGCTCCAGGCGTGCGGCGGTATAGGCGCGGGCGTACTGGGCCGCGGTGATCTTGCCGTCGGCGAAGAATCTTTTGGTGAAGCTGACGCAACCCATCTGCAGGCTCTCGCGCTGCAGGGTCTCGAAGCGCTGGCCGATGATGAATTCGGTGCTGCCGCCGCCGATGTCGGTCACCAGGCGGCGTCCGGGCACGTCGGGCATGGAGTGGGACACGCCCAGATAGATGAGGCGAGCCTCTTCGCGGCCGGAGATGACCTCCACCGCATGGCCGAGCACGGCTTCGGCGCGCTGGATGAATTCAGCGCGGTTACGCGCTTCGCGCAGGGCGTTGGTGCCCACCACCCGCACGGCGCCACGCGGCATGCCGACGATCAGTTGCGCGAAGCGACGCAGGCAGTCCAGGCCACGCTGGATGGCTTCCTCGCTGAGCAGTCGCGACTCGTCCAGGCCGGCGGCCAGCTGGATCTTTTCGCCCAGCCGCTCAAGGATGCGGATCTCTCCATGGGAGTTGCGGGCCCGAACGATATGGAAGCTGTTAGAACCCAGGTCGATGGCGGCGATCAGTTCATGGGGCTCGGCTGGCGAAGGCTGCATCTGGAGGCTCTCGGCGATAAACCGCGCCATCGTGCCAGCTAGCCGGTGACGGCTTCAAGCGCACAGCGGTTACGGTTGCGCAAAGCGGCAGAAAAAATAGGGTTTTTCCGGCTCAGGACGCCACCTGCCCAATGAATTGGGCCAGCTCCGGCGTTTGCGGCCTGGCGAACAGCTCCTGGGGATGACCGCTTTCATGCACCTTGCCCTGGTGCATGAACACCAGCTTGTCGCCCACTTCGCGGGCGAATCTCATCTCGTGGGTCACCATGATCAGCGTCATGCCCTCGCTGGCCAGTTGCTTGACCACGGCCAGCACCTCGTTGACCAGTTCCGGGTCCAGCGCCGAGGTGATCTCGTCGCACAGCAGTACCTTGGGTGACATCGCCAGGGCGCGGGCGATGGCCACGCGCTGCTGCTGACCGCCGGACAGGCGATCCGGGTAGCTGTCGAACTTCTCGGCCAGGCCGACCCGGTCGAGCATCTGCCGGGCCAGGGCGCGCGCCTCGTCCTTGTTGGTTTTCTTCACCACCTGGGGTGCCAGCATGACGTTCTCGCCCACGGTGAGGTGGGGAAAGAGATTGAACTGCTGGAAGACCATGCCGACCTTCTGCCGTAGCGAACGCAGGTTGGCGCGGGCGGCGTCGAGGTACTCGCCATCGACCTCGATGACGCCGTCGTTGATCGACTCCAGGCCATTGAGGGTGCGCAACAGGGTGCTCTTGCCCGAACCGCTCTTGCCGATGATGGCCACCACCTGGCCTTCTTCCACGGTCAGGTCGATGCCCTTGAGGACGTGGTGATCCCCGTAATACTTGTGCAGGGCGGTCACTCTAAGCAGCGGCATGCAGTCTCCTTTCCAGCCAGCGAGCGGCCAGCGACAGCGGGTAACAGAGGATGAAATAGCCCAGCGCGGCGAGGCCGTAGACGGTGAAGGGCTGGTAGGTGGCGTTGGCGAGCATGCCGCCGATCTTGGTCAGCTCGGTGAAGCCGATGATGGAGGTCACCGCCGTGCCCTTGACCACCTGTACCGAGAAACCGACGGTGGGCGCCACGGCGATGCGCAGGGCCTGGGGCAGGATCACATGGCGCAGTTGTTCGAAGCGGGTCATGGCCAGGCTTTCCGAGGCCTCCCACTGACCGTGGGGAATGGCCTCGACACAGCCGCGCCAGATCTCGGCGAGATAGGCGCTGGTGAACAGCGTCAGGGCCAGTCCGGCGGCGAGCCAGGCGGGTACTTCCAGGCCCAGCAACGACAGCCCGAAGAAGGTCAGGAACAGCTGCATCAGCAGCGGGGTGCCCTGGAACAATTCGATGTAGCCCCGCGCCAGCAGGCGCAGCGGGCGCCGGGTGGAGGTGCGGGCCAGCAATATCAGAACGCTGGCCAGGCCGCCGAACAGAAAGGTCGCCAGCGACAGCACCAGGGTCAGGCCAAGGCCGCTGGCCAGGCTGCGGAGGATATCGGCGAGGGTGAAGTCCATCAGCGCCTCCTGACGATGAAGAAGACGCCCAGCCAGTGCAGCGCCTGGCGGACGCCGATGGCCATGAGCAGATAGATCAAGGTGGTCAGCAGATAGGTTTCGAAGGCGCGGAAGTTGCGCGACTGGATGAAGTTGGCGGCGAAGGTCAGCTCTTCGGTGGAGATCTGCGAACAGACCGCCGAGCCCAGCATCACGATCACCACCTGGCTCGACAGCGCTGGCCAGACCTTGGCCAGCGCCGGACGCAGGATCACGTAGCGCAGCGTCTCGAAACGGGTCATGGCCAGGGCGGCGGCCGCTTCCAACTGGCCGCGCGGGATCGCCTGGATGCCAGCGCGGATGATCTCGGTGGAATAGGCGCCGAGGTTGATCACCATGGCCAGGACCGCCGCCTGTCCGGCTTCGATGCGAATGCCGATGGAAGGCAGGCCGAAGAAGATGAAGAACAGCTGGATGAGGAAGGGCGTGTTGCGAATCAGCTCGACGTAGACCCCGAACAGTTGGGCGAAGGGCCGTAGCTGCCAGGCTCGGCAGGTCGCGCCGACGATGCCGATGAGAATGCCGAAGAAGCCACCGACCGCGGTCAGCTCAAGGGTGTAGAGGGCACCCTTGAGCAGCAGGTCAGTGTGCGCGAGCACCGGTTGGAAGTCGAACTGATACGCCATGGCGCGGCTATCCTCAGATGTCCTTCGGCAGGGGATCGCCCAGCCATTTCTCGGAGTTCTTGCTCAGGGTACCGTCGGCCCGGCCTTCGTCGAGGATGGCGTCGACCTTCGCCTTCAATGCCGGCTCGTTCTTGTTGATGCCGATGTAGACCGGCGAGTCCTTCAGCTTGACCTTGAGCACCGGCTCCTTGGCCGGGTTGCGCGCGCCGATCACCTTCATCACCACGCTACCGCTGGCGATCAGGTCGGACTGACCGGCCAGGTAGGCGGCGATGGTGGAGTTGTTGTCCTCGAATCTCTTGATGGTGGCGTCCTTGGGTGCCACATCGGTCAGCGCCAGGTCCTCGATGGAACCGCGGGTCACCGAGATCGTCTTGCCAGCCAGTTGCTCGGGCGTGCTGATGGCGGCGTCCTTGGGCCCGAACACGCCGAGATAGAAGGGCGCATAGGCCTTGCTGAAGTCGATGACCTTTTCCCGGTCGGGGTTCTTGCCCAGGCTGGAGACGACCAGATCGACCTTGCCAGTGGTCAGGAAGGGGATACGGTTGGTGCTGTTGACCGGAGTGACTTCCAGCTTGACGTGCAGCTTGTCCGCCATCAGCTGGGCCGTATCGATATCCAGGCCGCGCGGCTTGAGGTCCGGTCCGATCGAGCCAAAGGGCGGGAAGTCCTGGGGTACGGCTACGCGCAGGACGCCGCGCTGTTGGATGTCGGCCAGTTGATCGGCCTGGGCGGGGGCGTGCAGGGCAGTCAGGCCCAGGGCGAACAGGGAGAGGGCGGTCCAGCGCTTGAGCATGACGAAACTCCGAAAGGGAAGGGTGGCCCAGCGCATTGCATTTCATGTGCCAGCGCTTCGTCGGCCCGCTACAGCGGGCGTCATGCCTGGCGATTGGTCTTACTGGTCTGAACAGTTGGCTATGCCTTGGTGGCGCAGCGCCACTCGCTGTGAGCCGCTTTGGTGCGCGCTTGTCGCCCTGTGCCCCGCCTTGGGGCTGCACTTGAACTGAGCTGAAATTGGGCATAAAAGGCGAGCTTCCGGACTGACTGGCCTGACCACGCCATGCCCCTCGCTGCTACCCGTGCCGTACCCCAATATGCCGTCGACGCCATTCGCCGACTGATCGAGACCGAAGGCTATGCGCCTGGTGCGGCGCTGCCGGCGCAGCGCGAGCTGGCCGAGCGGCTGGGTGTCAGTCGTGCCTCCCTGCGCGAGGCGCTGTCCACCCTCAGTGCCCTGGGCCTGGTCAGCGTCCAGCCCGGACGTGGGGTCTACGTGCAGGAAGCGCCCCCTGAGGCGGACGGCCTCTGGCCTTTCGCGGGCGAGGTCAGTGCGGCGCATGTCTTCCAGTTGCGTTTCGCCCTGGAGGGCTTCGCTGCTGGCCTGGCCGCGGTGACCCTCACGCCCGACGAGCTGGATCGGCTGGAGGACAATCTCGGTGCCCTGCACGCGGCGCTGCGGACGAACGAATTGGAGCAGGCTGCTGCCCTGGACTTCGACTTCCACCGCCAATTGCTGCTGGCGGCGGACAATCCGGCCATGCTCGCGGTGATCACCACCAGCCCCGAGCGCTTCCATGAAAGCCAGAAGCTGCCCTTCGTCCGCCCGGAGCGGGCGCTGGAGACCTGGCAGGAGCATCGCCGCATCCTGCGTGCCCTGGCCCGGCGTTCTCCGGTGGCGGCCCAGAAAGCCATGCGCGAACATATCCGCAATGCGGCGCTGCGCAGTGGAACCCCTTTCCCGGTGCCCGCTGTCTAAAAAGCTATCCACAATCGGCTGCGCGTCGGCCAAACTGCGTTGAAAAGGCCCTGGGAGGCCAGCCCCACCTAGGCGGCCACATCGGAATGCTCATTTACGCTTTATGTAAGCTCGAGCACGAGTCCGATCCGCTTCCTCAGGCCTTTGATTCGCTGGCGCTCACCCTTCGGGCCAGCCGTTGGCTGTCACTCCCGTTGGTCGTTGCGCCTTGTTTGTCTCTAGCTCGCCAGATTGTGAATAGCTTTCAGTATCAATGTCCGTCATAGCCATCATCAATGTTCGAGTGCTTTCGAAGTGGCGGCAGCAGGGCTATGATGGCCGCACTTCAAGTCGCACCCGAATTCGGAGAGAGTCAATGAGCGAATACATCACCAACGTCAGCGACGCCAGCTTCGAGCAGGACGTGCTGAAGTCCGAGAGCCCCGTGCTGGTCGACTACTGGGCCGAATGGTGCGGTCCCTGCAAGATGATCGCCCCCGTGCTGGACGAGATCGCCAAGGACTACCAGGGCAAACTCAAGGTCTGCAAGCTGAACATCGACGAAAACCAGGACACCCCGCCCAAGTACGGCGTGCGTGGCATCCCGACCCTGATGCTGTTCAAGAACGGTGCGGTCGAGGCTACCAAGGTCGGCGCCCTGTCCAAGTCGCAGCTGGCCGCCTTCCTCGACGCCAACGTCTGAGGTTAGGCCGAAAGCCCCGCTCTGCGGGGCTTTTTTATGACTGAACGGCTGGACGCGCACCGAGCTAGGTGCTAGATTCCAGCCCACGACCCCTGCTAGTGGGTCGTCTTCTCATCTGCTGTAGCCGTCAGTTCTCCTCTTCAGAACACATCTCGCGACGCTAATCTCGCATCCGGCCGCTCAGCTCGAATCCCTCCTTCGCCTCTTCTCACGTCAACATACGTCTATGAATCTGACCGAACTCAAGCAAAAGCCCATTACGGAATTGTTGGAAATGGCGGATGCCGCGGGCTTGGAAAACATGGCCCGGTCCCGCAAGCAGGACATCATCTTCGCCCTGCTGAAAAAACATTCGAAAGGCGGCGACGAGATTTCCGGCGACGGCGTCCTGGAGATCCTGCAGGATGGCTTCGGTTTCCTGCGTAGTGCCGATTCCTCCTACCTGGCCGGCCCCGACGACATCTACGTTTCTCCCAGCCAGATCCGCCGCTTCAACCTACGGACCGGCGACACCATCATCGGCAAGATCCGCCCGCCGAAAGAGGGCGAGCGCTATTTCGCGCTGCTCAAGGTCGACACCATCAACTTCGACCGTCCGGAAAACGCCAAGAACAAGGTGCTGTTCGAGAACCTCACGCCCCTGTTCCCCAACAAGCGCCTGACCATGGAAGCCGGCAACGGCTCCACCGAAGACCTCACCGGTCGGGTCATCGACCTCTGCGCCCCCATCGGCAAGGGTCAGCGCGGTCTGATCGTCGCGCCGCCCAAGGCCGGCAAGACCATCATGCTGCAGAACATCGCGGCCAACATCACCCGCAACAATCCCGAGTGCTACCTCATCGTGCTGCTCATCGACGAGCGTCCCGAGGAAGTGACCGAGATGCAGCGCACCGTGCGCGGTGAAGTGGTGGCCTCCACCTTCGACGAGCCGCCGACCCGCCACGTGCAGGTCGCCGACATGGTGATCGAGAAGGCCAAGCGCCTGGTCGAGCACAAGAAGGACGTGGTCATCCTGCTGGACTCCATCACTCGTCTGGCGCGCGCCTACAACACCGTGATCCCCAGCTCCGGCAAGGTGCTCACCGGTGGTGTCGACGCCCATGCCCTGGAGAAGCCCAAGCGCTTCTTCGGTGCCGCCCGTAACATCGAGGAAGGCGGCAGCCTGACCATCATCGCCACCGCGCTGGTGGAAACCGGCTCGAAGATGGACGAGGTGATCTACGAGGAATTCAAGGGCACCGGCAACATGGAGCTGCCCCTGGAGCGTCGTATCGCCGAGAAGCGCGTCTTCCCGGCCATCAACATCAACAAGTCGGGTACCCGCCGCGAAGAGCTGCTCACCGACGAGGAAGAGCTGTCGCGCATGTGGATCCTGCGCAAGATCCTGCATCCGATGGATGAGATCGCCGGCATCGAATTCCTGCTCGACAAGTTGCGTCAGACCAAGACCAACAACGAGTTCTTCGATTCGATGAAGCGCGCCAAATAAGGCGTAGTCGCTTGCGAAAGGCCGGGATTTCCCGGCCTTTCGCGTTTCTGGCGCCAAGCGTTCTCGATCCGCGACTCAGGCGGTAGACTGCCAGACTTTCCCCAGCGCCAAGAGGCCGCATGCAATACCGAGATCTGCGTGACTTCATCCGCAGCCTGGAGCAGCGTGGTGAACTGAAGCGCGTGACCGCCCCGGTCTCGCCGATCCTCGAGATGACCGAAATCTGTGATCGGACCCTGCGCAAGCAAGGCCCGGCGCTGCTGTTCGAGAATCCCGTGGGCTACTCCATGCCCGTGCTGGGCAATCTGTTCGGCACGCCGCAACGCGTGGCCTTGGGCATGGGCGCCGAGGACGTCGGTGCCCTGCGCGAGATCGGCAAGCTCCTGGCCTTCCTCAAGGAGCCCGAGCCGCCCAAGGGCTTGAAAGACGCCTGGTCGAAGCTGCCGATCTACAAGAAGGTCATCAGCATGGCACCCAAGGTGCTCAAGGACGCCCCCTGCCAGGAGGTGATCGAGGAGGGCGAAGCGGTCGATCTGGGCCGGCTGCCGATCCAGCATTGCTGGCCGGGCGACGTGGCGCCGCTGATCACCTGGGGCCTGACCGTTACCCGCGGACCGAACAAGGAACGCCAGAACCTGGGCATCTATCGCCAGCAGGTCATCGGCCGCAACAAGCTGATCATGCGTTGGCTGAGCCATCGTGGCGGTGCCCTTGACTTCCGCGAGTGGTGCCAGAAGCATCCCGGCCAGCCCTATCCGGTGGCCGTGGCCCTGGGCGCCGATCCGGCCACCATCCTCGGCGCCGTGACCCCGGTGCCCGATACCCTTTCCGAGTATGCCTTCGCCGGCCTTTTGCGTGGCAGTCGCAGCGAACTGGTCAAGTGCGTGGGCAACGACCTGCAGGTGCCGGCCAGTGCGGAAATCGTGCTGGAAGGGGTCATCCATCCGGGCGAGACGGCGCCGGAAGGTCCCTATGGCGACCATACCGGCTACTACAACGAGGTCGATACCTTCCCGGTGTTCACCGTGGAGCGCATCACCCGCCGCCGCGATCCCATCTATCACAGCACCTACACCGGCCGGCCGCCGGACGAGCCGGCCATCCTCGGCGTGGCGCTCAACGAAGTCTTCGTGCCCATCCTGCAAAAGCAGTTTCCGGAGATCGTCGATTTCTATCTGCCGCCGGAAGGCTGCTCCTACCGCATGGCGGTGGTGACCATCAAGAAGCAGTACCCCGGCCACGCCAAGCGCGTGATGCTGGGCGTCTGGTCGTTCCTGCGACAATTCATGTACACCAAGTTCGTTATCGTCACCGATGACGACATCAATGCGCGTGACTGGAACGACGTCATCTGGGCGATCACCACGCGCATGGATCCCAAACGCGACACCGTGATGATCGACAATACCCCTATCGACTACCTGGACTTCGCCTCGCCGATCTCCGGCCTGGGCTCGAAGATGGGCCTGGACGCCACCCACAAGTGGCCGGGCGAGACCACGCGGGAGTGGGGGCGGGCGATCGTCAAGGACGAAGCGGTGGTCAAACGGGTGGACGAGATGTGGTCCAGTCTCGGTATCGATTAACGGAGACACCTATGAAGGTCACCCTGCAGCCCTCGGGGGCGGTACTGGAAACCCTACCCGGGGAGGCGATCCTGGCGGCGGCGCAGCGCCTCGGCTACAGCGGGCCGCACAGCTGCCGCAATGGCAATTGCCAGCTCTGCGCCGCGCTGCTGGTGGAAGGCCAGGTCGACCAGCGCGGCCAGACTGCCGACCACGGCGAGATCTACGTCTGCGTGGCGGTCCCCCTGACCGATTGCCTGCTGCAGTGGGACGGGGTACTGGCGCCCGGCGAGTTGCCGGTGCGTAAGCTGGCCTGCCAGGTGGTGGCGCTGGATGATGTCGGAGGCGATGTGCGCCGCGTGCGGTTGCGTGCCCCGGCCGGACGTCCGCCGCGCTATCACGCCGGCCAGTACCTGATGATCGCCCGCGACGATGGCAAGCAGTCGGCCTTTTCCCTGGCCTCGGCCCCGCACCAGGAGCGTGAGCTGGAGCTGCACGTGCTGGCCCGCGAGGCCAGCAGCCAGGCGCTGTTGGCACAACTCGAGCGCAAGGGCATGGCCCAGGTCGAGCTGCCCTATGGCGATGCGCATCTGGCTGAGCTACCGGATGGTCCCCTGGTGCTGATCGCCGCCGGCACCGGCATGGCGCAGATGCACAGCCTGATCGAAGACGCTCGCACCCGTGGCTTCGCCCATCCGGTGCATCTGTACTGGGGCGTCCGTACGCCCGAGGACTTCTACGCCATCGAGGCCTGGGACGACTGGGCAAGCCTGCCCAATCTCGTCTTGAACCGGGTAGTGAGCGATGCCTGTGGCTGGGAAGGCCGCTGTGGCCTACTGCACGAGGTGGTGCGCGCCGACTTCGCCGACCTGAGCGGCCTGCACGTCTATGCCAGCGGCTCGCCGGCGATGGTCTACGCCACCCTGGATGCCCTGGTGGAAGCCGGCATGGACGCCCACCAGATGCGTGCCGACGTCTTCGCCTACGCGCCGCGGAGCTAGCCCCACCGGCATGGCTGCGATAAATACATCCGTAGGGTGGAAAACCGCGCAGCGTTTTCCACCTTGAGCCCCGGTTGATGAGGCTACGCCGTCATCCACGCTACGGGATCATGTCCAGGCTCAGCGCCCCGTCTTGGCTACCATCCCGGTGTGCCTCAGCGTCAGTGCCAGGAAGGCGATGGCCAGCACGCAGGAGCCGATCAGCAGCATGAAGCCGCCATCCCAGCCGAAGTGATCCACGGTGTAGCCCACCAGGGCATTGGCGGCCACTGAGCCACCCAGGTAGCCGAACAGACCGGTAAAGCCTGCGGCGGTACCGGCGGCCTTCTTGGGGACCAGCTCCAGCGCCTGCAGGCCGATCAGCATCACCGGGCCGTAGATCAGGAAGCCGATGCAGACCAGGGCGGCCAGGTCGACGCCGGGGTTGCCTTCCGGGTTGAGCCAGTAGACCAGGGTGGCGACCATCACGCCGAGCATGAACACCACGCCGGTGGCGCCACGATTGCCGCGGAACAGCTTGTCCGAGAGCCAGCCGCAGAGCAGGGTGCCAGGGATGCCGGCCCACTCGTAGAAGAAATAGGCCCAGGAGGTTTTGTCCACCGAGAAGTGCTTGGCTTCCTTGAGGTAGGTGGGCGCCCAGTCCAGCACGCCATAGCGCAGCAGGTAGACGAAGACGTTGGCGAAGGCGATGTACCAGAGCAGGCGATTCTTCAGCACGTATTCGACGAAGATCTCCTTGGTGGAGAATTCGCGCTCGTGGCCTTCGCTGTAGCCCTCGGGAAAGTCCTGCTTCCATTGCTCCACCGATGGCAGGCCACAGGATTGCGGGGTGTCTCTCATGGTGATGAAGGCGAACACGGCCACTGCCAGGGCGACCACCGCCGGGACATAGAAAGCCGAGCGCCAGTCGTCGAACAGGAACAGGCCGAGTAGGAACAGCGGGCCGATCAGACCGCCGCCGACATTGTGGGCGACGTTCCATACCGAGACCACGCCGCCACGCTCCTTCTGCGACCACCAGTGCACCATGGTGCGACCGCTGGGCGGCCAGCCCATTCCTTGGAACCAGCCGTTGAGGAACAGCAGGACGAACATGATGCCGACACTGGAGGTGGCCCAAGGTGCGAATCCGAACAGCAGCATCACCAGGGCGGACAGCACCAGGCCAGCGGGCAGAAAGTAGCGCGGATTGGAGCGATCCGAGACCAGACCCATGAGGAACTTGGACAGTCCGTAGGCGATGGCTACCGCGGAGAGCGCCACGCCCAGTTCGCCCCGGCTATAGCCTTGCTCCACCAGCGAGGGCATGGCCAGGGAGAAGTTCTTGCGCAGCAGATAGTAGCCGGCGTAGCCGATGAAGATTCCGGCGAAGATCTGCCAGCGCAGGCGGCGATAGATGGGGTCGATGCGATCAGCGGGCAGGGGCGGGCGATGAGCCGCAGGGGCGAAGATTCCAAGCATGAGTGCCTCGGTATTGTTATAGGTATTAAGCGAAATCGAACATTTCCAGTTCGTTTTCGAATATTACAATGATATTACAGCGTGACTAGGCTTTTCCGCTCTGTGGCAGCGGACCGGGGGTTTTGCCGCTTGATCTGCAGCGACGGCGCGCCTAGGGTTGCGCCTCTATGCCGTTGTCGTTTTTCGCGAGTCGCTATGCCTGCCTGGAAAGTCCTGTCCTCCCGTGCCGTGACGCTGGTTACCGCTCTGTTCGAGCGCTATCCGCGGCTGATCGCCCTCGCCGGTTTCATCTCGGGGATCTGCAGCTTCCTGCTGGTCGACCGGCAGAAGGGCTTCGCCCCGGTGATGGCCGTGGTCATGCTGGCGAGCTGGGTCTGGTTGATGCTGGAAAACGTGCTCCGTGGCTGGGTCAGCCGCCGCTTCGGCTGGGAGCTGCCACCGCCGTTGCTGCGCTACGCTACCCAATTGATCCATCAGGAAAGCCTGTTCTTCTGCCTGCCGTTCTTCGCCATCACCACCGCCTGGAACAGCGGCCAGGCGCTGTTCACCGGGCTGCTCGGCGCGGCCGCGCTGGTCTCCATCATCGATCCGCTCTACTACAAGGCGCTCGCCCCGCGACGCTGGGTGTTCCTCAGCTACCACACCCTGACGCTGTTCGCGGTGCTGCTCACGGCTTTGCCGATCATCCTGCACCTGACCACCACCCAGAGCTACGAACTGGCCCTGGGCGTCGCCGTGCTGCTGTCCTTTCCCAGTCTGGCAGTTGCCTTCCGGGTGCGGCTGGGCTGGCGCTGGCTGGGGCTGCTGGCGCTGTGCCTGGCCATTGGCGCCTTCGGCTGGGTGGGGCGCGCCTGGGTACCGCCGGCCACCCTGTGGCTGACCGACATGGGCATGAGCACCGACTTCGACAGTCTCAAGCGCGAGCCGGGTGAGGCGGTGAAGAGCCTGAGCGCTGCCCAACTGCGGGCCCAGGGACTCTATGCCTTCACCGCCATCAATGCGCCGCGAGGTCTGAACGAGCGCATCTATCACGTCTGGCGCCATGCCGGTCAGGAGGTGGATCGTATCCCCCTGGATATCAGCGGCGGTCGCGAGGCCGGCTATCGCGCCTGGACCCACAAGCAGAACTTCCCCGGCGACGTGACCGGCCGTTGGCAGGTGCAAGTGGTAACGGACGTCGGCCAGGTGATCGGAACCCTCAGGTTCGAGGTGACCCCTTGAGCCGTGCTGGCTATGCTGCAGCCATCCACCCGTGAGGATCCATCGTGAAAGCTGTCGCCGCCATTTTGTTGTCCTTCTGCCTGGCCTTGAATGTCTGGGCGAGCGAAGAGAAGAAGGAAGGGGAAGCCCCCAAGACCGAGTTCTACAATCTGACCCCGGCGCTGGTCGGCAACTACGGCAGTGGTCCCAAGCTCAAGTACTACAAGGCCGACATCGCCCTGATGATGACCGGCAAGGAAGCCAAGGAGAAAGTGGAATTCCACGAGCCGCTGATCCGCAATCAGCTGGTGATGCTGTTCGCCCAGCAGACCGACGAGTCCATGGCTGGTGTGGAGGCGCGCGAGAAATTGCGCCAGGAAGCGCTCAAGCAGGTCCAGCAGGTGCTTACTCAGGAAGAAGGCAAGCCCCTGGTGGAGGACCTGCTGTTCAACAACCTGATCGTCCAGCCCTGAGACGATGGCTCAGCCGCGGCCCGCGGCGACAATGGCCGCCCATTCGGCTGGGCTGACCGGCATTACCGACAGCCGATTGCCCTTGCGCAGCAGGGCGAAGTCGGCGAGTGCCGGCAGCTCGCGCAGGCGCGGCAGGGTCAGCACCCGTGGAAAGGCCTCGACGAAGGCGACCTGGCGCGCCGTCCAGGGGTTGTTCTCCGCCGTAGCCTTGGGGGCGTGGTAGGGGCTCTGCGGATCCAGTGCGGTGGGGTCGGCGAAGGCCTCGCCGAGGACCCGGCCGATGCCAGCGATACCGGGTTCGGCGCAGCTCGAATGATGGAAGAAGAACAGGTCGTCGGGCGCCATGGCACGCAGGAAGTTGCGTGCCTGGTAGTTGCGCACGCCATCCCAGCGGCCCTCGCCCAGGCGTTGCAGGTCGTTTAGCGAAAACTCATCGGGCTCGGATTTCAACAGCCAGAAGGCCACGGTTCGTCTCCTGACGAATGGAAGCTCGGGAGCTTAACGGAAAGGGGCTGGTCGATTGCAAGGGGCGACCGCTTGTCG
Source organism: Pseudomonas oryzihabitans (assembly GCF_006384975.1). Lineage (NCBI taxonomy): Bacteria > Pseudomonadati > Pseudomonadota > Gammaproteobacteria > Pseudomonadales > Pseudomonadaceae > Pseudomonas > Pseudomonas oryzihabitans. Next base: position 4,031,790 of record NZ_CP021645.1, read on the forward strand.
CAGAATGCCGCGCATTCCAGATGAAGTCTGATCGTACGCGCTGAGCATACAGGGCGACGTCGTGTCCTGCCCAAAGGTGCCAGCAAGGGGGTGGCCCAGCTCGATGAAACGTAAACCTGATTTGCTATGGGTACTGGTCCTGATCTTCACCCTGGGTGTCGTTACCACGGGGTACACGCAGAGCCTCTGGGAGCAACGCCAGAGCCAGCAGCAGTATGGCCGCTACGCCAGCGAAATGCCGCCGGCGCGCTAGGTTCGTCAATCCGGCTGGCCGTACCAGCCGCCATCGCTGACTACGGCCGCCATGGGTACGTCCCAGGCCGCCAGTGCCAACCGCTCCACCTTCTGACATTCATGGGCGCAACCGATCAAGCGCGGGCTGCGCCAGTGCTGCCTGCGCGCCAAATAGGCCAGGTTGCGGTCATAGAAGCCCTTGCCCATGCCCAGGCGCCCGCCTTGGGGATCGAAGCCCACCAGCGGCATCAGGATGAGATCCAGCGCCCAGGTCGGTCGACCCAGCCGTCGATCCGGGCGCGGCTCGGCGATGCCGAAGCGATTGCGTACCCAGGATTCGCCACGGCCGACCCGCTGAAAGATCATCGCCGTGCGCGGCCAGCGGGAGAGCACCGGTAGATAGGTGGCCTTGCCGCGGCGCTGGGCTTCTTCGAACAGCGGGCGCGGATCGATCTCGCCATCGCTGGGGAGATAGAAGGCGATATGGCGGGCGCGTCGAAACAATGGATGCTGCGCGAGTTGCCGATAGAGCTGGCGAGCGGCCTGGCGTTGCTGGATGGGAGTAAGGGCACGGCGGCGCTGACGCAACAGTTTGCGCAGTGCGGGACGACTGAGGTCGGGGGAGGGAGGGGTGGTCATGGAAATCGATGAGCTCTCCGGAATGCCGCTGCCGGTGTAGCCCTTGAACCCTTGGTTCAAGGTGGGAGAAGTCGTAGACCTTTAGGCTTTCCGCCGTGGCGGACATGCACACCAGTCTTACGAGCAACCCCCGGGGTGTTGCTTATCGGCTCGGGGACATGACCGACTGGCGCACACACCAGAGAGTGGCCTTCAGTATACGCCCCTGAGCCGAGATGCAAACCCCCGCCTATCCCGGCACAGGCCAGCAGCCGCCAGGCCGACTGGTCAGGCGGTGGTGTCGTGTTCGGTGATCAGGGCGCGGTCGACCCGGTCCAGCAGGTCGCGTACCCGCTCACGGGTGCTGCTGACTTCCAGGCTGACATCGTCCTGGCGGTGCAGCAGTTCGTGGGTGATGTTGAGGGCGGCCATCACGGCCACGCGGTCGGCGCCGATGACCTTACCGCTGGCGCGGATCTCGCGCATCTTGCCATCGAGGTAACGGGCGGTGCTCTCCAGGTTGGCACGCTCGTCGGCGGGGCAACTGATGCGATATTCCTTTTCCAGAATCTGGACGGTCACGGTCTCGGTGCTCATGAGTCCTGCTCCAAGGCTTTCAGGCGTAAAATCATCGCTTCGACCTTCGATCTGGCCAATTCGTTCTTCTCGATCAACTCGGCGCGTTCCTGGCGCCAGTTGCGCTCGCTATGGCGCAGTTGTCGATTCTGCTGCTGGAGTTCCTCGAGACGCAGGAGCAGCCGCTCCACACGGTCACCGAGGGCGTCCAGATCGGCGTCGAGAGGCGTGTCGCGAGACTCGCGCATGAGGGCTACAGCTCCAGAAGGGTGCAACGAGATTGGCCGCCGGCGGGGTCAGCGCGTAGGATAAGGCTTCATTCTAGCCAGCACCTCACCTCGACGCCATGTCCAGCTCAGCATCCGCCTACGCCGCCTTCGCCACCCTGCTCGCCGAGGCCGCCCTGCCGGTCTCGCCCGCCGAACTCCACGGTCACCTGCTCGGACGGGTGTGCGGCGGTGCGGGCTTCGACGAGAACGACTGGCTGGCTGCGGCCAGTGAACTGCTCGGGGGCGCCCCGAACGAGCGCCTGCAGGCGGCGCTGTCGGGTCTGCTCGGCATGGTGCAGCAGGAATTCGCTGGCCAGCAGGTGGCGCTGGTGCTGCTGCTGCCATCGGACGAGACGCCGCTGGCCGAGCGTACCGCCGCCCTGGGCCAGTGGTGCCAGGGATTCCTTGGCGGCTTCGGCCTGTCGGGGCGTACTGGTGAGGTCTCCGGGGAGGCCCGCGAGGTACTCGAGGATCTGGCCGCCATCGCCCAGATCCAGGAGCCGGCCGAGGAAGGCGAAGAGGGCGAGAACGACTTCATGGAGGTGACCGAGTACCTGCGTGTGGCGCCCTTGCTGCTCTACGGCGAGTACGGTCGCGGCCCCATTCCCGAACCGGCTCCCGTGGTGCACTGAGCGGCCATGCCGCGGATCCACAAGGCTGAATTCGCCCGGCGCCGGCGTGCGCTGATGGCCGAGATCGGCAGTGGCGGCATCGCCTTGCTGCCGGCCGCGCCGGTGTGCCTGCGCAACCGCGACATCGAGCAGCCCTACCGTCAGGACAGTGATTTCCAGTACCTCACCGGCTTTCCCGAACCCGAAGCCCTGGCCGTGCTGATTCCCGGCCGCGCCCATGGCGAATACCTGCTGTTCTGCCGCGAGCGGGACGCCGAGCTGGAGCGCTGGGAGGGCCGGCGCGCGGGTCAGGAAGGAGCGCTGGCCGACTATGGTGCGGACGATGCCTTTCCCATCGGCGATCTGGACGACATCCTGCCGGGCCTGCTGGAAGGCCGCGAGCGGGTCTACTACGCCATGGGCGCCCACCCGGAATTCGAGCGGCAACTGCTCAACTGGATCGAACTAATTCGCGCCAAGGCCGACCAGGGTGCCTCGCCGCCGCGGGAACTCCTGGCGCTGGATACTCTGTTGCACGACAGCCGGCTGTACAAGTCGGCCGCCGAGGTGCGGCTGCTCAAGGCCGCCGCCGAGCTGACCTGCGCCGCCCACCTGCGGGCCATGCAGGCCTGCCGACCGGGCCTGCGCGAGTATCACCTGGAGGCGGAGTTGGACTACTGCTTCCGCCAGGGTGGGGCGCGCCTGGCCGCCTACGGCTCCATCGTCGCGTCTGGCGCCAATGCCTGCATCATGCACTACCAGGCCAACGATGCGCCCCTGCGCGATGGCGACCTGGTACTGATCGATGCCGGCTGCGAGCTGGAGTGCTATGCCAGCGACGTGACCCGTACCTTTCCGGTCAATGGCCGCTTCTCGCCCGAGCAGCGGCAGCTTTACGACATCGTGCTGGCCGCCAACCAGGCCGCCATCGCCTGCGTGGCGCCGGGACGGCACTGGAACGAACCCCACGAGGCCACGGTCAGGGTGATCACCGAGGGACTGTTGGCCCTGGGCCTGCTCGACGGCGAACTGGACGAACTGATCGAAGCGGGCGCCTGTCGCGACTTCTATATGCATCGCGCCGGCCACTGGCTGGGGCTGGATGTCCATGACGTCGGCGAGTACCGCATCGGCGAACAGTGGCGGATGCTGGAGCCGGGCATGGTGCTGACCGTGGAGCCCGGTCTCTATATCCCGCCGGATGCCGAGGTGCCGCGCAAGTGGCGTGGCCTGGGTATCCGTATCGAGGACGAGGTGCTGGTGACGCGCCAGGGTTGCGAGGTGCTGACCGCCGGTCTGCCCAAGGCGGCCGCGGAGATCGAGGATTTGATGGCGGCCGCGCGCGACCGCCGGGAGAACGCTCATGCAACGTCCTGATATCGCCATCATCGGCGGCGGCCTGGTCGGCGCCAGCCTGGCCCTGGCCCTGCAGGCCGGCGCCAAGGCGCGCGGTTGGCGCATCCTGCTGGTGGAGCCCTTCGCCCCCGGCGATACCTACCAGCCGAGCTACGACGCCCGCTCCTCGGCTCTGTCCTATGGCTCGCGGCTGATCTACCAGCGCCTCGGTGTCTGGGACGCCCTGGCCGAGCATGCCGAGGCGATCCGCGAGATCCAGGTGTCGGACCAGGGGCGCTTCGGCGTGACCCAGTTGCTCGCCCGCGACGAGAACCTGCCAGCGCTGGGCTACGTGGTGGAAAACGCCTGGATCGGCCAGGTGCTCTGGCAGGCGCTGGATCGCGAGGTGGTGGACTGGCGCTGCCCGGCCGAGGTGCGCCGACTCACCGCCATCCCCGACGGCTATCGCCTGGAACTGGACGACGGCGCGACCCTGGAGTGTGGGCTGGCGGTGCTGGCCGATGGCGGACGCTCGGCGCTGCGCGAAGCCCTTGGTATCGAGGTGCGGCGGACGGTGTACGAGCAGACTGCGTTGATCGCTAACGTCTCCACCAATCTCGGTCATGGTGGGCGTGCCTTCGAGCGCTTCACGCCCCATGGCCCCCTGGCGCTGCTGCCCTTGCCGGGCCAGCGTAGCGCCCTGGTCTGGACCCAGCCGGACAGCGAGGCCCTGCGGCTGCAGCAGGCGCCGGAGGCGGTCTTCCTCGCCGAACTGCAACGCGCCGTGGGCTATCGCCTGGGCAGCTTCACCCAGGTCGGTACCCGGCATGCCTATCCGCTGACGCTCTTGGAAGCCAGTGAGCAGGTGCGGCCACACCTGGTGGTGCTGGGCAATGCCGCTCACAGCCTGCATCCCATCGCCGGCCAGGGCTTCAATCTGTCGCTGCGCGACGTCGACAGCCTGGCCGAGTGCCTGTTGGATAGCGCCACGGCGCCCGGCGACTTCGCCGTCCTGCAGGACTATTTGCGGCGCCAGCGCCTGGACCAGCAACTGACCATCGGCTTTTCCGATCGTATCACCCGGCTGTTTTCCAACAGCCGGCCCTGGCTGAGTGCCGGACGCAACCTGGGCCTGGTCGGCCTGGAGCTGTGCCCGCCGGCCAAGAGTGCCTTCGCCCGCCAGGCCATGGGCCTGGGCACCCGTCCCTGACCTGCGAGGAGAAACGAGAATGCTGACCCATGCGGATCTGGTGATCGTCGGTGCCGGCATGGTCGGCAGCGCCCTGGCCCTGGCCCTGGCCGACAGCGGCCTGTCGGTGGTGCTGCTCGACCGCGGCCCGCTCAAGCCCGGAGCGGTCGAAAGCGATTTGCCCTTCGAACCCCGGGTCAGTGCCCTGTCGCTGGCCAGCCAGCGCATCCTGCAGCGCCTCGGTGCCTGGGATGGCATCCTGGCGCGCCGCGTAAGCCCCTACCAGGCCATGCACGTCTGGGACGGCTCTGGCACCGGTGCGGTGCATTTCGAGGCGGCCAGCGTGCACGCCGAGGTGCTCGGCCACATCGTCGAGAATCGTGTGGTGCAGGACGCCCTGCTCGAACGCCTGGCCGAAGCCAACGTTCTGCTCCTGCCCGAGGCGCGCCTGGAATTGCTGCGCCGCTCGGGCGACCAGTGGCTGGTGCAACTGGCCGGCGACCGCCAGATCCGCGCGCCGCTGGTGGTGGCTGCCGATGGCGCCACCTCCGCCGTGCGCCGCCTGGCCGGGCTGGAAACCCGCGAATGGGACTATCTGCACCATGCCATCGTTACCAGCGTGCGCTGCGCCGAGTCGCACCAGCGCACCGCCTGGCAGAGATTCACCGATGATGGCCCCCTGGCCTTCCTGCCGCTGGATCGCGGTGGCGATACCCGCTGGTGCTCCATCGTCTGGTCCTGCACGCCCAAGCAGGCCGAGCGGCTGATGGCCCTGGACGACGCGGCCTTCTGCCAGGCTCTGGGCGAGGCCTTCGAGCATCGCCTGGGCAAGGTGGAATGCAGCGATACGCGGCTGTGCATTCCGCTGCGCCAGCGTCACGCCAAGCGTTATGTGGAACCGGGCCTGGCGCTGATCGGCGATGCCGCTCACGTCATCCATCCACTCGCCGGCCAGGGCGTCAACCTGGGCTTTCTCGACGCCGCGGTGCTGGCCGAGGAATTGCGCCATGCCCAGGCGCGTGGCGAATCCATCGCCGAACAACGAGTGCTGGAGCGCTACGAGCGTCGGCGCATGCCGCACAACCTGGCGATGATGGCGGCGATGGAAGGCTTCCAGCGCCTGTTCCAGGACGACCGCCTGCCGCTGCGCTGGCTGCGCAACGCCGCCCTCAAGCAGGTGGATCGCCATTTCGAAGCCAAGGCGCTGTTCGTCCGTCGCGCGCTGGGCCTCTCCGGCGATGTGCCGGAGTTGGCGCGGGTGGTGGCCTGAGGCGCGAGCTGGCTAGGAAGGCTAAGCCAAGTGGCTCATCTCGTAACGAGGTCGCGCTCAGAATTTCCAGCCGTAGGCCAGTCCGACGATGTCCTGCTTCATCTTCAGATCAGCCTCACCGCCGCCGAAGGCGGCTGGAATCGAGCCTTTACCGTCGACCTTCTTCTCGAAGCCGTGGGTATAGGCGAGGCTGAGTTCGCTCTTCGCGCTGGTGGCCCAGGTCAGTCCCAGGCTCGCGTGATCCTGGATGACGCCGGGGGCGAGGATGTTCAGGAAGGTCTGACTGCGGGCGACGGGTTGGTCCGCATGGCTGTAGCCCGCGCGTAGGGTGAGTGCCGGCGTCAGGGCATAGCTCGCGGCGAACTTGTAGACGGTGACGTCGCGCCAGCCGAACCCCGGTCCTTGCGCTGAGCCGAGGGCGTTGCCCGCGAACACCGATTGCAGGGAGAAGGTGTTGGCGATCGAGCGGACGCTGCCGTACTTGATCTCCTGGACATCGGCGCCGAGTGTCAGGCGGGGCGTCGCCCGGTAGGACAGGCCGATGCCGTAGTTCTCCGGAATGTCGAAGCTGCCGCCGTCGGCGAAGAGTCCGGCGTAGCGGTCGAATTTGCGGGCCTCGATCTTGGACGACCAGGTCAGCCCTAGGGTCAGGCCGTCGAACACTTCGCCCTGCCAGCCCAGGCGAAAACCGACACCGGTGGAGGTGTCGTGGCCGCGGTCGGTCAGGTTATCACTATCGGAAGAGAATCCTGGGGCGCGGAAGGCACTCAGTCCCTTGGCCGCGAAGCGCTGGTACACCAGGTTGAGGCCGATGCCGACCGATTGCCGTTCGGTGAAACGGTAGGCAATCGACGGGGTGATGAATACCTGGGCGAGGTCCACGCCAGCGCTGCCGCTGCTACCGAAGGCGCCGTAGGGATTCTTCCGGTAATCGGTGTTCATGCCGCCATTGCCGTAAACCGCCAGGCCCACCCCGAGGCGGTCGGACAGCTGCTTGCTTACGCCGAATTCCGGAAGCAGGAAGACGTTCTTCGCGTTGCCGTTGTAGTGGCCGTCGGCGCCAGCCGCGTTGCCACTGATCTCGGACTGCCGGTCCGGGGCGAACAGAGTGGCCCCTAGGTCCAGGCGATCTCCGATCCAGGCGATACCGGCCGGATTGTTAGCCCCCGCCAGGGCATCCTGGGGTTGGGCGATGGCTACGCCTGCCTGTCCTTGCGCCTTGATGCCGTTACCGTGGGTGAAATAGCCATTGGTGGCCAGCGCCTGGCCTGTGCCTATGGTGAGCAACAGGCCGCAGAATCGTCTTCCCCATTTCATCGCCTTGGCTTCCCTCTCGTTGATGGCTGGTCGCCAGCCTTGGAGAGGTCAATTTAATATAATAAATATTGTTTAATTATAATATTAACGGAAATAGTTAGCTGTTCTAGTTATAAAGGAGCCGGCTCCCAGGCCGACGCGCCGGGTCATCAGCGTGGACAATAGAGCAGGTAGAGGGTGCTGAGCAGGTGCAACGCCCGGGGGTCCTGGACCGAGTAGAAGATGCGCTTGCCTTCGCGGCGGGTGTTGACCAGTCCTTCGGCGCGCAGCACTCCCAGTTGTTGAGAGAGGTTGGGTTGGCCGATGCCAAGCAGCTCTTCGAGTTCGCTGACGGCACGCTCGCCTTGGCTCAGCTGGCACAGCAGCAGCAGGCGATCCGGATGGCTGAGGGAGCGCAGCACGCCGGCGGCTTCGGTGGCGGCGGCGCGCATCTGCTGGATATCCATGGAAAACCTGTTGGGGGAGAAGAGCGCCGAGTATAGGGAATCGCCGTCCCCGAGAGAACGGCGCTGCTGGACGGTTGTGAAGGGGCGTCCGCTTATTGTGGAAATGGGGCTTACATTATATAAAATAATATATTGTTTATTGCGTCGTTCGTCGTGAGGTCCGCCTGTGTCCCTGAATTGGAGTGACCTTTCATTCGCGTCTGCCCTAGCCGGTGGCCTACTCATCGGACTGGCCGCTGCCTTGCTGCTACTGGGCTGCGGGCAGGTCGCGGGGATCAGTGGCATGCTCGGCCGACTATTACGCGGGCCCTGGGCTGGCACTGCTTGGTGCTGGAGTTTTCTGTTGGGCCTGATCCTGGCGCCGGTGCTGGCGCGATTGGTCGATGCCTTGCCGGCCGCGCCCATCCAGGCCGGTTGGCCGCTGCTGGTGGTAAGCGGCGCGCTGGTCGGCGTGGGGACGGGCATGGCCAATGGCTGCACCAGCGGACATGGGGTCTGCGGCCTGGCGCGGGGCTCCCGACGCTCCCTGGCCGCTACCCTGACCTTCATGGCGACCGGCATGCTTACGGTGTTCCTGGTCCGTCACCTGGGGAACTGACGGCATGACCACCCTTCTCGCCTTCGCCTGCGGGCTGGTCTTCGGTTTCGGCCTGTTGCTGTCGGGCATGAGCCAGCCCAGTCAGGTGCTTAGCTTCCTCGACGTCACCGGCAACTGGTCACCCCAACTGGCGCTGGTGATGCTCGGTGCCCTGGGCGTGGCGGTACCCGCCTACTGGCTGGCGCGTCGGCGCGGGCGCACGCTGCTGGGAGAGCCCTTGCGGTTGCCGACGACTCAGCGCATCGATCGTCGCCTGCTGCTGGGCGCCGCCCTTTTCGGGATCGGCTGGGGCCTGGCGGGCATCTGCCCGGGGCCGGCAGTGGTGCTGTTGGGCAGCGCTTCGCCTCAGGGCGCGTTGTTCCTGCTGGCCCTATTGGCTGGCAGATGGGCCTTCGAGCAGTGGGCTAGGCGGTGCTCGGCTGCCGACTAGCAGAGCTACCGCTTTCGAAGTCCGCAAAGTGGAGCGTCACCGAGGGCAGGTCAGGTCTGGCGGGCGAGCTCCAGTACCGTCTCCCGCCATTCCACGCCGCGGGGCAGGGCGAGGAAGTGCGGGTTGAGGAAGGATTCGCGCATCTCGTAGGTGAGGGGCTGGCCGTCCAGGGTCAGCACCTCGCCGCCAGCGCCTTCCAGCACGCCCTGGGCGGCGGCGGTGTCCCATTGGGAAGTGGGGGCCAGGCGCGGATAGAAGTCGGCCTTACCCTCGGCCAGCAGGCAGAACTTGAGCGAGCTGCCGACGCTAACCAGCTTGGGTTCGCCCACCGTGTTGCCCAGTTCGTCGAGCAGGCGTTGCTGGGTCGGACTGCTGTGACGACGACTGGCGACCACGGTGAAGGCCTCTTCCGGGTGGCTGCGCACGCCGATTTCGATGCCGTCCTCGCCTTGGATGCGGAAGGCGCCCAGTTCGCGCCCGCCGCTGAAGCAGACATCGCGGGTCGGGATGCCGACCACGCCGAAGATCACCTGGCCACGCTCGACCAGGGCCACGTTGACGGTGAATTCTTCGCTGCCGTCGATGAATTCCTTGGTGCCGTCCAGGGGATCGACCACCCACCAGACGTCCCAGGCGCTGCGCGCCGCGAAGGGAATGTCACAGGCCTCTTCCGACAGCACCGGCACCTCCGGCGTCAAACGCGCCAGGCCCTCGGCCAGTACCCGGTGGGCCGCGAGGTCGGCGGCGGTCACCGGCGAGTCGTCGCTCTTCTGCCGCACCGCCACGTTCTGCCGCCAGAAGGGCAGGGTGGCCGCGCCGGCCTGGCGCACCAGATCGATGACATTGAGCACCAGGGGCGCGGTGATGGAAACGGGAGCCATCATGCCGGCAGTTCTCCGCGTTGGGTGAGCAGGTCGCGCACCAGATAGAGGGCGGCCAGGGCGCGGCCTTCGGAGAAGCGTGGATTCTGCACCAGTTGCGAGAGCTCGCGCAGGTCGACGCTGCTGACCTCGATGGGTTCGGGTTCGTCCCCCGGCAGGCGCTCGGGATAGAGGTCGCGCGCCAGCACCACATGGATGCGCTGGCTCATGTAGCCGGGGCTCAGCGACAAGGCGGTGAGGTATTCCAGCTTATGGGCACCGAAGCCGGCTTCTTCCTTGAGTTCGCGATTGGCGGCGTCGAGGATCTCTTCGCCCGGCTCCACCAGGCCCTTGGGCAGCGACAGCTCGTAGTCTTCCACGCCGCCGCAGTATTCTTCGATGAGCAGGGCGCGGGTGGCGTCCTGCAGGGCCACCACCATTACCGCGCCATGGCCGGTGCCCTTGTTGGCCAGACGCTCGTAGGTGCGCTCCTCGCCGTTGGCGAAGCGCAGCTGCATCTCCTCGACGGTGAACAGACGGCTCTTGGCCACGATCTGCCGGGCGAGGACAGTGGGTTTCTGGCGCATGGACGGCTCCTGGGCTGGGCGGACGGGTATGATAACCCGCCTGTTACATGATCCGGAGTCACCATGACCCCTCTCGACTGGAGCCGTATCGACACCGTGTTGTTGGACATGGACGGCACCCTGCTCGACCTGCACTTCGACAACCATTTCTGGCTGGAGTACCTGCCGCAGCGTTATGCCGAGCGCCATGGCCAGTCCCTGGCGCTGGCCAAGGCCGAGCTGGAGCCTTTGTTTCGTAGCCACCAGGGCAAGCTGACCTGGTACTGCCTGGACTTCTGGAGCGCCGAGCTGGGCTTTTCCATGCGCGAGCTCAAGCAAGAGATCGCCCACCTCATCGCCCTGCGGCCGGACGCCGACACCTTCCTGGCCGCGCTGCAGCGTGCCGGCAAGCGCGTGGCGCTGATCACCAACGCCCATCGCGATTCCCTGTCGCTAAAGCTGGAGCGTATCGAGCTGGCGCCCTATTTCGACCGGCTGATCAGCTCCCACGACTACGGCTTCCCCAAGGAAGAGCAGCAATTCTGGCACGCCCTGCAGGCCGACTTCGCCTTCGATCCGGCGCGCACCCTGTTCATCGACGACAACCTGCCGATCCTGCGCAGCGCCCGCGACTATGGCGTCGCCCACCTGCTGGCGATCCATGAGCCGGACAGCCGCCGCGGACCCAAGGACAGCGAGGAGTTCGAGGCGGTGCGGGATTATCGGGAGATACTGCCCGCTTGAAGAAAGACCCTCACCCCGGCCCTCTCCCAGGGGGAGAGGGGGTTAAGCAGGCGAGAGCGGAGTAGACCGGTGGATATCAAGCAGCTGCGCTTTCTCATCGCCCTGGACGAGACGCGCCATTTCGGCCAGGCGGCAGCGCGCTGCCATGTGACCCAGCCGACCCTGTCCATGCGCCTGCGTGGCCTGGAGGACGAACTGGGCGTGGAGCTGGTGCGGCGCGGCCAGCGTTTCGAGGGCTTCACCGAGGCCGGTCAGCGCATCCTCGCCTGGGCGCGGACCCTGATGGCTGCCCACGACGGCCTCTATGCCGAGGCCCAGGCCTTCCAGGGACAGTTGGTGGGCACCCTGAGGGTCGGCCTGGTACCGCTGGCCAGCTTCGACCCCATGCCGCTGCTCCAGCACCTGCGCCAACTGCACCCGAAGCTGCATTTCCAGCTCCAGGTACTGAGCACCGAGCGCATCCTCGAGGCGGTGGCCAGTAACCGCCTGGAGCTGGGCATCTCCTATCTGGAACACCTGGACCCGGCCCGCTTCGACAGCCTCATCCTCACCGAGACCCGCATGGGGCTGCTCTATGACGAGCGCCATTTCACCTTCGACCAGGCGGCGCTGGATTGGCAGGCGGTGGCCGGGCTGCCGCTGGGCCTGCTCACTGGTGCCATGCATTTCCGCCAGTCGGTGGATCATGGCTTTCGCAGTCTCGGGCTGACGCCCCAGCCGGTACTGGAGACCGATGCCGTCTATCTGTTGCTACAGGCGGTCAACGCCGGGCTGTGCTGCGCCGTGGTGCCTCTCGCCGGCGGCTTCGACCGCCTGACGCCCCATGCCCGGCTGATTCCCATCGATACCGCCCGTACCCTGACCCCGCTGGGATTGCTCATTCGTCGGACCGAACCCCGACTGGCGGTCGCCGATGCCTGCTTCCAGGCGATCAAGGCCCTCTATGCCGCCAGTGATAGATAGGGCTTATCAAGGCATCGGTCATAGCGATTAGACGCCCTGGGGTCTGCTGGTTAATCTTTGATCTGTGTCAAACCGCCGCAGGTCGTTTTGCCCATGTCCCAGGACTCGCCAGATCCCGTTGCCCCGCTGCCCGCCGGCTATGCCTTCGCCGAGCTGGAGCAGCCCGCCGTGCGCGGCGAGCAGCCACTGGCCGAGGAAGTGGCGCTGGCCATCGCCTACAACGGCATCAGCCATGCCGTGATGATGGCGACCCCGGCCGACGTGGAAGACTATGTGGTCGGTTTCAGCCTCAGCGCCGGCATCGTCGAGTCCATCGACGACATCTATGGCATCCAGGTGCGCCGGGTCGGTGAAGCCTTGAATGTCGACGTCGAGATCAGCAGCCGTACCTTCTGGGCACTCAAGCAGCAGCGCCGCCAATTGGCCGGTACCAGCGGCTGTGGCCTCTGCGGGGTCGAGGCTCTGGAGCAGGCGCTGCCGCAGCTGGACCGGCTACGCAAGGTGCCCCTGCCGCCGGCCAACCACCTGCACGACCTGCGCCAGCGCATCGATGCCGCCCAGGACCTGGGCCAGCGCAGTGGCGCGGTGCATGCCGCGCTGTTCATCGACGGCCAAGGCGAATTGACCCTCTGCCGCGAGGATATCGGCCGGCACAACGCTTTGGACAAGCTCATCGGTGCCCTGCTGCGCCAGCGCCAACCGGTGCGCGAAGGCTGCGTGGTGGTCACCAGTCGCTGCAGTCTCGAACTTATCCACAAGGCGGTGCGCGCCGGGCTCGCCACCCTCATCACCCTGTCGGCCCCCACCGGGCTGGCCGTGGAGTGGGCCCGTCGCCATCGTCTCAACCTGATCCACCTGCCACACCGGTCGCCGCCGCGGGTCTATGCCCCGGCGCCCGTCGCCTCCTGAACCCACAGGTATCGCCATGAACAAACCTCAGCAGTCCTTCAAACCCTATCAAGGCCCCGCCGCCGGCTGGGGCGCCCTGAAGAGCGTGGTGCACTTCTGGCTCGACAGCGGTAACGCCTTCAAGAATCTGCGTACGCTGCTCAAGACCAACCAGGACCACGGCTTCGACTGCCCCGGCTGTGCCTGGGGCGAGGCGCCGGAAAACGGCTTGGTGAAGTTCTGCGAGAACGGCGCCAAGGCGGTCAACTGGGAGGCCACCAAGCGCCGCGTCGATGCGGCCTTCTTCGCTCGTCACAGCGTGACCTCGCTGCTGGAGCAGAGCGATTACTGGCTGGAATACCAGGGCCGGCTCACCGAGCCGCTGCGCTACAACGCGGCCACTGATCGCTACGTGCCCATCGCTTGGGACGAAGCCTTCGCTCTCATTGCCAAGGAACTCAAGGCCCTGGCCAGCCCCGACGAGGCCGAGTTCTACACCTCCGGTCGCGCCAGCAACGAGGCGGCCTTCCTCTATCAGCTGTTCGTGCGCGCCTATGGCACCAACAACTTCCCCGATTGCTCGAACATGTGCCACGAGGCCAGTGGCGTGGGGCTGGGCCGCAGCATCGGCGTCGGCAAGGGCACCGTGACCTATCACGACCTGGACGAGGCCGACGCCATCTTCGTCATCGGCCAGAATCCCGGCACCAACCACCCGCGCATGATCGAAACCCTGCGCAACGCGGTGAAGCGGGGCGCCCAGGTGGTCTGCTTCAACCCGCTCAAGGAGCGTGGCCTGGAGCGCTTCCAGCACCCGCAAAGTCCGCTGGAGATGCTCACCAACGATTCGCGGCCGACCAATACCGCCTATTTCCGCCCGGCCCTGGGTGGCGACATGGCGGCCCTGCGCGGCATCGCCAAGTACCTGCTGCAATGGGAGCGCGAAGCGGCCGCCAAGGGCGCCAAGCGCGTCTTCGATCACGACTTCATCGCCGCCCATACCCTGGGCGTGGACGACTACCTGGCCCAGGTGGAAGCCACCTCCTGGGAGCTGATCGAGCGCCAGTCGGGGTTGTCGCTGCACGAGATCGAGCAGGCCGCGCGCATGTACGTGAAGGCCGAGAAGGTCATCATCTGCTGGGCCATGGGCGTCACCCAGCATCGCCACTCGGTGGCCACGGTGCAGGAGATCGCCAACCTGCAGCTGCTCTGCGGCAACATCGGCAAGCCCGGCGCCGGCCTCTGCCCGGTGCGCGGTCACAGCAACGTGCAGGGTGACCGCACCATGGGCATCGACGAGAAAGCCCCGGCCTGGCTCAGCGACGCCCTGGCCAAACGCTTCGCTTTCGAGCCGCCGCGCAATCGCGGCCACAACACCGTGGAGGCCATCGCCGCCATGGAGCAGGGCCAGGCCAAGGTCTTCATCGGGCTGGGTGGCAATTTCGCCCAGGCCACTCCGGACACGCCGCGCACCCACAAGGCGCTGCGCAAGTGCAACCTGACCGTGCACATCGCCACCAAGCTCAACCGCAGCCACCTGGTGACCGGTCGGCAGGCGCTGATCCTGCCCTGCCTGGGGCGTACCGAGCTGGACGTGCAGAAGGGCGGCAAGCAGGCCATCACCGTGGAAGACAGCTTCAGCATGGTGCACGCCTCGGCGGGCATCCTGAAGCCGCTGTCTTCCCAGATGAAGTCCGAGCCGGCCATCGTCGCTGGCATCGCCAAGGCCACCCTGGGCAACCATCCGGTGGACTGGGAGTGGCTGATCGAGGATTACGACCGCATTCGCGAGCTGATCGCCGACGTCATTCCTGGCTTCCAGGACTTCAACGCCCGGCTGCAGGCTCCCGGTGGCTTCTACCTGGGCAACAAGGCCGGGCGCCGGGAGTGGAACACGGCCAGCGGCAAGGCCAACTTCGCCGCCAATGCGCTGCTGCATGACCTCTTGCCGGAGGCGGTCCGTCGCCAGGGCGTCAAGCCGGACCTGATCCTGCAGACCATGAGATCCCACGACCAGTACAACACCACCGTCTACAGTCTCGATGACCGCTATCGCGGTGTGAAGGGCCAGCGCGACGTGGTCTTCGTCAACCAGGCCGATCTGGATCGGCTGGGCGTGGCCGCGGGCGAAAAGGTCGATCTGGTGGCCCTGTGGGACGACGGCATCGAGCGCCGGGTACGCGGCTTCACCGCCCTGCCGTTCGACATCCCGGTCGGCCAGGCCGCCGGCTACTATCCGGAGACCAATCCGCTGGTGCCCCTGGAGAGCTACGGCGAGGGCAGTTTCACGCCCACTTCCAAGTTCGTCGCCATCAAGGTCGAGAAGGCCAGCGCCGGCAACCGTATCGCCTCGGTCGCCTGACCGGGGTAGGCTGCCTTCTCCAAGGGGAGGGCAGCCATGCAGCGTATCGTCACCTGGCTCGGCGAGGATTCGGTCCGGTACCGGTTGCTCGCCGTGCTAGCCGAGTTCGGGCTGCCAGATGCCTGGCTGGCGGCGGGATTCGTGCGCAACCTGGTCTGGGATCGGCTGCACGGCTATGTCGAAGCGACGCCGTTGGCGGATCTGGACGTCATCTATTTCGATCCGGCCGATTGCCGGCCCGAGCGGGACAGGGATCTCGAAAGGTTGCTGGCTGAGCGGGCGCCGGGGTGGCTTTGGTCGGTACGCAATCAGGCCGCCATGCACCAACGAAACAATGACGAGCCCTATGCGAGCAGTATCGACGCCATGCGTTACTGGGTAGAGGTCGAATCGGCGCTGGCCGTCCGACTCACGGCGGCTAGACAAATCGAAGTGGTCAGCCCCTTCACCCAGAACGGGCTCTTCGCCCTGCACCTCACGCTCAATCCCTGGCGTCCGCGCCCTGAGGCTTTTCACCAACGCCTGACCAGCAAAGGCTGGCTCGAGCGTTGGCCGCGGTTACAGGTGCAAGTGCCCTGACCACGGCCGTAGGCTTGATCTAGCTGACCTTGAAGCGTCCCGCCAACTCCTGCAACTGCAGACTCAGGCGTGCCAGTTCGCCGCTGGAGCGAGCGGTTTCCTCGCTGGCGGCGGCGGTCTGGTCGGTCACCTCATGGACCTTGACCACGCTGCGGCTGATGTCTTCGCCGGCGGCGCTCTGCTGTTCCACCGCCGCGGCGATTTGCTCGTTCATCGACTCGATCTCGTTCACTGCGGTGCTGACGCTGCCGAGCACGGCGCCAGCCTGGCGGGTCAGGTCGACGCTACTGGCGGTCAGCTGGATATTGCGATCCAGGGCGGCGCTCATCTGATCGGTGCTGCCATGCAGGCTGGCGATCAGAGCAGCGATCTCGTCGGTGGAGGAGCGGGTGCGCTGCGCCAGGCTGCGCACCTCGTCGGCCACCACGGCGAAGCCACGGCCCGCCTCGCCCGCGCGCGCGGCTTCGATGGCGGCGTTGAGGGCCAACAGGTTGGTCTGTTCGGCCACCGCCTTGATCACGTCCAGCACGCCGCCGATGCGGTCGGCGTCCTGCTTGAGCGATTCCATGGTGGCCTGGGTGGTATCCACCTCCTGGGCCAGGGCTTCGATCTGGGTGATGACCTGGCCGACCGCCTGGTCGCCCTCGCGGGTCTTGAGGGTCGCTTCGCGGGCTGCTCCCGAGGCTTGGCCGGCATTGCGGGCCACCTCGCCGATGGTGGCGGTCATCTGCTGCATGGCGGTAGCGATCTGCTCGGTCTCGACCTTCTGCGCCGTGGCGCCGGCCCGGGTCTGCTCGGTAATGGCGGAGAGCTCCTCGGCCGCACTGGCCATCTGCACCACGCCGTCGCGCAGTTCGCTGATCAGGGCACGTAGATTCCCGGTCATGCGTTGCATGGTGCTCTGGAGCATGCCGAGTTCGTCTTTGCGCGTGACCGCGACATGTGCGGTCAGATCGCCGCTGGCGACCTGTTCGGCCAGGCGTATCGTCTCGCGCAGGGGCGTCACGATGGAGCGGGTGATGATCCAGGCCGTGGCCAGGCTGAGGGCGATGATGGCGAGCAGCCAACCCAGCAGCGAATACTTGGCGCTACTCATGTCGGCCTGGCGTAACTCGCTTTGGAAATTCTTGAGCTCGTTGGAGATATCCAACAGCTTTTGGATGTTCTGGTCGAGTCCCTGGCGCGTCTCGGCCACCTTCGCCTGCAGGTCGACCTGCTGCGCGAAGTAACGGGCATAGGCTTCGATCAGGTCCTGTATTGTCTGGAATTGCTCGGCGGACACGTAGGTCACCACGTCCTGTAGTTCAGTCCTGGCCTGATCGAGGCTCTGATTGACGCGCTGCTGCTGAGCGGCACTGGGAGCTGCTCTGTAGGAACGCAGTTCCAGGCGCATCTTTTGACTGGCGGCGAAGAGTTCGCTGAGTTGCTGCTGGGCTGCTACCTGTTCCGTTTCTTGCTGAGCGTGCAGCAGCGTCTTGAGGCGTTCGGTAAGGTCATCGCCGATCTTGGCTCCTCCCTCGCGACTCTTGCTCTGCTCCGCTGACAGGCTCATCCGGGTCTGCTGCAAGGCCCGATAACGCTTGAGCAGCTCTTCTGCCTGTTGAGTGAGCTGTTGATTCCGCGGGATTTTGGAGCCTGCGCCGATGCTCTGCAATTCGCCCGCGAAAAGATTGGTGACCTTCAGCCATTGACTTGCCTGCTCCGGCGTATCGTCAAGAGAGAAGGCCTGGCCTTGGATACGCATGTCCCGACTGTAGAAGCCCAACTGATCGATGGACTCGATACGGGCGCTGCGTCGATTCAGGGACTCGATGCCACCCCAGCCGCTATAGGCGACCAAGAGTGTCGGAATGATGAGCAGGGTGAAGCCAATGAATAGCTTCGAGCGAACACTGATGTTTTTCAATTGCATGACAACGCCTTTGCCGCGATACCGCAGTCGATGAACAACCTAATTAGTAAGGTGATGAATAAATAGGAGCCTTACCAATGATGTCAATGATTTTTATTTGACGTTGGTTATTAGGTTGATTTTAAAGTTTGACGTACGGATGGTGGAGAGTAGGATTTTCTAGTCTAATTAGATAAATACAGCTGGTTGCCGGGGTCGAATTTTAATTTCTGTCTTAGTATTGCTCTGTATAGTAATACTATAATGATAAAATAAATTAGCCTCGCTTGAGTTCAGATGCGCGGCGATTGTAGATTGGTTGGATCTTCAGTTCCTTTGCCGTGCTGAAGGTGCTGAAGGTGCTGAGCGGCGGTGGGCTGGTCGAACCCTGCGGATTCATTAGACTCCATAGGGAACGTTGCACCCCCTTATCGCTGGCAAGGAATCCAATGTCCCCTTCGGACCGTCGCCTCGCCGTCGCCCGCCATCCGGGCTTCTCCCGCCTGTTCGCACCGGGTCGGCTGACCCTGGGCTTCCTCCTGCCGCTGGAGGGCTATCCCGACGATCCGATGCCGACCTTGCGCGACCACGCCCGGCTGGCGCAGCTGGCGGATCGGCTCGGCTTCGCCGCGCTCTGGGCGCGCGACGTTCCCTTCTACGATCCAGGCTTCAACGATGCCGGGCAGGTGTTCGATCCCTTCACCTATCTCGGTTATCTCGCGGCCATTACCCAGGACATCACCCTGGCCACCGGCAGCGCCGTCATCACCCTGCGTCATCCGTTGCACCTGGCCAAGATGGCGGCCTCGGTCGACCAGCTCAGTGACGGGCGTCTGGTGCTGGGTGTGGCGTCTGGCGATCGGCCGGTGGAATATCCGGCCTTCGGCCTGGAAAGCGAGTTCGAGCGGCGTGGCGAGCGCTTTCGCGACGCCTTCGAGATGTTTCGCCTGGCGGGCGAGACCCATTTCCCGCTGGGTGAATTCCGCCGCTTCGGCGATTTGCAGGGGGTGGCCGATCTGGTGCCCAAGCCGGTGCACGGCCGCATCCCGGCTCTGGTGACCGGGCGCAGCCGGCAGACGGTGGACTGGATCGCCGCCAAGGCCGATGGCTGGTTCTACTATTTCGTACCTGCCGAACACGTACCGGCGTTGACGCGGGTCTGGCGCGAAGCGCTCGACGAGATCGGGGGGCGCGAACTGTTCAAGCCCTTCGCCCAGGGGTTGTTCTTCGAGCTGGCCAGCGATCCGGCCCAGCCACCGCGGCCGATCCATGCCGGTCTCTCCTGCGGTCGCCGGGCGCTGGTGGACTATCTCGGTCAGTTGCAGGAGGCGGGGGTCAATCACCTGGCCCTCAACCTGAGGCCGTCACGCCGGCCGGTCAGCGAGATCGTCCAGGAGCTGGGCGAATTCGTCCTGCCGCATTTCCCTTCGCTGGGGTAGCTGGATCACGGAGCCTGGGAGTCAGGTCGCCGTCACTCGGTGTGAAGCCAGGTAACACTTGCCTGGCTAACAATCTTTCGCCGTCGCCATCCTTCCGTTCGGGTCGCTCCTGCTGGAGGTTGGACCTCGTCGCAACCCTGGCCTGATCTCTGCATAGTTTTGCGATCTGTTACTCCATCCTTGGTGCAACCGGATCGGCGGTAGAGTGCTGTGGGTTGCACTTGGTTGCACTTTTCTTTCGGGCAGCGCTAAGCTGCGCCGAATTTCGACGCCTTCTTGCTTGAGGACCTGCGCATGGCCACCACTACCACCCTGGGCGTAAAGCTCGACGAAGCCACTCGCGATCGCCTCAAGGAAGCGGCTCGTCGTATCGACCGGACGCCCCACTGGCTGATCAAGCAGGCCATCTTCACCTACCTGGAAACCCTGGAAAGCGGCGCGACCCTGGCCGATCTGCAGGGCATCGCCCAGCGCCTGGCCGAGGGTGACAACGAAGCCGTCGAGGCGCTGGCCGATCCGGTCTACCAGCCGTTCCTGGAATTCGCTGAGAGCATCCTGCCGCAGTCGGTGCTGCGCTCGGCCATCACCGCGGCCTATCGCCGTCCGGAAGAAGAGCTGCTGCCGCTGCTGCTGGAGCAGGCGCGTCTACCCGCCGCCCAAGCCAAGGCCACCCATGAGCTGGCCCATCGCATCGCCGAGAAGCTGCGTAATGCCAAGGGTGCAACCGGGCGCTCCGGAATGGTGCAGAGCCTGCTCCGGGAATTCTCCCTGTCGTCCCAGGAGGGCGTCGCCCTGATGTGCCTGGCCGAGGCCCTGTTGCGCATCCCGGACAAGGGCACCCGCGATGCCCTGATCCGCGACAAGATCAGCACCGGCAACTGGCAGCCGCACCTGGGCAACAGCCCCTCGCTGTTCGTCAACGCCGCCACCTGGGGCCTGCTGCTGACCGGCCGCCTGGTGTCGACCCACAACGAGGCCGGCCTCACCAGTTCGCTCAACCGCCTCATCGGCAAGAGCGGCGAGCCGGTGATCCGCAAGGGCGTGGACATGGCCATGCGCCTGATGGGCGAGCAGTTCGTCACCGGCGAGACCATCGCTGAGGCCCTGGCCAACGCCAGCAAGTTCGAGGCGAAGGGCTTCCGCTACAGCTACGACATGCTCGGCGAGGCGGCCCTCACCGAAGCCGACGCCCGCCGCTATCTGGCCTCCTACGAGCAGGCCATCCATTCCATCGGCAAGGCCTCCCATGGCCGTGGCATCTACGAAGGCCCGGGTATCTCCATCAAGCTCTCGGCCTTGCATCCGCGCTATAGCCGCGCCCAGTACGACCGGGTGATGAGCGAGTTGTACCCGCGCCTGCTGGAGTTGACCCTGCTGGCCAAGCGTTACGACATCGGCCTGAACATCGACGCCGAGGAAGCTGATCGCCTGGAAATCTCCCTGGATCTGCTGGAGCGGCTGTCCTTCGAGCCGCAACTGGCCGGCTGGAACGGCATCGGCTTCGTCATCCAGGCCTACCAGAAACGCTGCCCGCTGGTGATCGACTACCTGATCGACCTGGCCAAGCGCAGCCGGCGCCGCCTGATGATCCGCCTGGTCAAGGGCGCCTACTGGGACAGCGAGATCAAACGCGCCCAGGTGGAGGGCCTGGAGGGCTATCCGGTCTACACCCGCAAGGTCTACACCGACGTGGCCTACCTCGCCTGCGCGCGCAAGCTGCTGGCGGCGCCGGAATCCATCTATCCGCAATTCGCCACCCACAACGCCCACACCCTGGCGGCCATCTACCAGCTCGGCGGGCAGAACTACTACCCCGGCCAATACGAGTTCCAGTGCCTGCACGGCATGGGCGAGCCGCTGTACGAGCAGGTGGTGGGTAGCGTCAAGGATGGCAAGCTGGCGCGGCCGTGCCGCATCTATGCCCCGGTGGGCACCCACGAGACGCTGCTGGCCTACCTGGTCCGCCGGCTGCTGGAAAACGGCGCCAACACCTCCTTCGTCAACCGCATCGCCGACCATTCCATCTCGCTGGATGAGCTGGTGGCCGATCCAGTGGTGCAGATCGAGCAGCAGTCCGCCAGCGAAGGCGCCATCGGCCTGCCGCATCCGCGCATTCCCCATCCGAGCGCCCTGTACGGCGCCGAGCGCCGTAATTCCAGCGGCCTGGACCTGTCCAGCGAGCACCGCCTGGGCTCGCTGTCGGCGGCCCTGTTGGCCAGCGGCAGCACCGCCTGGGAAGCCCGTCCGCTGCTGGGCCGTGCCAGTGAGCCGGCGATTCCCCAGCCGGTGCTCAATCCGGCGGATCGCCGCGACCGCGTCGGCCAGGTGAGCAACGCCACCCGCGCCGATGTCGACATCGCCCTGGAAGAAGCCCTGGCCGCCGCGCCGATCTGGCAATCCACCCCGCCCGCGCAGCGCGCCGCCGCCCTGGATCGTGCCGCTGAATTGATGGAGGCGCAGCTTCAGCCGCTGATGGGCCTGTTGGTGCGCGAAGCTGGCAAGACCTACGCCAACGCCATCGCCGAGGTGCGCGAGGCGGTGGACTTCCTGCGCTACTACGCCGCCCTGGTGCGTCGCGACTTCGCCAACGACAGCCACCGCCCGCTGGGGCCGGTGGTCTGCATCAGCCCCTGGAACTTCCCCCTGGCCATCTTCAGCGGCCAGATCGCCGCGGCCCTGGCCGCCGGCAACACCGTGCTGGCCAAGCCGGCCGAGCAGACTCCGCTGATCGCCGCCCAGGCCGTACGTCTGCTGCTGGAAGCCGGTATTCCCGAAGGCGTGCTGCAACTGCTGCCGGGCGAGGGTTCCACCATAGGCGCCGCCCTGGTCAACGACGTGCGGGTCAAGGGCGTGATGTTCACCGGCTCTACCGAGGTGGCCCAGATCCTGGCGCGCAACATCGCCGGCCGCCTGGACGCCCAGGGCCGGCCGATCCCGCTGATCGCCGAGACCGGCGGCCAGAACGCCATGATCGTCGACTCCTCGGCGCTGGCCGAGCAGGTGGTCACCGATGTGGTCGCCTCCGCCTTCGACAGCGCCGGCCAGCGCTGCTCGGCCCTGCGCGTGCTCTGCGTACAGGAAGACGTGGCCGACCGGGTGCTGGAGATGCTCAAGGGCGCCATGGCCGAGTGCCGGCTGGGCAACCCGGAGAACCTGGCCATCGACATCGGCCCGGTGATCGACGGCGAGGCCAAGGCCACCATCGACAAGCACATCCAGACCCTGAAGGGCAAAGGCCGGCGCGTGCACCAGGGCGGTCGCGTGGAAGGCGATGCCATCCACCGCGGCACCTTCGTCATGCCCACCCTGATCGAGCTGGAGAGCCTGGCCGAGCTGGGTCGCGAGGTCTTCGGTCCGGTGCTGCACGTGGTGCGCTACGCCCGCAAGGACCTGGACAAGGTCATCGACCAGATCAACGCCACCGGCTACGGCCTGACCTTCGGCGTCCATACCCGCATCGACGAGACCATCGCCAAGGTGGTGGAGCGCGCCCATGCCGGCAACCTCTACGTCAACCGCAACATGGTCGGCGCCGTGGTCGGGGTGCAACCCTTCGGCGGCGAAGGCCTCTCGGGCACCGGTCCCAAGGCGGGTGGTCCGCTGTACCTCTATCGCCTGCTCAGCACCCGGCCCGATGGCGACCCCGCCGTGGCCCTGGCCAAGGGCAGCGCCGGCGAGACCGAATGGCAGGTGCGTGACGCCCTGCGCCAGCAGGCTGGCAATCCGCTGGGCGCCCTGCAGGACTGGGCTAAGCAGCAAGGCCTGGGCGAGCTGGAGCAGGCCTGCCTGAGCTTCGCCGAGGAATCCCTGAGCGGCCTGACCCGCCTGCTGCCCGGCCCGACCGGCGAGCGCAACAGCTACAGCCTGCTGCCGCGCAGCCGGGTGCTGTGCTTGGCGGCGGACGAAAGCGATCTGCTGCTGCAACTGGCGGCAGTCATGGCGGTGGGCAGTACCGCCCTGGTCGAGGAGGGCCACAAGGCCACCCTCAATCGCCTGCCGCAAGCGGTACGGGCACGGGTGCAGAGCACAGCCGACTGGCGCAAGGACGAGGTCGCTTTCGAAGCCGTCCTGCACCACGGCGATTCCGACCAGCTGCGCCAGGTCTGCCAACAGGTGGCCAAACGCAACGGCCCCATCGTCGGCGTCCAGGGCCTGGCCCGCGGCGAGACCGCCATCCCGCTGGAGCGCCTGCTCATCGAGCGCGCGCTGAGCGTGAATACCGCGGCAGCGGGAGGCAACGCGAGCCTGATGACCATCGGGTGAGGAATCGCTAGGTCGCTCTGTTGGGCTTCGCCGAGGGAGCTGTCTTAGCCCAACCTACGGGGTATGTAGGTTGGGCTGAGCAGCGCGAAGCCCAACATCAGGGCGTTGGGTGCCAAAGATGCAGCCTTCCAGGCTCTCCCGTGATAGTGAGCCCTTCGCTCCTTCTCGTTGCTGCTGCACAGGGCCTCATTCTGTAGCGGACTTCTCGTATTGATCGCTTCGGTAGCTGGCCATATCCAGTGCCATGCTAGAGTTCCGTATCTTCTGCTCCGTGCTTCGGTTTCCAGCTGGTACCTGCATGCCCTACAACGATAAGACGGATCTCGAGCAGGTACTGGCCGCGTGCAAGGGCAGCTTTCTGTCGGTCGGCTTCTTCAGTCTGTTCATCAACCTGCTGCTGCTGGTGCCTGCGTTCTACATGCTGCAGGTGTATGACCGGGTACTCTCCAGCTACAGCATCACTACGCTGATCATGTTGACGCTGATCATGCTGCTGTTGATGTCGACCTACGGCGCCCTGGAGTGGGTCCGCTCCCGTATTCTGATCCGAGTATCCACCCGGCTCGACCTGTTGCTGAATCGCCGTTTCTACGAAGCGAGTTACCAGCAGGCCCTGTACAGCGGCGGCGTGCTAGCGTCGGCTCAAGCGCTCAGTGACCTGACTGGCCTACGTCAGTTTCTTACTGGTCCAGGCTTGTTCGCCTTCTTTGACGTGCCTTGGCTACCGCTTTACATCGCAGTGATGTTCTTCTTTCATCCGCTGTTCGGCGCCCTCACCATCATGGGTGCCTTGCTGCTGATCGGCTTGGCTTACGCCAACGAACGGCTGACCAGCAGGCCTCTGGCCGAGGCCAACCAGGAGCATGGCCGAGCGACGCAGTTCACTAGCAAGAATCTGCGAAACGCCGAGGTCGTGACGGCCATGGGCATGCTGCCCAGTCTGTTCGAGCGTTGGCGTCAGCGTAACAATCGTGTACTGGCGCTGCAGGCCAAGGCGAGCGAGCGGGGCGGTGTCTTGAGTACCCTTTCCAAGACTATGCGCATGATCCTGCAATCGCTGATCCTAGGGTTGGGCGCCTGGCTGGTCATCGATCACCAGATCACTCCAGGTTTGATGACCGCGGGCTCTTTGTTGCTGGGACGTGCTCTGGCGCCGATAGATCTTATGATCGGCAGCTGGAAAGGTTTCGTTATGGCACGGGGCCAGTACGACCGCCTTAATACCTTGTTGCGCCAAATACCGGCCGAACCGCAGCGAATGCCCTTACCCAAGCCCAAAGGTAACTTGGCCGTAGAACAGATTTTCCTGACACCACCCGGGGCCAATCAACCTGTGCTCAAGGGGCTGACCTTTACCGTGGCTGCTGGGGCGTCGGTGGGTATCCTCGGCGCCAGTGCTGCCGGCAAGTCGACCCTGGCCAGAGCATTGCTGGGTATCTGGCTACCTCAGACCGGCAAGATCCGGCTCGATGGGGCCGACATCGCCCAGTGGCCGCGGAATGAACTAGGGCCTCATCTTGGCTATCTACCCCAAGACATCGAACTCTTCGAGGGTAGCATCAGCGACAACATCGCCCGTTTCGGTCCTGTCGACCCCGAGGCGGTGGTCGAAGCGGCCGAGCTCGCGGGTGTTCACGAGATGATCCTGCGACTACCCCAGGGGTACGATACGCTCATCGGTGCTCAAGGCGGGGTCCTGTCCGGTGGACAGCGGCAACGGATTGGCTTGGCTCGTGCGGTATACGGCAAGCCAAGGCTGGTGGTGTTGGACGAACCCAACTCCAACCTGGACGAACACGGCGAGCGAGCCCTGGGGGTAGCTTTGACCCGGCTTAAACAAAGCGGAACAACGTTGCTAGTCGTGACGCATCGGGTCAGCGCCCTGGCCTACGTCGATCATCTCCTGGTGCTCAACGAAGGTCAGATCGTGCTCTCGGGGCAACGTGACCAGGTGCTGGCGCGGCTGCAGGGCCGTGTCGAGTCTTCCACGGAGTCTGGCGGACTGCCGGACGGTGGTGCGCTCGAGGCGGGTCGGGAGGCATGAGATGTTGAGGCATCCTGCCCTTATCGAAGCTGAAGCCCAGGGACTCAAGGTGTCCGACCGCTCTATCCGTTGGCTCGGCTTTGCCATTCTCCTTGTAGTATTTGGCCTTGGGGGGCTATGGGCGGCCTTCGCGCCGCTGAGCAGCGCCGTGCTTGCGCAGGGCTCGGTGATCGTCAAGAGCTCGCGCAAGACCGTACAACATCTGGAGGGCGGCATCCTGCGGGAGTTGCGCGTCAATGATGGTGACCGGGTGCGTGCTGGAGAGGTGCTCATGCGTCTCGATGATACCCAGGCCAGATCTCAGCTTGAGACAACGCGCAGCCAGCTTATTGCTGCCCAGGCCCTCGAAGCCCGGCTGATTGCCGAACGTGACGATCAGAAGGACATTGTCTTCGACGCTAGCGACTCCGGAGTCGACGACAAGCGTGTTCGCGAGGCGCGAAGCAGCGAGCGCCAGGTTTTCGAAGCTCGGCGTGCGGCAAGGCTGGGCGAGATCGAGGTGTTGCGGAGTCGCGGTGTCGAGCTGGAACAGCAGATCCGGGGACTCGAGGCGAACAGCCAGAGCAAGCTTAGCCTGGCGAGGTCCTACGATAGCGAAATCAAGGATCTGAGCGAACTGCTGAGGCAGGGTTTCGTCAGCAACGAGCGCCTGCGTGATCAGGAACGCAGTCTGTCCCGGCTGCAGGCGGAGATCGCAGATCAGCGATCAGCTATCGCCCGAGCTAAGGTGCAGCGTGGGGAGGCCCAACTGCAGATGCTCCAGATCACGCAGAAGTTCAAGTCCGAGGTCGCCAATCAACTGGCTGACATCCAATCCCGTATCTATGAGCTGCGTGAGCAACTGCGGACATTGCAGGATACCTTGGACCGTACCGAGATCAGGGCGCCCGTGGATGGCATGGTAATGGGGCTTACCGTCCATACCCTTGGCGGGGTAGTCGCCCCCGGTAGCCATCTGCTGGACATCGTCCCAGGCGCCGCGGACCTGTTGATAGAGGTGGAAGTCCAGCCGAACGATATTGATCGTATTGCCTTGGGTAAACCTGCTGAAGTTCGCTTCAGTGCTTTCAAGAGCGCAACCACGCCTATCCTGGAGGGGGAACTCGTCTATGTCTCCGCCGACCGCTTTACCAACGAGAAGACAGGCGCACCCTATTATCTGGCGCGAGTGGCCCTGACTGAACGAGGCCGCCAGGAGTTGGGTCGACGCGAATTGCTGCCTGGCATGCCGGCCGAGGTTCTCATCGCCACGGGTGACCGTACCTTGCTCAACTACCTCCTCAAGCCTGCTCGCAACGCCATGGCGCGTTCGATGATCGAGGAGTAAGGCATGCTCCAGCGATGGGTGTTGTTGGTCATCCTGATGTATGCGGGACGTTCAGCTATTTCAGCCACAGCGATAGACAGTTCCAACGCACTGGATATCTGGCAGCTCTATCAGGGCGTCATGGCGTCTGATCCGCGTATCCTGGGTGCGGATGCGCAAATCCAGGCAGGTGCTGGTCAGGAGCGTAGCGCTCTGGGCCAATTACTGCCCCAGCTCAGGGGCGGCGCTTCCACCAGCCGCATCAAACGCTCCGAGGGAACCCAAACGCTGTTCTACGATGGGCAGACCTATAACTTGAGCCTGACCCAGGCGCTTTACAACCCTGAAGCTTGGCGTAGCTTCAAGAAGTATGCAGAGCTCACCCAGCAGTATCGTTCTCAAGCGGAGGATGCGCGCATACAGTCAGCTGTTGATCTGGCCCAACGCTACTTTGCGGTTTTGGCCGCGGAAGATGAACTGCAGCTGGCAAAAGCCGAACGTGATGCGACACGCCGTAACCTGGATCGTGTCTCGGCGCTGTTTGAACGTCATTTGGCGACCATCACCGACAAGCTGCAGCTCGCCGCCCGCGTCGATAGTCTGGAGACGGCTGAGATCGAATCCAGAAACCAGATTCAGGTGGCGCGTGAAGCGCTTGCCGAGTTGCTTGGGCGCGAGGTCTACCAGCCTCTCAAAAGGATTGATGAGCGGACGCTGTTCACCGCTTTGCCAGGCTCGGAAATGGATTGGGTGAGCGCTGCGATCGCCCATAATCCTGCCTTGAAAGCTCGGCAGAGTGCGCTGAACTCCGCCGAGCAAGCGATCGATGAAGCCAAGGCGGGTCATTTACCCACCTTGAGCCTCGCATTCGGCGCCCAGCGTAGCGACTTCGCCTACGAGAACGTCATAGCACCTGACAAAGTGGATACTTTATCCGCCAGTGTTAACTTGCAGGTTCCGCTCTACAGTGGTGGCTCGGTCAGTGCCCGTACCCGTGGCCTTTACGGTTCGCGAGAGGTTGCTGAACAGGACTACGAGGCGCTACGTCGCCAAGTGGTCAAGGAAACCAAGACCGCCTATCTCAAGAGCTATGGCAACCTGCGCAAGATTGCCTCAGCGCGCAAAGCGTTGGAGTCGGCCGCCAAATCGAGGGAGGCCACCGAGATGTCCTTCGCCTATGGAACCGTCACGGCGGTCGACGTGCTTGACGCTGTACGCCAGGAATACCTCAGTAGGCGCGATTACCTCCAAGCGCAGTACGACTTCATTACCAACCAGCTCGTGTTATTGAGATGGAGTGGAGACTTTTCCACAGCCGACATTCAACGAGTCAATAGTTGGCTGGTTGCTCCTTCTGTAGCGAGCAACGGTGCGGACAAGAAAGGCCACTGACCTAAGCCACTAAGTCCATAACCTAGAACAACCTGAGCGGCGCCTCGTCCAGTGCGGCGCGCTGCTCGCGCAGGGTGAGGATCTGGTCGCCCCAATAGCGTTCGCTGCCGAACCAGGGAAAGCTCTTGGGAAAGGCCGGGTCGTCCCAGCGGCGTGCCAGCCAGGCGCTGTAGTGCATCAGGCGCAGGGTGCGCAGGCCCTCGATCAGCGCCAGCTCGCGCGGCTGGAAGTCGTGGAATTCTTCGTAGCCATCCACCAGTTCGGACAGTTGCGTCAGCCGCTCCTGGCGATCGCCGGCCAGGAGCATCCACAGATCCTGCATGGCCGGGCCATGACGGCAGTCGTCGAGGTCGACGATGTGGTAGGCGTCGTCCCGGCAGAGCAGGTTGCCGGGGTGGCAGTCGCCGTGCAGGCGGATAAGGTCGTAGCTGACGCCATCGAAGAGTTCGTCGAGCCGCAGCAGTAGGTCGCGCGCCACCGATTCATAGGCGGGCAGCAGGCTCTTGGGAATGAAATCGCCAGTCAGCAGCGTATCCAGGGAGGCATGGCCGTAGCCCTGCACATCCAGCGTTTCGCGGTGCTGGAAGGGGCGGCTGGCGCCTACGGCATGCAGGCGACCGAGCAACTGGCCCAGGCGGTGCAACTGGTTGAGATCGCCCGGCTCCGGCGCGCGGCCGCCGCGGCGGGGGAAGAGCGCGAAGCGAAAGCCGGCGTGGTTGAACAGCGTCTGGCCATCGCGCCGCAACGGGGCGACCACCGGTACCTCGTGCTCTTCGAGTTCAGCGGAAAAGGCATGCTCCTCGAGAATGGCCGCGTCGCTCCAGCGATCCGGGCGATAGAACTTGGCGATCAGCGGGGTCTCGCCCTCGATGCCGATCTGGTAGACGCGGTTTTCATAGCTGTTGAGCGCCAAGACCCGGGCATCGCTGAGATAGCCCAGGCTTTCGATGGCGTCGATGACGAGGTCGGGACTCAGATTTTCGAATGGATGAGACATGGCGCGCTCCTCGGTCACGGGGGACGATGGCGATTGCCACCCTACATCCGGGAGATGCTAGCGCATGCCCGAACCCCATGGCGAAGGCTCGGGCACTATCTGCCCGCCGGTCAGGCGCCGATCACTCCGCCGTCTTCGCGGGTGATGACCATCACCGACGAGCGTGGCTGGCCGTTCGGCTGTTGTTCCGGGAACTGGGAACCGCCTTCCTCCCCCGGATGCTGGATGCCGACGAACATCGTCTTGTAGTCCGGCGAGAAGGCCAAGCCGGTCACCTCGCATCCCACCGGGCCGACCAGGAAACGGCGCATCTCGCCGTTGCGCGGATCGGCGCAGAGCATCTGGTTGTTGCCCATGCCTTCGTAGTCGCCCTTGTTGCTGTACTTGCCGTCGGTGAGTACCCACAGCCGGCCAGCGGCGTCGAAGCCCAGGCCATCGGGGCTGTTGAACATGTTCTCGGCATTGATCTGCTGGGAGCCGGCTTCCGGCTTGCCCGGATGTACCTTGGGGTTGCCAGCGATGACGAACAGATCCCAGTCGAAGGCCTGGGAAGCGGCATCGTCGCCGTCTTCACGCCAGCGCACGATCTGGCCATAGAGGTTGTTGGCGCGGGGGTTGGGGCCACCCACCGGCATGCCGTCCTCGCCGCGCTTGGTGTTGTTGGTCAGGGTGCAGTAGACCTGACCGTCCTTGGGGCTGACGGCGATCCACTCGGGCCGGTCCATGCGCGTGGCGCCGACCTGGCTGCCGGCCTGGCGGGCATGGATGAGCACCTCGGCTTGGCTGGCGAAGCCATTGGCGGCGGTCAGGCCGTTCTCGCCATGCACCAGCGGCAACCATTGGCCGCGGCCCTTGGGGCGGTTCGGGTCGTGGTCGCCCTCGTCGAAGCGAGCGACATAGAGGGTGCCGTGGTCGAGCAGGTTGCGATCGGCCTTGGGATCGTTCTGGAGGCGATCGCGGCTGACGAACTTGTAGATGAACTCGCCACGCTCGTCGTCGCCCATGTAGACCACCACGCGACCGTCGCGGGTGCGGGTGACCGCGGCGTTCTCGTGCTTGAAGCGCCCCAGCGCGGTGCGCTTGACCGGCTTGCCTTGGGGATCGAAGGGGTCGATCTCGGTGATCCAGCCGTGGCGATTGAGTTCGTTGGGATTCTGCGCCAGATCGAAGCGATCGTCGTGCAGGTGCCAGTCGTTCTCCACGCTGGCGTGCTTGACGCTGTAACGCTTCTGGGCGGGATCGAACTTCAGGTTGGCGTCGCGGCTGCCGAAAACGTCGGTGAAGTTCTCTTCGCAGGTCAGGTAGGTGTGCCAGGGCGTGGCGCCGCTGGAGCAATTCTGGAAGGTGCCCAGCACCTCGCGCCCGTCCGGGTCGGCGGCGGTCTTGAGCAGCGCATGGCCGGCGGCCGGGCCGCTGAAGGCGATGGGCGTGTTGCCGTGGATGCGTCTGTTGTAGGGCGAGCCCTGGACGAAATGCCACTGGCCGTCCTTACGACGCACCTCGATCACCGAGACGCCCTCGGCGGCCTGGGCCTTGCGGGTATCTTCCAGCGATTTGGGCGGCGTGCCGTGGCTGAGCAGATAGCGATAGTTGGTGTATTCGTTGTTGATCGCCATCAGCGCCCGATCTGGATCGTCCGGGAAGGGGAAGAAGGCCATGCCGTCGTTGTTGTCGCCGAACTGCACGGCCTGGTCGGCAGCGCTGGGGCTGCCGTCGGGACGGAAGGCCGGGCCATCGGTGTGCAGTGGCTGGCCCCAACTGATGAGCACGCTGGCGCGATAGCCGGGCGGTACCACCAGGGTGTCGGCGGTGGAAGCCGGGATGTTGGCGAAGCCGATCAGCGGATCGCCATTGGCTGCACTCACCGCGTCGGCGAGGGCGCTACGGCCGAGCAGGCCGCCACCCAGGAACAGGGCGGCGCCGGCCAGGGCCCCGGCACCGATGAAGCGGCGGCGACTGAGATGGACGAGGCGTTCGAGATCGGTCTGTTCGTTGTGCATGCTTAAGGCTTCCTTACGGTGTGCACGCGAGGCTAGTCAGACTGAGTGACGTTTTGGTGACATCGCTATTCGCCGGGCGGCGGCGTACGGGCCAGGCAATAGACATCGACCCTTCGGACGCCGGCGCGCTTGAGCAGACGTGCCAGGCTATCCGCGGTAGCGCCAGTGGTCAGGACATCATCCACCAGAGCCACATGGCGACCGGCCAGCTCGGCCTCATCCAGCAGGGCGAACGCCTGCTTGAGATTGCGCCGACGTTCGCTGGCGGTCAGGCCCTGCTGGCTGTGCTGTTCCTGCACACGCTGTAACAATTTCGCGTTCACCGGCAGGTGCAGAGGCTTGCCGAGCCAGCCGGCTAGCAGGGCGGCCTGGTTGAAGCCGCGCTGCCGCAGCCGTTGGGGCGACAGGGGCACCGGCAGCAACAGTTCCGGGCGTGGCTGGCCTTCGTCGAACAGGTGTTGCAGATGGCGCGCCAGCAGCGCCCCGGCCAGGCGGCCATGACTGCCCCGATCGCGATGCTTGAAGCCGTTGATCAGGCTGTCGACCGGAAAGGCATAGCGCCAGGGCGCCAGTACCTGGTCGAAGGCCGGCGGCTCGGCCAGGCAGCCGCCGCAGACAAGTCCGTCCACCGGCAGTGGCAGGGCGCAGCACTGGCAGTGCGACCCGAGCCAGGGCAGCTCGCTTTCGCAGCCTTCGCACAGGGCGAGCCCAGGCGGTAGCCAGGTACCGCACAGGGCACAGGCCGTTCCGGGGCGCAGACGCTGCCAGTGACGCTGGAGATAGCGGTAGAGGGGGTTCGACATGCCGGCATCCGTGCCGTGAAGAGTCCCTACTGTGCCAGGCCGCGGCCTGGGCTACCAGTCAGCCGCGGATCAGCCAGCTCATCACCATCAGGCCGAGGATCAACCAGATGATGCCGCCCACCACCGAGCGCGCCATGAAGGCCCGCACCGCGGCGTAGAGCAGCAACAGGCCGATGGCCAGGACCACGAAGCTGATGTAGGAGTCGTCCATGCCGATGGAGCGGGCCATGCCATGGAGGAAGTCGTGCACGGCGTCGGCGATGCCGCCCAGGACCGAGCCGAAAAGGTCGATGATGAAACGGATGACTTGGCCGATCGCCGCGCCGAGCCAGTCGAAGAAGCCTTCAGTACGCATGGATGTTTCCGAGTCCTTGGCAATGTCCCTTGGAACCTGCAAAGCCCGCCGGGTTCGCCAGCGATCCGCGCTACACTGCGCGTTTTCCGCCGTGTCCCTCAAGTCCTCTGTGATGACAGCTACCGATTCGCTACCTCTGGTCCTGCTGCCCGGCCTGCTCTGTGACGAGCGTCTCTGGGCCACCCAGGCCGCCGACCTGGCCGATACCTGCCCCGTGCAGATTCCCGATCTCACCCGGGATGACGGTATCGCCGCCATGGCCCGCCGGGTGCTGGCCGAGGCGCCACCGCGCTTCGCCCTGGGCGCCCTGTCCATGGGCGGCTACGTGGCCTTCGAGATCCTGCGCCAGGCCCCGGAGCGGGTGGCGCGGCTGGCCCTGTTCGATACCATGGCCAGCCCGGACGCCCCCGAGCGCGCTACCCAGCGCCGCGCCATGCTCGAACTGGCCGAGCGCGGTCGCTTCCTCGGCATCAGCCCGCAGCTCCTGCCCCGCTTGATCCATGCCTCGCGCCTGGGCACCCCGGTGGCCGACACCGTCCTGGCCATGGGCAAGGCGGTGGGCAAGGAAGCCTTTCTGCGCCAGCAGCGGTCGATCATCGAGCGTGTCGACTCGCGTCCGACCCTGGCGCAGATCCAGATACCAACGCTGATCGTGGTCGGCGCCCAGGACCAACTCACCCCGCCTGCCGAAGCCGAACTCATGCACGCCGGCATCCAGGGCTCGCGCCTGGTGGTGCTGGACGACTGCGGTCACCTGCCACCGCTGGAGTTGCCGGAGCGGACCACGGCGCTGTTGCGGGAGTGGTTGGCCTAACCCTTCTGCTCTTCCGCTGCAAGCAAAGCGGCCAGCGTAGCGCCCGGAATGGCCTCCCGGGCGTAGCCGAAGGTGCCCTGGGTGCGCACCTCCTGGGCCGCCCTCAGCAGGGCACCGAAGGCTGCCCGAGCGAAAGATCCGCCCACGCTGATCCGCCGCACACCCACGGCGCTGAGTTCTGCGACCGAAAAGGTCGGGCCGGCAAGGCCCATGACCACGTTCACCGGCTTGTCGACGGCCGCACAGACCATCCTGATCGACTCCAGATCCGGCAGGCCTGGGGCATAGAGCACATCCGCCCCCACCGCGGAGAAGGCTTGCAAGCGCCTGATGGTGTCGTCCAAGTCCGGGCGACCGCATAGGTAATTCTCGGCGCGTGCCGTCAACAGGAAGGGGCGTCCCCGCGCCGCTTCCGCCGCGGCTTGAATACGCTCCACCGCCAGGGAAAAGTCGTAGAGGGGGCTGACCGGATCACCAGTCGCATCCTCGATGGAGCCACCGACCAGGCCTACGTCACAGGCCAGGCGGACGGTCTCGGCGCAGGTCTCCGGCGCGGCGCCAAAGCCTGCCTCCAGATCGGCCGATACCGGCAGGTGGGTCGCGGCAACGATTTCCGCGGCATTGGCCAGCAGCTCCTCGCGGCTAAGGGTGGCGCTGGAGTCGCGCTTACCCTTGGCGAAGGCATAACCGGCACTGCTGGTGGCCAGCGCCTCGAACCCCAGGCTGGTCAGCAGCCGTGCAGAACCTGCATCCCAAGGGTTGGGAATGACGAAAGCCTCGTCGAGGGCGTGCAGATGCTGGAAGCGGGCGAATTTTTCGCGTTGGTTCGTCATGGGCGTTCCCTCTCGATGACGCAGGGACTATAGCCAGGGAAAGGTACGTTTCGTCCAGCGACAGGAACCCGCTGTCGCCCAGACCCTCCACTGGACGAGCCCTGTCGAGGAATCGTCATGCGTCGCCAATCCTTATCCATCCTGTCCTTGGTGCTGGGCCTCGCGCCCACCGCCGTCGCTCTGGCCGCGCCAGCGGGTAATGGCCAGCCCGAACAACTGCACTTCGCCGATGATGGCCTTATTCCCAACAGCCGCCTGCCCGTGCTGCTCTATCGCCAGGTGCCCCTGGACGGCGCCGACCGTGCGGCGGCCCTGGAGCGGCTGTTCGCCGACCATGACTGGCCACCGCAGTGGCGCTATGGCGTCTACGATTACCATCACTACCACCCCAATGCCCACGAGGTACTGGGCGTGGCGCGTGGTCAGGCGACCCTGCGGCTGGGCGGTGAACAGGGCCAGGACGTGGCCGTGGCGGCCGGTGACGTGGTGGTGCTACCCGCGGGTACCGGTCACCGCAGCCTGGCGTCCAGCCCGGACTTTCTGGTGGTGGGCGCCTATCCACCTGATCAGCAGGACTTCATCACCCAGCACGCCGATCCCGCAGCCCATGCCCGCGCGCTCCAGGTGATCGCCCAGGTACCCTTGCCGACGACCGATCCGGTGACTGGTCGTGATGGCGCACTACCCGAACTCTGGCGCTAACAAAGCCGCGTCAGGGTGGCCTCGTCCGGCTGGCCGGCGAAAAAGGTCTTCAGTGCCTGGCGAAAGGGTTCGGGATCTTCGGCCACGGCGGCGAAGAGGGTGAGGCTGGAGTGGAACTTGAGATCGTCCGGCTGCCCGAACAGAGTCGTGGCGGACAACTCTGGATGTTCCAGCGTCGCTGCAGTGATCTCTCGCAGGCGCGGGCCCAGGACGGGGTGCGCCAGGTAGGCGCTGGCCTCGTCGCGAGAGGCGATGGCGTAGCGCTGCGCCGTCTCGCTACGGCCGAGCCCGGCGAGCTGTGGAAAGACGAACCACATCCAGTGGCTACGCTTGCGGCCGGCGCGGATCTCCGCCAGGGCGGTTGCATAGGTGGTCGCCTGGGCATCGATGAAGCGTTGCAGATCGGGTGAGGCGGGCATGGGGGAAACTCCGGGCCTTTTGCCTATCGGCAGGCCGGCCCGGAGGAAGTGCCGGCGATGAGACGAGCGGTCTAGCCACGTACCGCGCGGTAGCCGGTCTCGCCGCCCTCGGCGACCTCGTCCAGATCGACCCGCGAGGTTTCCGGCAGGCTCAGGCCGCCGACCAGGCCGAGCAGGGCGATCAGGATCAGATAGAGCGCCGGCGAGAGGTTGCTGCCGGTGGCGCCGATCAGCCAGGTGGCCATTAGCGGCGCGGTGCCGCCGAAGATGGTGTAGGCCAGGTTGTAGGTGATGGCGCCAGCGGTGTAGCGGGTGCGGGTCGGGAAGACCTCGCTGAGCAGCGGCGCCGTCACCACGTTGCACAGCACCGCACCGGCGCCCAGCAGCAGGCAACCCAGCAAGGCGCTGCCGAATTGGCCGCTGCTGGCCAGCAGCAGGGCTGGATAGACCCCTACGGCCAGCACCAGGCTGGCCAGCACCGTGGTCATGCGGCGGCCGATGCGATCGGTGACGCGCCCGAGCAGCGGGCAGGCGCAGGCGGCGGCGAACAGGCTGATCAGGCTGATGGCCAGCGCCGCGGCGCGGTTGAAGCCGCCGGCCACCTGCAGATAGGTGGAGAAGTAGGTGGTGAACATGTAGAAGGACAGCGCCGTCAGCGAGATGAAGGCGCCCAAACGCAGAATCGAGCGACCTTGCAGCCGTAGGGTTTCCCCCAGCGGCGAATGGCTGACTTCATGCTCCGACTCCAGGGCCTGGAAGGCCGGCGTCTCGTCGAGCTTCAGACGTAGATAGAGACCGATCAGGCCCAGTGGGGCGGCGGCCAGGAAGGGGATGCGCCAGCCCCAGTCGGCCATGGCGGCGGAGCCCAGCAGCCGTTCCAGGCCCCAGGCGGTCAGGGCCGCGCTGGCGAAGGCCAGGAAGGTGGACACCGGCACGAAGCTGCCGTAGCGCCCACGCCGATCGCGCGGCGAATGCTCCATCACGTAGGCGCAGGCACCGGCGTATTCACCGCCAGCGGAAAAGCCCTGGGCGCAGCGGATCGCCGTCAGCAGGATCGGCGCCCAGATGCCGATGGTGGCGTAGCTGGGCAGGATGCCGATCAGGGCGGTGGCGCCGGCCATGATCAGGATGGTCAGCGCCAGGGTGCGCTTGCGGCCGATGCGATCCCCGAGCAGGCCGAAGACGATGCCGCCCAGGGGGCGGAAGGCGAAGGCCACGGCGAACACGGCGAAGGTCTTGAGCAAGCCGGCGGTCGCATCGCCGCTCGGGAAGAAGTGCGCCGCGAGCAGGGTGGCGAGAAAGCCGTAGAGGGCGAAATCGAACCATTCGACGAAATTGCCGATGGAGGCGGCGGAAATGACCTTGCGCAGGGTGGCGGGTGAAACAGGAGTCGCTGTCTGGCTCATGGCGGGCCTCAGGAGAAGAAAGGAGACGGAGGCAGAAGGGAGGCGCCTTGTTATGGTTGTGGGATCGGGGCGTACCGCAGGATCGACGCTAGCCCTTTTCGCGTGACCGAGCAGTCCCCGCAACGACTTGTCCACCCTTGGAACCGACTTCAGGAGCTGCCCCAATGCCCATGACCTCCGACTACGCCGCCCAGGAGCCCGCCCGGGCCGACGTCGATGCCTTGCCCGGCGTGACCCTCGTCGAGTTCGGCGCCCCCTGGTGCGGCTATTGCCGCGCTGCCCAGCCACTGCTCGCCACCGCGCTGGCGGAGTACCCCACCGTGCGCCATCTCAAGATCGAAGATGGCTCCGGACGACGTCTGGGCCGCTCCTTCCGCGTCAAACTCTGGCCCACGCTGATCCTGCTCAAGGACGGCCAGGAACTGGCGCGACTGGTGCGCCCGAGCACGGTGGCAGAGCTGACCGAGGCCCTGGCCCTGGCAGACTGACCGGTCGCTCCGCCATGCTTGACAAGGCAAGGGCTAGAACATAAGTTTCAAACAACTGTTTAAACGCTTGCGGGCAGCGGCCCGCCTTCCTCGACAACAAGCATTCGCAAAGAGGTAACAGTCATGCCCGAATACAAGGCTCCCCTGCGGGACATCCGCTTCGTTCGCGACGAACTGCTGGGCTATGACGCGCACTACCAGAGCCTGCCTGGCTGCGGTGATGCCACCCCCGACATGGTCGCCGCCATCCTCGAAGAAGGCGCCAAGTTCTGCGAGCAAGTGCTGGCTCCTCTCAATCGCGTCGGCGATCAACAGGGCTGTACCTGGAGCGAGGAGGGCGTGAAGACCCCCGACGGCTTCAAGGAAGCCTATGCCCAATTCGTCGAAGGCGGTTGGCCGAGCCTGGCGCATAGCCCGGCCCACGGTGGCCAGGGCCTGCCCGAGTCCCTCGGTATTTCCCTGTCGGAGATGGTCGGCCAGGCCAACTGGTCCTGGGGCATGTACCCCGGCCTGTCCCACGGTGCCATGAACACCCTGGAACAGCATGGCACCGAAGAACAGAAGAAGGCCTATCTGGAAAAACTGGTCAGCGGTGAGTGGACCGGCACCATGTGCCTCACCGAGCCGCACTGCGGCTCCGACCTGGGTATGCTGCGCACCAAGGCCGAGCCGCGTCCGGACGGTAGCTACGCCGTCACCGGTACCAAGATCTTCATCTCCGCCGGTGAACACGACATGGCCGAGAACATCGTCCATATCGTGCTGGCTCGCCTGCCCGACGCCCCCGCTGGCACCAAGGGTATCTCGCTGTTCATCGTGCCCAAGCGCCTGCCCGACGCCAGCGGCGCGGCCGGTGAGCGCAACGCCGTGCATTGCGGTTCCCTCGAACACAAGATGGGCATCCACGGCAACGCCACCTGTGTGATGAATTTCGACGGCGCCACCGGCTTCCTGATCGGCCCGCCGAACCGTGGCCTGAACTGCATGTTCACCTTCATGAACTTCGCCCGCATCGGCACCGCCCTGCAGGGCCTGGCCCATGCCGAGGTGGCCTTCCAGGGCGGCCTGAAGTACGCCCGCGAGCGGCTGCAGATGAGATCCCTGACCGGTCCCAAGGCACCAGACAAGCCCGCCGACCCCATCATCGTGCACCCCGACGTGCGGCGCATGCTGCTGACCATGAAGGCCTTCGCCGAAGGCAGCCGGGCGATGATCTATTACACCGCCAAGCTGGTGGACATCCTCAAGTACAGCCAGGACGAGGAGCAGAAGCAGCAGGTCGAGACCCAGCTGGCCTTCCTCACCCCCATCGCCAAGGCCTTCATGACCGAGGTCGGCTTCGAAGCGGCCAGCCACGGCGTGCAGATCTATGGCGGCCACGGCTATATCGCCGAGTGGGGCATGGAGCAGAACCTGCGCGATGCCCGTATCGCCATGCTCTACGAGGGCACCACCGGCATCCAGGCTATCGACCTGCTGGGTCGCAAGGTGCTGATGACCCAGGGTGAATCGCTCAAGGCCTTCACCAAGGTGGTGCACAAGTTCTGCCAGGCCCAGGCCGAGAATGCCGAACTCAAGGCCTTCGTCGAGCCGCTGGCCAAGCTGAACAAGGAGTGGGGCGAGATCACCCTCAAGGTCGGCATGGCCGCCATGAAGGATCGCGAGGAAGTGGGGGCCGCTGCCGTCGACTACCTGATGTACTCCGGCTATTGCTGCCTGGCCTACTTCTGGGCCGACATGGCCCGGGTCGCGGCCGAGAAGCTGGCCGCCGGGACCGACGAAGCTGCCTTCTACCAGGCCAAGCTGGCCACCGCGCGCTTCTACTACCAGCGCCTGCTGCCGCGTACCCGCGCCCATGCCGAGGCGCTGCTGGCCGGCGCCGGCAGCCTGATGGCCCTGGCCGAGGAAGACTTCGGTCTGGGTTACTAAGAGGTCGAGGCTCTACTGAAAACCCCGCTCCGGCGGGGTTTTCGTGTTTTCGCGGGCGCGAAAATTCGGCGCTGGCGGACCTCTGATCGGCTGACCAGCGGGTCAGATCATGAACCTATGTCTCCCTTTCGGTTCGGTCTTACACTCGGGTCATACCGACAAGAATACCTTCCGAGGAGACTCGACATGGCCGACTATACCCCGCCGCTTCGCGATATCCGTTTCGTGCTGGATGCCGTCCTCAAGGTCAAGGAACGCTGGAGCCAGTGGCCCGCGCTGGCCGAGGTGGTCGACGGCGAGACCGCCGACGCCATCCTCGAAGAAGCCGGCAAGCTGTGCGCCCAGGAACTGGCGCCGCTCAATCGCAATTCCGATGAAGAAGGTTGCCATTGGCAAGACGGTGAGGTGACCACGCCCCAGGGCTTCCGCCAGGCCTACCAAGCCTTCGCCGAGGGCGGCTGGGTCGGTGTCGGCGGTGATCCCGTATACGGCGGCATGGGCATGCCCAAGGTGCTCACCGCCCAGGTCGAAGAGATGATGCACGCCAGCTGCCTGGCCTTCGGTCTCTATCCGATGCTCAGCGCCGGTGCCTGCCTGGCCCTGCACGCCCACGGCAGCGAAGCGCTCAAGCAGGCCTACCTGCCCAATCTCTACAGCGGCCAGTGGTCCGGCTCCATGTGCCTGACCGAGCCCCACGCCGGCACCGACCTGGGCCTGATCCGCACCCGCGCCGAGCCCCAGGCCGACGGCAGCTACCGCGTGACCGGCACCAAGATCTTCATCACCGCCGGCGAGCATGACCTCACCGAGAACATCATCCATCTGGTGCTGGCCAAGCTGCCCGATGCTCCAGCCGGGTCCAAGGGCATCTCGCTGTTTCTGGTACCCAAGATACTGGTGGACGAGGCGGGCAACCTGGGCGAGCGCAACGCCGTGGCCTGTGGCTCTCTGGAGCACAAGATGGGCATCAAGGGCGCCGCCACCTGCGTGATGAATTTCGATGGCGCCGTCGGCTATCTGGTGGGCGAGGTCAACAAAGGCCTGGCCGCCATGTTCACCATGATGAATTACGAGCGCCTGGGCGTGGGCATCCAGGGCCTGGGGTCGAGCGAACGCTCCTACCAGAATGCCCTGGCCTACGCTCGCGAACGCCTGCAAAGCCGGTCGCCGGCCGGTATCCAGCAACCGGCCAAGAGCGCCGATCCGATCATCGTCCACCCCGACGTCCGCCGCATGCTGCTGACCATGAAGGCACTCAACGAAGGCGGCCGCCTGTTCTCCAGCTACGTTGCGCTGCAGCTGGACACCGCCAAGTACAGCCCCGAGCCCGCCGAGCGAGAACGCGCCGAGGCCCTGGTGGCGCTGCTCACCCCGGTGGCCAAGGGCTTTCTCACCGACCTGGGCCTGGAGTTGTGCGTGCATGGCCAGCAGATATTCGGCGGCCATGGCTACATCCGCGAATGGGGCCAGGAGCAACTGGTGCGCGACGTGCGCATCACCCAGATCTACGAAGGCACCAACGGCATCCAGGCGCTGGACCTGGTGGGCCGCAAGCTGGCCGGCAGCCGCGGAGCCCTCTATCGCCCCTTCAGCGAAGAGGTCCATCAGTATCTTGCCGGTCTGGCGGCGGACAACGAATTCGCCGCGCCCCTGCGCCAGGCGCTGGATCAGTTGGACGGCGCGACCGAGTGGCTGTTGCAGGCCGGCGCCAGCGATCCCCATGAGCTCGGCGCTGCCTCGGTGGACTACCTGCACCTGTTCGGCTATGTCGCCTATGCCTATCTCTGGGCGCGGGCCGCAGCTGCCGCGGCGGATCAGGAAGCCAGCTTCGCCGAAGCCAAGCTCGCCACGGCACGTTTCTATTTCGCCCGCCTGCTGCCGCGCACCCTGAGCCTGGCGGCGGCCGTACGCAGTGGCGCGCAGTCGCTCTACGCCCTGGCCGAGGAGGCTTTCTAAATCTTTGAGTGACAAGGCAAAAAGCGCATCCGTGTAAGCCAAGGCTTACACGACGTCGCCGTGATACGCCATCGCCGAGGGGCCTGCGGCTGCGTAATCTACACCCATCGGATCGCGGTACAGGATGTGCCCAGCGCTCCAGATGATTTCAAGGAAATGTGGCCAGGATGGCCCCCCGGCAAGGATGTCGGGCAGAGACTCTCAGGGATAGATGGCCAAGGATTGGCGGCCCGACAAGGATGTCGGGTTAAGTCTACGAAACCCCGCTTCGGCGGGGTTTTTTATTGCCTGCCGGAACCTGATTAGGGGCCTGCCAGTCTTAGCAGCATCTTCTTGCCTGCCTTGTACTGGAGTCTGAAATGGACCTCATCCGCCTCATCTTCGCCATCATCCTGCCTCCGGTGGGCGTTTTCCTGCAGGTCGGCTTCGGCGGCGCCTTCTGGCTGAACATCCTGCTGACGCTGCTGGGTTACATTCCGGGTATCATCCATGCCGTCTGGGTGATTGCCCGCCGTTGATGTGATGCGCCAACGCGCTTTGCGCGCGTAGCGCCGGCTGCGCTGAAAGCGCTTGGGAAGCCGAATTTACGCAAGGTAAAGGCGTCTTCGCGGGCCTTTCGAGGTTAGCTGGCCGTGCGTGGCAGGTGCGTCGAACGGCCTTCGACCGCATAGCGGTCGCTGACGGCACACTCCTGCAGGTGGGGGCCCAGCCGTCGCCGACCGTTTCGTTCTGTACAAGGCTTTCAGACCCATGAATCGCGAGTCGCCCCTCGATCAGAAGCATTTCAGCCAGATCCTCAAACGCAATCTCTCGCTGCCTCTGAGCATCGGCGTCTTCAGCGCGATCTTCTTCATCGCCATCATCTATTACCTGCTGCGGGTCACCCAGTGGGTCGAGCACACCGACCGCGTCATCAGTACTGCCAATGCCAACTTCCGCTTGGTGGTCGACTTGGAAACCGGGATGCGCGGCTATCTGCTGAGCGGCAATAACAGCTTCCTGCAACCCTATGAGCGCGCCTTGCCCGATGTCGAGCCGCAGCTCGACGAACTCAAGGCCCTGGTCAGCGATAGTGCCGTGCAGGTCCGTCGGCTCGAGCGGATCGAAGCGGTGCACCGCGAGTGGCGTGACTATGCGAACCGGGTGATCGAGGCGAGGCGGCAGGGTGGCGATTTCCAGACGCCCCTGAACGACGGCCAGGGCAAGAATCGCATCGACAGCATCCGTCGCGACTACACCGACTTCATCGCCTACGAAGAGCAGATGCGCGCCGAGCGGACCGAGACCGCCAGCCGTATGACGGTGATCTTCGTCGCCGCCTTCCTCATCGTCAGCCTGTTGCTCTCGGTCATCATGGCCTTCTTCGGTCGCCGTGAACTCATGCGGCTCTCCGCAACCTACACCCGCCTGCTCGATCAGCAGGCCGATCACACCGAGAGTCTGGAGCGGCAGAGCTGGTTCCGCTCGGGCCAGAACCAGCTGTCCGAGGCGGTCATCGGCCAGGCCGCGCTCGCGCCCCTGGGGCAAAGCATCCTGCAATTCCTGGCGCGCTATCTGGGCGCTGCTGCCGGGGCCCTCTATGTGAGACTCGACGACGGCAGCCTCGAACGGGTCGCCGATTACGCCCTGGACGACGAAGGACGCCGCCGCCGCCAGCGCCTGGCGCCGGGCGAAGGCCTGGCCGGGCAAGTCGTGCTGGAAGGACGCAGCTTGGCGCTGGATCAACTGCCGGCCGACTACCTCAAGGTCAATTCCGCCTTGGGCGAGCGCGAAGCCAGCGCCGCGCTCATCGTGCCCATCGAGAACGACGGGCGGGTGAATGGCGTGGTGGAACTGGGCTTCCTGCGTGCCCTGCGGCCGCAGGATGAAGAGCTGATGACGCTGATCGCCGATTCCATCGGCTCTTCGGTGGAGGCCGCGCGTTATCGTCAGCGCCTGCAGCAGGTGCTGGCGGAAACCCAGCAGCTCAACGAAGAGTTGCAGGTCCAGCAGGAAGAGCTGCGCACCGCCAACGAGGAGCTGGAAGAACAGTCCCAGGCGCTCAAGGAATCCCAGGTGCACCTGGAGCAGCAACAGGCGGAGCTGGAGCAGACCAACGAGCAACTGTCCGAACAGGCCCAGGAACTCCTGCAGCAGCGCGACGTGCTGGACGACCGCAACAATCGCCTCAACGAAGCCCAGCAGCTGCTGGAAGAACGCGCCCGTGAGCTGGAGCGCGCCAGCCAGTACAAGTCCGAATTCCTGGCGAACATGTCCCATGAGCTGCGCACCCCGCTGAACAGCTCGCTGATCCTCTCAAAGCTGCTGGCGGACAATCCCGCCGGCAACCTGAGCGACGAGCAGGTGCGCTACGCCGAATCGATCTACTCGGCGGGCAACGATCTGCTCACCCTGATCAACGATATCCTCGACATCTCCAAAGTCGAGGCTGGCATGCTGGAGATCCGCCCCGAGCAGGTATCCATGCGTCGTCTGGTGGAAAGCCTCAAGACCGCCTTCGAGCCGATTGCCCAGAACAAGGGCGTCGCCTTCGTGGTGGAGCTGGATGCGCGGATGCCCCCGGCATTCTTCAGCGATCGCCAGCGGGTCGAGCAGATCCTCAAGAACCTGCTGTCCAACGCCTTCAAGTTCACCGAGCACGGCCAGGTCACCCTGCGCCTGTCCCTGGACGACGGCCAACCCAGCTTCGCGGTGAGCGATACCGGTATCGGCATCGCTCCGGAACAGCAGGAGTTGATCTTCGAGGCCTTCCGCCAGGCGGACGGTGCCATCACCCGTCGCTACGGCGGCACCGGCCTGGGGCTGTCGATCTCCCGTGACCTGGCACTCTTGCTGGGTGGCACCCTGACCGTCACCAGCCAGCCGGGCGAGGGCAGTACCTTCACCCTGCGCCTGCCGCTGGAGTACCAGGAAGCCGCCGCACCCAGCCTGCCGGTAACGCCGGTCACGGCTCCCGTGGCCGCTGTGCCTGTCGCGACACCTACCCCGGCGCCGGTCCTGGCCACCACACCGCGGCCGCCCGCCGCGCCACCGGTCACCGAGGCAGCGGCCCCTGTGGGGAGCGCCTTCACCGACGACCGGGACAGCTGGCCCTATCCGGATCGCCGGGTCCTGGTGATCGAGGATGAAGTGCCCTTCGCGCAGATCCTCTTCGATCTCGCCCATGAGCTGAAATACAGCTGCCTAGTGGCCCATCGCGCCGAAGAAGGCTTCGCCGCCGCGCTGGAGTACAGACCTGACGCCATCCTGCTGGACATGGGGCTACCCGACCATTCCGGCCTGACGGTGCTGGAGCGCCTCAAGGAAAATCCGCTGACCCGGCACATTCCGGTGCACGTGGTCTCGGCCTCGGATCGCATCGAGACCGCCATGCACATGGGCGCGGTCGGCTATGCCATCAAGCCCACCACCCGTGACGAACTCAAGGAGGCCTTCGGCCGCCTGGAAGCCAAGTTCGCCGCCGGCATCAAGCGGGTGCTGCTGGTGGAAGACGACGCCCTGCAGCGTGACAGCATCGCCAAGCTGATCGGCGACGTGGATGTGGAGATCACCGCGGTGGAGATGGGTAGCCAGGCCCTGGCCCTGCTGCGCGACGAGGTCTACGACTGCATGGTCATCGACCTCAAGCTGCCCGACATGGAAGGTGGCGAGTTGCTCGAACGCATGGCCAGCGAGGACATCTGCTCCTTCCCGCCGGTGATCGTCTATACCGGCCGCAGCCTGTCGCGTGACGAAGAAGCCTCCCTGCTCAAGTATTCGCGC
Organism: Pseudomonas oryzihabitans; assembly: GCF_006384975.1. Classification (NCBI taxonomy): domain Bacteria; kingdom Pseudomonadati; phylum Pseudomonadota; class Gammaproteobacteria; order Pseudomonadales; family Pseudomonadaceae; genus Pseudomonas; species Pseudomonas oryzihabitans. Next base: position 4,076,444 of record NZ_CP021645.1, read on the forward strand.
TCCATCATCATCAAGGGTGCCCGTTCACCGGAGCGCCTGCTCGACGAGGTGACGCTATTCCTGCACAAGATCGAGGCCGACATGCCGATCGATCGCCAGCGCATGCTGGAGAGCGCCCGCAGCCGTGAGAAGGCCTTCGACGGCCGCACCCTGTTGCTGGTGGACGACGACGTGCGCAACATCTTCGCCCTCACCAGCGCCCTGGAGCAGAAGGGCGCCAAGGTGGAGATCGCCCGCAACGGCCTGGAAGCCTTGGAGAAGCTCGACAACAGCGACACCATCGACCTGGTGCTGATGGACATCATGATGCCGATGATGGACGGCTACGAAGCCATGCGAGAGATCCGCAAGCGGCCGCACATGAAGAAGCTGCCGATCATCGCCATCACCGCCAAGGCCATGAAGGACGACCAGGAGCGCTGCCTCGCCGCTGGCGCCAGCGACTACCTGGCCAAGCCCATCGACCTGGATCGGTTGTTCTCGCTGATCCGCGTCTGGATGCCGTCCCTGGAGCGGCTGTAGGTCATGAGCGAGCGGCTGCAGGACATCGAGCTGAGGTTGCTGCTGGAAGGCATCTTCCTCAGATACAGCCACGATTTCCGCAATTACTCCAAGGCCTCGCTCAAGCGCCGGGTACTCCAGGCGCTGACCCGCTTCGACTGCCCGAGCATCTCGGCGCTGCAGGAGCGGGTGCTGCGCGATCCGGCGCTGTTCGCCGAGCTGCTGCAATTCATCACCATCCCGGTGAGCGAGATGTTTCGCGATCCGGGCTACTTCCTCGCCCTGCGCCAGCAGGTGGTGCCGGTGCTGCGTACCTATCCCTCGCTCAAGGTGTGGATTGCCGGCTGCAGCACCGGCGAGGAAGTCTTTTCGATGGCCATCCTGTTCCAGGAAGAAGGGCTGCTCGACCGCACCCTGTTCTATGCCACCGACATCAATCCCCGCTCCATCGAGAAAGCCCGTCAGGGCATCTTTCCGCTGGAGCGGATGCGCGCCTATACCGCCAGCTACCAAAAAGCCGGCGGCACCCGCGCCTTCTCCGACTACTACACCGCGGCCTACGACGGCGCGCTGTTCGACAAATCGTTGATCGCCAACGTGACCTTCGCCGATCACAGCCTGGCTACCGACAGCGTCTTTTCCGAGACCCAGCTGGTGTCCTGCCGCAACGTGCTCATCTACTTCAACAAGAATCTGCAGAATCGGGCGCTCGGGTTGTTCCACGAGTCCCTGAGTCACCGCGGCTTTCTCGGCCTGGGCAGCAAGGAGTCGCTAGACTTCTCCGCCTATGCCAACCACTTCGAGCCGGTGGTGAAGCAGGAACGACTGTTCCGCAGGCTCTAGCATGTTCCCGCCCGTAAAGCCGTTGCGCCTCATCGTCATCGGAGCCTCTGCCGGCGGGCTGCAGGTGCTGCTGCGCCTGCTGTCGGCCCTGCCGGGCAGTTTCCGTCTGCCGCTGGCGGTGGTACTGCACCTGCCGGACGACCGCACCTCGCGGCTGGCCGAGTTGTTCCAGAACCGTCTGGCCCTGCGGGTGCGCGAGGCCGAGGACAAGGACGCTATACTGCCGGGCACCCTGTATTTCGCGCCGCCGGGCTATCACCTGCTGGTGGAGGATGACTTCAGCTTCTCGCTCTCGCGCGACGAGCCGGTGCAATTCTCCCGGCCGTCCATCGATGTCCTGTTCGAGAGCGCAGCCGACGCCCTGGGCGAGCAGGTCTGCGGCATCCTGTTGACCGGCGCCAACCACGACGGCGCCAGTGGGTTGCATACCCTGAGCCAGAACGGTGGCGTCACGGTCGTCCAATCGCCGAGCTCGGCCGAGGTGCCGACCATGCCCGAGGCGGCGCTGAAGAAATTCGACCCGGATTTCGTGCTGGATGTGCCGGGCATCCATCTATTGCTCACCGAGCTGGAACGCGACCATGGCTGATGTACCCGTCGAGCAGGCGAAGATCCTGCTCGTAGACGACCTGCCGGAGAATCTCCTGGCACTGGAAGCCTTGCTGCGCAGCGAGGAGTTGGAGATCTTCCAGGCCAGCTCCGCCGAGGCGGCGCTGGAGCTCTTGCTGATGCACGAATTCGCCCTGGCGATCCTCGACGTGCAGATGCCGGGCATGAACGGCTTCGAGCTGGCGGAGATGATGCGCGGCCTGGAAAAGACCCGGCACATCCCCATCGTCTTCGTCAGCGCCGCCGGCCGTGATCTGAACTATGCCTTCAAGGGCTACGAGAGCGGTGCGGTGGACTTCCTGCACAAGCCCCTCGACGTTCATGCGGTGAAGAGCAAGACCCGGGTGTTCGTTGACCTCTACTGGCACCGCAAGCGCCTGGCCGAGCAACTGGTGGCCCTGGAGCAGAGTCGCCAGGAGCAGGAAGTCCTGCTCGCCGAGTTGCGCCAGACCCAGGTGGAGTTGCAGCAGGCGGTACGTACCCGCGACGACTTCATGTCCATGGTCTCCCATGAGCTCAAGACGCCGCTCAATACCCTGATGCTCGAAGCTCAGTTACGGCGCATGTACCTGGACAAGGGCAAGCTGGAAGCCTTCACTCCCGACAAGCTGATGGGCATGGCCGAGCGCGATGAGCGCCAGATCCAACGCCTGGTGCACCTGATCGACGACATGCTCGACATCTCGCGCATCCGCACCGGCAAGCTCTCCATCCGCCCCTCGCAGTGCGATCTCACCAGCCTGCTGAACACCGTGGTGGACAGCTTCGCCTCGCAATTCGCCGCGGCTGGCTGTCCGGTGGAACTGCACGCGGACGGCCCGGCGCCCGGCTACTGGGATGAATTCCGCATCGAGCAGGTGATCACCAACCTACTGACCAACGCCATGAGATACGGCGCCGGCCGCCCGGTGGAAATTACCCTGCGTGGCGATGGCGCCGAGGTGGAATTGAGCGTCAAGGACCATGGCATCGGCATTCCGGTGGAACACCAGGCACTGATCTTCCGCCAGTTCGAGCGCGCCAGCGGCACCGAGAACATCGCTGGCCTGGGCCTGGGCCTCTACATCGCCGACCAGATCGTCAAGGCGCACAGCGGCAGCCTGCATGTGGAAAGCATCGCGGGGCAGGGCGCGACCTTCCGGCTGCGGCTGCCCTGTCTGCCTAGCTAGCATTGACAGGGCTCGAGGCGCCCGCGAGAATCGAAGAAAGAGGTGGGATGTCGTACCTCTTGTCAGATAACTCGATAAGAAGGCGCCTGCTCATGTCCGAAGTCCGTACCTCTCCCTTCCATCGTCTGCTGCTGACCGGCGCTGCCGGCGGCCTCGGCAAGGAGCTGCGCCAGCGGCTCAAGCCCCATGCCGAGATCTTGCGGCTGTCCGACATCGCCCCGATGGAACCCGCTCAAGGCGCGGCGGAAGAAGTGGTGACCTGCGACCTGGCGGACAAGGCCGGCGTTCATGCCCTGGTGAAGGGCGTCGACGCCATCCTGCACTTCGGCGGCATCTCCACCGAACATGCCTTCGAACCCATCCTCGAAGCCAATATCCGCGGCACCTTCAACCTCTATGAGGCGGCGCGGCGCCATGGGGTGAAGCGTATCGTCTTCGCCAGCTCCAACCACGTCATCGGCTTCTACCGCCAGGACCAACGCATCGACGCCAGTGTGCCCCAGCGGCCGGACAGCTACTACGGCCTGTCCAAGGCCTTCGGCGAAGACCTGGCCAGCTTCTATTTCGACCGCCATGGCATCGAGACGGTGAGCATCCGCATCGGCTCCTCCTTCCCCGAGGCGCAGAACCGCCGCATGCTCGCCACCTGGCTGAGCTACGAGGACCTGACCGATCTCATCCTGCGCAGCCTGACCACCCCGGACGTCGGCCATACCATCGTCTACGGCGCCTCCAACAACCGCGACAGCTGGTGGGATAACCGCCTGGCCGCGCACCTGGGCTTCCAGCCCAAGGACAGCTCCGAACAATTCCGCGCCAAGGTCGAGGCCCAGCCGCTGCCGGCGGCGGACGATCCGTCGCGGGTCTACCAAGGCGGCGCCTTCATCGCCACCGGCCCCTTCGACGACTGAGAGGCTGGCCATGAGTGCTGAACTACTGGTCGATGCCCGCAATGCCACCGGCGAGTGCCCAGTCTGGCATGTCGCCGAACAGGCGCTCTACTGGGTCGATATCCCCGCTAAACGCCTGCACCGCTGGACACCGGGGGGCGCGCTGGACAGCTGGACCGCGCCGGAAATGCTCGCCTGCATCGCTGCCCGCGTAGGTGGTGGTTGGCTGGCCGGCCTGGAAACTGGACTTTTCGCCTTGCAGCCCCAAGCCTCCGGCGAGCTGAGTGGCGAACGCCTGCTCACCCTCGACCACGCCCAGCCGGCCATGAGATGCAACGACGGCCGCTGCGACCGCCAAGGCCGTTTCCTGGTGGGCACCATGGTGCAGGACATGGCCCAGGGCGCCCCAGCGGGACGCCTCTACAGCCACACGGCAGGCGAGGATGCTCGGCTGTTGCTGGACGACCTCATCGTCCCCAACGGCCTGGCGTTGAGCCCCGATGGCCGCACCCTCTACCTCTCCGACTCCCATCCGAGTCGCCAGCTGATCTGGGCCTTCGACTACGATCCGGAGACGGGTACGCCCAGCAACCGGCGGTTGTTCGTCGACATGAACGCCCATCCCGGCCGCCCCGATGGCGCCGCGGTGGACGTCGACGGCTGCTATTGGATCTGCGGCAACGATGCCGGCCTGATCCACCGCTTCACCCCCGATGGCCGCCTGGATCGCTCCCTGGCCGTACCGGTAAAGAAACCCGCCATGTGCGCCTTCGGTGGGCGCAACCTGGACACCCTGTTCGTCACCTCCATCCGTCCGGGGGGAGACCTGAGCGACCAGCCGTCGGCGGGTGGGCTGTTCGCCCTCGATCCTGGGGTGCAGGGGCTGCCGGAGCCGATGTTCGCGGGCTAGATAATCCCGCTGCATCTCGGTGTGACGGAATATTCCAGCGATCAGCTCACTGGGGCCTGGGCGGCGTCTGGTACGCCGCGACACTCGCTGTCACGTTTTCGTCATATTCCAAATCGAGGGCAGCGCTTGAGCGACTTACAATAAGCCTTTAGCTGTCTTACCTCCGCTGCCATGACCACCTCGCCTGCACTGCGTCCCACCGCCCGTTACTACGGCCTGGAATGGCTGAGATTCCTCATGGCGCTGTACATGGTCGTCTACCACCTGGGCGGGCTCTACAGCGATCTGCCGGACGCCTTCCGCCGCCTGGCCGGCATGGGCTTCTTCGCCACCAGCACCTTCTTCCTACTCTCCGGCTTCCTGCTGGCCCACGTCAGCCTGGATCGCCAGGGTGCGCTCAAGGGCAGCTCGCGCGGCTTCGTGCTGCGTCGCCTGTGCAACCTCTATCCCATCCACCTGCTCACCCTGCTGGCGGCCTTGGGGATGGCCTACTGGCTGTCCCAGGATTCCTGGCTGGAACACGGAGTACCGGTCTACTATAACCAGCATCCCTACCTGCAGCTGGAGGAGGGCAGCGAGCTGGACGAATTGCTGCCGCTGTCCTGGCTGGCCGCCACCACCCATGTGCTCTTGCAACTGCTCTTGCTGCAATCCTGGGAGCCGCGCTTTCTCTGGCTCAACGGCGCCGCCTGGTCGATCTCGGCGCTACTGTTCTTCTATCTGCTGTTCCCGCTACTCGGTCCACGCCTGATGCGCCTGCGCCGCTGGGCCCTGGCCGCCGCCGGTCTCTGGGGGCTCTATCTGCTCGGTCCGCTGCTGGCCACCTGGGCCCAGGCCTTCGATACCGTCACCGTCGGTGTCATCCATCGCAATCCGCTGATCCGCCTGCCCGAGTTCCTGCTCGGTATCCTGCTCTATCGCGCCCTACAAGAGCCCTGGGTGGCGCAGACCACCCAGCGCCTGCGCGTACCCCTGCTGCTGTTTGGCCTGACTGGCCTCTGGCTCGGCGCCCTGCTGCTGGAAGGCGATGGTCGCCGTTGGTTCTATCTGGTCCACAATGGTCTGCTGACACCCTTCCAGGCCGCGGTGTTGCTGGCCTGCGCCACCTTCGGCGAACCCGACCGCGCCGGCGTGCGCCGCCTGGCCCAACACCTCGGCGAGGCCTCGCTGTGCATCTTCGCCGTCCATACTCCACTGATTGGCGTGCTCGAACCCTGGACCCGCACCCTGCTGGGCTGGATGCACCTGGCCGGCGACAGCCTCGAAGACCTGGCCGAAGACGTCGGCGAGGTACTGGCCCTGCCCATCCCCATTCCCGGCTGGATGCTGCCGCTGCACCTGGCGCTCATCGTCCTGCTCGGTCTGGCCCTGCAACGCTGGGTGGCCGGTCCGTTGCGACGTTGGCTGCAGGCGCGCCTGCCCAAGCTTTAACTTGCATAGGGCAAGGGCTTATTAAGGTTTGATTGGTTATCCTTTAATAAGTCGGCAGCCTATTAATGGATAGCGCATGCGAAAGCAGCATCTGAGTCCCGAGCGCCAGGCTTGCCTGGTTCGTTGTCCGGACTATCCCCATTGCTATGCACTGGTGCCACCGCCCGTGCCGCGGCGGCTGCCTGCCGGGGCCGAGTTGAGCCGGGCCTTGCGGGACGCTCATGAGGCCCTGGGTATGCTCAAGGCCTCCAGCCAGTTGCTGCCGAACCACGACCTGATCACCCGTACCCTGACGCGCCGCGAGGCGGTGCACAGCTCGCAGATCGAAGGCACCCGCACGCAACTTCCTGAACTCTTCGAGTATGAAGTGACGGGAGGCGAGGGCTTGCCCGCCGATGCAGGCATCACCCAGCGCTATGTGCAGGCGCTGGAGTTCGGGCTTGCCAGCTATCGCCAACAGGGCAACCGAGCGGCTTTGGATGAGCATCTGGTCAAGCAGCTGCACGCCGAATTGATGCATGATGCGGGGGAAGCCTATCGACCAGGTGAATACCGTCTCACCCAGGCCTGGATCGGTCAGAGTCGCCGGATCGAGGACGCCACCTTCGTCCCGCCGCCGCCTGAATACCTAGCGGAGTGCATGGCCGCCTTCGTCCGCGACGTGCTGCAGTACACGCCAGGTGAGGATGAGCAGGGCGAGCTCTCCATCGTTGCTCAGTTGGCGCTGGCGCATGCCCAGTTCGAGACCATCCACCCCTTCGTCGACGGTAATGGTCGGGTTGGGCGTCTGCTGCTACCGCTAATGCTGGCCACCGAGGGCTATCCCCCGCTGTATCTCTCGGGCTTCCTGCTACGCAATCGGCGGGACTACTACGATACCCTGGCGGCTACGCAGCTTCGCGGCGACTGGTCTCCCTGGTGCACCTTCCTGGCCGAGGCGGTCGCCCATGCCTGCCGCTCCGCCGTCACCATCGCCCAGGATATGACGGCGCTGGAGCAGCGCTGGCAAAGGCAACTCGAAGCGCTCGGATTACGCAGTGATGCCGCGGCGCTCAAGCTGCCTCGTCTATTACTGGCCCAGCCGGTCGTTACCGTGCGCCAGGTGCAGCTATGGCTCGGCGTGTCCTTCCCCACGGCCAACAAGGCGCTGGAGACTCTTGTCAATTGCGGCATCCTCAGCGAACCGGCGCAGCGTCGCCATCGGGTCTACCATGCTCGGGAGTTACTAGACAGGCTGAGCGAGAGCTAACACCTTAAGAAGGCCTTAAGCCACCCTGGCTAGCCTCGCCGCAGGAATCCGCAGCGGAGCTGAGCCTTGTCCAGCGAATACGAAGTCCACGGCCCCCACGACCACGAAGTGGAACACGCCGCCCACGGCGCCCATCGCCGCGATAGCCTCACCGGCCGCATTGCCGTCACCACCGCCATCCTCGCCACTCTAGGCGCCCTCTGCTCCTACCAGGGCGGCAACGCCGAGAGCCTGGCGCTCTACTACAAGAACGAAGAAGCCATCGCCAAGACCGAAGCCGCCAACCAATGGGGCTACTACCAGGCCAAGGGCGAAAAACAGAACCTTGCCGACCTGGGCGCGGCTCTCGCGACCAATCCCGACACCATCCAGCGCTTCACCCAGGACAGCCAGCGCTACGCCCAGCAAAAGACAGAAATCCGCACCAAGGCCGAAGCGCTGGAAGAAAAAGTCATGGCCAACGAAGCCCTGAGCGAAACCCAACTCCACCGCCACCACCGCTGGGCCCAGGCTACCATGCTCATGCAGGTCGCCATCTCCCTGGCCGCCATCACCCTGCTGACCCGGCGGCGTTGGTTGCAGGCGGCGGTGTATGGGGTAGCGGGGGGAGGGGTAGCGGTTGGGGTATTGGCTCTACTGCATGTTTAGCTATCAAGACATTGCTAGAGAGTGACCATCAAGTCGCTCTCAATGGTATAGCCCTCTCCGGCCATAGAATTAGCTTTACTGGATCTATGGAGTTTCGTATACGTAACAAATCATCGGCTTTGTTACGTATGTAGAACATGGATAGCGAGCTGATCGGCCAGCGTCTCGGCAGCCAACTCCGCCAGCGACGCCTCAATCGAGGCCTGACCCAAGCGAACCTTGCCGAGCTGGCAGGGCTTACCCGCCAGAAAATCATTGCCGTGGAGCGAGGAGACCCTCGCGTCGGTATGGCAGCCTATGCACGAGCACTCGCAGCCTTGGACTGCGAGCTGGCGGTAGTCCCCGCCGCGTTGCCGACACTGGACGAGATCCAGGGGGTGTTCGACTGATGAAGACCCGACTGCGCGTCGCAACCCCGTCAGGCGAGAGCGGAGCGCTCGTGGCCCAGGATGGCGACTACCTATTCCGTTACCAAGATGAAGCCTCTGCGCAGTCCGCGATCAGTTTGCTGATGCCGGTGCGCCTGGATGACTATCGCCGCCGCGAGCTGCATCCGATTTTCCAGATGAATCTGCCGGAAGGCTACGTGCTGGAACAGCTAAGAAACCGGCTGGCCAAGTTGGTCTCCCTGGATTCCATGGCCCTACTGGCACTGACTGGCAGCAGCTCGCCTATTGGCCGTGTGACGGTGGCCTCTCCCGAGATCGATACACTGCTGGAGCGCCAACGCTTTCCAGGCGAACGGCTCAGCGAGATCCTCGCCTGGGATGGTACGGAAGACCTGTTCGTCGAATTGGTGGATCGCTACATCCTGCGCGCCGGTATTTCCGGCGTACAGCCCAAGCTGTTGGTGCCCGAGCGAGAGGATGCCCGCTTCACCTCAAGGACCGCCGAGCTGATCATCAAGAGCGGCCGAGACGAGTTTCCGGGCCTGGCGATCAACGAATACCTCTGCATGTCCGTCGCGCGAGAGGCGGGTATCCCGGTGCCGGAGTTCCATCTTTCCAGCAACGCCAAGCTCTTCGTCATGCGTCGTTTCGACCGCGACGAACGTCTCGAACCCATAGGTTTCGAAGACATGGCCGCGCTGATGGGCCTGGCGGCGGAGCAGAAATACAGCAAGAGCTACTCAGCCATCGCCAAGGCCATTCGCCTGTTCTGCGCGCCCGAACACGTCCGCCCCTCATTGGCCCAGCTCTTTGCCACGGTGAGCCTGAGCTGCATCCTCGGCAATGGCGATGCGCATCTGAAGAACTTCGGATTGCTCTATGCCGACCCTACCCAGCGCGATACCTGCTTGGCGCCCGCCTACGACATCGTCAACACCACCGCCTACCTTCCCGAGGATGTGCTTGCGCTGGAGTTGATGGGCAACAAGTCGCTGTTCGCCTCGCGCCAGGGTTTGCTGGATTTTGCGGAAGTCTGCGATGTGGAGCGACCGGCCGAAGTGATTCGCTCCCAGCTGGAAGCGCTGGAGCGGGTACTGCAGCGTTCGACTGAGCTTTGCAGCCAGGCGCCTGGAGTAGCAGCTGCCATTCGGCAAAGTGCCGCGCCCTTTGTGCAGACGTTCGGCTATTAGAGGCGCTGCATCGTTCTGCATTTCGGAAATGCCGAGCAGCCGCAAAATTGCGGCCCCGCTTTTTCCCCGATTTCACGGTACGTATTAGCAGCGCGCTGCCGCACTTGGGGCAGCACCGCTCCGCCGTCGGATCGCTGCGGCGCTTGAGGTTTTGCACGTGCTCGCGATGAGTGGCGAGTGTCTGTGCGCGCGGTCGGATTGAAGGGCGCGCAGCATGGCTTCGACTTCGGCGTCGCTAAATACTGGCTGCTGGAATGACCGGATATAGAGAAAGAAACCGATGGCTACTGGCAGCAGACAGAAATAGATTTTGGGGCGAGAAGTATTCGGCGGGCGTACTATTATCAATCTCGCGAGATAAACATGGATGTCTTTGTTGAGGCCGCTCATGCTGCTATCGAGGAAATTCGGCTTCAGTTTGAATGATATAAATTTTGATAGTCAGAGGTGGCAATGACTAGGGGGCAGGATTCAAGATTATCGCCTTCGCATTTTATGCGGCAGCTGCGTCCGGAGTGCTACTCCGATAGTGCTGATCGAGTGTCCTACCTGCTGGACGCCAAGATGCTTGAGTACTGTCTGGAAAGCATTACCTCGCGTAATGAGATGCATGACTTCGAGATATTCTGTCGAAAATTGTGCGAACGGATGATCTGCCCCAACCTCAAGCCATCCACAGGGCCTGAAGGAGGAGGTGATAGTAAAGCGGATGCAGAGACCTATCCTGTTGCCGAGGAAATCGCCGAGCATACCTACATTGGCAATGTTGCGGCTGGCCAGGAGCGTTGGGCCTTCGCATTCAGCGCGAAAAAAAAATGGGCGGAAAAGGTACGCAATGATGTCGCTGGAATCGTTGCAACTCAGCGCGGATATAAGAAAATTATCTGCGTAACGGCACAATTTGCGCCTGCCAAGAAGCGTGCGCAATTGGAGGATGAGCTCTCAAGGCTGTACGGCGTCATCGTCACGATCCTGGACCGTAGTTGGATCGTTGATAAGGTCATTGATCATGATCATAGAGACTTGGCCTACCACTATCTGCATGTCGGGCAGGAGGTGGCCGATAGTCGCCGCCTGGGGCCGTCCGACTACTCGCGTAACCAGCAATTAGAAGACCTTGAGCAGGCGCTCGCACGTCCCGATGAGTTCGAGGGAATGGAGATGCAACGAGCGACGGAAGCGCTCGTAGCTGCCAAATTGTCACGTAACCTGGAGCGGCCTCGGACCGAAACAGATGGTCGGTTCGAAAGAGCCATCCGCCTGGCTGCACGCTACGGCAGTCACCGTCAGAAGCTTGAGGCTCACTACGAAAAGCTCTGGACTGCCTTTTGGTGGTTCGATGATATAGCTTTGATGAATGAGGGGTACGAGGCATTCGAGCAGTTGGTTCTGGATACCGACCATGCCAAGAACCTTGAGCTGCTTTGCAATTTGGCTCAGTTGCTTTTCAACTCAGTAATTCATCAACACCTGACAGCTAAGGAGGCTCAGCTCGTTGAGCGTGTTCGTCGTCTACGCGAAAGATTGACCTTGATGGCGGCGGAGCTAGAGCGACCGAATCACGCTTTGGAAGCGAGGACATCAATACTTGTCCTCGACGTCAATCGAGCCGCATTGGCTGATGACCAGCAACTATTAGCTGAGCTCTGGCCGCAGTTCTCAGATTTACTCCGACAAGCGCGAGGTCTAGGCGAGTTTTCCGCGGAGCGGTTAACGAACTTGATCGAGGTTTTCGGCAATGTCGCAGGCAATGACCCAGGCTATGCTGCGCTGGTAGATGAAATGGCCTTGTTCGTGACAGAGCGTACGGGCGAGGGGCAGGGGGCTCTGGTGCTTTTGAATCGGGCAAGGCAGCTCGATTTTAAGGATAATTTCGAGATGATAAGGCTGCTAGGTAAGGCAGTCCGACAATTGACAAAGAAAGAGTACTCCGAGGCCATGATTGAAGCATCACAGCTTCTCGCCTTGGCATATCGCAGTGCGGGGCTTCTATGGGCAGCACGCGCCAGTTGCATCTTTTCGCTTGCATCGATGTTTATTGCTGCTGAAGAAGACCATGATCTTCCCGCGTCGATTGTTCCGACATTAATGATCTTCGTCTGGATAACTGTCGAACTCCGCCATCTACCCGATCTACTGGAGGCCGTCCGCCTGGTACAAGGTTGCGCAAATGGACTACCGCTCGATGATGAGTCTCAGGGTAGAGTCCAGAAACGCTTGGGGGAGTTGGATCTGATTCTAACCTGCCAACTCGTTAACTTAGATGAGAATAGTCTCCGGCGAATTACTCAACTACCAGAAGTGTTGGAGCGGTTGGGTTTGATACATAGTCGTAATGCTCTGCTCTATGTTCTTGGCCACGAGGCGAAGCTACGAGAGGAAGGAACCATTCCTAAACAGGAGACGCCTGAGCAGGTTGCTGAACTTTTCTCCCAGATTGCCAGTCAGCCGGCTGGAACCAAATCGGATTACCCCATGATTTTCAATGAGGGGGTATCGCAGTATCTCGTCTCCCGGGTGCAGGGCATGCTGGTTTCGATTCAACATCCATGCACTGAGACATCGATTCCTCTGGCAGAGGTCATCTTAGGCATTATTGAGGCTCTTTTTGCCACCGCTCTCCAGCTTAGAGTTGCAGCTCACACCGAGTATTTCAAAGTTACCGTTCAGGAGGTTGACCAGAGTGCGGAGCCTGCATTCTATGTAAATGAGGAGGACATGACTGCTTCGGTGGCATGGCCTACCGGGCTGGCGGTGAGCTCGTACGCGAGAACGCAAGAAATTCAGCAGACGTTGATCCAACTGGCGGTCACCATCTTTGCCGCGACTTGCCATGTTCCTGATTTAGAGACCACCCTTGATCAGTTGTTCAAGAGCGAAGCAGTGCTGGATCGGATTGCCATGATCGTTGCGGTCGGCAACAGCCGGCAGCGTCTATTCAGCCGGTCCTTTTCTACTATCACTGCGTGGTCTGATATGGCCAATGCGGAGTTTGCTCTTGAGTCCACACGGCCTGTGATCAAGCGTGCTCCCCTAAGGGGGCATAGTGATGAAGTCGTCGGGGAAGGTGAGGGCACCCTGATGTCGTCCGGCTCGGTGAGTGATCATCGTCAACTAGGTGTGCGGTCGCTCATTGATGTCCATCTTTGGAATCAGGCTGGCTGGCGAGGTGTTGTCGTTGCTGACTTGGCTCCTAATGCCCCGCCAGCTTTGGCGCTGATGTTCACAGACGCGGGAGCTGCCAGAAAAATCTTTGCACGCTGGCGTGAGCGCCTAGGTAGTGTCGATCGTAATGATGAAATCTATGTAGCGGTAGTGCAGGGCATCTCTCGGGAATATCCAGCTCATTACCGGCTCCTCATTACGTCGACCCCTCCTGAGGCGGAGGAACCGTTGGATCGGAAGGCACATATGGTGGTTTCGCGTATGCAGACTATGGAAGCTTCCAGCGACGCCAATTTGCTGCGATTCTTGGCCGCTTACCAGCGGGCGGGCGCCTATCTTCTTCTTCCAGCCGTGCTCAATTCTGGGCAGCCAGAGCTTCTTTTTGAGACGGCGATCCTGAAGAGAAAGCTAGTAGTCAGATCCGCTGCGGATGTCGGGAAGAATGATTTGGAGGTAATGGCGCTCGGTTTGCAGTTATACCACGAGCGGTTTGGAGATTCTGGGGCGGGTGATGATTGGGTGGGCTAATATATTATGACTATTGATTACTTAGAAGCCTTTCCACTACCTCTGAGCTGTATGCCTGAACGCTTAAAGCAGCTCTTGGCTCCTGTAGGGATGTCTCCGCGGCAGATGGTAGAAGTGGCTGCGCTCTATGAACATGATCAGTATGGAGCGGAGGCCGAGCATCTTCGTTTGCTGATGGCTGTGGTGCCTCTTAGTCAAGAAGTCCCGTTAGAGGTTCTAGACGAGGGAGCCTATGGTGTCGTTGAGTACTCTGTCCCGGCAGGTAAGGTTCGTGGCTGCTCCGCAAGCTTTACGCCATCCATCTCAGGCTACGACTACATCGTAGCGTCATGGGGTGATGGCTCTTTCTACACCTTTAACCTTGCGGAGAAGGTTTGGATGACGCTGGGATTGGCCCCTCGCTGCGTTGGCAACGAGCACCAGCGTATGGTCTTTGATGATTTAGGGCTTCCAGAGTTTGGTGTGGCTGAGGGAGAGGTTTCTAGTGAGTATCACTGGAGCTTAAAGAGGCCCGTCAGTTGGCGCATGTCAAATGAGTACCTGCGTCGCTATCTTTGGCTTCGGGGCGCGCGGGGGGTACGAGTTTTCTACTACTCAGCTCAGTTGCCAGATAGCCCTGAGATACGATCGATTATGGGAGATGAGTCTCATGTAGTCCGCGTGCCTGCAGATGGCATTGCTTGGTACAAATTGGATATCCGCGAGCATAAGGGAGGTCTCCTGCTGCAGCTTTGGGCCTCAGTTGAAGCGATAACGCCAGAGCTCTGTCCAGAGCAAACTGCAGAGGGGATCCTATGGCCAGGTCATGCTCATGCGATGACTCGCGCACGTGCAGACGCATTAGTCGGCTCAGATTTGGTCTATCTCGACGATTGCTTCCTTCAGAAGTATGAGCAGAGTGCTTTCTACGACTCGATCCCGGTTCATGTATGGGGGCGATGGCAATGTAGTCCTTCATATCGGGGGCAGTGGAGCTTCACTGAATGCAGACGGATTGGAAGAAATCTAATCCAGGTGCCGATGCGTGAGTTATACAAACCGAAGCCAGATCGCGAGATAGTGCATGCTCGGTCATTCGCGGTCGATCCGGCCTATTTAGCGGATGTGGACCTGGATGAAGAGCACGTGGTTGCGAAGGTGCAACGGCTGCTTGACGTGCTTTTGCAGTTGGGTGACGGCCTTTCTGCACTAGGGGCCGTCGTTGGCCTTAGCAAGTCAGCAGAAGAGCTGACAGGCTTTCGGCGAGCAGAGGTGGAGGCTAATGGTTGGTTGGCCTATCCAGCGCTCAGTCGCCTTGCTCAGGTAGCACCCTCGAATATGACGCAACAGATGTTCCTCGCTCGCTGCAAAAGTTTGCACGAGGTCTGGCAGCGCGTTCCAAATGGATATCTCAAATCATTGTTAGAGCATGCAGGATGTCCGAGAGCCTCGGTCAAAGATCTCGGAAGTCTGAAGCTTCTGCAGGCACTTTTGAATGTTATCGAAAGGCTGAACGTGCATGAGGAGACCAGCGATGCGTTTGCCTCAGGTACTGAGCCTGAGGGCTGGAAAGATCGCAATGTAGCCGTAGCCGCCTTGTTCCTAAATAACGATCTCAGAATCGCTGATGCTCACGAGGCTATGGAGCAGTGCTTGAGCACACTGCAGCAGCTAGGTTTCGATATCGCAACTGTCAATGCAGGCTATGGACGAGCTTTAGACTTCGTTATGGACGGAGTTATTGACGCCCTGAGCAAAGTTTCTGTTTCTATCCAGTGCTTGATAAGGCGTAGTCGACCTTAGCCTTTTTTGTAGAGATTTCCTCATCAGGCTACAAAAGGCCCACCAATCGGCGTAATGCTGTCATTCAAGGCTGCGTGATTGGCGCCCTTCTCCAATTTATGGGAGAAGGGCTGAGAATAGGGCTGAAAATACTGGGGAATTGCCTGCTTTTCCTTCTCCCCTGAGGGGCGAGGGTTATGACAGTGCCGCCAAAAGCGGTAGCGCCTGTACGGCGATCACGCCTCCAGTCGCGTTTTCTAGAACTGCCTTTATGCTGCCTGCCGTCGCCTTGATGATTGCCCATTTGGGTTTCGGTGACGCAGCCTGTGCCTGCAGTGTTGCCAGTTCGGCTTGCAACTCCTCGCGAGCCTCCCCAGAGATGCGTCCCTGATGGATGGCATCACGTAGTAGTTCGATCAAGGCTGACAGTGCAGCCATACTACTATCTGATGGCATCTGGGTCTGGTTGGAGCCGTTTGATCCTATCTGGATTTGAGAGCCGCTCACGTCCCCGAAGTGGTAGTGCTGTTGTTGCACGATTTGCTTTTCCTCCTGAGAAAACGTCATGCCTTCGCCGATTACACCCTTGGTCTCTAGATCAAGCGCCCATTCAAGTACCCGGCTTCTCACCTTCTCGATGATTCCTTGTACCTGAACCGTGGAGAATCTGAGCGCCGGGCGCATCATCATGCCGTTCGTCTCACGCATCATATTTATCAGCGTGTGCTCCACGTCGGCCGGGAAATGGCTATAGATGCCAGTTGTGCTTTGGGCAAGCTGTATCAGTTCAGGCACTGATTGCCGAACCTCGAAGTCCGACAGCATCTCAGCAATTTCAGGAGGCGCGATGAATGGAATGGGACCACGAATAGGGCTCTCCGCCATCAACTGTCCCTGCACTCGGCGATAGTCGGGCACTTCGCCGGAGTAATAGCCGTTCAGCTCGCTGCTGATCCAGTCGATCAGTTCAGGTACGCCCAGCCGCCTGGCGGTGACTAAAGCGCGACGCAACAAATCAGCTGATGACACCGAGGTGTCAATTGCTGCATTCACTAGTTCGGTAACGAGCGCAGGCATTCATCCTCCCCCAATTGTGATGGCAAGGCATAGCATGCCACCTTTCTTGGTTGTTCTTTCCATGTGCATGTGAAGAGCAATAGAGGACTGAAGTGGGACTAAAATAGCTAAAAACGAAAAAGCCCATCGTTGTGATGGGCTTAATTCGTTGATTTATATGGTGGGCCCACACGGACTCGAACCGTGGACCAAAGGATTATGAGTCCTCTGCTCTAACCAACTGAGCTATAGGCCCTATAGCGCGGGAGAGTATACCGGGGTGACGGGGGATCGCCAAACCCTTGTCGGGCATAAAAAAACCGGAGCCTGAGCTCCGGTTTTTGATGCAGCGGCTGCGCCTTACTCGTCGAGGAAGGAGCGCAGGTGTTCGCTGCGGGAGGGGTGGCGCAGCTTGCGCAGGGCCTTGGCTTCGATCTGGCGGATACGCTCGCGGGTGACGTCGAACTGCTTGCCCACTTCCTCGAGGGTGTGGTCGGTGTTCATGTCGATGCCGAATCTCATGCGCAGGACCTTGGCTTCACGGGCGGTGAGGCCGGAGAGCACGTCGCGGGTGGCTTCCTTGAGGCTTTCGCTGGTGGCCACTTCGATCGGGGACTGCATGGTGCTGTCTTCGATGAAGTCGCCCAGGTGCGAATCCTCGTCGTCGCCGATGGGCGTCTCCATGGAGATCGGTTCCTTGGCGATCTTGAGCACCTTGCGGATCTTGTCCTCGGGCATCTCCATGCGCTCGCCCAGCTCTTCCGGGGTCGGCTCGCGGCCCATCTCCTGCAGCATCTGGCGGGAGATCCGGTTCAGCTTGTTGATCGTCTCGATCATGTGCACCGGAATCCGGATGGTGCGCGCCTGGTCGGCGATGGAGCGGGTGATGGCCTGGCGAATCCACCAGGTGGCGTAGGTGGAGAACTTGTAGCCACGGCGGTATTCGAACTTGTCCACCGCCTTCATTAGACCGATGTTGCCTTCCTGGATCAGATCGAGGAATTGCAGACCGCGGTTGGTGTACTTCTTGGCGATGGAGATCACCAGACGCAGGTTGGCCTCGACCATTTCCTTCTTGGCGCGGCGGGCCTTGGCCTCGCCGATGGACATGGCGCGGTTGATGTCCTTGATCTGGGCGACTTTCAGCTCGTAGTCACGCTCCAGCTCGGCCAGTTGAGCCTGCTTGGCCTGGATGTCGGCCTGGAAGCGCTCGAGACCTTCGGCGTACTTGGGCTTGCCCTTGAGCAGGCCGGCGGTCCACTCGGTGTTGGTCTCGTTGCCGGGGAAGTGGCGCAGGAAATCGGCACGCGGCATGCGCGCATCGCGCACGGCCAGCTGCATGATGGCGCGTTCGAGGCCACGGACGCGGTCCAGGGCTTCACGGACGCGGGTCACCAAGGCTTCGTACTGCTTGGGCACCAGCTTGATCGGCGAGAACAGCACGGCCAGGGCGACGAATTCTTCCACGGCGCGATCATCATCGCGGCCGTGCTTCTTCAGGGCCTTCTGGGTCTTTTCCAGCTGCTCGGCCACGGCGCCGAAGCGCAGGCGGGCTTCTTCCGGGTCCGGACCGCCGTCGCCTTCTTCCTCGTCGGCGTCGTCGCTTTCTTCCTCGTCGTCCTTCTCGTCGTCGACGGCCTTGGCATCGGTGGCCTTGTTCGGGACGGGCAGGTCATCGCTCTCGTTCGGCAGGCTGCCGTCGTCGGGATCGATGTAGCCGGCCAGGACGTCGGACAGGCGACCGCCTTCGGTGGTGACGCGGTTGTATTCGCTGAGGATGTAGTCGACGGTACCCGGGAACTGGGCGATGGCGCCCATGACTTCGCGGATGCCTTCCTCGATGCGCTTGGCGATTTCGATCTCGCCTTCGCGGGTCAGCAGTTCCACGGTACCCATTTCACGCATGTACATGCGCACCGGGTCGGTGGTACGGCCGACATCGCTCTCCACCGCGGCCAGGGCGGCGGCGGCTTCTTCGGCGGCGGCTTCGTCGGTATCGGTCTCCGCCAGCAGCAGGGCATCAGCGTCCGGCGCGGTCTCGAATACGTTGATCCCCATGTCATTGATCATGCGGATGATGTCTTCCACCTGTTCCGGATCTGAAATATCCTCCGGTAGGTGGTCATTGACCTCCGCGTAAGTCAGGTAACCCTGCTCACGACCACGGGCGATCAATTCTTTCAGACGGGATTGCTGTTGCGCTTTTCCGGACATAGGTACCCTTCCACTGAAGGCTTAGGCGGGCAAAAATAGCTGAACATTATAGCCGGTTAGACGCTGGTCGTGCCAGTTAGGTCACGGTGCCCGTCGGACGGCTGAGGAGTTCGCGTAGGCGGTCCTTGTCTTCGGAGCTCAGTTCGCTCTGTCGCGCCTTGCGTAGGAGTTGCTCCAGCGAGCGATCACGCTGGCTGGCGGCTAACCTCGTTATGGTGTCGAAAAACTGTTGTTCAAGGTTGTCGCCGGCAATCAACCATTCTTTTTCCGCCAGGGCGCGCAAAAGGCGTCCCTGTTCGGTGCCGTGCCAGCGAGCGATGAGTTGCAGGGTGCTCTGCCCCGGTTTCTTCTGCAACGCCTCGACCAGGGCGACCAGCAGCTGGGCGTACTGATCGCTTTCCTCGGCGAGGTTGCGGGCATCCTGCACCGCTTGGGCCAGGGTCGGGTGATGCAACAGGCTGCGTAGCGCCGCCAGTACCGGGGTCTCCACCTTGACCGGCGGTTGGCGCGGGATACGTTCGCCGCCGCCCTTGCCATTGAAGTCCTTTTTCCAGCCCTTGCCGTCGCGCCCGCCTTTGCCCTCACGGCGTGGCGTCCATTGCTGCGGCGCCGGGGCTTCCTCGGCCTGGGCATAGGCGTAGTCGCCATAGTCCATCGGCGGGGCGTCCTTCGCCGGCCCGGGAGCGGGCGGTGCTAGCTGGCTCAGGGCGTCGTTACCCAGGCCGGTGAGTTCACTCAGGCGCTGACGCATCAGTAGGCGCAGGTTGTTGCCGGGAATCTTCTCGATCAGCGGCGCCGCCAGGGTAGCCAGGTGCGCCTTGCCTTCCAGGGTGGCCGGGTCGGCCTCGATCATCAGCTGCTGGAAGAAATACTCGGCCAGCGGCTGGGCTTGCTGGACGAAGCGGGCCTGGAAGGCATCCGCGCCCTCGGCACGCACCAGGCTATCCGGGTCTTCGCCTTCGGGCAGGAACAGGAAGCGCACGCGGAAGCCGTCCTTGAGCACCGGCAGCGCCGATTCCAGGGCGCGCCAGGCGGCGCTGCGGCCGGCCTGGTCGCCATCGAAGCAGAACAGGATGCTCGGTACGATGCGGAACAGCCGCTTGATGTGCTCTTCGCTGGTGGCGGTGCCCAGGGTGGCCACGGCATTGCGGATGCCTTGCTGGGCCAAGGCGATGACGTCCATGTAGCCTTCCACGACGAGGATCTCGTCCAGGTCGCGGTTGTGCTTGCGCGCCTCGAACAGGCCGTAGAGTTCCTGGCCCTTGTGGAATACCGGGGTTTCCGGCGAGTTGAGGTACTTGGGCTTGTCGTCGCCCAGTACCCGACCGCCGAAGGCGATGACCCGGCCGCGGCTGTCGCGGATCGGGAAGATCACCCGGTCGCGGAAGCGGTCGTATCTCTTGCCGCTCTCGGCGTTCTCCACCAGCAGGCCGGCATCGAGCATGGCTTTCTGCTGCAGGTCATCGCCGCCCAGGTGCTTGCCCAGGTTGTCCCACCCCGGCGGGGCGAAGCCCAGGCCGAAATCGCGGGCGATCTCGCCGGTGAGGCCGCGTTTCTTCAGGTAGTCCACCGCGGCCTGGCGCTTGGGATGGTTGCGCAGCGCCAGGCGATAGTATTCGGCAGCGGCGGCCAGCAGCGGGTAGAGCGGGGAATCCGTGGGTTGCCGCGGCTTGCGCCGACCGCCGCTTTCTTCCCGTGGCACGTCCACGCCGGCGCGCTTGGCCAGTTCCTCGACCGCCTCGGGAAACTCGAGGTTGTCGTGGTCCATGATGAAGCCCAGGGCGTTGCCGCCGGCGCCGCAGCCGAAGCAGTAGTAGAACTGCTTGTCGGGGCTGACGCTGAAGGAGGGCGTCTTCTCGTTATGGAAGGGACAGCAGGCCATCCAGTTCTTGCCGGCCTTCTTGAGCTTCACCCGCGCGCCCACCACTTCGACGATGTCGGTGCGATTGAGCAGGTCGTCGATGAAGCCTTGCGGGATGAGTCCGGCCATGGTCAGCGTCTGGATAGGAGGGCGAGCAGCGGAAGATGGAGCAGGCCGGGTGGCCAGGAGGGCAGTCTAGCGCCAGAGGGCGGCTGGGCGAAGCAGGAGTATCAGAAACGAACAACCCGACCAGAGGTCGGGTTGTTTGATGACGCCAGGAGAGCGCTGTAACTCAGTACAGGCGCTCGCGACGGCGCTGCTCGCGCTGTACTTTCTTGGCGTGGCGCTTGACCGCGGCGGCAGCTTTACGCTTGCGCTCGGCGGTGGGCTTTTCGTAGAACTCGCGGCTACGAACTTCGGCCAGTACACCGGCCTTCTCGCAAGAACGCTTGAAACGACGCAGCGCTACGTCGAAGGGTTCGTTTTCTTTGACTTTGACGTTGGGCATCCAGGTCGTACCTTCAAAATTTACCGTGGTTTAATCCAACGCTAGCGGCAAAAGGGCACGGGAAGCGTCGGTTTTTAAGGGTTGCGGATAGTAACGCCTCAACCACCCCGCTGCCAAGCCCCGCTGGACGAAAAGCGCTGGCCGGTGCCGGAAGCGGGGCTTATCATGCGCGGCCTGACATCTTATACCCTCGAAGGCTTATCTCCATGCGTGTTCTGGGACTGGAAACGTCCTGCGATGAAACCGGCGTCGCGCTCTATGACAGCGAACGTGGCCTGCTGGCCGATGCGCTGTTCAGCCAGATCGATCTGCACCGCGTCTATGGCGGCGTGGTGCCGGAGCTGGCCTCGCGCGATCACGTCAAACGCATGCTGCCCTTGATCCGCGAAGTGCTGGACGCGGCGGGCAGCCGTCCCGACGAAGTGGACGCCATCGCTTACACCGCCGGTCCCGGTCTGGTCGGCGCCCTGTTGGTGGGCGCGGCCTGCGCCCAGGCGCTGGCCCTGGCCTGGGGCGTGCCGGCCCTGGGTGTACACCATATGGAAGGCCATCTGCTGGCGCCCATGCTCGAAGAGACGCCGCCGCAGTTTCCCTTCGTCGCCCTGCTGGTTTCCGGCGGCCATACCCAGCTGGTGCAGGTCGATGGCATCGGCCGCTACACCGTGCTGGGCGAGTCCCTGGACGATGCCGCTGGCGAGGCCTTCGACAAGACCGCCAAGTTGCTGGGCCTGAGCTATCCGGGCGGACCGGAAATAGCCCGCCTGGCTGAGCGCGGCGTGCCGGGTCGCTTCGTCTTCCCGCGCCCCATGACCGACCGGCCAGGGCTGGAATTCAGCTTCAGCGGTCTGAAGACCTTCACCCTCACCACCTGGCAGCGCTGCCAGGCGGCCGGGGACGACAGCGAGCAGACCCGTTGCGATATCGCCCTGGCCTTCCAGACGGCGGTGGTCGAGACCCTGGCGATCAAGTGCAAGAGAGCCTTGAAGCAGGCCGGTCTCAAGTCGCTGGTGATCGCCGGCGGCGTCAGCGCCAACCGCGCGCTGCGCGAGACGCTGGAACAGATGCTCGGCGAGCTGGGCGGCCATGTCTTCTATGCCCGCCCGCGTTTCTGTACCGACAACGGCGCCATGATCGCCTACGCCGGTTGCCAGCGGCTGCTGGCCGGTCAGCAGGAAGGCCCGGCCATCGCCGTCAAGGCGCGCTGGCCCATGGAGCAGTTGGCGGCGCTCTGAGACGGGCGGGCGACGTCACCGGGCAATCCTCGCAGGACGCCAGGGTCAAAAATGACGCTCGGTACCCTGGCGCAGGGCGCGCAGGTTGTGTCTATGGCGGATCAGGATCAGGACGGCGAGCAGTAGCATCGGTGCCAGCAGGTCCGGGCGCTGCCAGGCGAACAGCGGCAGGATGCCCAGCACGGCGACCAGGGAGGCCAAAGAGGCGATGCGCAGGCTGGCGAACACCGCGGCCCAGAGCAGCAGCCCCAGCAGGGCGGCAGGCGGATAGAGGCCCAAGAGCAGACCGGCCGCGGTGGCGACGCCCTTGCCGCCCCTGAAATGAAAGTACAGGGGATAGAGGTGGCCGACCACGGCGGCAAGGCCGATCCAGGCCTGCTGCAGGGGCGCGAACCCCAACTGGTGGGCGATGAGCACCGGAATAAGGCTCTTGGCGAGGTCGCCGGCCAGGGTCAGCAGCGCCAGCTTGCGTCCAGCCAGACGCAACATGTTGCTGGCGCCGGGATTGCCGGAGCCATCGTGACGCGGATCACGGGTGCCGAACAGGCGACTGAGTAACACGGCGAAGGACAGCGAGCCCAGCAGATAGGCCAGCAGGAGCAGCAGCCAGAACATGGTAGGGTTCCGCGCCAGAATATGGTTCGATTCTACCGATAGCCCGCCGCTTGACGATAGGCGGCGGCGACGATCAACAAGGCACGAAGGTGCGAGGCGAAGGCAGTGGACAAGGTTTTCATCGAAGGACTCGAGGTCGACACCGTGATAGGGGTTTACGACTGGGAGCGTGACATCCGCCAATGCCTGCGCATCGATCTCACCATGGGCTGGGACATCCGTGCCGCTGCCGAGAACGACGAACTCGAGCACACCCTGAACTACGCAGCAGTGGCCGAGCGCATCACCACCTTCGCCCATGAGACGTCTTTCGAACTGGTCGAAACCTTTGCCGAGCGCCTGGCTGCGTTGCTACAGGCGGAATTCGCCCTGCCTTGGCTACGCCTGCGCATCACCAAGCCCGGCGCGGTGCCGACCGCCCGCGGCGTGGGCGTGGAAATCGAGCGGGGGCAGGCGTGACCAGGGTCTATCTCGGACTGGGCAGCAACATCCAGCGCGAACGCCACCTGGGCATGGCCCTCGATGAGCTCGCGGCGCTACTGACCGATCTGCATTGCTCGCCAGTGTTCGAAAGCGAGGCTGTGGGTATCCGC
Organism: Pseudomonas oryzihabitans; assembly: GCF_006384975.1. Classification (NCBI taxonomy): domain Bacteria; kingdom Pseudomonadati; phylum Pseudomonadota; class Gammaproteobacteria; order Pseudomonadales; family Pseudomonadaceae; genus Pseudomonas; species Pseudomonas oryzihabitans. The sequence continues at coordinate 4,099,806 of NZ_CP021645.1, forward strand.
AGCGCACCCTTCCTCAATCTGGTGGTAGGCGGCGATACCGAGCTCGATCCCGCGGCGTTGAGCCAGCACCTCAAGGCCATCGAAACCCGCAGCGGACGCTATGCGCCGGATCGTCAGGGTCTGCCACTGGATATCGACATCCTGCTCTATGGCGACCTGACCGGCGAGGTTGCCGGCCTGACCCTGCCGCGCGCCGAGATCCTGCGTAACGCCTTCGTGCTCTGGCCGTTGGCGCTGCTGGCCGGTGAGCGTCAGCATCCAGGCAGTGGCCGTAGCCTCAACGAGCTATGGCAAGAAATGCGCGGCCAGACGACCCAGGTGCTGCGGCCCGTGTCCTTCAGGTGGAAGGGTGCCGAACTCACGCCGGCGGCGCTGCTCGACGCTAACCTTTAGTAGCTTGCTGGTGTTGGACTTCGCTGCGCTCAGCGCCAACCTATGGGAACTCTTCCCTCTCTCCCTTTGGGAGAGAGGGCTGGGGTGAGGGCCGCTCAGGTGCATGGGGGCTTCGCTACGCTTAGCTCGAGCCTACTGGTGTAGGTTGGGTTGACACGGCTCCATCGTCGAAGCCCAACAGCGCTGCGTGGTGGATGAGGCTGTTGGGCTTCGCTGCGCTCAACCCAACCTACGAGAGGCGTGCCAGGGCGTCGAGACGGGCTTGCTTGAGCGCTTCTCCCAAGGCTGCGCCTTTGAAGCCCTGGGCGACCAGGGGCTCGACCGCCACCCCGCGCAATACCTCGGCTGCCAGGCTGAGCAGGGTCCGCGGTGGCTCGTCCTCGTCCGGTCGGGCGGCCGCTGCACAGGCGCAGGCCTGGAGGAATTCGTCGAAGCGCGCGGGTCTACGCAGCACGTCGAAACTCTGCAGTAACTCGAACCAGTCCTCCGCCGTCAACTGCTGTGCCCGCAGGGCCGTGGGCCAATGGCGGGCCAGTAACAGCGCCAGCTCGGCGGGTTCGCGCGGGACCTTGAGGCGAGCGGTGATGGCAGCGTGTCGCTCTTCGGGCACGTCCAGCAGCAGGCAGGCCCAGCGCACATTCAGCGAGGCCTGCACCTCGGCCGTCTGGCGCAGGGTGGCATAGAGGCGGGCGCCCGGTTCCGGCTGGCCGGGTTGGAAGCTCACCGCCAGTTCCGGCAAGAGCACGGCCAGGGCACCGCAGTCGTGCAGGACCTGGATGAAGACATCCGGGCGGTCTTCGAGCAGGGCGCGGGAGATTTCCTTCCACATTCGCTCGGCGGTCAGGGCGTCGAGTTCGCCACTGGCGACCATGTCCTGCATGAGCCGCAATGTCTCCGGTGCCACCTGGAAACCAAGGGGGCTATAGCGGGCGGCGAAACGGGCGACGCGCAGCACGCGCAGCGGATCTTCGGCGAAGGCCGGGGAGACGTGCCGCAGCAGACGTGCCTGGAGATCGGCGCGACCGCCATAGGGATCTATGACGTTGCCGTGATCGTCCTCGGCCATGGCGTTGATGGTGAGATCGCGGCGGATCAGGTCCTGTTCGAGGGTGACGTCCGGTGCTGCATGAAAGGTGAAGCCGCCATAGCCGCGCCCGCTTTTGCGTTCGGTCCGGGCCAAGGCGTATTCCTCGCCGGTCTGGGGATGCAGGAAGACCGGGAAGTCAGCCCCTACCGGGCGATAACCCTGAGCGGCGAGGGCTTCGGCGCTGGCGCCGACCACGACCCAGTCGACCTCGGTGACCGGACGACCGAGCAGGCGGTCGCGTACGGCGCCGCCCACCTTGAAGATTTGCATAGAAAAAGACCTCCTTGCGGAGGTCTAGGATAGCCTGAAAGACCGGGGTGGCTCAGATCGGCGAAGCCAGATCCAGGCGCCGGTCATGCTCGCGGCTCTCGTGACGCGGTGGAACGTGGAAGCTCTGGGCAACGTCTTCGCCCCTCATGCTTTCCAAGCGGATGTCGAAGCCCCACAGCCGGTGCAGGTGGCGCAGCACCTCTTCCGTCGAGTTGCCCAGCGGCTTGCGGTCGTGCTGGAAGTGGCGAAGGGTGAGGGAGCGATCACCGCGGCGGTCGACATTCCAGATCTGCACGTTGGGCTCGCGGTTGCCTAGGTTGTATTGAGCGGCGAGTTGCTCGCGGATCAGGCGATAACCGCCGTCATCATGGATGGCCGCCACTTCCAGTTCGTCGCGCTGGTCGTCATCGAGGATGCTGAACAGCTTGAGGTCGCGGATCACCTTGGGCGAGAGGTACTGCAGGATGAAGCTTTCATCCTTGAAGCTCTTCATGGCGAAGGTGACGGTGGCCAGCCAGTCGCTGCCGGCGATGTCGGGGAACCAGCGACGGTCCTCTTCCGTGGGGTTTTCGCAGATCCGGCGGATGTCGCGGAACATGGCGAAACCCAGGGTGTAGGGGTTGATACCACTGTAGTAGGGGCTGTCGAAACCTGGCTGATAGATCACCCCGGCGTGGGATTGCAGGAATTCGAACATGAAGCCGTCGGTGACCAGGCCCTCGTCGTAGAGGTCGTTGAGCAGGGTGTAGTGCCAGAAGGTGGCCCAGCCCTCGTTCATCACCTGGGTCTGGCGCTGCGGATAGAAGTACTGGGCGATCTTGCGCACGATGCGGATCACTTCGCGCTGCCAGGGCTCCAGCAGGGGTGCATGCTTTTCCAGGAAATAGAGGATGTTTTCCTGGGGTTCGGCGGGGAAGCGCGCGCCTTCCTCCAGCGCTTCCTTGCCCGGCAGCTTGGGAATGGTGCGCCAGAGGTCGTTGACCTGGCGTTGCAACTGCTCCTCGCGCTCCTTCTGCCGCTGGCGTTCCTCGGCGGCGGAGATGGGGTAGGGCCTTTTGTAACGGTCCACGCCGTAGTTCATCAGGGCATGGCAGGAGTCCAGCAGGTCTTCCACGGCATCGATGCCGTGGCGCTCTTCGCATTGGGTGATGTACTGCTTGGCGAACACCAGGTAGTCGATGATGGAGCTGGCATCGGTCCAGGTGCGGAACAGGTAGTTGCCCTTGAAGAAGCTGTTGTGGCCGTAGCAGGCATGGGCGATCACCAGCGCCTGCATGGTCACGGTGTTCTCTTCCATGAGATAGGCGATGCAGGGATCGGAGTTGATCACGATCTCGTAGGCCAGCCCCATCTGGCCGCGGCTGTAGTGCTTCTCGGTGTGCAGGAAGTGCTTGCCGTAGGACCAGTGGTTGTAGCCGATGGGCATACCGACGGAGGCGTAGGCGTCCATCATCTGCTCAGCGGTGATTACCTCGATCTGGTTGGGATAGGTGTCCAGCGCATAGCGCTTGGCGATCCGGGCGATCTCCCGGTCGTAGGTCTGGATCAGCTCGAAGGTCCACTCCGAGCCGGTGGAGATGGGTTCACGTTTCATGACACGAGTCTCCGCTGGAACAGTTCGCGGAACACAGGGTAGATGTCACCCGCCGAGACGATCTGCTGCTGCGAGAAGGAATCCGGGAAGCTGCCGCGGACGTTCTCGTATTCGTACCACAGGGCCTGATGCTCGCGCGGGGTGATCTCCACGTAGGTGTAGTACTGCATGAACGGCAGGATCTGCTTGGTCAGGATCTCCCGGCAGATGGGCGAGTCGTCGTTCCAGTTGTCGCCGTCGGAAGCCTGGGCGGCATAGAGATTCCACTCGTTGACCGGATAGCGCTCGGCCATGACCTCCTGCATCAGCTTGAGGGCGCTGGAGACGATGGTGCCGCCGGTTTCGCGGGAGTAGAAGAACTCCTCCTCGTCCACTTCCTTGGCGCTGGTGTGGTGGCGGATGAACACCACCTCGATGCGCTCGTAGTTCCGCTTGAGGAACAGGTAGAGCAGGATGTAGAAGCGCTTGGCGATGTCCTTGGTGGCCTGGGTCATGGAGCCGGAGACGTCCATCAGGCAGAACATCACCGCCTTGGAGCTGGGGCTGGGCTGCTTGGATAGCAGGTTGTACTTGAGGTCGAAGGTGTCGAGGAAGGGCACCTTGTCGATGCGCGCGCGCAGCCGCTCGATCTCGGCTTCCAGCGCCTGGATGTCGCCCAGGTTGTCGGGCTCCTCCACCCGCAGCCGCGCCAGTTCGGCCTTGGCTTCGCGCAGCTTGTTGCGGCTACCGCCGGACAGGGCGATGCGCCGGGCATGGGAGGCGCGCAGGGTGCGGATGATGTTGATGCGGGCGGGGTTGCCCTCGTTGCTGATACCTGCGCGCACCGTCTTGAAGGTGTCGGTGCCGGTGAGCTGCTTCTTGACCAGGTTGGGCAGCTCCAGGTCCTCGAACATGAAGTCGAGGAATTCGTCCTGGGTGATCTGGAAGGCGAATTCGTCCATGCCTTCGCCGCTGTTGCTGGCCTTGCCCTGGCCTTGGCCGCCACCGCCGCCCTGGGGACGGGGGATGCGTTCGCCGCTGACGAATTCCTTGTTGCCCGGGTGGACGATGGTCTGGCGTCCGCCCTTGCCCTGGTAGAGGGCGGGTTCGTCGATATCGCGGGCAGGAATGCTGATCTGTTCGCCGTGTTCCATGTCGGTGATGGAGCGCCGGCTCACGGCTTCCTCGACCGCCTTCTTGATGTGCTCACGGTAGCGCCGCAGGAAACGCGTGCGGTTCACCGTGCTCTTGTTCTTGCCGTTTAGACGCCGGTCGATGACGTAACTCATACAGGCCCTCCGGGCTATTGCAGGACGCCACGACGACGCGTCTGGCGCGCCGTCGCGGGTTCAGCCTCAGGCTGCCTTACTGCGACTTGCGTACCCGTGAATACCACTCGGACAACAGCCGTACCTGCTTCTCGGTATACCCGCGCTGGACCATGCGGGTGACGAAGTCGCTGTGCTTCTGTTGGTCTTCCTTGCTGGCCTTGGCGTTGAAGCTGATGACCGGCAAGAGCTCCTCGGTGTTGGAGAACATCTTCTTCTCGATCACCGCGCGCAGCTTCTCATAGGACAGCCAGCTCGGATTCTTGCCGTTATTGTTGGCACGGGCCCGCAACACGAAGTTGACGATTTCATTGCGGAAATCCTTCGGATTGCTGATGCCGGCCGGCTTCTCGATCTTCTCCAGTTCCTCGTTGAGCGAGGCGCGATTGAGGATCTCACCCGTTTCCGGATCGCGGTATTCCTGATCCTGGATCCAGAAGTCGGCGTAGAGCACATAGCGGTCGAAGATGTTCTGGCCGTATTCGCTGTAGGACTCGAGATAGGCGGTCTGGATCTCCTTGCCGATGAATTCCACGTAGCGCGGCGCCAGGTATTCCTTGATGAATCTCATGTAGCGCTCGCGGGTCTCGGCCGGGAACTGCTCGGCTTCGATCTGCTGCTCCAGCACATAGAGCAGGTGCACCGGGTTGGCCGCCACCTCGTTGGCGTCGAAGTTGAACACCCGGGAAAGGATCTTGAAGGCGAAACGGGTCGACAGGCCGTTCATGCCCTCGTCGACGCCAGCGCTGTCACGATACTCCTGGATCGACTTGGCCTTGGGATCGGTGTCCTTGAGGTTCTCGCCGTCATAGACGCGCATCTTCGAGTAGATGTTGGAGTTTTCCGGTTCCTTGAGGCGCGAGAGCACCGAGAACTGGGCCAGCATCTTCAGGGTGTCCGGGGCGCAATGAGCGTTGGCCAGGGAGCTGTTGATCAGCAGCTTGTCGTAGATGTGGATCTCGTCGGAGACGCGCAGGCAATAGGGCACCTTGACGATGTAGATCCGGTCGATGAAGGCCTCGTTGTTCTTGTTGTTGCGGAAGGTGTGCCACTCGGATTCGTTGGAGTGGGCCAGGATGATGCCGCTGTAGGGCAGGGCGCCGAGGCCTTCGGTGCTGTTGTAGTTGCCTTCCTGGGTCGCGGTCAGCAAGGGGTGCAGGACCTTGATCGGGGCCTTGAACATCTCCACGAATTCCATTAGGCCCTGGTTCGCGCGGCACAGGGCGCCGGAATAGCTGTAGGCATCCGCGTCGTTCTGCGGGTATTCCTCCAGCTTGCGGATGTCCACCTTGCCCACCAGGGCGGAGATGTCCTGGTTGTTCTCGTCGCCCGGTTCGGTCTTGGCGATGGCGACCTGGTTGAGGATGGAGGGGTAGAGCTTGACCACCTTGAACTTGCTGATGTCACCGCCGAATTCCTGCAGGCGCTTGGCCGCCCAGGGCGACATGATGCTGCGCAGGTAGTGGCGGGGAATGCCATAGTCCTCTTCAAGGATCTGGCCGTCCTCGTCCGGATTGAACAGCCCGAGGGGCGATTCGAACACCGGCGAGCCCTTGATGGCGTAGAAGGGAACCTTCTCGATCAGGTGCTTGAGTTTCTCCGCGAGGGACGACTTGCCGCCGCCCACCGGGCCGAGCAGATAGAGGATCTGCTTCTTCTCTTCCAGGCCCTGCGCCGCATGACGGAAGTAGGACACGATCTGCTCGATGCAGTCTTCCATGCCATGGAAGTCGGCAAAAGCCGGGTAGCGGCGAATGACCTTGTTGGAAAAGATGCGCGATAGACGTGAGTCGCTGGTGGTGTCCACCAGTTCGGGTTCGCCGATGGCCATGAGCATGCGCTCGGCGGCACTGGCAAAGGCGGTACGATCCTTCTTGCAGATCTCAAGGTATTCCTGAAGGGAATACTCTTCCTGACGAGTCGCTTCGAAACGCTCCTGGAAGTGACTGAAAATGCTCATGACGTCTCCTCGCTGGATACCCTGGACCAGCTTGGAATCGATGCCTGGAGCCTTGCCTTGCTGCCGGTGGGGAGCGGTCACGCCGGGCGACGAACGATAACGTCTGCACTACCTTCGCTGTCGTCTTGCCTAATCGATCCTTACAGCCTGCACAGTAGGGTTGGGTTTCGAGAGACGCACGAAGGAGACCGATGGAGACGGTCCCCCTGGAATTCCCCCGAATCTCCAGTGGTTACACCGATGGTCCAAAGCCGGTTATCGAGCCCGCCGTTTCCGGAGGGCCTGATTCCAGAATAGTCCTATCTGCGAGATGTGGAAGAGCCAATTCGGTTTATTCTTGTAACCACAACGTCAATCGTCTGTGTTAATGGCCCGCTCGTGCGTTCAGAGCCTGCTCAAAGGCTCGCGAGCTAGAGCCAAACAAGGCGGAAATGGCTAAGGAAGCGGAGTTTACATAGGGTAAATGAGCATTCCGACCGGGCTGGCGACCCAGGCCATTTCCAACGCCGTTTGGCCGACGCGCAGCAGCCTTTGTGTAGGCTCAGGCCTGACCGCTGGCGGTCTCGTCGGGATAGAGGGTGCGCCAGTTTTCGAAGCCGCCGTCGACGCTGTAGACCTGGCTGAAGCCCTGGCCGGCGAAGAAAGCTGCGGCGCTCTGGCTGGAATGTCCGTGGTAGCAGAACACCAGCAGCGGCTCGTCGAGATCGGCCGCGGCGATGAAATCGTGAATGTTCTGGTTGTCGACTCGCTGCGCCCCGGCGACGTGCAGGGTGGCGTAACTGTGCGGATCGCGAATGTCGACGATCCGCGCGCCCTGGCTGCGCAGTTCCAGGGCTCGCTCGGGGGAGATACAGGTGAATTCGCTCATTTCTTCTCCTTGCAACTGCAGAGATGACGGTGATTGCCGTCGACGTCGAGCAGGGTCATGTCGCCGCCCCAGACGCAGCCGCTGTCGAGCGCTTCGACATTGGGCGCTGCGCAGCGACCCTTGAGCGCGGCCCAGTGGCCGAAGAGGATCCGCACGTCGCGGGTCAGCCGGTGTTCGTGACTGAACCAGGGGGCGAAACCGACCGGGGCGCTGTCCAGGCCTTCCTTGCTCTTGAATTCCAGACGACCTTCCGGGCTACAGAATCTCATGCGCGTCAGGTAATTGGTGATCAGGCGCAGGCGCTCCTGGCCCTGCAGTTCATCTTGCCAGAGCGCCGGCTCGTTGCCATACATCTGTTCGAGAAAGGGCACATGGGCCTGGTCATCGCGCAGCACGGCTTCCACTTCGCCGGCCAGACCCAGCGCCTGGCCGAGCGTCCACTGCGGTGGCAGGCCAGCGTGGACCAGCACGCAGTTGCGCTCGGCATCGTGCTGGATCAGGGGCAGATGGCGCAGCCAATGCAGCAGTTCGTCGCGATCCGGTGCGGCGAGGATGTCGGCCAGGGTGTCCTGCTTCTTCAGCTTGGCGCCGCCGAGGGCTACCGCCAACAGGTGCAGGTCGTGGTTGCCCAGGACGCTGACCACCGAATCGCGCAGGGCGTACAGGTATCTCAGGGTTTCCAACGACTGCGGGCCGCGATTGACTAGGTCGCCCACCAGCCAGAGGCGGTCCTGCGCGGGATCGAAGCGGACCTCGTCGAGGAGGCATTTGAGCGGGTCGAGGCAACCCTGGAGGTCGCCCACGGCGTACAGCGTCATCGGGACTCCTAGTGCAGCGAGCCGGGTACGGCCAGGCGGAAGGTGGGGATGGCGGCCTCGAAGCGGTGGCCATCGCTGGCGACCATCTGGTAGCTGCCGCTCATGCTGCCCACCTGGGTCGGCATCAGGGTGCCGCTGGAGTAGCTATGGGTCTCTCCCGGCGCGATCAACGGCTGCTCACCCACTACGCCCGGTCCGCGGACTTCCTGTACCTCACCGTTGCCATCGGTGATGATCCAGTGGCGGCTGAGCAACTGCGCCGGCAGGCTGCCGTCGTTGCGAATGCTCACGTCGTAGGCGAAGGCATAGCGTTCCTGGCTGGTGCTGGATTGCTCGGGCAGGTAGCGGGTGGTGACCTGCACGGTGATGAGGTAGCGCGGATCGGGCTCGGTCACGGCGGGGATCTCTGCAAGGATTCGGGGAAGGACTCAGTGGGTCGCCAGCTGATTGGCCAGGCGTACATAGGCTGCCAGGTCCAACTGCTCGGGGCGCAGGCCGGGATCGACATCGGCGGCCTCGATGGCGGCGCTGTCCAGGGTGCCCTTGAGGGTGTTCCTGAGCGTCTTGCGGCGCTGGCCGAAGGCTTCGCGGACGACACGTTCGAGCAGGGCCGGATCACGGGCCACGTGGGGCCGCTCGGTATGGGGCACCAGGCGCACGATGGCCGAGTCCACCTTGGGCGGAGGATTGAAGGCGCCGGGACCTACGTTGAACAGGTGCTCCACCCGGCAGTGGTACTGCACCATGATCGACAGCCTTCCCCAGTCGCCATTCCCGGGCACCGCGGCCAGGCGTTCCACCACTTCCTTCTGCAGCATGAAGTGCATGTCGGCGATGACGTCGGCGAAGCTGAGCAGGTGGAAGATCAGCGGGGTGGAGATGTTATAGGGCAGGTTGCCCACCACCCGCAGGCGATCCTTGCCGGCGATGCTGGCGAGGTCGTACTTCATGGCGTCGCCCTGGTGCAGGGTGAACAGCGGGTTGAGGCCGAACTTGAGCTTGAGCAGCGGGATCAGGTCCTGGTCCAGCTCGATGACGTCGAGATGGGCACCGCTGCTGAGCAGGCCTTCGGTCAGGGCGCCCTGGCCCGGGCCGATTTCCAGCAGCCGCTCACCGGGTCGCGCGTGGATGGCGCGCAGGATGCGATGGATCACCCCTGCGTCGTGCAGGAAATTCTGGCCGAACCTCTTGCGGGCGCGGTGTTGGTAGAGCTCGGTCATCAGGTGCTCCGGCGCAGGCACCGGGCCTGCGATTTCAAGACGGCAAAGACCTGCCAGTTTAGCAGACCCTTGGTCGCAGCCGGAGCGGTCAGGTCGCCGAACGGCGATGGGCTGCCATGCTATAGGCGGTATCGAGGGCGACCTTGAGGCTACCGGTATCGATCTTTCCACTGCCGGCCAGGTCCAGGGCGGTGCCGTGGTCGACCGAGGTACGGATGATCGGCAGGCCGAGGGTCACGTTGACCGCCGCACCGAAGCCCTTGTACTTGAGCACCGGCAGACCCTGGTCGTGGTACATGGCCAGCACCGCATCGCAGTGATCAAGATGCTTGGGGGTGAAGAGGGTATCCGCCGGCAGCGGACCGACGAGGTCGAGGCCCTCGGCACGCAAGCTTGCCAGCGCCGGCTCGATGATCTCGATCTCTTCGCGCCCCAGATGCCCACCTTCGCCGGCATGGGGATTGAGCCCGCAGACCAGGATGCGCGGGCGCTGGACGCCAAAATAGCGTTGCAGGTCGCCGTGCAGGATGCGGGTCACCTCGAGCAGGGTCTTGCGGTCGATGGCATCGGCCACGTCGCGCAGCGGCAGATGAGTGGTGACCAGGGCCACCCTCAGGCCGGCGGTCGCCAGCAGCATCACCACTTGCGGAGTGTTGGTCAGCTCGGCGAGGAATTCGGTATGGCCGGAGAAGGCCACGCCGCCGTCGTTGATCACGCCCTTGTGCACGGGGGCGGTAATCATGCCGGCGAAGGTCCCGTCGAGGCAGCCCTGGCCGGCGCGGGTCAGGGTTTCCAGGACGTAGGCGGCATTGGCTTGGTCGAGCCGGCCCGCGCTGACCGGTGCGCCCAGTGGTGTATCCCATACATAGAGCGCACCGGCCGGAGCCGGACTAGTCGGCCAGGTTTCTGGCCCCACGCCGATCAACTCGATGGTCAGTCCCAGCTCGCCGGCACGCGCGGCCAGCAATTCACGGCTGGCGATGGCGATCAGGGCATGCGGCTGGGCCTCACGGGCGAGCAACAGGCAGAGATCGGGACCGATACCGGCGGGTTCACCGGGGGTGAGGGCGAAGCGCAGGACCATGCACAGCTCCTGAAACGAAAAGGCCGCAGGGGATGCCTGCGGCCTGGGGGATTACTGCTTGATCTCGACGTAGGCTTCGTCGCGAATCTGGCGCAACCAGGTCTGTAGCTCCTGGTCGTACTTGCGGTTACGCAAGAGATTGAGCGCCTGCTGCTCGCGGGCCTGCTGGGTGTTGTCGGTCGCCCGACGCCCCAGGACCTCCAGGATGTGCCAGCCGAAGGAGGTCCGGAACGGCTGCGACAGCTGGTTGACCGGCGAGTTGTTCATGATTTCGCGGAATTCCGGGACCAGGGATTCCGGATTGACCCAGCCCAGGTCGCCGCCATTGAGCGCGGAACCCGGATCTTCCGAGAAGCTCTTGGCCAGGGTGGCGAAGCTTTCACCGTTCAGGATGCGCTCGCGCAGGCGCGCGGCCAGACGCTGGGTTTCCTCGTCGCTACGGATGGCGTTGGGCTTGAGCAGAATGTGACGGACGTGGACTTCGTCGACGATGGTCGCCTCGCCGCCACGTTTCTCTTCCACCTTGAGGATCACGAAGCCGCCAGGTACGCGCACGGGCTGGGTGATACCGCCGACGCCCACGCTGCCGATCAGACGGTCGAAGGGCGGCGGCAATTGGGCGGCCTTGCGCCAGCCGATCTCGCCGCCGTCCAAGGCGTTGTCACCGGCCGAATGGGCGATGGCCAACTGGTTGAAGTCGGCGCCCTGGCGCAATCTGTTGTACATATCCTGGGCCTGACGGGCAGCGGCATCCAGGCCGGCGGTACCGGCGTTGTCAGCCACCGGGATCAGGATATTGGCCAGGCGATATTCTTCGGACAATTGCAGCTTGCCCAGGTCCGAAGCGAGGAAGTTCTGCACTTCCTGCTGGGTGACCTGCACGCGCTGACCGACCTGGCGCTGACGCACCCGGCTGATCATCATCTCGCGGCGCACCTGTTCGCGGGCGGCGTCGTAGGAGAGACCGTCACGGGCCAGCGCCTGGCGGAATTCGGCCACGCTCAGGCCATTGCGTTGGGCGATGGTGGCGACGGCCTGGTTGAGCTCCTCGTCGGAGATCTTGATGCCCATGCGCTGCGCCAGCTGCAACTGGATGTCTTCCAGGATCAGGCGCTCGAGCACCTGCTGACGTAGTTCACTGTCCGGCGGCGCCGAAGCGCCACGGCGGGTGATGTTCTGCTTGACCTCGTTGAGACGCTGATCGAGCTGGCTCTGCATGACCACGTCGTTGTCGACGATGGCCACGACCTTGTCCAGCGGTACCACGGCAGCCTGAGCCAGAGGAGTAAGAACGAGCGCCGCGCCCAGGGCGAGCGGGCGCAGGGCGTTACATAGCTTGGTCTTCACGTTCACGATAGCCTTGAATGCCTCTGTCCAGGAAACCTTCGGTCTTGCCGCCGAAGACGTTGCCGAGTCCCTTGAGCACGATCTGCAGGAAGATCCCGCGGTCGGCTTCGGAGCTCTGCGATGTGTAGTAGACGTCGTCTTCGCTCTTGAGCCAGTAGCGGCTGATCAGACGTAGTTTCCAGCAGCAGTTGTCGTACTCGAAGCCGCCGAAGGCCTCCAGGGTACGGCTCTTGTTGTAGTCGAATTGCCAGCGGGCGATGGCCGACCACTGCGGCACGATCGGCCAGATGAAGGAGATGTCGTGCTGGTCGATCTTGTAATCGTTGCTGTTGTAGGTGAAGCGACCCAGGTTCGGATCGTAGACCCGTACATTGTCACGATAGCGATAGCCGACGTTCAGGATCTTGCCCGGCTGGGCCTCCGGCTGATAGTGAAACATCAGGCTGCCCGAGTCGGTGTGACGTAGTATCGGGTCCCAGTTGTATTCGCCATTCAAGCGCCAGTCGCGGTTGAAGCGATACATACCGGCCAGGGCATAGGGTGAGCGCGAGGTGGTGGCATCGTCAGGCAGGTTGTTTTCCAAGCCCGGCAGTTGGACCTCGCGATCTTGGAAGTAGAACAGTTCGCCGAGACTTACATTGGCACGCTCGAAGCCGTTGGGCTCGATGAAGCGGCTGGTGACACCCAGGCCGACTTGGTTGGCATCGCCGATGCGATCGGTACCAGTGAAGCGATTGTCGCGCCATAGAGCGTTGTAGCTGAAGGTGTTCTCGCCAGTATCGAAAATTGGGATGTCGCTCTGGTCGCGATAAGGTACATAGAGGTACTTGGCACGTGGTTCCAGGGTCTGCTTGCCGCCTTCGCCAAATAGGTTAGAGCTACGGTCGAAGTAGAGGCCGCTGTCCAGGCTGAACAGGGGGACTTCACGGCTTGGGGTCTTATCGTACGAACCGCCGAGATCTCTGACGCCTTTGCTATCCAGATCCAGATCGTACTGGGTGTAGTAGTAGCGTACTGCTGGCGTCAGGAAGCCCCAGCTCTGGGTCATGGGCAGGGCCATGCCGGGCGCCAAGTTATAGCGGTTGCCGTTGGCGCGGGCCAGACCAAAGATATTGACGTCGGGGCGAGTGCGGAAGTTGGTCCGATTGCCTTTTTCATCGATGTCAAAATAGGTGTTGTCGTCGAAGCTACGCTCGAAGCGCACCGCCTCGGTGTCGTAGGTGAAGTCCAGGCCACCCGGGTGGTAGGGCAGGGCGCCATTGACGGTCAGCTGCGGTAGGCGGTTGTAGGGCGTCACGTCGGAAACGGTCGCCAGCTGGTAGGCCTGCATGTTCAGCGCGGCGGTGAAGTTGTCGCCGCGATAAGTCAGGCGACCCTGCTGGTTCACGTAGGTCGGCTTGTTGATGCCGAGGTCGGTGTCCAGGTCCTGGAAGTAGTAGGGATCGCTGATGCGGGTGTAGTCCACCTCGGCCAGCAGGCGTGAATCCAGGCCACTGCGGTTCTTCCAGCCGTACAGCCAGCGGTTGTCGGTGGCTTCCGGTTCGCCCGCGTGCTCGGGATCGGTGTCCTTGAGGTAGGAGCCGTACACCTGGCCTTCGCTGCTATGGGTCAGGTAGCGGAACTCTCCCTCGGTCTGCAGGCCATGCTTGGCCATGTAGCGCGGATAGAGGGTGGCGTCGTAGTTGGGCGCCAGGTTGAAGTAGTAGGGCGTGGTGATCGCGAAGCCGGTGTCGCTGGAGGTGCTGATCGAGGGCGCGAGGAAACCGGACTGGCGGCGGTCATCGATGGGGAAATAGATGAACGGCGTGTAGAGGACCGGGATGTCCTTGACTCTCAGGGTGGCGTTGGTCGCGTAGCCCAGGCCCGTCGCCGGGTTCAGGGTGACGGTGTTGCCCTTGAGCTGCCAGGCGTTGCTGCCCGGTTCACAGGTGGTGTAGGTGCCATCCTTGAGGCGGATGATGGCGTCGTCGCCGCGCTTGGCGTAGAGCGCGCTGCCACGGGCATGGTTCTGGTGCATGACGAATTCGGCGTTGTCGATCTGGACCTGGCCGTTGTCCAGCTGCAGGTCGGCCTTGTCGCCCACCATCAGCACGCCGTTGTCGCGGAATTTGACGTTGCCCTTGAGCTCGCCGCGATTCTCCAGTTGGTGCAGGTTGGCTTCCTGGGATTCCACCTGCATGCCGCCCTGGCGCAGCACCACGTCACCGGCGAGGGTGGCGACCTGCTGCTCCTGCTCGTAGCGCGAGGCCTTGGCGGAGATGTAGGTCGGGGCCTTAGAGGTGGGGGTGTTGTCGTACATGCCCGGACGCTGCGGCTCGACATAGGCACCGCTGCAGTAGGGCGCGGTCTCGGCCAATTGGGCCGGTGTGAGCTGGTCGCGCGGGACCCAGTCCAGGTGACTGTAGTCGGCACTGCGGGACTTCAGGGCACGGCCCTTGCTCTCGGTGACCAGGACGGCGTCGTCACCCTGGCGAGCGGCCGGCTGCGCCGCGACGCCTTGGGTCTCGCCTTTGCTGGGGCGCGGCGGTAGTGCCGTCGTCGGCGCCAGGGTGCCGCATGACCAGCCACCACCCGCACCGGCAGTACAGTTGAACTGTTCGGCGGGCGCGGCGATGAGGGCGGTGACGGGCTGCATGGCGAGCAGGCTGCCGGTTACCAAGAGGGGAAATTTTCTGCGAAACGCGGGGGTTTTCACGGCCATCCTTAAAGTCGTCCTGCACGCCGGCCATTAAGGGGCCGCGGCCTCTCGATGGGCTCAAAAAGATAGCGGATAATAAAACATGACCTGCGCATCGGCTAGGGCCGGGGGATCCGCTGTAAATGACTGAAGATGTTCGCTTAAACCAGATAGAAGACTGGCTGACCAGCGTTTTGCCGGAAATTTTCCGGGAGCAGGCCTGGGGGGAGGTGCCTGTCGGCAGCCTGACCGCGGCCAGCAGCGATGCCAGCTTTCGCCGCTATTTCCGCTGGGCGGGCGAGGGACGCAGCCTGATCGTGATGGATGCCCCGCCACCGCAGGAGGACTGCCGTCCGTTCGTGCAGGTGGCCGGTCTGTTGGCGGCTGCCGGGGTCCATGTGCCGCGTATCCTGGCACAGGATCTGGAGCGCGGCTTCCTGCTCCTGAGTGACCTGGGCACCCTGACCTATCTGGAAGTGATCAACGCGACGAACGCCGACGATTACTTCCAGGCCGCCATCGAGGCGCTGCTGGCCTTTCAGACCAAACAACCGACGAACGGCAGTCTGCCGCTCTACGATGAGCCTCTGCTGGCGCGTGAGCTTGGCCTCTTTCCCGAGTGGTACGTCGGTCGCGAGCTGGAGCGGACCTTCAGTGCTACCCAGCTCGAGCGTTGGCAGGCCATCTGCCGGGTATTGATCGAAAGCGCCCTGGCGCAGCCGCAGGTGCTGGTCCATCGGGACTTCATGCCGCGCAACCTGATGCTCAGTACGCCCAATCCGGGCGTGCTGGACTTCCAGGACGCGGTCATCGGCCCGGTGACCTACGACATCACCAGCCTGTTCAAGGATGCCTTCCTGAGCTGGCCGGAACCGCTGGTGCAGCGCTGGTTGCTGGGTTACTGGGAGCAGGCGCGTAGCGCCGGGGTGCCGGTGCAGGCCGACTTCGCCGACTTCCAGCGCGCCTCGGATCTGATGGGCGTGCAGCGCCATCTCAAGGTGATGGGCATCTTCGCCCGTATCTGGCATCGCGATGGCAAGCCGCGCTATGTCGCCGATACACCGCGCTTTCTCGCCTATATCCGCACCGTGGTGGCGCGGCGGCCGGAGCTGGCCGACCTGGGCCGGCTGCTGGACGAATTGCATGCCGAGCGAGTTGACCCATGAAGGCCATGATCCTGGCGGCGGGTAAGGGCGAGCGGATGCGGCCGCTGACCCTGAGCCTGCCCAAGCCGTTGATCGAGGTGAACGGTCGCCCGCTCATCGAACATCACATCCGGGCGCTGGCCGCGGTGGGCATTACCGATTTGGTGATCAACCATGCCTGGTTGGGCGCGCAACTGGAAGCCGCCCTGGGCGATGGCAGCCGGTTCGGGGTTACCATCCGTTTCTCCGCCGAGGGGGAGCCGCTGGAGACCGGTGGCGGCATCTTCCAGGCGCTGCCATTGCTCGGCAGCGAGCCCTTCGTGCTGGTCAATGGCGATATCCGCACCGATTTCGACTTCGCCAGCCTGGCCCTGCCAGCCGGCTGCCTGGCGCATCTGGTGCTGGTCGACAATCCCGTCCATCACCCGGTCGGCGATTTTGGCCTGGTGGGTGGCCGGATTACCTCGGAGGCCACGACCAAGCTCACCTACAGCGGTATCGCCGTGCTGCATCCGCAGTTATTCGAAGGCTATACGGCCGGAGCCTTCAAATTGGTCGACGTGCTGCGCCCGGCCATCGCCGCCGGGCGAGTATCCGGTGAGCGACTGGACGGGCGTTGGGTGGACGTCGGCACCCTGGAGCGCCTGGCCGAGGCGGAGCTGCTGTTCGGGACCGCCCCGTGAGACTCTGGTTCTGGCCGCTGACGCTGCTGGGTTTCCTGGCCGGCTGGGCCGTGGCCAGCATTCCCGGGGCGCTGCTGGTGGCGCTGCTCGCCCATGCGGCGGAGCGCAAGCTGGGGCTGACCTCCCTGGTCGGCTGGAAGGCGCGTTGGCAGCGCCGCCCCGGCCGATTCGAGCACCAGGCGCAATTCCAGCTGCTCGGGCGGTTGGCCAAGCGTGGTGGCCGGGTACTTACCGCGCATATCCGCCAGGCCGAGGGGGAAATCGAGCGCCTGGGCCTGGGGACGGACGACCGCAAACGCGCCATCGCCGCCTTCGAGCAGGGCAAAGGCGGCACGCTGCCATCGGCGGACGAATTGCAGCGACTCAGCGAGCGTGGCGAGAACATCCTGAAATCCTGCTGGCGCATGGTCTGGATCAGCGGCAGCGTCAGACCTGGCGACCGCGACGAGATCCTTGGCTGGGGCCAGGCGATGGGCTTCGCCGAAGCCCAGGTGCTGGCCCTGCAGCCACCGGTGCAGACCGCGCCGCGGCAGCCCAGCAGCGCGGAAAACTATCGCCAGGCCTTGCAACTGCTCGGCGTCACCGAGGATGCCGACGCGGCCACGGTGAAGCAGGCCTATCGCCGGCTGCTCAGCCGTCATCATCCCGACAAGAAGGCCGGTGCCGGGGCGGGCCAGTCGGCGGTCTATGCCGCTGCCCAACGTACCGCCGAGTTGCACGCCGCCTACCAGTTGATCAAGACCCGGCGGGGCTTTCGCTAGCCGCGGGGGCGGCAGGCAGGTGGTCGAGCCAGCCACGCAGGCGGCGCATGATCTGCTGCTGTTCGTCGGCGCGGTCACCGAAGTGCACCGGCAACTCGATCTGGCGGTAGTTCTTGTTGGCCTTCTGCGAGGCGCGGTCCTTGCGATTCACGGCGGCCGCCACATCCGGATGGCGCACCAGGTCGGCGATCTGCAGATCTTTCTTGCCCATGGTGGCGACCAGCCGCGGCGGCATGCCCTGCGGCTCGCTACCGTCGATGAGCACCAGTTGATGAACGTCGCTCGGTTCCTTTTCCGCCAGGTAACGCGCGGCCCAGTAGGCGCCGGTGCCGTGGCCGACCAGGATGATGGGCTTGATGCCCTGTTGCAGGGCGAAATCGATGCCGGCGGCAACACGGGCCAAGACCTGCTCGGCATGGGCGTTGGCCAGGGCTTCCGGATCGACCGGCGCGGTGGCCGCCTGGGCCGGTTCGCCGGAGCCGGCTTCGGCCTGGGTCTGGGGCGTCGGCGCCGTACCGCTGCCGCCAGTCACCGGCGGCGCCGTCTGCTCGGCATTGGCCTGGGCGTCGCTGTCCGCCGGGGCGGTGGTGCGACGTAGCGCGGCCAGAGGGTCGTAGGGATCGGGCAGGCTGAGGCTGAGGGTGTCCCAGCCATAGTTGGGCAGGTCGTTGCGCAGCGGCGCCACCACGTTGGGCCAGTCAGCGGATTCGCCGTCGCCCGGCACCAGGATCAGGATGCCGCGGGCTTTGGCCGGGACCGACGGGCGCAGCAGCGCCAGAAAGCTCTCATCACCGGCGCGCAATTGCTTCTGCTGCTCGGCCGGCAGCTCGCGTTCCAAGGCCTGCTGCTGTTCGGCGCTGCGCGTCGGGGCGGGGGCGAGGGTAGCCGTCTGGGCGGGCGGGGCAGTTTCCGCTGCCGGCGGTGCCTCTTCGGCCTGCACGGAGGCGGCCAGGGCGAGCAGGAGCAAGGCTCCGGCGCGCAGCCGCAGGGATGACGATGACATCGAATGGACTTCCTCGAACGGATGGACGGCAGAGGTCAGCGATGGACCCCGCCGAGCCTACCGCCGTTCAGGCCGGCTGGGCAGCGGGAACGCGGCGGCATCCCGCGGATCTTCGTTACAATGCTGCCACTCACCCCAGCCGAGGCTCTTCCTCATGCAACCCTTCGCCATCGCTCCTTCGATCCTGTCCGCCGATTTCGCCCGTCTCGGCGAAGAAGTTGACAGGGTCCTCGCCGCCGGTGCCGACATGGTCCATTTCGACGTGATGGACAACCACTATGTGCCCAATCTCACCATCGGGCCCATGGTCTGCAAGGCGCTGCGCAACTACGGGGTGACCGCCCCCATCGACGTGCACCTGATGGTCAAGCCGGTGGATCGCATCATCGGCGACTTCATCGAGGCCGGCGCCACCGACATCACCTTCCACCCGGAAGCCTCCGAGCATATCGACCGCTCCCTGCAACTGATCAAGGACGGCGGTTGCCGCGCCGGTCTGGTGTTCAACCCGGCCACCTCGCTGGACGCCCTCAAGTACGTGATGGACAAGATCGACATGGTGCTGCTGATGAGCGTCAACCCCGGCTTCGGTGGCCAGAAGTTCATCCCCGGCACCCTCGACAAGCTGCGCGAGGCGCGGGCCCTTATCGACGCCTCGGGGCGGCCGATCCGACTGGAGATCGATGGCGGCGTCAACGTCAAGAACATCGGCGAGATCGCCCGCGCCGGGGCCGATACCTTCGTCGCCGGCTCGGCCATCTTCGGCCAGGCGGACTATGCTGCGGTGATCCAGGCGATGCGTGCTGAGCTAGCCAAGGCCCAGTCGGTATGAGTGCCCTGGTGCGGCTCGGCGGTGGTCATCCGCCCGAACTGGTGATGTTCGACCTCGATGGCACCCTGCTGGATTCCGCGCCGGACCTGGCCGCGGCGGTGGACGCCATGCTCGAACGGCTGGGCCGCGCGCCAGCCGGTCTGGCCAAGGTGCGCCTGTGGATCGGCAATGGCGCCCGGGTGCTGGTACGCCGTGCCCTGGCCGATGACATGCAGCACGACGCCGTGGACGATGCCGCGGCCGACCGCGCCCTGGCGCTGTTCATGGAGCTCTATGGTGGCAGCCATGCCCTGACCCGCGTCTATCCCGGCGTGCTGGACAGCCTGGCGCTGCTGCGCACCCTGGGCGTGCGCCTGGCGGTGATCACCAACAAGCCGGAGCGCTTCGTCGCGCCGCTGCTGGCCGACATGGGCTTGGGTGACTTCGACTGGATCGTCGGCGGCGATACCCTGCCGCAGCAGAAGCCCGATCCGGCGGGCCTGTTGCTGGTGATGGACAAGGCCGGCGTGTCTGCCGAGCAGGCTCTGTTCATTGGCGACTCGCGCAACGACATCCGCGCCGCCCGCGCGGCCGGGGTACGCTGCGTGGCGCTGAGCTACGGCTATAATCACGGTGAGCCCATCGCCAACGAGCAACCCGACCTGGTGGTCGACGATCTGCGCGAGCTGTTCATCTAGCGTCAGGCGTGGCCGGCCGGTTGCCTTGCCGCGCCGGCTAGGCTAACGTGGCCCTTCACCCCAAGAGCAAGAGATCGCATCGTGGTGGTCACCCGCACAGGCTCCTCGCGAGCATGGATGAAAGTCATCAAGGCCCTGGCCCGTTGGCGCTGGCGCGCCTGATTTCGTCTTGGCCGGTAGTAGACCGGCGCGCTGTGCACCCGACCTTTCGTTTTCCTCGCCACGAGGCTGATCATGACCCGCGACGACTTCCTGCGCCTGGCCGCTCAAGGCTATAACCGCATTCCCTTGGCCTTCGAAACCCTGGCCGACTTCGACACCCCCCTCTCCCTTTATCTGAAGCTGGCCGATGCGCCCAACTCCTATCTGCTGGAGTCGGTGCAGGGCGGCGAGAAGTGGGGGCGCTATTCGATCATCGGCCTGCCGTGCCGGACGCTGCTGCGCGTGCATGGCTACGAGGTGACCGTGCACGAGGGCGAGGAGCAGCTCGAAGCCTGCACCGTCGAGGACCCGCTGGCCTTCGTCGAGGCGTTCAAGACCCGCTATCGCGTGCCGGCGGTGCCCAACCTGCCCAAGTTCGATGGCGGTCTGGTGGGTTACTTCGGCTATGACTGCGTGCGTTACGTGGAAAAACGCCTGGGTGCCTCGCCCAATCCCGATCCGCTGGGCACGCCGGACATTCTGCTGATGGTGTCGGACGAGGTGGTGGTGTTCGACAACCTCGCCGGCAAGCTGCACTGCATCGTGCTGGTGGACCCGGCCCAGCCGGAGGCCTACGAGCAGGGCCAGGCGCGTCTGGCCGCGTTGCGCGAGCGCATCCGCCAACCCATCGCCCCGCGTCTGGGCCTGGATTTCAATGCCATGCAGGTGCCTGGCGAGCCGGCTTTCCGCTCCAGCTACAGCCGTGACGACTACGAAAATGCGGTGGCGCGGATCAAGGACTACATCCTGGCCGGCGACTGCATGCAGGTGGTGCCGTCGCAGCGCATGACCATCGATTTCCAGGCCGCACCTATCGACCTCTACCGGGCGCTGCGCTGCTTCAACCCCACGCCCTACATGTACTTCTTCAACTTCGGTGACTTCCACGTGGTCGGCAGTTCGCCCGAGGTGCTGGTACGGGTGGAGGACGGCGAGATCACCGTCCGCCCCATCGCTGGTACCCGCCCGCGCGGGGCTACCGAAGAGGCCGATCTGGCGCTGGAGCGCGACCTGCTGGCCGATGCCAAGGAGCTGGCCGAGCACCTGATGCTGATCGATCTGGGCCGCAACGACGTCGGTCGGGTCTCCGCCACTGGCAGCGTGACCCTGACCGAGAAGATGGTCATCGAGCGTTATTCCAACGTGATGCACATCGTCAGCAACGTCACCGGTCGGCTCAAGCCCGAGCTCTCCGCCATGGACGCCCTGCGCGCCATCCTGCCGGCCGGCACCCTGTCTGGCGCGCCGAAGATCCGCGCCATGGAGATCATCGACGAACTGGAGCCGGTCAAGCGCGGTATCTATGGCGGCGCCGTGGGCTACCTGGCCTGGAACGGCAACATGGACACCGCCATCGCCATCCGCACCGCGGTGATCAAGGACGGCGAGCTGCACGTCCAGGCGGGCGGCGGCATCGTCGCCGATTCCCAGCCGGCCGCGGAATGGGAAGAGACCCTCAACAAGAGACGCGCCATGTTCCGCGCGGTGAAGTTGGCGGAAGGGAAGGTTTAGGGCAGCGCCTCAGCTGTTAGCGGATCGCGGCCATGGCGGCCCGCCGATGCGGCCGCTCCTACAGGTTAGCTCCGTGCCCGTAGGAGCGGCCCATGGCCGCGATAAGGCACTCCGCCTAAACGTCTTCGATCCGCCCCAGGACGGCCCCGGCCGCCAGGTAGTCCCCGGCCGGCTGGGTGATCGCCAGGCGCCCGGCGCGTGGAGCGAGGACCTGGGTTTCCATCTTCATCGCCTCCATCACCGCGACCACCTGACCGGCTGCGACCGTGGCGCCGTCCTCCACCGCCCAGGCGTGCAGGTTGCCCGCCACCGGGGTGGTGAGGGCATTGGCGTCGGCTGCGGGAGCTGCCGCTACCGCTTCGCCGGCCGGGGCGCTCACGGCCAGGCCGCGTAGCAGGGCGCTGGGCAGGCCGAGGGCGTGGCGGCGGCCGTCGATCTCGACGAAGGTGCGCAGCACGCCGTCGTCAGCTGGCTCGCTGCGCGGCGCCAGGGCGATCTGCTCGGCGAATACCGTCTCGATCCAGCGGGTGTGCACGGCGAAGGCCGCGCCGGTGAAGTCGGCATGGGCCATCACCGCCTGGTGGAAGGGCAGGACCGTGGCGACGCCTTCCACGCTGAACTCCGCCAGGGCACGGCGGGCGCGGGCGATGGCCTGCTCGCGGGTGGCGCCGGTGACGATCAGCTTGGCGATCATGGAGTCGAAATTGGGCGCCACCTGGGAGCCGGCCGCCACGCCGCTGTCCAGGCGGATGCCGGGACCGCTGGGGGCGCGGAAGGCGGTGATGGGCCCTGGGGTGGGCAGGAAGCCGCGACCGGGGTCTTCGGCGTTGATGCGGAATTCGAAGCTGTGTCCGCGCGGCGCCGGCACCTCGGCGAAGGACAGCGGCAGGCCGTCGGCGATGCGCAGTTGCTCGACCACCAGGTCCAGGCCGCTGGTTTCCTCGGTGACCGGGTGTTCCACCTGCAGGCGGGTGTTGACCTCCAGGAAGGACAGGGTGCCATCCTGGCTCAGCAGGAATTCCACGGTACCGGCGCCGACGTAGCCGGCGGCGGCGCAGATGTCGCGCGCGGAGGCGTGGATGCGCTGGCGCAGGGCGTCGTCGAGGAAGGGCGCGGGCGCTTCTTCCACCAGTTTCTGGTTGCGCCGCTGCAGCGAGCAGTCGCGGGTACCCACCACTTCGACCCGGCCATGGCGGTCGGCCAGCACCTGGGCTTCGATGTGCCGCGGACGGTCGAGGAAGCGTTCGACGAAGCATTCGCCGCGGCCGAAGGCGGCAGTGGCCTCGCGGACCGCCGATTCGTACAGCTCGGCCACCTCGTCCAGGCGCCAGGCTACCTTGAGTCCGCGTCCACCGCCGCCAAAGGCTGCCTTGATGGCGATGGGCAGGCCGTGCGCCTCGGCGAAGGCCAGCACCTCGGCCGCGCCACTCACCGGGTCTTCGGTGCCGGCCACCAGCGGTGCGCCGACGCCCAGGGCGATGCGCCGGGCCTGCACCTTGTCGCCCAGGGCGTCGATGGTGTCCGGATTCGGACCGATCCAGGTCAGGCCAGCCGCCTGTACCGCGCGGGCGAAGTCGGCGCGCTCGGAGAGGAAGCCATAGCCGGGGTGGACGGCATCGGCGCCCGCGCGGCGGGCCACGTCCAGCAGCTTGGCGATGTCCAGGTAGGTCTCGGCCGGGCGCTGGCCATCCAGGCCATAGGCTTCGTCGGCCAGGTGCACGTGCAGGGCGTCGAAGTCGGCGTCGGCGTAGACGGCTACCGAGGCCACACCGTAGTCACGGCAGGCGCGGACGATGCGGACGGCGATCTCGCCGCGGTTGGCGATCAGGACTTTTTTCATGGGGTGTTCTCGGCAGCAGGAGAAGCGCTGGGACGCAGTTCAGCGAAGGGACCCAGCGGATTGAAGCGGATACGGGCACCGACCGGGATCTGTCCGGCCAGGTCCAGATGGTGACTGGCGACGGCACCGATCACCGGATAGCCGCCGGTGAGCGGATGGTCGGCGAGGAACAGCACCGGCTGGCCATTGGGTGGTACCTGGATGGCGCCCAGGGCGGTGCCTTCGCTGGGCAACTCGCCGGCCACCTGGCGTTCCAGGGGCGTCTCGCCAGCCAGGCGAATACCGACCCGGTCGGACTGGGGTGTGACGCGCCAACTCTGCCCGGCCAAGGTTTCCAGCGCGGCAGGGGTGAACCAGTCGCTACGCGGACCGAGGACCACGTCGAGCACCACCTCCTGGTCGGCGCTGGGCAGCGCCAGGGGTGCGGCTTCGCTGCAGGACACGGCAGCGCCACCGACCACGGGATAAAAGCCCAGGCGGTCGCCAGCGGCCAGGGGCGCCGGGCCGACATTGGCCAGGGTGTCGCGCGCCAGGCTGCCCAGCACCGGGGTCACGGCGAAGCCGCCGCGCAGTGCCAGGTAGCTGCGCAGGCCGGTGGGCGGACTGCCCAGGCTCAGGCGGTCGCCGTCTTCCAAGAGGAAGGGCTGATAGGGCGCGGGCTGCAACCGCCGTCCGGCGCGGGTCAGCACTTCCAGCGGCGCCGGGGCGCCGGTGACGGCGACCAGGGCCTGGCCGTGGCAGACGCAGCTGAAGCCGCCCAGCAGGATTTCCAGGCAGCCGCTGTCAGGCGCATTGCCCACCGCGCGATTGGCCGCGCGCAGGGCGCCGCGATCCAGGGCGCCGGAGGCGGAGACGCCCTGGCCGGTCTGGCCTGGGCGGCCGAGATCCTGCAGCAGGGTACGTAGGCCGGGGCTGAGGATTTCAAGGTAGTCGGCCGTAGCCGGCGCGGCAGGTGCCGCGACCGGCGCCTCGGGCAGGCCGCCTGCCGGCAGCGGGCCGGCGTCGCGGAAGCGCACCCGGTAGCCGGGGCGCAGCAGCGCCGGCTCCGGGCGCGTCAGGTCCCAGAGGTGCAGGGGCGTCACCCCCAGCAGTTGCCAACCACCGGGACTGGCCTGGGGATAGACGGCGGCGAAACCGCCGGCGATGGCCACCGAGCCGGCCGGCACCCGGGTACGCGGTGAGCTGCGCCGCGGCACCTGGAAGCCCGGCCCGCCGCTCAGATAGCCGAAGCCCGGGGCGAAGCCGCAGAAGGCCACCTGGTAGTCGCTGCCGGTATGGCGCCGGATCACCTCGGCCACGCTCAGGCCGAGCAGCCGGGCCACCTCGTCCAGGTCCTCGCCGTTGTAGTGCACCGGGATCTCGACCAATTTGCCGGCTTCACGGCCACCGCCGTCGAGGGGCAGGGCGGCGATGTGGTCGACCAGGTCGGCCGCTTTCAGGGCGCTGGGGCGGAACTGGACCAGCAGGGTGCGGGCCGCCGGGACGATCTCCTCGATCCCGGGCAGCGGCCGCGCCTGCAGGGCGTCGAACAGGGCCAGGGTCTCGTCGAGATCGGCCAGCTCCACCAGCAGCGCATCCAGGTTGACGGGCAGAAAACGCAAGGGCTTCTCCTAGACGTGATAGGTGCGATCGGGCACGTCGGTGATGAACATGTGGCCGGGCGCATGGGTGATGGCGAAGGGCACCTTGGAGGCCATGACCGCCGCCTGGGGGGTGACGCCGCAGCCCCAGAACACCGGGATCTCGCCCGGCTCGACGCGCACCGCATCACCGAAGTCCGGCCGCGCCAGGTCGGCGATGCCCAGCCGCGCCGGCTCGCCGATATGCACCGGGGCGCCATGCACCGCCGGATAGCGAGCGGTGATGGTGGCCGCCTCGGCGACCCGCTCGGCGGGAATGGGGCGCATGGACACCACCATCTCGCCATGCAGGCGGCCCGCCGGACGGCAGGCGCGGTTGGTGCGGTACATGGGCACGTTGCAGCCGTCGGTGATGTGGCGGATCTCGATGCCGGCTTCCAGCAGGCCGGTCTCGAAGGTGAAGCTGCAGCCGATCAGGAAGGTCACCAGGTCCGCGTGCTCGGCCCAGGCGGCGCGGCCATCGGCCACTTCTTCCACCAGCACCCCGTCGCGCCAGACGCGATACAGCGGCAGGTCGGTACGCAGGTCAGCGCCCTCGGCCAGCGGCGTGGCGTAGCTGCCGGCGTCGGTGACGTCCAGCACCGGGCAGGCCTGGGGATTGCGCTGGGCATAGAGCAGGAAGTCGTAGGCCCAGTCGCGTGGCAGGGCGATGAGATTGGCCTGGGTCATGCCGGGGGCGACGCCGGCACTGGGGGCGACCAGACCGTCGCGGTAGCGGGCGCGGGCCTCGCGGGCGGCGGCGATGGCGGCATCCTGGGCGGCTTTGAGCGGATTCATGAGGGGACCTCCGTGAAGGCGCGAGGGGTCACCCCGGCGAGTTCGAGATGACGACGCAGGGCACGGGCCATGTCCACCGCGCCGGGGCTGTCGCCGTGCACGCAGATGGACTCGGCCTCGATGGGCGTCAGGCTACCGTCGATGGCCTCCACCACGCCGTCCTGCACCAGGCGCAGCATGCGTTGGGCGACGAGTTCGGCATCGTGCAGCACCGCGCCAGGCAGGCGCCGCGAGACCAGGGTGCCCTCTGGCGTGTAGGCGCGATCGGCGAAGGCCTCGGCGACGCAGGTCAGACCGGCTTCCCGTGCCCAGCCGAGCAGCGGCGAACCGGCCAGGCAGACCAGCACCAGGCCTTCGTCGAGCTGGCGCAGGGCGGCGATCACCGCCTGCGCCTGGCGTGGGTCTTGGGCGATGGTGTTGTACAGGGCGCCGTGCGGCTTGACGTAGGTCACCCGCGTCCCGGCGGCGCGTGCCAGGGCCTGCAGGGCGCCGATCTGGTAGAGCACATCGGCGGTCAGCTCGTCGCTGGCGATGTCCAGGTTGCGCCGGCCGAAGCCCACCAGGTCGGGGTAGGCGACATGGGCGCCCACCGCGACACCCTTGGCGGCGGCGGCCTGCAGGGTGCGCAGGATGCCGGCCGGATCGCCGGCGTGGAAACCACAGGCGACGTTGGCGCTGGTGACGATGTCGAGCATGGCGGCATCGTCACCCATTCGCCACTGGCCGAAGCTTTCACCCAGGTCGCTATTCAGATCGATGGTTGGCATAGCGGGAGGCTCCTGTGACGTGATCAGGTGGCGCTGAGCAGGTGGAAGATGGGACCGGCGGACTTGACCGCCATGTACCACGACAGCAGGCAGGTTAGCCCGCCCAGCACCAGCAGCCAGCGAGGGTAATGGTAGCCCTCCATGAGGTCGGAGCGGCGCCAGCCCACGTACATGAACAGCGTCAGGCCGAGCGGCAGGATCAGGCCGTTGAAGCCACCGGCGAATACCAGCAGGGCCGCTGGCGGTTTGCCGATCGACAGATAGATGCCCAGGGCGATCAGCACGAAGACCACGGTGCAGAGATTACGCGCCCGTTCGGTGATGTTCTTGGAGAACACGGTGATGAAGGTCATGGAGGTGTAGGCGGCGCCGATGATGCTGCTGATGCCGGCGGCCCAGAGCACCAGGCCGAACACCCGCAGACCGTATTCGCCGAGACTGGCGTCGAAGGCCTGGGCTGCCGGGTTGGCGGCCTGGCCGGAGATGTCGATCACCACCCCGCTGGCGACCACCCCGAAGATGGCCAGGAACAGCACGTAGCGGGCGATGCCGGTGACCAGGATGCCGCTGAGCGCGGCCTTGGACACGGCGTCGATGTTTTCCACCCCGACGGTGCCGCGGTCCAGCAGGCGATGGGCGCCGGCATAGGTGATGTAGCCGCCCACGGTGCCGCCGACGATGGTGGTGATGGAGGCGAAGTCCAGCACGTCCGGGAACACCGTCTGGCGCAGGGCCTCGCCCACGGGCGGATGGGAGGCGAAGCAGGCGATGAGGATCAGCGCCACCTTGAACACGCCGAGTACCACCATGATGCGATCCATGGCGATCCCGGCGCGGTGCGACAGGAAGATACCGATCGCCATCAGCGCGCTGAGGGCACCGCCCCAGGCCGGGTCCAGGCCGAGCAGGGCATTCAGGCCGAGGCCGGCACCGGCGATGTTGCCCAGGCTGAACACCAGGCCACCGGAGATCACCAGCACCGCCAGCAGGTAGCCGCTGCCGGGAATGGCCGCGTTGGCGATATCCGAGGCCCGCATGCGGGTCAGGGCGACGATGCGCCAGACGTTCAGCTGCACCACGAAGTCGATGAGGATGGAAGCGAGGATGCCGAAGGCGAAGGCGGCGCCCAGCTTGGCGGTGAAGGTGGCGGTCTGGGTGAGGAAGCCGGGACCGATGGCCGAGGTGGCCATCAGGAAGATGGCGGCGATCAGTGAGGCTCGGCGGTCCTTGGCGAAAGCATGGGTGGCACTGGCGGTTTGGGTCACGGTGGCGGTCCTGGTGGGGAAGGCATGGCCCGGCTAACGCAACCTCTGTGCCACTGTCGACCAGAATCCAGATATTGTAGGTTCTGCCTGAATTTATTGTTCAACAAAAATATAATTATGGTTCTTTCATTTGCACCATTTTGTTACTCATATACTCAGAGATGCTACCTGCTGGTGCGCAGTTACTCAGGTTTCCTTGCCTAAGTGTTCGCCCTCGGACACCATCGGCAGCGCGCCTGCCTGCTCTGGAACATCCATGAAGAACCCCGTGCCCGCCAATGCCCGTACCCTCGGCGAATCCGTGACCGCCGAGATCCGCCGTCAATTGGTGGAGGGCGAGCTCAAGCCCGGCCAGCGCCTGTCCGAGGCGGCGCTGGCGGAGCGCCTGGAGATCTCCCGCAATACCCTGCGCGAGGCCTTCCGGGTGTTGACCCAGGAAGGTCTGCTCAAGCACGAGCCCAATCGCGGGGTATTCGTCTGCGTGCCCGACATGGCCTCGATCATCGATATCTACCGGGTGCGGCGCTTCATCGAATGCCAGGCGCTGGCCAAGGCCTATCCGCGGCATCCGGGCGCGCTGCGCATGCGCGAGGCGGTGACGGCGGCCCAGCGTGCCCGCGCGGCCCAGGACTGGGTGGCGGTGGGCACCGGCAACATGGCCTTCCACACCGCCATCGTCGAACTGGCCGACAGCCCACGGCTGTCGGCCTTCTATGACCAGCTTTCCGCCGAGTTGCGCCTGGCCTTCGGTCTGCTCAACGATCCGGAATTCCTCCATGGTCCTTACCTGGAGATGAACGTCGCCATCGTCGAGCTGCTGGAAGAAGGCAAGCCCGCCGAGGCCACGGCCGCCCTGGAAAGCTACCTGGTGCAGTCCGAGCGGACGGTGCTGGCGGCCTACGGTCGACTCAAGGCCTGAGCCGCCAGCGGTTGCGCCGGGCGGCGGGCTGGGCTACTGTGCGGAGAGAACCACGTCGGAATCCGTCCCGTGACCCGCAGCGCCGCCCTCTCGATGCCTCTCTTCAAGGCCCACGCCCGTTGGCGCTGGCGCGCCTGACATCCCCCTGCCGGTACGTCCGGCCCGCCTTGTCGTTCCAGCCCCCGGTCACCGTCCTCGGTACCGTGGCGAAGCTGAGTCCTTTTCAACAGCCGCAATCGATTCCAAGGGTGATCCGCCATGCTGCTGATGCTCGATAACTACGATTCCTTTACCTACAACCTGGTCCAGTACCTGGGTGAACTGGGCGCCGAGGTCAAGGTGGTCCGCAACGACGAGGTGCCGGTCGAGGCACTCGAAGACCTGGCGCCGGAGCGCATCGTCGTCTCTCCCGGCCCCTGCACGCCCAACGAGGCGGGCATCTCCCTCGCCACCCTGGAACGCTTCGCCGGCAAGCTGCCGGTGCTGGGCGTCTGCCTGGGTCACCAGAGCCTGGGCCAGGCCTTCGGTGGCGAGGTGGTGCGGGCGCGCGAGCCGATGCACGGCAAGACCAGCCCGGTCTACCACAATGGCGAAGGCGTCTTCGCCGGCCTGCCCAACCCCTTCACCGTGACCCGCTACCACTCGCTGGTGGTCAAGCGCGAGACCCTGCCCGACTGCCTGGAGATCACCGCCTGGACCCAGCATCCGGACGGCAGCATCGACGAGATCATGGGTCTGCGGCATCGCGAATTCATGATCGAGGGCGTGCAATTCCACCCCGAGTCCATCCTCACCGAGCATGGCCACGACCTGTTGGCCAACTTCCTCAAGCAGCAGGGAGGGCGCCGCTAGATGGACATCAAGCAGGCCTTGAACCGCATCAGCGGGCAACTCGACCTGAGCGTGGCCGAGATGCAGGCGGTGATGCGCCAGATCATGACCGGCGGTGCCGACGAGGCGCAGATCGGCGCCTTCCTCATGGGCATGCGCATCAAGAGCGAGACCATCGACGAGATCTGCGGCGCGGTCAGCGTGATGCGCGAACTGGCCACGCCGGTGGTGCTGCCCAGTCTCGACCACGTCGTCGACGTGGTCGGTACCGGGGGCGACGGTGCCAACATCTTCAACGTTTCGACGGCCTCGGTGTTCGTGGTGGCGGCGGCCGGTGGCAAGGTCGCCAAGCACGGTAATCGCGCGGTATCCGGCAAGAGCGGCAGTGCCGATCTGCTGGAGGCCGCCGGCATCTACCTGGAGCTGAGTCCCGAGCAGATCGCCCGCTGCATCGAGCAAGTGGGCGTCGGCTTCATGTTCGCCCAGGCGCACCACAGCGCCATGCGTCACGCCGCCGGTCCGCGCCGCTCGCTGGGGCTGCGCACCCTGTTCAACATGCTCGGTCCGCTGACCAACCCGGCCGGTGTACGGCACCAGGTGGTCGGGGTGTTCAACGCCGCCCTTTGCCGGCCGTTGGCCGAGGTGCTGCAGCGCCTGGGTAGCCAGCATGTGCTGGTGGTGCATTCCCGCGATGGCCTGGACGAATTCAGTCTGGCGGCCGCGACCCAAGTCGCCGAACTCAAGGATGGCAGCATCAGCGAGTACGAGGTGCTGCCCGAGGACCTGGGGATCAAGAGCCAGACCCTGGTCGGCCTCAGCGTGGATGGCCCCGAGGCCTCCCTGGCGCTGATCCGCGACGCCCTGGGTCGGCGCAAGACCGAGGCCGGGCAGAAGGCCGCCGACATGATCGTGCTCAACGCCGGTGCCGCGCTCTACGCCGCCGATCTCGCCCACAGCCTGCACGAAGGGGTTCTACTCGCCCACGATGCGCTCTACAGTGGTCTGGCTCGGGAAAAACTCGAAGAGCTGGCCCATTTCACTTCCGTCTATCGAGAGGAGAATCGCGCGTGACCGTGCCCACCGTGTTGCAGAAGATCCTGGCCCGCAAGGCCGAGGAAATCACCCAACTCAAGGCCCGTACCACCTTGGCCGAACTCGAGGCGCTGGCCCGCGCCGCCGATGCTCCACGTGGCTTCGCCCGCGCCCTGCAGGCCCAGGTGGCACGCAAGCAGGCGGCGGTCATCGCCGAGGTGAAGAAGGCTTCGCCAAGCAAGGGCGTGATTCGCGAACACTTCGTGCCGGCCGAGATCGCCCACAGCTATGCCCAGGGCGGGGCCACCTGCCTGAGCGTGCTCACCGACGTGGATTTCTTCCAGGGCGGTAACGCCTATCTGCAGCAGGCGCGCGCCGCCTGCCAGTTGCCGGTGATCCGCAAGGACTTCCTCATCGATCCCCACCAGGTGGTGGAGGCCCGCGCCATCGGGGCCGACTGCATCCTGCTGATCGTCGCGGCCCTGGAAGACGGCCAGATGGGCGAGTTGGCCGCCGTGGCCAAGGACGTCGGCCTGGACGTGCTGGTCGAGGTGCACGACGGTGACGAACTGGAGCGTGCGCTCAAGGTGCTGGATACCCCGCTGGTGGGCATCAACAACCGCAACCTGCACACCTTCGAGGTGACGCTGGACCACACCCTGGAGCTCTTGCCGCGCATTCCGGCGGACCGCCTGGTGATCACCGAGAGCGGCATCCTCAAGCGCGCCGACGTGGAGTTGATGGAAGACAACGAGGTGCGTGCCTTCCTGGTCGGCGAAGCCTTCATGCGTGCCGACGAGCCCGGCCAGGAGCTTCAGCGGCTGTTCTTCCCGGGGCGCAGCTTCCCGCTCGGCGCCTAGGCCTCAGCGGCGAGGTACACAAGGCCTCGGTGGATGACACCGGGGCCTTTTGCTTGGCGCTGCCGTGACTCAGGTCGACTCCTGCGCATGCCCGCACGGCGGGAGCGACCTCGGTGTGTCCACAGCCGACGCAGGGGTTTTTTCCGTATGCCTAAACCCGGTTAATGGCGTCCGATTCGCTGAACCGTGGCGAATCCGGAGCAGTTTGGCTGTCGCTCTCGAGCAGCGGCCATCCAACACTGGGGCAAGGTAGAACCATGGCAACGGAAGAAAAGAGCGCAACGCTCGACATCAGCATCACCGATCCCTCCCGCACCGAGGAGGCCCGGCGCGACCGGCGCCTGGCCGGTACCACCGACTGGGTCGTCTTCGGCGTCACCAGCATCGCCGCGCTCGCCTTCGTGATCTGGGGCTTCGTCAGCCAGGCGAGTCTCGCCACCAGCGCCTCCATCGCCCAGAACTGGGTCATCACGCGCTTCGGCTGGCTGTTCGTCCTGACATCCACCGGTTTCGTGGTCTTCGTCATCTGGCTGGCCGCCAGTCGCTATGGGCGGATTCCCCTGGGCCGGGACGATGAGCAACCGGAATTCCGTACCCTGTCCTGGGTGGCGATGATGTTCAGCGCCGGCATGGGCATCGGCCTGATGTTCTTCGGCGTGGCCGAGCCGCTGTCGCACTATCTCAACCCGCCTCCAGGTGGCGTAGCGGGGCAGACCAGCGCCGCGCTGCAGGTGGCCATGGCCACCACGCTATTCCACTGGACGCTGCATCCCTGGGCCATCTACGCCGTGGTCGGCCTGGCCATCGCCTATGGCACCTATCGCCGTGGCCGTTGCCAGCTGATCTCGGTGGCCTTCCGTCCGCTGATCGGCAGGCACGCCAACGGTCCCCTCGGCCGGGTCATCGACATGATGGCGATCTTCGCCACCCTGTTCGGCTCGGCGGCCTCCCTGGGCCTGGGCGCCCTGCAGATCGCCGGCGGCCTCGAGCACAACGGCTGGATCGAGCATCCCGGTAAGCTGCTCTACATCGGCATCATCACGGTGCTGACCGTCGCCTTCGTCATCTCGGCGGTTTCCGGCGTGGAGAAGGGTATTCAGTGGCTGTCCAACACCAACATGGTGCTGGCGGTGGCCCTGGCGCTGTTCGTCTTCATCGTCGGCCCGACCCTGCTGATGCTCAACCTGCTGCCCACCGCCATCGGCGACTACATCAACCTGCTGCCGGAGATGATGGCGCGCACCAGTGCCAGCGGTGGTGAAGCCATGGGCAACTGGCTGGCCAGCTGGACGGTGTTCTACTGGGCCTGGTGGATCTCCTGGACGCCCTTCGTCGGCATGTTCATCGCCCGCATCAGTCGCGGTCGCACCATCCGCCAGTTCGTCACCGGCGTACTGCTGGTGCCCAGCCTGGTCAGCGTGGTCTGGTTCGTCATCTTCGGTGGCGCTGCCATCGACGCCGTGCGGGTCGGCGCCTTCACCCTGGTCGATGGCACGGTGAACAGCAACTTCGCCCTCTATGACCTGCTGGCCAGCTATCCCTGGGTCTCGGTGACCTCGGTACTGGTGATGGTGCTGGTGGCGATCTTCTTCGTCTCCGGTGCGGACGCCGCCTCCCTGGTGATGGGTACGCTGTCCGAGCGCGGCACCACCGAGCCCTCTCAGCGCACGGTGATCTTCTGGGGCGCCCTGACCGGCGCCGTGGCGGCGATCATGCTGGCCATCGGCGATCCGAGCAATCCGGGCGAGGCGCTCAACGGCCTGCAGAATCTGACCATCGTCGTCGCCTTGCCCTTCGTGGTGGTGATGGCCCTGCTGTGCCTGGCGCTCTACCGCGATCTGCGCAGCGATCCGCTGATGCTGCGCCATCTGCGCGGGACCGAGTTGATCGAGAAGGCGGTGCTCTATGGCGCGGCCAAGCACGGCGAAGAATTCCACTTCGTGGTGGGCGAGCCGAAGTCGGCGAAGAGCGATGGCACCAGCGACAGGGTGCGGGTCGAGAAGAAGGCCCTGGAGCAGAAAACCGGGGTCTGAGACCGCGGTGGGGAGAGCGCTCCCCCGCCGCCTGGCAGGGGAGGGCGAGGGCGGCGTCAGCGGGTGCCGAACACCACCATGGTCTTGCCCTTGACGTGGACCAGACCCTGTTCTTCGAGCGACTTCAGCACGCGACCGACCATCTCGCGCGAGCAGCCGACGATGCGGCCGATTTCCTGGCGGGTGATCTTGATCTGCATGCCATCCGGGTGGGTCATGGCGTCGGGCTGCTTGCACAGGTCGAGCAGGGTACGGGCCACGCGGCCGGTGACGTCGAGGAAGGCCAGGTCGCCGACCTTGCGGGTGGTCTGGCGCAGCCGCTCGGCCATCTGGCGGCCCAGGGAGAAGAGCATGTCCGGGTCCTGCTGGCTCAGTTCGCGGAACTGGCTGTAGCTGATCTCGGCGACTTCGCATTCGGTGCGGGCACGGACCCAGGCACTGCGCTCGGGCTCGCTGCCTTCCTTGGAAAACAGACCCATCTCGCCGAAGAAGTCGCCGGCATTGAGATAGGCGATGATCATTTCGCGGCCTTCATCGTCCTCGATGAGGATGGTGACCGATCCCTTGAGGATGAAGAACAGGCTTTCGCTGTTGTCACCAGCGTAGATGATGGTGGTTTTTGCCGTGTAGCGGCGACGCGAGCAATGCGCGAGCAACTTGTCGATGTGCTGTAACTTCGCGGGAGGGATGATAGCGGCCATGCTGATTCCTGAGGTTGAAAGCTAACCTGAGTCGGGGCACCGATGTCCGAACCGGTACACGCATAAGCTACGCCGGTTCCGATTCAAGGACCGGATAAGAACATGCGTAGCTTAAATGCGAGCTGAATAACCCCGCACCACCAGCCAGTTTATGACATCCAACATGTTAAGCTGATCACCATTTGCATATTAAGTAGGACAAAATCGATGAAAGCGCGCATTCAGTGGGCCGGCGAGGCCATGTTTCTCGGTGAATCCGGCAGTGGCCATGTGGTGGTCATGGATGGCCCGCCGGAAAGCGGTGGTCGCAACCTCGGCGTCCGCCCGATGGAAACCGTGTTGATCGGCCTGGGTGGCTGCGCGAGCTACGACGTGGTCAGCATCCTGCGCAAGGCGCGGCAGCCGGTGGAGAGCTGCGAGGCCTTCCTCGAGGCCGAGCGCGCCGAGACCGAGCCCAAGGTATTCACCAAGATCCATCTGAAGTTCGTGGTCAAGGGCCGCGGCCTCAAGGACGCCCAGGTCAAGCGCGCCATCGAGTTGTCGGCGGAAAAGTATTGCTCGGCGTCGATCATGCTCGGCCGGGCCGGGGTCGAGATCAGCCACAGCTACGAGCTCGTCGAACTCGCCTGAGTCGTCCTGCGCGACGCCTGTCCGGGCGTCGCCTTCCGGCCGGGATGCGCAATGGCCGTGCCAGCGCCGCTGGCGTGTCCCCCGCCGACATCAATTCATCACCTGCGCCCGGCAGACTCTGGCCCCAGCCGCTGCCGATCTGCATAATGCGCCGCTCTTAAGGGGTCCCGACCCCGACAAGTACAGCCAATCGCCATCGCGAAGAGGTGTTCGCCGCCCTACGCAGCTTGCGCAATCCGCAACTGACGGGCATTCAGGACCGCGGTCAGAGACCGCACGACGGGAGCTTTACCACCGTGAAAAGCAAACTCAGGCTCCATGGGTTCAACAACCTGACCAAGACCTTGAGCTTCAATATCTACGACATCTGCTACGCCGAGACGTCGGAAGATCAACAGGCCTATGTCCAGTACATCGACGAGGAATACGACGCCGAGCGTCTGACCCAGATCCTGACCGACGTGGTCGACATCATTGGGGCCAACATCCTCAACATCGCCCGCCAGGACTACGATCCCCAGGGTGCCAGCGTGACCATCCTGATCTCCGAGCAACCGGTCGAGCCGACCGAGAGCCAGATCGAGGAGTCGCCCGGCCCGCTGCGCGAGACCATCCTCGGCCACCTGGACAAGAGTCACATCACGGTGCACACCTATCCGGAGATCCATCCGGACGACGGCATCGCCACCTTCCGCGTCGACATCGACGTCTCCACCTGTGGCGTGATCTCCCCGCTCAAGGCGCTGAACTACCTGATCCACCAGTTCGACTCGGACATCGTCACCGTGGACTATCGCGTACGCGGCTTCACCCGCGACGTCGAGGGGCGCAAGCACTTCATCGACCACGAGATCAATTCGATCCAGAACTACCTGTCCGAGGACACCCGCGCGGCCTACCAGATGACCGACGTGAACGTGTACCAGGACAACCTGTTCCACACCAAGATGCTGCTCAAGGAGTTCGAGCTGGACAACTACCTGTTCGGCGACGCCTCCCGCAGCCTTTCGGCGGAACAGCGCCAGCAGATCACTCAGCGTCTCAAGCACGAGATGCGCGAGATCTTCTCCGGGCGCAACCTGCCGCGCTGAAGACTGCGCCACGACAAGAACCCCGCCACGGCGGGGTTCTTGCGTTTCGGGGCTCAGTGAGGGTCCTTGGGGGCGACCGGCGCGCCACCGGTGACGCTCCTGACCACCCGGCCGATGGTCAGGCCCTGGCCGAGGATGGAGACCAGCACCACGATGTAGGTCAGCGCCAGGATCAGGTTGCGCTCCGGCCCGGGCGGCAGACTCAGTGCCAGGGCCACCGAGACGCCGCCGCGCAGGGCACCCCAGGTGAGGATGCGCGCGGTGCCGCGGGTCATGTTGCGCCAGTGCGGGCTGAGCAGCACCACCGGGACCACGCTGATCCAGCGCGCGAACAGGATCGCCAGGGTCACCAGCAGGGCGGCGCCCAGGTGGGTCCAGGTGAACGGCAGCACCAGCAATTCCATGCCGATCAGGGCGAACAGCAGGGCGTTGAGGATCTCGTCGATCAGCTCCCAGAAGCCATCCAGGTAGCGCCGGGTGAAGTCGTTCATGGCCTTGGTACGGCCCAGGTTGCCGATGATCAGGCCGGCCACCACCATGGCGATGGGACCTGAGACATGTAGGTGGCTGGCCAGGGTCGAGCCACCGATGACCAGCGCCAGGGACAGCATCACCTCGATCTGGTGCTGCTCGATGCTGAGCATCAGCCAGTAGCAGACGAAGCCGATCAGCAGGCCGAACAGGATGCCGCCGCCGGCCTCTTCGAGGAACAGCCAGAGCGCTGCATGGACGGTGGGCGCCTCGCCTAGCTGGATCACCCCCAGCAGCACCGAATAGACCACCACGGCCACGCCGTCATTGAACAGCGCCTCGCCGACGATGGTGGTTTCCAGCGACTTGGGCGCGCCGGCCGAGCGCAGGATGCCGAGCACGGCGATGGGGTCGGTGGGCGAGATCAGAGCGCCGAAGATCAGGCAGTAGAGCAGGCTGACGTGCCAGCCCAGCCAGTCGAAGATCCAATAGGTGAAGTAGCCGATCAGCACCGTGGAGATGAGCACGCCGAAGGTGGCCAGGCTGCCGATGGCCCACTTGTAGTCGCGCAGATCCTTGAGGCTGACATGCAGGGCGCCGGCGAACAGCAGGAAGCCGAGCATCCAGTTCATCAGCAGGTCGTTGAAGTCGATCTGCCCGAGCAGTTCGCCGATGTGCCGTTCCAGGTCGGGAAAACCCAGCCAGGAGAGGCCTTGCAGGCCGACCGAGAAGATCAGCGCGATGACCATGACACCGATGGTGGGCGGCAGGCCGACGAAGCGGTAGTTGAGATAGGTGAGCAGGGAGGTGAAGCAGATGAAGGCAGCGGCGAGTTCGAGCATGGCGTTCCAGATCCATCAGACGACGAGACCCCCGCGAAGGCGGGACCCAGAACTAGGATGGGGCGAAAGCCGTAAAAGTTACATAATTAATAGTGAGCTATCTAAGCGAGCGGCCAAAGGAAGCCAGGGCGCAGGCCCTGATCCATGGCTCCTATGCCAGAACAGGGCCGCACCTGGGAGAGAAACCGGCGGGTGTCAGAGCGGCGTGGCTACCGCAGGCAGGGGTTCGCGGAGGGGCAGCGGATGCGGCGCGGCGATGCGCGCCTCCAGGGTGGCCACATAACTGCGGGCGTCGGCTTCGTTGAGGAAGGTGATGGCCTGCTTATCGAGACAGACCTGCCAGGCACTGGTGGTGGACTTGCGCAACGGACGGACCACGATCTTCATACTGATGCCCTCGGGAACAGACGAAAGGTGGAGGTCCGATTCTAGGGCGGTTTTAGTTGCAGAACAGTGACGTTCGTCGGTCTGGCCTAGGCGCGTTCGCGCTGCCGGTCGGCGTACCAGGCCTCGAACTCCGGTGGCGGCAGCGGGGTACTGAACAGGAAACCCTGGCATTGTTGGCAGCCCAGCTTGCGCAGGATGTCCCACTGCTCGGTGGTTTCCACCCCTTCGGCGAGGACGTCCAGATCCAGGCCCTGGCCCAGGGCGACGATGGCCGCGGCGATTGCCTGGCTGCTGTGGGTCCCGCTATCACTGCGCAATTCGTGCATGAAGCTCTGGTCGATCTTGAGCTTGTCCAGCGGAAAGCGGCGCAGGTAGGCCAGCGACGAATAGCCGGTACCGAAGTCGTCCACCGCGATGCGCACGCCCAGTGTCTTGAGGGTGGCCAGGGACATCAGCGCCTCTTCGACATTGCTCATCAGGGTGCCTTCGGTAATCTCCAGCTCCAGGTGTTCGGCCGGCAACCGGCTGCGGGCCAGGGCGCGGGAGATGGTGCTGGCCAGGTCGCGCTTGGCGAATTGCCGCGGCGAAATGTTGATGGCCAGGGTATGGAGTTCCAGTCCGAGGGCGAGCCAGTTGTGCATCTGTTGGCAGGCCGTCTCGATGATCCAATCGCCCAGGGGCACGATCAGCCCGGTTTCCTCGGCCAGGGGAATGAATTCATTGGGTGGGATCAGGCCCAGTTCCGGGTCCTGCCAGCGGACCAGGGCTTCCACGCCGATCGCCTGCGCCGTGCTCACGCTCATCAGCGGCTGGTAGTGCAGCACGAAGTCACCACGCTTGAGCGCTGTGCGCAGCCGCGATTCGAGATTCAGGCGCCGCCGCGATTGCTCGGTGAGCGCCTGGGTGTAGAAGCGGAACGTATCGCGCCCCTGGTCCTTGGCCTGGTGCATGGCCGTGTCGGCATTGCGGATGAGTTCATCGGCGCTGGTGCCATCGTCGGGATAGAGGCTGATGCCGATGCTGGCGCTGAGATAGATGTCATGGTCAGCGAGGTGAAAGGGTTGTTCGAGCTTGGCGAGCATCGCCTGGGCGATCTGGGCGGCGAATTCCGGGCGGTCGATGCGCTCGACGATGATCAGGTACTCGTCACCGCCGATGCGCGCCAGGGTGATGTCCTCGCTGAGCAGGGCTCGCAGGCGGGCGGAAAACTCCACCAGCAACTCGTCGCCCAGCGCATGGCCATGGCCTTCGTTGACGGTGCGGAAATGGTCGAAATCGAGGATCAGCACCGCCACCAGGTATTCCTGGGGTTCGGCCAGCGCCAGGGCATGCTCAAGGTGGGTACGGGCCAACAGCCGGTTGGGCAGGTCGGTAAGGGGATCATGGTGGGCCAGGTGGCTCAGGCGCGCTTCGCTTTCCCGCAGGCGAGAGGTGTCGCTGACCGTCACGGTGTACTGGCGGCGATCCTGCGGGTAGAGGGTGTCGATGGTGGTCCAGGCGGGGAAGGTGTTGCCATCGACCCGCGGCCACAGCAATTCGCCTTCCCAGCGCCCGTCGCGACGGACCGTGCGCCACAGCTCGCGATAGAAACGCTGATCCTGCCGCCCGCCGCTGGGCAGCCCCAGACGCTGGCCGAGCAGGGTGGCTTCCTGGGTACCCAGCAGCCGGGCGAAGGCCGGATTCACCGCCAGGATCCAGCGGCGCTCGTCCAGCAACAGCAGGCCATCGCGGCTGTTCTGGAACATGGCCGCGGCCTGGCGCAGGCTTTCTTCCTGTTGCTTGCGCAGGGTGATGTCCTGGGCAGTGCTGATGAAATACAGCGGGACGCCCTGGTCGTCGCGAATCAGGCGGGTGGTGACATTGGCCCAGACCGGCTGGCCGTTGCGGTGCAGATAGCGTTTTTCCAGGGTGTAACGATCCTGACCACTGTCGACCAGTTGCCGCCTGAGGGCAGCGCTCAGGGCGCGTTCGTCCGGATGGGTGACCGCCGCCGCATCGCGCTGCAGCAGTTCAGGTTGCGAGTAGCCAAGCATCTGGCAGAAGTGATGGTTGGCGCTGAGCCAGCGCCCATCCAGATCGCTGAGCATGATGCCGGTGTAGGCCTGCTCGAAGATGCCCCGATAGCGTGCCTCACTGGCGCGCTGGGCCTGGACGACGCGCTGTTGCCGGATGGCCAGCACCGCCAGGCGGGTGAATTCGGTGATCAGCGCCTGGGTCTCGGGTTCGGGCAGGCGTGCCTCGCCGTAGTAGATCCCCAGGGCGCCGACGGCGCGCTGCTGTTCATCCAGCAGGGGCAGGGCCCAGGCACCGCGGATACCGGCCGCGAGGGCGGCGTGTAGCAGCGGTTGCCAGGCCGGGTCCAGTTCGACATCGACGGTAAACACCGGCGCCCGGGTGGTGACCGCGGTACAGCAGCCCTGGTCGTGACGCTGGCGGGGCACGCTTTCCAAGGCGGCCTGGAAGGCCGGCGGCAGACTGGGAGCGGCCGCTACGCGTAGATGCTCGCCTTGGTCGTCCAGCAGCAGGGCCACGCGCATCTCGGGATAGATCCGCTCCAGCCGCTGGGCGATGCCCTGCTGGATTTCCGCCAGCGGCAGGCCGGTGAGCAGGTCATCGAGCACGTCACTGCGGGCCTGCTGCAGCTGTTGCGCCTGGTAGTCGTGATGGATGTCGGTCAAGGTGCCCTGGATCTCGCCATCCAGACCGGCGCGCAACTCCATCTGCATCCAGCGATGACTTTCCACCGACAGCCGCAAGCGGACCACGCCACTCCAGTGCAGCCGCTGACCGGCGGCGAAATCCGCCACCAGCTTTCGGAGCTTGGCGCCGTCCTGCGGATGGAAGGCCTGATCCAGCGGCTGGTTGAGCGACTGGGTCGCGGATTGCCCGGTCAGATTTTCCCAGGCCGGATTGAGAAAGCGCCAGCGGCCCCGCGGATCGCTGGCGAACACCACCAGCGGCAGATGCTGGACCAGCTCGCGATAACGCCGCTGGCTGTCCTGCAGGGCCTGCTCGGCGAGCTTGTGGCTGGTGATGTCGACCAGCGCGCCGCGGGTGATGCCGGCTTCGTCGAAATCGCTCTGCCAGTTGAGCCAGCGCCAGCTGCCCGCGCCGTCGTCGAAATGGGCCGAGAAATTCAGCGGCCCCTGCATGTGCTGCAGGCGTTCGAGCATGCTGCGCACATGGTCGCGATCGTCGGCCCAGGCGCAAGAAGCGATGGTGGCGACTTCCAGCGGCTTGCCGGTGTTGGGCTGGCGCAGCATCACCAAGGCGCGCTCGGAACAGAGCAGGCGACCATCGGGCAGCAATTGCCAGTCACCGGTGTTGGTCAGCCGCTGGACGAAATCCTGGGTCGCGCGTTGCGCCTGCAGGGCTTCGATGATGTCTTCGCGGTGTTTGAGCTGCCGACGCATCAGGTCATACAGCGCCAGCGCCACCAGGCTGACAAAGCCCAGTCCCTTGAGGGTCTGCCAGGGATAGTGGCTGGCGGACTCGCCAACCAGCGCCTGCAACAGCGCATCACTGCCGATCACCCAGAGGGCGCTCAGTATCAGATATATCAGGGCAATGCGCGCAGGGGAGGGAAGCCGCATCCCGGATCCTCAAGGGCCCCGAGCTTGGGTGTCGGGTTCAATCCAGAATTGACCTGCCAAACGTGCGGCAGTTCTGGTTTCGCTTGCGAGAAAAGCGCGGAATCTCATCGTCAGCGAGATCGCCGTCCCGGCAGGAAAAGCATCGCTGCAGACGCTGGCAGCGTTGTTGTCTGATCTCGTGCAATTTACCCGCATTTCTGCCGCCGGATTGCATTTTGCCCGCTGCTTATTTCCTGGGTTTTTCTATAAGTATTTGATTTTTAACGTATTTAAAAAGGTCTGGAATTCGCCGCCAACGTTGCGCTCTACATAAAAGTCGCTGCTGCCAGGACTTAGGCGCAGTACAACCAAGGAAAACAGGAGTCATCTCATGAAAAAGACTTTCGGTACCTTTGCCCTCGCTGCCGTCACCGCTTCCGTACTGAGCCTGCCGCTGGCCGGCGGCGCCTTCGCGGCCACCAGCCAGAATATGACCCTGGCGGCCAACAACTCCGTGGACAAGACCGAAGAAGCCGTGTCCGACACCTGGATCACCAGCAAGGTGAAGGCGTCCTTCCTGGCTGACGAACACATCAAGGGCACCGCCATCAAGGTCGAGACCAACAAGGGCGTCGTTTCCCTGTCCGGCACCGTGGCCACCGAGGCCCAGCGCGACCTGGCCATCAAAGAGGCCAAGGCTATCAAGGGCGTCAAGGCTGTCTCGGCCGATGCTCTGAAAGCGGCTCAGTAACCCTGAGCACGATGGCAGCGCCGGTCGCTGCCATCGCCCTTCACCCCGGAGAACTCTGATGACCGACACGACCGAAACCCTCAACGATCTGATCGAGATCGCCCGTGATGGCAAGAATTTCTACGAGCACGCCCTCACCGAAGTGAAGAGCCCCGAGCTGAAGGCGCTGTTCACCGAAATCGCCCAGAGCAAGGCTGAAATCATCAGCGCGCTGAGCAGCCAGGTATCGGCTGCGGGCGAAAAGCCAGCCGAGCAAGGCACCTTCGCCGGCAGCTTCCGCAAGTACTACACCGACGTCAAAACCTCCTTCGCCAGCAAGGAGCGAGAAGAGGTTACCTACGTCAGCGAATTGGAAGAGCAGGAAGACCGCCTGCTGCACGCGCTGGAGCGTGCCGTGAACGAACACGCCACGCCGGATGCCCAGGCCAGCCTGCGCAGCCAGCTGGAAAAGGCCCGTGCGACCCATGATCGCATGCGTGACCTGAAGCACCGTATGCAGGCCGCCCACTAAGGCAGCCGGTACGAAAAGCCCCGCCAAGCGGGGCTTTTTTTCGCCCTGGGTTCAGCTTTTGGTCGCGCGGTTGAGGCGTGCCTCGATCAGACTGTCGACCACCGAGGGGTCGGCCAGGGTCGAGGTATCGCCCAGGCTGTCCAGCTCGTCGCAGGCGATCTTGCGCAGGATGCGTCTCATGATCTTGCCCGAGCGGGTCTTGGGCAGCGCCGGCGCCCACTGCAGGAATTCCGGCTTGGCGAAACTGCCGATCTGGTCGGCTACCTGTTGGCGCAGTTGTGCCTTGAGTTCATCGCTCGGGGTCACTCCGCCCTTGGTGGTGACGAAGGCATAGACCGCCTGGCCCTTGACCTCATGGGGGCAACCCACCACCGCCGCCTCGGCCACGTCCGGGTGCTCGGTGAGCACGCTTTCCACCTCGGCGGTGCCGATTCGGTGGCCGGAGACGTTGAGTACGTCGTCCACCCGCCCGGTGATCCAGTAGTAGCCGTCCTCGTCCCGCCGGGCACCGTCACCGGTGAAGTAATAGCCTGGATAGGCGCTGAAGTAGGTATCGATCAGCCGCTGGTGATCGCCGTACACGGTACGGATCTGGCTGGGCCAGCTGGCCTTGATCGCCAGCACGCCGCTGCCGGGACCCTCGATCTCCCGGCCCTGTTCGTCCAGCAGCACCGGCTGCACGCCGAAGAAGGGCAGGGTGGCCGAGCCCGGTTTTAGCGCCAGGGCGCCGGGTGGCGGGGCGATGAGGATGCTGCCGGTCTCGGTCTGCCACCAGGTGTCGACGATGGGGCAGCGCCCTTCACCCACCACCCGGTGATACCACTCCCAGGCCTCCGGGTTGATCGGCTCGCCGACGCTGCCCAGCAGCCGCAGACTCTGCCGCGAGGTACGCTGCACCGGCGTATCACCTTCACGCATCAGGGCGCGCAGGGCGGTCGGGGCGGTGTAGAAGATGTTGACCTGGTGCTTGTCCACCACCTGCCACAGACGACTGGCATCGGGATAGCTCGGTACCCCCTCGAACATCAGGGTGGTGGCGCCGTTGGCCAGCGGGCCGTAGACGATGTAGCTGTGCCCGGTCACCCAGCCGACATCGGCGGTGCACCAGAAGACCTGGCCCTCGTGGTAGTCGAACAGGTACTTGAAGCTCAGGGTGGCGCCCAGCAGATAGCCGCCGGTGGTGTGCAGCACCCCCTTGGGTT
The DNA here is from genome assembly GCF_006384975.1 of Pseudomonas oryzihabitans. Taxonomy (NCBI): domain Bacteria; kingdom Pseudomonadati; phylum Pseudomonadota; class Gammaproteobacteria; order Pseudomonadales; family Pseudomonadaceae; genus Pseudomonas; species Pseudomonas oryzihabitans. The sequence continues at coordinate 4,143,367 of NZ_CP021645.1, forward strand.
TGCCGGTGGAACCCGAGGTATAGAGGATGAACAGCGGATCCTCGGCGTCCATGGGTTCCGCCGGGCAGTCGGCGGTCACGTCAGCCACCGCCTGGGCGTAGGAGAGATCGCGCCCCTCCACCCGGGCTACCGCGGCGCCGGTGTGCTCCACCAGCAGCACCGTATGGACCTCCGGGCACTTGGCCAGCGCCTTGTCGACGTTGGCCTTGAGCGGGATGTGCTTGCCGCCGCGTACGCCCTCGTCGGCGGTGATCACTACCTGGCAATCGGCGTCGAGGATACGGTCACGCAAGGCCTCGGGCGAGAAGCCACCGAATACCACCGAGTGCACCGCGCCGATCCGCGCGCAGGCCAGCATGGCGTAGGCCGCTTCGGGAATCATCGGCAGATAGAGGCAGACCCGGTCGCCTTTTTTCACCCCGCGCGTCTTGAGCACATTGGCCAGCCGGCAGACCTGTTCGTGCAGCTGGCGGTAGCTGATGGCCTGGCTGTCGGCGGGATCGTCGCCTTCCCAGAGGATGGCGGTCTGGTCGCCACGCGCGCCCAGGTGGCGATCGATGCAGTTGTAGGCGACGTTGAGCTGGCCGCCGCTGAACCAGCGGGTGCGGCCCTGGCGCATATCGCCGCTGTGGACCTCGTCCCAGGTGCGGAACCAGTCGAGCAGGGCACTGGCCTGCTCGCTCCAGAAGCGCTCCGGCTGCTCCACCGAGCGCTGGTAGAGTTCGCGATAACGGGCTTCGTCGAGATGGGCACGGGCGCCCAGGCTCTCGGGCACGGGGTAGCGTTGGCTCATGGCCGGCTCCTTCTTGGTGTTGTTGTGCTCACCAGTTTAGGCCGCGAAAGGCGAGGCGGGGTTCAGCCGGGCGACAAAACGAAAAAAGCGCCGCAGAGCGGCGCTTTTCAGGGGGAACGAGAGACGATTAGCCGCGGTGGCGACCGCGGAAGTAATCAATCAGACCCTGGGTGGAACCATCGTCCGCCTTGCCTTCGGCACGACCGATGATGTGCTGGTAGACGTCCTTGCCCAGCTCCTTGCCCAGCTCGACACCCCACTGGTCGAAGCAGTTGATGCCCCAGATGACGCTCTGTACGAACACCTTGTGCTCGTACAGGGCCACCAGCGCACCCAGGCGCCGCGGCGAGATACGCTCCAGCACCAGGGTGTTGCTCGGGCGGTTGCCCGGGATCACCTTGTGCGGCGCCAGCTTGGCGATCTCGGCTTCGCCCAGGCCCTTCTCGCGCAGCTCGATCTCGGCTTCTTCGCGGGTCTTGCCCAGCATCAGCGCCTGGCTCTGCGACAGGCAGTTGGCATAGAGCCACTGCTGGTGATCAGCCACCGGGTTATGGCTCACCACCGGGACGATGAAGTCGCCGGGGATCAGCTGGGTGCCCTGGTGGAGCAACTGGTGGTAGGCGTGCTGGCCGTTGCAGCCGACGCCGCCCCAGATCACCGGGCCGGTCTCCAGGCTCACCGGCGAGCCGTCCTGGCGCACGCTCTTGCCGTTGGACTCCATGTCCAGCTGCTGCAGGTGCTTCACGAAGTTACGCAGGTGGTGGTCGTAGGGCAGGATGGCGTGGCTGGTGGCGCCCCAGAAGTTGCCGTACCAGACCCCGAGCAGGCCCAGCAGCACCGGCATGTTCTCTTCGAAGGGCGCGCTGGTGAAATGCTGGTCCATGGCGTAGGCGCCGGCCAGCAGGTCCTTGAAGTTGGACATGCCGATGGCCAGGGCGATGGGCAGGCCGATGGCCGACCACAGCGAATATCGCCCGCCGACCCAATCCCACATCGGGAAGATGTTCTCTTCGGCGATGCCGAATTCCACCGCCACCTTCACGTTGCTGGAGACGGCGATGAAGTGCTTGTGCAGCTCCGGCTCCGGGCAGCCCTGGGCCAGGCACCAGGCGCGAGCGGCCTGGGCGTTCTTCAGGGTCTCCAGGGTGCCGAAGGACTTGGAGGAGACGATGAACAGGGTGGTATCGGCGGCCAGCTTGGAGGTCACCTCGCGGAATTCGCTGCCGTCGATGTTGGCCAGGTAGTGGCAACGCACGCCGCGCTGGGTGAAGGGCACCAGCGCCTCGGACACCAGTTGCGGGCCGAGGAAGGAGCCACCGATGCCGATGTTCACCACGTCGGTGATGGGCTTCTCGGTGTAGCCGCGCCAGAGGCCGTTGTGGATGCGGCTGACCAGCTCGGTCATCTGGTTCAGGACCCGGTGCACCTCGGGCATGATGTCCTGGCCATCGATCTGGACGCTGTCGCCCACCGGACGGCGCAGCGCGGTGTGCAGGGCCGGGCGGTGTTCGGACGAGTTGACGTAGGCGCCGTCGAACAGGGTGCGGATGGCCCCTTCGAGACCCGCTTCACGGGCCAGGTTGACCAGCAGCTCGCGGGTCTGCTCGGTGATGAGGTTCTTGGAGTAGTCGAGGAACAGACCACTGCTGCTCAGGGAGAAATGCTTGAAACGCTGCGGATCGGCGGCGAAGGCATCGCGCATGCGGAAGTTCTGCATGGCCTTGCGGTGATCCTGCAGCGCTTTCCAGGAGGCGAGCTGGGTCACATCGAGAGGCTGTTGATAGTACTCCATGGGTCGGCTTTTCCTTGGTGGCTCTTGTTTGCTGTTGTGCCCCACAAGCCAACGGCTTGCAAGGGAAAATCGGACGCGGCGCGGCGATGCGCTTCGAGCATGAAAAAGCCCGGTATGTTCCGGGCTTCCTGGGTACGGGCAGGCTGGGGTGCGCTAACCTTCGGTTGCGTCACACTCGGTGCTTGCGGCGAAAGCTCAGATTGTCGATCAGGCGGGTCTGGCCGAGATAGGCGGCCACCAGCAGGACCAGGTCGCGGTCCTCCGCGCCGGCGGTTTGCAGACTAAACTGCCGGCGCAGTTCCAGATAGTCGACTTTAAGCCCAAGAGCTTGCAATTCGGCGACACCGGCGGCCAGGGTCGGCTCGATCGCGGCACCCGCGCCGAGCTGGTCGGCCAGGCGTTTCAACAGGCTGTACAGGCAGGGCGCGCTGGCCCTCTGGCTGTCATCGAGATAGCCATTGCGCGACGACAGCGCCAGGCCGTCGGTCGCCCGCACCGTGGGCTGGGCGACGATCTCGATGGGCATGTCCAGGTCCTGGACCAGCTTGCGGATCACCGCCAGTTGCTGATAGTCCTTCTCGCCGAAGACCGCCACGTCCGGTTGTGCCATCTGGAACAGCTTGGTGACCACCGTCGCCACGCCCTCGAAATGGCCCGGACGCCGCGCGCCGCACAGGCCCTCGGACACCAGGGGTACGTTCACCCGGGTCAGGCCGTCCATGCCGTGCGGATACATCTCCGTTACCGCGGGGGCGAAGAGCAGATCGCAATGGGCCTCGTTGAGCTGGCGGCTGTCTTCCGCGAGGGTGCGCGGATACTTATCCAGATCCTCGCTCGGGCCGAATTGCAGCGGGTTGACGAAGATGCTCGCCACCACGAAATCGGCGTGGCGCCGGGCGGTGTCCACCAGGGCGATGTGGCCGGCGTGGAGATTGCCCATGGTGGGCACCAGGCCGATGCGCAGACCTTGGCGGCGTGCAGCGGCCACGGCGGCACGTAGTTCACGTACGGTATGCACCGTCTTCATGCGGAAAATCCGTGTTCGGGAGCGGGGAAGCTGCCGTCCTTGACGGCGGCCACGTAGGCCGCGAGGGCAGCCTGGATGCTGTCCTGGCCGGCCATGAAATTGCGCACGAACCTGGGCGTGCGACCACGTAGCGCCAGGCCGAGCATGTCGTGCAGCACCAGCACCTGGCCGTCGGTGGCGGCACCGGCGCCGATGCCGATCACCGGCACACGGGCGGCGCGGGTGATTTCTTCGGCCAGCGCCGAGGGTACGCATTCGAGCAGCAGCATGGCGGCGCCCGCGTCTTCCAGTTCCTTGGCCGCGTCACGCAGTTGCTGGGCGCGTACCGGATCGCGCCCCTGCACCTTGAAGCCGCCGAAGACGTTGACCGACTGGGGCGTCAGGCCCAGGTGGGCGCAGACCGGTACACCATTGGCCGCCAGACGGCGGATCGGCTCGGCCAGCCAGCCATCGCCCTCGAGCTTGACCATCTGCGCGCCCGCCTGCATCAGGCGGCCGGCGCTGGTCAGGGTCTGCTCCAGGGTGGCGTAGGTCATGAACGAGAGGTCGGCGACGATGAAGGCCCCGGCCTGGCCGCGCTTGACGCAGGCGGTGTGGTAGACCATGTCGTCGAGGGTCACCGGCAGGGTGCTGTCGTGGCCCTGCAACACCATGCCCAGCGAATCGCCGATGAGCAGCATCTCGACGCCGGCCTGGCTGGCGGCCTGGGCGAAGGTGGCATCGTAGGCCGTCAGCATGGCGATCTTCTCGCCACGTTGCTTGAGGCCCTGAAGGGTCGTGAGGCTGATATCAGGCATGCAAAAGGGTCCTCATGGGACGGCGCTATGGTTATTGTCTGGCGCCGCGAGCGCGGTTTCGCACCGCGCAAAAAACGGCTGCTATAGTCTCGGCGCATCCGGTACAAGTCAATGACCGTTGTTACCGCCGTGTTACCGGGTGGGTAACGACGGTACCAGCCGCTCCAGGCCTTCGAAAGGGCAGGCGGATAGCAGGTCGGACAACTGGCGGCCGTCGGGCAGGCGCAATCCGGGCGCGAGATCGGCCAGCGGATAGAGCACGAAGGCGCGGGCGTGCAGGTGGTAATGCGGCACCTGCAGACGGGGCTCGTCGATCAGCCGCTCGCCGAACAGCAGGATATCGATGTCCAGGGTGCGTGGCCCCCAGCGCTCGTCCTTGCGCACCCGGCCCTGCTGCTGCTCGATGGCCTGGGTGGCGTCGAGCAGGTCCAGTGGGGCGAGGGCGGTATCCAGGGCCGCCACGGCATTGACGTAGCGCGGCTGGTCGGGCGGTCCCAGCGGATCGCTGGCATAGAAGGCCGACACCGCCACCAGGCGACTCTCAGGCAGCCCGGCCAGGGCCTCCAGGGCAGCGTCCAATTGGCGCCGGGGCTCGGCCAGGTTGCTGCCCAGTCCGAGATAGACCCGCTCCATCATTCGTCGCCGGACGAGGGCGCATCGGAGGTGCGCCGCTTGCGACTGCTGCCGCCACGACGGCGACGCTTGGCGGGAGCACCTTCTTCGCGGCTCAGGTTCTTGATCATCTCGCGCCGCTGGCTGTCGCCGACCTCCTGGTAGCGGGTCCACCATTCGCCCAGGCCACCGGTTTCCTCGCCGGCGCTCTCGCGCAGCAGCAGGAAGTCGTAGCCGGCGCGGAAGCGCGGATTCTCCAGCAATTGATCGGCGCGCTTGCCCTGGCGACGTGGCAGGCGCTCCTGCATGTCCCAGATCTCCCGCATGGGCAGGGTGAAGCGCTTGGGTACGGCGGTGCGCTGGCACTGTTGCTGCGTCAGGTCATGGGCAGCTTCCTGCATGGCCGGAATCGGCGGCAGGCCCCGCTCCTGGTGATAGCGAACGCGCTCGGGCAGCGCCGGCCAGAGCAATGCGGCGAAGAGGAAGGCTGGGGTGACCGGCTTGCCTTCACGGATGCGCGCATCGGTATTGGCCAGCGCCTGGCGAATCAGGCTGCCGGCGTATTCAGGGTCTCGTTCCAGGGCTTCGCCACTGGCGGGGAAGAGCGGCGCGAACAGGCCGTATTGGCACAGCAGTTCGAAGGTGCGCTCGGCCTTGCCGCCGAGCAGCAGCTTGATCACCTCGTCGAACAGCCGCGGCGCCGGGATATCGCGCAGCAGGGGTGCCAGGCGACTGATGGGTTCAGCGGTGGCCGCCTCGATCTGGAAATCCAGCTTGGCGGCAAAGCGCACGGCCCTGAGCATTCGTACCGGATCTTCCAGGTAGCGTTGCTCGGGATCGCCGATCAGCCGGATCTGCCGCAGGCGGATATCCTGGGCGCCGTTGGCATAGTCGAGGATGCGTTCGCCGCTGGCATCGTAGTAGAGCGCGTTGATGGTGAAGTCGCGGCGCTGGGCATCCTGTTCCTGGTTGCCATAGATGTTGTCGCGCAGGATACGGCCGCTTTCATGGCGCGAACCCTGGGCATCGTCCTCGGCATCGCCCGTCGGATGATTGGCCCGGAAGGTGGCGACCTCGATGATTTCGCGGCCGAAGTGGACATGGACCAGCTTGAAGCGCCGACCGATCACGCGAGCATTGCGAAATTCGGCGCGGACCTGTTCGGGCGTGGCGCTGGTGGCGACGTCGAAGTCCTTGGGGGTGAAGCCCAGCAGCAGATCCCGCACACAACCGCCGACCAGATAGGCCTGATAGCCGGCCTTTTCCAGCCGGTCGACCACGTTAAGGGCGTTGCGACTGATCCGCTCTCGTTCCAGAGCATGCTGACTGCGCGGCAGTTCGATGGGCAAGGCAGGGGCGGGCGGGGTACGTCGCAGGGGCGAGCGCAGGGTCTGGATCAGCTTCTTCAGCATGCGAGTTTCTGTTCGGGAAGACGGCTATACGCAACCTGGACCATAGCTTGGGCCATTGCGCAATAGATAAGGAGGGGATCTTGAACGAGGGAGGGGAGGCTGTCAAAGGCACTGGGGGAGCCGAAGCTCCCCCCCAAAGTGGTACGTGCTTTGTTTTTATTGTTTATCCAGACCTCTTGTTTTTCTTGTGTGGTCTGTCCCGTGCGGATACCGGCCGCCGGGAGGGCTCTGAAGTCTAGAGCCAAGAGCAAACGGATTATTTTGGAAGCTGATGCCGTCAGGATCATTCCTGCTCTGCCTGGTACGGGTGCTGCCTCGGGGCAGTTTTGTTGTTCTCTGTCCTGACATCGCGCGGAACATCCCGCAAGACGACTCTTCTCCAAAATGATCAGTTAGCTACGCCTCCGCCTGCTTGTTCTTATTGTGCTGGAGCCGCTGCGTCTTGTTTTTGTTATGGAGTGGGTACGTTTTTATTGTTCTTGTGCCAGAACATAAAGCAGATGCCGTGCCAGTTTTTAAAAAGTCTTTAATTTCAATGCTTTGCGAAAAATGTAGCCTTTTCATGAGTAGGCTACAGGCAAGATTTCGTTACCGCTGAACCCGCTTCCTGTTACGGCGGTAACACATTGCAAAGGATGGGGCGGGTGGGAGAGGGGTGTTACCGCAGGAGCGCGAAGAGGTTCCCGCGCTCCTGTAAGAGCCTGTTCATAATCTGCTGCGCGTCGGCCAAACTGCGTTGAAAACGCCCTGGAAGGCCAGCCCCGTCGGAATGCTCATTTACCACTCGTAAACTCCGCTTCCTCAGGCGTTTTCGCCTTGTTTGGCTCTAGCTCGCAAGATTTTGAACAGGCTCTAAGGACCTCAGGAGGCGTCGCTGCTGGCACTGGCCTTGCGGCGTGGGATGCCCAGGCGCTGACGGCGCTCCCACAGGCACTTGCGGCTGACACCGAGCTTGCGGGCGAGCTCGGTTTCGGTCATGTGGTCCTGGTGCTCGAGGACGAAGTGCTGGAAGTAGTCCTCCAGGGACAGATCCTCGGTGGGCTCGTGGGCGCCATTGCCGTTACCCAGGCCGGTCGCGGGCAGCGGGTCCAGGTAGCTGTCGGCCAGATCGAGTTCGCCGAGTTCGACATCGATGCCCAACTGGTCGGCATTGATTTCCTGGCCTTCGCTGAGGATGACCGCGCGCTCGATGGCGTTTTCCAGCTCGCGGACGTTACCCGGCCAGCTGTAGTGACGGATGGCCGCTTCGGCCTCGGCGCCGAACTTGAGCCCCGGGCGACTCATGCGCGCGGATTGCCGGGCGAGGAACACCCGGGCGATCTCCATGACGTCACCACCGCGCTCGCGCAGGGCCGGCAGGCGCAGGGAAATGACATTGAGGCGATAGAACAGGTCTTCGCGGAACTGGCCAATCTTGGACAAGCCCTTGAGATCGCGGTGGGTCGCAGCGATCAGGCGTACGTCGACCTTCTGCGACTGCACCGAGCCGACCCGGCGGATCTCGCCTTCCTGCAGCACGCGCAGGAGGCGCGCCTGGGCTTCCAGGGGCAATTCGCCGATCTCGTCGAGGAACAGGGTGCCGCCATCGGCCGCTTCCACCAGGCCGGTACGGCTGGCGCTGGCGCCGGTGAAGGCGCCCTTCTCATGGCCGAACAACTCGGATTCGATCAGGGTTTCGGGAATGGCCGCACAGTTGACCGAGATTAGCGGCGCCTTGGCCCTGCGCGACAGGTTGTGCAGCGCCCGCGCCACCAACTCCTTGCCGGTGCCCGATTCGCCCTGGATGAGCACGGTTGAATCGGTGGGCGCGACCTTGCGGATCTTGCCGAACAGATCCTGCATCGGCGCGCAGTTGCCGATGATGCCGATCTCGCCGGTGGCGGGCGGCGGCGCGGCGCTTTCCTCGACGGCGGCGGGCGCGCGCTGTTCGCGCTCCACCAGGATGCGGGCCACGGCCTGCAGCATCTCGTCGTGATCGAAGGGCTTGGCGATGTAGTCCACCGCGCCCTGCTTCATAGAGTCGACCGCCGATCTCAGGCTGGCGTAGCTAGTCATGATCAGCACCGGCTTGCCCTTGGCGAGGTCGATCATCTCGGTGCCGGGCGCACCGGGCAGGCGCAGATCGCTGATGACGAGATCGAAGCTCGCGACGTCGTAGAGATCCTGGGCCTCCTGCACGGAGCCGGCTTCACTGACGCGGAACTGGTTGCGCTCGAGCAGGCGGCGTAGCGCCGAGCGGATGATCTTCTCGTCTTCGACAATCAGAATATGGGCCATCAAGTGCGCTCTCTTACGGGAAGGCAGGCCGACCCACGCCAGGCAGCGTGTCTTGTCGCGGTCGTCTGGGCTTCCGAATGCTTTAGCAGAGCCAGCCAGCAGGCGGCTGGCTCCGTCACGGCGCCTCCGACAACCCGAGATAGCGCGGTAGCAGCACCCGAATGCGGGTGCCCTGGCCGGTCACGGGGTCGGTAGGACTATCGATCATTATCTGACCATAATGCTCTTCTACGATCGAATAGACCAGAGCCAAGCCAAGCCCCGTCCCCTTGCCCGGATCCTTGGTGGTGAAGAAGGGTTCGAACAGGCGGCTGACGATGGCCTTGGGGATGCCGCTGCCCTCGTCCTCGACGCTCAGGGTCACGGTTTGCGCCTGGGCCTCGCTGCGTACCCGGATCGGCGCGCCGGGTGGCGAGGCATCGCGGGCGTTGGACAGCAGGTTGATCATGACCTGCACCAGCCGCTGCGGATCGCCCTGGACGAAGTGCTCGGGATCGCAGAGGTTGAAGAAGTCGACGTCCACGCTCTGGCGGTTGAGCGAGAGCAGGGCGATGGCCTCCTGTGCCGCCTCGGCCACGCACACCGCCTCGTGGGCCTGCTGGCGACCGCCGGCGTGGGCGAAGCTCATCAGCGATTGGACGATGCGGGTGATGCGCCGGGTCTGCTCGATGATCTGGCTGCTGATCTCGTCGATTTCCTCGTCCGCCTCGCGTTCTTCACGCAGATTCTGCGCGAGGCAAGCGATGCCGGTGACCGGATTGCCGATCTCGTGGGCCACGCCCGCGGCTAGTCGACCGATGGAGGCGAGGCGCTCGGAGTGGATCAAGCGGTCTTCCAACAATTGGGTCTCGCTGATGTCTTCCACCACCAGCACCGTGCCGTTGCTGCCCACTGCCAGGGGTTCGTCGATGGTCGCCTTGTGCAGGTTGAGCCAGCGCTGCTCGTGTTCCTGGGGCAGGCGCTGCTTATAGAGGTGCTGCTGCGCCGGCTCGGCGAGGAAGCGTTCGAACAGGTCCTGCCAGGGATCGGGTAGGGCATTGAGGCGCGAACCGACCACCCGCGCGCCGTCGATGCCGGTGAGTTCCTCCATGGCGCGGTTCCACATCAGGATCTCGCGGTCGCGGGCCAGGGAGCAGACGCCCATCGGCAGCTCCTGCAGGGTCTGGCGGTGGTAGCGGCGCAGGGCGTCCAGTTCGGCGGCCAGACCGGTCAGGCGGGACTGGTAGTCTTCCAGGCGGTTTTCGATGAAGTGGATGTCTTCGGTGGCATAGGCCTCGCTCTCCGCCTTGAACGGCAGGAAGGTCTCGACGATGTCCTGGGCGACCCGTGGCCCCATCAGGCCGGAGAGGTTGGCTTCGATGCGGTCGCGCAGGCGGCGCAGGGCATAGGGCCGGCGCTCGTCGTAGGGCAACAGTAGGTCGGCCAGGGCGCGTTCGACCTCCTTCTGGGCGGTCTTGGCGCCGAGCGGCTTGGTCAACTGGGCGGCGAAGTCCTGCGGCGAACTGGCCGCCAGTTCGCGACGCTGCGGCCGGCGCACGTTATCGACGGCGCAGGCTTCGGCGGCGCTCTTTTCCTCATCGCTGGCCTCGGTGAAGAGCGAGACCAGGGCGAACACCAGCACGTTGACGGTCAGCGAGGCCACCGCTGCCAGGTGCCAGTTGCTGGCGCTGATGCGATAGCCGAAGGCACCGATCTGCAGCGGATTGATGTCGGCCACCAGCGGCATCAGCATGCTCAGGAACCAGAGGCCCAGGCCGCACAGCAGGCCGGCGATGAAGCCCTTGCGGTTGGCGGTCTGCCAGTAGAGTACCGAGAGCGCCCCGGGGAGGAATTGCACGGTGGCCACGAAGGAGACGATGCCCAGGCTGGAGAGATCGCCATGGCCATGCAGCAGGCGATAGAAGCCGTAGCTGCCGAGGATGATGGCGGCGATCAGCATCCGCCGCGTCGTGCGCAGCCAGCGATAGATGTTGCCGTCGGTGGGTGGCTGGTAGAGCGGCAGCACGATGTGGTTGAGCAACATGCCCGACAAGGCCATGGTCACCACGATGATCAGGCCGCTGGCCGCCGACAGGCCGCCGACGAAGGCCACCAGCGCCAGCAGCGGATTGTCCAACGCCAGGCCCACGCCCAGGGTGAAGTATTCCGGTGGGGTCGGCGAACCCAGTGCCAGGCCGCCCCAGAGGATCGGCGGCACCGCCAGGCTGATCAGCAGCAGGAACAACGGCAGACCCCAGCTGGCGCTGACCAGGGCCTGGGGGCTGAGGTTCTCGGTGAAGGCCATGTGGTACATGTGCGGGGTGACGATGGCTGCGGCGAAGAACACCAGCAACAGGATTCGCCAGGGGCCTTCCTGCAGCGGGGTGTGCAGGGTGGAAAGGGCGCTCTGGTTCTGTTGCAGCCAGTTTTCCAGACCATTGGGCCCGCCGAATACGGTATAGAGGGTGACGCCGCCGACGATGCCCAGGGCCAGCAGCTTGACCAGGGACTCGAAGGCGATGGCTACCACCAGGCCTTCATGGCGTTCCTTGGAGTTGATCTGGCGTGCGCCGAAGAGCATGGCGAACAGGGTGATGAGCAGGCAGAAGCCCAGTGCCGGGGCGTCCTGGGCGCGGGCTTGCACCAGGATGCCGGCACTGGTGGCCACCGCCTGGATCTGCAGGGCCAACAGCGGCAGTACCGCGATCAGCATGCCCAGACTGGTCAGGGCGCCGGCCCAGGTGCTGCGAAAGCGGAAGGCGAAGAGATCGGCCAGGGACGCCAACTGGTAGGCGCGGGTCAGGCGCAGGATGGGATAGAGCAGCACCGGCGCGAGCAGGAAGGCACCGCACAGCCCCAGGTAGTAGGCGAGAAAGCCGTAGCCATAGTCGTAGGCCAGGCCCACCGTGCCATAGAAGGCCCAGGCGCTGGCGTAGACCCCCAGCGACAGGGTGTAGATCAGCGGATGGCGTACCAGTCGGCGCGGCACCCAGCCCTTCTCGGTCATCCAGGCGACGCCGAAGAAGATCAGCAGGTAGCCGGCGCTGATCAGCACCAACTGGGACAGACTAAAGCTCGTCGGCATCGCGTTGGCTCTGCAGGATGAAAGTTACCACGATGAGGATGAGCCACAGCAGGTAGGGGCGATACCAGGCGCCGCTGGGGGCGATCCACCAATCCATGATGGCGGGGGAGAACAGATAGATGCCTACCACTAGGAGCAGGACCAACCGGTAGATGTACATGCGCGGTTCCCGAGCGGCGATGGCGCCATGGTAAAGCAAAAGCGATGTACCCCGGCGACCCCTCCGCTTTACCTTGAAGGCTTCTTTGCCGTTGGAGATCGCCGATGACCACGCCCCGGCTTCAGGCCGTCCTGGAAACCGCGCTCTACGCCATCGACCTGGCCAGGGCCAGGCGCTTCTACGAGGAGGTGCTGGGCCTTGCGCCGATGTTCGCCGACGCGCGCCTGGCCGCCTACGCGGTGGGTGCCAGCGTGCTGTTGCTGTTCCAGCGGGGCACTACCGAGCAGCCGGTGAAGCTGCCGGGCGGCAGCATTCCACCCCATGGCGCCCAGGGCTGCCAGCATCTGGCCCTGGCGATCGCGGCGGCCGAGCTGGACCTATGGGCGACACATCTGGCCAATGCCGGGGTGCCCATCGAAGAGCGTACCCAGTGGCCGCGTGGCGCGGTCAGTCTGTATTTCCGCGATCCAGATGGGCATCTGCTGGAGTTGGCCACGCCGGGGCTGTGGCCCAACTACTAGTCCGGTAGCTGAGCCTCGGCCAGGTGGAGCACCCGTGGGATCAAGGCCGCATCCCAGTGGGCGACGCCCCAGGCGAGGACGCTGGCGGGAGGCTCTTGGGCCAGCTCCTGGTGGATCGGCTGGCCCAGGGTACGCAGGGCGCGTACCAGCAGCGCCCCGGCCTGTTCCGGCGGCAGCGGTGGCGAGCGATAGCTCTTGCCCAGTTTGTGGCCGTCGGGTTGGATCAGCAGGGGCACGTGCAGATAGCGTGGCGCCGGATGGCCGAGCATTTCCTGCAGATAGAGCTGGCGCGGCGTCGAGTCCAGCAGGTCGGCACCGCGCACCACGTCGGTCATGCCCTGCAGGGCATCGTCCATCACCACGGCGAGTTGATAGGCGATCAGGCCGTCGCGCCGCTGGATGACGAAATCGCCTACCTCGCGGCCCAGGTGCTGGCGGAATTCGCCCTGTACCCGGTCGACGAAGCGGTATTCCAGCTCCGGCACCCTGATGCGGATGGCGGCGTCCGTTTCCGGCAGGCCGCGGTTGCGGCAGTAGCCGGGATAGAGGCCACCGCTACCTTCGAGCTGTTTGCGCGAACAATCGCAGGCGTAGGCCAGGCCGCTGGCCAGCCACTGCCCGATGATCGCTCGATAGGCGTCCAGGCGCTCGCTCTGGCGCAGCACTGGGCCGTCCCACTCGAAGCCATAGGCTTCCAGGGTCGCGAGGATGGCGGCCTGGGCGCCGGGGACTTCGCGTGGCGGGTCCAGGTCTTCCATGCGCACCAGCCAGCGACCACCCGCAGCGCGGGCGTCCAGGTAGGAGGCAAGGGCGGCGACCAGGGAGCCGAAATGCAGATAGCCGCTGGGGGTGGGGGCGAAACGGCCGACATAGGGGCGCCTGGACATAGCTCATCCTGTGAATGCCGGATAGAACAAAGGGCGCCGTAGCGCCCTCGTCGAAGAGGCAGGAGGACTCAGGTCCCGGTCTGCTTTTCGCGGATCTCGGCCAGCGTCTTGCAATCGATGCACAGACTGGCGGTCGGGCGGGCTTCCAGGCGACGGATACCGATTTCCACGCCGCAGGAGTCGCACCAGCCGTATTCGTTGTCCTCGATCAGTTGCAGGGTTTCGTCGATCTTCTTGATCAGCTTGCGCTCGCGGTCGCGGGCACGCAGTTCCAGGCTGAATTCCTCTTCCTGGGTGGCGCGATCGGCCGGATCGGCGAAGTTGGCCGCCTCTTCCTTCATGTGGTGCACGGTGCGATCGACTTCTTCGCGCAGCTCCTGCTTCCACTTGTTGAGGATGGCGGTGAAGTGGGCGCGCATGCGCTCACTCATGTATTCCTCGCCCTTGGTGGGCTCATAGGGTTCGTAGCCACGGGCCAGATGATTGTTCTGCTGATTTGCTTCGCTGGGCATGATTGACCCTCTCACTTTCGCTGATCCTGTCCACAGGCTGGATGCGTTTCCAGGCCTCTCCATGATGGAACGCCCGGGGTCTGTGGCTGCCGATGGCGTCCCGCGCAATGCCGACGCCAGGCTGAATATGTTCTCGACTGGCCAGTCGCCCTGCGGATGCAAGCCGGCGAACTTACCAGAAGCTTCCTGGGGGCGCTACTACCGGGCCCCCGCTCCGTCGGACACGGCGGGTGCCGGCCTGCGAAGCCTTGGTTAGAATCCCGCCTTCGCCACAAGTTCGGACCCCGTCCATGTCCAATTCCTACAGCGCGCGTAGCCAAGCCATCGAGCCCTTCCATGTGATGGCCCTGCTGGAGCGCGCCAACCAGCTCCAGGCCGCCGGGCACGACGTCATCCACCTGGAAATCGGCGAGCCCGATTTCACCACTGCCGCCCCCGTGGTCGCCGCTGGCCAGGCCGCGCTGGCCGCGGGCCAGACGCGTTACACCGCTGCCCGTGGCCTACCGGAGCTGCGTCGCGCCATCGCGTCCTTTTATGGCGAACGCTATGGGGTCGACCTGGACCCGGAGCGCGTCTTGATCACCCCCGGTGGCTCCGGCGCCCTGTTGCTGGCCAGTGCCCTGCTGGTCGATCCCGGCCGCCACTGGTTGCTGGCCGATCCCGGTTACCCCTGTAATCGCCATTTCCTGCGGCTGGTGGAAGGGGCGGCCCAGTTGATTCCGGTCGGTGCCGATACCCGTTACCAACTCATCCCGGACCTGATCGAGCGGCACTGGCAGCCGGCCAGCGTGGGTGCCCTGGTGGCCTCACCGGCCAATCCGACCGGGACCCTGCTCGACCGCGACGAACTCGCCGCCCTGTCGGCCAGCCTCCAGGCGCGTGGCGGCCATCTGGTGGTGGACGAGATCTATCACGGCCTGACCTACGGCCTGGATGCACCCAGCGTGCTCGAGGTGGACGACTCGGCCTTCGTGCTCAACAGCTTCTCCAAGTACTTCGGCATGACCGGCTGGCGACTCGGCTGGTTGGTGGCGCCGCGCGCCGCCGTGCCGGAGCTGGAAAAGCTGGCGCAGAATCTCTACATCAGCGCCTCCACCGTCGCCCAACAGGCCGCGCTGGCCTGTTTCACGCCAGAGGCCATGGCTATCTTCGAAGAGCGCCGCGCCGAATTCGCCCGGCGCCGCGACTATCTGCTGCCGGCGCTGCGTGGGCTGGGCTTCGAGATCGCCGTCGAACCCCAGGGTGCCTTCTATCTCTATGCCGATATCTCGGCCTTTGGCGGCGATGCCTACGCCTTCTGCCAATTCCTGCTGGAGAGCGAGCACGTGGCCATCACCCCGGGGCTGGATTTCGGTCGCCACCGTGCCGACACCCATGTGCGCTTCGCCTATACCCAGTCGCTGCCGCGCCTGGAAGAGGCCGTCGCCCGCATCGCCCAGGGCCTGCAGCGCTGGAGTGCCCGGTGAAATTCGATCCGCCGCTGGAAGAAGGTCGCCTGCTGCGCCGCTACAAACGCTTTCTCGCCGACATCGAGACCGCCAATGGCGAGGTGCTGACCCTGCACTGCCCCAACACCGGGTCCATGCTCAACTGCCAGCCGGCCGGGGCGCGGGTGTGGTTCAGTCGGGCCAGCGGGCCCAAGCGCAAGCTGCCCGGCACCTGGGAGTTGGTGGAGACGGATCACGGCCGCCTGGCCTGCATCAATACCGCCCGTGCCAATCGACTGGTGGAGGAAACCCTGCTGGCTGGCGGCATCCCGGAACTGGCGGGCTTCACCGCCCTGCGTCGGGAGGTGGCCTACGGCCTGGAAAACAGCCGTGCCGACTTCCGCCTGAACTATCCTGCCGGACCGCTGTACCTGGAGGTGAAGAGCGTTACCCTCGGGTTCGCCGATACCGCGGTCGCTGCCTTTCCCGATGCGGTGACCACCCGCGGCGCCCGTCATCTGCGAGAGCTGGCAGCCCTGGCCGCGGCGGGTGAGCGGGCGGTGCTGCTCTATTGCGTGCTGCTCGACGGCATCGAGGCGGTGCGCCCGGCGGCGGAAATCGATGCCGCCTATGCCCTGGCCCTGGGCGAGGCACGCCGGCAGGGGGTGCAGGTGCTGGCCTACGGCGCCCGGCTCTCGCCCGCCGGATTGCAGTTGGACCGAGCTCTGCGCCTGGCTGACTGACGGGACATCCCTGAAGCTGATCGTTCGGACAGGATCTGGCAGGCGCTTTGCTTGCGCTTGTCGCCCATCGATCGCCGCTACCGGCGATCCTGTTGAGGAGTTCGTCGATGATCTCTGTGCTGGGCATGCTGTTGCTGGTGGCGATCGCCATCCTCTTCTCTCGTCAGCGGCGCGCCATTCGGCTGCGTACCGTGCTCACGGCCTTCCTGTTGCAGGCCGGTCTCGGCCTGTTCGTGCTCTATATCCCCTGGGGCCAGCAGGTGCTCGGCAGCGTGTCCGGCGCCGTCGCCTCGTTGCAGCTCTATGCCGACAAGGGCATCGAGTTCCTCTTCGGCGGCCTGGCCGGGCCGAAGATGTTCGAGTACTTCGGTAACGGCGGCTTCGTCTTCGCCGTGCGGGTACTGCCCCTGATCGTCTTCTTCGGCAGCCTGATCGCGGTGCTCTATTACCTGGGCATCATGGGCTGGATCATCCGCCTGGTCGGCGGCGCCCTGCACGCCTTGCTCGGCACCAGTCGGGTGGAGTCCACCACGGTGACCGCCACCCTGTTTCTCGGCCAGTCGGAAATGCCCCTGGTGGTGCGGCCCTTCATCGCCGAACTCACCCGCTCGGAGCTGTTCGCCATCATGGTCGGCGGTTTCGCGGCGGTGGCCGGTTCGGTGCTGCTGGGTTACGCCGGCATGGGCGTGGACTTGAAATACCTGATCGCCGCCAGCTTCATGGCCGCGCCGGGTGGCCTGCTGATGGCCAAGCTGATGGAGCCGGAAACCGAGCAGCCGCGCGACCAAGCCATGAAGACCCTGGGGGAAGGGGAGGAGCGGCCGACCAACGTCATAGACGCGGCAGCGGAGGGCGCCCAGGTCGGCTTGCGCATCGCCCTGGCGGTTGGCGCCATGCTGCTGGCCTTCATCGCCCTGATCGCCTTGCTCAACGGCATCCTCGGCTGGTGCGGCGCCTGGTTCGGCGTGCCGCAGCTGAGCATGCAGCTGGTGCTGGGCTATCTGCTGGCGCCGGTCGCCTTCCTCATCGGCGTGCCCTGGAGCGAGGCGGTGCAGGCCGGCGGCTTCATCGGCCAGAAGCTGGTGCTCAACGAATTCGTCGCCTATGCCGATCTGTCAGCCTACCTGGACCCCGTCAAGGCGGCGGCTGCCGGTGTCCAGCCGCTCTCGGCGCATACCCAGGTCATCGTCACCTTCGCCCTCTGCGGCTTCGCCAACCTATCGTCCATCGCCATCCAGCTCGGCGGCCTGGGCGGTATCGCGCCCCAGCGCCGTCACGAGCTGGCCCAGCTGGGGCTGCGCGCCATGCTGGGCGGCACCCTGGCCAATCTGATGAGCGCGGCCCTGGCGGGCTTCTTCATCAGCCTGTAGTCGGGAGCATCTTCGAACCGTTCGGTCTGTTCAGGTGCGAATGGTCCGATTCGGTGCAAATAATCCTCAGCGTGCGCCAAAGGGATACCGCAGATACCGCGATGGCGGGCTCTGCGACCGGCGCACCGCTCCATTCCCGCCCAGAACTTCAGTTGGCACAACCTCTGCTGACCCGCTCCCGCCCCCTATCAACAGGAGTTGTCATGCCTTCGTTTTTCTACCGTTGCCTTCCGGGTTGCCTGGCCCTGCTCGCCGCCCACCTCTGCTTTGCCGATACGCCGCCGGAAGA
This sequence comes from Pseudomonas oryzihabitans, assembly GCF_006384975.1. Lineage (NCBI taxonomy): Bacteria > Pseudomonadati > Pseudomonadota > Gammaproteobacteria > Pseudomonadales > Pseudomonadaceae > Pseudomonas > Pseudomonas oryzihabitans. Next base: position 4,161,050 of record NZ_CP021645.1, read on the forward strand.
CAGCGCCCAGGGGGAAACCGCCAGTACCGCTGCCCAGCCGACGGCCAACCGCTCGCCCTATCTGTCGTCCTGGTACAACCAGAACCTGACGCTGATCGGCAGCAAGGACATCAGCTTCGGCCCGCAGCCTGTGGATGACGTTTATCTGGAGTACGAATATTTCGGCCGCAAGGGTCCCTTCGAACTCTATGGCTACGTCGATGTGCCCAGGGTGCTGGGCATCGGCAACAGCCATGACTCCGGCGTCTGGGACCGCGGCTCGCCCCTGTTCATGGAGCACGAGCCGCGGATCTCCATCGATCAGCTAACGGGCCGCTCGCTGGCCTTCGGGCCGTTCAAGGAGTGGTACCTGGCCTTCGACTGGATCTACGACCATGGCAGCAGCCGGGCCAGTCGGCAGAACACCCTCTATGCCGGCTTTGGGACCGATATCGAGACCCATACCCCGGTATTGCTCTCGGCCAATCTGTATGGTCGCCGCCAGTGGGACAACTATGGCGCCGCCAACGAGGGCTCCTGGGATGGCTACCGGACGCAGCTCAAGTACATCTGGCCGCTGGGCAAGTTCGACAATGGCGCCTCTCTGACCTACGTCGGCTTCACCAACTTCGATTTCGGCTCCAAGCTGGGCGAAGAACCAGGCCGTACGGCTAACGCCACCGTGTCCACCAACGTGCTGCTGTATGCCTTCACCCACCTGCGCTTCATGTTCGCCGCACGCCACTTCCACAATGGCGGCAACTGGCGCGACGGTACCGAGCTGAACTTCGGTGATGGACCCTTCGAGGGCCGCTCCAACGGCTGGGGCTACTATCTGGGGGTGGGCTATCAATTCTGATCTGGAGACTGTCATGAGCACCCCTTTGCCCGCGCATCTCGCTGCGCTTCTTCCGGAAGCGGTCGCCGCCGCCCAGCGCGCCTACTGCCCGCACTCCGAGTTTCCCGTGGGCGCCGCCCTGCTGACCGCCGAGGGCGCGGTCGTCCACGGCTGCAACGTGGAAAACATCTCCTACGGCCTGACCAACTGCGCCGAGCGCAGCGCCCTGTTCGCCGCCATCAGCCAGGGCCTGCCACCACGCAGCTTCACCGCCATGGCCATCCATGCGCCGGGCGTGCCCCTGATCAGCCCCTGCGGCGCCTGTCGCCAGGTGCTGCTGGAGCTGATGTCGCCCGATGCGACCATCGTCTGCAGCGGCAGCGAGCCGGGGCTGACCCGTACCTGGACCCTCGCCGAACTGCTGCCCGGCGCCTTCGACGACTTTTAAAGGAGCCCGCCCATGTGGCTCGCCCAGGAAGTGATCCGCCAGAAACGCGATGGCCTGGAGCTGTCGGCGGCGGACCTCCAGCGCTTCGTCCAAGGTATCGCCGACGACAGCCTCAGCGAAGGCCAGATCGCCGCCTTCGCCATGGCCACCCTGCTGCGCGGCATGACGCTCGCCGAACGCACCACCCTGACCCTGGCCATGCGTGACAGCGGCCAGGTGCTGCCCTGGGACCTGCCCGGGCCGGTGGTGGACAAGCATTCCACCGGTGGCGTGGGTGACCTCACCAGCCTGGTGCTGGCGCCGCTGCTCGCCGCCTGCGGTTGCCATGTGCCCATGATCTCCGGTCGCGGCCTGGGCCACACGGGCGGCACCCTGGACAAGCTGGAAAGCATTCCCGGCTATCGCATCCGTCCCGGACTGGCGCGCTTTCGCCAGGTGGTGGCCGAGGTGGGCTGTGCCATCGTCGGTCCCGACGCCGATCTCGCCCCGGCCGATCGCCGGCTCTACGCCATCCGTGACGTCACCGCCACGGTGGAATCCCTGGACCTGATCACCGCCTCCATCCTGGCGAAGAAACTCGCCGCCGGCCTCGACGTGCTGGTCATGGACGTCAAGACCGGGGGTGGTGCCTTCATGGCGGAGGAGGGGGACGCCTTCCGCCTGGCCGACAGCATCGTCGAGGTCGCCGAGGCCGCGGGCGTGCGCACGCGAGCCCTGATCACCGATATGGACCAGCCCCTGGCGCGTTCGGCCGGCAATGCCCTGGAAGTGGAAGAGGCCATCGCCCTGCTGGCGGGCGAGGTGCGTAGCGAGCGCCTCTGGCAGGTGGTCCAGGCCCTGGCTGAAGAAGCGCTGCAACTGGCCGGCTTGGCCCGTGATGCCGCCACGGCCAGGGGCCTGGTGCTGGACGCCTGGCACAGTGGCGTGGCGCTGCAGCGCTTCGCCGCCATGAACCAGGCGCTGGGCGGTCCCGCCGAGCTGACTGCCCAGCCCTGGCAGCATCTGCCGCGGGCGCCAGTCGTCCGTGCCATCTCTCCGCTGAAGCCTGGCTGGGTACAGCGTGTCGACACCCGGGCGCTCGGCTTGCTGGTGGTTAGGTTGGGCGGCGGCCGGCAACGACCGGAAGACGTCATAGACCCTGCGGTGGGGCTGGCCGGGTTGGCGCTGCCGGGCGAGCGGGTGGACGAGTTGCGGCCGCTGGGCCTGATCCATGCCCGTGATGCCGCCACGGCGGAGTGGGCCGCGGTAGCGCTACGGGCAGCCTATGAGATCGGTGACGGCATTGCCCAAGCTAGCGCGGAGCCAGTGGTCGCGCGGCGTTAGGCCCGAATGCCAGACAAAAAAAGACCCGGCAGAGCCGGGTCCAAAACCGTGATTAGCCTGATGAGGAGATAACCCGAAAGACCAACTGCTGGACCTTCAGTTATCGACCAGTCTCGCGACCGGCTGAGTTGAATAATAACAATTCTCATTCCATCGTCAAGCGTATTCGAGAATATTTCTTAATTGCTGGCTGGGGGTCTCTCCGAGGCTCCACGCAAGCGGGTGACTTCCTTGTTCAGCGAATCGATATGGCGGGCCATGTTCTCGATCAGGCTATGGGCAATGCGCGGGGTGGACTCCATCAGCTGCACGAACTGGTCCTGTGGAATCACCAGCACTGTGCAAGCGGTCTTGGCGATCACGCTGGCGGTACGGGGCGTATGGCTGAAGACCGCCAGCGCTCCAACGATCTCGTCCTGGCAGACCTCGCCGACCTTGCAACCGTCCACCCAGGCTTCGGCATGTCCCTCGGTGATGACGAACACATGCTCGGCGGCGTCGCCCTGGCGAATGATTTCTTCGCCGGCGGCGTAGCGTTGGAAACCGGTCGCCGGCTGGGTCACCGGCGGCTTGAGGCGGGTCAGGGCATCGGCCAGCAGGGCCTGCTGGCCGAGCAGATAGCGCAGCAGGGCATCGCGCAGGGCGGGGGTGGCGGTCGCCGCCTTAAGGAAAGCTTCCCGGCCATAGGGCTGCACCAGGATGTCGGTATCGCCTTCATAGGCAAGCGGGGGCAGGTCGAGCGCCTGGCCCAGGCCGATCAGATCGCCGTCGCCGAGCACGAACAGCGCCCGCTGGTCCAGCACCACCCGCAGCGGGCCCTGCTGGATCAGATAAACCTCATCGTCGTGCATCCAATTCTGCGAGAGCTCCGCAGCGCTCAGCTGCAAGGGTTGCCGGCTCGGCGAGACGCCACTGAGCAATTGCGCAGGAATGGCCTGCAACGCCTGGCGCAACTGATCGACATAGGGAGGCTGGTCGCCGATGAGGTACATGGTGCCAATTCCTTCTTGTTACGCAGAGGTTGTGACGTGAGTCTCACGATAAGCCGCTCGTCGGCAACCGTAAATCCACAACGCCAGGAGCTGTGACGGAACGCTTGTTCTGGCCCCCGAGAGGTCGAGGGTCATGCCTGCTGGCGACCCAGCCGACGAGTGATGCGCGCGGGCAAGGCCTCCAGTTGTCCGCTCCGACCCAGCTCTACGACCAGGGCACGTGCCTGCTCGACAGGTTCCAACGGATCCTGCGCCTGGCGCTGCGCCGCCACCACCGCAAGCGTCGCCTCGGACGGATCGGTACCCTGGGCCTGGCGCTCCTGCAGCCATTGGGCGATCAGTTCGTCATCGGCCTGGCAGTCGATGATCAACAGCGGTGCGCCCTGGGCCTCGGCCAGGGCCAGGGCTGCCTGGCGCTGCGTCTGTTTGAGATAGGTGGCATCGAGCGCCAGCGCATAGCCGGCCGCCAGCACCTGGGCACCCAATTCATGCAGGCGGGCATAGGTGGCCTCACCGGCAGCAGCGCTGTAGCGCACCGCCTCGTCGCTGTCGGCATAGAGGCGCTGGCGCTCCACGTCCGATCTCAGGCGAATGGCGCCGAGCGCCTCGACCAGCCCCAGGGCCACGGTGCTCTTGCCGATGCCCGATACCCCGTGCATCACCGCCACGAACGGCTGCGGGACCTGGGTATAGCCCTCGGCCAAGGCGGTATAGCTGCGATAGCTGGCCAGGATCTCGGCGCGCAGCTCAGGCTCCTCGGCCTGGCCCAGGCGGAAGAGGGCGATCTTCGCCCGTACCATGGCGCGATAGGCCTTGTAGAAGTCCAGCAGCGCGAGTCCAGCGTAGTCGCCGGTGGCCTCGAAGTAGGCGTTGACGAATCTATGGCTCAGCGCCTTGAGGCCACGATCCTCCAGATCCATGGCCAGGAAACCGGCATCGCCCAGGGTATCGGTCAGGCGGAAGGGCTCGTTGAATTCGATGCAATCGAACAGCACCACCTCGCCGTCGAGCAGGGTGGCGTTGGCCAGATGGATGTCACCGTGGCACTCGCGGATGTAGCCGTCGCGGCAACGTGCCTCGAACAACGGCAGCAGACGGGCATAGCTGGCCTCGGCCCAGGCTTCGAGTTGCGCCAACTGTTTGAAGTCGGCTGGCTCGCTCAGCATGGCGCGGATCTGTTCGAAGTTCTGCCGTACCGGCGCCATGGCGGCATCCGGCGTACACAGCGGATGGTCGGTGGCGACCCGTGGCGCCGCCAGATGGAAGCGCGCGATCTGTTCGGCCAGGGCGTCGATGTGCTCGGCGCTCAATTCGCCGCGCTTCTGGAGTTCGCTGAGCAACTGGCTCTGCGGGAATTCACGCATGCGCAGGGCGTACTCGATTACCGGTCCCTCGCCACCCAGTTGCGGTGCGCTCTCGCTACCGGTGATGGCTACCACGTCCTGGTAGAGATCGCGCGTCAGGCGCTGATTGAGCCGCAGCTCCTCCCGGCAGAAATGGCCACGCGCTTCCAGATCGGTGAAATCCAGGAAGCCGAAATTCACCGGCTTCTTGATCTTGTAGGCGACGTCGCCGGTCAGCACGACCCAGGAAATGTGGGTTTCGATGACCCTGATCGCCGACGTCGGATGGGGATAGAGCGCCGGGTTCTGCAGGGCGGAAATCAGGAGCTGGCTCACGGGCGATCCTTGTAGGGAATGGATGCCGGCATTATCGCTGCCGGGGCTGCCCATGCAAGCGGCCATCCTGGGCTGAATCCGCGTTGAATGAGCGCTGACGAAGCGCTGGTTGGCCGGTGTCGACGCTGGGCAACCTGCGTATAATGCGCCGCCATGAAGCGACCCCGATCCTCTCGTTCCCGCAAGCGCAAGACCTTCGACTGGCGCCGCCTTTCCGGCTGGGCAGTCAAGCTTGGCCTGGTTGCGCTGGTAGCCCTCGCGGGCCTGTGCATCTATCTCGATGCCGTGGTCCAGGAAAAATTCTCCGGCAAGCGCTGGACCATTCCGGCCAAGGTCTATGCCCGACCGCTGGAGTTGTTCAACGGCGTCAAGCTCAGCCGTGACGACTTCCTCACCGAACTCGATGCCCTCGGCTATCGCCGCGAGAAGACCCTGGATGGTCCGGGTAGCGTCTCCGTGGGCGCGTCCACGGTCGATCTCGATACCCGGGGTTTCCAGTTCTATGAAGGCATGGAGCCGCCGCGGGCGATCCGTGTGCGCTTCGCCGGCGGTACCGTCTCCAGTGTCACCTCCCTGAACGGCACCAATGTCGCCGTGGCTCGCCTCGAGCCGCTGATGATCGGTGGCATCTATCCGGCGCACAACGAAGACCGCATCCTCATCAAGCTCGACCAGGCACCCCCGCATCTGATCGATGGCCTGGTCGCGGTCGAGGATCGCGAATTCTGGCATCACCACGGCGTCTCGCCCAAGTCCATTGCCCGGGCCATCTGGGTCAACGCCACCAGTGGCCAGGTACGCCAGGGTGGCAGTACCCTGACCCAGCAGTTGGTGAAGAACTTCTATCTCACCAACGAGCGCAGCATCACCCGCAAGGGCACCGAAGCCCTCATGGCACTGCTCCTGGAGCTGCACTACAGCAAGCAGGAAATCCTCGAGGCCTATCTTAACGAGGTGTTCCTCGGCCAGGATGGCGCGCGCGCCATCCACGGCTTCGGCCTGGCCGCCCAGTACTTCTTCGGGCAGCCCTTCAGCGAGCTGAAACTGCAGCAGGTCGCCCTGCTGGTCGGCCTGGTGAAGGGGCCGTCCTACTACAATCCGCGGCGTTATCCCGAGCGCGCCCTGGCCCGCCGTAACCTGGTGCTCGACGTCATGGCCGAGCAGGGTGTCATCACCCCCACCGATGCGGAGGCCGCCAAGGCCAAGCCGCTCGGCATCACCAAGGCCGGCAGCCTGACCAACAGCTCCTTCCCGGCCTTCGTCGACCTGGTCAAGCGGCAGCTCAAGCAAGACTACCGCGACGAAGACCTCACCGAAGAAGGCCTGCGCATCTTCACCAGCTTCGATCCTATCCTGCAGACCAAGGCCGAAGCGGCCATGGCCGAGGCCATGAAGCGCATCGACGGGCGCAAGGGCGCGGAGAACGTCGAGGCGGCCATGGTGGTGAGCAATCCGGAAACCGGCGAGGTCCAGGCCCTGCTCGGTGGCCGCGATCCCCGCTTCGCCGGCTACAACCGGGCCCTCGACGCGGTTCGCCAGGTCGGCTCGCTGATCAAACCCTCGGTGTACCTCACCGCCCTGGAACGACCCAGCAAGTACACCCTGACCACCCTGATCCAGGACGAACCCTTCTCGGTCAAGGGCGCCGACGGCCAGGTCTGGCGACCGCAGAACTACGAGCACAAGGCCCACGGCACCATCTTCCTCTATCAAGGCCTGGCGCACTCCTACAACCTGTCCACCGCCAGGCTGGGGCTGGACCTGGGCGTGCCCGAGGTGCTCAAGACTGTCCAGCGCCTGGGCGTGAGTCGCGAGCTTCCGCCCTATCCGGCCGTGCTGCTCGGCGCCGGTGCCCTAACGCCGATGGAAGTGACCACCATGTACCAGACCATCGCCAACGGCGGCTTCAACACCCCGCTGCGCAGCATCCGTAGCGTGCTCGACGCCAATGGCGAGCCGCTCAAGCGCTATCCCTTCCAGATCGAGCAACGCTTCGATTCGGGCGCCATCTACCTGCTGCAGTACGCCATGCAGCGGGTCATGCGCGAGGGGACCGGGCGTTCGGTCTACAACCAGATCCCGGCCAGCATCAACCTGGCGGGTAAGACCGGTACCACCAACGACTCCCGCGACAGCTGGTTCGCCGGCTTCAGCCAGGATCTGCTCTCGGTGGTCTGGCTCGGTCGTGACGACAACGGCAAGACCCCCCTGACCGGCGCCACCGGCGCCCTACAGGTGTGGACCAACTTCATGCGCCGCGCCGATCCGGTCTCGCTGGACATGCCGGTACCGGACAACATCACCCAAGCCTGGGTGGATGCCACCACGGGTCGTGGCACGGATCCCTCATGTCCCAATGCCGTGCAGATGCCTTATATTCGTGGCAGCGAGCCGCCGCCGGGTGCCTCCTGTGGCGCCCCGACCGCACCCGCTTCTGGCGGGAATGGCAACGGCGGTAATCCGGTCATGGATTGGGTCAAGGGTTGGTTGAATTGAGAGGTCGCAAGGTGACGAAAGCAGTTTGGCCGGTCCTGATCGCCGGCGTTCTTCTCGCCGGTTGCGCCGCGCCCCAGCGTGGTGCCATCCCCGTGGTCGATTCCGGCGCTCCCGTCTCCAATGGCGAACTCTATCGCCAGGGCAACAACCGTCCTCTGCCGGTCCAGCGTCAGGCACCCGTGGCAGCAGCCCCGGCGGACTCCGGCGTGACCGTCATGGTGCCGAAGGGCGATTCCGCGCCGCTGCAAACCTATGCCGCTCCCGTCGCCTCCACGCCCCTGATCACCTCGTCCAGTTCCAGCGCACCCGCCACCCAGGCACCGGCGCAGCCGAGCTATTCGCAGCCGGTCTATCCGCCGGCCAACCAGGGTGGCTACACCGCACCCAGCACGGCGCCTACCGGCATTCCGTCGACGAATACCTCTAACGGTAGTGGTCTTGCGGCCGACGAGCAGCTCGACGGTCCGGTGCTGTCCCTGCTGACCACGGCGCAGCAACAACAGACCGGTGGTGACCTCAATGGCGCCTCCTCGAGTCTGGAGCGGGCCATGCGCATCGCGCCACGCGAGCCCCAGGTGCTCTATCGCCTGGCGCAGGTGCGTCTGGCGCAGAACGATCCCGCCCAGGGCGAGCAACTGGCCCGCCGTGCCCTGACCTATGCCAACGGTCGGCCCGCGCTGCAGGCCAGTCTCTGGCAATTGATCGGCCAGGCCCGCGAGGCCCAGGGCGATGCATCCGGTGCCGCCCTGGCCCGGCAGAAAGCCCAGGTGGGCACCTGATGGACGGGCGTCTGCCGGCACTGGCCGATCAGCTGCTGCAGATCGAGCGTGAGCTTCGGCTGCTCGGCTGGTGGTCGGCGCAAGCCCCCACTGCCGAAGCCCTGGCCAGTCAGGAGCCCTTCTGTGTGGATACCCTGAGCTTCGCCCAATGGCTGCAGTGGATCTTCCTGCCGCGGATGAAGCTGATCATCGAAAGCGACGCGGCGCTGCCCGCGCGCTCGGGGATAAGGCCGATGGCCGAGGTCGTCTATCAAGGCAACCTCGATCCCGTGCTGCCGCTGCTCGCCACTCTGGCCGAATTCGACCGGATCATCGAGAGCGCCTGAGCTACTTGCCGCAGTTCTGCTCGATCGATAGTTGGGTCTCGGCCAGCCTCTGCTGGCGTTCTTCCTCGGTCAGGCGACGGGTCTCGCCACGTCCCGACTGCACCAGGATGCGCGGATTGTTGCGCAGCTGCGCCAGATTCTGGCGTGCCTGATCGCACTGCGCCTTGAGCTTGGCCTGGTCTTCGCGCACCTGGGCCTTGACCTTGCGATCCAGCTCTTGCTGCTGGGCATCGTTGGAGACCGACGGCTGCTGGGCGCCATTGGGCATCTTGTAAGTGGGCGCGCTGCCACCGCCATTGATCTGCGGCGCCACCTTCACGTCCACCTCGTTGGCCTTCTGATTGTCGGGCGGCTGAGCGCTGAAGTGAGTGACACCCTTGTCGTCGGTCCACTTGTAGACTTGAGCGGCCTGCACGGACAGGCTGCAGGCAAGGGCCAGGGCGGAAAGCCAGAAGATCGGGCGCATGGGAATCCTGGAGGCGAAAGGACAAGACCTCACTATAAGAGGTGGCGTCGACCTTTTCATCCGCGCCGACTCCCCGTAGCCGATTGAGTGCTGCCACACCTTTCGGCTTGACTTGCGCCGGTCGAATGCGAACAATCCAAAGTTCGCTGTAGCGAATCGGCCCAAAGCTGACTCCTCGGCAGACCATGAGGTGCCTACCCGCGCCGCCACAGTCAAATACCCTGCACCGCGTTACCTCGCGTCGGGTGGAAGCTCCAGCATTCATCGGAACCTTCCAACAAGGCTTTCTAGGCAGCTGAATCGTCGGTGATCACCGTCGCCCGTGCTCTGCCTTGCAGTCAACCGAACCTTGAACGTCCCTGATGGGCGTTCGCCACGCGTGGAATGAGGTGATACGTGGAGCTATTAACTGGCGCTGAGATGGTCGTCCGCTTCTTGCGCGACGAGGGCGTGAAACACATCTACGGGTACCCGGGCGGTGCCCTGCTGCATATCTATGACGCCCTGTTCAAGGAACCGGCGCTCAACCATATTCTGGTTCGCCACGAGCAGGCCGCGACCCACATGGCTGACGGCTATGCCCGCGCCACCGGCAAGGCCGGTGTGGTGCTGGTAACCTCCGGCCCCGGCGCGACCAATGCCATTACCGGTATCGCCACGGCCTACATGGACTCCATCCCCATGGTGGTCCTGTCCGGCCAGGTACCGAGCAACATGGTGGGTACCGACGCCTTCCAGGAAACCGACATGGTCGGTATCTCCCGGCCGATCGTGAAGCACAGCTTCATCATCAAGCATCCCTCCGAGATCCCCGAGGTCCTCAAGAAGGCCTTCTACCTCGCCGAATCCGGTCGTCCCGGCCCGGTCGTGGTGGACATTCCCAAGGACATGGGCGATCCGACCAAGAAGTACGAATACGTCTATCCGAAGAAGGTCAAGCTGCGCTCCTACAACCCGGCGCAACGGGGCCATTCCGGCCAGATCCGCAAGGCCGTCGAGATGCTCGTGGCCGCCAAGCGCCCGATCCTCTACGCGGGCGGCGGCGTCATCCTCGGCGGTGCCTCGGGCGCCCTTACCGAGCTGGCCCGCCTGCTTAACCTGCCGGTCACCAACACCCTGATGGGCCTCGGCGCCTATCCGGGCAGCGATCGCCAGTTCCTCGGCATGCTCGGCATGCACGGCAGCTACCCGGCCAACCTGGCCATGCACCACAGCGACGTCATCCTCGCCGTGGGTGCGCGCTTCGATGACCGCGTCATCAACGGCGCCAAGCGCTTCTGCCCGAACGCCAAGATCATCCACGTCGACATCGATCCGGCCTCCATCTCCAAGACCATCAAGGCCGACGTGCCCATCGTCGGTCCGGTGGACAGCGTCCTCGCCGAGATGGTCGCCGTCGCCCGTGAGCTGAACGAGAAGCCTCATGCCGAAAGCCAGGCCACCTGGTGGAAGCAGATCGAGGAGTGGCGCGGCAATCGCGGCCTGTTCCCCTACAACAAGGGTGACGGCAGCATCATCAAGCCGCAGACCGTCATCGAAACCCTGTACGACGTCACCGCGGGCGATGCCTACATCACCTCCGATGTTGGCCAGCATCAGATGTTCGCCGCTCAGTACTACCTGTACGACAAGCCCAATCGCTGGATCAACTCCGGTGGCCTCGGCACCATGGGCTTCGGCTTCCCGGCGGCCATGGGCGTCAAGCTCAACTTCCCCGATGCCGACGTCGCCTGCGTGACCGGTGAAGGCAGCGTGCAGATGAACATCCAGGAACTCTCCACCTGCCTGCAGTACGACCTGCCGGTGAAGATCGTCTGCCTCAACAACGGTGCCCTGGGCATGGTTCGTCAGTGGCAGGACATGCAGTACAGCAGCCGTTACTCCCACTCCTACATGGAATCCCTGCCGGACTTCGTCAAGCTGGCCGAGGCCTATGGCCACGTCGGCATGCGCATCCAGCGTCTGGAAGACCTCAAGCCGATGATGGCCGAGGCTTTCGCCATGAAGGATCGCCTGGTCTTCCTCGACATCGCCGTGGACAACACCGAACACGTCTACCCGATGCAGATCAAGGATGGCGCGATGCGCGACATGTGGCTGAGCAAGACGGAGCGGACCTGAACATGAGACACATCATCTCCTTGCTACTGGAAAACGAGCCCGGCGCCCTGTCCCGCGTGGTCGGCCTGTTCTCCCAGCGCAACTACAACATCGAAAGCCTCACGGTCGCCGCGACCGAGGATCCGACCCTGTCGCGCCTGACGCTGACCACCATCGGTCAGGAAGAGACGGTCGAGCAGATCACCAAGAACCTCAACAAGCTCATCGAGGTGGTGAAACTGGTCAACCTGTCCGAGAGCGCCCACATCGAGCGCGAACTCCTGCTGATCAAGGTCAAGGCCACCGGTGCTCAGCGCGCCGAGGTCAAGCGCACCACCGATATCTTCCGCGGCCAGATCGTGGACGTCGGCAGCAGCGTGTATACCATTCAGCTGGCCGGCACCAGTGAGAAGATCGACAGCTTCATCCAGGCGATCGGCGCCGCGTCCATCCTCGAGGTGGTGCGTAGCGGCGTGACCGGAATATCCCGTGGCGACAAAGCCCTGAGCATCTGATACCCCCTTTTCCAGGAGAACCTGCAATGCGCGTTTACTACGACAAAGACTGTGACCTTTCCATCATCCAGGGCAAGAAGGTCGCCATCATCGGCTACGGCTCCCAGGGCCACGCCCACGCCTGCAACCTGAAGGACTCCGGCGTCGACGTCGTCGTCGGTCTGCGCAGCGGCTCCGCCACCGTGGCCAAGGCCGAAGCCCATGGCCTGACCGTCAAGCCGGTGAAGGACGCCGTTGCCGCCGCCGACGTGGTCATGATCCTGACCCCCGACGAATTCCAGTCCAAGCTGTACAAGGACGAGATCGAGCCGAACCTGAAGCAGGGTGCCACCCTGGCCTTCGCCCACGGTTTCGCCATCCACTACAACCAGGTCGTGCCCCGCGCCGATCTGGACGTCATCATGATCGCCCCCAAGGCCCCGGGTCACACCGTGCGCTCCGAATTCGTCAAGGGCGGCGGCATCCCTGATCTGGTCGCCGTTCACCAGGACGCTTCCGGTAACGCCAAGAACGTCGCCCTGTCCTACGCCTGCGGCGTCGGCGGCGGTCGTACTGGCATCATCGAGACCACCTTCAAGGACGAGACCGAAACCGACCTGTTCGGCGAGCAGGCCGTCCTCTGTGGTGGTGCGGTCGAACTGGTCAAGGCCGGTTTCGAAACCCTGGTCGAAGCCGGCTACGCGCCGGAAATGGCCTACTTCGAGTGCCTGCACGAGCTGAAGCTGATCGTCGACCTCATGTATGAAGGCGGCATCGCCAACATGAACTACTCGATCTCCAACAACGCCGAGTACGGCGAGTACGTGACTGGCCCTGAGGTCATCAACGCCGAGTCCCGCGCTGCCATGAAGAATGCGCTCAAGCGCATCCAGAACGGCGAATACGCCAAGATGTTCGTGGCCGAAGGCGCTTCCAACTACGCCTCCATGACCGCCTACCGCCGCAACAACGCTGCTCACCCCATCGAGCAGGTCGGCGAGAAGCTGCGCGCCATGATGCCTTGGATCGCGTCGAACAAGATCGTCGACAAGACCAAGAACTGATCGGGCAGGGCGCCTGCCCTGTAACGAACGGTAAAGGACGCGGCCTCGGCCGCGTTTTTTATTGCACTGCCCATGCCCTCGGCAATGCCTTAGCATGGGAGGTTAGGCTGAACCCTGCCCGCATGGGGTCAGTCCAATCCGTCAGGTAATGCCCAAGGAAAATCCATGAGCGAGCATCCCGAAGAAAATCCGTCCAACACCACCACCGACGGCATCCTCCCCGTGGATGAGCACATCGAAGAGACGCAAGACGCCCAGGGGCGCAAGATCAGGCGCCGTGGCGTGTACCTGCTGCCCAATCTCTTCACCACGGCCGCACTCTTCGCCGGCCTTTATTCCATCATCAAGGGTGTGGCGGCCCAGACCGCCTTTACCCAGGGGCAATATGAAGTCGCCTCGGCAGGCTTCTCTGCCGCCGCCGCCGCGATCTTCATCGCCATGGTCCTGGATGGACTGGATGGACGTGTCGCCCGTATGACCAACACCCAGAGCGCCTTCGGCGAACAATACGATTCGCTGTCCGACATGGTCGCCTTCGGTGTCGCTCCGGCGATCCTGGCCTACCAATGGGCGCTCAGCGGCCTGGGCAATGTCGGCTGGGCCGTCGCCTTCATCTATGTAGCTGGCGCTGCCCTACGTCTGGCGCGCTTCAATACCCAGATCGGTTCGGTGGACAAGCGCTACTTCATTGGCCTGGCCAGTCCTTCGGCTGCCGCTCTGGTAGCCGGTACCGTCTGGTGCTTCAGCGATTTTGGCATCCTAGGTTCCAAGCTGTCCTTACTCGTTGCCCTGATGGTGGCCGCTGCCGGCATGCTCATGGTCAGCAACTTCAAATATTGGAGCTTCAAGACCCTAGGCCTCAAAGGCCGGGTACCTTTCGTGGTCATCCTGATCGCCGTACTCATCTTCGCCGTGATCTTCACCGATCCGCCACGCGTCCTGCTGCTGGGCTTCCTGGCCTATGCCGTCTCCGGCCCTGTCATGACCCTCTGGCGGGGCCGCCGCACAGGTCGGGTCTGAGCCTGAAAAGAAGGGGCTGCGCAAGCAGCCCCTTCTTTTTTGAAAATAGCTGTTGACCTGCTCCGAAACTCCCCTATAATGCGCCCCACTTCCGGCGCAGACGCTGAAGGGGCTTGAAAATCAAGCACTTAGGTCTGAGTCGGGCGAGGGGTTTACGGATTCCTCGCCATTGGGTCTTCACCCCAGGGTGCTGACGAAATGAAGGGGAGGGGTTGACAGCGTCTCAGGATGCTGTAGGATTCGCCTCCCGCTGTCGCGATCGGTTGATCTGGTCGCGGTGGTGCAAGTGGTTGAGTTGAAACGAAAAAGTTCAAATCAACGCTTGACAGGATGTGAGGCTGGCGTAGAATGCGCGCCTCGGTTGACGACACGGTCGCAACCAACTGCTCTTTAACAAGTTGAATCAAGCAATTCGTGTGGGTGCTTGTGAGATAAGTCTGATGTCGCAAGATTATCAGCAACACAAGTAACTCGTGAATTCATGAGTTTTTTGCGATTGCTGAGCCAAGTTTAGGGTTTTCTCAAAACCCGATCAGTCTACTTAACTGAAGAGTTTGATCATGGCTCAGATTGAACGCTGGCGGCAGGCCTAACACATGCAAGTCGAGCGGATGAGAGGAGCTTGCTCCTCGATTCAGCGGCGGACGGGTGAGTAATGCCTAGGAATCTGCCCAGTAGTGGGGGACAACGTTTCGAAAGGAACGCTAATACCGCATACGTCCTACGGGAGAAAGTGGGGGATCTTCGGACCTCACGCTATTGGATGAGCCTAGGTCGGATTAGCTAGTTGGTAGGGTAACGGCCTACCAAGGCGACGATCCGTAACTGGTCTGAGAGGATGATCAGTCACACTGGAACTGAGACACGGTCCAGACTCCTACGGGAGGCAGCAGTGGGGAATATTGGACAATGGGCGAAAGCCTGATCCAGCCATGCCGCGTGTGTGAAGAAGGCCCTCGGGTCGTAAAGCACTTTAAGTTGGGAGGAAGGGCTTACAGCGAATACCTGTGAGTTTTGACGTTACCAACAGAATAAGCACCGGCTAACTTCGTGCCAGCAGCCGCGGTAATACGAAGGGTGCAAGCGTTAATCGGAATTACTGGGCGTAAAGCGCGCGTAGGTGGCTTGATAAGTTGGATGTGAAATCCCCGGGCTCAACCTGGGAACTGCATCCAAAACTGTCTGGCTAGAGTGCGGTAGAGGGTAGTGGAATTTCCAGTGTAGCGGTGAAATGCGTAGATATTGGAAGGAACACCAGTGGCGAAGGCGACTACCTGGACTGACACTGACACTGAGGTGCGAAAGCGTGGGGAGCAAACAGGATTAGATACCCTGGTAGTCCACGCCGTAAACGATGTCAACTAGCCGTTGGGATCCTTGAGATCTTAGTGGCGCAGCTAACGCATTAAGTTGACCGCCTGGGGAGTACGGCCGCAAGGTTAAAACTCAAATGAATTGACGGGGGCCCGCACAAGCGGTGGAGCATGTGGTTTAATTCGAAGCAACGCGAAGAACCTTACCTGGCCTTGACATGCTGAGAACTTTCCAGAGATGGATTGGTGCCTTCGGGAACTCAGACACAGGTGCTGCATGGCTGTCGTCAGCTCGTGTCGTGAGATGTTGGGTTAAGTCCCGTAACGAGCGCAACCCTTGTCCTTAGTTACCAGCACATAATGGTGGGCACTCTAAGGAGACTGCCGGTGACAAACCGGAGGAAGGTGGGGATGACGTCAAGTCATCATGGCCCTTACGGCCAGGGCTACACACGTGCTACAATGGTCGGTACAAAGGGTTGCCAAGCCGCGAGGTGGAGCTAATCCCATAAAACCGATCGTAGTCCGGATCGCAGTCTGCAACTCGACTGCGTGAAGTCGGAATCGCTAGTAATCGTGAATCAGAACGTCACGGTGAATACGTTCCCGGGCCTTGTACACACCGCCCGTCACACCATGGGAGTGGGTTGCTCCAGAAGTAGCTAGTCTAACCTTCGGGAGGACGGTTACCACGGAGTGATTCATGACTGGGGTGAAGTCGTAACAAGGTAGCCGTAGGGGAACCTGCGGCTGGATCACCTCCTTAATCGAAGATGTCAGCTTGCTGACAAGCTCCCACACGAATTGCTTGATTCACTGATAGAAGAGCAATTGAGTTAGATAGACTCAAGGTAAGACGATTGGGTCTGTAGCTCAGTTGGTTAGAGCGCACCCCTGATAAGGGTGAGGTCGGCAGTTCGAATCTGCCCAGACCCACCAATCGATGGGGCCATAGCTCAGCTGGGAGAGCGCCTGCTTTGCACGCAGGAGGTCAGGAGTTCGATCCTCCTTGGCTCCACCATTTCCTTGGTGGCCCATGCGCGTCACTGCCAGTCACCTGACTAACACAATTGCTTGAAAGCTCAGAAGTGAGCCTTTGACTTCCTTCATCACCTAGTGAAGAGGGAAGGGCACAAAAGCTGACTTCTGGTCTTTGATCAGAACTGTTCTTTAAAAAATTGGGAAAGTGATAGAAGTAGACTGCATTGATTGTTTTCACTGGCAATCAATGTCGTCAAGGTAAAATCTTGCGAACTCAAGCGCAAGTTTTCGGCGAAATGTCGTCTTCACTCATCTAACGCTTTGCAGATCGGTAGCATCCTTGGATGCCAGCGAGATTGCTTGGGGTTATATGGTCAAGTGAAGAAGCGCATACGGTGGATGCCTTGGCAGTCAGAGGCGATGAAAGACGTGATAGCCTGCGATAAGCTTCGGTGAGGTGGCAAATGACCTGTGACCCGGAGATCTCTGAATGGGGGAACCCACCTAGGATAACCTAGGTATCTTAACCTGAATCCATAGGGTTAAGAGGCGAACCAGGGGAACTGAAACATCTAAGTACCCTGAGGAATAGAAATCAACCGAGATTCCCTTAGTAGTGGCGAGCGAACGGGGACCAGCCCTTAAGTTGATTTGAGAGTAGCGGAACGCTCTGGAAAGTGCGGCCATAGTGGGTGATAGCCCTGTACGCGAAACGCTCTTATCAATGAAATCGAGTAGGACGGGGCACGAGAAACCCTGTCTGAATATGGGGGGACCATCCTCCAAGGCTAAATACTCCTGACTGACCGATAGTGAACCAGTACCGTGAGGGAAAGGCGAAAAGAACCCCGGAGAGGGGAGTGAAATAGAACCTGAAACCGTATGCGTACAAGCAGTGGGAGCCTACTTTGTTAGGTGACTGCGTACCTTTTGTATAATGGGTCAGCGACTTATTTTCAGTGGCGAGCTTAACCGAATAGGGGAGGCGTAGCGAAAGCGAGTCTTAATAGGGCGTCTAGTCGCTGGGAATAGACCCGAAACCGGGCGATCTATCCATGAGCAGGTTGAAGGTTAGGTAACACTGACTGGAGGACCGAACCCACTCCCGTTGAAAAGGTAGGGGATGACTTGTGGATCGGAGTGAAAGGCTAATCAAGCTCGGAGATAGCTGGTTCTCCTCGAAAGCTATTTAGGTAGCGCCTCATGTATCACTCTGGGGGGTAGAGCACTGTTTCGGCTAGGGGGTCATCCCGACTTACCAAACCGATGCAAACTCCGAATACCCAGAAGTGCCGAGCATGGGAGACACACGGCGGGTGCTAACGTCCGTCGTGAAAAGGGAAACAACCCAGACCGTCAGCTAAGGTCCCAAAGTCCTGGTTAAGTGGTAAACGATGTGGGAAGGCTTAGACAGCTAGGAGGTTGGCTTAGAAGCAGCCACCCTTTAAAGAAAGCGTAATAGCTCACTAGTCGAGTCGGCCTGCGCGGAAGATGTAACGGGGCTCAAACCAGGCACCGAAGCTACGGGTATCACCTCTGGTGATGCGGTAGAGGAGCGTTCTGTAAGCCTGTGAAGGTGAGTTGAGAAGCTTGCTGGAGGTATCAGAAGTGCGAATGCTGACATGAGTAACGACAATGCGAGTGAAAAACTCGCACGCCGAAAGACCAAGGGTTCCTGCGCAACGTTAATCGACGCAGGGTGAGTCGGTCCCTAAGGCGAGGCTGAAAGGCGTAGTCGATGGGAAACGGGTTAATATTCCCGTACTTCTAGTTACTGCGATGGGGGGACGGAGAAGGCTAGGCCAGCTTGGCGTTGGTTGTCCAAGTTTAAGGTGGTAGGCTGATCGTTTAGGTAAATCCGGACGGTCAAGGCCGAGAGCTGATGACGACCCTTCTTTTAGAAGGGGAAGTGGTTGATGCCATGCTTCCAGGAAAAGCCTCTAAGCTTCAGGTAACTAGGAACCGTACCCCAAACCGACACAGGTGGTCGGGTAGAGAATACCAAGGCGCTTGAGAGAACTCGGGTGAAGGAACTAGGCAAAATGGCACCGTAACTTCGGGAGAAGGTGCGCCGGTGAGGGTGAAGGGTTTACCCCGTAAGCTCATGCCGGTCGAAGATACCAGGCCGCTGCGACTGTTTATTAAAAACACAGCACTCTGCAAACACGAAAGTGGACGTATAGGGTGTGACGCCTGCCCGGTGCCGGAAGGTTAATTGATGGGGTTAGCGCAAGCGAAGCTCTTGATCGAAGCCCCGGTAAACGGCGGCCGTAACTATAACGGTCCTAAGGTAGCGAAATTCCTTGTCGGGTAAGTTCCGACCTGCACGAATGGCGTAACGATGGCGGCGCTGTCTCCACCCGAGACTCAGTGAAATTGAAATCGCTGTGAAGATGCAGTGTATCCGCGGCTAGACGGAAAGACCCCGTGAACCTTTACTGTAGCTTTGCACTGGACTTTGAGCTTGCTTGTGTAGGATAGGTGGGAGGCTTTGAAGTGGGGACGCCAGTTCCCATGGAGCCATCCTTGAAATACCACCCTGGCAACCTTGAGGTTCTAACTCTGGTCCGTCATCCGGATCGAGGACAGTGTATGGTGGGCAGTTTGACTGGGGCGGTCTCCTCCTAAAGAGTAACGGAGGAGTACGAAGGTGCGCTCAGACCGGTCGGAAATCGGTCGCAGAGTATAAAGGCAAAAGCGCGCTTGACTGCGAGACAGACACGTCGAGCAGGTACGAAAGTAGGTCTTAGTGATCCGGTGGTTCTGTATGGAAGGGCCATCGCTCAACGGATAAAAGGTACTCCGGGGATAACAGGCTGATACCGCCCAAGAGTTCATATCGACGGCGGTGTTTGGCACCTCGATGTCGGCTCATCACATCCTGGGGCTGAAGCCGGTCCCAAGGGTATGGCTGTTCGCCATTTAAAGTGGTACGCGAGCTGGGTTTAGAACGTCGTGAGACAGTTCGGTCCCTATCTGCCGTGGACGTTTGAGATTTGAGAGGGGCTGCTCCTAGTACGAGAGGACCGGAGTGGACGAACCTCTGGTGTTCCGGTTGTCACGCCAGTGGCATTGCCGGGTAGCTATGTTCGGAAGAGATAACCGCTGAAAGCATCTAAGCGGGAAACTTGCCTCAAGATGAGATCTCACTGGAGCCTTGAGCTTCCTGAAGGGCCGTCGAAGACTACGACGTTGATAGGTCGGGTGTGTAAGCGCTGTGAGGCGTTGAGCTAACCGATACTAATTGCCCGTGAGGCTTGACCATATAACACCCAAACAATCTGACCGTGTGTCAGAGCGTGAGGAAGACGACGCCGAAAACGGCGCGTGGGTTCGCAAGACCCAAGACGACACGTTTACTTCTGTCACCGACCCAATTGGGCCAACCAGGCAGCGTCATCGCCTGGCCAGCCAACCGAATTGCTTGACGAACATAGAGCATTGGAACCACCTGATCCCTTCCCGAACTCAGAAGTGAAACGATGCATCGCCGATGGTAGTGTGGGGTTTCCCCATGTGAGAGTAGGTCATCGTCAAGCGCCTAATACCCAGCACCCCCGCTCAGTTCATTCTGGCGGGGGTGTTGTCTTTGGGGCGGGAAAAGTTTGGCTGTGGTGCTAAGAACGCTTGGGGTCGAAACCTGTAGGTCACGTGGCTGGGGTTGCCCTCACCCCAGCCCTCTCCCGGGGGTGTATAGCCCGGAGACATGGTGGACACCTGTTCGGAGACAGGGTGGACACATCAAGCTGTGGCATTTGGCAGGTGGGAGCAGGCCGATGCCGTGGCAGGGGAGGTCCACGATGGAGTTACGCGAGGAATTCGTTGGCTTGGCGCAACAGGCGGGAGCGAACATACGCTTGCTGTGCCGCCGTTTCGGCATTAGCCCGACGACGGGATACAAGTGGCTGGCGCGTGCCAGGGCCGGCGAGGCGTTGACGGACCGTTCGCGCCGTCCGGCGACGTCGCCAAGCCGCTGTGCACCGGAACAGGAGGCGCAGGTCATGGCCTTGCGCGCGCAACACCCGGCTTGGGGAGCACGTAAGCTGGCGCGTCGGCTGGAAGATCAGGGCGTGCCGATGCCGGCCATCAGCACGGTGCATGCAATCCTGGTCCGCCACGGCGCAGTGAGCGCGGCGGCTTCAGCGGCGGCCAAGCCCTGGCAGCGCTTTGAACACCCGCACGCCAACGATCTGTGGCAGATGGACTTCAAGGGTCATGTCCCCCTATTGCGGGGACGCTGTCATCCGTTGACCGTATTGGACGACCATTCGCGCTACGCAGTGGTGTTGCAGGCCTGCGGCGACGAGCGGGAAAGCACCGTGCGTCAGTGCCTGATCGCCGCATTCGAGCGCTATGGCCTGCCGGCGCGAATGACCATGGACAACGGCAGCCCCTGGGGCACGGACGGCCAGCATTACACTCGGCTGGACGTCTGGCTGATGGCCCAGGGTATCCGGGTCAGCCATTCGCGGCCCTATCATCCGCAGACGCAGGGCAAGGACGAACGCTTCCACCGCACGCTCAAGGCCGAAGTCTTGCAGGGCCCGCCGTGGGCAGACCTGGACAAGGCGCAGCGGGCCTTCGACCACTGGCGACAGCTCTACAATGCCCAGCGGCCGCATCAGGCGCTGGGCATGCAGGTGCCCCAGACACGCTATCAACCCAGCCCCCGCGCCTATTGCCCCGCGCCATCCGCGCCGTTGTACGCTGAAGGCGGTATCGTCCGCACGGTACGCGATCAGGGGCTCATCAACTGGCGAGGCCATCAGTGGCACGTGGGCAAGGCCTTCATCGGCGAACCCATGCTGATCCGTCCTGAGGGCGTGGACGGCCAGTACGACGTGCTCTGGCGGACCTGGCGCATCGCGTGCCTGAACTTACATACCCGGACGGCGACGACGGGACGTTCCGTTGCCTGACACCTGTCCACCTTGTCCTCGAACAGGTGTCCACCATGTCTCCGGGCTATACAGGGGGGAAAGGGGGCTAGGAGCGGTGCACCTGGCGGCTTAGGTGTAGCCGGTCAGGAAAGGTGCCGTTTGGAGCCTGTCAAAGAGCAAGAGCAGCAACAGCACGGCTGCGCCGGGCTGTTGTGGCCATGGCGGTCCGCCGATGCGGCCGCTCCTACAAAGCGTCTCGGCGTAGGAGCGGCCCACGGCCGCGATCGGATACGTAGGTTGGGCTGAGCTGTGAAGCCCAATATCCGAGCGCTATGCGTGGGTGCAGAGCTTTGGGAGAGTCCGGATGTTGGGCTTCGCTGTGCTCAGCCCAACCTACCGAGACGAAAACATGAAAAAGCCCGGCATTGGCCGTAATGCTGTTCACTTAAGCATTTGAGGTTTGACGGGAGTCCTTCAAAAAATCGCTGCCTGGAGGCTGGCAGCGATTTTTTGTATGGTTTTGGGCAATGAGGGGGGGCTCCGACGCCTAAATCACCCCGCACAGGATAGAAATCAGGCCACGAAAAACGCCACGGCTCTCATGGAGTCCGTGGCGTTTCTTAAGTAAACAGCATTACGGCATTGGCCGGGCTTTTTGCGTTCTGGTAGGTAGTCGGGATTACTCCCGGTCGCGTTCCAGCAAAGGCTTGAGGAAGTGACCGGTATAGGACTTTTTGTTCGCCGCGACCTCTTCGGGTGTACCCGTAGCGATTATCTGGCCCCCCTTGGAGCCGCCTTCCGGGCCCAGGTCCACCAGCCAATCGGCGGTCTTGATGACGTCCAGGTTGTGCTCAATCACCACCACGGTGTTGCCGTGGTCTCTCAGGCGATGCAAGACGTCCAGCAGTTGCTGGATATCGGCGAAATGCAGGCCGGTAGTGGGTTCGTCGAGGATATAGAGTGTCTTACCGGTATCCCGCTTGGACAACTCCCGTGCCAGCTTCACGCGTTGTGCCTCGCCACCCGACAGGGTCGTGGCGCTCTGGCCCAGGCGGATGTAGGACAGGCCCACATCCATCAGGGTCTGCAGCTTGCGCGCCAGGGCCGGAATTGACTCGAAGAAGGCGTGGGCCTCCTCGATTGTCATGTCCAGGACCTCGGTGATGGTCTTGCCCTTGTACTTCACCTCCAGCGTCTCGCGGTTGTACCTCTTGCCCTTGCAGACGTCACAGGCGACGTAGACATCCGGCAGGAAGTGCATCTCCACTTTGATGACTCCGTCGCCCTGGCAGGCTTCACAGCGGCCGCCCTTGACGTTGAAGGAGAAGCGCCCCGGGGTATAACCACGGGAGCGTGACTCTGGAACGCCGGAGAACAGCTCGCGGATCGGGGTGAAGAGGCCGGTATAGGTCGCCGGGTTGGAACGCGGCGTACGGCCGATGGGGCTTTGGTCGATATCTACGACTTTGTCCAGGTGCTGCATGCCGTCGAAGCTGTCGTGCGCAGCGACCTCCAGTGTCGTCGCGCCATTGAGCGCCGTGGCGGTCAGCGGGAAGAGGGTGTTGTTGATCAGGGTCGACTTGCCGGAGCCGGATACCCCGGTCACGCAGGTCAGCAGGCCAACCGGAATTTCCAGATTGACGTTCTGCAGGTTGTTGCCGCGCGCGCCCTTCAGCTTCAGCAGCTTCTTTTTGTCCCGTGGCGTCCGCTTGGCCGGCACTGCGATTTTCTTGCGGCCCGACAGGTACTGGCCGGTGACCGAGTCAGGATGCTTCATGACCTGGTCCGGGGTACCTTCCGCGATGATCTGGCCGCCATGCACGCCTGCGCCGGGACCGATGTCGATGACGTAGTCCGCCAGGCGAATGGCATCCTCATCGTGCTCGACGACGATGACGGTGTTGCCCAGGTCGCGCAGGTGGGTAAGGGTGCCTAGCAGACGCTCGTTGTCGCGCTGGTGCAAACCGATGGAGGGCTCGTCGAGAATGTACATGACGCCTACCAGACCTGCGCCGATCTGGCTGGCCAGGCGGATACGCTGGGCTTCACCCCCCGATAGGGTGTCAGCGCTGCGATCCAGAGTCAGATAGTCCAGGCCTACGTTAACCAGGAACTGCAGGCGCTCGCGGATCTCCTTGAGGATCTTGTCGGCGATCTGTTGCCGCTGGCCCTTGAGGGTGAGGTCCTGGAAATACTGGGTGGCATCGCCGACCGGAAGGCGGGTAACCGCCGGCAGCGTCTTGTCGCCGACCCAGACATGCCGGGCTTCGCGCCGCAGGCGGGTGCCGTTGCAATCGGGGCAATGCTGGGTGCTCAGGTACTTGGCCAGCTCTTCGCGCACGCTTTGGGATTCGGTCTCGCGGTAGCGGCGCTCCAGATTGGGCAGGATCCCTTCGAACGGATGAGCACGCTTGACGATGTCACCACGGTCGTTGAGGTAGCGGAAGTTGACGCTTTCCCGTCCCGAACCACTGAGTACCGCCTTGCGGTGTTTGTCATCGAGGCTTTTGAAGGGCTCATCCAAGCTGAAGCCATAGTGACTGGCCAGCGAACCCAGCATCTGGAAGTAATAGACGTTACGTCTATCCCAGCCACGAATGGCACCCTCGCTGAGGCTAAGCTCCTCGTTGACTACTCGTCGGGCATCGAAGAACTGCTTCACGCCCAGGCCATCGCAGGTCGGACAGGCACCGGCTGGGTTGTTGAAGGAGAACAGCTTGGGTTCGAGCTCGCCAATGGAGAAGCCGCAGACCGGGCAGGCGAAGCGCGCGGAGAAGACGATCTCCTCGCCGCTCTCGCCTTCCATGGGCGCAATGATGGCGATGTCGTCGGCCAGCTTCAGGGCGGTCTCGAAGGACTCCGCCAGGCGCTGCTGGAGATCTTCGCGCACCTTGAATCGATCCACTACCACTTCGATGGTGTGCTTCTTCTGCTTGTCGAGCTTGGGTAGTTCGTCCATCTCGTGCAGGCGGCCGTTGACGCGCACGCGCACGAAGCCCTGGGCGCGCAGCTCGTCGAAGACCGACAGATGCTCACCCTTGCGCTCGCGCACGATGGGGGCGAGCAGCATCAGCCGCTGGCCCTCCGGCATGGCCAGCACCTGGTCAACCATCTGGCTGACGGTCTGGGCTTCCAGGGGCACGTCATGCTCCGGACAGCGCGGCGTGCCGACCCGGGCATAGAGCAGGCGCAGGTAGTCGTAGATCTCGGTGATGGTCCCGACCGTGGAGCGCGGGTTGTGCGAGGTGGACTTCTGTTCGATGGAAATCGCCGGGGACAGGCCTTCGATGGTGTCCACGTCGGGCTTTTCCATCATCGACAAGAACTGGCGGGCATAGGCCGACAGGGATTCCACGTAGCGGCGCTGGCCTTCGGCATAGAGGGTGTCGAAGGCCAGGGAGGATTTGCCGGAACCGGACAGCCCGGTAATGACGATGAGCTTGTCCCGGGGGAGGGTAAGGTCGATGTTCTTCAGATTATGGGTGCGGGCCCCACGGATGAGGATTTTATCCACGTAGACTTCTGCCTCGTTTTGGCGACGCTTCAATAGGAAAGAGGTCTCGTCTCAGGCTGCGGCTATCTGCCGCGCCTGTGAGAGAGGGGTCAAGACTGGTAAAATTGCTGGCCCGACAGCGGTTATCGGGCGTTCGTGGTCCTGGCGGTCGGGAATGTTCGGACGAGCGCTCGGCTATCTTCACCGCTTCCTCCCTAAATGGTCATTGTCACGACTGTTTTAAAGCTGTGTGGCGACACAAAAACCTGTCGCCGACGAGAGGATTATCAATGCTCGACAAGCGCAGCGAAGCCATGAACGGCGTTGAACGCCGTGCCGCCCTGGGGCTGGCCCTGGTCTTCGCCTTTCGTATGCTCGGTATGTTCATGGTGCTCCCGGTCCTGGCTACCTATGGTCAGGAGCTGGCGGATGCCACTCCGGCACTCATCGGCCTCGCCATCGGTGCCTATGGTTTGACCCAAGCGGTCTTGCAAATTCCCCTGGGGACGTTGTCCGATCGCATCGGTCGGCGCCCCATCATCATAGGTGGACTGCTGGTGTTCGCCCTTGGTGCCGCCATCGCCGCCAATGCCCACTCCATCTGGGGGGTGATCGCCGGTCGTATCGTACAGGGTGGCGGAGCCATCTCCGCGGCCATCATGGCGCTGCTGTCGGACCTGACGCGTGAGCAGCACAGGACCAAGGCTATGGCGACCATCGGCATGAGCATCGGGGTGTCCTTCGCCGTGGCGATGGTGGCCGGACCGCTGCTGACCCGTGCCTATGGCCTATCCGGACTGTTCTGGGCGACCTGCGGCCTGGCCCTGGTCGGCCTGGTTATAGTGCTGTTCCTGGTTCCGCGCCATACGTCCCCCTTCTCTCATCGGGAGTCGAACCTGGCGCGCCAAGCGCTCGGAGCGACCCTGCGCAACCGCGATCTGCTACGGCTGGACTTCGGTATCCTGTCGCTGCACGCCGTGCTGATGGCCAGTTTCGTGGTCCTGCCGCTGGCATTGGCCGGAAACGCCGGCTTGCCCAAGGAAGAGCACTGGTGGGTCTATCTCACGGCGCTGGTGGTCGGCTTTTTCGCCATGGTTCCCTTCATCATCTATGGTGAAAAGAAGCGACGCATGAAGCGGGTGCTGGTAGGGGCCATCAGCGTGCTGGTGCTGTGCGAGCTGTACTTCTTTTTCTTCAGCAGCAGCCTCGTGGCCTTGGTCATCGGCATCGTGATCTTCTTCACCGCCTTCAATTTGCTGGAAGCCTCGCTGCCTTCGCTGGTAAGCAAGGTGGCGCCGGCAGGTGGCAAGGGCACCGCCATGGGGATCTATTCCACCAGTCAGTTCCTTGGCTCCGCATTGGGCGGTATCCTGGGCGGCTGGCTGTTCCAGCATGGTGGCCTGTCCACTGTCTTCCTGGGGTGTGCTGCGCTTTGCCTGGGGTGGGCGGTGATTGCTGGTACGATGCGTGAACCGCCCTATGTCACCAGCCTGCGATTGCCGGTCACGCCCGCGCTAGTCAACGACCAGGGACTGGTCGAACGCCTGTTGGCCCTGGCCGGAGTGACCGATGCGGTGGTGGTGGCGGAAGAGCAAGCCGTCTATATCAAGATCGATACTAAAATCGTCGATCGAGCGCAACTGGAGCGACTGGTAAGCCAAACGCCAGTCGCCGCTTGATCGCCAGTCTCATCAGGAGATTCATATGGCCCGTGGCGTCAACAAAGTCATCCTCGTCGGCAATGCCGGCGCCGATCCCGAAACCCGTTACATGCCCAATGGCAATGCGGTGACCAACGTCACCCTCGCCACCAGTGAGAGCTGGAAGGACAAGCAGACTGGCCAGCAGCAGGACCGTACCGAATGGCACCGCGTGGTGTTCTTTGGCCGCCTGGCCGAGATCGCGGGCGAGTACATCCGCAAGGGTTCCCAGGTCTACGTCGAGGGCTCGTTGCGTACGCGCAAGTGGCAGGGGCAGGACGGTCAGGATCGTTACACAACCGAAATCGTGGTCGACATCAACGGCAACATGCAGCTACTGGGCGGCCGGGGTGGCAATGCCGGTGGCAACGATGAATACAACCAGAGCGCACCAGCGCCCCAGCAGCGTGCGCCCCGTCCGCAGCAATCGGCGCCGCAGTACGACAATGGCGGCAGCAACAATAGTCGTCCCCAGCAGCAGCCCAAGCCGCAACAGCAGCCGGCGCAGCAGGACTACGACAGCTTCGACGACGACATCCCGTTCTAAGGGGCTCGATCGCCGGACAAAGAAAAAGGGCAGCCAGTGGCTGCCCTTTCTTTTTGGTGGAGGCGGGGGGATTTGAACCCCCGTCCGCCAGCTCTCCGCTATCGGTTCTACATGCTTAGCCCTGTCTACTGAGTTAACCCATTGCGGCCCGACGGGCAGGGTGCTTTGGGCGAGCTGTATAAGTTTTAGCCGTTACGTCTACAGCGAACTTGGCGGCGATCCTGTTCTATCTGACAGTCGTTTCGGGTTTACAGGCATCCCCTAGCGACTGCTAGCCGCATTAAGCAGCTAGAGCGTAGTTGTCGTCGTTGGCAACTATAAGTTTGCAGCAGCGAATTTACGAGTTCTGCTACCAGCTCGGCATGCCCCTCAAGTTTCGTTACCGGCGTCGAATCCTAATCGCCCCCAAAACTTGCTGGTCGTTCACTATAGAAACTCCGGCCGCCCTACGCAAGTCATTGTCGACGAAACGTTTTTCGGCGGCTTCGATTACTTGGCATCCTTGCGGATGGCGCGCTGGATCTCACGATCGGAGTCGCGCTCGCGCTCGGTGGCGCGCTTGTCGAATTCCTTCTTGCCCTTGGCCAAAGCGATCTCGCACTTGACCAGATGCCTCTTCCAATAGAGCGACAGGGCCACGCAGGCATAACCCTTCTGCTGCACGGAGCCGAACAGCTTGCCCAGCTCGCGCTTGTTCAGCAGCAACTTGCGAGTCCGCGTCGGGTCGGCGATGACATGGGTACTGGCGGTCTGCAGCGGGGTGATGTGGCTGCCAAGCAGCCAGGCTTCACCGTCCTTGAGCAGCACGTAGCTGTCGGTCAGCTGCGCCTTGCCGGCTCTCAGGCTCTTGACCTCCCAACCTGCCAGGGAAACACCGGCTTCGAAACGGGTGTCGATGAAATATTCGTGTAGCGCTTTTTTATTCTGCGCGATGCTGCCGGGGGAGACTTTCTTTTGCTTGGCCATGATTCCAGGGTACAGCGTGTCAGGGGAAATGTCGCCACGCGCTTGAGCGGGTATGAGCAAACACGGACAATACCGCGGCTTTGGGCTACGGCAGGCTGGTGCGGGAGTAAAATGCGTGCGCCGCCCTCGAATTCAAGGTCCGACACCGATATTCGCTATTCTACGAGGTTACGATGACCACGCACATCCAACGTTCGGCGTTGCTGCCCTATCCTGCTTCGGCGCTCTATGCGCTGGTCAATGACGTGGCCCGCTATCCGGAATTCCTGCCGTGGTGCTCGTCCGCGCAGATCCTGGAGCAGGATGAAGGGCAGATGCGTGCCGGTTTGACCGTGGCCAAGGGCGGCCTCAGCCAGCAGTTCGTGACCCGTAATACCCTGGTGCCGAACGAGTCCGTCACCATGGACCTGGAAAAGGGGCCCTTCAAGCAATTGCATGGCGTCTGGTCCTTCAAGGCGCTCGGTGACAAGGCCTGCAAGATCTCGCTGGATCTCTCTTTCGAATACGAGGGTGCCATCGTCCGGGCTACTCTGGGCCCGCTATTCAATCAGGCCGCCAATACCATGGTGGATGCTTTCTGTCAGCGTGCCCGAGCCCTGTATGGCTGACAGCCTCACCATCGAAGTGGCATTGGCGCTGCCGGAGCGGCAATGGCTGCTGAGCCTGCAGCTGAGTGAGGGCGCCACTGCCGAGCAGGCGGTGTTGCGTTCGGGGCTGCTCGAGCACCTGACGCCTACGCAGCGTGAGAACTATCAGGTCGGCATATTCGGCAAGCTGGTCGCCAAGCCGGCTGAGCGCAAGCTGGCGCAAGGGGATCGTGTGGAGATCTACCGGCCGCTGCTCGCGGATCCCAAGGAAAGTCGCAAGCGGCGCGCAGAAAAGGCCAGGCTGAAGGCTGGCCTCTAGTCGAGGGTCACTGGGCGTCGGTGCGAATGCGCTCGGGAGTCGGCACGGCTGCCGGGCGAGCACTGTCGATCTCTTTTTGGATGGTGTCTTCGGTCGAGCCGGGAGCAGCCGAGGTCTCGGGAGCAGCGGTAGGTGCAGCGGGCTCGGCGGGAGCGGCGGTTTCCACGCTGGTACCGCTGTCGGTACCCATGATCCGCTGTTCACGGCTGGCGCCCGGCATGAAGTCGCCGGAGAGTCCACTCAACTGGTTGTTGCCGTTGAACACCAGGCTGACACGCTCCTGCTTACGCTGGCCACCAGCCGCCTGCATGCTATAGAGGTAATCCCAGCGATTGGGATGGAAGGTGTCTTGGATCAGCGGCGTACCCATGATAAACCGGACTTGCTGTCGGGTCATTCCGGGGCGCAACTGGTCTATCATGTCTTGGGTGACGACGTTGCCCTGTTGGATGTCGATCTTGTAAACCCCCGGCAGAGAGCAGCCGGCGAGCATGGCTAGGCTGATCAGAGAGAGCCCGGTCAGCGTTTGCTTGAGGTTTTGCATCGGTGGGAGACTTCCACTATCTTGCTGGGCAACGAAGCCCCGATCATACCCGTATTCCCGAGAGCTGCGAAAGCACTCGGCACCGAGAAAGAGCATGGTAGAGAACAACGAACTCCGCAAAGTGGGTCTGAAAGTGACCCTGCCGCGCGTCAAGATATTGCAGATGCTGGACACTGCAGAGCAACGCCACATGAGCGCTGAAGACGTTTACAAGGCGCTGATGGAGGCCGGCGAAGACGTGGGTCTGGCGACGGTCTACCGTGTCCTCACGCAGTTCGAGGCCGCTGGTCTGGTGGTGCGCCACAATTTCGATGGTGGCCACGCCGTGTTCGAGCTGGCTGATACCGGGCACCACGATCACATGGT
This sequence comes from Pseudomonas oryzihabitans, assembly GCF_006384975.1. Taxonomy (NCBI): domain Bacteria; kingdom Pseudomonadati; phylum Pseudomonadota; class Gammaproteobacteria; order Pseudomonadales; family Pseudomonadaceae; genus Pseudomonas; species Pseudomonas oryzihabitans. The sequence continues at coordinate 4,190,750 of NZ_CP021645.1, forward strand.
GGACGTGGATACCGGCGAAGTCATCGAGTTCACCGACGCGTCCATCGAGAAGCGTCAGCGTGAGATCGTCGAAGAGCACGGTTTCGAGCTGGTCGACCACAACCTGGTGCTGTACATCCGCCAGCGCAAGTGAAGATCCAGACATGAAAAAGGCGACCTCTGAGTCGCCTTTTTCATGTCTGGTGGCTGCCTGGGTTAGCGGCTGACCACCAGCTTGCGAGCGTGGGCCAGGGATTCGCGGGTCAGGTCGACACCACCCAGCATGCGCGCCACCTCTTCCACGCGCCGTGCGCGGTCGAGTTTGGCCACGGCGGTGCGCGTCTCGTCGGTGCCGCGTTCCTTGTGCACGAACAGGTGCTGATGCCCTTGGGCGGCGACTTGGGGCAGGTGGGTCACCGTCAGTACCTGACCCCGCTCGCCCAGTTGCCGCAGCAACTGACCGACGACCTCGGCGGTCGGGCCGCCGATACCGACGTCCACTTCGTCGAAGACCAGCGTGGGCGTGCGTGAGGTCTGGGCGGTGATGACCTGGATCGCCAGGCTGATGCGCGACAGCTCACCGCCGGACGCCACCTTGGCCAGCGGGCGCAACGGTTGCCCGGGGTTGGCACTGACGCGGAATTCGATGCCTTCGTTGCCCAGCGGCTGAGGTTCACCAGAGGCGCCTGGGGTGAGGGTGATGCTGAAGCGACCCCCGGGCATACCCAGGCGCTGCATTTCGGTCTCTACCGCAGCAGCGAGCTCCGGAGCGCGCTGCTCACGCAGACGGCTCAGTTCACCAGCCTTTTCCTGATAGTGGCGCTCGAAGGCGGCCAGCTCTTCCTGCAGGCGTTCCAGGGCGACGTCGTCGGCATCCAGCGACTGCAATTCAGTGCGCAGTTGCTCATGCAGCTCCAGCAGTGCTTCGGGCTGGACGCGGTGCTTGCGGGCAAGACTATAGACGCTGTCCAGGCGCTCCTGCACAGCCTGTTGGCGCTCGGGGTCGGCTTCGAAATGGTCGACGAAGCGATTAAGTTCATTCATCGCCTCCTCGATCTGGATCTGGGCGGAGGCCAGTAGGTTGCTGGCTTCTTCGATCTGCGCCGGGGGGCGGTCGAAGGCGGTCAGCCGAGCCATGCTGGCGTTGAGGGCGGACAGCGCATTGCCCTGCTCGTTTTCGGTACAGAGGTCCATGGCCTGGCGGCAGGCCAGCAGGATGTGCTCGGCACTCGCCAGGTCGCTCTGTTCCTGCTCCAACGCCTGAAGTTCGCCTTCGGCCAGGGCGAGATTGTCGAGTTCTTCGAGTTGGTAGCTCAGCAGCTGGTGGCGGGCGCGCTGTTCGTCGCCATTTCGGGTCAGGCGCTCCAGGGTCTGGCGCACCTGCCGCCAACGCTGCGCGGCGAGTTGGACCTGACGGACCAGCTCGCCGGCGCCGGCGTATTCGTCCAGCAGCCGGCGATGGGTGTCGAGGCCCAGTAGCGACTGGTGTTCGTGCTGACTATGGATGTCGATCAGCAGGCCACCCAGGGTCTTGAGATCGGCCAGCGGGCAGGGCGAACCGTTGATATAGCCGCGCGAGCGCCCTTCGCGGGTGATGACGCGGCGCAGCAGGCAGGGGCCGTCCTGCTCCAGGTCGCGCTCGGCGAGCCACTGGCGCGCTTCGGGGATATCGGTGGTGTCGAAGCTGGCCAGGACATCGGCCTTGTCGGCGCCGGGTCTGACCGCATCGCTGTCGGCGCGATCGCCCAGGGTGAGGCCGAGGGCGTCGAGCATGATGGACTTGCCGGCGCCGGTTTCGCCGGTGATCACGGTCATGCCGCGCTCGAGGTCGAGGTCGAGGTGTTCGACAATGGCGTAGTTGCGGACGGACAGGTGCACCAGCATGCGACGATCTCCGAGGGCGATTTTCTGGTTGTTTATACAGTGCCTCTCGAGCACTGGCAATCCATACAGCTCTTGAAGCGTCGGCCGGTGGCCCCATATAGGCGCCATCGATCAAGGCGTCGTCCATTAGAGGGCGCGCCTACCGACATTATCTACAGGAGGACCCCATGGCCGACGAACAGAACTCCCAGACCCCCGAGCACGAGGCCGCGGCCCAGGGCGATGTCCAGCACGAAGACCTTACCGCGCGCGTCGCCACGCTCGAAGAGCAACTGGCCGCGGCCCAGGACCAGTCGCTGCGCAGCGTTGCCGAACTGCAGAACGTGCGTCGCCGCGCCGAGCAGGATGTGGAGAAGGCACACAAGTTCGCCTTGGAAAAATTCGCCGGCGACCTGCTGCCGGTACTGGATAGCCTGGAGCGTGGCCTGGAACTGTCCAATGCCGCGGACGAAACCTTGAAGCCCATGCGCGAAGGCATGGAGCTGACCCTGAAGATGCTGCAGGACACCCTCAAGCGCTATCAGGTCGAGGCCGTCGATCCCCACGGCGTGCCCTTCAATCCCGAACATCACCAGGCCATGGCCATGGAAGAGAGCGCCACCGCCGAGCCGGGCAGCGTGCTCAAGGTGTTCCAGAAAGGCTATCTGCTCAACGGTCGCCTGCTGCGGCCGGCCATGGTGGTGGTCAGTAAGGCCCCCGCGGCACAGCAGCCGAGCATCGACGAAAAGGCTTGAAATTCTTTCGCTCGGCCCCATTTGGTAGGCAAGCGAACATCAAAGGCCCCCTGAGTGGGCCGCGCGGAATCTGAGATTTCTGGAGAAGATTACATGGGCAAGATTATCGGTATCGACCTGGGGACCACCAACTCCTGCGTCGCGATCCTCGAAAACGGCAACGTCAAGGTACTGGAAAACGCCGAAGGCACCCGTACCACGCCGTCCATCATCGCTTACACCAACGATGGCGAGACCCTGGTCGGCCAGCCGGCCAAGCGCCAGGCGGTGACCAACCCGCAGAACACCCTGTACGCGGTCAAGCGCCTGATCGGTCGGCGTTACGAAGAAAACGTCGTGCAGAAAGACATCCAGATGGTCCCCTACAAGATCGTCAAGGCGGACAACGGTGACGCCTGGGTCGAGGCTAAGGGCCAGAAGATGGCACCACCGCAGGTCTCCGCCGAAGTCCTGAAGAAGATGAAGAAGACCGCCGAGGACTACCTGGGCGAAGCCGTGACCGAAGCGGTTATCACCGTCCCGGCCTACTTCAACGACAGCCAGCGCCAGGCCACCAAGGATGCCGGTCGCATCGCCGGTCTGGACGTCAAGCGCATCATCAACGAGCCCACCGCGGCTGCCCTGGCCTATGGCCTGGACAAGGCCAAGGGCGACCACACCGTGATCGTCTATGACCTGGGTGGCGGTACCTTCGACGTCTCGGTCATCGAGATCGCCGAGGTCGACGGTGAGCATCAGTTCGAGGTGCTGGCCACCAACGGCGATACCTTCCTGGGTGGTGAAGACTTCGACATCCGCCTGATCGACTACCTCGTCGAAGAATTCAAGAAAGAAAGCGGCATGAACCTCAAGGGTGACCCCCTGGCCATGCAGCGTCTGAAGGAAGCGGCCGAGAAGGCCAAGATCGAGCTGTCCTCGGCTACCCAGACCGACGTCAACCTGCCGTACATCACTGCCGATGCCAGCGGTCCCAAGCACCTGAACGTCAAGGTCTCCCGCGCCAAGCTGGAGTCCCTGGTGGAAGAGCTGGTCGAGCGCACCATCGAGCCGTGCCGTACTGCTCTGAAGGACTCCGGTCTGGACGTCTCCGACATCCACGAAGTCATCCTGGTGGGCGGTCAGACCCGCATGCCGCTGGTGCAGAAGCGTGTGGCCGACTTCTTCGGCAAGGAAGCGCGCAAGGACGTCAACCCGGACGAAGCCGTCGCCATCGGTGCCGCCATCCAGGGCGCCGTGCTGGCCGGTGACGTCAAGGACGTGCTGCTGCTGGACGTCACCCCGCTGACCCTGGGCATCGAGACCATGGGTGGCGTGATGACCGCGCTGATCGAGAAGAACACCACCATCCCGACCAAGAAGTCGCAGGTGTTCTCCACCGCCGACGACAATCAGGGCGCCGTGACCATCCACGTGCTGCAGGGCGAGCGCAAGCAGGCCGCGCAGAACAAGTCGCTGGGCAAGTTCGACCTGGCCGAGATCCCGCCGGCGCCGCGTGGCGTACCGCAGATCGAGGTGACCTTCGACATCGATGCCAACGGTATCCTCAATGTGTCCGCCAAGGACAAGGCCACCGGTAAGCAGCAGTCCATCGTCATCAAGGCGTCCTCCGGTCTGTCCGAGGAAGAGATTCAGCAGATGGTGCGTGACGCCGAGGCGAATGCCGACGAGGATCGCAAGTTCGAAGAGCTGGCCGCGGCCCGCAACCAGGGTGATGCCCTGGTGCACGGCACCCGCAAGATGCTGACCGAGGCGGGCGACAAGGCCACGGCCGAAGAGAAGACCGCCATCGAGAAGGCCATCGGCGAACTGGAAACCGCCGTGCGCGGCGATGACAAGGACGCCATCGAAGCCAAGATGAACGCGCTGTCCCAGGCTTCCGCGCCGCTGGCTCAGAAGCTCTACTCCGAGCAGGGCGCTGCCGGTGCCGAAGGCGCCTCGGCCAAGGCGGATGGTGAGGCCAAGAAGCCCGGCGACGACGTGGTCGATGCCGAGTTCGAGGAAGTGAAGGACAACAAGTAAGCCCTGTGCTTACCGCACCTGGCGGGCTCCGGCCCGTCGGTTCTGCCGCGCGGGAGCCTGCTCCCGCGTTGGCGTGTCTGGAGGGTGAGAAAATTTAAGGTGCAGAAAGTCTATGGCCAAACGTGATTACTATGAGGTGCTCGGGGTCGAGCGCGGCGCTAGCGAAGCCGAGCTCAAGAAGGCCTATCGACGCCTGGCGATGAAGTACCACCCGGACCGCAACCCAGGTGATGCGGCTGCCGAGGAACAATTCAAGGAGGCCGCCGAGGCCTACGAAGTGTTGTCCGATGCGGGCAAGCGCTCGGCCTATGACCAGTACGGCCATGCTGGCGTCGACCCGAGCATGGGTGGCGGTGGTTTCGGTGGCGCGGCCGGCGGCGCGAGTTTTTCCGACATCTTCGGCGACGTCTTCAGCGACTTCTTCGGTGGGCGCGGCGGCGCCGGTGGTCGGGGCGGTCCGCAGCGCGGCGCCGACCTGCGCTATACCCTGGACCTGGATCTGGAAGAGGCGGTGCGCGGGACCACGGTCACCATCCGCGTACCCACCCTGGTCGAGTGCAAGGTCTGTGACGGCAATGGCGCCAAGCCTGGTACCTCGGCATCCACCTGCCCTACCTGCGGCGGCATCGGCCAGGTGCGCATGCAGCAGGGCTTCTTCTCGGTGCAGCAGACCTGCCCGCGCTGCCATGGCAGCGGCAAGATCATCCCCGAGCCCTGCACGGCCTGCCATGGCCAGGGTCGCGTGGAAGAGCAGAAGACCCTATCGGTTAAGGTGCCGGCAGGTGTCGATACCGGTGACCGCATCCGCCTGAGTGGCGAGGGCGAGGCCGGCACCCTGGGTGGTCCCAGCGGCGATCTCTATGTCGTGGTCAACGTGCGCGAGCACTCGATCTTCCAGCGTGACGGCAAGCATCTCTACTGCGAGGTGCCGATCAACTTCACCGACGCTGCCCTGGGGGGCGAGCTGGAAGTGCCGACCCTGGATGGCCGGGTGAAGCTGAAGATCCCCGAGGGTACCCAGACCGGCAAGATGTTCCGCCTGCGTGGCAAGGGCGTGACGCCCGTGCGCGGTGGTGGTGCTGGCGACCTGATGTGCAAGGTAGTGGTGGAGACTCCGGTCAACCTGAGCCGCCGCCAGCGCGAGCTGCTCGAGGAGTTCCGCAACACCTTGCAGAGCGACAGCTCCCATTCGCCCCGGGCCAGTGGCTGGTTCGACGGCATGAAGCGCTTCTTCGACGACCTCTAACCCGGCCTTGGGCGTCGTCGTCAGGCGGCGCCCGGCCAGCAGCCTGGAGCTGATGATGCGACGTATAGCTGTAATGGGCGCCGCGGGGCGCATGGGTAAGACTCTGATCGAGGCGGTCCAGCAGACCCAGGGCGCCGCCGGCCTGACCGCCGCGGTGGATCGACCGGAGAGCAGTCTGGTCGGTGCCGATGCCGGCGAGCTCGCTGGCATCGGCCGCAATGGGGTGATGCTGTCGGGCGATCTGGCGCGCGTGCTGGATGATTTCGATGTGCTGATCGACTTCACCCATCCCAGCGTCACCCTGCAGAACCTGGCGCTGTGCCGCAAGGCCAAGAAGGCCATGGTGATCGGTACGACCGGCTTCACCGCCGAGCAGAAGCTGACCCTGTTGGAAGCGAGCAAGGAAATCCCCATCGTCTTCGCCGCCAACTTCAGCGTGGGCGTCAATCTGTGCCTCAAGCTGCTGGATACCGCCGCCCGGGTGCTGGGCGACGAGGTCGACATCGAAATCATTGAGGCCCATCACCGGCATAAGGTCGATGCGCCCTCCGGTACTGCGCTACGCATGGGTGAGGTCGTTGCCCAGGCGCTGGGTCGGGATCTGGAAGAGGTCGCCGTCTACGGACGCGAAGGCCAGACCGGTGCCCGCGATCGCCAGACCATCGGTTTCGCTACCGTGCGGGCCGGTGACGTGGTGGGCGATCACACCGTGCTGTTCGCCAGCGAGGGAGAGCGGGTGGAGATCACCCACAAGGCCTCCAGTCGCATGACCTTCGCCAAGGGCGCGGTCCGTGCGGCGCTGTGGCTCAAGGACAAACAGCCGGCGCTATATGACATGCAGGACGTGCTGGAGTTGCGCTGATCCCCTTGCGGGGGTGCCAGCCGTGATCAATTCGTGTACAATGCAGCTTTAGTGTATCCACTAAAAGCTAGCGCAGAATGAAATCACAACATTAAAACGGGATGACTCTTCGAGATGTCATCCCGTTTTTTTGCACCCTGCGTTTGCCCGCCAAGGCTTGATTTTCGGAGGTCTTCTTGACTAAGCCAGCCATACTCGCACTTGCCGATGGCAGCATCTTTCACGGTGAATCCATCGGTGCCGACGGCCACACGGTCGGCGAAGTGGTGTTCAACACCGCCATGACCGGCTACCAGGAAATCCTGACCGATCCTTCCTATGCGAAGCAGATCGTCACCCTGACCTATCCGCATATCGGCAACACTGGCACCACGCCGCAGGACGGCGAGGCCGCCCAGGTCTGGGCTGCAGGTCTAATCATTCGTGACCTGCCGCTGCTGGCCAGCAACTGGCGCAACAAGCAGTCGCTGCCGGAGTACCTCGAGGAAAACGGCACCATCGCCATCGCCGGCATCGACACCCGTCGACTGACCCGCATCCTCCGCGAGAAGGGCGCCCAGGATGGTTGCATCCTCACCGGTGCAGATGCCACCGAAGAGCGCGCCCTTGAACTGGCGCGCGCCTTCCCCGGTCTCAAGGGCATGGACCTGGCCAAGGAAGTCAGCGTCAAGGAGCGCTACGAGTGGCGTTCCAGCGTCTGGTCGTTGGAAACCGACAGCCATGCCGAGATCCCGGCCGAACAGCTGCCCTATCACGTGGTGGCCTTCGACTACGGCGTCAAGCTGAACATCCTGCGCATGCTGGTGGCCCGTGGCTGCCGCATCACCGTGCTGCCAGCCCAGACCCCGGCCAGCGAAGCCCTGGCGCTGCAACCCGACGGCATCTTCCTGGCCAACGGCCCGGGCGATCCCGAGCCCTGCGACTACGCTATCAAGGCCATCCAGGATGTCCTAGAGACCGAGATTCCGGTGTTCGGCATCTGCCTGGGCCATCAGCTGCTGGCCCTGGCTTCCGGCGCCAAGACGGTGAAGATGCCCAACGGTCACCACGGCGCCAACCATCCGGTGCAGGATCTCGACAGTGGCGTGGTGATGATCACCAGCCAGAACCATGGTTTCGCCGTGGACGAGGCCAGCCTGCCCGCCAACGTACGTGCTACCCACAAATCGCTGTTCGACGGCACCCTGCAGGGTATCGAGCGCACCGACAAGGTCGCCTTCAGCTTCCAGGGTCACCCCGAGGCGAGCCCCGGTCCGCACGACGTGGCGCCGCTGTTCGACAAGTTCATCCAGGCCATGGCGGCGCGCCGCTAAGACGGGAGGAGGGTAAGGCTCATGCTGGCGAATCTGGGTGTCATCGACTTCTGGACCTACGTGGTCGGGACCCTGTTCGTCATCCTGCTGCCCGGTCCCAACTCCTTCTTCGTGCTCGCCACCAGCGCCCAGCGCGGCATTCGCAGCGGCTACCAGGCGGCCTCGGCCGTGTTCCTCGGTGACGCCGTGCTGATGCTGCTTTCGGCCCTGGGAGTGGCGTCGCTGCTCAAGGCGGAGCCGCTGTTCTTCCAGATCCTCAAGTATCTGGGCGCGGCCTACCTGTTCTACCTCGGCTGGAGCATGCTGCGTGGCGGACTCAAGTCCTGGCGTAGCCCGGCCCAGGGCCAGGTCGAGGCGACCCTGCGCGAAGATGTCCACCAGCCGTTCCGCAAGGCGCTGCTGCTGAGCCTGTCGAACCCGAAGGCGATCCTGTTCTTCGTCTCCTTCTTCATCCAGTTCGTGGACCCCGGTTACGCCCATCCGGCGCTGTCCTTCCTGGTGTTGGGCGCGGTACTGGAAGCGATCAGCTTCTGCTACCTGTCGTTCCTGATTTTCTGTGGTGTGCGCCTGGCGGCCTGGTTCCGTCAGCGGCGGCGCCTCAGCGCCAGCGCCACCGGTGGCGTCGGCGCCCTGTTCGTGGGGTTCGGTGTGAAGTTGGCCACCGCGACCCTGACCTGATTACCTGCATTCGAGAAGCCCATGCCTAAGCGTACAGACATCAAGAGCATCCTGATCCTCGGGGCTGGCCCCATCGTCATCGGCCAGGCCTGCGAATTCGACTATTCCGGCGCCCAGGCCTGTAAGGCCCTGCGCGAGGAAGGCTTCCGCGTCATCCTGGTGAACTCCAACCCGGCCACCATCATGACCGACCCGGCCATGGCCGACGCCACCTACATCGAGCCGATCAAGTGGGCCACCGTGGCCAAGATCATCGAGAAGGAGCGGCCCGACGCCCTGCTGCCGACCATGGGCGGCCAGACCGCGCTGAACTGCGCCCTGGATCTGGAGCGTCATGGCGTGCTGGAGAAATTCGGCGTCGAGATGATCGGTGCCAATGCCGATACCATCGACAAGGCCGAGGACCGCTCGCGCTTCGACAAGGCCATGAAGGACATCGGCCTGGCCTGCCCGGTCTCGGGTATCGCCCATACCATGGAAGAAGCCTACGGCGTGCTGGAGAAGGTCGGCTTCCCCTGCATCATCCGTCCGTCCTTCACCATGGGCGGTACCGGTGGCGGCATCGCCTACAACCGTGAAGAGTTCGAGGAGATCTGCACCCGCGGTCTGGACCTGTCGCCGACCAACGAGCTGCTGATCGACGAATCCCTGATCGGCTGGAAGGAATACGAGATGGAGGTGGTCCGTGACAAGAAGGACAACTGCATCATCGTCTGCTCCATCGAGAACTTCGATCCCATGGGCGTGCACACCGGTGACTCCATCACCGTGGCTCCGGCCCAGACGCTGACCGACAAGGAATACCAGATCATGCGCAACGCCTCCCTGGCGGTGCTGCGCGAGATCGGCGTCGAGACCGGCGGCTCCAACGTCCAGTTCGGCATCTGCCCCAACACCGGACGCATGGTGGTGATCGAGATGAACCCGCGGGTATCGCGTTCGTCCGCCCTGGCCTCCAAGGCCACCGGCTTCCCCATCGCCAAGATCGCCGCCAAGTTGGCCGTCGGCTATACCCTGGACGAGTTGCAGAACGACATCACTGGCGGTCGCACCCCAGCGTCCTTCGAGCCGGCCATCGACTACGTGGTCACCAAGATCCCGCGCTTCGCCTTCGAGAAATTCCCCAAGGCCGATGCCCGTCTGACCACCCAGATGAAATCCGTGGGCGAAGTCATGTCCATCGGCCGTACCTTCCAGGAATCCCTGCAGAAAGCCCTGCGTGGCCTGGAAGTCGGCGTGGTCGGCTTCGATCCCAAGCTGGACCCGGCCGATCCCGAAGCCGATGGCACCCTCAAGCGTGAGCTGACCGTGCCGGGCGCCGATCGTATCTGGTACATCGGCGACGCCTTCCGTCAGGGCTACAGCCTGGACAAGGTCTTCGAGCTGACCCGTATTGATCCGTGGTTCCTGGTGCAGATCGAAGACCTGATCAAGGACGAGGAGCGCATCAAGACCCTGGGTCTGGCCGATCTCGACTATGACCTGATGCGCAAGCTCAAGCGCAAGGGCTTCTCCGATGCGCGCCTGGCCAAGCTGCTCGGCGTCACCGAGAAGAACCTGCGCGCTCATCGCCACAAGCTCAAGGTGCTGCCGGTCTACAAGCGGGTGGACACCTGCGCCGCCGAATTCGCCACCGATACCGCTTACCTCTACTCCACCTACGAGGAAGAGTGCGAGGCCAAGCCCAGCGGTCGCGACAAGATCATGATCCTCGGCGGCGGTCCCAACCGTATCGGCCAAGGCATCGAGTTCGACTACTGCTGCGTGCACGCGGCTCTGGCGATGCGTGAAGACGGCTTTGAAACCATCATGGTCAACTGCAACCCCGAGACCGTTTCCACCGACTACGACACCTCCGACCGCCTGTTCTTCGAGCCGGTGACCCTGGAGGACGTGCTGGAGATCGTCCGCGTCGAGCAGCCCAAGGGCGTCATCGTCCAGTATGGTGGCCAGACCCCGCTCAAGCTCTGCCGCGCCCTGGAAGAGGCCGGTGTGCCCATCATCGGCACCAGCCCCGACGCCATCGACCGCGCCGAAGACCGCGAGCGCTTCCAGCAGATGGTGCAGCGTCTCAACCTGCGCCAGCCGGCCAACGCCACCGCGCGCAGCGAAGACGAAGCCCTGGCCCTCTCCAAGAACATCGGCTATCCGATGGTGGTGCGTCCGTCCTACGTGCTGGGCGGCCGGGCGATGGAAATCGTCTACCAGGAAGAAGAGCTCAAGCGCTACATGCGCGAAGCGGTGAAGGTATCCAATGACAGCCCCGTGCTGCTCGACCACTTCCTCAACTGCGCCATCGAGGTGGACGTGGATGCGGTGTGCGACGGCCAGACCGTGGTCATAGGTGCCATCATGCAGCACATCGAACAGGCCGGCGTGCACTCCGGTGACTCCGCCTGCTCGCTACCGCCCTATTCGCTGCCCAAGCACATCCAGGACGAGATCCGCGAGCAGGTCAAGAAGATGGCCCTGGAGCTCGGCGTGGTCGGCCTGATGAACGTGCAGATGGCCGTGCAGGGCGAGGACATCTACGTCATCGAGGTCAACCCGCGCGCCTCCCGGACCGTGCCCTTCGTCTCCAAGTGCATCGGCGAGTCGCTGGCCAAGGTGGCCGCTCGCGTCATGGCCGGCAAGACCCTGGCGGAAGTGGGCTTCACCGAGGAGATCATCCCGCCGTTCTTCAGCGTCAAGGAAGCGGTGTTCCCCTTCAACAAGTTCCCCGGCGTCGACCCCATCCTCGGCCCGGAGATGAAGTCCACCGGCGAGGTGATGGGGGTCGGCGACAGCTTCGGCGAAGCCTTCGCCAAGGCCCAGCTGGGTGCCAACGAGATCCTGCCGAACTCCGGTTGCGCCTTCATCAGCGTGCGTGACGACGACAAGCCCGAAGCCGTACAGGTCGCCCGCGATCTGGTCGGTCTGGGCTTCGAGGTGGTCGCCACCGCCGGTACCGCCCGGGTGATCGAGGCGGCCGGCCTGCCGGTGCGGCGCGTGAACAAGGTTACCGAAGGCCGCCCCCATGTGGTCGACATGATCAAGAATGACGAAGTCACCCTGATCATCAACACCACCGAAGGCCGGCAGTCCATCGCCGATTCCTACTCGATCCGTCGCAACGCGCTGCAGCACAAGCTCTGCTGCACCACCACCATTGCCGGCGGCCAGGCCATTTGCGAAGCTTTGAAATTCGGCGCCGAGAAGACCGTGCGCCGGCTGCAAGATCTGCATGCAGGAGTTAAGGCATGACCAAGTACCCCATGACCGTCCAGGGCGCCCGCGCCCTGGAAGAGGAGCTCAAGCACCTCAAGACCGAGCTGCGCCCACAGATCACCCAGGCGATCGCCGAAGCGCGTGAACTGGGTGACCTCAAGGAGAACGCCGAATACCACGCTGCCCGCGAACAGCAGGGCATGGTCGAGGCGCGTATCCGCGATATCGAAGGGCGTCTGCAGAACGCCCAGGTGATCGACGTCACCGCCTTGCCGCATACCGGCAAGGTGATCTTCGGCACCACCGTGGAGATCGCCAACACCGAGACCGATGAAGCCGTGACCTACCAGATCGTTGGTGACGACGAGGCGGACATCAAGCAGGGCAAGCTGTCGGTGGGCTCACCCATCGCCCGCGCCCTGATCGGCAAGGAAGAAGGGGACGTGGTGCTGGTGAAGACCCCGGGTGGCGATGTCGAATACGAAATTGTCGCCGTCCGCCACGTCTGATCGGCGCACCGGAGGCTGGCTCGCCAGGCTGCTCGCCGCCGCCTGGCAGCTGGCCCAGGTGTTCTGGGTCGGCCCGCTGGTCGCCCTGCACCTCTGTATTCCGGTGGCGCTCGCCCAGGCGGGCTGGGCGCCGCTGCTGATCCAGTCCGGGCGCGAAGAATTGCTGCGCATGATGCTCAGCGCCGCGGCGGGTGGGGTCTTCACCCAGACCGTGGTGTTGGTATGGTGGGCGGGTTTCGCGGCCCTGTGGCGTGACCTGCGCGGCCAGCTGCTGCTGGCCAGTGCGCTGGCCGTGCTCCTGCAGAACGAGCTGGCGCGCTTCTGGAGCGGACCGACCGCCCTGGCCGGCTACGTGGTTTTGCTGCTCTGTGGTCTGATCCTGGTACTGCAACCCGTTCCCGGGCGCTCCCCTGGGGCTCAGACGGTATAGCGCACTACGTTGGACAGATTGCGGTTCTGTTCACGCGCCTTGCGATAGATCAGGGCCATCTTGCCGATCACCTGCACCAACTCGGCCTTGCTCGATGCACAGAGTTCGTCGATCAGGGCGCGACGGTCTTCGCGCTCGGTGACTGCCAGCTTGATCTTGATCAGCTCGTGATCGTTCAGGGCGCGGTCGAGCTCACCCAGCACGCCTTCGCTCAGGCCGTTCTCGCTGATGGTGACCACCGGCTTGAGTTGATGACCGATCGCCTTGAACCGCTTTTTGTGCTCGTTGTTGAGCGCCATAATTCACCCCAGATAAAAGCCGCACAGTTTATCCCAGCTGTCCTGTGCCGCCCAGCGATACGAGAAAACTTACAGTGGCGCGATCTCGAACCAGCACCAGATGGCCAAAGGAGCATTTCGACAGCTCCTGGGTCAGGCTAGCGCAGAAAGGCAGCTGTCGCGACGATCATCCGGCAGGCCTTGTTATTTCTCGCGGGGCCCCCATATGACTGGGCAGAATGCAGTGGGCCAGTCCCAGAAATCTCCGCTCATGAGGGCTGACCGTGAACCTCGCGTGCGAGGCGTTACGCCCGTGCGGGATTGCGTGATCGAGATCTGCCACTGCTCGGCTTCGAAGGCGGGCTTCGCTTCGCGGGACAGACCGCGCGAGCAGTCTCTATTGGGTCGCGATTTCAGGGGCAATTGAGAGAATTGATGGCTGCAACGTCTGCCTTGGCATAGAGTCAAAGGCAGAAGACTCATATAGCGTTACAGACGATGTCTGCCGTGGGCCAGGCTTTGTGTAGTAACTTACCGGTCACTGCCGGTTTCGCTTCGAACGGTTTACCCACGAAACCGGCGCAGAGGGTAGTCAATTGAACGATATGGCAAAGAATCTGATCCTGTGGCTGATCATCGCCGCGGTGCTCGTCACCGTGATGAACAACTTCTCCAGCCCCAACGAGCCCCAGACGCTCAACTATTCCGACTTCATCCAGCAGGTGAAGGACGGGCAGATCGCGAACGTGACCGTGGATGGCTATGTCATCACGGGCAAGCATCGTGACGGCGACCCCTTCAAGACCATTCGTCCAGCGATCCAGGACAATGGTCTGATCGGCGATCTGGTGAACAACAACGTCACCATCACCGGCAAGCAGCCTGAGCAGCAGAGCATCTGGACTCAGCTGCTGGTGGCCAGCTTCCCGATCCTGGTGATCATCGCGGTGTTCATGTTCTTCATGCGCCAGATGCAGGGAGGAGCGGGTGGTCGCGGTGGGCCCATGAGCTTCGGCAAGAGCAAGGCGCGGCTACTCTCGGAAGACCAGGTCAAGACCACCTTCGCTGACGTCGCCGGCTGCGACGAGGCCAAGGAAGAGGTCACCGAGCTGGTGGAATTCCTGCGTGATCCCGGCAAGTTCCAACGCCTGGGTGGCCGGATTCCCCGTGGCGTCCTGATGGTCGGCTCGCCCGGTACCGGTAAGACGCTGCTGGCCAAGGCCGTCGCCGGTGAGGCCAAGGTACCCTTCTTCACCATTTCCGGTTCAGACTTCGTCGAGATGTTCGTCGGTGTCGGCGCCAGCCGTGTTCGTGACATGTTCGATCAGGCCAAGAAGCATGCCCCCTGCATCATCTTCATCGACGAGATCGATGCCGTCGGCCGCCATCGTGGCAACGGCATGGGTGGTGGTCATGACGAGCGTGAGCAGACCCTGAACCAGCTGCTGGTCGAGATGGACGGCTTCGAGATGAACGATGGCATCATCGTCATCGCGGCCACCAACCGTCCCGACGTGCTCGACCCGGCGTTGCTGCGTCCCGGTCGTTTCGACCGCCAAGTCGTGGTCGGCCTGCCTGATATCCGTGGTCGCGAGCAGATCCTCAAGGTGCACATGCGCAAGGTGCCGGTCGGCGAGCGCGTCGATGCCGCCGTCATTGCCCGTGGTACTCCGGGATTCTCGGGTGCCGACCTGGCCAACCTGGTCAACGAAGCCTCGTTGTTCGCCGCTCGTGCCAACAAGCGCATCGTCGACATGCGCGAGTTCGAACTGGCCAAGGACAAGATCATGATGGGCGCCGAGCGCAAGACCATGGTCATGTCCGAGAAGGAGAAGCGCAACACCGCTTACCACGAAGCCGGTCATGCCATCGTCGGTCGTCTGGTGCCCGAGCACGATCCGGTCTACAAGGTTTCCATCATTCCCCGTGGTCGCGCCCTGGGGGTGACCATGTTCCTGCCCGAGGAAGATCGCTACAGCCTGTCCAAGCGAGCTCTGGAAAGCCAGATCTGCTCGCTGTTCGGTGGTCGTATCGCCGAAGAGATGACCTTGGGGTTCGAGGGGGTCACCACCGGTGCTTCCAACGATATCATGCGTGCTACCTCCCTGGCGCGGAACATGGTGACCAAGTGGGGGCTGTCCGAGAAACTCGGCCCGCTGCTGTATGGCGAGGAAGAGAACGAAGGCTACCTGGGTCGCTCGGGTGGTGGTGGCAACGGCAACATGTCAGGTGAAACCGCCAAGCTCATCGATCTGGAAATCCGTCGCATCATCGATGACTGCTACAACACCGCCAAGCGCATGCTCGACGAGAACCGTGACAAGCTTGAACTCATGGCCGATGCCCTGATGAAGTACGAGACCATCGATTCCGATCAGATCGACGACATCATGGCTGGCAAGGTCCCGCGCGAGCCGCGTGACTGGCATGATCGTGGCGGTCCTACTGGGGATGCGCCTGCATCGCCGCAAAGCGGTAGTGATCGTCCTGAAACCCCCCTCGGCGGTCCGGCCGGAGAGCACTGATACCTCCATGTTCAATCCGTTTCCTTCGACCCGATTGCCTTGCGGCAATCGGGTTCTTGTTTTTGATGTGCCCAAAGTCATGGGCATTCTCAACGTAACCCCCGACTCTTTTTCCGATGGTGGTCGCTACACGGCGGTCGAAGCCGCTTTGCAGCATGCCGAACGAATGGTCGCGGCCGGTGCAACTATCATCGATGTCGGTGGCGAATCCACTCGCCCAGGTGCACCGGCGGTATCCACTGCGGAAGAGCTTGATCGCGTCGTCCCGGTGGTCGAGGCGATCGCCCGCGAGCTTGATGTCGTCATCTCGGTGGATACTTCAACGCCCGAGGTCATGCGTGAGAGTGCTCGAGCGGGCGCTGGCCTGATCAATGACGTGCGCTCGCTGCGCCGTCCGGGTGCTCTCGAGGCTGCTGCCGCGACCGATCTGGCGGTCTGCCTCATGCATATGCGCGGCGAGCCGAGCACCATGCAGCAATCGCCCGTCTATGCCGATGTGGCTGGTGAGGTCGGGTCCTTTCTCGCCGAGCAGGTCGCTCGCTGTGAGGTGGCAGGCATTTCTCGCGAGCGTCTGGTACTGGATCCGGGCTATGGCTTCGCCAAGACCCTGGAGCACAATCTCGAGCTGTTCCAGCGGCAACCCGAATTGCTCGCCTTTGGGCTACCCTTGCTGGTAGGTGTCTCGCGCAAAAGCATGATCGGCGCAGTCACTGGACGGTCAGTGGAAGGACGCTTGGCGGGCGGCTTGGCCTTGGCGGCTCTGGCGCTGACCAAGGGGGCCCAGATTCTCAGGGTCCATGATGTGGCGGAAACGGTGGACGTGGTGAAGATGATCGCCGCGGTCGAAGGCTTCAGGCAGGAATAGCACATGGCAAGAAAGTATTTCGGAACCGACGGCATTCGCGGCAAGGTCGGTCAGTACCCCATCACCCCTGATTTCATGCTCAAGCTGGGCTGGGCGGCGGGTATCGCCTTCCGCAGTCGCGGGGGTTGTCGAGTACTGGTAGGCAAGGACACGCGTAACTCCGGCTATATGTTCGAATCCGCGCTGGAGGCTGGGCTGTCCGCCGCGGGCGCGGACGTCATGCTGCTCGGGCCCATGCCGACGCCGGGTATCGCCTATCTGACTCGGACCTTCCAGGCCAGCGCCGGGATCGTCATCAGTGCCTCGCACAATCCCTACTACGACAATGGCATCAAGTTCTTTTCCGGCGCCGGTACCAAGCTGCCCGATGAGCTGGAAACCATGATCGAGGAATTGCTCGATACGCCGATGACCGTGGTCGATTCGGCGCGGATCGGCAAGGTCTCGCGCATCAACGATGCCGCCGGCCGCTATATCGAATTCTGCAAGAGCAGCGTGCCCACCGGTACCAGTTTCGCCGGCATGAAGATCGTCCTGGATTGTGCCAATGGCGCGACCTACAAGATTGCGCCCAGCGTCTTCCGCGAACTGGGTGCGGACGTCAGTGTGCTGGCCGTACAGCCCGATGGCCTCAACATCAACAAGGATTGCGGTTCCACCCATCTCGATGGCCTGCAGCAGGCGGTGCTCGACCAGCATGCCGACATCGGTATCGCCTTCGATGGCGACGGCGATCGGGTACTGATGGTGGATCATACGGGCGCGGCCGTGGATGGCGACGAACTGCTCTATCTGATCGCCCGTGACCTCAAGCGCCGCGGCCGCCTCGAAGGCGGTGTGGTGGGTACGCTGATGAGCAATCTGGGTCTTGAGCTGGGTCTGGCCGAGCTGGATATCCCCTTCGTGCGGGCCAAGGTCGGTGATCGCTATGTCATGGCGGAGTTGCTGGAGCGTAACTGGGTGCTGGGCGGCGAGAACTCCGGTCATGTGGTCTGCTGTCAGTACACCACCACGGGCGACGCCACCATTGCTGCCCTGCAGGTACTGATTGCCCTGCGCAATGCGGGCCAGACCCTGGCGCAGGCGCGTATGGCGCTGCGCAAGTGTCCGCAGGTGCTGATCAACGTCAGGTTCGGCGGTGGGCAGGACCCGCTGGAGAATCCTCGAGTGAAGCAGGCCAGTGCCGAAGTCACCGAGAAAATGGCGGGTAAGGGGCGGGTGCTGCTGCGCAAGTCCGGCACCGAGCCACTGCTGCGAGTGATGGTCGAGGGTGAGAACGAGCGTGAGGTACGAGCTCACGCCGAGGCCCTGGCTCAACTGATAACCGAGGTATGTGCTTGATTTGCTTGCATGCCTGTTTTCGATTGAGTAACATCTGCGCCCACTTCGCTCCCTGAGGTAAAACGCATGCGTCGTTCCCTGGTTGCCGGTAACTGGAAAATGCATGGCTCGCTGCAAAGTGTGTCGGCATTGGTCGCAGGCTTGAAAGGGTTGGACGGTATTGCGGGTGTCGATGTCGTGGTCATTCCGACATTGGTGCATCTGCCCGGGGTGGCTGAAGCGCTGGCGGCGACATCGCTGGCTATTGGGGCTCAGACCTGTGCTCCTGTCGCGGGTGAGAAGGCCCTGACGGGCGAGGTATCCTCGACGCAGTTGGTAGAGTTCGGTTGTCGTTACGTACTGGTGGGGCACTCCGAGCGACGTGCGCTGCTGGGCGAAGATGATGAAGTGGTGGTGAAGAAGTTCGCCGCCATCCAAGAGGCGGGGATGCTTCCCGTACTCTGCATCGGCGAGACGCGTGAAGAGCGCGAAGCCGGGCGCACGCTGGATGTAGTGGGTGGCCAGCTGAAGGCGGTCATCGATGCGGTTGGCGTTGAAGCCTTTGCCAAGGCTGTGGTGGCATACGAGCCAGTTTGGGCGATAGGCACCGGGCTCACGGCCACACCAGAGCAGGCGCAAGAGGTTCATGCGGCGATTCGCGCCTTGGTGCGCGAAGCCGATGCTGAGGTCGCAGAAGGGCTTCAGTTGCTGTATGGCGGTAGTGTGAAGGCCGCCAATGCTGCCGAATTGTTCGGCATGCCGGATATCGATGGGGGGCTGGTAGGTGGAGCCTCCCTGAATGCTGAAGAATTCAGTGCGATTTGCCGCGCTGCGGGACGTGGATAATGTTGGAAACGGCAATTGTAGTGATCCACCTGCTGATGGCGCTGGGCCTGATCGTGCTGGTGTTGATGCAGCAGGGCAAGGGCGCCGAAGCGGGTGCTTCCTTTGGTTCGGGTGCCTCGGGTACGGTGTTCGGTAGTCAAGGTTCTGCTACCTTTCTGAGTCGCTTTACTGCTATACTGGCTGCGGTTTTTTTCGCGACTAGCCTGGGTCTGGCGTACTACGCCAAAGATCGTGCGCTGGGTCTGCGTGAAGTGGGTCTGCCCACTCAGCCGGTCCAGCAGGCTCCTCAGCCTAAGCAGGACGGTAACGATGTTCCCTTGACGCAGCCGCGTGCTGCTCAGGGCGGTACTTCCGGGGATGTCCCCCAGGAGTCCAAGTAAGTTTCAAAGGTTTCATGCCGAAGTGGTGGAATTGGTAGACACGCTATCTTGAGGGGGTAGTGGCCACAGGCTGTATGGGTTCGAGTCCCATCTTCGGCACCAAATAGCAAAGACGTCCTGCAGGACGCGGCGAGAGAGTTGGTTGACTCCTAGAGTTCAGTTGAATATACTCTCGCTCCAGCTTTGACGCGGGGTGGAGCAGTCTGGTAGCTCGTCGGGCTCATAACCCGAAGGTCGTTGGTTCAAATCCAGCCCCCGCAACCAGTTTTTTAAAGCCCCTTTTTAGGGGCTTTTTGTTGGCTGGACAGTTCGGGTCGCGCTTTCTCGCGCAGACCTCTTAGGGATGGGCGTAATGCCCATTTTTTATTCTCCAAAAAACGCGAGGCAATCAGGTGTCGAGCAAGCTAGAACAGTTGCAGGCCTTGCTGGCCCCCGTCGTCGAGGCGCTTGGCTACGTCTGCTGGGGTGTCGAGTACATCTCCCAGGGGCGGCACTCGCTGCTGCGCGTCTATATCGATCATCCCAACGGCATTCTCGTGGAAGACTGCGAGAAGGTCAGCCGCCAAGTCAGTGGCGTGCTCGATGTGGAAGATCCCATCACCAATGAATACACCCTCGAGGTGTCTTCCCCCGGTATGGATAGACCGCTGTTCACGCTGGAGCAATTCGCAGCCCACGTTGGTGAACAGGTGAAGATCAAACTTCGGTCGCCTTTCGAAGGGCGACGTAATTTCCAGGGTTTGCTGCGCGGTGTGGAAGACCAGGACGTCGTGGTGCAGGTGGATGAGCATGAATATCTGCTACCCATCGAGATGATCGACAAGGCCAACGTCGTTCCCCGTTTCGAGTGATTTGAGCGCGAGACCGCGGATCCCAAGGATTGCGAATACGAGGCGTAAGATGAGCAAAGAAGTTCTGCTGGTAGTGGAATCTGTTTCGAACGAGAAGGGTGTTCCACCCGGCGTCATCTTCGAGGCACTGGAGTTGGCACTCGCCACGGCTACCAAGAAACGCTACGAAGAAGATGTGGATCTGCGGGTGTCGATCAACAGACACAACGGCAGCTACGAAACCTTCCGCCGCTGGACCGTGGTGGAAGACCAGGACTATCAACTGCCCGATTCGCACCTGACGGTGGAAGACGCGCAGGAAGAGCATCCCGGCGCCAAGGCCGGTGATGTGATCGAAGAAAAGATCGAGTCCATCGAATTCGGTCGCATCGCCGCCCAGACCGCCAAGCAGGTGATCGTGCAGAAGGTGCGCGAAGCCGAGCGGGCTCAGGTGGTGGATGCCTACCGCGAGAAGGTCGGTGAGATCATCTCGGGTACCGTCAAGAAGGTCACCCGCGACAGCGTGATCGTCGATCTGGGCAACAATGCCGAGGCCTTGCTGCCGCGCGAGCACATCATTCCTCGCGAGACCTTCCGCATGGGCGTGCGTCTGCGGGCGCTGCTCAAGGAGATCCGTACGGAGAACCGCGGTCCTCAGCTGATGCTGTCGCGCACCGATCCGCAGATGCTGATCGAGCTGTTCCGCATCGAGGTGCCGGAGATCTCCGAGCAGCTGATCGATGTGATGGCCGCTGCTCGTGATCCGGGCTCCCGGGCCAAGATCGCCGTTCGCTCCAAGGACAAGCGTATCGATCCCCAGGGTGCCTGCATCGGCATGCGCGGTTCGCGCGTCCAGGCCGTGTCCGGTGAACTGGGTGGCGAGCGCGTCGACATCGTCCTCTGGGACGACAACCCGGCGCAGTTCGTCATCAATGCCATGGCCCCGGCCGAAGTCGCCTCGATTATCGTCGACGAAGACAGCCGTACCATGGACATCGCCGTGGCCGAGGACAACCTGGCCCAGGCCATCGGTCGTGGTGGTCAGAACGTACGTCTGGCCAGTCAGCTGACCGGTTGGACGCTCAACGTGATGACCGAAGCGGACATCAACGCCAAGCAACAGGCCGAGACCGGCGACATCATCCAGCGCTTCATCGACGAGTTGGATGTCGACGAGGAACTGGCCCAGGTGCTGGTGGAAGAAGGCTTCACCTCCCTTGAGGAAGTGGCCTATGTCCCCATGGAAGAGATGCTCAACATCGATGGTTTCGATGAAGACATCGTCAATGAGCTGCGGACGCGGGCGAAAGATCGTCTGCTGACCCGGGCCATCGCAACTGAAGAACAGAAGAGCCCCAGCGAAGATCTGTTGACCCTCGACGGCATGGATCCCCAGCTCGCCAATGCGCTGGCCCAGCGTGGTGTGGTGAATCGCGAAGAGCTCGCCGAGCAGTCGATCGACGACCTGCTCGACATCAACGGCATGACCGAAGAGCGTGCCGGCAAGCTGATCATGGCTGCCCGTGCCCATTGGTTCGAGTAGGCGGCGCAGCCTGAGGAGAGAAGTGCATGACGCAAGTCACGGTGAAAGAACTGGCCCAAACGGTCAATACGCCGGTGGAACGTCTGCTACAGCAGATGCGCGAGGCAGGTCTGACGCACAGCAGTGCCGAGCAACTGGTGAGCGACGCGGAAAAGCAGGCGCTGCTGACGCATCTGAAGGGGACGGCGAAGCTCGATGAGCCCAGCAAGATCACCCTGCAGCGCAAGACCCAGACCACGCTGAAAGTGGCCGGCAGCAAAACGGTAAGTGTCGAGGTGCGCAAGAAGAAGACCTTCGTCAAGCGCAGCCCCGCCGAGCTCGAAGCCGAGCAGCGCCGCGAGCAGGAAGCCCAGCGCGCGGTTGAAGAAGCCGCCGCTCAGGCCCAGGCCGCGGAAGAAGCTCAGCGCGCCGCCGAAGAGGCTGCGCGGCAGCAGGCCGAAGCCGCCGCTCAGGCCGAGCAGCAGCCGGTAGCCGCCGAAGCCGCTACCCCGGTCGCCGCGGAAGCGCCTGCCGTGGTGGCCGAGCAGCCGGCCCCGGTCGTTGCCGAGCCGGTCGCCGAAGCCAAGAAAGCGGATCCCGCCGCTGCCGAGCGCAAGCGTGAAGAGCCGCGTCGTCCCGTACACCCTGCGCCCAGCAGCAAGCGTGACGACGACGAGCGTCGCGAGCGCAAGAATGCCCAGCACCGGCCGTCCATCAAGGACAAGGCCGCGGCTCCCCGTACCGTACGCACTGGCGACGACGAGGAAGAAGGCTTCGGTCGGCGTGGCGGTCGCGGTGGCAAGTCGCGACTCAAGAAGCGAAACCAACACGGGTTCCAGAGCCCGACAGGACCTGTAGTGCGCGAAGTCAATCTAGGCGAGACCATCACCGTCTCTGAGCTTGCTCAGCAGATGTCGGTGAAGGCCGCCGAAGTCATCAAGTTCATGTTCAAGATGGGGTCTCCCGCCACCATCAACCAGGTGCTCGATCGCGAGACGGCGCAACTGGTGGCCGAAGAGCTGGGCCACAAGGTCAAGCTGGTCAACGAGAACGCCCTGGAAGATCAACTGGCCGAATCCCTCAAGTTCGAGGGTGGCAAGGCTATGCACCGTGCGCCGGTGGTGACCGTCATGGGTCACGTCGACCACGGCAAGACCTCGCTGCTGGACTACATCCGTCGCGCCAAGGTCGCCTCGGGCGAGGCCGGTGGCATCACCCAGCACATCGGTGCCTACCACGTGGAAACCGAGCGTGGCATGGTGACCTTCCTGGATACCCCCGGCCACGCCGCGTTCACCGCGATGCGCGCCCGTGGTGCCCAGGCCACCGACATCGTCATCCTGGTGGTGGCGGCCGACGACGGCGTCATGCCGCAGACCGAGGAAGCCATCCAGCACGCCAAGGCGGCGGGTGTACCCATCGTCGTGGCGGTCAACAAGATCGACAAGCCCGATGCCGATCCGGATCGCGTCAAGCACGATCTGGCCGGTCGTGAAGTAGTCCCGGAAGAGTGGGGCGGCGATACCCAGTTCGTCCACGTCTCGGCCAAGGCCGGTACCGGTGTGGACGATCTGCTCGAAGCCATCCTGCTGCAGGCCGAGGTTCTCGAACTGACCGCTACCCCGGAAGCGCCCGGTCGCGGTGTGGTCATCGAATCTCGCCTGGACAAGGGGCGTGGTCCGGTTGCCACCGTGCTGGTGCAGAACGGCACCCTGCGTCAGGGCGACATGGCGCTGGTCGGTGTCAACTTCGGCCGTATCCGCGCCATGCTCGACGAGAATGGCAAGCCGATCAAGGAAGCCGGCCCGTCCATCCCGGTCGAGATCCTCGGCCTGGACGGCACCCCGGATGCCGGTGACGAACTCACCGTGCTGACCGACGAGAAGAAGGCCCGTGAAGTGGCGCTGTTCCGTCAGGGCAAGTTCCGCGAGATCAAGCTGGCCCGCGCTCACGCCGGCAAGCTCGAGAACATCTTCGAGAACATGGGCCAGGACGAGAAGAAGACCCTCAACATCGTGCTCAAGTCCGATGTGCGTGGTTCGCTCGAAGCGCTGCAAGGCTCGTTGTCCGGTCTGGGCAACGACGAGGTCCAGGTGCGGGTGGTCGGCGGTGGCGTCGGTGGTATCACCGAGAGCGATGCCAACCTGGCGCTGGCCTCCAACGCCGTGCTGTTCGGCTTCAACGTCCGGGCCGATGCCGGGGCGCGGAAGATCGTCGAGCAGGAAGGCCTCGACATGCGCTACTACAACGTCATCTACGACATCATCGAAGATGTGAAGAAGGCGCTGACCGGCATGCTGGGCAGTGACGTCCGGGAGAACATCCTGGGTATCGCCGAAGTGCGCGATGTGTTCCGTTCGCCGAAGTTCGGCGCGGTCGCTGGCTGCATGGTCACCGAAGGCATGGTGCACCGCAACCGTCCGATCCGCGTGCTGCGTGAAGACGTGGTCATCTTCGAAGGCGAGCTGGAATCCCTGCGTCGCTTCAAGGATGACGTGGCCGAGGTACGGGCCGGCATGGAGTGCGGTATCGGCGTGAAGAGCTACAACGACGTCCGCGTCGGCGACAAGATCGAAGTGTTCGAGAAGGTCCAGGTAGCCCGTTCGCTGTAACGGCGACTCCGCCTCAGGACGGCAGGTCGCGGGTCTGGCAGAGGGTTGCCAGGCTCGGACTTGCCGTTCGCGTTTCCAAGATTCATGGCTGGCAGGCCTGGTGTCTGCGGCCTTTCGTACGAGAGTTTCGACATGGCCAAAGAATTCAGCCGTACCCAGCGCATCGGCGATCAGATGCAGCGTGAACTGGCACTGCTGATCCAGCGCGAGATCAAGGATCCGCGGCTGGGCATGGTAACCATCACCGGCGTGGACGTCGCGCGTGACCTGTCCCATGCCAAGGTGCACATCACGGTCCTGGGCAAGGACGACGACGCCGAGGCGATCAAGCAGAATCTCAGCATCCTCAAGGACGCTGCGGGCTTCCTGCGCCAGCAGCTGAGTCGGGTGATGAAATTGCGGACCATCCCGCAACTGAGCTTCCAGTATGACGAGAGCATCCGTCGCGGTGCCCAGCTGTCGGCCCTGATCGAGCGTGCGGTTGCTGAAGACCGTCGTCACGAAGGGGAGGAGTAGGGGTGGCTCAGGTCAAGCGTATTCGCCGCCAGGTCCATGGCGTGCTGGTACTGGACAAGCCACGCGGCTTTTCCTCCAATGCGGCGCTGCAAAAGGTTCGCTGGTTGCTCAACGCGGAGAAAGCGGGGCATACCGGTAGTCTGGATCCCCTGGCCACTGGCGTGCTGCCGTTGTGCTTCGGTGAGGCGACCAAGTTTTCCCAATACCTGCTGGATGCCGACAAGGGCTACCGCACCGTGGCCCAGCTGGGCGTCACCACCACCACCGGCGATGCCGAGGGTGAGGTACTGGAGCGACGGGCGGTCAGTGTCGACGAAGCGGCCATCCAGGCGGCCTTGCCGGCCTTTCGCGGTGAGATAGAGCAGATTCCGCCGATGTACTCGGCACTCAAGCGCGATGGCCAGCCGCTCTACAAGCTGGCACGTGCCGGCGAAGTAGTGGAGCGCGAGGCGCGTTCTGTTACTATTGCCCGTCTGGAGCTTCTGGCGTTGCAGGAAGATCGCGCGACGCTGGAAGTGGCCTGCAGCAAGGGGACCTATGTGCGCACCCTGGTCGAAGACCTCGGCGCCCGTCTCGGTTGCGGGGCTCACGTGGCTGAGTTGCGCCGTACCCAGGCCGGTCCCTTTGGCCTGACCCAGGCGATCAGCCTGGAAGAACTGGAAGCGGCACACGCCGAAGGTGGTGCCGAAGCTCTGGATCGCTTCCTGCTGCCAGTCGACAGTGGCTTGGAACATTGGCCGCTGGTGCAGTTGACCCAGCACAGTGCGTACTACTGGTTGCACGGTCAGCCCGTCCGGGCGGCCAATGCGCCGAAATTCGGCTTGATGCGGGTGCAGGACGACCAGGGTCGTTTCATCGGCATCGGCGAGATAGATGACGAGGGGCAGGTTGCCCCGCGTAGACTGATTCGGTCCTAGACCGATACCGAGGATGGCTGTCAGCAGGCACGGTCATTCCTCTTTTCCTAAGCACGGGAATTTTCCCGGCCTGTTACCTCAGAGGAGCCCTAATCATGGCACTGAGCGTCGAAGATAAAGCCCAGATCGTAAACGAGTTCAAGCAGAGCGAAGGCGACACCGGTTCCCCGGAAGTGCAGGTTGCCCTGCTGTCCGCCAACATCGACAAGCTGCAAGGTCACTTCAAGGCCAACGGCAAAGACCACCACAGCCGTCGTGGTCTGATCCGCATGGTCAACCAGCGCCGTAAGCTGCTGGACTACCTGAAGTCCAAGGACACCACTCGTTACAGCGCGCTGATCGCTCGCCTGGGCCTGCGTCGTTAATACGATGCAGACCTGCTGCAAGCAGTCTGAAGCTGGAGGTCGGCTCGCGCCGGCCTCCAGCTTTTTTGCTTGAGCGGCCGACAGAATCGGCCTGCGTTACCCGGAGATCAGCGAGGGTCCGAATCCCTCTGGTCGCCCCTGTTTCCCCCAAGGCAATAAAGAGAAGGAAAGACTGTGAATCCAGTAATCAAGCAATTCAAGTTCGGTGAGCAGAACTTCACCCTGGAAACCGGCCGCATCGCGCGCCAGGCGACCGGTGCGGTACTGGTCTCCACCGACGACGTCAGCGTGCTGGTCACCGTGGTCGGTGCCAAGCAGCCCGCAGCCGGCAAGGACTTCTTCCCGCTGTCCGTGCACTACCAGGAGAAGACCTACGCCGCTGGCCGCATCCCCGGTGGCTACTTCAAGCGTGAAGGTCGTCCTTCCGAGAAGGAAACCCTGACCTCGCGCCTGATCGATCGCCCGATCCGTCCGCTGTTCCCCGAAGGCTTCCTCAACGAAGTCCAGGTGGTCTGCACCGTGGTCAGCACCAACAAGAAGTCCGATCCGGACATCGCCGCCATGATCGGCACCTCCGCCGCCCTGGCCATCTCCGGCATCCCCTTCGCCGGCCCCATCGGTGCGGCGCGCGTGGGTTACCACAGCGAACTGGGCTACCTGCTGAACCCCAGCTACGAGCAGCTGCAGAGCTCCAGCCTGGACATGGTCGTGGCCGGTACCCGTGACGCCGTGCTGATGGTGGAATCCGAAGCCGACGAACTGACCGAAGACCAGATGCTGGGTGGCGTGCTGTTCGCCCACGAAGAATTCCAGGTGGCCATCGAGGCCATCAGCCAGTTCGCCGCCGAAGCCGGCAAGCCGAGTTGGAACTGGCAGGCGCCTGCCGAGAACACCGCCCTGGTCGAGGCCGTCAAGGCCGAGGTCGGCGAGGCCGTGTCCCGTGCCTACACCATCACCATCAAGCAGGATCGCTATGCGGCCCTGGGTGCCCTGCGCGACCAGGCCGTCGCCAAGCTGGCCGGTGAGAACGGTCAGTACAGCGAAGCCGAGGTCAAGGAGACCTTCGGTCTGCTGGAATACCGCACCGTGCGCCAGAACATCGTCGACGGCAAGCCGCGTATCGACGGTCGCGACACCCGCACCGTACGCCCGCTGCAGATCGAAGTCGGCACCCTGAAGAAGACCCACGGTTCGGCGCTGTTCACCCGTGGTGAAACCCAGGCCCTGGTCACCGCGACCCTGGGCACCGCCCGTGACGCCCAGCTGCTGGACACCCTGGAAGGCGAGCGCCGCGACAGCTTCATGCTGCACTACAACTTCCCGCCCTTCTCGGTCGGCGAGTGCGGCCGCATGGGCAGCCCGGGCCGTCGCGAGATCGGCCATGGCCGTCTGGCCCGTCGTGGCATCCAGGCCATGCTGCCGACCCAGGAAGCCTTCCCCTACAGCATCCGTGTGGTCTCCGAGATCACCGAATCCAACGGCTCCAGCTCCATGGCGTCGGTGTGCGGTGCCTCCCTGGCACTGATGGATGCCGGTGTGCCGGTCAAGGCGCCGGTGGCCGGTATCGCCATGGGCCTGGTCAAGGAAGGCGAGAAGTTCGCCGTCCTGACCGACATCCTGGGTGACGAAGACCACCTGGGCGACATGGACTTCAAGGTAGCCGGTACCGCCAAGGGCGTCACCGCCCTGCAGATGGACATCAAGATCAACGGCATCACCGAAGAGATCATGGAGATCGCCCTGGAGCAGGCGCTGGAAGCGCGTCTGAACATCCTGGGTCAGATGAACCAGGTCATCTCCGAGTCGCGCGCCGAGCTGTCGGAAAACGCGCCGACCATGCTGTCGATGAAGATCGACCAGGACAAGATCCGTGACGTGATCGGCAAGGGTGGCGCCACCATCCGCGGTATCTGCGAAGAGACCAAGGCCTCGATCGACATCGAGGACGACGGCACCATCAAGATCTACGGCGAGACCCGCGAAGCCGCCGAGGCTGCCAAGCAGCGCGTGCTGGGCATCACCGCCGAGGCCGAGATCGGCAAGATCTACGTCGGCAAGGTGGAGCGCATCGTCGACTTCGGCGCCTTCGTCAACATCCTGCCCGGCAAGGATGGTCTGGTGCACATCTCGCAGATCAGCGATCAGCGCATCGAGAAGGTCACCGACGTCCTCAAGGAGGGTCAGGAAGTAAAGGTGCTGGTACTGGACGTGGACAACCGCGGCCGTATCAAGCTGTCGATCAAGGACGTAGCGGCGGCGGAAGCCTCCGGCGTCTGAGACGACCCCTGCTAAGAAGAAACCCGGCCTCGGCCGGGTTTTTTTGTTTTTGGTGGGGTGAAGAGTTCGCCGGATATTTCATCGCGGCCATGGCGGTCCGCCGCTGCGGCCGCTCCGTAGGTTGGGTTGAGCACAGCGAAGCCCAACATCGCCCCGGGGGCTGGCAATGTTGGGCTTCGACGATAGAGCTGTCTCAACCCAACCTACCGTATATCGCCACCCCGGCCGCGATTGGCCGCTTGATCAGACCTTCTCACGAATCCATTCGATGAAGCTGCGCACCTTGGGCACCTCGGCCATCTGTTCCGGATAGGCCAGCCAATAGGCGTGGGGGCTGGCCAGGCGGTGTGGCCAGGCGAGCACCAGGCGGCCGGAAGCCAGTTCCTCGGCAACCAGGAATTCCGGTAGTAGCGCTACCCCACAGCCTTCCTGGGCGGCGCGGGCGCAGAGGGTGAAGGTGTCGAAGCGCGGGCCGTGGTGGCTGTGGACTTCTTCGCGGCTGAGGCTGGCGTACCAGTCATGCCAGGATTCCGGGCGGGTGGTGTTCTGCAGCAGGACGAAGTCCACCAGTTGCTCGGGGCCGTCGATGCCGTCGGCAGGCAGCAGGTCCGGCGCGCAGACCGCGACCATGTGCTCGTGCAGCAGCAATTCGCACTCGGCGCCCGGCCAACTGCCATGGCCATAGAACAGCGCCACGTCGTGGCGCGGATCGCGAAAATCCACCGGCTCCAGGGCGCTGGAGACATCCAGGTGGATGTTGGGATGGCGTAGGCGCCAGCCCTTCAGGCGCGGCACCAGCCAGCGCTCGCCGAAGGTTGGCGGGGTGGCGACCCGCAGCACCTCGGTCTCGCCGCCATAGGACCTCAGGTAGCGTGCCGACATCTCCAGCTGATTGAGAATCTTGTCCACCTCGGCCAGGTAGAGGGCGCCCGCCGGGGTCAGTTGCAGGCGTCGACGGACCCGGCGGAACAGACTGTGCTGCAGCAGATCCTCGAGCTGGGCGACCTGCTTGCTGACCGCGCTCTGGGTCAGCGCCAGTTCATCGGCCGCACGGGTGAAGCTCAGGTGGCGCGCGACCGCCTCGAAGCACTGCATGGCGGTGATGGACGGCAAATGGCGACGTTGCATGAGCGCACTCGCGGCATGAAAAAAGGGAATGATATGCCGAGCAAAGGTCGGTTGTCCGGCGCCGCCGCCCTGACCATACTCAAGGTCGATTCCTTTGATCTTCGCGGAGACCTCAGCATGAGCAAGGCCCTGTTGGAACGCCTCGGCGTTCCTGCCCAGCACTACACTCAAGGCGACCACCAGGTGCATTCCCCCATCGACGGCAGCCACCTGGGCAGCGTCGCGCTAGAAAGCGCCGCCGAGGTGGAGCAGAAGATCTCCCGTGCCGAGCGGGCCTTCCAGGCCTGGCGTGCGGTGCCGGCGCCGCGCCGTGGCGAGCTGGTGCGCCTGCTGGGCGAAGAGCTGCGCGCGCACAAGGCCGATCTCGGTGAGCTGGTGTCCTGGGAAGCCGGCAAGATCACCCAGGAAGGCCTGGGTGAAGTGCAGGAGATGATCGATATCTGCGACTTCGCTGTCGGTCTATCGCGTCAGCTGTATGGTTTGACCATTGCCTCCGAGCGTCCCGGCCACCATATGCGCGAAAGCTGGCAGCCGCTGGGTGTGGTGGGCATCATCAGTGCGTTCAACTTCCCGGTCGCGGTCTGGTCTTGGAACGCTGCCCTGGCGTTGGTCTGTGGCAATCCGGTGGTCTGGAAACCCTCGGAAAAGACGCCGCTGACCGCCCTGGCCTGCCAGGCGCTGTTCGAGAAAGCCTTGTCGCGTTTTGGCGATGCCCCGGCGGATCTCAGCCAGGTGATCATCGGCGATCGCGTGGCCGGTGAGGCCCTGGTGGACGATCCGCGGGTGGCGCTGGTGAGCGCCACGGGTAGCACCCGCATGGGTCGCGAGGTAGGACCGCGGGTTGCGGCGCGCTTCGGTCGCAGCATCCTCGAATTGGGTGGCAACAATGCCATGATCCTGGCGCCGAGCGCCGATCTGGACATGGCGGTGCGTGCCATCCTGTTCAGCGCCGTGGGTACCGCTGGCCAGCGTTGCACCACCCTGCGCCGGCTGATCGCCCATCGCTCGGTCAAGGACGAGATCGTCGCGCGGCTCAAGACCGCCTATGCCAAAGTCCGCATCGGTCATCCGCTGGAAGGCAATCTGATCGGTCCGCTGATCGACGCCGCCAGTTTCCACGCCATGCAGGGCGCTCTAGAGCAGGCGCGCGGCGAGGGCGGGGTGGTCTTCGGGGGCGAGCGCCAGCTGGCTGACCAGTATCCCGAGGCCTATTACGTGACGCCGGCCATCGTCGAGATGCCCGAACAGAGCGAAGCGGTGCGCCACGAGACCTTCGCGCCCATTCTCTATGTACTCACCTACGACGACTTCGCCGAGGCGGTGGCGCTGAACAACGCTGTGCCCCAGGGGTTGTCTTCCTGCATCTTCACCACCGACGTGCGCGAGGCCGAGGCCTTCATGTCGGCGACCGGCAGTGACTGCGGCATCGCCAACGTCAATATCGGACCCAGCGGCGCCGAGATCGGCGGGGCCTTCGGTGGCGAGAAGGAAACCGGTGGCGGTCGTGAATCCGGTTCGGATGCCTGGAAGGCCTACATGCGCCGCCAGACCAACACCGTCAACTACTCCCGCGAACTGCCGCTGGCCCAGGGTATCGTCTTCGACTGAGCCGTTCGCCAAGGAGCGCGCAGAACATGCAGTTGCGTCAGGAATGCCTGTGGGAGCGGCTCTATCCAGCGGTGCCGGGGGCACCGCTGGAGGGGGAGATCGACACCGAGGTGTGCGTCATTGGCGGTGGCTTCACCGGTCTCTCCACCGGCCTGCACCTGGCGCAAGCCGGGCGCCGGGCAGTGGTGCTGGAGGCCCATGGCGTTGGCCATGGTGGCTCCGGGCGTAATGTCGGGCTGGTCAATGCCGGCATGTGGATCCCGCCGGACGAGGCGGTGGCCACCCTCGGCAGCGAGGTCGGCGAGCGCCTGCTGGCGGTGATGGGCGATGCGCCGAGCCAGGTGTTCGCCCTCATCGAGCGCTACGGCATCGATTGCCAGGCGCGCCGGGCCGGGACCCTGCACATGGCGCACAGTGCCAAGGGGCTGGCCGACCTGGGGCGGCGCGCGGAGCAGTGGCAACGCCGCGGGGCCCGGGTCGAGTTGCTGGAAGGCGAGGCCTGCTATACGGCATGCGGTACGCGCGACATCAGCGGAGCCCTGCTCGATCATCGTGCGGGCACCCTGGTGCCCATGGGCTATGTGCAGGGCCTGGCCAAGGCCTTGCGGCAGGAAGGTGGCCAGCTGTTCGAGCGAACCGCGGTGCGCCGGTTGCAACGCGTCGGCGAGCGCTGGCTGGTGGAAACCGCCCAAGGGCGGATCTTGGCGGATCAGGTGGTCATAGCTTCCAATGCCTACACGGAAGGCGAATGGACCACCCTGCGCCAGCAGTTCTTCACCGGCTACTACTACCAGGTGGCTTCGCAGCCGCTGGGGCCGGAAGCGGACTTCATCCTGCCCCAGGGGCGTGGCTCCTGGGATACCCGCACGGTGCTGAGCAGCATTCGCCGCGATGCCGAGGGGCGCCTGTTGCTGGGCAGCCTCGGCAACATGGCGGGGCGCCCGGCAGGCTTCATCCGCGCCTGGGCGGATCGGATCCAGCAGCATTATTTCCCGTCGCTGGGTCGCGTCGAGTGGGAGTGCACCTGGACGGGCCGGATCGCTTTCACGCCCGATCATCTGATGCGACTGTTCGAGCCGGCGCCGGGGTTGCTCGCGGTCACCGGTTACAACGGGCGCGGGGTGACGACCGGCACGGTCGTGGGGCAGGCCTTCGCCCGTTATCTGTGCAGTGGCGATCAGCGGGATCTGCCCATGCCCTTGGCGTCGCTAGCTGCCAATCCGGTTGGGCAGTGGCGCAGCCTGATGTACGAAGCCGGCTTTACCCTATATCACGCCGGGCAGTGTTTGCGGGTCGTGCTCTGATAGCCACCCGCTAGTGCCTGCCCATGCTGGGTCCGCTCCTTTCACGCACTGTAAAAGCGGCTGATTTGCGCATCTCGCGCTGCCAAGTCAGCCGCTTCGTCAGGTCTTGTTCATACCGCGTGATAGCCTCTCGAATGGCCTGATTCGCCAAGGGTTGCGCCCCGCCAAGGTTGGTTACTTTGGTGGCACGCTGCGCGGCCGATGTTACGTTTTGGTGCGAAACAGGTGCAACCGGGTTGCTATCAGGTAACAAACCTCCTGGTTTTCCTTGGCTGATTGTCACCGGGACGAGCGGATCCTGGCGCCGGGCGGTCGCCTGGGCTCGGGACAAAAAGACTGCCAAATGCACTGATGGCGCGGTCTGCTCCAGCTGCCGCGGTGATTTCCGGATGTGCAGCCCAGGCAAATCGTCTTTGCCCAGCTCGCACAACTGACCTCTGGCACAGGCTTTGCTGAAGCCGAAGGGCCAACCACCCTCTGGAGCAAACCTCCCATGTCGAAGATTTACAGAAAAGGCATTCTGGCTCTCGCTATCGGTTCTGCGTTCACTCTCTCCTCCCTGGCACACGCCGATATCCTGATCGGCGTCGCGGGTCCCTTCACCGGTGCCAGCGCAGCCTACGGCGAGCAGTTCTGGAAGGGGGCGAGCCAGGCCGCGGACGACATCAACGCCGCGGGCGGTATCAATGGCGAGAAGATCAAGCTGGTGCAGGGCGACGACGCCTGCGAACCCAAGCAGGCCGTGGCCGTGGCCAACCGCCTGGTGGACTCCGACAAGGTCAAGGCCGTGATCGGCCACTTCTGCTCCTCCAACACCATGCCCGCCTCGGAGATCTACGACGAAGCCGGCATCATCTCCATCACGCCGGCGTCGACCAACCCCAAGATCACCGAGCGTGGTCTGACCGGCGTGTTCCGTATGTGCGGACGTGACGACCAGCAGGGCATCGTCGCCGGCGACTACATCGTCGACGTGCTCAAGGCCAAGAAGGTCGCCATCGTCCACGACAAGGACACCTATGGTCAGGGCCTGGCCGACGCCACCAAGGCGCAGCTCAACAAGCGCGGCGTGAAAGAGGTGCTCTACGAGGGCCTGACCCGCGGCGAGAAGGACTTCAACTCCCTGGTCACCAAGATCCGCGCCTCCGGCGCCGACGTGGTCTACTTCGGCGGTCTGCACCCCGAAGCTGGTCCGCTGGTCCGCCAGCTGCGCGAACAGGGCGTGACCGCCAAGTTCGTCTCCGGCGACGGCATCGTCTCCATGGACCTGGTCACCACCGCGGGCGGCCCGCAGTACACCAAGGGCGTGCTGATGACCTTCGGCGCCGATCCGCTGCAGAACCCGGCCGGCAAGACCGTGGTGGAAACCCTGCGCAAAGCCGGTTACGAGCCCGAGGGTTACACCCTCTACTCCTACGCTTCGCTGCAAGCCGTGGCCGCTGCCTTCAACGGCATCAAGGGCACCGACGGCGCCAAGGCCGCCGAATGGCTGAAATCCCACACCGTGCCCACCGTTCTCGGCGACAAGAGCTGGGACAGCAAGGGCGACCTCAAGGTCTCCGACTACGTGATGTACGAATGGGACGACAAGGGCAAGTACCACCAACTGCCCTGATCCTCGCGTGAATCCGCCGGCTCCCGTCTCGTCTCCGCCCCAGGACGAGGCGGGGGGCGGCGGCCCTCGTCATCCTTCCAGCGCGAGACTGCAAACGTGGACGGTATCTTCCTGCAACAACTGGTCAACGGCCTGACCCTGGGTTCGGTCTACGGACTCATCGCCATCGGCTACACCATGGTCTATGGCATCATCGGCATGATCAACTTCGCCCACGGCGACGTGTACATGGTGTCGGCCTATCTCGCCGCCATCGGTATCGCCGTGCTGAGTGTGTTCGGCCTGCATTCCTTTCCCGTGCTGATCCTCGGCACCCTCATCTTCACCGTGGTGGTCACCTCCGTGTACGGCTGGGCCATCGAGCGCATCGCCTACAAGCCGCTGCGCAACTCCACGCGCCTGGCGCCGCTGATCTCCGCCATCGGCATGTCGCTGATCCTGCAGAACTACGTGCAACTGGCCCAGGGCGCGCGCCAGCAGGGCGTACCGACGCTGCTCGACGGCGCGCTGCGGCTGCACATCGGCGATGGCTTCGTGATCATCACCTACACCAAGATCTTCATCATCCTGGCATCCATCATCGGCATGGGCCTGCTGACCTACGTGATCCAGAAGACCACCCTCGGCCGCATGTGCCGGGCCACCCAGCAGGATCGCAAGATGGCGCAGATCCTCGGCATCAATACCGACCGGGTGATCTCCTACGTCTTCATCATCGGCGCGGCCATGGCGGCCCTGGCCGGAGTGCTCATCACCCTCAACTACGGCACCTTCGACTTCTATGCCGGTTTCATCATCGGCATCAAGGCCTTCACCGCGGCGGTACTCGGCGGCATCGGCTCGCTGCCTGGCGCCATGCTCGGCGGCATCATCCTCGGCATTTCCGAAGCCCAGTTCGCCAGCCTGGTGAACTCGGACTACAAGGACGTCTTCAGCTTCTCGCTGCTGGTGGCGATCCTGATCTTCCGGCCCCAGGGGCTGCTCGGCAAACCCCAGGTCACGAAGGTGTAATCCATGAGTCAGACGTCTTCCTCCTTCGACCTCAAGGTCGTGCTGCGTGACACCCTCATGGTCGGCCTGGTCTCGCTGATCCTGTTCGGCCCCATCGTCGGCATCGTGCTCGACGGCTATGGCTACAACCTCGAGCCCGGTCGCGTCGGCATCATGGTCGCCGTGGTCATGGCCGGGCGCTTCCTGCTCAGCCTTTTCGGCCAGACAGCCAAGGGCCGCGACTGGATCGAGTCCTTCAAGCGCAACGACGGCGGTGTCCACGTGCTGCCGCCGGGACACAAGTCCAACCTCAGGTTCATCCTCCCCATCGTCATCCTGATCGCCATCGCCTTTCCCTTCCTGGCCACCAAGTACTGGCTGACGGTGATCATCCTCTGCCTGATCTACGTGCTGCTGGGGCTGGGCCTGAACATCGTGGTGGGCCTGGCCGGTCTGCTCGACCTCGGCTACGTCGGCTTCTATGCCATCGGCGCCTACGGCCTGGCGCTGGGCTACCAGTACCTGGGCCTGGGCTTCTGGACCATGTTGCCGCTCGCCGCGGTCATGGCGGCGGTGGCGGGAGCGATCCTGGGCTTCCCGGTGTTACGCATGCACGGGGATTATCTGGCCATCGTCACCCTCGGCTTCGGCGAGATCATCCGCCTGGTGCTCAACAACTGGCTGGAAGTGACCAAGGGCCCCAACGGCATCGCCGCGCCTTCGCCGACCTTCTTCGGCATCGAATTCGGTCGTCGGGCGAAGGAGGGCGGGGTGCCCATCCATGAGCTGCTGGGCATCAGCTACAACCCCAACGCGACCATGATCTTCATCTATACCGTGCTGTTCCTGGTGGTGCTGCTGGTGCTCTACATCAAGCACCGGCTGACCCGCATGCCGGTCGGTCGCGCCTGGGAAGCCCTGCGCGAAGACGAGATCGCCTGCCGGGCCATGGGCCTGAACCATGTGCTGGTCAAGCT
Organism: Pseudomonas oryzihabitans; assembly: GCF_006384975.1. NCBI lineage: Bacteria > Pseudomonadati > Pseudomonadota > Gammaproteobacteria > Pseudomonadales > Pseudomonadaceae > Pseudomonas > Pseudomonas oryzihabitans. The sequence continues at coordinate 4,226,486 of NZ_CP021645.1, forward strand.
CTCCGCCTTCATGATCGGCGCCTCCACGGCGGGCCTGGCCGGGGTGTTCTTCGCCACCTACCAGGGCTTCATCAACCCGGCCTCCTTCAACTTCTTCGAGTCGGTGCTGGTGCTGGCCATCGTGGTCCTGGGCGGCCTGGGTTCCACCGTCGGGGTGGTGGTCTCGGCCTTCGTCATGACCCTGCTGTTCGAGCTGCTGCGCGAATTCGGCGACATCCGCATGCTGGTGTTCGGCGTGCTCATGGTGGTGATGATGATGTGGCGGCCGCGTGGCCTGATCCGTATCGCCCGCAGTGGCTTCGCGATTCGCAAGGGAGTGGCGCCGTGAGCGACAACATTCTGACCGTCAGCGGTCTGGGCATGAGATTCGGTGGCATCAAGGCGCTCTCGGACGTGTCCTTCGATATCAAGCGGCATTCCATCACCGCGCTGATCGGCCCCAACGGCGCCGGCAAGACCACGGTGTTCAACTGCCTGACCGGCTTCTACAAGGCTACCGATGGCGAAATTCGCCTGGATACCGCCGATGGTCGTTCGACCCGGGTCGGCAAGATCATGGGCGAGCGCTTCCAGGCCAGTGACTTCGTCAATCCGGTGCAGTTCGGCAGCCGGCTCTGGTACAAGATGTTCGGCGGCACCCACCTGGTGAACCGCGCGGGGCTCGCCCGCACCTTCCAGAACATCCGTCTGTTCAAGGAGATGTCGGTGGTGGAGAACCTGCTGGTGGCGCAGCACATGCAGTGCAACCGCAACCTCATCACCGGCATCCTCAATACCCCCGGCTATCGTCGTGCCGAGGAAAAGGCACTGGATACGGCCTTCTACTGGCTGGAAGTGGTGGACCTGGTGGACCACGCCAACCGCCTGGCCGGCGAACTCTCCTACGGCCAGCAGCGCCGCCTGGAGATCGCCCGCGCCATGTGCACCCGTCCGGAGATCGTCTGCCTGGACGAACCCGCCGCCGGTCTCAACCCGGCCGAGACCGAGGCGCTGGCCGGGATGATCCGCCTCTTGCGCGACCAGCACCGCATCACCGTGGTGCTGATCGAGCACGACATGGGCATGGTGATGAACATCTCCGACCACATCGTGGTGCTGGACCATGGCCAGGTCATCGCCCGCGGCCTGCCGGCCGATATCCGCAACGATCCCAAGGTCATCGCCGCCTACCTCGGCGCCGAAGAAGAGGAGGTGGCATGACCACGCCGATCCTGGAGTTTCGCAACGTCGACGTCTTCTACGGACCCATCCAGGCCCTGAAGGGCGTCTCCCTGACCATCAACGAAGGCGAGACGGTGAGCCTGATCGGCGCCAACGGGGCCGGCAAGTCCACCCTGCTGATGTCCATCTTCAGCCAGCCCCAGGCGCGCAATGGGCAGATCCTCTATCGCGGCGAGGACATCACTCGCAAGAACGCCCACTACGTGGCCTCCAACGGCATCGCCCAGTCGCCGGAGGGGCGCCATGTGTTCCCCGACATGAGCGTGGAAGAAAACCTGTTGATGGGCACCATTCCCATCGGCACCCGTTGGGTGGACGAGGACATGCAACGCATGTTCGACCTCTTCCCGCGGCTCAAGGAGCGCCGCAACCAGCGCGCCATGACCATGTCCGGTGGCGAGCAGCAGATGCTGGCCATCGCCCGTGCCCTGATGAGCCGGCCCAAGTTGCTGTTGCTCGACGAGCCCAGCCTGGGTCTGGCGCCCATCGTGGTGAAGCAGATCTTCCAGATCCTGCGCGAGCTGGCGCAGAGCGGCATGACCATCTTCCTGGTGGAGCAGAACGCCAACCATGCCCTGCGTCTGTCCGACCGCGCCTACGTCATGGTCACCGGCGAGATCCGCATGACCGGCAGCGGCCAGGAACTGCTGGCCAATCCCCAGGTACGCGAAGCCTATCTGGGCGGTCACTAGCGATGGACCCGGTCCGCGGGCGCACACTGGTCGCGGGCCGGGCCCAGGGTCGCTTGGCCTGGGCGCCCATCGGGCTTAGCTTCTGGGGTGGCGTCGATCCGGCCAGTGGCCGGGTGATCGATCACCACCACCCGTTGCATGGCCTGGAGTTGGCTGGGCGTGTCCTAGCCATCCCCAGTGGCCGTGGGTCCTGCACCGGCAGCGCCGTGCTGCTGGAGCTGTTGCTCGCCGGGCGTGGTCCGGCGGCACTGTTGCTGGCCGAACCCGATGAAATCCTCAGCCTGGGCGCCATCGTCGCCGAAGAGCTGTTCGGCCTGTCCCTGCCGGTGGTCAGCCTCGGCGCCGAGGCCTTCGCGGCGCTGGCCGAGCACGATGAGATCGCGGTCAGCGACGGCTGGGTCGGAGCGCCGGGAAGCCTATTACCTGCGACCGGTCAGGATGAAATCGCCGAACTCCAGCTGAGCGCGACCGACCAGGCCATGCTCGACGGTGCCCAAGGCCGCGCCGCCCAGGCGGCCATGCGCATCCTGGTACGCATGGCGCACTTGCAGGGTGCGCCTGAGTTGCTCGACATCACCCAAGCCCATATCGACGGCTGCATCTACACCGGTCCGGCCAGTCTGGCCTTCGCCCAGCGACTGGTGGAGTGGGGCGGCAAGGTGCGGGTGCCCACCAGTCTCAACGCGGTGTCCGTGGATCAGCGCCGCTGGCGCGAGCAGGGCGTGGCTCCGGCACTCGGCGAACCGGCCAGTGCCCTGGCCGAGGCCTATGTGGCCCTGGGCTGTCGACCCACCTTCACCTGTGCCCCCTATCTGCTGGACAGCGCCCCGGCGCTGGGCGAGCAGGTGGTCTGGGCCGAATCCAATGCCGTGGTCTTCGCCAACAGCGTGCTGGGCGCGCGGACCCAGAAATACGCCGACTTCCTCGATATCTGTACGGCCCTGACCGGCCGGGCACCGCTGGCCGGTTGCCACCTGGATAGCGGTCGCCGGGCCGCCAAGGTGCTGCGGGTGAGGGTGCCCGAGGGGCATGACGATGCCTTCTACCCGCTGCTCGGCTACTGGATCGGGCTGCGTTCGCCCACCCGTATCCCCGCGGTGCTCGGCCTGGAGCACGCCCGGCCCAGCCGCGATGATCTCAAGGCCTTTGGCGCCGCCTTCGCCACGACATCGGCAGCGCCGCTATTCCATCTGGTCGGGGTGACGCCCGAGGCGCCGACCCTGGCGGCGGTGGCTGCAGCTGAGCTGGAGATCGAAGACATCAGCCTGGCCGATCTGCGCCAGGCCTGGACCGAGCTGGACAGCGCCGCTGCCCGAGAGGTGCAACTGGTGGCCCTGGGCAATCCGCATTTCTCCGCCGAGGAATGCCAGCGCCTGGCTGAACTCTGCCGTGGTCGGCGCAAGCATCCCCAGGTGGCCTTGGTGATCACCCTCGGGCGTGAGGTGCGCACGGCAGCCGAGCGGGCTGGCAACCTGGCTGACCTGGTGGCCTTCGGTGCGCAACTGGTGGGGGACACCTGCTGGTGCATGCTGGGCGAACCCCTGGTTCCGCCCCAGGCCCGCACCCTGCTGACCAATTCCGGCAAGTTCGCCCACTACGGTCCGGGCCTCACCGGTCGCGCGCTGCGCTTCGCCGGCCTGGCCGCCTGCGTGGAAGCGGCGTGCACCGGGCTAGCGCCGGCCGGACCTCCTGCCTGGCTCAGCGCGACGGACTTATCCACCGGATGACGGAGCCGAGTTCTGTACAGGAATTCCGTGGATCGTCCTGTGGATAAGCTTGGCATAGCCGGGCGTGAGGCCCAGGGCGCCTGGCCTGGCAGGAACTGCTCAAAAAATCACCAGTGTGCGGAAAACCTTGCAATACCAAGGCGTTATAACTGATCCGCGGGATTCCCGGCGATCTAGGTATTCGCCTGACGAATGCCCCTGAGCTATCGTGGGGCTCGGCCAAACTCCCTCGCAGAAGGAATCTTTCATGTCTTCGATCTTCATCACCGGCGCCACCTCCGGCTTCGGCGCCGCTACCGCTCGCCGCTTCGCCAAGGACGGCTGGTCGATCGTCATCACCGGCCGCCGCGAGGATCGCCTGCATGCCCTGGCCGAGGAGCTGTCCGGCCAGGCCAAGGTGCTGCCGCTGGTGCTGGACGTCCAGAATCGTGCCGCCGTGGAAGCGGCAATCGCCGCTCTGCCTGAAGAATTCAACCAGCTGCGCGCCCTGGTCAACAACGCCGGCCTGGCGCTGGGCACCACTGCCGCGCAGGACTGCGACCTGGACGACTGGGACACCATGGTCGATACCAACATCAAGGGCATGCTCTATTGCACCCGGCTGCTCCTGCCGCGGCTGATCGCCCACGGCGCCGGGGCCGGCATCGTCAATCTGGGCTCGGTGGCGGGGGACTATCCTTATCCGGGCAGCCACGTCTATGGCGCCACCAAGGCCTTCCTCAAGCAATTCAGCCTGAGCCTGAGATCCGACCTGCTGGGCACCGGGGTGCGGGTGACCAACATCGAGCCGGGCCTGTCGGAAAGCGAGTTCTCGGTGGTGCGCTTCGGTGGCGACCAGGCCAAGGCCGACGCCGTCTATGCTGGTACCGAACCCCTGACCCCGGACGACATCGCCGAATCCATCCACTGGACGCTGAACCAGCCCAAGCACGTCAACATCAATCGCATCCAACTGATGGCGACCTGCCAGGCGTTCAGCAACTTCAATATTCACCGCAAGAGCTGAGGGCGCTCGAACTGAGGATCGGCCGCCAGCGGCGGTAGCCGATCCTGCGACCCTTGCAGGATCCCCTCGGGCTCGATCAGGCACAGCGCCAAGCGTTGCCAGTGGGTGATCGCTGCGCGCCGGCTGCTGCTGTCATGAAGGTTTTTTAGTTTGTCGGCATAGTGGCCGCCCGTCACCTGACGAACCGCTCTGGAATGCGGCTTTGTCAGCTTGCCGTCAGCCTGCTTTCAGCGATTCCTAAGGTTGTTCGGCGATAGTGGCACCGGGCCCAAGCCCGTCCCCCAGCCTGCCGGAGTCCTGCCGCGTGTCGTCCATCCCGAGCCCGGCGCGTCTGCGCCTCGAAAGTCTGGCGCTGTTCCTGCTGGCGATACCGCTGTTCACCCTAGGCCTCTGGGAGCAGTCCTTCATTGGCTTCGACGGCCGCTTCGCGCTGTTCGCCCAGGAAATGTTCCGCCATGGCGCCAGCGCCTTCCCGACCAGCTACGGCCAGCCCTATCCGGATTATCCGGCGACCTCGACCCTGCTGATCGACGTCTTCGCCCATCTGTTCGGCGAGGTCAATCGCCTGGCCACGGTGATCCCCACCGCCCTGGCCTCGGCGGCTGTCGTCGGCTTGCTCTATCGCCTGCTGGCCGATCATTCGCGGCGTTGGGCGCTGCTGGCGGTGCTGATATTGCTGCTGACCAACGGCTTCCTGGCCAAGGCCCGCTCCATCTGCCTCGACCAGTTCGTCACCCTGGCCGCGCTAGCCTGCTTCTATCTGCTGTGGAGCGCCGACCAGCGCAACCTGCCGCGGCGACGCCTGCTGGTGTTTTTCTGCATGGTCGCTGGCTTCGCCGTGCGCGGGCCGCTAGGGCTGGTCGAGCCGTGCGGGGTGGTCTGCCTGTACTGGCTGTTGCAGGGTGATTGGCGGCGTACCTTCGGCTACGGCCTGGTCGGCGCTCTGTTGCTGGCCCTGTGCTGCGCCGTGCTGTTTGGCCTCGCCTGGCATACCGGTGGCATGACCTTCGTCGAGGACGTGATCCGCATGCAGGTCTCCGGGCGGCTGGACGACACCGACGGCGCCGGCTATCCCTGGTGGTACTTCCTGCAACTAGGTCTGTATCGCTACGCCCCAGCGTTTCCCCTGGCACTGTTCGCCCTGCCGACGTTGAAGCGTCACTGGCGCCTGCGGCATCAGCAGGTGGAGAGTCGATTGCTGATCCAGTTGGCCGGTTTCGCCGTGCTGATCGTAATGGCCCTGTCCATCCCCACCTTCAAGAAGCCCTATTACATCCTGCCGGCGATCCCCGCCTGCGCTGCTCTCGGCGCCTGGGTGCTGCTGCAGGGGCAGGGTGCCCTGGTTTGGGTGCGCCGCCTGTTCCTGCCGCTGCTGGTGGTCTTCCCCGTGATACTCGGGGTACTGGTCAAGCTGCAGCAACCGAAACTCCAGGCTGCCGGCTGGTGGCCGCCTCTGGATATCCGCCTGTTGCTAGGGGCCTTCGCCGTCCTTGCGCTGCTCGCCTTGCTCGCGACCTGGCGCGGACGCGGCGCCTTCCGCCTGGGCCTGCCCTTGGCAGCGGCGGCCCTGGCGCAGTGGCTGCTGGTGGTGCTGGCGCTGGATCCCATGCAGGCGCTGCGCTACGACACCCGCGCCTTCGTCACCCGCCTGGAGAGCTTGCGCCAGGGGCAGCCCGGGCAGTTGGTGTTCTTCGGCCTGGGCCAGGACACCAAGGCCTTCCGCTACATGATGAATCTCGACTACGACGTGCCCATGCCGACCTTCATCGACGTCGGCCAGCCCGCACAGCTCGAGCATATCCCCCGACCCGCCTATGTGCTGCTCGATGCCGACAGCCAGGCAGCCCTGGCCGGCACCCCGCTGGCCGGGCGCCCGCCGCTGCTAGAGGGTCGCTTCAACGACAACCGCTGGCAGGCCTACTACCTGCCCTGAGGCACGCGTCATGACCGATTCGCCCGATTTCCATCGTCGCCGGCTGTGCATGGCCCTGGCCGGTCTGCCGCTGCTGGCCGGCTGCAAGCCGACCCTGGGGTATGGCCTGGCGGAGCACCGGGGCCGTTGGTTCGATGCCCATTCGTTCAAGCCGGTGACGCCGCTGCCCTCGACCAGCAGCTTCGTGCTCGGCGTCTTGCCAGACACCCAGTACTACAGCGAGAACAACTTCGAGATGACCCGCACCGGCAAGCGCATCGAGCGCTATCCGAAACTGGGTTATCCACCGGCCCTGGCCTTCCATGCCCAGACTCATTGGCTCGCGCACAATGCGGCGGCGCTGAACATGCCCTTCGTAGTGCACCTGGGCGATCTGGTGGAAAACGCCGAGCAGCACGGCGAGTGGAAACTGGCCAGCCGTGCCATGGCGCGGCTGGAACGGGCCGGGGTGCCCTACAGCGTCATGACCGGCGATCACGACGTGGTCGCGCTTTATACCCAGGATCGGCTGCGCGATGACCGGGAACTCTTCACCCAGTACTTCGGTCGCGAGCGGGCGGCGCGCCAGGCCACTTTCGTCGAGCGCGATGTCTCCGGGCTTAACGCGGTCCATCGCTTCTCGGCGCTTGGCCAGGACTTCTTGCTGCTGACCCTCGACTGGAGCCCGTCGGACCAAACCCTGGACTGGGCCCAAGGCGTGCTGGATCGCTATCCGCACCTGCCGACCATCCTCGCCTCGCACAACATCGTCGATCTGGTGAATGGCCAGGCGGTACTTTCGAGCCGCCGCAACGACACCGGTGTGCGGCTGTGGAATCGGCTGATTCGCCGCAACGACCAGATCTTCCTCACCCTCAATGGGCACAACCACGGCAGCGCCCACCTGCGGCTGGCCAATGACTTTGGCCAGCCGGTGGACCTGCTGCTGATCAACTATCAGACCGAATACGCCGGCGGTAACGGCCTGCTACGGCTGCTGGAGCTGGATCTGGCGCGTGGGCGGCTGGAAGCCTTCACCTATTCGCCCTGGGTCGCCTATCGCCAGCAGAGCGGCGACCTGCCGGTGCGCCTGGGCAGCGATCCGCGCGATACCTACACGGCCGAGGTACTGGCACCCCTGGCCTCGCCGCAGTTCGACAGCCGATTCGTGCTGGACGTGGATTTCGCCAGCCGCTTCGCCAGCTTCGGCGGCTATACCGCCCAGGTGCAGCCGACGGCGGAGGAAGGCGTGCTGGCGCGGTTGCGCCAGCAGCTGGGGATTGCTTAAGCCGTCAGGCCGCGAGCAGCCAACCACCTGCCACGGCGGTGGCCACACCGGCCAGCCGCACCAGCGGCGCGGCGGCCTGAGGCAGGTAGCGCACCACGGCATAGCCCAGGGCATGCAGGGTAGCGGTGGCGGCGACGAAACCCAGGGCATAGGCCCAGGGATTACCCATCTCCGGCAGCTCCAGACCGTGGGCCACGCCATGGAACAGGGCGAAGGCCGCGGTCAGGCCAACGGCGGCCGCTACCGGCGGACGGGCGGCCAGGGCCACCAGCAGCCCCAGGGCCAGCACCGAGGCGGCGATGCCGGTCTCCATGAACGGCAGCTCCAGCCCGGTGAAGCCCAGCAGGCCGCCGATCAGCATGGTGCCGACGAAGGTGCAGGGCAGCGCCAGGCGCGCCTTGCCCTGCTGCTGGGCTGCCCAGAGGCCCACGGCTACCATGGCCAGCAGGTGGTCGAGACCGGTCAGGGGGTGCAGCACACCGGCGGCCAGGCCGTTCTCGGCATGACCGGGGTGGGCGAAGGCCAGTGCCGGGGCGAGCAGCAGGGCGGCGGTGGCGAGGATCTTGGCGTGTTTCATGGGGGCTCCTTGAGGGTTAAATCCTGGGGTCAGAACCTGTTCACGACCTGCTGCGCGTCGGCCAAACGGCGTTGAAAAGTCCCTGGAGGGCCAGCCCCGTCGGAATGCTCATTTACCACTCGTAAACTCCGCTTCCTCAGGTGTTTTCGTGGGGCCGCCCAGGCCTTGTTTGTCTCTAGCTCGCGAGATCGTGAACAGGTTCTTAGGCGGCGGTCAGCAGACCCTGCTTTTCGATGAAGGCGATGATCTCTTCCAGGCCCTTGCCGGTCTTCTGGTTGCTGAAGACGAAAGGCTTGTCGCCGCGCATCTTGCGGGTGTCGCGATCCATCACCTCCAGAGAGGCGCCGACCATGTCGGCCAGGTCGACCTTGTTGATCACCAGCAGATCCGACTTGCAGATGCCCGGACCGCCCTTGCGCGGCAGCTTGTCACCGGCCGAGACGTCGATGACGTAGAGGGTCAGGTCGGACAACTCCGGGCTGAAGGTGGCCGAAAGGTTGTCGCCACCGGATTCCACCAGGATCAGATCCAGACCGGGGAAGCGGCGATTGAGCTGGTCCACCGCCTCCAGGTTGATGGAGGCGTCTTCGCGGATGGCGGTGTGCGGACAGCCGCCGGTCTCCACGCCGAGGATGCGTTCGGGCGCCAGGGCTTCGTTGCGCACCAGGAAATCGGCGTCCTCGCGGGTGTAGATGTCGTTGGTCACCACCGCCAGGTTGTAGCGCTCGCGCAGGGCGCGGCAGAGGGCCAGGGTGAGGGCGGTCTTGCCGGAGCCGACCGGACCGCCGATACCGACGCGCAGGGGTTGGGTAGTCATCAAGGGTCTCCTAGGAACGGAACAGGCGGCTGTATTGCCGCTCGTGGGCCATGCTGGTGAGGGCGAGGCCGAAGGGGGCACCGCCCCAGGCCGCTTCGGGCAGGCCGGCGGCCTGCTCGGCGGTGGCAGCCAGGGTCGGCAGCAGGGTGGTGGTGAGGCGCTGGGCGGCTTGCTGGCCCAGCGGCAGGGTTTTCATCAACACGGCCAGCTGGTTCTCCAGCCAGGTCCAGAGCCAGGCATCCAGTGCGGCCCGCGGCGCTATGTCCCAGGCGCGAGCGGCCAGCGCCCAGCCCAGGGCGAAGGTCGGGGGCAGTTCGACCAGCAAGGCACGACTCTCGTCGTCCAGTTCTGGCAGGCCGAGCAGCAGTTGCGCCAGGGAATAGCCGGTCTGGCGGCTTTCCAACTGGAATTCCGCGGTCTCGCGACTGGCGCGGTGGCGGTCCGCCAGTTCGCTCAGGCGCGGCCAGTCGCCCACGGCGGCGGCGGTGCAATGGGCCAGCAGCAGCGGTGCCTCGAAACGCGCCAGATTGAGTTCGAGATTGTCGCGCAGCCAGCTCTCGGCATCCGCCGCGCTGCGGATCAGGCCGCTGTCGATGGCTAGCTCCAGGCCCTGGGAATAGCTGTAGCCGCCAATCGGCAACTGGGGGCTGGCCAGGCGCAACAGGGCGAAGGGCGGATTCACGTGCGGACGCCGAAGTGGTGCAGCTTGGGTGCGTAGTTGAAGCCTTCCTCGCCGTGATGCGAGTGGTGATGACCGCCGCCGTAGGCACCGTGCTCGGGTTGGAAGCCGGCCTCGATCTCGCTGACCTGGGCGCCCAGCTGTTCCAGCATGGCCTTGAGCACATAGTCGTCCAGCAGCCGCAGCCAGCCATCGCCGATCTGCAGGGCGACGTGACGGTTGCCCAGGTGGTAGGCGGCGCGGGTCAGCTCGAAGGCGCTGGCGCAGGTCACGTGCAGCAGCTTTTCCGGCCGGGCGACGATACGCACGATGCGGCCATCGCGGGCTTCGAGAAAGTCGCCATCGGCCAGCGGCGGTTGCCCGCGTTCGAGGAACAGGCCGACGTCTTCGCCCGTGCTGCTCGTCGCTCTAAGGCGGCTTTTGCTGCGGGCATCGAAGGTCAGATGGAGTTCGGCGTCCCAGGTGTCACGGGCCGCACAACGGTGATGGATGACCAGCATGGCAGAACTCTTGGCAGTTATAGCCGAGCACTACAGCAAGGGGCCTGCCAAACCGGCCGATTCCCCAGCTGCCAGGCCAAGCAAAGCTGACCGGTCGCTCAGGTTGCGCTTATTTGGTGCGCCATGGCATTTGACAGGCGCTCAATGCACTCTTTTGGTGCTTCTTCGCCCAGTGTGCGCCGCCAGTGCTTGCTGCCGATCAGAATGAGCTTGAGCTGCTGCACCATCTTCGCTGCCGGCCATAGGTGGGGTGGCGTAGCGGCGGGGGAAGGATCGATGAGCTCTGGCAGGGTGGCGAACACTGTCTTGACCACCAGATCGGCCAGGATGTCGATCTGCGCCGAGGTCAGCTGCGGCAGCCGACCCAGGGCGAGCAGGTCACGGGCCAGGTCCTGGGTGACGCGCTGACGCAAATCGGCGATCGCCTGGCGCACGGCCAGGGAACCGCCATATTGCTCGCGGGCGAGAAAGAGGAACTGATCGCGGTTATCGCCCACGGCGCCGAGAAAGATTTCCACCGAGGCTTCGATCATGCCGCGCTGCTGCAACTCGTGATGCCGCACCTGGCGCAGGGCGTCGCGAAAGGTGTCGCCCACCTCCGCCACCAGCGCCAGCCCGAAGCTCTCCATGTCGGCGAAGTGGCGATAGAAGCCCGCCGGCACGATCCCCGCCTGGCGACTCACCTCCCGCAGGCTGAGGCTGCCGAAGCCGCGACCGCTGTTCATCAGCAGGCGTGCCGATTCCAGCAGCGCCTGGCGCGTTTGCAGCTTCTGCTGGGCACGAATGGACATGGGGGTATTCCAAGGGGCGAGGCGGCACTGTAGCAAAGGATGCCCGTGCTGACTGCACGGGTTTTGGCTGACCGCCGGGTGGTAGTCTCTGGTCCGAGCCTTGCCTTGAGGGCACCATGAATCTCGACAACCGTATCAAGTTCCGGCACCTGCTGTGCTTTCTGGAAATCGCGCAGCAGCGCAGCTTCGCCAAGGCGGCCGATGCCATTGCCGTGTCCCAGCCGGCCATTTCCAAGACCATTCGCGAACTCGAGGAAATCCTCGAGGTACGGCTGTTCGAGCGTGGCAAGGGCGAGGTGACCCTCACCGAGGCCGGTCTGCTGTTCCTGCGTCACGCCGGCCCCTGCGTCCAGGCGCTGCGCGAGGGGATGCAACTGGTGCGCGGTGGCGAGGCCGGTGGCCTGGTCCGGGTCGGCGTGCTGTCGACGGTGGAAAGCCAGGTGCTACCCGAGGTGCTGGCACGGCTGCACGATCGCCACCGCCAGCTCATCGTCAATGTCGCCACCGGTCCCAGCGCCTATCTACTCGGCCAGTTGCGCGTCGGCGACCTGGATCTGGTGGTCGGCCGCATGACCGACAGCCCCGACATCCATGGCCTCGACTTCGAGCACCTCTATACCGAGGCCCTGACCCTGGTGGTCCGTCCCGGCCATCCGTTGAGCCAGAACCTGCCGGCGGACCTCGCGACCCTGGCACGCTATCCCCTGGTCCTGCCGCTGCCCGGTACCACCATTCGCCGTCACGCTGAAAGCCTCTTCGTGCAATGTGGCATCCCGCTCAGTGCCCAGCGGCTGGAAACCCTGTCGCCCACCCTGAGCCGCCAGTACGTCCGCCAGAGCGATGCCCTGTGGATCGCGCCGCTGGATGCGGTCCGCCGCGACCTGGCGACGGGCGAGCTGGTCGAGGTCAGGCTCGGGGTACGTGAAGCGGGCGGCTCGGTGGGCATCTGCCGCAATGGCAGCGTGCCCCTGTCCCTGGCCACCGAGCGCTTCTGTGTCGTCCTGCGCGAAGTCGCCGGGGAGCTCAGCCATAACCAATAGGTTATGGGGCGTGGCGTAGCTTTCAATTCAGCCAGACGGCGGTCTGGGCCACACTGAGATCAGCCAGTTTCTGGCTCCGATCCTTCCGTGGAGCATTCCAATGCATAACAAGCCCCACGACGTACGCTACGTCGCCCGTGATCGCACCTGGCATCCCCAGGCCTATACCCCTGCCTACAAGTCCTCGATCCCGCGTTCGCCGCGGCAGGCGCTGGTCAGCCTGCAGCACCAGACCGCCTCCGAGCGCAGCGGTCCCGACTTCTCGCGGCTGCCCCTGGGCCCGCACGACAACGATCTGCTGCTCAACTTCGGCACCGGCCAGCTGCCCCAGGGCGAGCGCATCATCCTGTTCGGCACCCTGCGCGACCAGTTCGGCAAACCGGTACCCAATTCCCTGGTGGAGATCTGGCAGGCCAACGCCGGCGGCCGCTACCGGCACAAGAACGACGTCTACCTGGCGCCGCTCGATCCCAACTTCGGTGGCGTCGGCCGCACCCGCACCGACAGCCAGGGTAACTACGTCTTCCGTACCATCCGCCCGGGCCCCTATCCCTGGCGCAACGGCAGCAACGACTGGCGTCCGGCGCACATCCACGTCTCGGTCATGGGCCCGGCCATTGCCACCCGGCTGATCACCCAGCTGTACTTCGAGGGCGATCCGTTGATTCCGCTGTGTCCCATCGTCAAGTCCATCGCCAATCCCGACGCCGTCCAGACCCTCATCGCCCGCCTGGACATGAGCATGGCCAATCCCATGGATTGCCTGGCCTATCGTTTCGACATCGTCACCCGCGGCGCGCGGCAGACGTTCTTCGAACATCACTGAGGACGCGCAGATGACGCCCAACCGCCAAGACTTGCTGCCGGAAACCCCTTCCCAGACCGCCGGCCCCTATGTGCACATCGGCCTGGCCCTGGCCGCGGCCGGCAACCCCACCCGCGACGTCGAAATCTGGAACGAGCTGGCCAAGCCCGGCGCTCCCGGCGAGCACATCCTGCTCACCGGCCAGGTGTTCGACGGCAACGGCAACCTAGTGCGCGACTCCTTCCTGGAATTCTGGCAGGCCGACCACCAGGGCCACTACGATCCGGTCTACGACGTCGAGAAGGCCTTCAACGGCTTCGGCCGCACCGCCACCACCTTCGATGCCGGTGACTGGACGTTGCATACCGTCAAGCCCGGCCAGGTCACTGACCAGCGTGGCCAGCCCATGGCGCCGCACATCAACGTCACCCTGTTCGCCCGCGGTATCAACATCCACCTGCAGACGCGGATCTATTTCGACGACGAAGCCGACGCCAACGCCCGCTGCCCGGTCTACAACCTGCCGGAACCGGAGCGCCGGGGCACCTTGCTGGCGCGTCGCTGCGAGATCGACGGCCGCCTGGCCTATCGCTTCGACATCTACCTGCAAGGCCCCAAGGAAACCGTCTTCTTCGATATCTGAAGCGCCAGACGGCAAAAAGCCCTGCCAAGGCAGGGCTTTTTCATGGGCGCGAGTGCCGTCTCAGAGACGGTAGGTGGTCTTGGTCATCACCTTGGCCACCAGGCTCATGCCCTGCTTGATCGGCGAGGGGAAGCGCCAGCCACCGGCCGCCAGGGCGTGCTCGGCATGCTGCTCCTCGTCGATACGCATCTGCTCCAGCACAGCCCGCGACTTGGCATCGGCCGGCGGCAGCTTTTCCAGGTGCTCGTCCAGATGACGGCACACCTGATCTTCGGTGGCGGCGACGAAACCCAGGCTCAGGCGATCGCTGATCAGCCCGGCACCGGCGCCGATACCGAAGGACAGACCATAGAACAGCGGATTGAGCAGGCTGGGTCTTTCACCCAGGGCGCGAATGCGCTGCTCGCACCAGGCCAGGTGATCGATCTCTTCATCCGCCGCGCGTTCCATTTCCTCGCGGACTTCCGGCAGCTTGGCGGTCAGCGCCTGGCCCTGGTATAGCGCCTGGGCGCAGACCTCACCGGTATGGTTGATGCGCATGAGCCCCGCTGCATGGCGCCGTTCCTCGTCGCTCAGCTCGGCTTCCTTGAGCGGAATGGCCGGCGAGCTGCGGGTCGGGGCGCCGCTGAAGGGCGTCAGGGTACGCAAGGCGGTATCGGCCTGGATCAACAGCCGATCGAGCGGGGAGTAGAGACGCTTGGATCTCACGATGATCTCCTTGGCAGGCAATGAAAGGGCGAGGGATACCTAGCCCGGTGGCCAGGTCATCTGCCGCTTGCCCAGCACATGCATATGGATGTGATAGACCGTCTGGCCACCCAGGGCGTTGCAATTCATCGCCACGCGGAAGCCTTCTTCGCAGCCCTGCTCCTGGGCCAGGCGCTGGGCGGTGAAAAGGATGTGCCCGGCGAGTTGCTTGTCATCGGCCTCGCTGAGGTCGTGGAGGGTCGCGATGTGCTTCTTGGGAATGACCAGGAAGTGCACTGGCGCCTGCGGGGCGATGTCATGGAAGGCCATGACCTGATCGTCCTCGTAGAGCACCTTGGCCGGAATGTCCCCGGCGACGATCTTGCAGAACAGACAATCCACGTCGATCTCCTGCTGGCTGGATAGACCCCGAGTGTACCAGCGCCCACCCCTGGGGTCAGGTGCCGGTGGTGGGATGACCGTTACGCCGGCTGGAACAGTTTGCCGATCCGCACCGTCGCCGAGCGAATGAGGGCGCGTGGGAAGAAGCGCGGCAACAGGCTGCCCAGTCGATTGCGCCATCCGGGGATGATCACCGCCTGGCGTCGCTCCAGCCCCTTGACCGCTGCCAGCGCGACCTCCTCGGCGGACATCAGCAGCTTGCTCTGCTCCAGGCGACCGGTATGCAGCCCGGCGTTCTTGAAGAACGCGGTGCGGGTCGGGCCGGGGCAGAGCACCGACACCGACACTCCTCGTCTCTTGAGTTCTTCGCGCAGACCCTCGGAGAAATGCAGCACATAGGCCTTGGTCGCGGCATAGCTGCTCATATAGGGAATGGGCTGGAAGGCGGCGGTGGAGGCCACGTTGAGAATCTGGCCACCCCCCTGGATCGCCATGTGCTGGCCGAGGGCATGACACAGGCGGGTGAGTGCCAGGATATTCAGTTCCAGCTGCTCCTGTACCTGGGGCCAGTCGGCGGCGAGAAAATCGCCGCCACTGCCGATCCCGGCGCAGTTGACCAGCAGGCCGATGGCGCGCTCGCTCTGCTCCAGTTCATGCAACAGGCCGGTCAGGTGCAAGGGCTCCGACAGGTCGCAGACGCGATAGAGCACCTCCACGTCGAAGCGCTGGGCCAGCTCGGCAGCGATGCTTTCCAGCTTGTCCTTGCGCCGCGCCAGCAGGATCAGCGGCTGGCCACGTCGCGCCAGGGCCTCGGCCAAGGCCAGGCCGATCCCACACGAAGCACCGGTTACCAGGGCATAACGCTGCATACTGCTTTCTCCAAGCGCGAGCCGTTCGACCGCTTTAGTAGGGTTTGACCACTGCCAGGATGACGACGGCGATGAGGATGAGCACGGGTACCTCGTTGAACCAGCGATAGAACACATGGCTACGCTGGTTTTCCCCGCGCTCGAACTTCTTGCGCATGGCGCCGCAGACATGGTGATAACCGATCAACACCACCACCAGTGCCAGCTTGGTGTGCATCCAGCCCTGGGTCAGCCAGCTCGGGTTGATCACCAGCATGCCGATGCCGAACACCAGCGTCAGGATCATCGACGGCAACATGATGCCCCGGTACAACTTGCGCTCCATCAGGCAGAAACGCTCATGGCTCACGGCATCGCTGCTCTGGGCGTGATAGACGAACAGCCGCGGCAGATAGAACAGACCGGCGAACCAGCACACCATGGCGATCAGGTGGAAGGCTTTGAACCAAAGATAGAGCATCGGGGCGTTCTCCTTGTCAGTTGGCTTCATCAGGCGGCGCGATATTAGAGTGGCGCCGCTGGCAAGTCATTCACTCCAGTCGTCTCGGCTGGTATCACGCGGTCGCTCAATAGTTGACCCTTTTGCTGGGGCAAGCGGATAATTTCGCCATTGAATTGTGTTCGGCGCGAGCCGGGAGACTACGGCAATGACCATTGAAACCTTCACCCCGACCCCCCTGCAGTTCACCCTGGGCGCGGCGACCAAGGTGAAGAACCTGATCGAGGAAGAGGGCAATCCCCGCCTGAAGCTGCGCGTCTTCGTCACCGGTGGTGGCTGCTCGGGCTTCCAGTACGGCTTCACCTTCGATGAAGATTCCGCGGACGACGACACCGTCATCGAGCGTGACGGCGTGCATCTGGTCGTTGATCCCATGAGCTTCCAATACCTGGCCGGTGCCGAGGTGGATTACCAGGAAGGTCTGGAAGGCTCGCGTTTCGTCATCAAGAACCCCAACGCCGCCACGACCTGTGGCTGCGGTCAGTCCTTCTCCATCTGAGCCGACACTGCGCTCCGTCTAGTGCGGATAGAGCGCACCCAGCACCCGGAGCCCTCGGGCTCCGGTGACTTCGGGGCAGTTGCCAGGCAGCCGCTCGCAGAATCTATGGGCCAGCCAGGCGAAGGCCATGGCCTCCATCCAGTCCGGCGATACCTGGTAGACCTCGGTGCTGACGACCTGCGCCGGTGCCAGGTGCCTGGCCAGGCGCTCCATCAGATCCCGGTTATGCGCCCCACCGCCGCAGACCAGTACCTCGTCCACTGCCTGGGCAGTCCGGATGCTGTCGGCGATGCTGCGCGCGCTCAACTCGGCCAGGGTGGCCTGGACGTCCACCGCTGCCAGGGCGGGATGCTGCGCTAGCTGCTGCTGCAACCAGCGCAGATTGAAATGTTCGCGCCCGGTACTCTTCGGGCCACTCTTCCCGAAGAACGGATCGCTCAACAACTGCTTCAGCAGCGCCGGTACGACCTGCCCTTGCGCCGCCCAGGCGCCGTTCGCATCGAAGTGCGACCCCTGGCTGTGCTGGATCCAGGCATCCAGCAAGACATTGCCCGGTCCGCAGTCGAAGCCGCGCACCGGCAGGCCCGGCGCCAGCAGGGTCACATTGCTGAAACCGCCGATATTGAGCACCGCGCGCGGGCGCTCCTGGCCGAAGAGATCGGCATGGAAGGCCGGTACCAAGGGGGCGCCTTGGCCGCCAGCGGCCAGGTCGCGACGCCGGAAGTCGGCCACCACGTCGATACCGCTCAACTCGGCCAGCAAAGCGGCATCGCCGATCTGCAGCGTATAACCCTGCGCCGGCAGATGGCGGATGGTCTGGCCGTGACTGCCCACGGCGCGGATATCCGCTGGCATCAGTCCCTGTTGTGCCAGCAATTCCGCGATGCCTTGGGCGGCGAGCTTCACCCAGGCCTGTTCGGCCTGGGCGATGCGCTCGATCTCGTTGTCCCCTGGGGCACATAGCGCCAGCAGCTCGCTGCGCAGCGAATCGGGCATGGGTATGCCCAGCGCCGCGACGAAACGGGTCCGCTCATCCTGTTCGATCAGCGCGATATCCAGCCCATCCAGGCTGGTGCCGGACATCACCCCCAGGTAACGCTGCATCCTAGCGCTTGTTCATCGCCAGGAGCGAAGCACGTTCCTGGTCCATGCGGGCCATGAGCGGCTGGCTCTGCGCCAGGAAGCGCGAGATCTCGTTCTTGGCGATGGGATCGGCCATGGGCAGCTTCACTCCCAGCGGATCGACATGGTTGCCGTTGATACGGAATTCATAATGCAGGTGCGGGCCGGTTGCCAGGCCGGTCATCCCCACGTAGCCGATCACCTGGCCCTGCTTCACCGCGACACCGGCCCGCATGCCCTTGGCGATCCGGCTCATATGGCCGTAGACCGTGGTGTAGGTCTTGCCATGCTGGATCATCACCACGTTGCCATAACCATTCTCCGTGCCGGCCTTGGCGATCTTGCCATCGCCGGTGGCATGGATCGGCGTACCGGTGGGCGCGGCGTAGTCGACGCCCTTGTGCGCCCGCATCTTGTTCAGCACTGGATGGAAGCGGCCCATGGTGAAGCGCGAGCTGATCCGTGAGAACTCTACGGGGGTACGGATGAAGGCCTTGCGCATGCTGCCGCCTTCCGCCGTGTAATAGTTGGTGGTGCCGTTCTTCGCGGTGTAGCGCACGGCCGTATAGGCCTTGCCCTTGTTCACGAAGCGCGCCGCCAGGATATTGCCGTAGCCCACGTGCTTGCCGTTGACCACCTTGTCCTCGTACACCACCTCGAATTCGTCGCCTTCCTGGATGTCCAGCGCGAAGTCGATGTCGTAGCCGAAAATGTTGGCCAGGGCCATGGTCATGTCATGGGACAGTCCAGCTTTCTGCGCCGCGGCGAACAGCGAACTGGTGATCCGTCCCTGTGCATAGGCCTTGCGGATATCCGGGGTGACGGTCTTGTGCTCGACCTCGTAACCCTGGTCCGACTTGACCAGCGATAGCGTCTGCAGCGCGGTGAGCTTGGTACGCACCGCCAACAGCGCGCCAGAAGGCTCGCGCTGGAATTCGATCTTCTGGCCCACCCGCAGGCGGGTCAGCTTCTTCGCTTCCTTGCTGCTGGCCAGGACCTCATGGACCACGGCGGCGGCCAGGCCGGCGCGCTCGAACAGCGTCGAGAGCGTGTCGCCCTTGCGTACCGTCTCTGTGATCCATTGCGGCTCGGGCGTCTCGGCGACGGTCTCGGCCTCTTCCGTGGCGGGCGTCTCTTCAGCGGTCTGTTCGGCCGGCTGGTCCGGCGCAATCTGAGCGAAAGGGGAAGTGGTCTGGGTATCCGCAGCTTGAGTATCGGAGAGCACTTGCTCCTTTAGATCGTCCTGACCTTGCACGGTGCTCGCGGCATCGTGCTCAACATCCAAGTTGATGGAAGTACGTTTCGCCTCGACCTGCTGAGAGGGAAACACGAGCAAGGCCAGACTCAAGAGTGCGGCTACCCCGCTGGCGGCCACGAGGTGGCTTTTGGGGTAAAACGGACTGTTGGCGATTGGCTTCGTCATTTAGATAAAGTGATGATGTGACGTTAAAAGAAGTGAATAACTGCCTAAAATATAATCAAAATCTGGCTGTCACAACCCTTTGCGGCCTTGATCCGACGTGCCGGCTGGCGGCTGCTAGGGGCATCTTGATAAGGTTCACGCTTTCGAAATTCAGAGGCGAAGCCCCATGAAAACGGTCCAGGAGCAGCTGGCGGTCATCAAGCGTGGAGCAGATGAGCTGCTCGTCGAGTCAGAGCTTGTAACAAAACTGGAGCGCGGCACCCCGTTGCGCATCAAGGCAGGCTTCGATCCGACTGCCCCGGACCTGCACCTCGGGCATACCGTCCTGATCAACAAGCTGCGCCAGTTCCAAGAGCTGGGTCACCAGGTCATCTTCCTGATCGGCGACTTCACCGGCATGATCGGCGACCCCAGCGGCAAGACCGCCACCCGCCCGCCGCTGACTCGCGAGCAGGTCCTGGAAAACGCCGAGACTTATAAAGCTCAGGTCTTCAAGATTCTCGATCCGGCGCGTACCGAGGTGGCTTTCAACGCCTCCTGGATGGATCAGCTGTCCCCGGCCGACTTCATTCGTCTCTCTTCGCAATACACCGTGGCCCGTATGCTCGAGCGCGACGACTTCAGCAAGCGCTATGCGAGCAACCAGTCCATCGCCATCCATGAGTTCCTCTATCCCCTGGTGCAAGGCTACGACTCCGTTGCCCTGCGTGCCGACGTCGAGCTGGGTGGCACCGACCAAAAATTCAACCTGCTCATGGGGCGTGAGCTGCAGCGTGCCTATGGCCAGGAAGCCCAGTGCATCCTCACCATGCCGCTGCTCGAAGGTCTGGACGGCGTGAAGAAGATGTCCAAGTCCCTGGGCAACTACGTCGGCATCCAGGAAGCCCCGGGTGTCATGTACAACAAGCTGGTCTCCATCCCCGACACCCTCATGTGGCGTTACTTCGAGCTGCTCAGCTTCCGCAGCCTGGAGGAGATCGCTCAATTCAGGGGCGACGTCGAGAAGGGCGCCAACCCCCGCGATATCAAGATCAAGCTGGCCGAAGAGATCGTCGCCCGTTTCCATGGCGAGGAAGCGGCGCAGAACGCCCACCGTTCCGCGGGCAACCGTATGAAGGATGGCGAGCTGCCCGAAGATCTGCCCGAAGTCGAGCTGGAGACCGATGCGGCGCTGCCGGTCGCTGCCGTCCTTAACAAGGCGGGCCTGGTAAAGAACGCTGCCGCTGCGCGCGACCTGCTGGCTGCTGGCAGCGTGAAGGTAGATGGCGAGGTGGTCGACCGCGGCTTCCAGTTCGAGATCGGCCGTACCTATATATGTCAGGCCGGCAAGAAGGCTTTTGCCCGCATCAACGTCCGTCAGCAATAAATTTGAAATAACCTGTTGACCTGCTCCGAAACTCCCCTATAATGCGCCCCACTTCCGGCGCAGACGCTGAAGGGGCTTGAAAATCAAGCACTTAGGTCTGAGTCGGGCGAGGGGTCTACGGAGTCCTCGCCAGTTGGTCTTCACCTCAGGGTGCTGACGAAATGAAGGGGAGGGGTTGACAGCGTCTCAGGATGCTGTAGGATTCGCCTCCCGCTGCCGCGATCGGTTGATCTGGTCGGGGTGGTGCAAGTGGTTGAGTTGAAACGAAAAAGTTCAAATCAATGCTTGACAGGATGTGAGGCTGGCGTAGAATGCGCGCCTCGGTTGACGACACGGTCGCAACCAACTGCTCTTTAACAAGTTGAATCAAGCAATTCGTGTGGGTGCTTGTGAGATAAGTCTGATGTCGCAAGATTATCAGCAACACAAGTAACTCGTGAATTCATGAGTTTTTTGCGATTGCTGAGCCAAGTTTAGGGTTTTCTCAAAACCCGATCAGTCTACTTAACTGAAGAGTTTGATCATGGCTCAGATTGAACGCTGGCGGCAGGCCTAACACATGCAAGTCGAGCGGATGAGAGGAGCTTGCTCCTCGATTCAGCGGCGGACGGGTGAGTAATGCCTAGGAATCTGCCCAGTAGTGGGGGACAACGTTTCGAAAGGAACGCTAATACCGCATACGTCCTACGGGAGAAAGTGGGGGATCTTCGGACCTCACGCTATTGGATGAGCCTAGGTCGGATTAGCTAGTTGGTAGGGTAACGGCCTACCAAGGCGACGATCCGTAACTGGTCTGAGAGGATGATCAGTCACACTGGAACTGAGACACGGTCCAGACTCCTACGGGAGGCAGCAGTGGGGAATATTGGACAATGGGCGAAAGCCTGATCCAGCCATGCCGCGTGTGTGAAGAAGGCCCTCGGGTCGTAAAGCACTTTAAGTTGGGAGGAAGGGCTTACAGCGAATACCTGTGAGTTTTGACGTTACCAACAGAATAAGCACCGGCTAACTTCGTGCCAGCAGCCGCGGTAATACGAAGGGTGCAAGCGTTAATCGGAATTACTGGGCGTAAAGCGCGCGTAGGTGGCTTGATAAGTTGGATGTGAAATCCCCGGGCTCAACCTGGGAACTGCATCCAAAACTGTCTGGCTAGAGTGCGGTAGAGGGTAGTGGAATTTCCAGTGTAGCGGTGAAATGCGTAGATATTGGAAGGAACACCAGTGGCGAAGGCGACTACCTGGACTGACACTGACACTGAGGTGCGAAAGCGTGGGGAGCAAACAGGATTAGATACCCTGGTAGTCCACGCCGTAAACGATGTCAACTAGCCGTTGGGATCCTTGAGATCTTAGTGGCGCAGCTAACGCATTAAGTTGACCGCCTGGGGAGTACGGCCGCAAGGTTAAAACTCAAATGAATTGACGGGGGCCCGCACAAGCGGTGGAGCATGTGGTTTAATTCGAAGCAACGCGAAGAACCTTACCTGGCCTTGACATGCTGAGAACTTTCCAGAGATGGATTGGTGCCTTCGGGAACTCAGACACAGGTGCTGCATGGCTGTCGTCAGCTCGTGTCGTGAGATGTTGGGTTAAGTCCCGTAACGAGCGCAACCCTTGTCCTTAGTTACCAGCACATAATGGTGGGCACTCTAAGGAGACTGCCGGTGACAAACCGGAGGAAGGTGGGGATGACGTCAAGTCATCATGGCCCTTACGGCCAGGGCTACACACGTGCTACAATGGTCGGTACAAAGGGTTGCCAAGCCGCGAGGTGGAGCTAATCCCATAAAACCGATCGTAGTCCGGATCGCAGTCTGCAACTCGACTGCGTGAAGTCGGAATCGCTAGTAATCGTGAATCAGAACGTCACGGTGAATACGTTCCCGGGCCTTGTACACACCGCCCGTCACACCATGGGAGTGGGTTGCTCCAGAAGTAGCTAGTCTAACCTTCGGGAGGACGGTTACCACGGAGTGATTCATGACTGGGGTGAAGTCGTAACAAGGTAGCCGTAGGGGAACCTGCGGCTGGATCACCTCCTTAATCGAAGATGTCAGCTTGCTGACAAGCTCCCACACGAATTGCTTGATTCACTGATAGAAGAGCAATTGAGTTAGATAGACTCAAGGTAAGACGATTGGGTCTGTAGCTCAGTTGGTTAGAGCGCACCCCTGATAAGGGTGAGGTCGGCAGTTCGAATCTGCCCAGACCCACCAATCGATGGGGCCATAGCTCAGCTGGGAGAGCGCCTGCTTTGCACGCAGGAGGTCAGGAGTTCGATCCTCCTTGGCTCCACCATTTCCTTGGTGGCCCATGCGCGTCACTGCCAGTCACCTGACTAACACAATTGCTTGAAAGCTCAGAAGTGAGCCTTTGACTTCCTTCATCACCTAGTGAAGAGGGAAGGGCACAAAAGCTGACTTCTGGTCTTTGATCAGAACTGTTCTTTAAAAAATTGGGAAAGTGATAGAAGTAGACTGCATTGATTGTTTTCACTGGCAATCAATGTCGTCAAGGTAAAATCTTGCGAACTCAAGCGCAAGTTTTCGGCGAAATGTCGTCTTCACTCATCTAACGCCTGCAGATCGGTAGCATCCTTGGATGCCAGCGAGATTGCTTGGGGTTATATGGTCAAGTGAAGAAGCGCATACGGTGGATGCCTTGGCAGTCAGAGGCGATGAAAGACGTGATAGCCTGCGATAAGCTTCGGTGAGGTGGCAAATGACCTGTGACCCGGAGATCTCTGAATGGGGGAACCCACCTAGGATAACCTAGGTATCTTAACCTGAATCCATAGGGTTAAGAGGCGAACCAGGGGAACTGAAACATCTAAGTACCCTGAGGAATAGAAATCAACCGAGATTCCCTTAGTAGTGGCGAGCGAACGGGGACCAGCCCTTAAGTTGATTTGAGAGTAGCGGAACGCTCTGGAAAGTGCGGCCATAGTGGGTGATAGCCCTGTACGCGAAACGCTCTTATCAATGAAATCGAGTAGGACGGGGCACGAGAAACCCTGTCTGAATATGGGGGGACCATCCTCCAAGGCTAAATACTCCTGACTGACCGATAGTGAACCAGTACCGTGAGGGAAAGGCGAAAAGAACCCCGGAGAGGGGAGTGAAATAGAACCTGAAACCGTATGCGTACAAGCAGTGGGAGCCTACTTTGTTAGGTGACTGCGTACCTTTTGTATAATGGGTCAGCGACTTATTTTCAGTGGCGAGCTTAACCGAATAGGGGAGGCGTAGCGAAAGCGAGTCTTAATAGGGCGTCTAGTCGCTGGGAATAGACCCGAAACCGGGCGATCTATCCATGAGCAGGTTGAAGGTTAGGTAACACTGACTGGAGGACCGAACCCACTCCCGTTGAAAAGGTAGGGGATGACTTGTGGATCGGAGTGAAAGGCTAATCAAGCTCGGAGATAGCTGGTTCTCCTCGAAAGCTATTTAGGTAGCGCCTCATGTATCACTCTGGGGGGTAGAGCACTGTTTCGGCTAGGGGGTCATCCCGACTTACCAAACCGATGCAAACTCCGAATACCCAGAAGTGCCGAGCATGGGAGACACACGGCGGGTGCTAACGTCCGTCGTGAAAAGGGAAACAACCCAGACCGTCAGCTAAGGTCCCAAAGTCCTGGTTAAGTGGTAAACGATGTGGGAAGGCTTAGACAGCTAGGAGGTTGGCTTAGAAGCAGCCACCCTTTAAAGAAAGCGTAATAGCTCACTAGTCGAGTCGGCCTGCGCGGAAGATGTAACGGGGCTCAAACCAGGCACCGAAGCTACGGGTATCACCTCTGGTGATGCGGTAGAGGAGCGTTCTGTAAGCCTGTGAAGGTGAGTTGAGAAGCTTGCTGGAGGTATCAGAAGTGCGAATGCTGACATGAGTAACGACAATGCGAGTGAAAAACTCGCACGCCGAAAGACCAAGGGTTCCTGCGCAACGTTAATCGACGCAGGGTGAGTCGGTCCCTAAGGCGAGGCTGAAAGGCGTAGTCGATGGGAAACGGGTTAATATTCCCGTACTTCTAGTTACTGCGATGGGGGGACGGAGAAGGCTAGGCCAGCTTGGCGTTGGTTGTCCAAGTTTAAGGTGGTAGGCTGATCGTTTAGGTAAATCCGGACGGTCAAGGCCGAGAGCTGATGACGACCCTTCTTTTAGAAGGGGAAGTGGTTGATGCCATGCTTCCAGGAAAAGCCTCTAAGCTTCAGGTAACTAGGAACCGTACCCCAAACCGACACAGGTGGTCGGGTAGAGAATACCAAGGCGCTTGAGAGAACTCGGGTGAAGGAACTAGGCAAAATGGCACCGTAACTTCGGGAGAAGGTGCGCCGGTGAGGGTGAAGGGTTTACCCCGTAAGCTCATGCCGGTCGAAGATACCAGGCCGCTGCGACTGTTTATTAAAAACACAGCACTCTGCAAACACGAAAGTGGACGTATAGGGTGTGACGCCTGCCCGGTGCCGGAAGGTTAATTGATGGGGTTAGCGCAAGCGAAGCTCTTGATCGAAGCCCCGGTAAACGGCGGCCGTAACTATAACGGTCCTAAGGTAGCGAAATTCCTTGTCGGGTAAGTTCCGACCTGCACGAATGGCGTAACGATGGCGGCGCTGTCTCCACCCGAGACTCAGTGAAATTGAAATCGCTGTGAAGATGCAGTGTATCCGCGGCTAGACGGAAAGACCCCGTGAACCTTTACTGTAGCTTTGCACTGGACTTTGAGCTTGCTTGTGTAGGATAGGTGGGAGGCTTTGAAGTGGGGACGCCAGTTCCCATGGAGCCATCCTTGAAATACCACCCTGGCAACCTTGAGGTTCTAACTCTGGTCCGTCATCCGGATCGAGGACAGTGTATGGTGGGCAGTTTGACTGGGGCGGTCTCCTCCTAAAGAGTAACGGAGGAGTACGAAGGTGCGCTCAGACCGGTCGGAAATCGGTCGCAGAGTATAAAGGCAAAAGCGCGCTTGACTGCGAGACAGACACGTCGAGCAGGTACGAAAGTAGGTCTTAGTGATCCGGTGGTTCTGTATGGAAGGGCCATCGCTCAACGGATAAAAGGTACTCCGGGGATAACAGGCTGATACCGCCCAAGAGTTCATATCGACGGCGGTGTTTGGCACCTCGATGTCGGCTCATCACATCCTGGGGCTGAAGCCGGTCCCAAGGGTATGGCTGTTCGCCATTTAAAGTGGTACGCGAGCTGGGTTTAGAACGTCGTGAGACAGTTCGGTCCCTATCTGCCGTGGACGTTTGAGATTTGAGAGGGGCTGCTCCTAGTACGAGAGGACCGGAGTGGACGAACCTCTGGTGTTCCGGTTGTCACGCCAGTGGCATTGCCGGGTAGCTATGTTCGGAAGAGATAACCGCTGAAAGCATCTAAGCGGGAAACTTGCCTCAAGATGAGATCTCACTGGAGCCTTGAGCTTCCTGAAGGGCCGTCGAAGACTACGACGTTGATAGGTCGGGTGTGTAAGCGCTGTGAGGCGTTGAGCTAACCGATACTAATTGCCCGTGAGGCTTGACCATATAACACCCAAACAATCTGACCGTGTGTCAGAGCGTGAGGAAGACGACGCCGAAAACGGCGCGTGGGTTCGCAAGACCCAAGACGACACGTTTACTTCTGTCACCGACCCAATTGGGCCAACCAGGCAGCGTCATCGCCTGGCCAGCCAACCGAATTGCTTGACGAACATAGAGCATTGGAACCACCTGATCCCTTCCCGAACTCAGAAGTGAAACGATGCATCGCCGATGGTAGTGTGGGGTTTCCCCATGTGAGAGTAGGTCATCGTCAAGCGCCTAATACCCAGCACCCCCGCTCAGTTCATTCTGGCGGGGGTGTTGTCTTTGGGGCGGGAAAAGTTTGGCTGTGGTGCTAAGAACGCTTGGGGTCTAAACCTGTAGGTCACGTGGCGGGGGTTGCCCTCGCCCCAGCCCTCTCCCGCGGGGCAAGGGGGCTAGGAGCGGTGCTCCGGAGGCTTGGGTGTGGCCGGTCAGGAAAGGTGCCGCTTGGAACCCGGCAAAGAGCAAGCGCCACAACAGCCCGGCTGCGCCGGGCTGTTGTGGCCATCGCGATTAGGCTGCTGTAGGTTGGGCTGAGCTTGCGAAGCCCAACATTCGAGCGCTATGCGTGGGCGTTGCGTTTTGGGTGGAGGCTGGGTGTTGGGCTTCGCTGTGCTCAACCCAACCTACCGAGACAAAGATACGAAAAAGCCCGGCATGTGCCGGGCTTTTTGCGTTCTGGCAGGGGCTCAAGCGGGTTCGGGAAGAGCCAGGTCGCGTTTGGCGATGTATTTCCAGTCGGCTTCGTCGATGTAGATGCCGCCTGGGCCGCTGCCGCCTTCGAGGTCGATGGCGACCTGGGCGCTGACCTGGGGTTTGACGCTGGCCAGGATGGGCACGAAGCCTAGTTGCTGGCTGGTCTCGATCAGGGCCTGCTGGTTGCGTTCGTCGATGTCGGCGGCTTCGTCCAGGTAGTAGGGCAGGCGGATCTTGGCGGCCTGTTCCCGATCCATCAGGTGCAGCAACAGGTACATGTTGGTCAGCGCCTTGATGGTCATGGTGGTGCCGTTGGAAGCCGCGCCGTCGATGTCGGTGTGCAGGATCGGCTGGCCACCCTGCTTGGTGATCTCGAAGGCCAGTTCGAACAGGTCCTTGAGGCCGAGCTGGTTGCCGTTGGCGGCGACCAGGCGTGCCAGGTATTCCTTGGCTTCCTCGTTCTTCTGGTCCTGGCTGCTGTCCTGGGTGAGATCGAATACCGAAAGGGTCTCGCCTTCTTCGTATTGGCCAGCGCTGTGGATGATCTGGTCAATGTGCTTGAGGGCATCCTTGTTCGGTGCCAGCACGATGCGGAAGCTTTCCAGGTTGGAGACCTGCTTGCGGTTGATCTCGCGGTTGAACAGCTGCAACTGGTGTTCGAGGTTGTCGTAATCGCTGCGGATGTTTCTCAGGGTGCGGGCGATGTCGGTGACGGCGGCGCGGCGCGCCTTGGCCAGCGTCAGGGCTTCGTCCTGGCGGTGGGCATAGGCGTTGACCAGTAGTTGCAGGCGGCGCTCGGGATCTTCCTCGTTGTCGAACTTGGCCACGCCCTTGAGGCGCACCTGGGCATAGAGCGCCTCGATCTGGGTGTCGGCGCGCTGCAGGGCTTGCCAGGTGTCCTGGTAGTCGTTGAGTAGCGGCAGCAGGTTTTCCAGGGAGTCGTCCACCGCTTCCATGAAGGGCGTGCCCTGGGGCAGGTCGGTGGGCAGCAGCTGGCGGCGGCGCAGGGCGTCGGCCAGGGTGCGGTCCTTGGCTTCCAGGTCGGCCAGTTGGCGGCCGATCAGTTGCAGCTTGGCGGAGAGTTGCTGGACGCGTTCGGTGAAGGCGTCGCCGGCCCGACGTAGCTCGTCCTGGGCGGCTTCCAGCTGGGCCAGTTGTTCGAGCTTTTCGTTTTCCTCGGCGCTCAGGGTCTGGCAGCGACGGAAGTCTTCCAGGGCCTTCTGGGCGTCCAGCACCTGTTGGTAGAGGGCTTCGGCCTGGGCCTTGCTGGCCTGGCGGTCGGCGATGACGCCCTGCTGGGCCTTGAGTTGCTTGAGTTCGCGCTCAAGACGATCCTTTTGGTCGCGCAGAGCGGCACGGTCGGCCAGGGCCTGGAGAGTGGGCGGTTCGATGCCCGAAAGGTCGAGGGACAGGCCGGGGAGTTCGAAGCGGTCCCCGTGGAAGCGTTCCAGTACCCCTTCGAGGGTCTTCAGCCAGCTACCGTCTTCGGCCAATTCGACGCCCTTGGGCCCCAGCGGCAGGCTGAACAGTTGGCCGTTGAACAGGCGCATCAGACGGTCCACGTCGGCCTGGCTGAATTCCTCGCGCAGGCGGGCGTAGCTGTTGTTGTCGGCATGGTCGAGTTGCTGTCGTAGGCCCTTGAGGCGCTGCTCCAATTCGCGGACGCGCTGGTCGAGGTCTTCGCTGCTGAACTGGCGCGACTGGGAAAGGGCGCCGGCCAATTCGTCGTGGGCATCCTTGGCCGCCAGGAGCTGGGCTTCCAGGGGCGCGGTGGACTCCACCAGGGCGAAGCGGTGCTTGAGCTGGGCCAGTTCGGCCAGCCAGCGTTGCAGGCCGCTGATCTCGCGTTCCAGGCGCATCAGTTCGCTGGTGCCGTCGCGTTGGTTCTGCTGCAGGCTGTCCTGCTCCAGGCGATAGTGTTCGCTCTGGGCCAGGAGCTCGTCGCGACGGTCGATGGCGTAGTGCTGCCAGGTGCCGAGCAGGCTGTCGAGCAGCGGCGAGAGGCGATGCAGCTTGCCTCTCAGGCGGTCGCGCTGTTCCACGCCATTGGCCAAGGCTTCCACCAGGGGACCAGCGGCGACCAGGGACTGGTAGTCCTGCTCCATGCGGCGCACGTCGCGGAAGGCCTCCTCGCAGGCGGCGATGTAGTCGACGCTACCGGATCTTAGGCTGTGCTCGAAGGCATCGAGGAACAGCTGCTTGAGCTTGGCCGCGGTGATCTCGCGCATGTGCAGCAGGTTGATGAACAGGGCGCGGAAGGTCTTGAGGCTCTGCTCGCTGGTGGACCGGAGTGGAATGAGGGTGAGGTCCAGGGGGATGCTGGTGTGACCGCCGACCAGTAGCCGACGCAGTTCCTCGGGCTTGACCTCGTAGGCCTTGAGACCGGCGCGTTCCAGGTTGGCGAAGAGTTCGCGCTGGCGCAGGCAGGTGCCGTCGCGCTGGTAGTGGGCCAGGTCCAGCTCGCCGGCATAGGCGAAGAACTGGTGGCCAAAGCCACCGCCCGGGCCACGGCCGGCCACGCCGATGACGTGGGGGCCGTGGGCCAGGCGCAATTCGATGAGGATGTAGCTGGTATCGGTGGCGAAGTAGAACTTGCGCGACTGCTCGTTGCTGTACTTGCCGAAGCTCATGTCCGAGAGCCGCGCCAGGATGGGGAATTGCAGGGCGTTGATCGAGGCGCTCTTGCCCAGGTTGTTGGCGCCGTAGACCGACAGCGGCTGCTCCAGCGGGAACAGGCCCAGGCTGTAGCCGGCGGTGTTGAGCAGGGCGAAGCGGCTGATGCCGTAGCGGATCATAGGTCGAACTCCCGTTCTTCGGCGATGGCGCGGGCCAGGGCGGCCTCTTCGTCATCCTCGGCGCCTTCTTCGTCGGGGCCATCCTCGTCAGGGCTGTTTTCATCACTGGCGAGGGTCGGCGCTGGCAGCGGCAGGTCGCTGGCGTGCAGGCTGGCGGCCAAGTCGCGGTCCTGCTGCACGGCCAGGCAGACATCAAGGAAACGGTGCATGGGCGGCAGGAAGCGGTAGCTACCATTGCTGTCCAGCGCAAAGCCGAGCTGGGTCAGGCGGCGCAGGATCTTTTCTTCCAGCTCGTCCTGGGTGGTGACCTCGGCCTGCAGGAAGAGGTCGCGGTACTTGTCCAGCAAGGCTGGCAGTTCGGGCCGGCCAAGGGTGCCGCCGTCGAGCACGGCCAGCGGATCGCGACCCTGGTCGGCGAGATGCTCCACCAGGATGAAGGTGAACAGCGCCAGGCGCTGGGCGGTCTTGTTGACCTGGGTGCCCATCTGCTCGGGGACGAAGTAGTAGAAGCCGCGCGGATCGCAGACCAGCTCGAAGCCGAGGGCGCGGAACAGGGCGCGGTACTGGTCCTGCTGCTGGCTGAGCTGGGCGTAGCACTCAGGCTCGCTGCGGGACAGGTGATAGCCCTTGAACAGCTCGCGGAAGATGGGCGCGAGCTGGGTCATTTCGTTGAGATCAAGTTGCATGGGCATCGCTCGCGGGGGATCGGGCGGCCAGGGCGTAGGAGCACAGGCTGACGCGGTGTTCGAGGGTGTCGTAGTGGCGGCGGTCCAGGCGCTCGCGCTGGAAGCGCGCATCGCGGGACAGGCGCGAGAACCAGTAGAGCAACTCGTCGGTATCGCCGGCCGGTTCCTGTTCCAGCAGCCAGGCCATGAGGTCGGGCAGCGGCAGGGCGTCCTGGCAGAGGTCGAGCATCTCGCGGGCGGTACGAGGCGCGGCGGGGCGCTCGGCGTCCCGTTGCCGATTGCTCTGGCTGGGGAAGCGCGCCGGCTTGGGTTCGAAGCGGGCCAGGGCGTAGACGTAGCTTTCCACCTGGGCGGCGCTGCCGAGGAAGACGCTTTGCGGCCGGCTGAACAGTGGCAGGGCGGCCTGGGGCACGGCGTCGAGGCCGCGGCGGCGGATGGCGGCCAGGGCCAGGGCGGCGCCGCGGGTTACGGCGTTGTGCCGGCGGGCTTCTTCGCGCAGCGGCAGCAGCAGTTCGCGGGCGCGTCTCAGCGCCAATTGGGCGGCGTTGTGCATCTCCAGGATGCGCGCCTGGGTGCGCAGCAACAGGTCGTCGTCGACCAGGTGGCCGAGACGCTGCTGTTCGCCCAGCAGGTGCAGCAGTACCTGTTCGACGCGATGCACGCCGCGCTCGAAGGCGCCGTCGGCGGCGACCAACTGGATCATCGGCTCGACGTATTCGTCCCAGGTGGCCAGCACCTCGGCATAGCGCTGCCGTAGGGGGATCTGGCGATCACTGGTCTTGGCGCGCTCGGCGACGCCTTCCAGGGCGTGGCCGTCGTTGGCCAGCTTCTTGAGGACGTCGCGCACGCGCATGTCCAGCAGGCGCAGTTGGCGCGCCAGGTCCGGACCGTCGCGATTGTCGAAGGCTTCGCGGATATGGCCGGCGAGGCGTTCCAGGTGGCGCAGGTAGGCCTCGATCTCCAGGCACAGGCCGAGGCGGTGCTCGCGCCTGAGATAGCCGAGGAAGTCGTGGATCTGGCCGTTGAGTTCGAAGCGGTTGGGGCTCTTGGCTACCGGTACCAAGATATCGAGGCGAATCCAGGTGTCGAGCAGGGCCGTGAGGTCGGCCGGCGTGCGCTCGGGCAACTGCTCGGCCAGGCGGGCGCGCAACTCGGCCAGGCCCAGGGTGCCGCTGTCGAAGTGGGCGCACAGCGGGTCGATGAGGTGCCAGTGTTCGGCAAGGGTACGCAGGACGCGTTTGGGGTCGATCATGGCGGGGACCGCACCAGGCAAAAGCGCCATTGTACTCCAGACGCCAGAGCCTTCGATGTGACAGCGGTGGGACCGATGGGCAGGGCGGCCTTTCGATCTGGGACGATCCGCGCGACAATGCCGCCCCCGCCGCGTATCCCAAGGATCCGCCCATGCCCGACACCGCTGCCTCCGCTTCCCCGTCGCTCGCCGCCGAGGCGCGTCGTCGCGCCTATCTGCAGGCGCTGCAACTGGATGTCTGGGTGCCGCGCACGGCCTTGCCCTTCGCTGCACCTTCGCGGCCGGAGGCACTGTGGGTAGAGGTGCCGGAAGAGACGCCGGTCGTCGCCAGGGTGGTCAAGCCGGAGCCGGTGCCCCAGGCGGCGCCGACGGTCGAGGCGCCTCCTGCGGTCCGGCCGCGGATCGAGATCGCCCGTCCCAGCCCGGTCAAACCGGCACCGACCGCCGTGGTCGAGCCGGAACCGGAACGGGCGCCTCCGCCGCCACGCGAACCGGCGCCACGCTTCGCCCTGCAACTGTTGCAGGCGGGGCGTTGCCTGTTGCTGCTGGAATTGCCGACCGGGGACATCCTGGGGTCGCGCGATCCGGCCGCCTTGCTGCTCAAGGATCTGCTGCGCGCTGCCGGCCTGCCGGACACGCCGAAGATCATCAGCGAGGAGCCCATTCGCTGGCCGCTGCTCAACAGCGGTCAGCTCGATCAGGGCCCGGCGGCGGCCTGCGAGTTCGTGCAGAGCTATGTGTCGGGACACCAGGAGCGGCTGGGCGAAGGCCTGGGCCTCTGGTTGATCGGTACGGCCGCCCGGCGCTGCGCTGGGGTCGAGGATCTACAGGCGACCGGGGTGGAACGGGAGACGGCCCTGGGCTCAGCCTGGCTGGTGCCGGGGCTGGATGTATTGATGGAAGAGCCGGCCGCCAAGGCCGCGCTCTGGCAAGCCATGCGCCCCTTGCGGCGCCGCTGGATGGAACAGTAATGAGCGATGCGGTGCGCTTTCGGCGAATGACCGAAGCCGATCTGAACACGGTATTGAAGATCGAATACCAAGCCTTCAGCCACCCCTGGACCCGCGGCATCTTCCTGGATGCGCTCAAGTCCTACGACTGCTGGGTGATGCTGGTGGGAGAGCAACAGGTGGGGCATGGGGTGATCAATGTCATCCTCGATGAGGCCCATCTGCTCAATATCACGGTCAAGCCGGAAAACCAGGGGCGCGGACTCGGGCTGCGCCTGTTGGAGCAACTGATGCAGGAAGCTCGGCGGGCCAAGGCCAACGAGTGCTTCCTGGAGGTGCGGGCCAGCAACCAGTCGGCCTATCGCCTGTACGAACGCTATGGCTTCAACGAAATCGGCCGCCGGCGGGACTACTACCCCGCGGTCGGCGGCCGGGAAGATGCGCTGGTGATGGCCTGTACCCTGCTGGACTAGGCCTTCAGCCGCTTTAGTGATCGGCGCGCTTCTCGTCAAGATCCAGGGCGGCATCGCCGGCGAGATCTTCGTCGTTGGCGTCCAGATCGGCGTAGCGGGCGTCCCGCCGCGTTTCGGCCTCGTTGGGCTCGCTGGCGTCGCCATCCCAGGTCTGGCCATCCAGCGGATGGCTGCGGCCCAATTCGGCTTCGTCCTGGCCTGAGCCGCCGCCGATCTCACTGTCCTCGACCACGCTCAGGTCCTTGTCGTTGGGCCAGGCGTCGCCGTAGTCGCTGGGCGAGCGGGCGCCGGTTTCGTCCAGTAGGGTTTCCGGGCTGGCATCGTCCATGGTCGGCTGATGATCGAGGGTCTCGCCGCCGGTCAGCCCGGCCTGGCGGACGCGCTCCTCGGGGAATTGCCCCTGGTAGTCACGCTCGTCCATCTCGTCGCCGGCACGGCCCTGGCGATCGTCCTTGCGGTCACTGAAATCGAGTTCGCGCATGTCTCCCATGCGATCCTGGATGTCGTCGATCTCTTCGGGGGTCTTGGTAATGTCGGGCTTGTTCATTATGGTCTCCAAGGGCTTGGCTGCTAGAGCGTCTCCCTGATTCCGACTACGAGCCGGCCGGGGGAATTCCTCTGCGCCGCTGGAAGGTGTGAACGAACGATACGGTTACCCGGCAGTCGTACTTTTCATGATCGACCTCGACAGCTTCACCTCATCGGGCCAGCCTTTGGCCTTCTTCTTCGATCTGGATGGCACCCTGGCAGAACTGCAGCCACGTCCGGAACAGGTTTTCATTCCCGCCGAAACCCTCGCCGCGCTGGACCTCCTGGCGCGCCAGCATGGCGTGGCCGTGGTATCCGGGCGGCCCTTGGCGGAGATCGACCGCTTCACCGCACCGTTGCAGCTCCCGGCTGCGGGCGTCCATGGTGCCGAGTGGCGCGATCCGCAGGGCAATACCCATAGGGTCGAACTGGATGCCGGCCTGCTGGCCCAGGTCGGCCAGCGGTTGGAGAGCGCCCTGGCGGACCATCCGGACCTGCTGCTCGAACGCAAGAGTGTGGCCTTCGCCCTGCACTATCGCCAGGCGCCCGAGAAGGAAGCGCTGGTACGAGAGCTGGCGGAAGGCATCGCGGCCGAGCACCCGGAATTCAAGCTGCAACCGGGCAAGTGCGTCTTCGAGCTCAAGCCTGCAGGCGCGAGCAAGGGCGAGGCCATCAGCCGATTTCTAGAACTGGAACCCTTCGCCGGCTGCCTGCCGGTGTTTCTCGGTGACGATCGCACCGATGAAGCGGGGTTCGCTGTCGTCAATGCGCGAGGCGGTCTGTCCATCAAGGTAGGGGAGGGGGAGACGGTCGCCAAGACCCGCCTGCCTTCGGTTGCAGCGGTAGCCCTCTGGCTGCAGCAACTGAGCCGTGACCTCGCGCGAAATTATAAGCAAGGAGATTAGGATGAGCCGTTTAGTGGTGGTATCGAATCGGGTGGCCCCGATCGAGGAAGGCAAGGCGACCGCGGGCGGTCTGGCGGTGGGCGTTCTGGATGCCCTGCGCAAGTCGGGTGGCATCTGGTTCGGCTGGAATGGCGAGACGGTCAAGGAAAACGGGCCGGCCAAGACCCAGACCAAGGACAACATCGACTACGTGACCTTCGGCCTGACCAAGCGCGATTACGACCACTACTACCGGGGCTTCTCCAACGCCACCCTCTGGCCGATCTTCCACTACCGGATCGACCTGGCGCGCTACAACCGCGAGGAATACGACGGTTATCGGCGGGTGAACATGGCCATGGCCGAGCGCCTGAAGCCGCTGCTCCAGCCCGACGACATCATCTGGGTGCACGACTACCACCTGATTCCCTTCGCCGAAGCCTGCCGCATGCTGGGTATCCGTAACCGCATCGGCTTTTTCCTGCACATTCCCTTCCCGGCGCCGGAAATCCTCACCGCCATCCCGCCGCACAACGAGCTGCTCAAGACGCTGTGCTTCTACGACCTCATCGGCTTCCAGACCGATACCGACCAGCTGGCCTTCCAAGACTACATTACCCGCGAGGTGCGCGGGGTACTGGAAAAGGATGGCAGCCTGACCGCCTATGGCCACAACTTCCGCGTGGGCGTCTATCCCATCGGGGTGATGCCGGACGTGATCCAGAAGCAGGCCGAGTCCTATCGCACGCGGCGCCAGTTCATCTCGCGCAGCATCGAGGGCGTGCCCTACAAGACCATCGTCAGCGTCGACCGACTCGACTATTCCAAGGGACTGGTAGAGCGCTTCCAGGCCTTCGAGAAGCTGCTGGAGAATTTCCCCGAGCACCACAAGGCTGTGCAGTTCGTGCAGATCGCGCCGTCCTCGCGGGCGGATGTGGTGTCCTACCAGAACATCCGTCGCCAGTTGGAGAGCCATGCCGGCCATATCAACGGCCACTTCTCCGAGCTGGACTGGACGCCCATTCGTTATCTGAACAAGAGCTATGACCGCCGCACGGTGATGGGGCTGTTCCGCTCCTCCGACGTGGGTCTGGTGACGCCGCTACGCGACGGCATGAACCTGGTGGCCAAGGAGTACGTGGCGGCCCAGGACCCGGAAAATCCCGGGGTGTTGGTGCTGTCGCGCTTCGCCGGCGCGGCGCGGGAACTCAATTCCGCGCTGATCGTGAATCCCTATGACCACATCGGCATGGCCGAGGCGCTGGACCGGGCGCTGCGCATGTCGCTGGAAGAGCGCAAGGCGCGCTACGAGGACATGATGCGGGTGATCCGTCAGGCGGACCTGGCATCCTGGCGCGACAACTTCCTGCGCGACCTGCGAGCTTTCAGCTCCAAGACGCTGGTGCAGTCCATCGACAGCAAGGCGGTCGATAGCGAAGAGGTGGACAGCAAGCAGAAGGTTGCCCTGTAGCGGCTGCTGTTTCGATGGAGCCCGGCTTTGGCCGGGCTTTTTCATGGCGGTAAAAAGGCCGGCCATTGGCAATGGACGGGGTGGCGGTACCCTCTCCCTAGCCCTCTCCCGGAGGGAGAGGGGACTAAGAGCGACGCCGCCTGGAGTTTTCATGCCTGGAAAAAATCCAGGCAATAAAAAAGGGTCAGCTTACGCTGACCCTTGGAAATAGGTGGTGGCTACGCAGGGACTTGAACCCCGGACCCCAGCATTATGAATGCTATGCTCTAACCAGCTGAGCTACGTAGCCATCCGAGGCGCGCATTATTGGCAAGAGGCGGGTGGCTGTCAAGTCTGACATCCAAGATTTTTCATCGAGCGATCAGAGGCTTAGGCGAAAGGTGGCCGGGCGGTCGAGCGGTTTACCGAACGCCCCTCGTTGGCAGGAGATAACACAACCGTACAATTCTATTTTAATGTGATTTTTTAAGCTTTAAGCGTGCTGATTTTCAATTTATTGATAAATTGGAAGCGCGTCGCTAGGATAATTTTCATTAAATTGAATATTCGAGTCCTGGCATGAAGCTCAAGGTACAGTCGTTTCTCGATAGGCGCTGGCAGGATGCACTGTCGCTCACCTTCGCGCAGCCGGAGCGACTGGCGGAATCCTCGTGTACCAGTGGCTACGAGCTGAGCTATCTGGCCGAGCATTACGAACGGCTGGATTCGCCCTTCGCGGTATCGATCAGCGGCGCGCAACGCCTGAGCTGGAACGGGCAATACGGTACTGGCCTGCCGGCCTTCGTCTACGACCTCTTGCCCACAGGCGCGGCGCGCCGCTGGTTGGAGCAGCGGCTGCAGGAGTGGGGGCTATGGTGATGCCGCTGGAGGTGGCGGAACGCGATCAACTGATCACCGACATCTGCCAGGGCGTGATCGACGGCGAACTCGATTTCGCCACCGCCGTGCGCCGGCTGCGGGTCGAGGTGACCGGACTCAATCAGGCGCCTTTCGCGCGAATGTGCAAGATTTCCCTGGGCGCCTTGCTGCAGCTGGAGCATGGAACCGGCAATCCGACGTTGAAGACGCTGGATTCGGTGTTTCGGGTGTTTGGTCTGCGGTTGTCATTGGCGCTACGCACCGATACCCGGCCCTGAGCAAGGTGCCTCGCCTAGCGCTAGTGACATTCCGCAACGTCGAGTTGCAGGGGCAGCAGTTTGTAACCCCGTTGTCCGAGCGCGCTGCCACCAGAGTGTCCAAGGCGCGGCGTGCCAGTTTCTCGCCTGGCTGGGACAGGACGGTAGGCTTCGAAGGCATCGTCACCTCCTGCGTGTTCGGCTGGGCGGGGCGCGCCGACGAGTCCGGCACCTTCATGCGCCAAGAGATCCAGAAGTACGTGGACAGGTACTGGCCTGGCGCTCCGCCGAGTGCCGCGGCGGCTCAGTCTTCGTCCGGACCCGGCTGGATGTCGTCCATCTTCAGTTCGAGGCGATAGGCCAGCGCCAGGAACAGCGCCTGGCAGAGGCACAGGGTGGCGGTCAGCGAGCGGAAGGCGAAGGCACTGCCCTCGCTGACCAGCAACAGGCCGTCGGCGCGCTTGGCCAGCGGTGAGAGGGTGCTATCGGTGATGATCAGCGTCTTGGCCTTGTGGTGCTGGGCGATGCGCACGCACTGCTGGCTTTCCTTGCCGTAGGGACTGAAGCTGATGGCGATGAGCAGGTCGCCCTGGGCGATGCTGCGCATCTGCTCGCGATAGCCGCCACCCAGGCCGGTGATGAGGTGGATGCGCTTCTTGGTGTGCTGGAGGTTGTAGACCAGGTAGTCGGCCACCGCGAAGGAACGGCGCACCCCCACCACATAGATGTTGTCGGCATTGACCAGCAGTTCGATGGCCTGGTCGAAGGCCGCGTCGTCAAATTCCTCGCCCAGTCGCTCGATGCCGGAGCGGGTGGCATTGATGCACTCCCGCGCCAGATCGCTACCGCTCTCGTTCTTGCTCTTGTTGGCGATCAGGTTGCGGATGCGTTGCTGGTAGTTCTGCACCGGCGTGGTCTTGTGGGTGTAGGCCTCGCGAAACAACGCCTGCATCTCGCTGAAACCGCGGAAGCCGAATCTCTGGCAGAAGCGCACGATGGCCGAGGGGTGCACCTCGCACTGGCTGGCGATGTCGCTGATGCGATCGACCATCACCCGGTCGCTTTGCTGGCTGACATAGGCCGCCACGCGCTTGAGCTGGCGCGGCAAGCTCTCGTAGTCGTTGGCGATGGCGGCCAGCAGGGATTCGACGCTGGCGGGCGGTTCGGCGTGGGGGCCACCAATAGGCAGGTCGTCGGGCAATGTCTCGGCGGACATGGAGGGTCTCTCTTATCGGTACTGTCGGCAAGGTAACCCATTCGCCGGATGGCGTCGAAGCGCCGAACCCGAAAGCCCAGGGTGGTTGATTGGAAAATTAATTCTATAAAATTGCATTTGAAAAAAATATTGATTTTTGCATTTTCGCGTTCTAGCCTGGGTTCATTCCGAACACGCGCGATCCTGCTGCAGCGATCGCGGCGATAACAATAAACAGGAGCCACCCATGGGTGATCAATTCTTCGCCAGCGGGCGCCAGTTGGACGTGATCTGCCTCGGACGCCTGGGTGTCGATCTCTATGCCCAGCAGATCGGCGCCCCGCTGGAAGATGTCGGCAGCTTCGCCAAGTACCTCGGGGGCTCCTCCGCCAACATCGCCTTCGGCACCGCACGCCTGGGGCTGAAGTCGGCGATGCTGACCCGGGTCGGCGATGACCACATGGGCCGCTTCCTGACCCGCGCCCTGGAGCGTGAAGGCTGCGACACCCGCGGCATCACCGTGGATCGCGAGCGGCTGACCGCCATGGTGCTGCTGGGCATCAAGGACCGTGAGACCTTCCCCCTGGTGTTCTACCGCGAGAATTGCGCAGACATGGCGCTCTGCGCGGAGGACATCGACGAAGCCTTCATCGCCAGTGCCAAGGCGCTGCTGATCACCGGCACCCATTTCTCCACCGAGGGCGTGTTCCAGGCCAGTAGCCAGGCGCTGGATTACGCGGAAAAGCATGGGGTGAAGCGGGTACTGGACATCGACTATCGCCCGGTGCTCTGGGGTCTGACCGGCAAGGCCGATGGCGAGACCCGCTTCATCGCCAGCGCCGAGGTCAGCGCCCACGTGCAGCGTATCCTGCCGCGCTTCGACCTGGTGGTGGGCACCGAAGAGGAATTCCAGATCGCCGGCGGCAGCGAGGACCTGCTCAGCGCCCTGCGTCGGGTGCGCGAGGTGACCGCGGCGACCCTGGTGGTCAAGCTCGGTGCCCAGGGCTGCACGGTAATCCATGGCGCCATCCCGGCCCGGCTGGAAGACGGTGAGATCCATCGCGGCATCCGCGTCGAGGTGCTCAATGTGCTGGGCGCCGGCGATGCCTTCTTGTCCGGCTTCCTGCGCGGCTGGCTCACCGGCGGCGATGATGCCCAGTGCTGCCGCCTGGCCAATGCCTGCGGCGGCCTGGTGGTGTCGCGCCATGCCTGCGCCCCGGCCATGCCGACCCTGGCGGAGCTGGACTACCTGTTCGCCAGCCCGGTGCCCATCACCCGGCCGGATCTGGATGCCATGCTCAATCGCCTGCACCGGGTCGGTACCCTGCAGCGCGACTGGCGCCAGCTGTTCATCTTCGCCTTCGACCACCGCTACCAGCTGGTGGAGGCTGCCCAGCAGGTGGGCGCCGATCCGGCGCGGATTCCGGCGCTCAAGGCGTTGTTCGTCCAGGCCATCGAGCAAGTCGAGGCGGATTTGACCCGGCAGGGCGTGGCGGCGGATGTCGGGCTGCTGGCCGACGAGCGCTTCGGCCAGGACGCCCTGAATGCCGCCACCGGCCGCAGCTGGTGGGTGGCGCGGCCGGTGGAATTGCAGAATTCGCGGCCGCTGGCCTTCGAGCATGGTCGCTCGGTGGGCAGCAATCTGCTGAGCTGGCCGAGCGAGCAGATCGTCAAGTGCCTGGTGCAATTCCACCCCGACGACGAACCCCTGCTGCGCCTGGAGCAGGAGGCCCAGCTCAAGGGCCTGTACCAGGCGGTCCAGGCCAGCGGCCATGCGCTGCTGCTGGAAGTCATCCCGCCGAAGCAGCATGCCTCCCAGCGACCGGACGTGCTCTACCGGGCCATCAAGCGACTGTACAACCTGGGCATCTACCCGGAGTGGTGGAAGATCGAGGCCCAGCCGGCGGCGGTCTGGCAGCAACTCGATGACCTGATCGCCGAACGTGATCCCCATTGCCAGGGCGTGGTATTGCTGGGGCTGAATGCGCCGGCCGAGGACCTGGCCGAGGGCTTCCGTCAGGCGCGCAGCAGCTCGACCTGCCGCGGCTTCGCCGTGGGCCGGACCATCTTCGGCCAGCCGAGCCGGGCCTGGCTGGCCGGTGAGCTCGACGACGCCGGGCTGATCGCGCAGATCCGCAGCAATTTCGAATTCCTGATCCAGGCCTGGCGTGACGCCCGCGCCTGATCGCCACCCGACGAGCCTTCCCGACATGACCGCACAACAACAAAGACTCAAGATCGGCATCAATCCCATCTCCTGGGCCAACGACGACCTGCCGGCCCTGGGCGGTGATACCCCGCTGGAGACCATCCTGCGCGAGGGCAAGGAGATCGGCTTCCAGGGCTTCGAACTGGGCGGCAAGTTTCCCAGCGAGCCGAAGGCGCTGGGCCAGGTGCTCGGCCAACATGGCCTGGAGCTGGTGTCCGGCTGGTATTCCAGCGGCCTGGCGCACCGTGACGTGGAAGCCGAGATCGAGGCGATTCGCCCGCACTGCCGGCTGCTGGCCGAGAACGGTGCCAAGGTGCTGGTGTACGGCGAGGTGGCCGGCTCCATCCAGGGCCAGCGCGTGCCCCTGATCGAACGGCCGCGTTTCCATAGCGACGCCGCCTGGCAGGCCTACGCCGAGAAGCTCGACCGCCTGGCTGCCTTCACCCTCAGCCAGGGCCTGCGCCTGGCCTATCACCACCACATGGGCGCCTATGTGGAGTCGCCCGAGGACATCGCCCGCTTGATGGCGCTGACCTCCAAGGATGTCGGCCTGCTGTTCGACGCCGGCCACTGCTACATGGGCGGTGGGGATCCCCTGAGCGTGTTGCAGCAGCATCTAGACCGGGTCTGCCACGTGCACTTCAAGGATGTGCGCAAGGCCGTGGTGCAGCTGGCGCGCAACAACCAGTGGAGCTTTCCGGACTGCATCCTCAACGGCACCTTCACCGTGCCTGGCGATGGCGATATCGACTTCTCGGCGCTGCTCAAGGTGCTGGTGGCCGGCGGCTACCAGGGCTGGCTGGTGGTGGAAGCCGAACAGGACCCGGCCGTGGCGCCGGCCTACGAATACGCCAAGAAAGGCTACGACCATCTGCGCCAGCTGGTGGCGCAGGCCACCGCCTGAGGAGGCCCGCGATGAATCTGCTCGTCAAAGCCGACCGTAGCGCCCGCGACCTCGTCAGCGTTCCGGCCGGTGCCCTGGAATACGTCGGCTTCGCCGCCCATCGCCTGCAAGCGGGCGAGTCGCTGCCGGTGGTGGCTGGCAGCCTGGAAGTCTGCATCGTGCTGCTCAGTGGCGGCGCCAGTATCGAAGGCGGTCATCCGCAGCTGGGCGACTTCGCCTGGCGTGGGCTGGCCGGTCGCCAGAGCGTGTTCGAGGACGTCTCGCCCTATGCCGCCTACCTGCCCCCGGGCAGCGAGGCGCGGGTGACCGCCGACAGCCCCGCCGAGATCGCCGTCTGTACCTCGCCGGGCAATCCGCTGGCCAGCGAGTGGCTACCGCCGCGGCTGATCGAGCCGGCGAGCATGGCGCGTTCCACCCGCGGCAAGGGTGCCAATACCCGCTATGTCTGCGACATCCTGCCGGACACCGCAGCAGCCCATTCGCTGCTGGTGGTGGAGGTGCGCACCCCG
The DNA here is from genome assembly GCF_006384975.1 of Pseudomonas oryzihabitans. Classification (NCBI taxonomy): domain Bacteria; kingdom Pseudomonadati; phylum Pseudomonadota; class Gammaproteobacteria; order Pseudomonadales; family Pseudomonadaceae; genus Pseudomonas; species Pseudomonas oryzihabitans. Next base: position 4,268,278 of record NZ_CP021645.1, read on the forward strand.
TCCGGGCATTCCTCCAGCTATCCGCCCCATCGCCATGACCGCGACAACCTGCCGGAGGAGAGCCTGCTGGAGGAGTCCTACTACCACCGCATCGATCCGGGCCAGGGCTTCGTCTTCCAGCGCGTCTACACCGACGAGCGCGACCTGGACCAGGCCATGGCGGTGGAAGACCACGACGTGGTGCTGGTGCCGCGTGGCTACCACCCGGTCAGCGTGCCCTATGGCTACGAGTCCTACTACCTCAACGTGATGGCCGGGCCCAAGCGCATCTGGAAATTCCACAACGATCCGCAGCACGAGTGGCTGCTGAGCCGCTAACCCTTTCGCACCCGCCATGGCGGCGACCCAGGACACGAGGATTCAGGACATGAGCGACACCCCCGTCATCGGGCACTACATCAACGGCGAGGTCTCGACCCAGGCCGAGCGCTTCAGCGATGTCTTCAATCCGGCCGAGGGCGTGGTCAAGGCGCGCGTGGCCCAGGCCACGGTGCAGACCGTGGACCAGGCCGTCGCCGCCGCCAAGGCGGCCTTTCCCGAGTGGTCCGAGCAATCGGCCCTGCGCCGGGCGCGTATCCTGTTTCGCTTCAAGGAATTGCTCGACCAGCACCACAAGGAGCTGGCGGCCACCATTACCAGTGAGCACGGCAAGGTCTTGTCCGATGCCATGGGCGAGGTGACCCGCGGCATCGAGGTGGTGGAGTTCGCCTGCGGCGCGCCGCACCTGGCCAAGACCAGCTACACCGACAACATCGGTGGTGGCATCGACAACTGGAATCTACGCCAGCCGCTGGGCGTCTGCGCCGGCATCACCCCCTTCAATTTCCCGGTGATGGTGCCGCTGTGGATGATTCCCATGGCGCTGGCCACCGGTAATACCTTCATCTTGAAGCCCTCCGAACGCGATCCCTCCGCCAGCCTGCTGTTGGCCGATCTGCTCAAGCAGGCGGGGCTGCCCGATGGCGTGTTCAACGTGGTCCAGGGTGACAAGGTGGCAGTGGACGCCCTCCTGCAGCACCCGGATGTGGAGGCCATCTCCTTTGTCGGCTCGACGCCCATCGCCGAATACATCCACCAGGAAGGCACCCGCCGCGGCAAGCGCGTCCAGGCCCTGGGCGGCGCCAAGAATCACATGATCGTGATGCCCGACGCCGACCTGGACCAGGCCGCCGACGCCCTGATCGGCGCCGGCTACGGCTCGGCCGGGGAGCGCTGCATGGCCATCTCCATCGCCGTGGCGGTGGGCGAGGTGGGCGATGCCCTGATCGAGAAACTGCTGCCGCGCATCGACGCCCTGCGGGTGCGCAACGGCGTGGAAGCCGATGCCGACATGGGCCCGCTGGTGACCGGCCAGCACAAGGCCAAGGTCGAGGGCTACATCACCAAGGGTGTGGAGGAGGGCGCCAGGCTGCTGGTCGATGGGCGAGGCTTCAAGGTGCCCGGCGCCGAGAACGGCTTCTTCGTCGGCGCCACCCTGTTCGACGGCGTCACCCCGGAGATGACCATCTACAAGGAAGAGATCTTCGGCCCGGTGCTGGGTATCGTGCGGGTGCCGGACTTCGCCAGCGCGGTGGCGCTGATCAACGCCCACGAATTCGGCAATGGCGTGTCCTGCTTCACCAGCGACGGCGGCATCGCCCGCGCCTTCGCCCGCACCATCAAGGTGGGCATGGTCGGCATCAACGTGCCCATCCCGGTGCCCATGGCCTGGCATTCCTTCGGCGGCTGGAAGAGATCGCTGTTCGGCGATCACCACGCCTATGGCGAGGAAGGCCTGCGCTTCTACACCCGCTACAAGAGCGTGATGCAGCGCTGGCCCGACAGCATCGCCAAGGGCGCCGAATTCAGCATGCCCACCGCCAAGTGAGCCGGGAGAAGCCATGAGCACCCAACGTCTGACCATGGCCCAGGCCCTGGTGAAATTCCTCGATAACCAGTACCTCAGCGTCGACGGTGTCGAGACCAAGTTCGTCGCCGGCATCTTCACCATCTTCGGCCATGGCAACGTGCTCGGTCTGGGCCAGGCGCTGGAGCAGGACGCCGGCGAGCTGGTTGTGCACCAGGGCCGCAATGAGCAGGGCATGGCCCATGCCGCCACCGGTTTCGCCAAGCAGAAGCTGCGTCGGCAGATCTATGCCTGCACCTCCTCGGTGGGCCCGGGCGCGGCCAATATGCTGACCGCCGCCGCCACCGCCACCGCCAACCGCATCCCGCTGTTGCTGCTGCCAGGGGACGTCTACGCCAGCCGCCAACCCGATCCGGTGTTGCAGCAGATCGAGCAATTCCACGACCTGTCGATCAGCACCAACGACGCCTTCCGCGCGGTGAGCAAGTACTGGGATCGCATCAATCGACCTGAGCAGCTGATGAGCGCGGCGATCAACGCCATGCGCGTGCTGACCGATCCGGCCGAGACTGGCGCCGTGACCCTGGCGCTGCCTCAGGATGTGCAGGGCGAGGCCTATGACTATCCCGACTACTTCTTCGCCAAGCGGGTGCACCGCCTGGATCGCCGGCCACCGGTGGTTGCCGCCATCGAGGACGCGGTGCAGCTACTCAAGCGCAAGCGCAAGCCGCTGCTGATCTGCGGTGGCGGGGTGAAGTACTCCGGCGCCGCCGAGGCCCTGCAGCGCTTCGCCGAGCGCTTCGAGATCCCCTTCGCCGAGACCCAGGCCGGCAAGAGCGCCATCGTCTCCAGCCACGAACTCAATGTCGGCGGCATCGGCGAGACCGGCTGCCTGGCCGCCAACCTGCTGGCCAAGGAGGCCGACCTCATCATCGGCGTGGGCACCCGCTACACCGATTTCACCACCTCCTCGAAATGGCTCTACCAGCATCCCGAGGTGGAATTCCTCAACCTCAACGTGGCCGCCTTCGACGCCGGCAAGCTCGACGGCCTGGCCGTGGTGGCCGATGCCCGCGAAGCGCTCCTGGCCCTGACCGAGGCGCTCGCTGCCTCCGACTATCGCGCCGGCTGGGGTGCCCAGGTGGGCGAGGCGCGCGAGCGCTATCGCCAGGAGGTGGAGCGGGTCTACGCGGCTGGCTATACCAGCGCCGACTTCGTCCCCGAGATCGACGACGACCTGCCCCGCGCGGTGCTGGAAGAATTCGTCCGCCTGACCGGCTCCTCCCTGACCCAGAGCCAGGTGCTCGGCCGCCTCAACGAACGGCTGGACGACGACGCCATCATCGTCGCGGCCGCCGGCAGCCTGCCGGGTGACCTGCAGCGCGCCTGGCAGAGCAAGGGCGTCAATACCTATCACCTGGAGTACGGCTACTCCTGCATGGGCTACGAGATCAATGCCGCCCTGGGGGTGAAGCTGGCCGAGCCCGAGCGCGAGGTCTATGCCCTGGTCGGTGACGGCTCCTACCAGATGCTGCACTCGGAGTTGGCCACCTCCATCCAGGAGCGGCGCAAGATCAATGTGGTGCTGCTCGACAACATGACCTTCGGCTGCATCAACAACCTGCAGGTCGGCCACGGCATGGGCAGCTTCGGCACCGAATTCCGCTATCGCAATCCGGAGACCGGCAAGCTCGATGGCGACTTCGTGCCGGTGGACTTCGCCATGAGCGCCGCCGCCTACGGCTGCAAGACCTACCGCGTGCGCAGCCTGGAGGAACTGGAGGCGGCCCTGGCCGATGCCCGCCGGCAGACCGTCTCTACCCTGATCGACATCAAGGTGCTGCCCAAGACCATGCTGCACGGCTACCTGTCCTGGTGGCGGGTGGGCGGCGCCGAGGTGTCCACCAACGAGAAGGTCACTGCGGTGGCGCGGCTCCTCCAGGACAATATCGCCAAGGCCCGGCAGTACTAGGCGCGGCCTGGTCAGCGACACCACCGGACGTTGGCCCGAACCGCGTCCGGTACGATTTGCGCGCCGGGTTCTGGTCGGCACTCCGCACGCACGTTGATTCGAATTTGGCTTCCAATCAGATCTTGTTGTGGAATTGAATTTCCAATAGAGTCGATAGTAGTCGCTGTAACGAGTCACCAGGGGCTAACGCCATGCCGCGCGTCCCGACAACAATAAAAGGTGCCGTAACATGAACAACGCCCTGCATTCCCCCCGTCTCGCCCTGTCCGCCGTTCACCGCGCTCCCGCGCACAAGGCTTCGCGCCTGCTCGCCTTCCTCGGGCGACTGTTCTGCCACGAACGTGGCGGTGCCGTGCTCTGCGCCTCGCCGGGCGCGACTGTGCTTTATCGCGCCTCCTGAGTTCGCGCCGCACCCTTCATTGAGGCATCTACCGCCCGGTTCGTCGCCAGGCGGTGTCGCAGGGGCGTCGCCGCCTTTCCTCGGCACTGGTAAGCAGGCCGTGCTGATCCCCTTCCGCTCGATCACCCTGGCGCCCCGTTCGCGGGCGTCGGCGCGTGCCCCTGTTCCGTGGAACGTCGCCAGATAGCCGCACGGCTCTCCTATCGTTTCCTGGTGCTTCACGGCGGAAGCCGTCAATGACGGGCATTCCGGCCAGGGGATGCCCGTTTGCCTTTCAGGCCATGCCATGCCGAACCGAGCTGGGCGACCGGTCATCGTCGAATGATCTGTGGGCCGTGCATATCACCTTAAAAATTCCAGAAAACAATTGACTGGAATTTTTTTTCCAATAAAGTCGAATCCAAGCTGAGACGAACACGGATGCCTCGCCCCTGGGTGAGGACATCGCTGAACAAGAATAAAAGGTGCCGTCATGCCATCCCGATTCCCCCGTGCTGCCGGGTCACCGGTCGCTCTTCCGGCCAGCGCCCCTCGCGCCGGCTTTGGTTCATCGAACCCGCATTCCGGGCTCTCTTCTTCGCATAGCTCCCTTCACTGACCAGCGGCCCGCGCCGGCTGGTCGGCGCCCGCGAGGAGATCGTGATCATGCTCAATTCCGCTACTTCCCTGACTGCCGGCTCCGTCCCGGTTGCCACGCCGCCCAGCGACTACCTGCTCGAGATCGTCGACGTCACCAAGGAGTTTCCCGGCGTCAAGGCGCTGTCCCACGTCCAGCTGCGGGTGCGGCCGGGCACGGTGCTGGCGTTGATGGGCGAGAACGGCGCGGGCAAGTCCACGCTGATGAAGATCATCGCCGGCATCTACCAGCCCGACGCCGGCGAGATCCGCCTGCGCGGCGCGCCAGTGCGCTTCGAGACGCCGCTGCAGGCGCTGCAGTCGGGCATCGCCATGATCCATCAGGAACTCAACCTGATGCCCTTCATGACCATCGCCGAGAACATCTGGCTGGGCCGCGAGCCGCTCAATGCGCTGCACCTGGTGGATCACGGCAAGATGCGCCGCCAGACCCAGGCGCTGCTCGACCGGCTGCGCATCCGCCTGGACCCCGACGAGGCGGTGGGCGAGCTGTCCATCGCCGGGCGGCAGATGGTGGAGATCGCCAAGGCGGTGTCCTACGACAGCGACGTGCTGATCATGGACGAGCCGACCTCGGCCATCACCGAGACCGAGGTGGCGCACCTGTTCTCGATCATCGCCGACCTCAAGGCCCAGGGTAAGGGCATCGTCTACATCACCCACAAGATGGACGAGGTGTTCAAGATCGCCGATGAGGTGGCGGTGTTCCGCGACGGCCAGTACATCGGCCTGCAGCGCGCCGACAACATGAATGGCGATGGCCTGATCACCATGATGGTGGGCCGCGAGCTGAACCAGTTGTTTCCCGAGCGCACGGCGCCGCGCGACGAGGTGTTGCTGTCGGTGCGCGACCTGGGCCTAGCCGGGGTGTTCTCCGGCGTCTCCTTCGACCTGCATGCCGGCGAGGTGCTGGGCATCGCCGGGTTGATGGGCTCGGGGCGCACCAATGTCGCCGAGACCCTGTTCGGCGTGACCCCGGCCACGGCGGGGGAGATCCGCATCGACGGCCAGTCGGTACGCATGAGCGATCCCTGCCTGGCGATCCAGAAGGGCCTGGCGCTGCTCACCGAGGACCGCAAGGACACCGGCATCTTTTCCTGCCTGACGGTCGGCGAAAACATGGAGGTCGCGGTGCTACCCGGCTTCGCCCACGGTGGCTTCGTGCAGCAGCGCCGGCTGGACGATCTCTGCGAAGAGATGCGCCAGCAATTGCGGGTGAAGACGCCCTCGCTGGACCAGTGCATCGCCAATCTCTCCGGCGGTAACCAGCAGAAGGCGCTGATCGCCCGCTGGCTGATGACCCAGCCGCGCATCCTGATCCTCGACGAGCCCACCCGCGGCATCGACGTGGGCGCCAAGGCCGAGATCTATCGGCTGATCGCCAAGCTGGCCGCCGAGGGCCTGGCGGTGATCATGATTTCTTCCGAGTTGCCCGAGGTCCTGGGCATGAGCGACCGGGTGATGGTGATGCACGAGGGCACCGTCACCGGCTTCCTCGACCGCAGCGAAGCCACCCAGGAGCGGGTTATGCACCTGGCTTCCGGCAACCCCGTCTTCCATTGAACCGGCCATCGACTCCTGCTGACGTATCCCGAGGTAGCACGCTATGAGCGCCATCCTGGACAAGAAAACCGCGGAATCCCCCGCACCGCGCAGCCGCCGCAGGATTCCTACCGAGGTGGGGATCCTGCTGGTATTGCTGGGCATCGGCCTGGCGTTCGAAGCCTTTGGCTGGCTGCTGCGCGACCAGAGCTTCCTGCTGAATTCCCAGCGCCTGGTGCTGATGATCCTGCAGGTGGCGGTGATCGGCCTGCTGGCCATCGCCGTGACCCAGGTGATCATCACCACGGGGATCGACCTCTCGTCCGGCTCGGTGCTGGCGCTGTCGGCCATGGTGGCGGCGAGCCTCGCCCAGACCTCCGACTTCGGCCGGGCGGTGTTTCCCTCGCTGACCGACCTGCCGGTCTGGGTGCCGGTCATGGCCGGCCTCGGCGTGGGGCTGCTGGCCGGCGCCATCAACGGCAGCATCATCGCCTTCACCGGCATCCCGCCGTTCATCGCCACCCTCGGCATGATGGTCTCGGCCCGCGGCCTGGCCCGCTACTACACCGAAGGCCAGCCGATCAGCATGCTGTCGGACAGCTACACCGCCATCGGCGCGGGCGCCATGCCGGTGATCATCTTCCTTGCCGTGGCGGTGATCTTCCACATCGCCCTGCGCTACACCAAGTACGGCAAGTACACCTACGCCATCGGCGGCAACATGCAGGCGGCGCGCATCTCCGGGATCAACGTCAAGAAGCACCTGATCATCGTCTACAGCATCGCCGGCCTGCTCTCGGGCCTGGCCGGGGTGGTGGCCTCGGCGCGTGCCGCCACCGGCCAGGCCGGCATGGGCATGTCCTACGAGCTGGACGCCATCGCCGCGGCGGTGATCGGCGGCACCAGCCTGGCGGGCGGGGTGGGGCGCATCACCGGCACCGTGATCGGCGCCCTGATCCTCGGGGTGATGGCCAGCGGCTTCACCTTCCTCGGCGTCGACGCCTACATCCAGGACATCATCAAGGGCCTGATCATCGTGGTCGCCGTGGTCATCGACCAGTACCGCAACAAGCGTAAGGCCAAGCGCTGAGACTCGGCTCAGGCGCAGGGCTGCTCTTCTCCCCCCTCTCCCCTTGGGGGAGGGCTGGGGTGAGGGCCAAGCCTGCACCCGACCGCTTTTCACCCCTCTCCCCCTGGGAGAGGGACGGGGAGAGGGTACTACCACCGCTCACCCACCCTTTTACCCGGCAGGCTGATGGCTTGGGCTGCCGGGTCTTTCTACCACCCTGACGGAGAACGACATGCGCGACCTCGGTATCGGCCTGATCGGCACCGGCTTCATGGGCCACGCCCACGCCCAGGCCTTCCAGCACGCGGCGAGCAGCTTCACCCTGCCGGTGCGTCCGCGGCTGGTGGCCCTGGCCGACGCCGATCCAGAGCGCGCCGCGCGTTGCGCCGATGACTGGGGCTTCACCCGCAACTGCGACTGGGAACGCCTGATCGCCGATCCGCAGGTCGAGCTGGTGGCCATCACCACGCCCAATCTGCTGCACGCGCCCATGGCCCTGGCCGCCCTGGCGGCGGGCAAGGCGGTCTATTGCGAGAAGCCCCTGGCGGTGAGCCTGGAGGAGGCGACGCGGATGCGCGACGCCGCGCGCCAGGCCGGGGTGGTCAACCGGGTCGGCTACAACTACCTGCAGAACCCCATGCTCAAGCAGGCGCGCGAGCTGATCGAAAGTGGCGAACTGGGCGAGATCGTCAGCTTCAGCGGTGAATTCAGCGAAGACTTCATGGGCGATCCCCAGGGGCCCTTCACCTGGCGCTGCGAGACCCGCCAGGCCGGTGGTGCCCTGGCCGACTTGGGCAGCCATATCCTGTCGCTGGCGCGCTTCCTGCTCGGGCCGGTGGCGGCCCTGTGCGCCGATCTGCACACTGCCCATGGCCAGCGGCCGCACCAGGGTGGCACACGGGCGGTGGAGATCGACGACCAGGCGCACCTGCTGCTGCGCTTCGCGGGTGGCGCCCGCGGCACCCTGACCACCAGCTGGCTCAAGCACGGCCGCAAGAATCGCCTGGCGGTCGAGGTCTGCGGCACCCGCGGCACCCTGGTCTTCGACCAGGAGCGGCTCAACGAACTGCGTCTCTACCAGGTAGGCGACCGCCCGGGCCTGGCCGGCTTCCGCACCCTGCTGGCCGGTCCCCACCTGGCGGACTACGCCGCCTTCTGCCCGGCGCCCGGCCACCAGCTCGGCTACAACGAACTCAAGACCCTGGAGGTCCGTTCGCTGCTGGAAGCCCTGGGCGGTAACCCCGGCCATACCGGGGTCGACTTCCAGGAAGCCTGGGAAGTGGAACGCCTGGCCCAGGCCGCGCGCCAGTCGGCGCAGGAGGAGCGCTGGGTGAGGTTGTAGTCTGGGTTAGGATGCAAGGACCTTTCTTCACGAGGATACCCCTGCGTCCATGACCACGCTCTCCCGCGACGGCCTTACCCCGGTCCGGCGCATGAAGCTCATCGCCCTGCTGCTGTTGTGCCTGGCAGCGGCGCTCTATTGCCTGGCCACCGCCCTGGAAGCGCGCCATCCGGCCTGGGGCTACGCCGCCGCCTTCGCCGAGGCGGCCATGGTCGGCGCCATCGCCGACTGGTTCGCGGTGACCGCGCTGTTCCGCCATCCCCTGGGCCTGCCGATCCCCCATACCGCCATCATTCCGCGCAACAAGGCGGGGGTCGGGCGCAAGCTGTCGGACTTCATCTGCCTGCACTTCCTCGCCACGCCCCAGGTGCTGGCCAAGCTGGAAGAACTGGACGCCGCCGGACGCCTGGCTGGCTGGTTGCGCCAGCCGGACAACGCCGCCGCAGTGGCCAATCAGGCCACCGGTGTCGCCCGCTATTCCCTGGAAGCCCTGCGCGAGGTGCGGGTGCAGGCCTTCATCCGCCGAGTGGCGGTGGAGCGGCTGCAACGCCTGGACGTGGCGGCGCTCTCCGGCGAATTGCTCGATGTGCTGACCGCCGACGGCCGCCACCAGGCGGTGCTCGACGAGGTGCTGCAGGAGATCGACCGGCTGTTGCAGGACGAGGACACCCAGGCGTTGATCGCTCGCACCATTGGCGGCGAGTTGCGCACCCTCAAGTACCTGGGCCTGGACGAGCGAGTCGGGCGCTGGTCGGCGATCAAGGTGGTGCAGGCGGTGTCGCGGCTGATCGGCGAGATCAGCCAGGATCGCGAGCACGAGTTGCGCCGGCACTTCGATGGCTATCTGGTGGGTTTCATCGAACGCCTCAAGCAGGACCCGGCCTTTCGCCTGCGTGGCGAGCAGTTGCGCGACCGCCTGTTGGAGCACCCGGCGCTGGCCGGCTATCTGCAGGAACTGTGGGACGAGCTGGTGAACTGGCTGCAGGCCGATCTCGCCGCCCCGGATTCCCGCATCCGCCGCCGCCTGGGCCGGCTGCTGGCCGAACTGGGCGAGACCCTGAGTCGCGACGAAGCCATGCGACACTGGATCAACGAGCAACTGATCGCGGTGGCCCCGCCCTTCATCGACCGCAACCGCCAGCGCATCGGCGACTACATCGCCGCCCGGGTGGCCGCCTGGGACACCGACGAGCTGGTCCAGCAACTGGAGCAGAGCGTCGGCAAGGACCTGCAGTTCATCCGCATCAACGGCACCCTGGTAGGCGGCCTGGTGGGGTTGGTGCTGCATGCCCTGACGGTCTGGTTGGGGCCGGGGTAGGGCGGGAGGCCAGCTGGAGTACGCGTGGAAAAGGCTGCGCCGTTTTCCACCCTACCTTGGCGTCCCGTAGCGTGGAAAACCGCAAAGCGTTTTCCACTGGCTGCCTACTGTGCTGAGGGTGCAGGCCCATGCCGGACCGCCCCCTCTCCCTCCGGGAGAGAGCCAGGGTGAGGGCAAACCCGGACGCCAAAAGCCAAAGCCCCTCCACCCATCACCCCACCCGCACCCAAGCGGCGCCGCGATGACTAATCCCTATAGTCATCGTCCCGAGCGTCCCATGTATCGAATCGGCTTCGCCTGCATGTACCGTCACCCCGAGCGCAGCCTGTCGCTCAAGGAGCTGGAGCAGGTCGAGCGGGCCTTCAACACCCGCACCACCACCCTGCGCTGGTTGGGCAGCGTCGAGCGCGCCGCCGCCGAGGCCAAGCTGCTGGACGTGGTCACCCATAACCTGGACGCCCAGCTGAGATTCGTCGAGCACGTCGCCGATCTGCCGGAAAACCTGCGCATGCTGCGCCTGAGCAGCGACCTGCTGCCCTTCTACAGCCACGCCGAGTTCGCCTACTTCTATCGCTCCCAGGAGTTGCAGGCACTGCTGGAAGATCGTTTCGGCCGCCTGGGCGAACTGGCGCGCCGCCGCGATGTTCGGCTGTCGCTGCACCCCGGGCAATTCTGCGTGCTGGGCTCGGATCGCCCGGAGGTGGTGGAGAACAGCCTGGCGGAATTCGAATACCACGCCGACATGATCCGGCTAATGGGCTACGGCCAGCGTTTCCAGGACTTCAAGTGCAACGTGCACATCGCCGGTCGCCTGGGCGTGCCCGGCATCCGCGCGGTCTGGCCACGGCTGTCCAGCGAGGCGCGCAACTGCATCACCTTCGAGAACGACGAAAAGACCTACGGCGTCGACGACTGCCTGCAACTGGCCGACCTCGCCCCGGTGGTGCTGGACATCCACCACTGCTGGATCCACGAAGAGGCCTACATCGATCCCTGGGAACCCCGGGTGGCGCGGATCATCGACAGCTGGCGCGGCGTACGCCCGGCCATGCACTACTCCCAGCCGCCGGAAGCCCTCATGGAGATGGGCGTCTCGCCGAGCGAGCGCATCGACATCAAGTTCCTGCTGCAGCAGATCAGCAAGCGGCTGCTCTATGCCCACAGCGACATGATGTGGAACGACTGGTGTAACCGCTACGCCTGCCAGTTCCTCGACCGCTTCGACATCATGTTCGAGGCCAAGCACAAGAACGTAACGGTGCGGGATTTTTATGATCGCTATCTGGGTGGCGATGGGACTTTGCCGCCGGCGGATTACGGCATTCTTGCTGGGTAGAAGCTAGATTGTGGAGGCGATGATGTTGGGGGGGCATCAGCTGGTTATCGAGCGTCTGGATGCCCTTGTTTCGCCCAGCCGGACGACTCACTTTTCTTTGTTTGCGCAAAGAAAAGTAAGCAAAAGAAAGCGCACCCCGACAGTTCGGCCCTCCGCTGCGCTCCGGGTGATTCGCTTCGCTCACCCTTCGGGCCAGCCTGCGGCTGTTACTCCGCTTCGCTACGTTTCCCTCACTCCGGTGGCGCTCCGGGGGCACGGCACGAAGGGGCTTCCTGCCCCTCGCGCCTTGCTCGGCGTCCTGCCTCGCATCCCCCTCCACGACACTTGCACTCGGCCTCACTGACGGGGACGGGACGCTAGCCTGAGGCTACGGTATTTACAGGGAGAGCCAGAGCGATTCGTAGCGTGGAAAACCGCACAGCGTTTTCCACAGGTGAGCGCCAACGCCATTGGTGGACAAGGCTGCGCCGTTGTCCACGCTACGGGAGCCAGCCGAGCAGGCGGCTTCGACTGTCATCTCCTCGCAACATGCCGCAATGAGCCCAGTAGGCGATCGGCAGGAGGAATGGCTTAACTCAAAGGTCATCCTTCCTAACTGTCCGTCGCGAGGCCCGTCATGCCGACCCGTCGCCATTTCCTGCAGACCACTACCGTCCTGGCCGCCGCCATGACGGCCGCGCCCTGGCTGTGGCAGAGCGCCCAGGCCGCTGAGCCGTTGCTGACCCGCAAGATCCCCCGCACCGGTGAAGCGCTGCCCGTTATCGGCCTGGGTACCTCCGGCAATCTCGATGTCGAGCTGAACGACGCCGCCCTGGCGCCGCTGCAAGAGGTGCTCCAGGCGCTGCTGGATGGCGGTGGCAGCCTCATCGACACGGCCCCCAGCTATGGCAACTCCGAGCGGGTGGCCGGCGAGCTGGTCAAGCGGGCCAAGGCCCGAGACAGGGTCTTTCTCGCCACCAAGATATCCTCCACCGGGCGTGAGCGCGGTGCGGCGCAACTGGCCGCCAGCTTCCAGGCCCTGCAGACCGACCGCCTGGATCTGGTTCAGGTGCACAACCTGCAGGACACCGCCAACCAGCTCGCCCTGCTACGCGAGCAGCAGCAGGCCGGCAGGGTGCGCTACGTGGGCGTCACCCACTATCGTGAGGCGGCGCTGGACGAGCTGCTGGCTACCCTGAAAAAGGAGCAGGTCGACTTCGTGCAGTTCAACTACTCGGTGGGCGAGCGCGAAGCCGAGCGGCACCTGTTGCCCTATTGTCGCGACCAGGGCATCGCTGTGCTGATCAACCGACCCTTCCAGCGCGGCAACCTGCTCTCCGGCACCCGTGGCAAGCCACTGCCGCCGCTGGCGGCCGAACTGGGCGCCACCAGCTGGGCGCAACTGCTGCTCAAGTTCATCCTCGCCGACCCGGCAGTGACCGCGGTGATCCCGGCCACCAGCAATCCGCGCTACATGGTCGACAACCTCCAGGCCGGTCGTGAGCGCCTGCCGGATGCGCGCCAGCGCGAGGCCATCATCGAGCTGTTCGCCTAGATGAAGGACTGGCTCGGTCGCGTCCTCGACGCCCGCGCCGGCGAGTCGTCCGCGGCCCTGGCGGGTTTCGCGCTGTTCCTCTGCCTGTTCGCCGGCTACTTCATGCTGCGGCCGATCCGCGAGGCCATGGGCATCGCCGGTGGGGTGGACAATCTGCAGTGGCTGTTCACCGCCACCTTCGTGGTCATGCTGCTGGCCGTACCGCTGTTCGCCTGGCTCAATTCGCGGGTGGCGCGGCGGCGCTTCGTCGACTGGGTCTACGGCTTCTTCGCCCTCAACCTGCTGGCCTTCGCCGCCTGCTTCGCAAGCTTAGGCGACAGCGTCTGGCTGGCGCGCACCTTCTACGTCTGGATCTCGGTCTACAACCTCTTCGTGGTCTCGGTGGCCTGGAGTCTGATGGCCGATGTCTTTGACGGCGCCCAGGCGCGGCGGCTGTTCGCCTTCATCGCCGCCGGGGCCAGTGTCGGTGGCCTGCTCGGCCCGGTCTTGGCCGCGGCCCTGGCGCCGCTGATTGGCGAGGCGGGCCTCGCGCTGCTGGCCGCCGCGCTGCTGCTCCTGGCCCTGGCACTCAAGGCCTATTTGATGGGCTGGCGCGAGACCCGCGGTGCCGGGCGACCGGGCGCAGCACCGACGGAGAGTCCGCGGCGGCCGGTGGCTGGCAATCCCTTCAGTGGTCTCACCCGGGTGCTGGCCTCGCCCTACCTGCTGGCGGTGAGCGCCTTCGTCATCCTGTTGGCCACGGTCAGCACCTTTCTCTATTTCGAGCAGGCGCGGCTGGTGGCCGAGCTGTTTCCCGACCGGGCGCGCCAGGTGCAGGTGTTCGGGCTGCTGGACTTCGTGGTCCAGGCCGGCGCCCTGGCCAGCCAGGTGCTGATCACCGGCCGTCTGGCCCAGCGCCTGGGCGTGCGCGTCCTGCTGGCCGGGGTGCCGCTGCTGATGTGCGTGGGTTTCCTGGGGCTCGCGCTGCTGCCCACCTTCGCCATGCTGGCGGGCTTGATGATCGTGCGACGCATCGGCGAATACGCCTTCATCCGCCCCGGTCGCGAGATGCTCTTCGCCCCGCTGGACGCCGAAACCAAGTACAAGGCCAAGAACTTCATCGATACCGTGGTCTACCGCGCTGGTGACGCCGCCAGTGGCTGGGCCAAGAGCCTGCTGGACCTGCTCGGCCATGGCGCCTGGCTACCGGCGCTGGTCGGTGCTGCCTGCGCAGCGCTCTGGGCCTGGCTGGGCTTCTACCTGGGTCGGCGGGCCGACCAGGCCGTCCAGATGGGGGAGATGAAGCCGCGCTGAATGCAGGCTGAATCGTTGTAGCTGGAAACAACCAGGGCGCTGGAGCCCGGTCGGTAGGGTGCTAAGGTAGAACCCTCTCCTCGCCCCAGGGCCCTCCATGTTTCGTTCCCGTACCGCGATGTACCTGGTCCTTCTCGCCCTGCACCTGTTTATCGGGGTCAGCCTGATCGGCGATCTCGGTCTGTCGCTGGCCGGACAGCTGCCGTTCTGGCTCCTGCTGATCCTGTCCTTCGTCCTGGTGCCCCTGGGCTTTCGCTCGCGGGACATGCGTTCGCGACTCCTGGCCTGGGCGGCGCTGATCGCCATGGGCGTGTTTTCCAGCCTGGCGATCTTCAGCCTGCTGCGCGGCCTGGTCATGGCCCTGGCCAGTCTGGTTGGCCACCCGCTGGACGCAGCCTGGCGCAGCGGCAGCGCCTGGGCGGTGCTGGGTCTGGTGCTGCTGGTGGCGCTGAGAAGTGTCTACAACGCCCGACGCACGGCCAAGGTCAAGGAGGTGGAGCTGGCTCTGCCAACGCTGCCCGCCGGCCTGAACGGGCTGCGCATCGTCCAGCTCAGCGACCTGCACATCGGCCCCACCATCAAGGCCGGCTACCTGCAGCGCATCGTCGACCGGGTCAACGGCCTGGACGCCGATCTGGTGGCCATCACCGGCGACCTGGTGGACGGCAGCGTGGCCGAGCTGCGCCATGAATTCCTGCCGCTGCAAGGGCTCGAGGCGCGCCTGGGCACCTACGCCATCACCGGCAATCACGAGTACTACTCCGGTGCCGAGGCCTGGGTGCGTGCCTGGCGCGAACAGGGGCTGGCGATGCTGATCGACGAGCACCGGGTGCTGGAACACCAGGGCACACCCTTCGTACTGGCCGGCATCACCGACTACTCGGCGCCGCTTTACGTCCCTAGCCACAGGAGCGACGCCGCGGCCGCCTTCGCCGGCGCCCCGGAGGGGCTGTTCCGCCTGCTGCTGGCCCACCAGCCCCGCTCGGCCCCCAAGGCCGAGGCCGCCGGCGCCGACCTGCAACTCTCCGGTCATACCCACGGCGGCCAGTTCTGGCCCTGGATGTACTTCGTCCGCTTACAGCAACCCTGGGTGGCCGGCATCCACCGCCTGGGCCGGCTGACCGTCTACATCAGCCGCGGCACCGGCTACTGGGGCCCGCCGCTGCGCTTCGGCGCGCCGAGCGAGATCACGCTGATCCGGTTGCGGCGGGCTTAAGGGGCGCAACAGTTTCCCAGCTGGCCAAGAACCGCGCGCTAAAGGGGGAGCTGGCGTTCAGGCTTGGCAGCGGTCCCGTGGCGCCCGACGCCTGGCGTTATGCCAGTCCTTGCCCCCTGGGCCTGAATCCTTATCCTCACCCCAAACCTACCCGGATGGCGCCGCCTTCCAAGGACAAACTGTTGCACGGATAAGGATGTATCGCCATGACGAGGACAGTGGCTTTCTTGCTGGTCCCCGAGGTGTTGATGCTGGATTTCGCCGGGCCGGTGGAGGTGTTTTCCATCGCCAATCGCTATCTGCCAGCCGCCGATCACTATCGCCTCGTGACCATCGCCGCCGGGCGGCGGCGCACCTTGCGCTGCTCGAATGGCATGACGATACGCACGGACCTCACCACCCAGCAGCCGCCCGGGGCCTATGACCTGCTGCTGGTGCCCGGCGGGCCGGGGGCCTACCTGGAGCCGCACCCGGACGTGGCCGCCTGGCTGCGCCAGGTGCCCGAGCATTGCGTCCGGTATGGCGCGGTCTGTACCGGCACCTTTCTGCTCGGCAGCGCCGGGCTGCTCGATGGGCGCCAGGTGACCACCCACTGGAATTATCGCGAGCGCCTGGCGCGTCGCTTTCCCCGGGCCCAGGTGACGGCCGACGAGATCTATCTGAGCGACGGGCCACTGCTGACCTCGGCCGGGGTCACCGCCGGCATCGACCTGGCGCTGGCACTGGTGGCCGAGGATCACGGCAAGGTCATCGCCCGCGAGGTGGCCAAGGTGCTGGTGGTGGTCACCCAGCGCCAGGGCAAGCAGGCACAATTCAGCCCCTTGTTCGACGAGCCCGAGGCGGCCACCGCGATCACCCGGGTGCAGCGCCAGGTGCTGGCGAACATCGACCAGGCCTATTCCATCAGCCGGCTCGCGGAGCTGGCGACCATGGGCACCCGCAACTTCGCCCGGGTGTTCAAGCGCGATACCGGCATGACGCCCCTGGAGTTCGTGCTGCGGGCGCGCATCGATCACGCCCGTGGATTGCTGGAGACCAGCGACCTGCCACTGAAGACGGTGGCCTTTCGCAGCGGCTTCGCCAGCGACAGGTGCATGCGCGCCGCCTTCCAGGGCCATCTGGGGCTGACGCCGGCGCAATACCGCTACCAATTCAGCTGACGGCGGCGCCGATGGCGGTATCACGCCCATCGATGGCAGCTTCCGGCCGTAGATCGTCATCCCTTCTGCCAGGGTAGCGGCCAGAATGGTATGACCTATCGGCGAAGGAGAGGCGCAGACGCCTGACGGGTCCGCCGGCGCGAGCCGCGGCAGGCCTGGCGGTGTGGCGCAGCATGGTCATGCATGAACTCAAGCCCTTGGCAGAGGCGGGTGCCTTTCGTTTCTGTGGTCTGACCCTGGACCCCCGGCGGCGCCTGCTGCTCGACGGCGAGCGGCCGCTGCCGCTCGGTGGGCGGGCCCTGGACATCCTGCGGGTGCTGCTGGAGCAGCCCGGCGAGTTGATCGACAAGCAGACCCTGATGGCGCGGGTCTGGCCCGGCAGCGTCGTCGAGGACATCAATCTGCGGGTGCACATCGCGGCCCTGCGGCGGGTGCTGCGTGCCTACAGCGTCAGGGACCCCATCCTCAGCGTGCGCCAGCGCGGCTATGGCTTCGCCCTCGCGGTGGAGCGCCTGGGCGAGGAAGAGCTCCTGCCGCTGGCCGAGACGGCGCTACCGCTCACGCCCCTGGAGGGTCGCGAGGCCAGCCTCGTCGAGCTGCGCCGGTCGCTCGTCCAGCGACGGCTGGTCTCGGTGGTCGGTCCCGGCGGAGTCGGCAAGTCGCTGCTGGTCCAGCACCTGCTGCCCCTGCTGGCGGACAGCTTCCCCGACGGTATGCATAGCCTCGATCTCGCCGCCGTCGGCACGGTCATGGAGTTGGTCGAGCGACTCGCCGGCGAGCTGGGCGTGGCCGCCGGAGCGGGGCTGCCGGCCCTGCAGGAGGCCCTGACCGCACGGCGGCTGCTGCTGGTGCTGGACAACGCCGAGCGCCTGGTCGAGCCCTGTGCCTGGTTGGTGGAGCGGCTGCTGCAGGGCTGCCCGGCACTCAAGGTGCTGGTCACCAGTCGCGAAGCCTTCCGCGTGGAAGGCGAGGCGGTGCTGCGCCTGACGCCCCTGACGGTTTCGCTCCCATCCTCGCCACGCCTGCGCGATGCCATGCGCGAGCCGGCCTTTCGCCTGTTCGTCCGCCGTGCCCGGGCGCGACTGCCGGGGCTGCAGTTGCGGCCGAGCGATGTGCAATTGATCGGTGACATCTGTCGGCGCACCGAGGGGGTGCCGCTGGCCCTGGAGATCCTCGCCGAACAGGTGGCGGCCCAGGGCCTGAGCGGCGTGCTGGCGCAACTCGAAGGTGGCTATTACCTGGATGTGCAGGGCCGGCGTACCGCGGCGCAGCGGCAGCGCAGCCTGGGTGCCATGCTGGATTGGAGCCTGCACAGCCTGAGCGAAGCCGAATTTGCCGTGCTGGCGACCCTGGCCGAGGCGGGCGAGCGCTTCAGTCGCCCGCAGGCGCTGACGCTGGCCGCCCAGCGTGGCCTGGAGGAGGCGCACTTCATCCCCCTGCTGGGCCAACTGGTGGACAAGTCGCTGATCCTGGTGGAGGACGCTGGCGAGCGCCTAGGCTACCGCCTGCTGGCCATGCTGCGGCTGCACCTGCGTCAGCTCCGCCAGCAGCCGCCGTTCCAGGGCCTGCTGTTGCCAGGCCAGCGGTGGCACACCCACGGCGCGGGTGAACACCCGGCTCAGATGCGCCTGATCGAAGAAGCCGCATTCCAGGGCGATCGCCGCCAGGGGTAGCCGGTGTTCGGCCAGCAGTTGCTGGGCGCGGACGATGCGCTGGTGGCGCAGCCATTCCAGCGGGGCGAGCCCGGCGCTGAGCTTGAACTGTCGGGTGAAGTGGCTGCGCGACAGCCCGCAGACAGAGGCGACCTGGCTGACGCTGATCCCGCGCTCCAGGTGCTGCAGCAAGACTTCCTTGGCCAGGCGTTCCTGCCAGGCCGCCAAACCGACCAGACGCGTATCCGGCCGCCTGGATAGAGCTACGGTGCTATCGACGGTCATGGACATGGCGCTCTCCCTATCGAACCAACCCTGAAGCGGCGGTCTGGATGAGAATGATTCCGTGCGGTTGTCTGACGTGCGAGTTGCCTATCGTTAATTAGCGTTAAGACGGTAATTTGTTAGGCGCAGCAGTGTCGCGGATCGGGGTGACGAGCGCGGCGCTGGGAGAGGAGGTGCCAACCGAGCAGGGCGATCGCGAGTGCAGCAGCGAGCAACAGCGGGGCCGGACCATAGCCTTCGAGTTCGTCCCGCAGGGCCAGGATGTGGGCTTCGAACAGGCGGCCCAGGGCCAGGCCGGAGCCGATCCACAGGGTGGCGCCGCCGAGGTCGTAGGCGAGGAAGCGCCGCAGGGGCATGGCGCTGGCCCCTGCGCTCAGGGTCGCCAGGGCGGCGGCGCCGGGTAGGAACTTGGCCATCAGCAACAGGCCGGGCAAGCGGGGGGCGGCCGGGACGTGCCCCGGCAGATGACTCAACAACCAGGCGCCGTGCCGGCGGCCGGCCCAGTACCAGAGCAGATCGGCCAACCCGGTGACCGCGACGCTGGCCAAGAGCGCCAGGAGCAACTCGGCCTCGTCGGCCGCCGCGCCCATCACCACCAGCGAGGGATAGGCCGGTACCGGCAGGCCCAGCTGTTCGCCAAAGACGTTCAGCGTCAGCCAGAGGGTGGCGTTACCGGCCACCAGGGAGGTCAGGGCTTGGGTGCTCATGGCGCGTTCTCGGCAAGGGGAGGCCGTGGGAGCGGCCTCCTAGCGCAAACGGGGCCTACGATTTCGCGAGCTAGAGCCAAACAAGGCGAAAAGACCTGAGGAAGCGGAGTTTACGAGTGGTAAATGAGCATTCCGAAGGTCTTTTCAACGCAGTTTGGCCGACGCGCAGCAAATCGTAGTCAGGGCATTTGCGGCAGTTCGTTGGGCCGCAGATCAAACACCAGCACCTCGGCGTCGGTGCCGTGGGCCAGCTGCAGTTCACGCTCGCCGCGCAGCCGGACGCCGTCGCCGGCCTGTAGCAGCACCCCGTTGAGCTCCAGACTGCCGCGGGCGACGTGCACATAGGCATAGCGCTCGGGGGCCAGCTGCAGGGTGGCGCTTTCGGCACCGTCGAACAGACCGGCGTAGACGCGGGCGTCCTGGCGCACTTCCAGCGAACCTTCGCTGCCGTCCGGCGAGATGATCAGGGCCAGGCGACCACGCTTGGCCTCGGCGCTGAAGTGCTGCTGCTGGTAGCGCGGTTCGGCGCGGCGCACGTTGGGCACGATCCAGATCTGCAGGAAGTGCACCCGCTCCTGCTCGGAGTGGTTGTACTCGCTGTGGCTGACACCGCTGCCAGCACTCATCAGCTGGACGTCGCCGGGGCGGATCACCGAGCCGGTGCCCAGGCTGTCCTGATGCTCCAGGGCGCCTTCGAGCACATAGGAGAAGATCTCCATGTCGCGGTGCGGATGCTCGCCAAAGCCGCGTGCCGGCGCCACGGTGTCGTCGTTGATCACCAGCAGGTCGGAGAAACCCTGCTCCGCCGGATTGCGATAGTTGGCGAAGGAGAAGGTATGGAAGGACTTGAGCCAACCGTGGTTGGCGGCGCCGCGATCGGAAGCTTTACGAATGGCCAGCATGATGAGGCTCCTTGTCTGAGGGAGGGCGCGGTCGGTGCCGACGCCATGGAAGTCATCCTACTGTGCAGCCGGACTTTGATTAACGAGCTGAAAGCGGAATGGTCGTCCTGTTTTGGTTGACGATCTCTGGACGGCGCGTCACCACTCCCGCCCGGTGCGATCCTCAGGTTCGACGCGCAGCTGCGGGCCAGAGCCGTACCAGCAGCGCCAACAGCGCGGCGGTGAGCGCGAGGGCGGCGACGCCGCTCCAGCCCAGGCGTACCAGCAGCAGGCTGCCCAGGGCCGCGCCACTGGCCATGCCGATGAACATGCCGGTGAAGAGCACCGCGTTGAGCCGGCTGCGGGCCTCGGGTTCCAGGCCATAGACCTGGGCCTGGTGGGCAATGAGACTGGCCTGGACACCGAGGTCGAAGACCACCGTCGCCACCGCCAGCAGGACCAGGCCGGCCACCCCGGGTAGCCAGGGCAGGGCGAGCAGGCTGGCGAAGGCCAAGGCCGCGAGGCCGATGCCCAGCCGCGTTACCCATTCCGAGCCGTGACGATCCGCCAGGCGTCCAGCCCAGGGCGCGGCCAGGGCTCCGGCGGCCCCGGCCAAGCCGAAGGCCCCGGCGGCGGCGCTGCCCAGTTGGAAGGGGCCGGCATGCAGATAGAGGGCGAGGGTCGACCAGAAGGCGCTGAAGCCGACGGACAGCAGGCCCTGGGCCAGGGTCGCCCGGCGCAGGGCGGCATGCCGACGCCAGAGGGTGCCCAGCGAGCCGAGCAGCGCCGGATAGCTCAGCTGGGTGGTCGCCGCAAAGCTCGGCAGCCCGCGCCAGACCGCTACGCCGATGGCGGCGATGCTGGCTGCGGCCACTAGATAGAGCGTCCGCCAACCGAACAGCTCTCCGACCAGGCCGCTGACCACCCGCGACAGCAGGATGCCCAGCAGCAGCCCGGTCATCACCGTGCCGACGATGCGGCCACGCTCGGCCGGTGGCGCCAGGGTCGCGGCGGCGGGCACCAGGTCCTGGGCCACGGTGGCGGCCAGACCGGTGACCAGGCTGGCCAGCAGCAGGGCGTGCAGCCCCGGTGCCAGGCTGGCACCGAGCAGGGCCAGCAGCAGGATGCCGAGCTTGGCCAGGATGATACGGCAGCGGTCGAAGCGATCCCCCAAGGGCGCGAGCAGCAGCAAGCCCAGGGCATAGCCGAGTTGGGTGAGGGTAGGGATCAGCCCCACGTCGGCGGCGGTCGCCGGCAGGTCGCTGGCCAGGGTGCCTAGCAGCGGCTGGCTGTAATAGAGGTTGGCCACGCTCAGGCCGGCGCCGGTGGCCAGCAGGCCCAACAAGGCTGGGGAGAGGGTGGCGGTGCGCGGCGGGGTCTGGCTATGCGAAAGCGGCATGTCGTTCATGCTGAAGCTCCGGGTCGGGATGCGATGGGCTGCATTCTTCGCCAGAAGGATGGCAGGTTGTAGCCGAACACCCGGTACAGGGGGTATACGTAAGACGTATGAACACCACCTTTTCCCATGACCGCCTCGATCTGCTCGAGACCTTCGTCCGCATCGTCGAGGCCGGCAGCCTGTCGGCGGCGGCGCGCCAGCTCGGCACCACCCAGCCCACCGTCAGCCGCCGCTTGCAGGCGTTGGAAGCGGCCCTGCAGGTGCGCCTGGTTCAGCGCTCGACCCACGCCCTGAGACTCACCGAGGACGGCCAGCGCTGCTATCGCCAGGCCCAGCAACTGCTCGGCGACTGGCAGGCCTTCGCCGCCGCCCTGCACGGCGCCCATGCCGAACCCGAGGGGCGCCTGCGGGTGGTGATGCCCCATGCCTTCGGCCAGGAGCAACTGCTCGATCCGCTGGAAGCCTATCTGCGCCGCTATCCGGGCATGCAGGTGGATTGGGTGCTGAGCGACCGCGCGCCCAATTTCGTCGCCGATGGCGTGGACTGCGCCATCCGCGCGGGCGAAGTAGAAGACCCGGACACGGTGGCGGTGCGCCTGGGCGACGTCCAACGCATCCTGGTGGCGGCGCCGGAGCTGGCGGGGCCGCTCACCGGTCCCGAGGACCTGGCGGTGCTACCCTGGATCGCCATGAGCCAGTTCTACCAGAGCGAGCTGCACCTGGAGCGCCGGGCCTCGGGCGAGCGCCATATCGTGCCTCTGCGCCCCCGCCTGGCCACCGAAAGCCTCTTCGTGGCGCGCAATGCCGCAATACGCGGCCTGGGCTGCGCGGCGCTGTCGCACTGGATGGTCCGCGAGGATGTCGCCGCGGGGCGGCTGGTGCACCTGCTCCCCGACTGGCAGGCCGCGCCCCTGCCGATCTACCTCATCTACCCCTACGCCCGGGTCTATCCGGCGCGGCTGCGGCTGTTCCTCGACCTGCTGCGCGAGGCTTGCGCCCGGATGTTGGATGTGACGGCGCCCGTCTGACCGCGAGGATCAGGCGGGCGCGCAAGGGGCGATGGAGTCAGGCCAACCGCGCCTGCCGCACCGGCCGCCGCCCATCCACGCTCAAGGCACCAGCACCGAAGGCCGCTACCTGCAGCAGGCCACCGGCGATGGCCAGGTTCTTGAGGAAGTGGATCAGCTGGTTCTGGTCGGCGAAGTGGTTGTGGAACACCGCGGCGGTGACCAGGGTGAAGGCGGCCATGGCCAGAGCCACCGGACGGGTGCGATAGCCGATGAGCAGCAGGCTGGCGAGGCCCAGCTCGACTGCCAGGGCGCCGAGGTAGGCGAGGTCCGGGAAGGGCAGGCCCATGGCGGCGATGTAGCCCTTGGTGGCGGCCGGAGCGAGCAGTTTGCCCACGCCGCTGAACAGGAAGAGGCTGGCCAGCAGCAGGCGGCCGGTGGTGGCGGTGAAGGCTTGGGGGGTGTTCATCGTCAGCTGTCCTTTCAAGGTCTGGCATCCGGCTTGGATGCGATGGGCGCAGATTACTGTCCACCTTTAACTCGATTAAGTAGCTGATCGGCGTTTTACCGTCACGCATGAGTTGACTGTTCAACACGTTCAGGCCGTTGTTGTGACCTGAATCCTTTCACCTGCACGCCACAGCACAGACGTACAAAAACCAGCACAGACGTCCAAGGCCTCCCCCCAGCGTCCGGGCGAAAGTCCGCCCCATCGACGGCGCGGGGCCTTTCTCGCAGCCGACTCTCTCCTCAGGAGGATGGGCCATGCGCGAGGCGCTGCTGGATCTGGGACTCTTGTTCCTGCGCCTGGGCGGCGCCGGGTTGTTGTTGGCGGTGCATGGCCTGCCCAAGGCGCTGAACTTCCGCCAGCAACTCGGCTTGATCGAGGACCCGCTGCACCTGGGCGCCTGGCCGACACTGGCCTTCGCCGTCTTCGCCGAGGTGCTCTGCCCGCTGCTGATCGCCCTGGGCTGGGCGACCCGGCTGGCCTGCCTGCCGATCCTGCTGCTGCTGCTCATCGCGCTGGTGGCGGTGCATCCGGAGTGGTCGCTGGAGCAGGGCCAGTTCGGCTGGCTGCTGCTGGTGCTGTTCGGCACCCTGGCGCTCACCGGGCCGGGGCGCTATTCGCTGACGGCCTGGCTGGCCAGCCGCCGCGCGCCCCAGGGCGGCTTCGCGAGGGCGCTGTCATGACCGCCGCACTCGGGCAAGGCCCGCAACCGGCCCACGGCCGCATCGTCACCCTGGTGATCCGTCACCAGCCTCGGGCCGGCCAGCACCAAGGCCTACCAGCGCTGGTTGCAGCGCGCGGTCACCGCCGCCCGCGCGGCCTGTGGTCATCTCGGTGTGGACGTCATCCCGCCGGCCGAGGAGGGCGCCGCCTTCACCACCCTGGTGCGCTTCGCCGACGTCGACCAACTGCAGGCTTGGCTGGCTTCGCCAGAGCGCCAGGCGCTGATCGCCGAGGTAGCGCCGCTGCTGCGCGAGGCCGATGCCCCCGAGGTGCATGCCGACGCCGAATTCTGGTTCAACCCGCCACGCCCCGGCGTGCGCCAGCCACCGGCCTGGAAGCAGGCGGTGCTGACCTACCTGGTCATCGCGCCCCTGACGATGCTGATCCCGCCGCTGTGGCAGCCGCTGTTCGCGCGCTATCCGCTGCTGGCCAGCCCGGTGCCCAGCAACCTGCTGATCACCCTGTGCATCGTGCCGCTGGTGGTGTTCCTGATCATGCCGAGGGTGAGCCGCCTGTGCGCGCCCTGGCTCAACGCCCGCTCGGGCGCCTTTTCCACTCCCCCCACCGCTAGAGGCGAACAACCATGAGCACCTTCACCACCCGCGACGGCGTCGAGATCTATTTCAAGGACTGGGGCAGCGGCAAGCCCGTGCTGTTCAGCCACGGCTGGCCGCTGGACGCCGACATGTGGGACTACCAGCTGCACCATCTGGCCGCCAACGGCTATCGCGCCATCGCCTTCGATCGCCGCGGCTTCGGCCGCTCCAGCCAGCCCTGGAACGGCTACGACTACGACACCTTCGCCGACGACATCAAGCAGCTGATCGAGCACCTGGATCTGCGCGACGTCACCCTGGTGGGCTTTTCCATGGGCGGTGGCGACGTCAGCCGCTACCTGGCGCGCCACGGTTCGGCGCGGGTCGCCAAGCTGGCGCTGCTGGGCGCCGTCACCCCGCTGTTCGGGCAAAAGCCCGACTTCCCCCAGGGCGTCGAGCAGGGCGTCTTCGACGGTATCCGCGCTGGACTGCTCAAGGACCGCGCCCAGTTCCTCGCCGACTTCGCGCCGATCTTCTATGGCACCAACCAGGGCCAGGAGGTCTCCGCGGGCGTCTTCACCCAGACTCTCAACATCGCCCTGCTGGCCTCGCTGAAAGGCACCCTGGACTGCGTCACTGCCTTCTCCGAGACCGACTTCCGCCCGGACATGGCCAAGATCGACGTGCCCACCCTGGTGATCCACGGCGACGCCGACCAGGTGGTGCCCTTCGCGACCACCGGCAAGTTGGCCGCCGAGTTGATCCGTGGCGCCGAACTCAAGGTGTACGCCGGCGCGCCCCATGGTTTCGCGGTGACCCACGCCGAGCAGCTGAATCGCGACCTGCTGGCCTTCGTCGCCCGCTGAGCCTTCCCGGGCGCCCTGCGCCCGGGCTTCTGACCCTGGTCCCGGAGGCCACATGCAACACGCCGATCTGATCCTGCACAACGGCAAGCTCCACACCGTCGATCCCGAGCGCCCCGAGGCCACTGCGGTCGCCATCAAGGACGGCGTCTTCCTCGCCGTGGGCAGCGACAGCGCGGCCATGGCCCATCGCGGTCCGGCCACCCAGGTGGTCGACCTGCGCGGCCGCCGCGCCATTCCCGGCCTCAACGACTCCCACCTGCACCTGATCCGCGGCGGCCTCAACTACAACCTGGAGCTGCGCTGGGAAGGCGTGCCCTCGCTGGCGGATGCCCTGCGCCTGCTCAAGGACCAGGCCGAGCGCACCCCGGCGCCCCAGTGGGTGCGGGTGGTGGGCGGCTGGAACGAATTCCAGTTCGCCGAGCGGCGCCTGCCGACCCTGGACGAACTCAACCAGGCGGCGCCGGACACCCCGGTGTTCATCCTCCACCTCTACGACCGGGCGCTGCTCAATCGCGCCGCCCTGCGGGTGGTCGGCTACACCAAGGACACCCCCAATCCGCCGGGCGGCGAGATCCAGCGCGACGCCCGCGGCGAGCCCACCGGCATGCTCATCGCCCGGCCCAACGCCATGATCCTCTATGCCACCCTGGCCAAGGGGCCCAAGCTGCCGCTGGAGTACCAGGTCAACTCCACCCGCCAGTTCATGCGCGAACTCAATCGCCTGGGGCTGACCAGCGCCATCGATGCCGGCGGCGGCTTCCAGAACTACCCGGACGACTACCAGGTGATCCAGGAGTTGGCCGATGCCGACCAGCTCACCGTGCGCATCGCCTACAACCTCTTCACCCAGCGACCCAAGGAAGAGCTGACCGACTTCAAGAACTGGACCGGCAGCGTCACCCTGCACCAGGGCACCGACTTCCTGCGCCACAACGGCGCCGGCGAGATGCTGGCCTTCTCCGCGGCCGACTTCGAGGACTTCCTCGAACCGCGCCCGGATCTGCCAGCCACCATGGAGGCCGATCTGGAACCCGTGGTGCGCCACCTGGTGGAGCAGCGCTGGCCGTTCCGCCTGCACGCCACCTACGACGAATCCATCTCGCGCATGCTCGACGTCTTCGAGAGGGTCAATCGCGACGTGCCCTTCAATGGCCTGCCCTGGTTCTTCGACCACGCCGAGACCATCAGCCCGCGCAACATCGAGCGGGTCAAGGCGCTGGGCGGCGGCATCGCCATCCAGGACCGCATGGCCTTCCAGGGCGAATACTTCGTCGACCGCTACGGCGCCCAGGCCGCCGAGCAGACCCCGCCGATCCAGCGGATGCTCGCCGCCGGCGTGCCGGTGGGCGCGGGGACCGACGCCACCCGGGTCTCCAGCTACAACCCCTGGACCTCGCTGTACTGGCTGGTGAGTGGCCGCACCGTCGGCGGTCTGGCGCTTTACCAAGAGGGCCTGCCGCGGGCCACCGCCCTGCAGCTGTTCACCCAGGGCAGTGCCTGGTTCTCCTCGGAACAGGGCAAGAAGGGCCAGCTGCGGGTGGGCCAACTGGCCGACGTGGCGGTGCTCTCGGCGGATTTCTTCAGCGTCGAGGAAGAGGCCATCAAGCACCTGGAATCGGTGCTCACCGTGGTCGGTGGCCGCATCGTCTATGGCGCCGAGGAATTCGATCGCCTGGGGCCGGCGCCCTTGCCGGTCACGCCGGACTGGTCGCCGGTGGTCAAGGTGCCTGGTCACTGGAAACCCGGTGCACCCTTGCAGACCGCCGTGCACCAGTGCGCCGGTGCCTGTTCCGTGCATGGCCACGGCCATGAGCGGGCGCGCCAGAGCCGGGTGCCGGTAAGCGATTTCAGTGGCTTCTGGGGCGCCTTCGGCTGCTCCTGCTTCAGCTTCTGAGGACCGCCGCCATGACCGCCGCCACCCTCACGCCAAACACTGCCTCGCCCTGGCAGCCGCTGCGCCAGCGCACCTTTCGTTGGCTGTGGCTGGCCAGCATCGCCTCCAACATCGGTACCTGGATGCACGAGGTAGGCGCCGGCTGGCTGATGACCTCGCTGTCGGCCAGCCCGCTGGCGGTGGCCCTGGTGCAGGTGGCGGGGGCGCTGCCGATGTTCCTGCTAGCGCTGCCGGCCGGCGCCCTGGCCGACATCGTCGACCGGCGCCGCTACCTGCTCGGCGTGCAGCTGTGGATGGCCGCGGTAGCCCTGGCCTTGGCCAGCCTGACCCTGGCCGGCTGGATGAGCGTGCCGCTGCTCTTGGGCCTGACTCTGGCCATGGGCGTGGGCACCGCGCTGATGCTGCCGGCCTGGTCGGCGCTCACCCCCGAGCTGGTGGATAAAAGCGAGCTGCCCGCGGCCATCGCCCTGTCCAGCCTGGGCATGAACGTGGCCCGCGCCCTGGGGCCGGCGCTGGCCGGGGTGCTGGTCAGCCTGGCCGGCCCCTGGCTGACCTTCGCCCTGAATGCCGTGTCCTTCTTCGCCGTCATCGTCGCGCTCCTGACCTGGCGGCGCCAACCTGCAGCCGCCGTGCTGCCCGCGGAGCGCCTCTTGGGCGCGGTCCGGGTCGGTTTCCGCTACGCCCGCAGCTCCCCCCAGCTGCAGGTGGTGCTGGCCCGGACCGCCGCGTTTTTTCTCGGCGCCAGCGCCGGCATGGCTCTGCTCCCGCTGCTGGTCCGCCAGGCCCTGCAGGGCACTGCCCTGGATTTCGGCATCCTGCTCGGTTGCGTGGGCCTGGGCGCCATCGGTGGCGCCATGCTGCTGCCGCGGCTGCGCGAAAGACTCTCTAGCGACCTGCTGGTGGCCGGCGCCAGTGCCCTCTATGCGATCGTTTTGCTGGGGCTGGCCTGGGTCCGTGACTTCGCCTGGCTGCTGCCGGTGATGCTCGCCAGCGGCCTGGCCTGGATCGCCGTGCTCTCCAGCCTGCAGGTGGCGGCCCAGACCGCCGTCCCCGGCTGGGTGCGCGCCCGCGCCCTGGCCGTCTACATCCTGGTGTTCTTCGGCACCAGCGCCCTGGGCGGCACCCTCTGGGGCGCCGTGGCCAGTCACTTCTCCCTGACCGTCGCCCTGAGCGCGGCCGCTGCGGTGCTGCTGGCCGGCATCGTCCTGACCTGGCGCCTGCGCCTGCCGGTCACCCCGGCGGCGGACATCGCCCCCGCGCTGCACTGGCCGACACCCCTGCTCGACGACTCCCTGGACCGCGAGCGCGGCCCGGTGATGGTCACCCTGGAATACGACATCGCCCCCGAGCACGGCCCGGCCTTCCGCCAGGCCATGCAGGCGGTCGGCGGCATGCGCCGGCGCAATGGCGCCTTCTCCTGGGCGCTGCTGCAGGACAGCGCCGAGCCGCGACTCTGGCAGGAATTCTTCTGCGACGAATCCTGGCTGGAGCACCTGCGCCACCACCACCGCGTCACCCAGGGCGAACAGCTCCTGGAAGCGGCGGCGCGTCAGTACCAGACCCCCGGCGTACCCATCGCCATCCGCCATCTCCTGGGCGGCGCCTAGCGCGGCCCTTCCTCTCAACCCACCACCACTCCCTGAGGACTCCACCATGAGCAAGCCCTACAACCGTCTCGACAAGAACGATGCCGTCGTCCTGCTGATCGACCACCAGGCCGGTCTGATCTCCCTGGTGCAGGATTTCACCCCCAGCGACTTCAAGAACAACGTCCTGGCCCTGGCCAACAGCGCCAAGTTCTTCGGCCTGCCCACCATCCTCACCACCAGCTTCGAGCAGGGCCCCAACGGTCCCCTGGTGCCCGAGCTGCTCGAGCTGTTCCCCGAGGCGCCCTATATCGCCCGTCCGGGGCAGATCAACGCCTGGGACAACCAGGACTTCGTCGCCGCCATCAAGGCCACCGGTCGCAAGCAGCTGATCATCGCCGGCGTGGTGACCGACGTCTGCGTGACCTTCCCGGCGCTGGCCGCCATCGCCGAGGGCTTCGACGTCTTCGTGGTGACCGATGCCTCCGGCACCTTCGACAAGACCGTGCAGCAGGCCGCCTGGGCGCGCATGAGCGCCGCCGGGGTGCAACTGATGAACTGGTTCAGCGTGGCCTGCGAACTGCACCGCGACTGGCGCAACGACATCGAGGGCCTGGGTGCCCTGCTGTCCAACCACATCCCCAACTACCGCAATCTGATGACCAGCTACGCCAAGCTAGCCGCTAAATAATGGAAGAGGCAGTCCGGCGCCCGATCAGGCGCCGGACCGTCGCGGAGGGATGCCGTGAACCGCAACGACCTGCGCCGCATCGACCTGCACCTGCTGGTGGTGTTCGAAAGCCTGATGCACGAGCGCAACCTCACCCGCACCGCGGAAAAGCTCTTTCTCGGCCAGCCGGCCATCAGCGCCGCCCTGGTGCGCCTGCGGCAATTCTTTGACGATCCGCTGCTGGTGCGCAGTGGTCGCGCCATGGAGCCCACGCCGCGCGCCCTGGCCATTCTCGAACGGCTGCGTCCGGCGCTGGACGGCCTGTCCAACGCCCTGAGCGAGGTCGACGACTTCGATCCCGGTGCCAGCCGGGCGGTGTTTCGCATCGGCATGTCCGACGATGTCGAGTGTGGCCTGCTGCCGCCGCTGCTGAACCATCTGCGCGAGGTGGCGCCCCACTGCGTGCTGGTGGTGCGCAACGCCAACTTCCTGCTCTTGCCCGGCCTGCTCGCCAGCGGCGAGGTCTCCCTGGGCATCAGCTACACCACCCAGCTGCCGGCCAATGCCAAGAGTCGCACCCTGAGGCACATCCGCGCCCTGGTGGTGCGCGCCGACAGCGATCCCGCGCCCCTGAGCCTGGACGACTACTGCCGCAGACCCCATGTGCTGGTGTCCATGTCCGGCGATCTCTGCGGCAACATCGACGACGATCTGGCGCGTCTCGGCCGCTCCCGCAGGGTGGCCCTGGGCGTGCCACACTTCAACGGCCTCGGCGCCCTGCTGGCCGGCAGCGACCTGCTCGCCACCGTGCCTGACTACGCCGCCCGGGCACTGGCCGCGGGCGGCGGTTTGCGCTTCGAGGAGCCGCCCTTTCCCATCGTGCCGGCTCGGCTGTCGCTGGTCTGGCGCGCCGCCCAGGATCAGGACCCGGGCGAGCGCTGGTTGCGCGGGGAGATCCTCAGGTTCATGGGCGAGCCGGCGACGTAGCCGGGGCCGGGTCGGCCACCGCCCCGGAAATCCGCATGCCGCGGGTCTCCTTGCCGAAGGCCGCGAACACGGCGATCAACACGGCGACGGTACCGGCGACCAAGGCCATGGCCAGGCCATAGTTGCCGCCATGGACCGCGGCGATATGCGCCTGCAGGGTGGCGTTGACCGAGGCCAGCAGATTGCCCATCTGGTAGACGAAGCCCGGCAGGATGGCACGGGCATTGCCCGGCACCAGCTCGTTGAGATAGCTCGGCACTACGCCCCAGGCGCCCTGCACCATGAACTGCATCAGGAAGGCGCCGATGCCCAGGCTCCAGGAACCGCTGGAGAAGGCCCATAGCGGCAGCACCGGCAAGGACAGCAGGGCGGCCAGCATGATGGCTTTCTTGCGCCCGATGCGTTCCGACAGCGAGCCGAAGAACACGCCGCCGAGCATCGCCGCGATGTTGTAGCCGATGGCGATCAGGCTCACGGTGTGGGGATCGAACTGGTGCTGCACCTTGAGGAAGGTGGGGTAGAGATCCTGGGTGCCGTGGCTGAAGAAATTGAAGCAGGCCATCAGCAGCACCATGTACAGGCAGATCTTCCAGTGCTGGCGCAGGATCGGCAGCAGGGCGATGCTCTCCTTGCGCTCCCGTGCGGCCAGCCACACCGGCGACTCCGGCACCTTGAAGTAGATGAAGGGCAGCAGCAGGATCGGCAGGGCGCCGATCAGGAACATGCCGCGCCAGCCCACCGAGGAGAAGAACAGCCCGAAGACGATGGACGCCAGCAGGTAGCCGCAGGGATAGCCGGCCTGGAAGATCCCCGACATCAGTCCGCGCGAGCGATCGGGAATGGTCTCCATCGCCAGCGACGAAGCCACGCCCCAGACACCGCCCATGGCCACACCGTAGAGAATCCGGAAGGCCATGAACGCCATGAAGGTCGGCGACCAGGCGGACAGGAGCTCGAACAGCGAGAACAACACGATGTTGAGCATCAGGACCGGCCGGCGCCCATGCCGCTCGGCCAGCCGCCCGAAGATCAGGGCACCCAGCGGCCGCACCGCCAGGGTCAGCATGATCGACAGGGAGACGTCCGTCACCGAGTTGTGAAAGTACTGCGCCAGGTTGCTGAGGACGAACACCAGGATGAAGAAGTCGAAGGCATCCATAGTCCAACTGGCAAAGGTGGCGAAGGCCACGTTGCGCTGTGTCGAAGTCCAGGTAGACATGGCGATCTCCTTGCTCGAAAGGCTTCCGACCTCTGGCGGGTTCGCGGCTCAAGAGACAGGAAGCGGCGGGTTTGTAGTGGTTGTGTTCACAGCCTCCACCCGGAGCGCTTACGAAAGCCTTAAGGTTCGGTGGAAGGGGCGGTAGCGGTCACCATCAGCCGCATCGATAAGCGCTATCCGCCGGTACGATTTATGGGCGAGGGGGTTGGCTTCTTAGGATGGCTGCATACCTTCTGGAGCCTCGCCCATGAACCTCGCCATCTTCCGCCTGCTGGCCTGCGCCAGTTTCTTCGCCCTCCTGGCCGGCTGTGCCAGCTCCCACACAGCCTACCTGCAGGATGGCCGCACGGCCTACCTGGTGCAGTGCAACGGGGTATTCGGCAGCTGGTCCGGCTGCGCCGGCGAGGCAGCCGAACGCTGCACCACCGGCAGCTACCAGGTACTCGCCCGCAACCACCTCGACGGCGCCAGCGAAGCCCAGGCCGACGCCAGCGTCGCCGGCCAGTCCTACCCGGTGCGCAACCTGCTGGTGCAGTGCCAGGGCGAAAGATTCGCCTGGCGCGTCGGCACCTTCGTCCGCCGCCTGCCGGTGAGCGAGGGGTGAGGGGCGATCAGGAGGCTACCGGGCGTTTGGCGGTTGGTTGGAGGCAAGGGGCGGAGTTGCCATGCCTACAGGCACCGATGTGACCGCAGGAGCGACCGCATCGGCGGACCGCCATGGCAGAGATAGACCGTAGATACCGTCTTTGTTCCTCAGTGTGCAATCGCTAAAGCAGGGTCGAAAGGCTTGCCCGATTTGAGCACGCCATAGGCGATGGTCAGCAGCTTACGCATGGCGGCGCAGACGGTTTGTTTACCTCTTTTGCCCCTGGCTTTCAGACGCTCGGCTTGCGCCTTGATAGCCGGGTTGTAGGTCAGCGCCACGACAGCGGGTAGGTATAGCGCACTTCGTAAGCGGACTGATCCCATGCGCGAGAGGCAGGCATGGCCGCGCGCGAGACCGGATTCCTGTAGGCGTGGGTTCAAGCCAGCAAAGGCGGTAACGGCGCGGGCATTGGCGAAGCGGTCGATATCGCCGAGCTCCGCCAGGATCAAAGCGGCGGTCTTGTCGGCGATGCCGTCGATACTCACCAGCAGGTCGCGCTTACCACGTAAGTCTGGATCGTCGTCGATATGGCGTTTGATCTGTTCAAGCGTCCAGGCGATCTGCTCATCGAGCCGCTGCAAGACTGCCCGGATGGAGTCCTGGACTTTTTCCGGGCTGACCTCGAGCCGATTGAACTCCATCTGTCGTAGCGATTGGAGGTCCTCCAGGCGCCGGGTCAGCGCGCGAAGCGTGCGGATGGACACAGATTCCGGGTGCCAGTCTCGCAGACTATCCTCATGCCGCTGGCCATAGGTGGCGATCAGCTTGGCGTCGAGTTTGTCCGTCTTGCTGCGTTGCAACTGGCTTTGCGCATAGCGGGCGATCTGTGCTGGATTGAGCACTGCGATTCGGTAGCCCAGAGCATGGAAGTGCTCGGCGAGCGCTTCGTGGTAGATGCCCGTGGCCTCCATCACGATCCAAGCGCCTGGCTCGGCATGCTGTTGCAGCCAGTCTGCAAAGACCGCGAAGCCTGACGGGTCGTTGCTCAGCTTGCCCTTGGTCCGGTACTTGCCGTTGGACTGCAGGACCGCCAGATCGAAGCTGCGCTTGGCGATATCAACGCCCACCACTACGGCCATGATGTCTCCTCCTTCAGATGAGTCACGATCACGTCATCCCGTCCAACCTTGTGCAATACGAGCTCTAGAGGCTCTAGATACCGTTCGAACTTGGGGATGAGTGTGGCGGAGGCAGCCTATCTACGTTGCAAGCTCAAAGGCCTAAGGGTGGACACGGCTTGCCATCCTCCCCCGATGATCAGTCGGGGACTATGACCTCCTGAGGAGGCTGTAGTCGAGATACAAGGTTGGGTTGAGACGGCTCTATCGTCGAAGCCCAACATTGCCGGCGCCCGAGGCCCTGTTGGGCTTCGCTACGCTCAACCCAACCTACGGACTGGGGCACGACGGCTGATCGCGATCTTGCCGGGACTGATGGAGATGAACGCCTGCTCCGATAGCCCCCTCTCCCCTCGGGAGAGGGCTGGGGTGAGGGCGTGCCCCGCGCCACGAAGTCACCCGTGGAAAAGGCTGCGCCGTTTTCCACGCTACGGCTCTGATCGCGATCCTGCGGGTGCAGAGGATATGAAGGCTTGCTCGGATAACCCCCTCTCCCCTCGGGAGAGGGCTGGGGTGAGGGCGTGCCCCGCCACGAAGTCCCAGTGGAAAAGGCTGCGCCGTTTTCCACGCTACGGCTCTAAAGGTATTAGGGGTATAAGCTCAATGTCCTTATCAGCCAGACTGTAACCATCACTCGCCAAGTCCTTTGCGAGCGTCTGAAACATCTCGCTAATCCGCCAAGGCCTCTTCCAGCACCCGCAGGAACTCCCGCGTTGCCGGTGTTGGCAGGGGCGACCAGATGGCATAGACGTTCCGCTGCGGCGCATCGCTCACCGGCACGCTGGTAAGGCCGGCGAGGGTGGCGGCGATACTGCGCGGCACTAGGCCGATGGCCAGGCCGCGGCGCACGAAGCGCTCCAGGAGCTGCATGTTGCTGGTCTCGAAGCGAACGCGATGGGGCAGGCCCAGGGCGGCGAAGGCCTCGTCGGTCTGCCGTCGCGCGCCGCTGCCGGCCGGCAGGTCCACCAGCGGCAGCTCCACCAGCTCATGCAGCGACAGCCGTTCCCGCCCGGCCAGCTCATGCTCCGCCGGCAGCACCGCCACCAGTTCTTCGCTGAGCAGCAGGCGGTGCTCCACCGCCTCGAGCGTCACTTGCCGGGAGACGCCGATCAGGGCGAAATCCAGTTGCCGCTCGCGTACCGCCGCCAGCAGCGTCTCGCTCTTGTCCTGGCGCAATTGGATGTCCACCTGGGGATGGCGGGCATGGAAGGTGGCCAGCAGCTCGACGATATCCAGCCGAGGCACCGAGGAAATCAGGCCCACCGTCAGGGTGCCGCGAATATCGCCCACGGCCGCCGCCACGTCCTGCTGCAGCCGCGCCACCGCCGCCAGCGCCTGGCGCGCATGGACCAGCAGGGCCTCGCCTGCCGGGGTGATGCGTACCTGGCGCGGTAGCCGCTCGAACAGGGTGGCGCCCAATTCGGCCTCCAGCCGGGCGATCTGGTGGCTGAGCGCCGACTGCACCACGTGGCAACGCTCGGCGGCGCGGGTGAAGTGCCGCTCCTCGGCCAGGGCGACGGCGAATTTCAGCTGCTTGAGATTCATGGCTGCTATCTTGAAACGAGATGGTATTCATCTTAACGATTCATTTAACCGATCGTCAGCCTTGCCCGATACTGGCTGGCCCTTCCCGTCATGGACCGCCGCGGATGTCGACCCCCACCCCACCCCTGAGTCGCTGGCTGACCCTGCTCATGGCCGTCGCCACCGGCATCGCCGTGGCCAGCAACTACTACAACCAGCCACTGCTGCACACCATCGCCCAGCGCTTCGAGCTGAGCTACATCCAGGCCGGCAGTATCGTCACCACCGCCCAGCTCAGCTATGCCGCCGGCCTCTTGCTGCTGGTGCCACTGGGCGATCTGCTGGAGCGGCGACGCCTGATCGTCAGCATGTCCGTCATCGCCGCGGCCGGCCTTGCCCTCAGCGCCACGGCCACCAGTCTGCCCTGGCTGCTGCTGGGTACTGCCATGACCGGACTCTTCTCGGTGGTGGCCCAGGTACTGGTGCCCTTCGCCGCCACCCTGGCCGCACCGAAGCAGCGGGGCAGGGCGGTGGGCACCGTCATGAGTGGCCTCATCCTCGGCATCCTGCTGGCCCGTACCGTGGCCGGAGCGCTCTCGTCCCTGGGTGACTGGCGCACCGTCTATGCCGTGGCCGCCGGCCTCATGCTGGCCACCGCCCTGGCCCTGCGCCTGGCCCTGCCGCGCTACCAGCAGTCGGCGGGCCTGAGCTATCCACGCCTGCTGGGCTCGGTGTTCGTCCTCCTGCGTGACGAACCCCAGCACCGGCTGCGTACCCTGCTGGGCTGCCTGGGCTTCGCCGTCTTCGCGGTGTTCTGGACGCCCCTGGCCTTCCTGCTCGCCGCCGAGCCCTATGGCTTCGGCGACGGCACCATCGGCCTGTTCGGTCTCGCCGGGGCGGTGGGGGCCCTGGCCGCCAACCTGGCCGGACGCATGGCCGACAAGGGGCAGGGCAATCTTGCCACCAGCATCGGCCTGGCGGCCATGACCCTCGCCTGGCTACCCCTGGCCTTCGCCCAGACCTCCCTGGCAGCGCTGCTGCTCGGCATCCTGGTGCTGGATCTCGCCGTGCAGCTCACTCACGTCAGCAACCAGAACGTGGTCTATCGCCTGCGTCCCGAAGCTCGTAGCCGTCTCAATGCCGGCTACATGACCGGCTACTTCCTCGGCGGCTCCCTGGGCTCGCTGCTGTCGGCGCGGCTGTACGAGCACTTTGGCTGGACCGGTGTGAGCCTCGCCGGCTGCCTGCTGGCCGCCACGGCGCTGGCCGTCTGGTGCCTGTTTCTATTGCGGCAACGCCAAGCACGGGGGTGAGCCGGGATCATCAGCGCGGTCGATGATCGCTATCCCGCAGGACGATTTCTAGGCGAGCACCTGGGTGGGGACAATGACTCCACACCCACCCGACACAGGTACTCGCCATGAAAACCCTCACCGCCCTCTTCAGCGCCACCCTGCTCACCCTTGCCATCGGCCAATCCGCCCAAGCCGAGGAAAGCGCCCTGCGCCCCCTGGGTTCGCTGATCGAAAAACACCAGCAACAGGTTGATCGCACCCTGGCCGAGAACGGCGCCGACCGCAGCCTGCAGCCGTCGATCCAGCGTCAGCAGCAACGCCTGGATGGCCAACGTCTCGTCGCCTCCGGTGCCGAGCGCACTATCCAGCAGATGCCCCAGCGTCAGCCGACTCCCCAGGGCGCCTTCGCTTGAGGCCGCTAAACCGTCAGTCGGTCGCGCAGATAGTCCGAGAACAGCTGGACGATGCGCGCCGACTGACGATGTTGGGGATAGACCGCATAGACCGCCGCACTGGGCAGAGCGAAATCCTCCAGCACCTGCACCAGCGCACCCGAGGCTAGCGCCGCGCCGATGATGAAGGTCGGCAGCACCGCAATCCCCTGGCCAGCGATAGCCGCATCCCGTATCACCTCTCCATTGTTCGCCCTGAGTTGCCCCTGCATGGGCAGCACCAGCGGCTTGCCCCCGCGCTGGAAGCGCCACTCCACCTGCCGGCCATGCCCATACAGCAGACAACTGTGCTCGGCCAGATCCTCCGGCTGCACCAAGGGCGGCGCCTGGCGCAAATAGTCCGGGCTGGCGCAGGTCACCAACTGCATCTCGGTCAACCGCTTGGCGATCAGGCTGGAATCGGCCAGGGTGCCGATGCGGATCGACATGTCGTAGCCTTCCGCCAGCAGGTCCACCGCGCGGTCGTTGAGATCCAGTTCCAGGCGTATCTGCGGATAGGCCGAGAGAAAGTCCGGCAAAAGCGGACTCAGGTGCAGCGTCCCAAAGGTCATGGGCGCACTGACCCTCAGCACGCCCTGGGGCACCGTCCGCCGGCTGGAGAGCAGTTCCTCGGTATCGTTGACGTCCTCGAGGATCTTCACCGCCCGCTCATAGAGCAGCACCCCCAACTCCGTCGCCTGCAGGCGACGCGTGGTGCGATTGATCAACCGCACCCCCAGACTCTCCTCCAGCAACAGGGTCCGCCGGCTGACGAACTGCTTGGACAGCCCCAGCTTGTCGGCGGCGGCGGTGAAGCTGCCCTCGTTCAGGGTGGTGACGAACAGGCGCAGGTCTTCGAAATTCATGGCGGCATCCAGGCAGCGGAAAGAGCCCTCGCGGGCGGTCGAGCGACGGTCATTGTGCCAAATCGACGCCCCGCCAGCCGTGCCTTTGCGCTGCGACAGCCAATCGCCGCCCAAAAGAAAACCCCCTCGACACCAGGGGTGCGGAGGGGGTTTTGGCGTTCGCTTCGATCAGACGTTGAAGCGGAAGTGCATGACATCACCGTCCTTGACGATGTAGTCCTTGCCTTCCAGGCGCCATTTGCCGGCTTCCTTGGCGCCGTTCTCGCCCTTGAAGGCGATGAAGTCGTCATAGGCCACCACTTCGGCGCGGATGAAGCCTTTCTCGAAGTCGGTGTGGATCACCGCAGCGGCCTGAGGCGCGGTGGCACCGATACGCACGGTCCAGGCGCGGACTTCCTTCACCCCGGCGGTGAAGTAGGTCTGCAGGTTGAGCAGTTCGTAGCCGGCGCGGATCACCCGGTTCAGGCCCGGCTCTTCCATGCCCATGGATTCGAGGAACATCTGCTTTTCCTCGTCGTCGTCCAGCTCGGCGATCTCCGCCTCGATCTTGTTGCACACCGGCACCACCACGGCGCCTTCTTCTTCGGCGATGGCGCGGACCACGTCCAGGTGCGGATTGTCTTCGAAGCCGTCTTCGGCGACGTTGGCGATGTACATCACCGGCTTGCTGGTCAGCAGGTGGAAGCTGCGTACCAGGCGCTTCTGCTCGTCGTCCAGGCCCTTCATCAGGCTACGGGCGGGCTTGCCGGCCTCGAAGTGCGGGATGAGCTGTTCCAGCAGGGCCTTTTGCGCCAGGGCTTCCTTGTCGCCGCCCTTGGCGTTGCGGGTGACGCGCTGCAGTTGCTTCTCGCAGCTGTCGAGGTCGGCGAAGATCAGCTCCAGGTCGATGACCTCGATGTCCCGCTTGGGGTCCACCGAATTGGCGACGTGGATGACGTTCTCGTCTTCGAAGCAGCGCACCACGTGGGCGATGGCGTCGGTTTCGCGGATGTTGGCGAGGAACTTGTTGCCCAGGCCCTCACCCTTGGAGGCACCGGCCACTAGCCCGGCGATGTCGACGAATTCCATGGTGGTGGGGATCACCCGCTCGGGCTTGACGATCTCCGCCAGCGCATTCAGCCGCGCATCGGGCATGGGCACGATGCCGCTGTTGGGCTCGATGGTGCAAAAAGGGAAGTTTTCCGCCGCGATACCGGATTGGGTCAGGGCATTGAACAGGGTGGACTTGCCAACGTTGGGCAGGCCGACGATGCCGCAATTGAATCCCATGGTGTGTGTCCTCGCGGAAGAAAAGGAAGAGAGTAGGGTGGATCAGGTCTTGCGGCTGTGCAGGCGCTGCATGGCCCGGGTCAGGTCACCGGCCAGCAGCTCCGGAACGATTTCGAGCGCGGCGTCGATGCTGTTGTCGAGCAGTTCCTGCTCACTGCGCGGTGCCCGGCCCAGCACGAAATTGGCGACCAGGCTGGCATGCCCAGGATGGCCGATACCCAGGCGCAGGCGTTGGAAGCCGTTCTGATTACCGAGCTGGGCGATGATGTCGCGCAGCCCGTTGTGACCGCCATGGCCGCCGCCGGTCTTGAGGCGCGCGGTGCCGGGTGGCAGGTCGAGTTCGTCATGGGCCACCAGGATGGCCGCCGGCGGGATGCGGAAGAAGCCGGCGAGCGCCGCCACGGCCTGGCCGCTGCGGTTCATGTAGGTGGTGGGGATGAGCAGACGAACGTCGTTGCCCGCGTGGCGGAAACGCCCCACGAGGCCGTGATACTTGCGCTCGACCGCCAGACTTGCGCCCTGGGCGGCGGCGAGTCGCTCAACGAAAAGGGCCCCTGCATTATGCCGGGTCTGGTCGTATTCAGGGCCTGGATTACCCAGGCCGACGATCAGTTGGACGGCAGTCATGTCAGGGGCCCTTCTCGGTCAGGCGTGCGCGAACTTACTCGGCAGCGCCTTCTTCACCGGCAGCTTCCTCACGGATGCGCGGCAGGTGGATGCTGGCAACCGGCAGATCGCTGCCGTGCGCCAGGGACACCAGCTCGACGCCAGCCGGGAGTTTCAGGTCGCTCAGGTGCACGGTCTGGTCCAGCTCGACCTTGGCCATGTCGACTTCGATGAATTCCGGCAGGTCTTTCGGCACGCAGGAAACTTCGACTTCGTTGATGGTGTGCAGGATCTCGCCACCCTGCTGCTTCACGCCCACGGAGGTTTCCTGGTTCATGAAGTGCAGCGGGACGTGGGCGGTCAGCTTCTGGCCGGCGACGACGCGCAGGAAGTCGGCGTGCAGGACGTAGCCCTTGGAGGGGTGACGCTGCAGGGCCTTGACCAGGACGCTTTCGTTGTTGCCATCGACCTTCAGGGTGATGACGCTGGAGTAGGCGGCTTCGCTTTCCAGCATCTTGGCCAGGTCTTTGCCGACCAGGGTGATGGAAGTCGGGGCCTTGTCGCCACCGTAGATCACGGCGGGAACGTTACCGGCATTACGACGCAGGCGGCGGCTCGCACCTTTCCCCAGGTCGGAACGCACTTCGGCATTCAGAGTGAAATCAACCATTGTGAATCTCCAGGATAAGGAATCGGTGGGAGGAGAACTTGCGACCAGTTCTACGACCCTACCGACTAAAAAGCCCCGGTAGGCCGTCATGGCCTTCCGGGGCGCTTCCAGAGCGGCTGTTCCTTAGCGGAACATCGCGCTGATGGATTCTTCGTTACTGATCCGGCGTACGGCCTCGGCCACTACCGGAGCGATGTCCAGTTGGCGGATCCGGCTGCAGGCCTGGGCCGCAGCGGACAGCGGAATGGTGTTGGTCACCACCAGCTCGTCCAGCACGGAGTTGTCGATGTTCTCGATGGCACGACCCGACAGCACCGGGTGGGTGCAATAGGCCAGTACCTTGGCGGCGCCGTGTTCCTTCAGGGCCTTGGCCGCGTGGCACAGGGTGCCGGCGGTATCGACCATGTCGTCGACCAGCACGCAGGTGCGGTCCTGGATGTCACCGATGATGTGCATCACTTCCGACTGGTTGGCCTTGGGACGACGCTTGTCGATGATCGCCAGGTCCACGCCCAGGCTCTTGGCCACGGCACGCGCACGCACCACGCCGCCGATATCGGGGGAGACGATCATCAGATTTTCGAAACGCTGATCTTCGATGTCGTCCACCAGGGCAGGGGAGCCGTAGATGTTGTCCACGGGAATATCGAAGAAGCCTTGGATCTGGTCGGCGTGCAGATCGACGGTGAGCACCCGGTTGATGCCCACCACGGTCAGCATGTCGGCCACGACCTTGGCGCTGATGGCGACCCGCGCGGAACGCGGACGGCGATCCTGGCGCGCATAGCCGAAATAGGGGATGACTGCGGTGATACGGGTAGCCGAGGAGCGGCGGAAGGCATCGGCCATCACCACCAGTTCCATCAGGTTATCGTTGGTCGGCTCGCAGGTAGGCTGGATGATGAAGACATCCTTGCCGCGCACGTTCTCGTTGATTTCGACGCTGATCTCGCCATCGGAGAATTTTCCGACGGAGACGTCACCGAGAGGGATGTGCAGCTGGCGCACGATGCGCCGTGCCAGATCGGGGTTGGCGTTCCCCGTGAAGACCATCATCTTGGACACGCTGCAGTTCCTGCGGCTTGAGGTGGGTCTTGGAAGGAAAATGGCAGGGGCGGCTGGATTCGAACCAACGCATGGCAGGATCAAAACCTGCTGCCTTACCGCTTGGCGACGCCCCTGTATCTTGCAGAGTACTAGCTGTACTCATTCTCTGGTCAGACTTGCCAGCGCTCGGTGCAACATCGAAACGTTGCTGCCCTTGGCTACGAAGCCTGGAAGTGATGCTGGTAGCTGGCTCGCTACTGTATCAGCTTCGGTCTTATTTGGAAAGCTTCCAAATATGCAACCTCCAGTGCCGGTTAATCTAGCTGAAACAAATTTGTTTAGCAAGATCAAAGCGTTACGAATTTCTGGGTAACGCTTCTCGACCGTACTCTGGCAGTCGTTTCGACCTGACCACTCGAGAACGGCGCAAACTTTAATGGCGGGAGTGTCACGTGTCAACAGCGGATCGGAAAAAATTTCTGCTGTACTTACAGAGACTTGCGGTACGGCCACGAGATACCAGGGTTCCGGTGGCATAACCGGCGTGAGCTTTTCGCCCACGCCCTCGGCGAAGGCGGCCTGGCCGCGGACGAACACCGGGACGTCGGCGCCCAGGCGCAGGCCCAGGGCCGCCAGGTCATCCAGACTGGCGCCGAGGCCCCAGAGA